>NZ_BSEI01000002.1:0-806482 GCF_030268125.1 Bacillus sp. YKCMOAS1
GATAGGTCTGAGGTGGAAGCGTGGTGACACGTGGAGCTGACAGATACTAATAGATCGAGGACTTAACCTATATTCTAATGTGAAACATGAACATTGTTATCTAGTTTTGAGAGAACATTCTCTCCATCAGGTTTGGTGGCGATAGCGAAGAGGTCACACCCGTTCCCATACCGAACACGGAAGTTAAGCTCTTCAGCGCCGATGGTAGTTGGGGGTTTCCCCCTGTGAGAGTAGGACGCCGCCAAGCTTTTTGTTTATATCCTTCCAATGGAAGAAGTTACTTTATCATTCCGCAGTAGCTCAGTGGTAGAGCTATCGGCTGTTAACCGATCGGTCGTAGGTTCGAGTCCTACCTGCGGAGCCATGCTTCCATAGCTCAGTAGGTAGAGCACTTCCATGGTAAGGAAGAGGTCAGCGGTTCGAGCCCGCTTGGAAGCTTTCCTCTATATGTTGATATGACAAGGTTTCTCGATGATGAGAAGGCTTTTTTTTATGTCTTTTTTTATTGTGCGGGGGACGTATTGGGGACGAAATTTATGGTTATGTATATCATGACAGGCGATGTCTTACGGATGATGATGATTGGCGAATGGTGACATGGTAGAGGAGTTGGATTTATTGAGTTAAAGAGCAAATTTCCTTTGTTTCTGTCACGGACTTGATCCAAGCTTTCCATCAGGGGAAAGAACTCTAATCTGTTGTGATTGATTTGTCTGAAGCGCGTATATGGGATGAATCTGGCGTAGCAGCGTTAGGACGTATAAAGGAGAGGTATCAAGCAATTGGCGTCCAGGTGGACGTAGTTGGAATGGGTACATCAAGTCGAAAGCTTGTGAAACAAGTGAATGGTTCTTAAAAAGGCCTTTCTGTCTGTTACAATAGAAAAGGTAAGAAAGTGAAGGGATGGAGGTGGCCGGCATGCTTGTGCGTTTGAACCAAGTGCTCGGCCGGATGATGCCGCTTATTACACCTTTTAGTGTGTTACTCGGTGTTTTATTGGCGGCTTATTTAAAGGATTTTACGTTTTTGGTGCCATGGGTATTTGCTGTGATGACCTTTGCAGGGAGTTTGTCTTCTACTTTTTCGGCTTTAAAGCATACGGTGATGCACCCATTGCCTTTGATTTTATCGTTTATGATTTTGCATGTGTTGATGCCTCTTTATGCTTGGTCAGCCGGACATCTCATATTTGCGGGAGATGCCATGACGATCACGGGTTTGACACTTGCAATGGTGATTCCCACAGGAGTCTCTAGTTTAATATGGGCGGCAATGTATAAAGGGAATGTTGGATTAACGTTATCCATTATTTTAATTGATACATTGCTTTCGCCATTAATTGTGCCAGCCAGTTTGTCACTTTTGGCCGGTACACAAGTTCATATGGACATGGTGGCGATCATGAAAGGGCTGTTTGGGATGGTGGTGCTTCCATCTATTTTAGGGATGCTCGTTCGTCACTATGCAAAGCCTGCTGTGACAAAAATGATCAGTCAGACACTGTCACCTTTTTCAAAAATAGGCTTGTTTTTAGTGGTGTCGATTAACAGTTCTGTTGTTGCGCCTTACTTACGTGAACTGGATGCCGCATTTTTTAGCAAAGCAGCAACGGTGTTTCTCATTGCGATGAGCGGATATGCGTTTGCATGGTTGATTGGGAAGGCGATGAAATGTACTCAAGGAGAGATTGTGGCCATCGTGTATACGGGCGGTATGAGAAACATTAGTGCGGGGGCTGTGCTTGCCATTAGCTTTTTCCCGCCTGCTGTCGCTGTTCCGGTGGTGATTGGCATGCTGTTTCAGCAAGTGCTTGCTGCCTTGTTCGGCTTCTTACTCAATCGTTTTGAGCTGAAAGCACCTGCTGTGACCAAGTCTTTCTCATGAAAAAAACCTCTATCCTTTGATAGATGGAGGTTTTTTTGTGATTTAATAGATGAGATATTTTTTTCGCTTCTTTTCGAATGTTTTGAGGTCATGATGATAACGTTTCATGATGTGTTTGACGGAAGTTCCCTTTTTGATTTCTTCTTTCATCCAGCCATTCCCGATGAGTTTGTCAAAGCTGCCTGTTTGAAGGAACTGAAAGTCGTTAGGGTATAAATCATGTATTGCTTTGATGATGGATAACCCCGTTTTCACCGCTTCGAAAGATGAGCGGTCTGTGACGTATAACTGCACACCGTGAGATAGTGTACCGGCATGTTTAGAAAATGTGGGGGTGAATGACACAGGTCTAAATTGAACGCCTTTTAGTTTTAGCTGATTTAAATGATCTGCCAGCTCGCTGCTATTGATATATGGTGCACCAATGAGCTCGAATGGTTTTGTCGTTCCTCTGCCTTCAGAGACATTTGTGCCTTCAATTAATCCTGTGGCAGGATATACAAAGGTACTATCCACTGTTGGCATGTTAGGGGAAGGAAGGACGAACGGCAGCTTCGTGTCATCAAATGTCATGGACCGCTTCCAATTTTTCATTTTGATGATTGTTACATCAGCATTGATATGAAACTCTTTGTTAAACAGTTTTGCAAGCTCACCAGTAGTCATTCCGTGTCTTAGCGGAATAGGATAGAGCCCTACAAATGAGGCGTGTTCAGGCTCTAAAACAGGTCCTTCTACTTTTAGTCCGTCAATGGGATTTGGGCGGTCTAGGACAACAAATGGAATGTTGTTTTCTTTAGCGGCTTCCATCGCATAGGCCATTGTGTAAATATAGGTGTAATAACGAGTACCAACGTCTTGAATATCAAACAGCAGGACATCTACATTTTTCAGCATTTCAGGAGTTGGTTTTCTTGTTTTTCCATAAAGAGAGTAAACAGGAAGACCTGTTTTTTCATCGGTATAGGATTCGACGCCTTCTCCTGCTTGTGCATCGCCGCGCACGCCGTGTTCAGGCCCATATAAAGCAGTGAGCTTGATATTTGGATGTTCAAATAGGAGGTCGACACTGCTTTTCATATTTGCATCAATGCCAGTCGGGTTAGTAATGAGACCAACCCTTTTCCCTTTTAGCCATGAAAGATTGCTTGAGAGTAGTGTTTCGATCCCTGTTTTGACTGCTGCTTTTTTTCCTTTTGTGTCTGTTCGTTCTTGATCTGCGGGAGAGGCGGCGGTCAATGTGCTCATCATGAGAATGCTTGCGAGTATGAAACTTGCTGTTTTCTTCAAGAGAATCCCTCCTATTTGATCTGTTTTCCTTTCAAATTGAGTCCATAGCCGAATGGGTAAAGGGTTTGATTTGGATGAGTGACAGATGGGATATCAACTGGCAGTTTCCCTTTAGGTGATGCAGCTCCAAATATCACTTCTAGTCCAGCAGGAATATTTGGCTGATTGAATTGTCCGTTTGAGTAGCCTTTAAAACCGTACACAGCTAGTAAGGCATCGGCTTCTTCAAAATTTGCGGCATCATAAGGGTTTCTAAGACTCATGATGACCATTTTTTTGTTTTGTGCTGCTGCTTCTTTCATGACAGCACGAGGGAAGGCAGTAGCCCATTTTTTCGGATCCTGGACATTGTCATCAATTACGCCATCATTCACAGCTGGATCATTTTGGACAACGTAAGAGCCAGTGATGACATAGTCAGCTTCTTGAATTAGTTTGGCCGAGTCTTTGGTGAACGTTTTATCCGCAAAAGCATATGACTGGATGCGTACAGGCTTGATCTTTTTTTGTTTCATGAGAGATTCGACTGTGACAGACATTGCTTTAGTCTGATCTTCGTAAGGTGCCATGACCACGATTTTGTCATTCTTTTTAGGCTTGAAAGGTAAGGTCTTTTTGTTGTTTTTAAGCAGGGTGATTCCTTCACGTGCCATTTTTTGTTCTGCTTGACGGTGCGATTTTTTCCCGACGACTTGAGTGGCTTTTTTGATTTTTTTCTCAAGACTGATTGGTTTTTTGGAGGAAATAATGCCGCGTTTGATTTTCAATTGAAGAATTTTTTCGACGGATTCGTTAATCTGCGACATCGGAATTTCTTTCTTTAAAATCGCTTGTTTGACCGCATTAAATACATTCTCTAGGTTTTTCTCTGTTTTTAATGAGGTAACTGGTGCTGGCATGAGAGCGATGTCGACGCCTGCTTTAATGGCCATCACTACGGCTTCTTCCTGTCCGAAATTATCTGCAATCGCTTTCATGTTTAGGGCGTCTGTCACAACAACACCTTGAAAGCCCATCTCTTCTTTTAATAAGTGAGTGATGACTTTTTTTGATAAGGTTGCTGGAACCATGATGTCCTCGCCATCTTTCTTGCTTCGATACGTTGTGTCATCAATGGCAGGAAATTGCACATGAGCGGTCATGACCATATCTGTACCAGCATTGATCGCTTGTTGAAATGGATACAGCTCAACCTTTTTTAAACGATCTAGGTCATGCTCTACGAGCGGCAAGCCATAGTGACTGTCGACGGCTGTATCACCATGTCCCGGGAAATGTTTTAGTGTGGAAATGGTCTTTTCCTTTTGAAGTCCTTTCATGGTTTGAAGGCCAAGTCTAGAGACAAGAGCAGGATCAGAGCTAAAGGAACGGACACCAATGACGGGGTTGTTTGGGTTATTATTCACATCAAGCACAGGAGAGAAGTTTGTATTAATCCCTAAGGCGTTTAATTCTTTTCCGATGATTTTTCCTGTGTCATATGCATTTTTTTTGCTTCTAGAGGCACCAATCGACATATTTCCTGGGAAATGTGTTCCCTTTTGTAACCTTGTGACGATTCCGCCTTCTTGATCAATGGAAATGAGTAAAGGAATGTTTGGTGATGCTTTTTGAAATTCGTGGGTGAGTTTCACGGTTTGTTCCGTATCAACGACATTCTCCGCAAATAAGATGACACCACCTAGATGATATTTTTCTACAAGGTGAGATACTTCGTTATTCATCTTTGTGAAGCCTGTAGGTGCGGATTCATCTTTTGTTTGCCAATTGCGAAAGTCCGGCATGAGCATTTGACCTATCTTTTCATCCAGTGACATGTCTTGAACCATTTGTTTAGCGGTTGGCAGAGAGGCAGAGCTAACCTTTTCCGTTGGAATGGAAGAGGTTAGCAGGGCTAAAACTAGTGCAGCGGGGAAGAGAGCTTTCAACATCGAATTCCTCCTTTTACTTAAAAGATTCGTAGATTGCGGTCATAATGCTTCCATAAGTACCAGTTGGGAACATGTCACCTTCAAATTGATTAGGATTGGTTTCTGGTGAAACAACGGGTGAATGTTTTTTATTCGTCAGCAAGACGACACCTAAATTGTGTTTAGGATCAATCAACGTCATTGTGCCGGTCCAGCCAGTATGTCCATAGGCTTCGTTACTTGCAAATTTTCCAAACATCCATTCCATGTCAGTATGACCGTTTTTTCGCCAGCCTAGCCCGTAGGTTGGGTTCGTAGCAGAGGAGGCTGTAAAGAGATCGATGGAAGCTTGATCAAAGATGGTTGTTTTTCCATAGCCACCTTTGTTAAGCATCAGCTGAAGCAGCACGGCCATATCTGAGGTATTCGAGAAAAGTCCAGCGTGGCCGGAGATACCTGCCATTGAGTAATATGCTTTCTCGTCGTGTACTTCACCTAGCAGGGTGTACCGTCGGATGTTTTCAAAATCGATCACACCGTCTCGTGAATTGCCTAAACGTTCTGTTGCTGCAAAATGCTTCGGCTTGAACCCCTTTTGCAGCGGATTGAACATTGTGTGTTTGAGACCTAGCGGCCGATAAATGGTTGACTCGACATATTGATCAAGAGGCATGCCTGTTTTCTTCTCGATAATCATGCCCAGCAGCATGTAATCAATATCGCTATAAATGTGCTGGGTACCTGGTTTGTATTGCAGTGGTACCTTTGGCAGCCATTTCATCGTTGTTTTTCTATCTTGAGAATAAAAAGAGCCAGCTGATTCTTTGCTATAAAATAAGACACTGGAAGGGAGACCGGCAGAATGGGTGAGAAGATCCTTTACTCGGAGCTGGTCTTTACCGGTTACCTTTGCATCAGGTTCATCCTGAAAATCTGGAAGGATGGTCTGTATTTTTTCGTTGACATCAAGTTTTTGCTCGTAGACAAGCTTTTGCAGGGCATAGTTGGTCGCATACATTTTTGTATTAGATGCCAAATCGAATAGTGTATTCTTTTTCATTTTTTTATATGATTTGAGCTCTGTTGTACCATCGTATTTTTGCCGGTAGCCATAGGCTTTTTGATGGACGATCTTTCCGTCCTTAATAATAATGAGAGCGGCTCCTGGAAATCCTGCTTTGATATCGTTTTGAATCATTTGATCAACCTTCCTCAGCTGCCTGGAAGAAAAACCTACTTGTTCCGGTCGTTTTGCTTTTTTTAAGACGGGATATTCTTCAGGTGCTGTTTTAGACAAAGACGATCCAGGATGGGAGCTAGTTGCAAATGTTTGTACTGGAAACCCAAGGAGCATGAGCAGGCATGTGATCAAGAGAAAACATTTCTTCAAGGTCTAGACCTCCTTATTGATTGTGATCCTCGAATTCAACTGCCATATCATCATGAAATCCAAATAAGTATGTGAAGAAAAATCCAGCAACATATGCGATAAATAGTCCAATTAAATAAAGAAGCATTTGATGTGTGTGAACAATAAAGGTTAATGGTAGACCGGATACACCGATGGCTTTCGTCGCGATTTGGAAGTAGGCTTGAAATGCGCCGCCGATTCCTGCACCAAGACAAGCGGTGAGAAATGGTCGTCCTAGCGGGAGTGTGACACCGAAAATGAGTGGTTCACCAATGCCCAGCATCCCAGAAGGAAGTCCACCAGCAATGGCTCTTTTGAGCTTTTTCTTTTTTGTTTTCATATAAATGGCGAATGCAGCGCCGACCTGTCCTGCACCGCCCATAGCGAGAATTGGCAGAAGCGGGTCATCTCCAATTGAATTGATCAGTTCCATATGAATCGGTGTCAGCCCTTGATGAAGTCCTGTTACAACAAGTGGAAGGAAGGTCGCACCAAGAACAAATCCTGCGAAGATTCCGCCCATATTTAATAGGTAAGTCAGTCCTGAGGTGATGGCATCAGATATAAATCCGCCGACTGGCATGAAGACAACATAAGTGAAAATGCCTGTAATGAGTAGTGTGATGGTTGGTGTGACGATGATATCAAGTGATTGCGGGACGAAGCGTCTCATTCTAGTTTCCACAAGTGCCATAAAGATGGCGGCTAGAAGAACACCGATGAGTCCGCCTCTGCCTGGTAGAATATTTGTGCCAAATAGCATAATGTCTGCGGAGGCTGGGTTAATAATGAGAATACCAGCTAATGCGCCTAATGCAGGAGAGCCTCCAAATTCCTTTGCGGCGTTTGTTCCGACTAATATCCCTAGGTAGGCGAAAAGGCCAGAACCGATAACTGTTAAAATAACTGCGGCTTGAGATTTTTCGTCAAGCCAGCCTGCTTGCACGATCGCTTTTGTAATTCCAGTAATAAGACCTGAAGCAACAAGTGCCGGAATGATTGGAATAAAAATGCTGGCGATCCGTCGTAAGAACAGCTTGAACGGTGTGCGGTTTTTTTGTGAAATGGCTTGCTTGTTTTTTTGTGCTTCGTTGTTTAAATCATAAGAGCCAGAGGCATTTAGGAGCTGTTCAAACGCACTTGATACTTGGTTGACAACACCAGTGCCTAAAATGATTTGAAGCGTTTCTGCTTCGACGACGCCAATGACGCCATCGAGTTCTTTGATTGCTGTGATGTGAACTTTTTCATTATCGATCGGTGTAATTCGAAGACGTGTCATACAATGTGTATGGGAAGAGATATTTTCAGAACCACCACAGAGTGAAAGAATGTCTTTCGCCAACTGCTGATATTTCTTTTGATGACTCATGTTGAATCCCCCTTTGTTTTTCGTTTCATGGAGCGGATGGCATGCCTTGTCTTGTCAATATATTGGGCTGTCTCTTCATATTGACGAGAAGCTAAACTGAGGAACAAGACATCAATTAAGTAGAGCTGTGCCATTCTAGAGGAAGTGGCAGCACTGCGAAAAGGTGCTTCATTGGAACCGGACGTCGATAGGTGAACATCACATAAAGCAGAAACGCTTGTATGACCTGGATGTGTTAAAGCAATTGTTTTCACTTGGTTGTCTTTTGCGAGCTGAAGGGCTTGAATGATGTCTAACGTTTCTCCTGAAAAGGAGATGCCAAACACAATGTCATTCTCTCCCGCATTTGCGATGACCGTAGATGCAATGTGCATGTCAGTGAAGGCTGTCGCTGCATAGTTAATTCTGAGAAATTTCTGCTGGGCATCAGCTGCGACGATGCCAGATGCACCAACACCGATAAAATGAATTTGGTTTGCATTCAGCAGTAATTGAACAGCCTTTTCTAAAGCGTCTGCATTTAAAATAGAAGCGGTGTCCTTAATCGATTGAATCGAGTTTCCTGCTGTTTTTTGAATAATGGATTGAAGTGGTTCATCTTGTTCGATATCTCTGTAGCCTTGTTTATCGTCATGCATCAAATCTCCAGCGATCCGCATTTTTAAATCTTGATAGCCATCCAGCCCGAGAGATTTACAAAGACGGATGACTGCAGAGCTGCTTGCGCCGGCTGCCTGACTGATTTCGTGTACTGTACTTTTAATGACTTTGTCAGGATGGGCAAGGATATAGTCTGCAATGATTTTTTCAGATTGGGGGAGCTTTGATTTGATTGTGTGTAGTAGGGTAAGTCCACCTGCTGACATGAGCTCTGCCTCCTTTAGGATTGATAACGTGAGATTGCTTTGTCGATATGACCATTCGTTTTGCTCAGTAAATCTTTGGCTGTTTTCTTGTCTGTGTTTGTTTGGAGCATGACGATGGCGGTTTTGACTTCTAAGTCTGCTGCTTCGAGAGTCTTTACGGCTTGTTCGTAGGAAGCATTTGTCACATGTTGAATGATGGTGATGGCGCGTTCTTTTAATTTATGATTGCTGACTTTAACATCAACCATCAGGTTTTCATATACTTTGCCTTGTCTGATCATGACTGAGGTGGAAAGCATATTTAAAATCATTTTATGAGCGGATGCTGCTTTCATTCTTGTTGACCCAGTGATGGCTTCTGGTCCTACAATGACCTCAATGGCGCAATCTGCAAGCTCGCTAATTTCTGCTTGTTCATTGCAGCTGAGTGCTACTGTTTTAGCTCCAATTGACTTTGCATAGTTTAAAGCGCCGATGATATAAGGTGTCCTGCCGCTTGCGGCAATTCCGACGACTGTATCTTTTGATGTGAGATTGATGTGTATTAAATCCTGTTTGCCGGCTTCTTCACTGTCTTCCACATCTTCGGCAGCTTGAGAAAAAGCTGAGTCTCCGCCTGCCATGATGCCTACAATGACATCAGGTGAGACGCTATAGGTTGGGGGACATTCGACAGCATCCATTACGCCAATTCGGCCGCTTGTTCCGGCGCCTAAATAAACGAGTCTGCCTCCATTTGAGATGGATTCATAGGCAAAGTCACTTGCTGTTTTGACATGTGGAAGTACAAGGTTGACTGCTTGAGCGACCTTCCTATCTTCTTCATTAATCATCTGGAGTATTTCAAGCGGATCTGCTTGAGAAATTCCCATTGTGTTGGGGTTTCTTGATTCTGTTGTCAAAGAACGCAGTTGAGATGGCTGCATGTGACATACCTCCTTATTTCTTCATTTTCAGTATATTGAGTATGATATGAAATTTCAACATTATATTTGAATATTGAAATTATATTTCAGTTGAAATGTTGAATAAATAGGGAGTGAATAGTTAGAAAATAAAAAAAATAAAAATCCCCTTTACAAAAGGGGGACAACCTGTATATAATAACTTTTGTCAGCTTCACGGAAACAACAAACTTGACAAACTGGCCCGTTGGTCAAGCGGTTAAGACACCGCCCTTTCACGGCGGTAACACGGGTTCGAATCCCGTACGGGTCACCATGATGTGGAGGATTAGCTCAGCTGGGAGAGCATCTGCCTTACAAGCAGAGGGTCGGCGGTTCGAGCCCGTCATCCTCCACCATATGCCGGTGTAGCTCAACTGGTAGAGCAACTGACTTGTAATCAGTAGGTTGGGGGTTCAAGTCCTCTTGCCGGCACTGTTTTTCTTTATCAATTTCATATGTGGAGGGGTAGCGAAGTGGCTAAACGCGGCGGACTGTAAATCCGCTCCCTCCGGGTTCGGCGGTTCGAATCCGCCCCCCTCCACCATTTTTGGGCTATAGCCAAGCGGTAAGGCAACGGACTTTGACTCCGTCATGCGTTGGTTCGAATCCAGCTAGCCCAGTTAAGACACCTTTTTCAAAAAGGTGTCTTTTTTTATGTTGGCAGAGAGAATGTATAACTATTCAAAATGTTGTTGAGTTGAGTCAGAAGGCATCAAGAAAGTAAAATATAAGCATGAACGGAAAGGGGATGTACATATGGGAGAGCAAAAGAAGGTCACGATTGTTGGAGTTCCGATGGACTTGGGTCAAACGAGAAGGGGCGTCGATATGGGGCCGAGTGCGATTCGTTGTGCAGGCGTAAAAGAAAAATTGGAAACGCTCTCATTTGATGTGGAGGATCTCGGAGATATTCCAGTTGAACAAAGAGATGATGAGAAAGGTTTATATACAAGTGAAAAGCTAAAAAATTTGACCGAGAATGCTGGGGCGAATCAACTGCTTGCTGAGAAGGTTGACAGTATTGTGCAATCAGGTTCGTTTCCGCTCATTTTAGGTGGTGATCACAGCATTGCGATTGGCACACTTGCTGGGGTAGCCAAGCATTATGAAAACTTAGGAGTCATTTGGTATGATGCGCATGGTGATTTAAATACGGAGGAAACCTCACCTTCTGGAAATATTCATGGCATGCCGCTTGCTGTCAGTCTCGGTCTTGGGCATGCTGATTTAATAAACATTGGCGGTTATTCTCCTAAATTGAAGCCTGAAAATGTCGTTTTAATTGGTGCTAGATCCTTAGATGAAGGAGAGCGGGCATTGATTCGAGAGAAAGGTATTAAAGTGTATACGATGCATGAAATTGATCGTTTAGGGATGACAAGGGTGATGGAGGAAGCTATTGCTTATCTAAAGGAAAGAACAGATGGTGTCCATCTCTCGCTTGATTTAGACGGGCTGGACCCAGCGGAATGCCCTGGTGTAGGCACTCCGGTAGCAGGCGGCATTAGTTACCGGGAGAGTCATCTTGCAATGGAGCTTTTAGAGGAGGCGGGTATTTTAACGTCTGCTGAATTTGTTGAAGTAAATCCGGTTTTAGATGAGAAAAACAAAACAGCAGAAGCGGCTGTGGCATTAATTGGATCGTTAATGGGTGAAAAGCTATTGTAGAGCGGGACTTGTTCCCGTTCTTTTTTGTTTTGGGAAAATTTAAGGATATGTTAAGGTTTTTACCGGTTGATAAGCGTAACACACTGTCAAAAATTTGTTACACTATTTTTTAGAGGAGAATGAAACCTTTTGGAAAGAGGTTCGTATACATAAAGACCGGTGAAGGCAGAGGTTGAATATACTATGGACACAATGATTAAAAAGAGAATTAAGCAAGTGAAAAAAGGCGACCAGAACGCATTTGCAGACATCGTAGACCTGTATAAAGACAAAATTTATCAGCTGTGCTACCGTATGCTTGGGAATGCACATGAAGCGGAGGATATTGCGCAGGAGGCGTTTATTCGTGCTTATGTGAATATCGAAAGCTTTGATGTGAATCGTAAGTTTTCCACGTGGCTGTACCGCATTGCAACCAACCTGACCATCGACCGTATTCGCAAAAAAAAGCCGGATTACTATTTAGATGCAGAGGTGGCAGGAACAGAAGGATTAAATATGTATTCTCAAATTGCTGCTGATGGCATTTTGCCAGAGGATGAGGTGGTGTCTCTTGAATTATCGAGCACCATTCAGCAAAAAATTCTAAGATTACCCGACAAATATCGTTCGGTCATCGTATTAAAGTATATTGATGAACTCTCGTTAAAAGAAATTAGTGAGATTCTAAATATACCAGTTGGTACGGTGAAAACGAGAATACACAGGGGTAGAGAGGCTCTCCGGAAACAGTTGAGAGACCTTTGAGTGAGGTGATTTTGATGAGCTGTCAGGATAGAATCGTCCAGCTTATGCATCAGTATTTAGACGGGGACATTGAGCCCCAAGACGAAAAAGAATTAAAAAGCCATCTGCAATCGTGTGAGGAGTGCCGTACTCATTTTCAACAAATTGAGAAATCCATCGCGCTAGTGCAGAGTACATCTCATATAGAAGCACCATCTGATTTCACTGCAAAGGTGATGGCAGGTCTTCCAAAGGAGAAAAAGCGTGTGTCGGTTCAAAGATGGATCAAAGCTCACCCGCTGATGGTAGCCGCTGCCCTCTTTCTCATTTTAATGGGAGGCAGTTTGTTTACGAGCTGGAATACCGATCATAATTTCAGTGTGTCAAAGCAGCCGAATCTCGTCGTTGAAAATGATACAGTGACCGTACCTAAAGGGGAAACCGTAAAGGGAGATGTCACTGTCAAAAATGGCAAGCTGATTGTAGAAGGCAAGGTTGATGGAAATGTCACCGTCGTCAATGGGGAACAGTTGACTGCTTCTGCCGGACAAGTCACTGGTCAAATTAATGAAATTAATGAAGTGTTTGATTGGATCTGGTACAAAATGAAATCAACAGCACAAAACGTAATGCGGGTCATTGGGCCAGAGGAGCAAAAGTAACTCAATCGGCTTAAAGAGCAGTCTCTAAGGGGGCTGCTCTTTTTCTATACATTTGTGAGATTCACGCATACTAGTAAGTCAGCCAGATATGGCAACTATTTTCCTTGCTGAAACAAAATGTGGTATAATAGCCACGCTATGTATTGATACATAGGCTCTTTTTATATTAAAAAATGCATCAAACGAAGAATAACTGAAAATTCTGGAGGACGAGGAAATGGCTTTAGGGGATATTCCTTTTTTGCAGTACCTCGGTAATGCTGTTGATATTCTCGTTGTTTGGTATGTGATATATAAATTAATGATGGTCATCCGCGGAACAAAAGCGGTTCAGCTTCTCAAGGGAATTGTGGTCATTGTTCTCGTCAGGATGGGAAGTGCGTATCTCGGTCTTAACACACTTCAATGGCTGATGGATCAAGCGATTACGTGGGGATTCCTTGCGATCATTATTATTTTTCAGCCAGAGCTAAGGAGAGCGCTTGAGCAGCTTGGGCGCGGCCGTTTCTTCTCAAGAAGCGGGACACCTGTAGAGGAACAGCAGCAGAAAACGATCGAGGCAATTACAAAAGCAATTAACTATATGGCGAAACGCAGAATCGGCGCGCTGCTGACAATTGAGCGCGATACCGGAATGAATGATTACATAGAGACAGGGATTCCTTTGAATGCAAAGGTGAGTTCAGAGCTGCTCATTAATATTTTCATTCCGAATACACCGCTTCATGACGGTGCTGTCATTATGAAGCGGGATGAGATTGCAGCTGCAGCTTGCTATTTACCGCTGTCAGAAAGCCCTTTTATCTCTAAGGAGCTTGGGACGCGTCATAGGGCGGCAGTTGGAATAAGTGAAGTGACAGACAGCTTAACTGTCATCGTTTCTGAGGAAACTGGCGGCATTTCTGTCGCAAGAAATGGTGATCTCCACCGAGAATTGACAGAAGAAGCGCTTGAAGAAATGCTGATTGCTGAATTTAGTAAGAACAGCAAAGATGCTTCCTCGACCAAATGGTATTGGAGGGGCAAGAAAAATGGATAAGATTTTGAATAATCGCTGGGCCGTTAAGCTTCTTGCATTGGTCTTCGCTTTATTGCTGTATGGTGCAGTCAATTCAGCGCAAGCGCCCACGCCGAAAAAAATCGGTGAATCCTTTTTCCCAACATCGACGACAGATGAAGCAACTTTAACCGACATTCCTGTTAAAGCGTATTATGATGACGAGAAGTACGTCGTCACTGGTGTGCCGCAGACAGTCAATGTCACGATTAAAGGATCAACAAGTGCTGTGAAAACAGCAAGACAAACAAAGAATTTTGAAATTTACGCAGACATGCAGAACTTATCGACAGGTACACATAAAGTGGAGCTGAAGGCAAGAGATGTATCGAAGGGGCTCACACTATCGATTAATCCATCTGTGACGACTGTGACGATACAAGAAAAAACGACAGCTGAATTTCCTGTTGAAACCGAATTTTATAATCAAAATAAAATCAAAGACGGCTATTCTCCTGAACAGCCCATTGTGAATCCGAAAAAGGTCACAGTCACTGGATCAAAGGACGTCCTCGACAAAATTTCTGTCATTAAAGCTTTTGTGAACTTAGAGGATGTCGATCAGCAAATTGAAAAAGAAGCGAAGCTCACTGTGTATGATAGCAGTGGGAATGAGCTGCCAGTCGAAGTAAGTCCATCCGTGGTGGATATTACAGTCCCAATCTCGAGTCCGAGCAAAAAGGTTCCGTTTAAACTTGAGCGGACGGGCAGCTTGCCAGAAGGGATTAGCATCTCAAGCATTGAGACAAGCCCGAGTGAGGTCACAGTGTACGGCTCTCAAAAGGCACTGGATGCACTTGATTTTATTGATGGCGTCAAGCTGGACCTAAGCAAGATCAAAGATGATACGGAGATTGATGCCGACATTCCCCTGCCAGATGGTGTGAAAAAGGTATCACCCGAAACTGTAAAGATCAAAGTGAAGGTTGCAACAGCTGAAGAAAAAAAGATTGATAATGTACCGATTTCTGTCGTGGGTTTGAGCAAGGATCTCACATCTGATTTTGTGAGCCCATCTTCTGGACGGATCACGTTAACAGCAAAGGGATCAAAGAGTGCGATTGATAAACTAAAGGCTTCAGATGTTGAAGCTTATATCAATGCAGGGGACTTGAACGAAGGAACCCATGAGGTCAAAGTTCAAGTGAACGGTCCTCAAAATGTGACATGGACATTATCAAGATCAAAGGTCAAAGTGAAACTCACTTCTACTGATACAGAGGATCAGCCGGCGTCGACGAATGATCGAAAGGATCAAAAAGATCAATCAACTGATGATGATGATCAGAGTGAGAAGAGTAAAGAAGAATCCACACAAGATAAAGCAAAGAAAGAATCAAGTCAAAGACAGCCGGTCAAAGAAGATAAAAAAGAGGACGAAGCGTCCTCTTGAATGGAAAAAAGGAGCGATTGAAACATGGGCAAGTACTTTGGAACTGACGGTGTAAGGGGTGTAGCAAATAGCGAACTAACGCCAGAGCTCGCATTTAAAATTGGGAGATTTGGCGGCTATGTGCTCACAAAGGATAAAGAACGTCCAAAGGTACTCGTTGGACGAGACACACGTGTATCCGGTCATATGTTAGAAGGAGCGCTCGTTGCAGGCTTACTTTCAATTGGAGCTGAAGTGATGCGTCTAGGTGTGATCTCAACACCTGGTGTGTCTTATTTAACGAAGGCAATGGATGCAGAAGCGGGTGTCATGATTTCTGCTTCACACAATCCAGTTCAAGACAACGGCATTAAATTCTTCGGCGGTGACGGCTTTAAGCTGTCAGATGAACAGGAAAACGAAATTGAGCAGCTGATGGATCAGCCAGTCGATCAATTACCTCGCCCAGTTGGAGCCGATCTTGGAACGGTGAACGACTACTTCGAAGGCGGTCAGAAATATTTGCAATTCTTGAAGCAGACAGCGGACGAGGATTTCACAGGTATTCACGTGGCGCTTGACTGTGCACACGGTGCAACCTCTTCTCTAGCGACACATTTATTTGCAGATTTAGATGCTGATGTGTCCACAATGGGAACATCACCAAACGGATTGAATATCAATGATGGTGTAGGCTCCACTCATCCAGAGGCACTTTCTGCTTTTGTGAAGGAGAAGGGTGCAGATATTGGTCTTGCGTTTGATGGTGACGGTGACCGTTTAATTGCAGTCGATGAAAAAGGTGATATCGTAGACGGCGATCAAATTATGTACATATGTGCACGTTATTTGAAGGATGAAGGCCGATTAAAGGATGACACCGTCGTGTCAACGGTCATGAGTAACCTTGGTTTCTATAAAGCGCTTGAGAAGCAAGGTATTAAGAGCATTCAAACTGCTGTTGGTGACCGCTATGTGGTCGAAGCGATGAAAAATGATGGCTATAATGTCGGCGGTGAGCAGTCAGGCCATTTGATTTTCCTTGATTATAATACGACAGGTGATGGCATGCTTTCTGCGATCATGCTTGTGAATACGCTCAAAGCGACAGGGAAAACATTATCAGAGCTTGCAGCGGAAATGGAAAAGTTCCCACAGCTTTTAGTGAATGTGAAAGTGTCTGATAAATATAAAGTAGAAGAAAATGAAAAAGTAAAAGCGGTGATCCAAGAGGTCGAAAAAGAGATGAATGGTGACGGCCGTATCCTTGTTCGTCCATCGGGAACAGAGCCGCTTGTACGTGTCATGGCAGAGGCGAAAACAAAAGAGCTGTGTAATGAATATGTGTCTCGAATTACAGCTGTTGTGAAAGAAGAAATGGGTATTGAGTAATAGATGAAGGCAAACCGCTGGCAGCGGTTTGCTTTTTTTTGAATAAACGACATAATTGGATGGATCTATACGAATGATATAAGCGAGGGCACCTTGAAGCTGCCTTCATACATAGGAGAGCATATCAAAGGTAGAACGTGACAAGCCTCATCGCATATAGTGTATGGAGGTCTCACTTTCTCAAATGAAGGGGATCACCCGCTAAATTGTGATTGACGGAGGTCAGACCTTATAGTACAATCATCCTTGTGTTACTGGATTTTTATTCTATCAGGAAAGGCAGGGTAGATGTTCAGGAACTCTCTTATAATTATAGCGCCCGAACTAAGCGATCGGACGAAAGATGCTTAGTTGACGAGGATGGAGGTTATCGAATTTTCGGCGGATGCCTCCCGGCTGATCAAAAAAAGAGATCACAGCCGTAAGTGTTTCTTTAAACCAAAGAGGTGACTCTTTGTACAAAGGGAATACACATGATCTCCCAAAATAAACATGTAGAGAGGGACGAAGAAATGTCCCTTCTATTTTAGTAGGCTTTCTTTGTCCCTTTCACATGATCGGGAGGAAGAATATTTATGTGTGGAATCGTAGGTTATATTGGTCAGAATGATGCGAAGGAAATCTTATTAAAAGGTTTAGAGAAGCTTGAGTACCGCGGGTATGATTCAGCAGGTATCGCTGTGGCAAACGAAGAAGGCGTGCACGTGTTCAAAGAAAAAGGACGTATCGCTGAGCTTCGCGAAGTCGTTGATGCAAACGTGGCATCTTCAGCAGGAATTGGACATACACGCTGGGCAACTCACGGTGTACCAAGCCATCTAAATGCGCATCCGCATCAAAGTGCTTCTGGCCGTTTTACGCTTGTTCATAACGGTGTCATCGAGAACTATGTTCAATTGACACGCGAATATTTACAAGACGTCACACTAAAAAGCGACACAGATACAGAGGTTGTTGTTCAAGTCATCGAACAATTTGTCAGCAGAGGTCTTGATACAGAGGAAGCTTTCCGTCAAACGCTTCTTCAACTAAAAGGCTCTTACGCGATTGCCCTTTTCGATAACGAAAACAAAGAAACAATCTATGTGGCGAAAAACAAAAGCCCATTATTGGTTGGTTTCGGCGAAGATTTCAACGTTGTGGCTTCTGACGCAATGGCGATGCTTCAAGTAACAAACGAATATGCGGAATTAATGGATAAAGAAATGGTCATTGTCACAAAAGACGAGGTTATTATTAAAAACCTTGACGGTGATATTATGACACGTCCTTCTTATATCGCTGAGCTTGATGCAAGCGACATTGAGAAAGGCACATATCCTCACTACATGTTAAAAGAAACGGATGAACAGCCGCTTGTTATGCGCAAAATCATCCAAGAATATCAAGACGAAAACGGCAAGCTGTCAGTTGCTGGCGATATCGCAAGCGCAGTAGCAGAAGCAGACCGCATTTACATTGTGGCTTGCGGAACAAGCTACCATGCTGGACTTGTCGGTAAACAATACATTGAAGACTGGGCAAAAGTACCTGTAGAAGTCCATGTAGCAAGTGAATTCTCTTACAACATGCCGCTTCTATCGAAAAAACCGTTGTTCATCTTCCTTTCTCAATCTGGGGAGACTGCGGACAGCCGCGCTGTACTTGTTCAAGTTAAAGAGCTTGGTCATAAAGCATTAACGATCACAAACGTACCAGGATCTACGCTTTCTCGTGAAGCGGACTTCACATTGCTTCTTCATGCAGGACCAGAAATTGCAGTGGCTTCAACAAAAGCCTACACAGCACAAATCGCTGTACTTGCAATCCTTGCATCCGTTGCAGCTGAATTAAACGGTCAATCTCTTGACTTTGATCTTGTCAAAGAGCTTGGTATTGTAGCAAACGCAATGGAAGCCCTTGTCGATCAAAAGGATGAAATGGAACAAATCGCTCGTGACTTCTTCACAGTGACACGTAACGCATTCTTTATCGGAAGAGGACTTGACTACTATGTGTGCCTTGAAGGTTCACTGAAGCTAAAAGAGATCTCTTACATCCAAGCAGAAGGCTTTGCTGGCGGAGAACTCAAACACGGCACAATTGCTTTAATTGAAGAAGGCACACCGGTCATTGCCCTTGCAACACAAGAGCACGTGAACCTCAGCATTCGCGGTAACGTCAAAGAAGTCGTCGCACGCGGAGCAAACCCATGTGTCATCTCACTAAAAGGCCTAGAAGACGAAGGCGACCGTTTCGTCCTTCCAGCTGTACACCCAGCACTTGCACCACTTGCATCTGTTGTTCCATTACAGCTGATCGCTTACTACGCAGCCCTTCACCGCGGGTGTGATGTGGATAAACCACGTAACCTTGCGAAGAGTGTGACGGTGGAGTAGGAATTAAATAAGATCGGATTTTTGATACCCCTTTAGATATCGTTTTCTAAAGGGGTATTTTTATGTTAAAAGAACTAGTGTTATAAAGATTTAAGCTGAACTTTGATTAATGGACAATATCTCCACTTGCTGTCATCATAAATATAGATACGTATTTTAAGGGGGAATTATTATTTTTATTCGATACGTAAAAAAAGAAAAATGGGGAATTGTTTTTTTCATAATTGGTTATATTGCATTGTTTATCATTTCTTATTGTTTAATTGGTGGTCCTGTCTCAAGTGGAGGACCAATAGGTGTATTCCTTGGATTTTGTATTGTTCAATTTCTTAAATATAGAGTTTTCAAAAAAGATGAAAGAAATAATAAAGGCATATATCATCGTTTATAAGTTATATTTTATAGCACATTTTCATTTAGATGGACATGTATACTAAGTGCATTAAATAGAAAGGTTTGAACATAAAAAAATAGGCATAATGAGAGAGCGGCCCCTTGAGAAAGCATGACAAGTTAAATATTTAACGAAGAAAGAGAGCAGACACATGACCAAACATAAAATCTACACAATGAGCTTTGCAAAAGTCTATCCTCTCTATATCGCAAAGGCAGAGAGAAAGGGACGAACAAAGGCTGAAGTCGATACGATTATTTGTTGGTTAACAGGGTACAGTCCAGAAGAGCTGCAGAAACAGGTAGATAAACAGATAGACATTGAAACCTTCTTTGCTGAGGCTCCTGAGCTTCATCCTTCTCGCAGTTTAATCAAAGGAGTCATCTGTGGTGTCCGGGTAGAGGACATTGAGGAAGAAACCATGAAAAACATTCGGTATATGGATAAGCTGATTGATGAGTTAGCGAAAGGAAAGAAGATGGAAAAGATTTTGCGAGGTTCATCATGAGAATAACAAGCAAGCCCAGTGAACTAACCTTCACTGGGCTTTTTTATCTTATAGATCATTCGACCAATAAAAATAAGATCCATTTGAACGAATTCACTCTTCATGTCGTCAAAAGAAGTAATACCAAAACAAATTGACGTTTGAAAAAGGAGTGGTGTGGATGGATATGAAGATGATATTACCTCTTATTTTGATGCAAGCGATTTTAATGGTGATTGGTTTGTTTGATTTGCTTAAAAGAGATCCATCGAGAATCAGAGGAGAGGTGAAATGGGTTTGGGCTTTGGTGATTGTGTTTGTGGCGAGTGCCGGTCCTATTGTGTATTTCATTTTTGGTCGTAAACAATCTTAATAGGGGGGATTCGCTTGAATATGCTGGAGTGTCATGGGCTGACGAAATCGTATGGCCCGAATGAAGTTTTAAAAGATGTTTCGTTTTCTGTTGGGGAGATTGGATGTGTTGGCTTTTTAGGGGCGAATGGAGCGGGGAAGACAACAACGATTCGGATTCTCACAGGGCTTGCTCGTCCTACGTCTGGTGTCGTGAAGGTGGCAGGTTTGGATGTCACAAAGCAGATGGATCAAATCAGTCATGTGATTGGATATTGTCCGCAGCATCCTGCATTTTATCAGGATATGACGGGGCAGGAGTGGATGCATTGGGTTGGTGGGTTATTTCATTTAGAGAAAAACATCATTCGCTCCAAAACAGAGGAGCTGTTGAAGCTTTGCCGCATATATGAGGCGAAGGATCGTGCCATTGGCAACTATAGTGGAGGCATGAAGCAGAGACTTGCCATTGCCCAGGCGCTTATCAACAGCCCGAAGGTTCTCATCTTGGATGAACCTGTGTCCGCACTTGATCCAATGGGAAGAAAAGATGTCTTGACGTTGATTGAGTGTCTAAAGCATGAGATGCTGATCTTTATGTCGACACATATTTTAGATGACATTGAACGTGTGGCAGATCATATTATCATGATCAACAGCGGCAAAATTGAGATGTCTTCTTCCATGAAACAGATCAAAGAAGACTATATCCAGCCAGTGTTTGAATTTCAATTAGAACAACAAAATACGAAATTAGTGGCTTGGTTAAAAGAGCGGGATTGGGTGGAGGAATGCTTTGAAACAGGAGATGTTTATCAGGTGCGAGTGAACGATCAACAAATGGCATTGAAGGAGCTGCCTCGTCTGATCACTGAAGCTGGCGGTGTTCTCCTCCATTATCGACTATCTAAGCTGACGCTTGAAGATATTTTCATGAAGGTTGTGAATGCATGATGATGTTGAAAAAGGAATTTAAGGAATTATTTACTAGCTATAAAATTTTATTTGTTCCTATCATTTTTATGATTTTAATGATCACACAGCCTATTACGCTCAAAATGCTGCCAGATCTTCTATCGAAATCAGCTAATTTACCTGAAGGGTCTACATTTTATATACCAGAGCCTAGTGCTGGAGAGGCTTTGGCGAGTGCATTGAGTAAATTTGATTCGCTAGGTGTGTTTATCCTGATTATGATCGTGATGGGGACGATCGCTGGAGAGCGTGCCTCTGGAGTGACCGCGATGATTATGGTGAAACCGATCAGTCGAACGAGTTACTATGTCTCGAAAATATGTGCCTATGCCTGTTTGACCTTGTTTAGTTTGGTGGTGGCGGTGCTTGCCTCTGTTTATTATGTGGACATTCAATTTGGTCATGTGGATTGGGTCAATGTGTTAAAAGGAACACTTCTTTATTATCCAAATTTATTGCTGATTGTGGTATCGACCATTTGTGCTTCGGCGTTCTTTAAACGTTCTGTCACAGCTGGCGGTGTGTCGCTTTTGATCAACCTTATTCTGTTTACCGTTCCTTCATTTTATGAAGAGACATTAGGGAAGTTTGCGCCTAAAGGCGTGACAAGTGCAGCCGAAGAGATGATTCATAAGGGAACTTATTCGGATCAGGCACTTACAAGTCTTTTAGGTGTATCGGTATTGATTGTTTTCTTTTTTCTCATTGGATGGTTTCTTTTTAGAAAACAAGAATTATAGCAGGCTGTTGCGATTGTTTCTTCAGGTTTACTTTGAGCATAAAAATCTGAATATGGTAGAAAGTTTGATATGATGATAAAAATTGACTGTATTTTCAGAAAAGAGGTTTTTATCAATGAGAACATCACGTAATCCTGAGACCATTCACCCGCCAGTTGCCCCATATACCCATCAAATAGAAACAACAGGACCACAGCGGTGGCTAACCCTGTCAGGTCAGGTGGGAATGGAGGCGGATGGGGCAATCCCAGAGAGCCCGTTGAAGCAGCTCGAACTAGCGTTAGAGAATGTGAAACGAAATGTAGAAGCGGCAGATATGGCTGTGGAAGATATAACGAAATTAGTATTTTATCTCGTTGGAGAGTTCGATGCAGAGAGCAGGAAACAAATCATGGGGCAGTTTTTAGGCGATCACCTGCCTTGTATGACGATGATTTATGTAGTGGCATTGGCTTCCCCTGCTTTAAAGATAGAGGTGGATGCTTGGGCGTGTCAGGAGATGGTTTTGGGTGAATAGATAAAAGATTGGGATGCTGCAACCCAATCTTTTTTTATTTTGTACATAATCTATTTTATTTTCCCGTTGTATATAGAATAGATTACCTCATTCCTATTACCTTGTTATTCTCTATATGGTAATATTAGGGTTAATGATTAGTGGGTCTAATGACATTCGTTTTTGATTTTTAACACACCATAGATAAGCATACATCACTCTAATAAAAGGGAGAGATTTGATGCCATTCATGGAGGTTCAGAATGTAAGCAAACGATATAGAAATGGTGATGGGATAGAGGATCTGTCATTTTCCATCGAACCAGGGGAGGTTGTGGCGCTGCTTGGGCCTAATGGTGCCGGGAAGACGACAACGATTCGGTGTTTAACAGGTCTTTATAAACCAGATGGAGGGGAAATTCTCATAGAGGGTTTCCCGCCTGGTCATTCCCATGTCCAAAAACGAGTAGCTCTTATTCCTGATCAGCCGTATTTGTATCCAGACTTAACGGCTGCTGAACATGTTCAATTCCGTGCACGTGGATATCATAAAGGCTTAAAACAGATCAAGGAAAAGGTATATGAAGCGTTGAAAGAAGTACATATGGAAAAGAAGATGAATGAACTGTGCGGAAGGCTTTCAAGAGGCCAAAAGCAGCGTGTCGTCTTAGCAGGAGCCATTGTTCAAGATGCCTCCCTTTTTATATTAGATGAACCGACTGTCGGGTTAGATATTCCGTCTAAACAGTGGCTGTCGGATTGGCTGAGACAAAAAAGCAGTCAAGGTGGGTCGGTCTTTGTGTCGACTCATAGTCTGGAGTTCGTTCTCGATACAGCCAGTAGGGTGGTATTGATTCGAGACGGTGCCATCATGAAGAGTATGGATGTTCCTCAATTAAAGGAAGAACAGGTTGAGTGGAGGGCAGAAGTTATTCAACTTTTGGGGGAGTGGTCAAGTGAATAACACACTCTCCCTTTTATGGATGAAATCTCAAAGGCGCTTGATCAGTAAAAATCAAGCAAAGAAAATGCCTTTTCTGATCTTACTTCTTTTCATAGCGGCAATTGGTTTTCAGCTTAGCGCGGTTTCAAGTATGGGTGATTGGAATACGGGTACAGCTGGATGGATCATTATCTGTTTGTTTGTTCTTTATACGGGGGTTGGTTTGTTTACGAACCGGCTGCCTAGTCAAATGAACGATATCATTTGGTTATATGGAAATGGCGCTTCTTTATGGACGGTTGTTATCAGTGTGTGGATGTATCACATTTTCTGGCGAGGGGCTCTTCTCATTTTCTCTGCTGTAGCTGCCGATCTACTCCTGTTTTTTATGACGCAGCAGTACCCGTTTCTGCTTGGAAAATCACTCATTCTGACAGGGCTGTTATGTTTGGTCGAAACTTGGATGATTGCGGTTTCTTGTGCTAGAACCATTCGAGTATACAAGCGTTTGCTCTTACTCGGTTTTGTCTTGATGTTTTTCAGCTTTGCACTACTTGTTTTGAATCAATTGGTGATGAAACAGCCTTCATTGATGAACATTGCTGATTCTTTAATGTTTCAAGCTGGACGTATGATCGAAGAGTTCTCCATTCTTTCTATCTCCATTTTTATTGGAGTGATGTTTCTATCTTTCATGATGATGTACAAGGCTAGTCATCGTTTAGAAATGAAGGAGTCTTTAGTCAAGGAGGCAGTATTTTGGGAGGAATTTGAGGGGAAACATATTCAATCAAGTCCAATCGTTCAAAAAAAGAGCAGGACATGGTGGGGACTTCCGGCATTAACGGGCATTTGGGCTTTTCTTTGGATTGAATTATTGCTGATAAAAAAATATATCACCTTCCATGTGCTATCTACCATGCTGTTAATTGGTACTTACTATGTCGTCTTTACTTATTTTTCAGATTGGCTGAATCTATTCTTGATCGTCATCGCGGCATCCGTTCTTTTTAGTTCATACTATGCAGGGATTGTAAGACACGCACAAACAGGAGTGCTCTACCTTTTTCCAGGTGCTTTATATCAAAAAATCATTTTGTTAGAAGTGTTTCAAACCTTTTGGCTGTATGCTTTCTACTTGATTTCTCTTTATTTGGTTGAGATTCAGGATGTTTTGTATTGGACCTTATTTGGTGGAGGAGTTTATATATGGTTTTTGGCCATACGGCTCTTTGCCTTTATGCAGCCTCTGAGAAGAGAAAGGAGTTTTGCTTTGGCCGCCTATTATCGATCATTGCTATTTGCGTCTGTGATCAGTGCGATGGTCATGATTAGCATTTATCTCATCACTGATGGCTTGTTGACTACAATTGTATCCCTAGCGGCTGGGGCTGGATTTTATGTACTTTGTTATCGATACCGTGCGGTTCATTAAAAAGAGGAGTTGATTGTAAATGAAACCAGAAAATAAGCTGTCTCAATCAGTTCAACAATTGGCCAATACAAATGAAGTAACGATCGTTCAAGCAATGGGCGAATTGAGAAAATCAGGAAAAGATGCAGTGCCCGTGCTTATTGAAGCTTTAAAAGAAAAGGGGTCTCTGCGAAATATTGCAGCAGCTGTACTGGGTGAATTTGGAGCGGATGCAGAGGACGCAGCTGAGTCTTTAGCCCACCTCTTAGAGAGTGACGAAGAGGAGACAAGAATGGCTGCTGCCATCTCACTCATGAGGATTGGGCAGCCTAGTCTGCCATTCCTTCTGCCATTAGCGAAACGTTATGAGGGGCCTACTTGTTTTTGGGCATCATGGTGTATTTCTTGGATTGATCCATCAAAAATCGAAAAAAACATGTACGAGTGCTTAAAACAAGAACAAGAAAATCCATCAGGCAACGTAGCGCCTTTTGCTGCAGAGGAAGCATTAGGGAAGATTATTGCTTTTCAGCTAAAGGAAAAGGGGGATGAATAGTGGAAACGCAGAAACTCAACTGGCCTGAGCATCTTCCTTGGATTTACCCTTCAGATCAAAGGAGTGTACCTAAGGGACAGCATCAGCTTCTTTATTTTTGGTCCGTCAACTGTCCTCATTGTGAAGAATTAACCAATCATATCCTACAACGTGTGAATGAGCTGGGTATTCATTTAACCTGTGTCCATGTTCCATATACAGAAGAGGAAAAATCGGAAGATGTTGTTTCAGAGTATGCAGAGGAAAAGAATATGACTGCTCCTATTGTATTGGATCAGAATTATGAGATTGTTGCAAAGTATAAGATTCAAGGATTACCTAGCTTTTGTCTCATAGATCAACAGGGGCAGTTAATAGATCGGAAAATGGGAGATACCGGCTGGGAAAGAATTTTGAAAAAGTTAGAAAAACATTCAATTGGATAAGTGGAGGAGAGAGTGTTGTTTCAATCAAACAAAGAATTAAAAAGAAACGTCATTTTTTTCGCAGGTGTTGGAGCGGTTTTGCTGATTTCTGCAGACTGGGAAATGGCGTTGATTTTATTCGGTTTGGGTATGTTGTTTTATTTGAAGCGAATGCTGCGGAAAGAAGAAAGTCATAATTATTCAGTATGATACCTAGAATGTATATTCTAGGTTTTTTTATTAAATTTACCTTAAAACACACCTTTTCACATGGGGATATGAACCAATTCTTTAAAAGTGTGGTAGGATAAATATGCTTTATCTTTATATTGTCCGAAGGAGCTGTCGTGTTGAAGGGATCTAGGGTTGAGTTTATTGATAGTTTACGTGGTTTTAGTTTATTAGGTATTTTGATTGTGAATATGCTTAATTTTCAATATGATTATGATTTTGAGAAAATGTTTGATTCGAGTTTTTGGGGACAGGAATTTGGTGTATATGCGACGGAAATTTTGTTCCAAGGATCTTTTTATCCGATCTTTTCCTTTTTGTTTGGGTATTCTTTTATCAAGCTGATTGAATCGACGAAGGCTAAGGGGCTAAATACGAATGCCATTGTCGTTCGCCGAGGCTTTGGTCTGATTGTGCTTGGGATGCTGCATTTAATCTTCATTTGGAGTGGCGACATTCTTCTCTATTATGGAGCTTGTACGTTTTTCCTAATGATGTTTATAAACAGCCGAATCAAAACAGTGTTTATATGGTCGGGTATTTTAGGTGCCTTATCTTTAGTGATTTATCCATCTCTAATGAATTTTATTTACGGAAATCCTGATTTATTAACGAATGTATATGGGACTGGTACATATGGCGATATTGTATTGAGCCGGATTACAATTGAAGATGATATGGTAGTCGTCTCCATCATTATGGCAATTGTAACACTTACTATGACACCAATTTTAAGTCTTCTCTATGCTCCTATCATGATCGGTCCATTTGCACTGCTTGGCATGGCGATCGGGAAAAAAGGTCATTTGACAGAAGAAGATCGAGGCATGGCTTATCGTAAAGGCTGGGTTTGGATGATTATCATCGGGCTTGCTTTAAAATGTGCGACGTTTATTGATGCTCCTTGGAGTGAAATGGTGTTCACGTTAGGAGCCTATGTCCTGACGATCGGTTATATTCAAGCCTTTATTGTTTTCTACTATTCAAAGGCTGCTCAAGGGTTGAAACGTCTGCTTGCAGGGCTTGGCCGTTTGTCTCTATCAAACTATTTGGCACAGTCGATTATTTGTACAACGATTTTCTATTCTTATGGACTTGGTCTATTTGGACAATTGGGGTCAATGTTTGGGCTACTTCTTGCTGTCGGACTGTACACAGCACAGCTTTTCATCAGCTATCTCTATTTGAAAAAATGGAGAAGAGGTCCTGTGGAGTGGCTTATGGGAAAATGGGTATATTGGAAATAAAGCATTTTGTTAAAGAACCGCATGGCTTCAGGCTGTGCGGTTTTTTCGTGTATTTTATTTTAAAATGGTTGAATATTCTTCTAGTGTGTATATAATGTGTATATAGTATATATACATTATTTCGTTCCAACTATCTGAAAAAAGAGGTTTTTATATGCAAATTACGATTTCAAACCATTCTAAGGAGCCCATCTATGAGCAAATTACGCATCAAATCAAATCGATGATTTTAACGGGTGAGCTTGCAGAAGGCGCAGCACTGCCGTCTATTCGAAAGCTGGCGAAGGATCTACAAATTAGCGTGATTACAACAAAGCGAGCGTATGAAGAGTTAGAGAAGGCAGGATTTATTTATTCAATTGTAGGCAAGGGATCATTTGTTGCGGAACAAAACCTAGAAGTGATGAGAGAGAAGAAATTGAAGGTGATCGAGGAACAGCTTGGAGCTGTTGTCACAAACGGGAAAGAATTAGGCTTATCTTTTGATGAATTGCAGCAGTTATTAAAGTTCTTATATGAGGAGTGAGATGAGTGGAGCATGTGATTGAATTCAAAGGAGTTTCGAAACGATTCAAGGATTTTTCAGTTCAGAATCTCGATTTACAGGTTAAGAAAGGCTTTGTTACAGGGTTTATTGGAGAGAATGGAGCGGGTAAGTCGACCACCATTAAAATGATCATGAATTTGTTAAAACCCGATTCAGGTGACATCAAGGTTTTTGGATTGGATTATCATACTCATGAAAAAGAGATTAAGGAACGAATCGGTTTTGTTTACGATGCTAACGTTTTTTTCCCAGGATTGAATTTAAAGGACATCAAACGGATTGTGGCACCTGCCTATAAACGTTGGGATGACCGGCTTTTTGATCAATATATTGAGCAGTTTGGTCTGCCGCTGAATAAAGCGATCAAAACATTTTCAAAAGGGATGCAGATGAAGGCGTCACTTGCGATTGCGCTGTCACATCATGCAGAGCTGATTATCATGGATGAGCCAACTGCTGGTTTAGATCCGGTATTTAGAAGAGAGCTGCTTAGCACGTTACAAGAATTGATGATTGATGGAAATCGGACGATCTTTTTCTCGACGCATGTGACGACTGATTTAGACCGGATCGCGGATTATATTGCGTTTATACAAAATGGAAGATTGGTGTTTCAACAGTCGATTCATGAAGTGGCAGAAAGTTATGCGCTTGTGAAAGGAAGCCTGGAGTTATTGGATCGAGACACAGAAAAGGCCTTTGTCCATATCCAGCGTACAGCAGCCGGGTTTGAAGCATTAACGGATCGGATTCATGAAGTAAAACTTATTTTTGGGGATGCTGTTGTGATTGAACCGGCGTCGCTTGAGGATATCATGTTTTATTTGAAAGGCGGGGTTGCGCATGTTTCATTTAATTAAGCGTGATGTGATTTTGCAAAAGAAGCAGTTACTTATTTTTATTCCGTTTATCTTATTTTTTATTTTCATGGATGTCCATCCAGTATTGACGTTTCTAGTCGCTAGTGTTTTCATTCCATTTAACACATATGCGTATGATGAAAAGGCAGAAACGAATATTCTATTAAACTCCTTGCCCTATACACGTAAAGAAATTATCACATCACGTTATCTTGGCGCCATTTTCTATATGAGTATTGCGATCGTGCTGACAAGTGCTGCATTATTTGTGTTTGGGAAGCTGTTTTCGCTGTCAGATATTGCGATTGGCAGCGGGTTGTTTTTATTGTTCGCGGCGTGTACGTTTCCATTGTTTTATATCTTAAAGCCTGGTTATATCACAACGGCAGTGATCATTGGCTTTATTGTATTATCTGCTATGGGACCGCCTGTTGTTCTCTATTTAGCAGAGCAATTCAGTGGGATCACTGATTTTATTATGAATTTATCGATCCCTATTTTATATACGGGATCAGCTGTGCTGATTATGCTTTTCTACCTGCTGTCTTGGGGGCTTTCTACTGCGATTTACCAGAGGAAAGTGTTTTAATTCAGATGATCAGATCATTTATAGAGAATCATTCATTTTGAGTAGGACTTTCAAAATGGATGATTCTTCTTTTTTGAATCAAGTGAAATTGACATACAGAAGAAAAGAGGTTATTGTTATTTAACATAATGTTAATTATTTTTAACATTATGTTAAATAAAATATCCTTCAAGAAAGGAAATTGAAATGGAGATTAAAAATAGAATTAAGGTGTTACGGGCTGAAAAAGACTGGACACAAAAAGATCTGGCAGAGAAGTTAGGTGTGACTCGCCAAACGGTAGCAGCGATTGAAAATGGTAAATATTCTTTGTCTTTAAAACTAGCATTTCAAATTGCTAGAACATTTGAAGTTGATTTGTATGACGTATTTCAAGAGGTCGACAAGGAGGAACAACAATGATGACGACGATCATACTTTATTCTCTGATTATCCTTTCTATTTTAAGCACGGCCTTTCAATTTAAGAAAAACCGTGAATATAAACATGATGAACGTGGTCAATTTATTTTAGCGAAAGCAGGAAGTTTTTCAATCATAGGTGTGGCTTTAGCTTATATATTGGTTGCGATTGTTCAAGCTTTGCATCAATTTACCTCCCCAACAGAGTGGTTTTATATAGCGATTACGTTTATGTATGTATCAAGTGTTTGCGCAAATACAATCGGTATTATCTATTGTGAAAGAAAATATTAATTTTTCTTCGAAGCTAAAGTTCTTCATCGTGAAGGGAAGAGAAAAACAATGAAAAAATTATTGAAAATCATGCTGATATCTATATGTACCATTATCACGGTCATGGTTGTTTTTCTAGCTACTGTTTATACAGTAAACCTCATTAGTAATGAAAGGGAGAAGGGGAAAATAGAAGCTTATGGGCAAAAGGTCTTGGTGGACGGGAAGCATATGAATGTACTCATTCAAGGCGATGGGAAAGAAACGATTGTACTTCTCCCGGGCTATGGAACTGCTTCACCCGTGCTGGATTTTATGCCGCTAGTAAATGAATTATCACCATATTATAGAGTCGTAGTGATTGAACCATTTGGATATGGTTTAAGTGACGATACAGATAAAGTACGCACAAGTCAAAACATTGTAGATGAGATTCATGAATGTTTGCAGAAGCTCAACATTAAAAAGTATACGTTGATGGGGCATTCGATTTTTGGCATTTATGGATTAGAATATGTAAATCAATATGAAAAAGAAGTGAAAGCATTTGTTGGAATTGATAATAGTGTTCCGAAGCAGGAGGATTCAGATGAATTGCCAGTCTCCAGCTTACAGCTGCTTCATCAATCCGGTTTTTACAGATTGATAGTGAAAATGAATCCAGATCAACTGGTGATGCCTAACGTGGATGATCAAACGAAAGATCAGATTAAAATGCTGACCTTCCGAAATTTCTTGGATAAAAGCCAAGCTAGTGAGGCGGAAAACTTTAGAAATAATTTTAATAACGCTCAACGCTTACATTTCCCTAAGAATCTCCCTGTTGTTTTCTACCTAGCGAATGAAACGGAGGAAGAAACACCAAGCTGGAAACCAATGCATGAAGATCTTCTGAAAAATGTAGAACACGGAAAAGTTGTTACTTTCAAAGGTGGCCATTATTTGCATCATACGAAATCTAAGGAAATAGCAGCTGATTTTAGAGAATTTCTATCTATCAACGAGAGTCACCGATAGTGAGGGATTCTGGTGGAGGCTTCTGCATTGCAGATGTTCAGTTTGCACTCGAGAAGACCGTGTGAGCGGTCTTTTTTTATTTTATATAAAGAACCGATATTGACAGTTTATCATGTAGTAGATTAAAATACATACCAACGGTCGGTATGTAAAAGGAGGCGTTTTAATTGGCCAGAAATAAATATCCAGAAAAGACGATCCAGCAAATTTTAGATGTGTCGACGAAGCTGTTTCAGGAAAAAGGGTTTGAAAAGACAAGTTTGCAGGATATCATCCATGAATTGAATATGTCTAAAGGGGCTATTTATCATCATTTCAAATCGAAGGAAGAAATATTACGTGCCGTGATGGAGAGGCAATTTCGCCATGCGACTAAGAAACTTGAAGATTTGATTGAGCATACAGAGGCAGCGCATGCGAAAGAGAAGCTGCAGCGTATTTTAGAGCAGCTTGTGGCAGATCCACAATCTCATTCGATAGATGGGATCTTGGTTGACCAGATCAAAAACCCGCAATTTGTGGTGGAGGGAATGAAGGCAGGCGTAAATGAGGATGCGCTTAAAATCAAACAGCTTATTCTGGAAGGAATAGATGATGGTTCAATGAAGACTGCTTTTCCTGGTGAAGTGGCAGAAGTGTTTATGCTTCTCGTGAATATATGGCTGAACCCAACGCTATTTGCTCGTGATCAACAGGAAACTAGTCAGCGTTTGCTGTTTTTACAACAGATGATGAAAGGGCTTGGAGTGGATGTGGTGAGTGATCTATTCATTCAAAAGGTCACAGCGCATTATGCTGGGATTGGTGGATATGATCAGCCTGAAATCTAACTGGTCAAATAAGAGACAAAAGGAGAATTCATTACATAGGAGGATGCCTTATGCTTCACTTCATAAAACTAGAGCTAAGAAAAAGTCATATGAAAAATTACATTCAAGCTAGTATGATCGCAAGCATTGTACTGTTGGTGTTTATCTATTTTGCCGCATTTGCTGCACGGGTTGAACAGGAGATAGGTTTTCAGCAGTATCCGAATATCTATTTGTTGATCAGTATAGTATGGATGATCTTTTTTTCGATCGTCACATCATGGATGTATTGTCGAGTAGTGGTGAATACATTGAAAGACTATGAAGCTCATTCACCAAGTTTGAAAGCATCACTCCTTCCGAGACTGGTCTGGATGCTGTGTTTTTCTACGATTGCTATGCTGTGTAGCATCATTCCTTCATTTGTTGTGTTTAGTGTTACTGAAACGTTCTTCCCTATTGTTCAGGATGCGCTGACTGCTGATGTGATGTTCAATGTGATCAAAACGTACCTAGTGTTTACTTGCTGTATTAATGGTATTGGCATGATTGCGATGAGAGTGGGATTAATGAAGAAATCTACCTTCATGACGATCATGACTGCGATTGTTCTATGTGCTGTTTTAGGAAACGTATGTATCGCAGTTGATGGAAATGATCAAATGAATGTCATTTTGTCAGGAGTCATGGTCGCAGCTGTTCTGATTGTAATGTTGGAATTGTGGGCCAGTATCACCCGGCTTCAAGCGAGATAAGCCACGATGAAAAAGGGGGAAGACATGTGGAGCATACGGTTCAAATTGAAGAATTGGTTGTAGAATTATCGCTTGATTGGCTGCTCGGAGAGGTGCGTATCCATCACCATGATCATCCTTATCTCATCATTCGTCAAACGACCAATCAAGTCTTTCCAAAGCGCTATTTGCTGCATCATCAGGTAAAAGATGGGCGGCTGGTCATTCAAGATAGGCGAAAAAAAATATTCAGCTTAGGACTGCACTTTTATCAAACAGATCTCTCTATTTATCTTCCGAAAAATCAATTACAGTCTATGTCCATTCGTTGTAAAGGAGCAAATCTTCAGGCAGAAGGGTTGAGGGTGGAAAATGTCTATGGTCATTTAACTTCTGGAAAGACGATGCTGTCAGGTGAAATCAAGCATCTTCTTTTAGAGACAGTTGGTGGACTTATTTCTAGCCGGCAGCTGGTCGCGCAGACATTGTCATTGCACGCCACATCGTCAAAAGGTGAGTTGACGGGTGCTTTCTCAGAAGTTGATCTGCATGTAACAGGTAGAAGGATACAAATTCATTCTACAAGCATGCTACATTCACTTAAGTCTATTTCAACTGGAGCATATGTCAAAGTGGCGATTCCAGAAAATGATGGGTTTACTTGTTATGTAAAGAAAAGATCTGGCACTTTTCAGAATGACTTTCTTTGTTATCGAGAGCAGAAAAACTTGGTGCATAAGAATGGACCAAGATCCTTTGAGGTTGATATAAGAGGTGGTCATTTTCTATTAAGTCATCAGCATTGAAGTAACTTTCTTCCCTTGATTCAATATATCAATATAAAACAATTTGAAACTCTTTTTATGTCAGAATATTTTGTTAATAGTGTTTTCCTCAAAAAAACAATTGTTTTTTAAGGGTAGATTTATTATGATAATATACATCGAAAGATTGATGTTTCTCAATCAGAATGAAAATTCTGATTTTTGTTTTTTATGTTGTTTGTTGATGAGGGGGAAGAAAAGTGGCTCAAAAGGAATTGAAGAGAGGGTTAAGTGCCCGCCATATTCAAATGATTGCTCTTGGCGGCACAATCGGTGTTGGCTTATTTATGGGGTCAGCGAAGGCCATTCAATGGACAGGTCCATCGGTTCTTCTAGCGTACGCAGTGTGTGGTATTTTTATCTTTTTTATTATGCGAGCGATGGGAGAAATGTTATATCTTGAGCCGAGTACAGGGTCGTTTGCTACATTCGGGCATCAATATATTCATCCGCTTGCAGGGTATATGACGGCTTGGAGTAACTGGTTCCAGTGGGTCATTGTCGGAATGTCTGAAATTATTGCTGTTGGGGCTTATATGAAATATTGGTTCCCAGAGCTGCCTGCGTGGATTCCAGGGTTAATTGCGATGATCATTTTAGGAGCGGCCAACTTGATTTCGGTTAAGTCGTTCGGTGAATTTGAATTTTGGTTTGCGATGATCAAAATTGTGACGATTATCTTGATGATTGTTGCAGGGCTAGGCATTATTTTCTTCGGATTTGGAAATGGCGGGACGCCTATTGGCTTGTCTAATCTGTGGGCGCACGGCGGGTTCTTTACAGGTGGATTTACCGGATTCTTGTTTGCATTGTCGCTCGTCATTGCTGCCTATCAGGGTGTTGAGCTGATTGGGATTACAGCAGGTGAAGCACAAAATCCAGAAAAGACGCTGACAAATGCCATCAAAAGTATCATCTGGCGTATTTTGATTTTCTATATCGGTGCGATCTTTGTCATTGTGACTGTGTATCCTTGGGATCAGCTGAATACCCTTGGCAGTCCATTTGTGGCGACGTTTGCGAAGATCGGGATTACAGCAGCAGCTGGTATTATTAACTTTGTTGTGATTACAGCAGCGATGTCAGGCTGTAATAGTGGTATTTTCAGTGCGGGACGTATGCTTTATACATTAGGTGTAAATGGTCAGGCGCCTGCTTTCTTTACAAAAATTTCGAAGAATGGTGTACCGTATTTTGGGACATTCGCTGTGCTGATTGGTTTAGCCATAGGAGTGGTCCTGAATTATGTTTCTCCGCCAAACATTTTCGTCTATGTGTATAGTGCGAGTGTTCTTCCTGGGATGGTGCCTTGGTTTGTCATTTTGATTAGTCATATTGGCTTCAGAAAGGCGAAGGGAGCAGCGCTTGATCAGCATCCGTTCAAGATGCCGCTAGCGCCGTTTTCGAATTATCTCACAATCGGTTTCTTACTGATGGTGCTTGTGTTTATGCTCATTAATCAGGATACGCGTATTTCTCTTATTGTAGCAATTGGGTTCTTGATTTTAGTGGCACTTAGCTTTTTTGTATTTGGAATTGGAAAACGAAAACCGATTGAAACAGCTTCTTCTGATCAAACGGTGAAATAATCAAAAGCCTTGCGGAGTGGACCGCGAGGCTTTTGTCGTTTACAGAGAAGCTTTGACACGCTGAAAGACATCTGGATAGTTGGTGAAAAGACCGGTGACGCCGTATTGCAGAAGACGTGTCATGTCTGCTTCGCTGTTGACCGTATATGGATGAAGGAGGAGTCCGTGGCTTCTGACCTGCTGGGCGTTTTCAGGTGTTAAAGCTCTAAAATTCGGTCCGACTCCCACGGCGTACGTTTTAATAAAGTCGAGCTGATCGTCTGTGATGGATGTCATTTGGGCTCTGTCTAATAGCTGTACTTTTGGCAGGCGTGGAGCTAATTTCTGCAGCTTTAGCAGGCTGTCTTGACTAAAGGATTGTATGATAACCTGCCCTTTTCTTGTGTGTTTCCCAAGAAGATGATGTTTCTTTAAGGCGGCCAATAGTTTTTCTTCCATTTGCGGATAAAGGTCTGGTTTTTTTGTTTCAATATAATAATTCTCTCGTTTTCCGAAATAGCGCAACACCTCATCTAATGTAAGGACTCTCTGTCCGATATAGTTGGCATTTTGTCTGTCGGGATTGGCTTCGTTAAACCATGTGCCCGCATCAAGCTGTTTGATTTCGGCAAGTGTGAGGTCTTTGACCCACCCTGTTCCGTTTGTGGTCCGGTCAACGGTTTCGTCGTGCATCACGATGAGATGTCCATCCTTTGTCATTTGAAGATCGAGTTCGAGGTAATCTGCATTCATCTTTGTGGCGAGTTTATAGGAAGCCAGGGTATGCTCTGGTGCATACCCTGATGCTCCGCGGTGTGCAACGGTTAGGATACGATCTGGAGATAAAAGATGTTCATGAGCCGATATGGTGGCCGGCACCCACGCAAAAGACAGTAAAGCAAAAGAGAGCAACACGAAAGCAAGTAATCTACTTTTCTTCATATTTTATCCTCCTCTTACGGTAACTGCCTTCATCATAAGAAATAGATGTAAAGAGCATGTTGGGCGGATATGAATCTTTTATGTGATTTTCATTAAGCTTGCTCTACGCGTTTCCCTGTATTCCATGTCATCGCGAGGAAAACAATCGCAAGCACGCAGGAACCAACTAGTAAAATGAAGCCTCCAGTCCAGTCATAGTGATCCACGACGACGCCCATCATGGCATTGGCAAAGGCAGAGCCGCCAATGTAGCCGAAGAAGCCTGTCAGTCCGGCAGCAGTGCCAGCTGCTTTTTTCGGAGCGAGATCAATGGCTTGAAGTCCAATGAGCATAACAGGTCCGTAAATCAAAAAGCCGATGCTGATGAGGGCAATGTTATCGACCATTGGATTGCCAGCAGGATTTAGCCAGTAAACGAGAACGGCAATTAACACCCCGGCCATAAAGATGACGCCAGCTGGTGCGCGGCGGCTTCTAAAGAAGCGGTCACTGATCCATCCGCACAATAATGTACCGGGAATGCCTGCATATTCATAAAGGAAATAAGACCAGCGTGAATGCTCTGGTGAAAAGCCCTTCGCTTCTGTTAAGTAGGTCGGCGCCCAGTCAACGACACCGTAACGGACGAAGTACACAAACACGTTGGCAATGGCGATATACCATAGGAATTTATTGTTGAGTACATATTTAAATAAAATCTCTTTCACTGTTAATTCTTTTTCTTGATCCTCATAGTGTTGTGCCGGATAGTCATTTCGATATTCCTCGATTGGCGGAAGACCAGTGGATTGCGGGGTATCCCGTACGAGAAGAATGATCACGAAGGAGACGATAATGGCAATGATGGCAGGGAAGAAAAAGATACTTTTCCACGTCGCAAACAGTACAATTCCTAATGTGATAAGCGGTGCAAGAATCCCCCCGCCGATATTGTGAGCGACGTTCCAAATGGACATTTTCGTACCACGTTCACTAACCGAAAACCAGTGCGCCATCGTACGTCCGCATGGCGGCCACCCCATGCCTTGAAACCAGCCATTTAAGAACATGAATAAAAACATGATCCATACACTGGATGTGACCCATGGAAATGAGACAAATAGGATATTGATAAGAGCTGATAAAAAGAGTCCGGCAGCTAAAAAGTATCTGGGGTTACAGCGGTCTGAGATCATCCCCATGATGAATTTACTAAAGCCATAAGCGATAGATACGGCTGCAAGTACAAAGCCTAATTCACTTTTCGTGAACCCCTCTTCCTGTAGATATGGAATGGCAAAAGCGAAATTTTTGCGCAGCAAATAGTAGCCCGCATACCCGATAAAGATGCCTAGAAAGACTTGCAGCCGCAGCCGCTTATACGTCTCGTCTGTTTTGGCATCATCAAGCCTGTCGATATGCGGAGCAGGTTTAAACCATTTGAACATAAAGATCCTCCTTTTGTAGATGTCCGATTGACTGAAGCAAAAGTACGAGAACTGCTTTTGATCCTGTACCTTTTCAGAGACAAAAGAATTGTTAGCGCTTTCTTTTGTACTCCCATCATATCGGATGGAAGAGACGTTTATGATGAGGCTTTTGTCATAAATTTGGAAAAATAGTTTGTGAAGTAACAAAAAAATCCGCACAATAGCGGATTTTTTCTTAGCTGTTACAGAGACACATTAATTTTCGCAGATTTCTTTAGTTTTTCAATTTCTTTTTGTACTTCTTTCTGCTTTTCTTGTGATTCTAGCTGTTTTTTAATTTGTGATTTAACCTCTTTGTATTCTGGTGCTTTTTGCTTTTGTTTTTTCATTTGGTCTGCGTATTGGTCATAGTACGCTTTGACGTCTTTCTCAGAGACGGAGGCTGATTTGATTTCTTTGTCGACATATTGGCTGTACTTGATGCTGTCGGCAATGTCACTTTTCAGCTGATCCAATGTAAGTCCGCTCTTTTTCAGTGCTTCTTCGAATTGAGCGTTGTCTTTAAACTGTTTCTTTTCTTCCTTTAGCTGCTTATCTACTTCTTTGTCAGAGGCTTTGAAGCCCTTCTTCTCAGCATCTTGCAGGATGAGCTCTTGGCCTACAAGCGCATCAATGGTTTGTTTCTTGACTGCTTTCTCGCCTTCTTTAGAAGTTGGGTCTTGCCCGGACTGCTGAAGCTGGCCTTGGATAGTAGATAAGGCGCTATTGTATTCACTGCCTGTGATTTTGTCTTTGTTGACGGTCGCAACGACCTTTTGATCATCGATTTTTTGTGCGTCTAATTTCTTTTGCATCTCTTCCATTTGCTTTTGCTGCTCTTTTTGATCAGCCTGTGTTGTTTCCTTGTTTTTGGCTGAATCGTTTTGCTTATCTTGTTTGGCATCGTTTGACGAGCAGGCTGCAAGCCCAACAGATAACAGACAAGCGATGAGTGTATATGATACCTTTTTCATCATTTTCTCTCCCTTCGGTATGAGAACATCTAGTGCGCATTCTAACCGTTTTAGAGGAAAAATAAAACCGTACAGACGATTTGTTAGCGGATTGACATGTTTTTTATCTGTTTGTCCTCATTTTGTCTTCTCATAGTCATCATATGACAAACTTAATCGTGGAATAACTGTTCCATCACTTCGTCGATTTGGGTGATCGGCTGGCGGCAGCTGTAGTTTTCGCAAATATACACGGTGGTGCTGCCGTCGATTGTTTTGTAATCTTTTGCAAATGGTGCGAGCTTGGCTAAGTCATTTCCTGTTTCGGCGGTCAAAATGATATCAAATGGCATAAATCGTTTCCGAATCGCCTGTAAAAGCCGTTCTTTTTCCGGATCTCCGTTTTTCCCAAGAATGATGATTTCTCTTTTTGCCGCATATTGACTCAAGAGCCCTTGCAGAAACGCTGTGTGTCCGCTTGGGTAGGAAGAGACATCGACATAAAAGGCTTTGAACATCTGTTCTAATGTTTTCAGCCAGTCTTGACGTCCAGTCATTCTGCTTAGCTTCAGAAGCTGGTGGAGTGCGGTGCTGTTACCAGAAGGCATGGCACCGTCGTACACTTCTTTTTCTCGAACGAGGAGCGCTTCCGCATCTGAACCTGAGAAGAAAAAGCCCCCTTTTCCCTTGTCCCAAAACAGCTCAAACATGTTCTCCGCAATGGCTTTGGCTTTTTCCAGCCAATCTAATTCAAAAGTCGCTTCGTATAAAGACATATACGCTTTTAGCATATGCGCATAATCCTCGATAAAGCCGAGATGCTTCACGTCACCTTCTCTGTAGCGGACCATAAGCCGCTCATGTTGAACAAGATGTGTTTCTAGAAAAGACATCGCCTGCTGCGCCATAAGAATCGCTTCCTCTGAATCAAAGACCCTTCCTGCTTTGGCGAGGGCTGCGATCATCAGCGCATTCCAGGATGTGAGCACTTTGTCATCTACAAGCGGCGCAGGTCGCTGCTGTCTGACTGATTGTAAAATGTGTCGGGCTTCTTGCAGCTTAGAGTGAAGTGTATGGTCATCAATTGAAAATGAGGCCTTGATGTCCTCAAAAGAGGTGGAAATGGTATGAGGGATGTTCTCCCCTTCAAAGTTCCCCTCTTCTGTGATGTGATAGACTTCGCAAAATAAAGCGCCGAGCTCCTCCCCTAAATGGGTGATGATCTCATCTTTTGACCAGACGTAATATTGTCCTTCTTTCCCTTCAGAATCTGCATCTATCGCTGAATAAAAGGAGCCGCCAGAATTCATCATATCTTGTTTAATAAATTGGATCAGGCGTTGGGCAAGTTTTTCATACTCAGATTTTGTGGTGAGCTGATACGCTTCTGTGTAAGCTTCCATCAGCAAAGCATTATCATACAGCATTTTTTCAAAATGCGGCACAAGCCATTTTTCATCCGTCGAATAACGAGAAAAACCGGAACCAATATGGTCATATATACCGCCATTTGCCATCCCATCTAACGTTTTCGTGACTGCATACAGCGCATTCTCCTGCCTTGTCCATTCGTAATAGCGCATCAGAAATGAGAGCATATGAGGTGCAGGAAATTTCGGGGCGGAGCCGAATCCGCCATACAGTGTATCAAAGCTGTTCATGAGCTGATAATAGGCTTTGTGAATTGCCTCTTGAGACAGCGTATTTTCTGTCTGCCCGGCTGCTTTGATCCGCAGGTTATTTGTTGCCTTCTCTGCCAATGATTCAATATGATCTCGGTCGTTATGGTACGCATCTAGCAATTGTGTCAGTGCCTCGATGAAGCCAGGCCGCCCGTATGCACTTCTCTTTGGAAAATACGTCCCCGCATAAAAAGGCTTTTGATCCGGCGTGACAAACACGTTGAGCGGCCAGCCGCCTTGCCCTGTCATCATCTGACAAACAGACATATACATAGAGTCGATGTCTGGACGCTCCTCACGATCGACTTTGATTGAAATGAAATGCTCATTTAAGATGTCAGCGACTTGTTGATCTTCAAAGCTTTCGTGTGCCATGACGTGGCACCAGTGGCAAGTGGCGTAACCGATGCTGACAAGCACAGGTTTATTTTCACGTTTGGCTTTATCGAATGCTTCTTGCCCCCATGGGTACCAGTGAACTGGGTTGTGAGCGTGCTGAAGGAGATACGGTGATTTTTCATGGATGAGTGGGTTGGTTGTTTGGTTGTTTGGCATGGAATCACCTTCCTTTCTAAATGTTTTTAGTATTTTCTTTTCTCTATTTAATATATCAGATTGCTGTTGCCCGTCATCATTTGTCTGTGAGGTATTCTCAAAATGAAAAAAATCAAGGGCTATAAACCCTTGATAGCTATATCAATCGTAATGCTTTAACAAGATGGCTGAATTATGTCCTCCAAAACCAAAAGAATTGGATAGCCCATATTTCAATGGAAGCTCCCTCGCTTCTAATACAACATCTAAATTGCAGTCTGGATCTTGATTCTCTACATTAATAGTTGGCGGAATCATTCCTCGTCTCAAACTTTCCACTAAAGCAATGGCTTCTACTCCGCCGGCAGCACCAAACATGTGCCCAGTCATTGACTTGTTTGCCGTTGTTGGAATTTCACCTGAACGATCACCAAATAATTTCTTAATCGCTAGAACTTCTGAACGATCACCTACTTGTGTACTTGTTGCATGAGCACTAATAACATCAATTTCATCTGTTGATATGTTTGCACTTCTCAATGCTTTTTTCATGGCTAAGTAGGCACCCTTACCTTCTGGGTGTGATGCTACCATATGATGAGCGTCTGAACTAGCTCCGTATCCCACTACTTCACATAATATCGGTGCATCTCTAAGAATTGCGTTTTCTAATGATTCTAATACTAAGATACCTGCGCCTTCACTCATCACAAAACCATCTCTATCTGTATCGAATGGACGGCTCGCTCGACTTGGATCTTGGTTTCTAGTAGATAGTGCATGTGCGTTTCCAAAACTGGCCAAAGATATTTGTGAGACGGCAGCTTCTGCTCCACCGGCAAATATAATATCTGCATCATCATTTCGGATCGCATTGAAAGCTTCACCAATAGAGGTGTTCCCAATAGAACAAGCTGTGACTGGTGACAATGATGGCCCTTGTGCCCCTAATCTTATGCTGATTTGGGCCGCAGCCGCATTTGAAATCATCATGGGGACAAGGCTGGGGCTTACTCTTGAGGGACCTCGTTTATCTAATACATTCACTTGATCAACAAGCGATTGGATACCCCCGATTCCTGAACCAACATATACGCCCAAACGTTCAAGATCAACTTGATCTAACTGTAATTGTGAATTTTCTAATGCTTGTTCGGCTGCTGCTAAGGCAAACTGACTAAAACGATCTAATCGTTTTGCTTCTTTTCTTCCCAATATTTTATCTGCATCGAAATCACGAACGATTCCGGCTATTTTTGTTTTATAATCAGTTGTATCAAAAGAATCAATGAGAGATATTCCCGATTGTCCTTTCATTAGTTGATTCCAAAAGCTATTTACATCATTTCCAAGTGGAGAAATAATTCCCATTCCAGTAATGACAACTCTTTTCATGATCATTCCCTCCTTGTTTTTATTAACTTTAGCCATTGTGTTATCCTATTACAAGTTGTTGTTTATCCTAGTATAATTAATAATATTTTAAAGGGAGATCTTCATGAAACCTGAAACAAGACTTCAAGCATTATCAGAATTTCTAAAAAACCAACGTTCGAAAATTACGCCCCAAATGGTTGGTTTACCTGTAGGAACCCGTAGAAGAACACCAGGATTAAGAAGAGAAGAAGTGGCTCAACTAGCCGGTGTGAGTCTTACTTGGTATACATGGTTAGAGCAAGGCAGAGATATAAAAGTATCTACTTCGGTATTAGATGCGATTTCTCGAGCATTACAATTAAATAACGATGAAAGGAGATATTTGTACGCTTTAGCGTTAGAGGAAGGAGTGAAACAATCCTTTATCATTGAGAATGAGAAGGAAATCAGTCCGGCTTTAGTGAAAATGTTGCAGGAGCTTCGTTATTGCCCAACGATTATATCTGATAGAAGAAGTCAAATTGTTGGCTGGAATCAAGCAGCAGCTAATGTATTTTTGGACTTTGAACAAATCATCCCGGCAGAAAGGAATATCATACGCTTACTATTCGCAAGAAAGGAATTTAAAAGTCTAGCCGTGAATTGGGAGCATTTTGTTAGAGGATATATCGCCATATTTAGAACGTATTATGGACAGTATGTGGCTGATGACTGGTATGAGCAATTTATCGAAGAAATGGAGCAGGCATATCCTGAGTTTCGTAAAATTTGGAATGAAAATGAGATCAGCTATGCGCCTGAAGTATTAATTGAATTTCGTCATGCTAAGGCAGGTAAAATGTTGTTTAATCTCACTTCATTACAAGTGTATGGGGATACTGATTTAAGATGCAGTGTCTATACTCCAGTTGAGGATACTGATACGGAGCTTAAGTTAAAACGTTTGATTGAAGGCTAGCTATTGTTTGGATGAAGTTATTATGGCTATTAAATATAAAATAGATCCTATGCCGTCAGTGATAAGTGGGCATAACCGATGCTGATAAGCACCGGTTTATTTTCACGTTTGGCTTTGTCGAAGTCTATTTGCCCCCCCAAGCCTATAACGTTTCTGGTAAATGGTGTTTATACATCTCAATCGCATCTGTATGTTCTTTTAAAACGCTCATTGTTTTTGGATGTGGTTTATCATATATCAAAGGATAGTCGACTTCATCTAATTCTTGTTGGGTATGAAAAGCTAATCTTTCATGATCAAGTGAGAATTGAGCATCAATTCCTGTTTTGTTGCCGCGAGAGTCTAATCGAATCCATTTATTAAGTGAATGAAAAAATACAGCATTTAATGCGTGAATACAATATCCTTTATCTGGCGTATCGAACAACATTAACCGCTGGTAACAGAAACCTGTGGGTATTCCTTGTGAGCGCAATAGAGCAGCTAATAGGTTGGACTTTGCATAGCAAATTCCCTCTTTATAAGTTAATACCTCAGATGCATGACAAGTCACTCGTTTGGATTGGATATCCCATGTATGGGGAATTTCATCTCGAACAAACTCATAGGCTGCTTTTGCTTTTTCTATTTCTGTCTGCAAAGGGTTGAAAAGTTCATTTGCAAGTGTACAAATAATAGGATTAGAATAATCAACTTCATTTAATTCAAGTAAATAATCATTAAAGTTTTTCGATTCACATTTCAAATTCATTTCTTCACTCCCATATTCTAATAAATGTTACTACATTATAGAACATGATCAGAAATATATTAAGAAAGAATAAAAGAGATTACTACTCAGTATAGTTTGAATATTTATAGAGTGCTATGAAAAGATGTAACACAAATTATGATTAGTTCTCTGCCTTAAAAATATGTAGTGACATCAATTTCAGGTCTTAACCTCACTAAAGTTCCTTCGTAAAAATTCATTAGTTAAACCCAGGAAAATTTGAAAGGTCTGAGACACTGTTTAAAAATAAGATTATGGCAAAGCTATCACTATAATCATTATCATGTTTTTAAATGGTTTCTTAACGAGCACCATTGACAAGGTTCCGACTATAGTAAAAATTACAATCAAAAGTGCACCTAATGCAATCCACCTTGTAACCCAATAACCGATAATTAAAGCTACTGCAGTAACTAATTCTTAGATACCACGAACCCATTGTGGTAGTCTCAGCGTTTTAAATTCTTCGATAGCTGTTTTATCGCTTGTTAATTTTCTATAACTTGCATAAGAAACATAAATATCAAAAACGTTTGCATAATAATCATGACAATATGCATTGTGATTATTAATAGATATTAGAATAGTATGATTTAAGATTTACGTATGGTTTATAACGATATCCCTTTTAGGCTGGAATCCGTACGTATGAGACCTGCTAAGAGGACAAAAATCAAATTAATTGCCCATAAGTTCCGCACTTACTAGTACCATAGCTATATTCGGCTCCAATGCGCCCCCATTTTAATTAAATATATCTCTCGTACTGTCATCGCCTATTCTTTCTCGCACTCTATTGCCTGTTACTGATAGATAAAAAACTTTAAGTCGGTTATTTTTTTGCATAGGATCATCTGCCCTCGTTTGTCTTTATTCTTCTTTAATGTAACATAAGTATTTAATAAAATACCTCCATCTAGATGTAACATGGGTATGTTGTTTTTTGTGGAAGTGAGTAAAACATTTAGCAGTGAGATATTATTTATAGGCTGGAATTTGGATTTTATGAAAAGTTTGAATCATTAAAGGGCTTCAAGAACCTTAGTAAATAAAGAGAAATCCCCTTTATATTACTGGTTATGTGTAGATCGTTGATCCTCAGCTTTGATAATCATGATAATTTGCCTACAATCATTAGCTTTTAAATTATGGGGAGTTTCTACTTTGAAAATAATGAATTAGTAACAATAAAGCAACAACTTAAATAAATATTAGACTTGTGATTATATTTGTTGTAAAATTGTAAAAACTAAGAAAAATACCCATTTAATAGTTTGGATATTTAGACTTAAATTCAAGTGAGACTTTTATTTTTTAAACAGTTTCTTTTGGGAGGGTAAAAAGAGTGAGTTTCGAAGAGATAAAAACTAAATTTATTGATAAGGCAGCTAATATTGGTGTAATAGGCTTAGGGTATGTTGGTTTGCCATTAGCTTTGGAAATCGCTGATTCTGGATTTTCTGTATATGGAATAGATGAAGATGTAAGAAAGATAAATAAACTATATCAAGGAGAATCTTATATTCAGGATATTCCTTCCTGCAAAATTAAGGAGAGTATTGTTCAAAAAAATTTTTTTCCGACTAACGATAAAAGTATTATAAAGAAACTAAATGCAATTATTATTTGCGTACCTACTCCTTTAACTGAAAATAATGAACCAGATATTACTTACATAACGTCTGCTCTTTATTATATAAAAAAATTTATGCAAGAAAATTTATTAATAATACTAGAAAGTACTACATATCCAGGAACTACTGAAGATATTATTCAAAAAGGAATTGAAGAGTTGGGTTATGTGGTAGGAGAGAATTGTTTTTTGTGTTACTCTCCTGAACGAGTAGATCCAGGCAATTTAAAATATAATACTAAGAATACGCCAAAAATTTTAGGTGGGACTACAAGAAAATGTGAAACTTTGGGTATGTTGTTGTATGAATCATTTGTAGATGAAGTTATTCCAGTATCGTCACCAAAAATTGCTGAAATGAGCAAGTTGATAGAAAATACATTTAGAAATGTTAATATAGCTTTTATTAATGAAATGGCTATTTTAGCAGAAAATTTAAAAATTGACATATGGGAGACAATTGAAGCAGCAGGAACGAAACCCTTTGGGTTTATGAAATTTTTTCCTGGTCCAGGGATAGGAGGGCATTGTATTCCTCTTGATCCTATGTATCTATCATGGAAAGCCAAAGAATCAAATTTCACTTCTAAATTTATAGATTTGGCTTATGAAACAAATAAAAATATGCCTAAATATATTCATGACAATATCAGTAAAGCCCTTTTTGAATATGGGAAAATAATAAAGGGATCAAAAATTTTGATTTTAGGGATCGCATATAAGGCTGATATAAATGATTTAAGAGAGTCACCAGGAATAGAATTGTATGAATTATTAAAGAAAAGTGGAGGATTGATAGATTTTAATGATCCTCATGTAATGGAGTTTGAGGATAATGAAGGAAGGCTATTAATATCTAAACCTCTTAACTATGACCTGTTTAATCATTATGATTGTGTTGTATTAATAACTGATCATAGCGAATATAATCGTGAATTGATCTTACAAAACACTAAACTCATAGTAGATACTAGAAACTTCTTTGAAAATTATAGAAGTGAGAAAATATTCAAGTTTGGATCTGTATTCCAAGAAATAAAAGAAAAAACAAAGCAATGAAGATACTCTCATTACTTTGTTCTAGTAATTAGTGACGTTGTAAAAACTCCAATCGATTACCGAATGGATCATTTACATAAAAACGTGTAGCTCCCTCTAAAGGTTCATCTTCTGTTATTTTAATATTGTTTTCAATTAATCTTTGTTTTAATTTATCTATATCTTTTAGCTTGAAAGCTGGATGTGCTTTAATTGCGGGGATAAAGTTTTCCTGAATACCAATATGAAGCTCATGGGTGCCGCATTGAAACCAAACTCCTCCGCGCTTTTTGAGATTTTCCGGTTTGGGTATTTCATCCATTCCGAGTATTTTTGAAAAAAATTCTCTGCACTCATCTTCACTACCTTTAGGAGCTGCAATTTGAACATGATCAATTCCAACAAACATAAGTTTCTCCTCCACAACGTTATTTGATATTCTTGCAATATAAACTTACCATAATTTTTTAATTTAAACAAAAAATTGACAAAAAAATAAATGCAGGTTAGAATTTTCGGGAATAATCTGAAAATTTGGCGGTGGGCAATATGATTCTAAAGGACATAACTGTATCCTTTGGTCCGACGGGTGAAGAAAATATTGTATTGGCAGCTTTAAACTATACTGTGAATGAAGGGATTGTGCAGGGGATAATAGGGTCTAGTTCGAGCGGGAAATCGACTTTAGCAAGAATTATGATTGGAGAAATTGCCCCATTGACTGGTGAAATAGTGAATACCAAAAAAGGTAAATCAATAGGTTTATTAAGCAAAAGACGAAAAAGAAGGTTAAGTTTAATTACTTTTAAAAGAAGGGGTAAGTGTTTTAGTGCCATTGAAAGAATTAAAAGTAATCCTCCTCAAATATTGATTATCGATGATATTGAAGATTTTGATTTTAATAAGTTATCGGAACTCTTGTATAACAGAAGAGCAAATTGTTTCACAACAATTCTTTTATCCAATAACTTTATGATTCTTAAAAAACACACATCAAATATCGTTTATCTAGAAAACGGTAAAATCAATGTCTAGCTTATACATTATGGAGGTTGTAATGTCTAAACAGTCAGAGTTAATAAATGCATTTTGTGGATCCGCCCCCGGATGGCCTTTAGTACTGTATTTCCACCATGTACATCCAACTTTAAAACACTATACCAGTATTACACCTAAAGACTTTGAGGAGGGTTTAAACTTGTTATTGAACAATTTTAAAGTAATAGACCCTTCCGTTATAAGTAAAAGGTCTTTCGATTGGAATCCTAAAGAACCATCAGTATTAATTACGTTCGATGACGGGTTTAGAGACACATATGATTTTGCATTACCTTTACTTAATAAGTATGAGGTAAAGGCTATCTTCTTTTTGACAACAAATAATATAGGCATAAAATCTTTGTGTTTAAATCCCTGGAAAAATTATTTGTCATGGACTGAAATAATTGAATTACATAGTATGGGACATACTATAGGTGCACATACCTTGTCACATTCAGCTTTAAATAAATTATCAATGAAAGAGGCTAATAATGAAATTATAATTTCAATAGATACCTTAAAAAGTAAGTTTAATAGAGATTCTATTCATTTTTCTTATCCTTACGGCTTATTACCCCGATCGGAAATAAACTTCCCTGAGGATACTTTAGCATTTGGGACAGTTAAAGCACCAGCACAATCGTGGGAAAAAATAGATACTAATATTCGCAGGACCTATCTTCCTGCTAGGCAAAATCATGAATGGGAAAGGTTGGTAGATAAATGGAGAATGCAATGGTACGGGTAACAGTGATTATCCCTACTAAAGATAGGGAACATGATCTTAAAAGGTGTTTACAAGGATTATTAAAAAATAATGTTGCATTGATTGAGGAAATAATCATTATCGATGATAATTCTAAAAAGCCTCTTGCGATAAAAGAATTTGATTTACCTTTAAAAATAATAAGAAACAGCAAATCAATTGGTGCAGCTGCATGTAGGAATAAAGCTGTAGATTTGGTTAAGTCTAAAATAATTGCTTTTCTTGATGATGATGCTATACCAACTCCTGATTGGATAGCTACTGCAATTTCTTTTCTCGAAAAAAGAAAATGTGGGATTACAGGAAGAGTACTCCGCTTTGACCGTGGTATTGTATCAAAAGCAAGACAGGAGAGATATAACATGAGGTACAAAAATCTAAGAAGAGGAGATAAAGTTGATTTTTTTTCGGGCGGTAACAGTGCGATTTGGACTGATATTTTTAAAAGGGTTAATGGGTTCAGTCGCTTATCTAGCGGTGGAGATAACGAAATAGTAGGAGATTTAGATGCTATTGGTTATGAAATTTGCTTTATTCCCGAATTAGTGATTTTACATAGGAATAGCAAAGGTGTAAAGCAGGCTGTTAAGGAGGCTTTTAAATCTGGAAGAGAAAAATCAGATGCTATTTGCTGGAAAACCTTTATTAAAGAAATAGTAAAGTTCCGAAACTTATATCAAGGATCTTTAATCGTTTCATTATTTAATGGATGTTTGAACATTATCCATTTAACTGCTCGACTATCCGCTAAGAAAAAAATAAGGAGAATAGATTAAATGTCAATAAATTTAGCATTAATTGGTTATGGGACGGCAGGAAAGCAGCATGTTGAAGCTATCAACAGTACCGAAGAAGTAAATCTTATAGGTGTTTTTGAACAAGATAAAACTAAACGAATAGATAATTATAAATCATATTCTAGTTGGCAAGATGTTTTAGATGATCCAAAAGTTGACGCAATAGCTTTTTGTGTTCAACCTCAATTTAAAACAAAAATGGCTATTGAAGCTATGAAAAAAGGTAAATCAATTTTATTAGAAAAGCCCCCGTGTCTTAGTGAAAAAGAATTAGATGAATTAATTGAATACTCAAATATTTATAACAAGGTTATTGGAGTAATGTTACAACATCGTTACCAGTTACCAAAAGAAGTGTTTGATATTGAGTGGGGACCTGAAACAATAGCTACATTAGAAGTATCAAGACCACGAGAGATGAAAAGGTATTTTAGGTCTTGGCGAGAAAATCCAAATTCAGCTGGGGGTGGAATTACGACTCATATAGGTATTCATTACATTGATATTGCATCAATTTTATTAGGGAAACCGGTCTCCTTTTTATTTGAAGGTATACGTAACTATCAATATGGCTTAGATATAAGAACAGCAGGAATAATAAAATTTAGTAATGGATCTGTACTTACCTTAGCAGTAACAGCTGAGGCAAAAAAAAGAAACGAACGAATAATAATATATGATCGAGATAATGTATTTACTTATATAAACGGAACTGTATATTTAGAAAGCGGTATAAATCAGAAGCAGATTTATCCTAAGAAAACAACAGTTGATTTAAGAAAGTTAGTGTATGAGGATTTCTCTTACTCAGTAAAAATAGGGAAACGCCCAGAAATATGTAATATTGAAAATTTTAGAGGAACGATAAAAATTATTGAGAAAATGAATTCTAATATAAGGGCACTAAAATGAGTGGATATGTGGGGTTTTCAACTAATTGTTTTCCTGAGAAAACTGCAGATGAAATACTTGCTTATTTAAAAAAACTTAAATGTAATACCCTAGATTTAAGAGTAGGTAAAGGACAAAAATGGGAGGAAAAGGGATGTGATTTTTTTATTGAAAATGGAATAAAAATTGCATTTATAGGACTAGATTTAGTTCTGGGAAAACAATTTTTTACCAAAGAGCTAATAAAGGAACTGTTAACTCCCTATAAAAATTTAAATGTAAAAATAAAAATATTAGCTCATAAGTCTTGTATGAGTGAACACAACAAGATGATTACAATACAGCAAATTTCTGAAATTAAAAAAAATATATTGAATAAGAATATTTTAGTGGAAACTCATTATGGTTACGCTGATATAGATACTTTGCTAACATTACACCAAGAAAATGGCGTTGATATTCTTTTGGATATTATGGGCCTCTTTAAAATTTGCAATGATATTGAAAATATTAGTTTATTACGCTTGAAAAAAGCTGTAAAAGCAATGCAAATAAAAGGATTTGATTGGTGTAATCCAATAAATTCTCGGCATTTACCTTTAGAGAAAATAAATTTAAATCCATTAAAAAAATTTTTTGAGCTGTTAGATAATCCATCTATGTTTATTACAATTGAAACGCGCTCTAACTCCTACGAAGAAGATTACTTAATTACTAAACAACTACTTAATCAAATAAATACTTAAGATTGGAGGTATTGACGGTGAATTTGGCCATAATCGGAGATGAAATCGATCAAGATTTAGATAATGTTATTTCCACAGTTCAGGAATGCGATTACAAAGGAATTGAGGTTAGGTCTGTATGGAATATAAGACCAGATCAACTTAACGATGAACAATTGGACTCTATTAGATATAGTATTGAAAAAAAGGGTTTGAGTATTGTTGGTTTTGATTCCCCTGTTTTTAAAACGGCAATTCCCAAGACAATAAAGCAGATAGAAGAAGCGAGAGATAGTTTTTTACATGCAGTTCATCAAGCGAGAATTTTAAAAGCCCAATTCATTAGAGTCTTCTCATTTTATAGAAAAGAACAACCTGAGCCAAAAGAGGCGGGAAGAATAATGAAAGGTATTATTGAAGATATTATACCAAAGGATATTATGATTCTTGTGGAAACTGGAATGAGAACGAATACACCTTCAATAGTACAAATGATCGATTTTTTAGAAGTATTAAATAATAATAGAGTAGGTGTACTTTGGGATCCTGGAAATACAGTTTATTCTGGATTTAATAAAAATCCATTTCCTAATGATTATAAATTAGGGAGAGATGTTATAAAGCACATTCATGTAAAAGATTCCAAAGGTCAAAAAGAATACGTCAATATTGGCGATGGAGATGTCCCATGGAAAGATATCGTGAAATTTTTAACTAATGACGGTTATGATGGTTGGTTTTCACTTGAAACTCACTGGAGACCAGATCGTATAATTCCTCAACAGATAAGAGATAATCCTTGGTATGATGAATTTTCAAGAGGAGGGTATGAAGCAAGTTTAAAAAGTATGAAAGAGTTTGCTTCATATTTTAAATAAAAATATGAATGTCTTACAAAAAAATAATCCTGTATTTTTATTGGGAGTGCAACGGTCAGGTACAACAGCATTATCGTATTCCTTGAACCATGAGTTTAACAAACATGGCGGTCTATTTACCATTAATGGGAAATTGATTTACTTTTTACAAAGATGGCTTACTGATGACGATATCGCTTTTGGACATTTTAGATCTGATGAAATTTCTTTCGCATTAAGAAGAATTATGCCCAGCGGAATTGGAGTGGAAAATTGGTTAAAGAAAGTCGATTTCGCTCTTCATGAAGCAGCAGCTTTGGTAGCTAACGGGACTGATTTGGATGCTGTTAGTTTGTCACGTCAAATCATTATGAAAGCTTATGAAGACTATATATTATGGGGCGATAAGTATAACGAGTATATGCATCAAATACCGTATATTGATAAATTGTTTCCGGATGCCAAATATATACTGCTAATTCGCAATCCATTTGACGTTTCAAATTCCATCTTAAACTGGAATAAAAATAAGCCATGGCGTCCATTTAACTCTACCAATAATTTAATAAAATGGAAGAGTTGGCATGAACCAATTATTTCAATTATGCGCAAGTGGGAAAAAGATAAGTATCTTATAATTGAATATAATGATCTGTGTGAAGGAAAAGAGACAGTACGTTTAACAAACTTTTTGAACATGTCATTTCATAATACGCTCAATAATTTAAAAATAAATAAAAAAAATTCCGATTTTTCAGTTGATTTATTACCGCCTACAATAAGAGACATTTGGCTTGAATTGATCAAAAATAGATAGTTTTCAGAATATAACCCCAATTATATTTACAATCTTTTTATATAATGTTAAAATAAACCACGAAAGTATTATTTTAACTATAAAGGAGGTGAGATAATATGAAAAAGAAAAAAATCGAAAAACTTTTAAATATTAAAGGAAGTGTATCTGTAATTAGCAAATAAGTAGTTTTAAAGAAACAAATAAGGCAAATTATTTAACATTTGCCTTATTTGTTGTTTGGATCAATATATAAGGGGCTGTCTACTATGGTTCAAATGGTCAATTCAACAAACTTAAAAAAATTCATTTCTCAAGTTTTGCAAAGAGTAGGTTTACCTATGAGAGATGCCGAAATTACATCAGATGTTTTGGTTAGTGCTAATCTTTGTGGTATTGATTCTCATGGAATTTCATTAATTGAGACTTATATTAAGCGAATTAAAGAAGGTGGAATTAGGATTAATCCTAAGAGGAATATTGAAAAACTTAATGACATGTTAGAAATGATAGATGCTGATGGAGGAATAGGTCCGGCAACAGCATCTCTAGCTACAGAAAATGCTGTAAAAAAAGCTAAAGAAGAGGGGGTTGGGATCGTTATGGTTAAAAACAGTAATCATATTGGTATGCTTGGATATTATGCTAATATGATTGCTGAAAATGAAATGATAGGTATAGTATTGACGAATTCAGGACCAAACGTAGCTGCTTGGGGAGGGGCCGAGGCTGTATTGGGTAATAATGCAATGGCAGTTTGTTTTCCTGGAAGGCAAGAGAATTCTTTTTTACTAGATATTGCTTCTGGGGAAGTTGCTTGCGGTAAAGTAAGGGCAGCTGTAGAAAAAGGAGATGAAAAAATACCTTTGGGCTGGATTGTTGACAAAAATGGTAAAAATACTGATAACCCGTTAGATTTTTTAAATGAGGGGGTAGTTTTGCCATTCGGTAAACACAAAGGATACGGCATTGGCATGTTAATCGATTTGTTTACTGGAGTATTAAGTGGTGGGCTATACGCTTCTCAAGTAAAAAGACAAAGGGCAGATTATTCCTCAGTTGCAGAATCTTCACATACTTTTATTGGAATACGTATAAATATTTTTATGGAATTAGAACAATTTTTTAATAGAACGGAGGATTGGATTTCCTTAATTAAATCTTCAAAAAAAGCAGAAGGAACTGAGGAAATTTTAATACCTGGTGAACGTGAGAAAAGATTTTATCAAAAAAAAATAAAAGAAGGGATAAGTTTAGATCAGAAGCAAATAGAGACATTAAATAATTTGGGGAAACAATATAACATAGATACTCGGATCTTGCAAAAATAAGATAGGAGTGGGTAATATGATTCCTTTAGTAGAAGAGCGATTAAATAAGAAAATCAAAATTAAAAATAAATCCAGGAGTGATTTTTCTTTTAGAATGAAAGTTCAAGAAGAGAGGTTGCAGGAGCTTTTGAGTTATGCAACACAAAAAGTTCCGAAATTTTTAAATTTAGAAAAAGAAAATTCGGTAAATCCAAGAATTCTATTGAATGAAATATCTACAGTAGATAAAGAACAAATTATAGATAGTTACGAAGATTATGTATCGGATGATATAAATAATATAAATGAAAATGATTGTTATGTTACAAATACCTCAGGCTCTACAGGAACCCCCTTTTCTTCTATACATAATATTGAATCCTATTATGAGGGACTAGCTAACCTTATGTTCATTTTAGATGAATATAACATAACGGAGCATCCAAGGATTTTAAGAATTGCTGGAAGAATTAATGGATTTTCAGATAAAACAGAAGAAACTTTACCATTTTTCAGTTTAGGTTTAATAGGTATAAATGGTTCTTTAGGTAAGTTTGAAACAAGTATACTGAATCAAATTATAGACTTTAAGCCAAATATTATAAGTGGTCATGGTTCTGAAATCCTCTTATTATACAAAATTTTCGAAAAAAATCAATTACTTCATAAACTAAAGGGCATTAAATTACTAATATGCGGTGGAGAATCTTTAACAAGTCAAACCCGAAATTACATAAAAAATGCCTATAAGTCGAAAGTAGTTGATACTTATGGGATGCAGGAAATAGGAGATATAGCAGTCCAGTGTTCGTCCATAGAGGATCATTATCATATTTATGAGGAAAGTGTAATTATTGAATTAATTGATGAAGATGGAAACTTAATAAATGAAAAGAATAATCAATCAGGAGAATTCGTGGTTACTGGATTAATAAACAAATATATGCCATTTATGAGATATAAAACTGGGGATACGGGTTTAATATCAAGTAAATGTCCTTGCGGATATAAAGGTGAAACAATTAAATTACTTGAAGGTCGAAAAATGAATCCGGTTGTTTTGAAGGATGGTGATTTATTAAATACGTATGTTTTAAAGAGAGATTTGGAAGATATAAATGTCGTTTGCTTCCAATTAAAGCAGTCAATTCCAGGGGAAATTGATATTAATATTGTAATTAATGAAGAAAAAAACAAAGTAGATATATTTAAATACCGAGAAAAGTTAAATTTAGAATTAGGATGTAAATTAGACATCAGGTTAAATTTTTGTAATATCGAAGATTTAATAGGGAGTAATGGGAAAATAAAGTCTTTTTTATGTAATGTTGAAACGAGTTAAATCTGGAGGAATTACTATGTTAAATAAATATAGTTCATGGTTATACGTATTAACCGTTCTTTTTTCCTCAACATCTTCTTCAATGTATATAATTGCTTTAACTTGGATTCTATATGAAACATCAGGTAATGCATTCTATTCTGGCTTAATGGTTGGAATTGGTTTTATCCCAGGATTGTTAGTAAATCTCTTTTCAGGAGTTATTATTGATCGCTTAAATAAAAAAAAAATTATCATTATTTCTTTATCAATTCAGAGTTTAATGATTTTATTTCTGACAATCTTTATTGCTACCAACTCATTAGTTGTTTGGACAATAATTACATCTCACGTAATAGTCCAATTGTTGAGTTCAATTATTAGACCTGCTATGCAGGCCCTTATTGTACAAACTTTTTCTAAAAAAGAGTATACAAAGATCATTGGGATTTCAACAAGTATCGGTGAAATAGGATGGATTCTTGGGGTTAGTTCCACAGGATTTTTATTTATATTTTTAGATGCAGTATATATTTTTTTGATAATATTAATAATTAGCCTCCTATCTTTATTATCTTTATCTTTTATAAAATCTATTAATGTTAATTCAATTCAATTAGAACGGGAGAAAAATTCGATATTATTCGATCTTAAAGATGGTTTTAACTATTTATTAAAAAATAAGATCATCTTAGGACTTTTTGGAATTGGATGTGTTGGTCAGCTAGTATTGCATTCAAACACCGGTCTACTTTCTGTTTATACTAAGACATATCTTGGTAAACCAAGCTTTATATTTGGTTTATTGGAAGCAGCCTTGTCTACTGGGGCGATAGTTGCAGGTTTAATTATTTCATGGTTATTTTTAAAAACAAAGTCTTTTGTCCCGACTATCTCTATAGGTGTTGTTATTTTAGGACTTTCTCTCCTTTCTTTTAGTAGAATTATTATTTTTTCTTTTTTTGGTATTTTCTTTTTAGGCTTTGGTACTGCTTTGTTAAGAGTAATTACACAATCCATACAACAAATGATTACTGATTCATTATATCATGGTAGAATGGCCAGCTACAGAATGTTTATTAACCAAGGATCTGTAGTTATAGGAAGCCCAATACTAGGACTAATAAGTGAAACTCATGGAGCTAATTTCGCTTACATGGTTTTACTAATACCAACCATTATTGCTTTGATATATGCCATAGTTTTTCTCAAACAAAAAAGTACTCAAAAATTAATCTCATCAGTTATTTCTAGATAAAGAGATATTAATAAATATAAAAAAACAAATCTTTTTATTAATATTACAGTTAATCTGACACTATTTTTTGCAAAGGATGTGTTACACATAAGAAAAAAATTCATTTTATTCAGACGGTTATTTAAAATTTATATGAAAGAATAATGGCAGGAGCTCTACTTCTTCACCAACACATATTGTAAGTTTTCTAATTCGAACATATCAATCAGATCATCGATCTCTTTAAAATCGATATGTTTTCCATACCGTTTTTTGCTTAGGTCAATTTCTACATCCAATTGATCGTCCTTTTCTTTCGTTTCGAGTTCATTTAGACAAGAATAGATTTCGATGGTTTCTCCTTTTGATAGCTCTTTTTCAATGAATTTAAAAAGTGCACGAAGAGAATGAATGATGTCTAATTCATAAACAAAAGGATGCGTGAATTTGTTTCTTACCGCTTCATAGACAGGATCTAGATCATCAATGTGAATGCCTTCGAAATCCTCTTCTGTTTCAAATACTTCTATCAAAAGTTCTTCTTTTTGATAGGTTTTTGGCTTTTTTTGATTTTTATCAAACATGTTGATATTGAGTTCAGAGAATGGTTTATAGGTAGGATTTTGACCAATGGTACCAAGCGGCAGTTCTTTGTTTGATCCAATATAATGCTGTAAAGTCATGGGCTGTCCTCTTTTCTTTCAATGATTTCTCGTTCGTTGATTATTTTCTTTTTATCAATAAATGGTGGAATGTGCAATTATTTTCACATACTTTCTCTAAAAAAGAGAAGGACAAGTCGCTTGACTAAATACCTCTTAGGGTATAATATCTGTTCATAGAAAGAATAGAAAGGGGTACTTGTGCATGGAATATAATCAACAGATGAAGAACCGTCTTCGCCGGATTGAGGGGCAGATTAAAGGGGTTCTTGCGATGATGGAGCAGGGAAAGGATTGCCGCGAGGTGGTGACGCAACTGTCTGCATCACGCAATGCCATTGATCGTGCAATGGGTGTGATTGTGAGTACAAATCTTGAGCAATGTGTCCGTGAAAGTCTTGAACAAGGCAAGGATACGGAGGGTCTTGTGAAAGAAGCGGTTGAGTTATTGGTGAAAAGCCGGTAAGAAATTCTTCAGCCTTTGGAGGTTGACGGATTTTTTCACTTGTTATAATATACCCTTACCGGTATATGTATATATTTTTTATTTTATTTATACCCCTATGGGTAATTGAAAAAGGAGGAGCAGAATGGAAGAACAGAAAAAACGCACGACGATTGTGCTATTTAGTGGAGATTATGATAAAGCGATGGCGGCTTACATTATTGCCAATGGTGCAGCGGCCTATGATCATGAGGTGACGATTTTTCATACGTTTTGGGGGCTGAATGCCTTGCGCAAGGATGAGTTGGTGCCAATGAAAAAAGGTTTTTTAGAAAAAATGTTTGGTAAGATGATGCCGCGCGGGGCTGATCGAATGGGCATTTCAAAAATGAATTTTGCTGGTATGGGCCCGAAGATGATTAAGCACGTGATCAAAAAGCACAATGCGATGACCTTGCCGCAGCTCATTGATATGGCGAAGGAACAGGAGATTAACCTCGTGGCATGTACAATGACGATGGACCTTTTAGGGCTGCAGGAGAAAGAGTTATTAGATGATATTCAATATGCTGGTGTGGCGGCGTATTTAGCTGAGGCTGAAATTGGGAATGTGAATTTATTTATCTAGTGAGGTGTTAATACATGATTCAAACACTTTTGATCATCATCGTCATTGGTTTGCTGGTGAGCCGTTTTCTCCCTGTAAAGGGTATAAAACAAATGGATGCAGCCGATATGAAACCTCAATTGCGTAGGCAGCATCAACAACTGATTGACGTTCGGTCTCCTGTAGAATTTCAAACAAACCATATTAAAGGATTTCGCAACATCCCATTACATCAGCTAAAAGAACGAGCAAATCAGCTTGCGAAAGACAAAGAGGTCTATGTGATATGCCAAAGCGGGATGAGAAGTATGCAGGCAGCGAAAATATTGAAGAAGCAAGGATTTACACATATTACAAACATCAAGGGTGGTATGAATGCTTGGCATTAAGTACGTATAAAAATATACCCCCACCCCTATATAAAGGAGGACATCACGTGCAGCAACCAACTGTCATTTTAGATGCAAAAGGATTGGCATGTCCGATGCCGATTGTGAAAACAAAAAAACAAATGAATGAGCTATTACCTGGAGACGTGCTTGAGGTGCAAGCTACCGATAAAGGATCAGCAGCGGATCTAGCGGCATGGTCAAAGAGTGCCGGCCACGAATTTTTAGGAACAAAAGTAGAAGGACAGGTGCTTCATCATTTGATACGTAAGGGTGGAGTGCAAGAGAAAGAAGGGGAGTCAATGATTTCGGAAATGTCTTTGAATACGTTCCAACAGAAGGTAAAAGAAGATCAATCTTTGTTTATTTTAGATGTACGAGAACTGGATGAATACGAGGCGGGTCATATTCCAGGAGCTGTTCATATCCCGCTTGGAGAAGTCGAACACCGTGCAGAAGAATTGAGCCAGGATACGCTTATTTACCTCATCTGTCATTCAGGCAGAAGAAGTGAATTAGCCGCGCAAAAGTTAAAAGAAAAAGGATTTCAACAATTAGTGAATATAGTGCCAGGCATGAACAGCTGGACAGGAGAGATTGAAAAATAGGAGCTGAATAAAACGATGTCTGTAAAAGCAATGACAGCAGAACAGTTAACAAAAAAGATTATCAACAAAGAGCCCATCTTTTTGTTAGATGTACGAAACGAATCAGATGTACAGGACTGGAAGATTGAAGGAAAAGCCGTTGATTATATCAATGTGCCTTACTTTGAGCTTCTTGATGGCGTAGAGGATATGGTCGAGAAAGTACCAACAGACCGAGAAGTGCTCGTTGTGTGTGCCAAAGAGGGCTCCTCTATTATGGTGGTGGAGATGCTGTCAGAGGCGGGCAGAACGGTCAGTTATTTACAAGGTGGTATGAAGGCATGGAGTGAGCATGTCGAGCCAGTGAAGATTGGTGATTTAAGCGGCGGTGGAGAGCTGTATCAATTTGTACGAATGGGTAAGGGATGTCTGTCCTATATGATCATGTCAAGTGGAGAAGCCGCTGTTGTGGATGCTGCTCGAATGACGGAGGTCTATATCGATTTTGCGAAAAAGCATGATGTTTCGGTGGCGCATGTGCTGGATACTCACCTTCATGCGGATCATATTTCTGGTGGGAAAAAACTAGCTGATCAGAAAGGAGCTGCCTACTGGCTGCCGCCAAAAGATGCAGAAGAGGTAACCTTTGAGTACAAACATCTTGAAGAAGGACAGCGGATAACAATTGGGACGTCTTCCATTGACATTCACCCTCTTTATTCCCCGGGACATACGATCGGCTCAACATCTTTTATCGTAGACAATCAATTTCTTCTTTCGGGTGATATTCTGTTCGTTGATTCTATCGGAAGACCTGATCTTGCTGGACTGGCGGAGGACTGGGTAGGTGATTTGAGAGAAACACTTTATGACCGATATATGGCGCTTTCGAAAGAATTAATTGTTTTACCTGCGCATTTCATGGTCATGGAAGAAGTGAATGAAGACGGAAGCGTTTGGAAGGAACTTGGCGTTCTATTTGAAGAAAATCATGGACTGAACATTGAAGATGAAGATGTATTTAGACAAATGGTCACGAAGAATCTTCCTGCACAGCCAAACGCCTATCAAGACATTCGGTATACCAACATGGGGAAATTGACTCCAGACGATGAAGAGCAGCGGGAAATGGAAATTGGTCCAAACCGTTGTGCGATTCGGTAATGTTCAATAAAATAAGAAGAGAGGAATCATCAAATGACATCAGATGAAATTTTAGACGTAACAGGGCTTGCATGCCCAATGCCAATTATTCGAACGAAGAAAAAAATGAACGACTTGGCGGAAGGTCAAGTTTTAGAAATACATGCAACAGATAAAGGGGCTAAAGCTGACTTAGCTGCATGGGCGAAGTCAAGCGGACATGAATTGATCACGAAGACAGAAGAAGGTCACGTGCTGAAGTTCTGGATGAGAAAAGGGTCCTAAAGGATGTAGGGGTATCTGCTGAAGATCCCCTTTTCCTTTTGCAAAGGAGGAGACCAGCGTGGATTTTGCGTTTTTGATTACACTTTTTATCATCGGATGTATTGGTTCCTTCTTATCAGGAATGGTGGGGATCGGCGGATCTGTGATCAACTATCCCATGCTGCTTTATATCCCGCCTCTTCTCGGTGTGATGGCATTATCAGCACACGAGGTTTCAGGGATTGGCGCCATTCAAGTGCTTTTTTCGACGCTGGGTGGTGTACTGGCGTATCGGAAAAGCGGATATTTACATCGCTCGCTGATTTTATATATGGGAAGCAGTATATTGGCGGGCAGCTTATTAGGCAGTTATGTATCACATTTTATGCCAGAGAAAGGGATGAACCTCGTCTATGGATTACTTGCCATTGTGGCGGTTATTCTCATGCTGATTCCGAAAAAAGGACAGCGTGCAGACGCAGAGGGAGAAGTCACTTTTCATAAAGGACTGGCATCAGGTATTGCCTTTGTAATTGGCAGTGTTTCTGGGGTATTAGGCGCAGGCGGTGCATTTATTTTAGTGCCTGTCATGCTGTCTATTTTAAAAATTCCTGTACGGATGACGATTGCGTCGTCACTTGCGATTACGTTTCTTTCTGCGATAGGCGCATCGACTGGAAAGGTATTGACGGGTCAAGTCATGCTTCTTCCTGCGATTGTGTTGATGGCGGCAAGTTTGGCAGCCGCTCCGCTTGGTGCGAAGGTCGGTCAGAAAATCAATGCCGTCTATTTGCAATGGGCCCTTGCTGTGATGATTACGGCGACAGCGGTTAAAATTTGGCTTGATATTTTATAAAGAAAAGACCAACAAAGCAAACATGTTGGTCTTTTTTATTTTACGTCATCGTGCTCGATATATGTTTCTAGTGCGGGGTGGTACTCTTTTTGATAATGAAGGTTAGGACATGTTTTCACGACTTTGCCTTGCAGGGCATTGGACTTTGAGACTTCTAATGCTGTTCTACATTTAGGACAGCGTTCGGCAAAGAATGAGGGCCAGCGTTTCATATATCACCACTCCAATTAAAGTCTTAAAAACCGATTATATTAATATGAATTATAGGGGATCGTGGAGGTGAGGTCAATGGGTGTTTGGGTCTTTTTAACAAAAAAAGAAGCATCCTGAGATGCTTCTTTATTCTTAATAGGCTTTCGCCCAGAACACCATATCAGATGCAGGCTTTCCGCAGCAGACACATGTGTCGGAAATGGTTTCCTGTTCGAATGGGATACAGCGTGAGGTCGCACCTGTTCTTTCTTTTATGTCGTTTTCACAGGCTTCGTCACCGCACCACATGGCTTTAATCAATCTGTTTTCTTCCGCAAGAATTTGCTCGATGTCTTCGATCGTGTGGGCTTGTGATGTTTTTTCATGTAATCGTTCTTTTGCCTTTTCGTACATGGTCTGCTGGATGTCTTCAAGCGTTGCTGTGATGGTTTGTTCAAGTGCATCTAACGTGACAGCTTGCTTTTCACCAGTGTCTCGTCTTGCGAGCATCACCTGTCCTTTTTCGATGTCCTTTGGTCCTACTTCTACACGAAGCGGAATACCCTGCATTTCACATTCGTTGAATTTCCAGCCAGGCTGTTTATCGCTTGCATCGATGTCAGCACGTGCGATGCGGGCGAGGCGATCCTTCAATTCGTAGGCATGATCCAGCACACCTTCTTTATGAGAAGCGATTGGCACGATACGCACTTGGGTTGGCGCAATATTTGGTGGGAGGACAAGCCCTCTGTCGTCACCATGCACCATAATCATGGCGCCGATGATTCTTGTTGTGAAGCCCCATGAAGTCTGCTGGACATGCTCTAGTTTTCCTTCACGGTTTAAGAATTCGATGCCAAATGCTTTGGCAAATCCGTTCCCGAAGAAATGAGAAGTGGCAGTTTGGAGTGCTTTTCCATCATGCATCAAGCTTTCGACTGTATAGGTGAAGCGGGCGCCGGCGAATTTTTCCTTCTCTGTTTTTCTCCCTTTAATGACAGGAATGGCAAGGAGATTTTCGCAAAGAGAAGCGTAAGTGTGAAGCATTCTTTCTGTTTCTTCAATCGCTTCTTGCTCAGTCTCATGGCACGTGTGTCCTTCCTGCCATAGGAATTCAAGGGTTCTAAGGAAGGGACGTGTTGTCTTTTCCCAGCGGACGACATTGGCCCATTGGTTATATAGCTTTGGTAAATCGCGGTAGGAATGAATAATGTTTTTGTAATGCTCAGCGAACAGCACTTCAGAGGTTGGTCTGACGCAGAGCCTTTCTTGTAATTCGGATTCACCGCCATGTGTGACCCACGCCACTTCAGGAGCAAAGCCTTCGATGTGATCTTTTTCCTGCTGCAGCAGGCTCTCTGGGATAAAGAGCGGCATATAGACATTCTCATGACCCGTTTCTTTAATCTGGCGGTCAAGTTCGTCGCGAATATTCCCCCAAATTTTAAAGCCGTACGGCTGAATGATCATACTGCCTCTCACGCTTGAATAATCGACGAGCCTCGCCTTTGTCACAACATCTGTATACCATTGGGCAAAGTCGTCTTCCATGCTTGTAATTTTCTCAACAAATTGTTTCTTTGACATTGCAGGTTCCTCCTTTTTAAAAATCAAAAAAGCTGTACTTTAAGTTAGGGACCATTCCTGGTGGTACCACCCTAATTTAAAGCACAGCTTTACACTCAATCATGATAACGGTATGAACCGCTGTATGAAACAGAACTAAATCGGCAGGTTCACTTGAAGATGTCAGTAGGAACTTCTCAGCACCGTTCCCTCTCTGTTAAAGATCGATTCAAGTTACTATTCCAGATCTACGTTGATCCTTGTACGTTGATTTTTCATCAGTTTACCTGTTAATGAAGGAGAAAGCAAGTTGTTCTGATTGCCTTTTTGGCGCCTTTTGCTTAGGGATTGGAATGGCAGTATTTTTCTATTTTTACAGCTTGCGAGTTATGTAAGGCTATGCTAATATATTTGAAGAAAAAAATAGACTTGTATAACCTCAATAATATGGTTTGAGGGTTTCTACCAGGATCCGATAAATCCTGATTACAAAAGCGCGCTTTCCTTTTTTGTAATCAGGGTTTTTTTGTTTGTCTGCACCCTGTATCAAAAGTGAAAGCGATGATATAGAGAAGGGATGTTAGACATGAACTGGAGAGTATATTTATTAGCCGTTTCTACTTTTGCTGTTGGATTAGTTGAGCTTGTGGTCGGGGGCATTCTGCCAAGTCTTGCAGAGGATTTGAATGTGTCTCTGGCAACAGCGGGGCAGCTCATTACGGTATTTGCGATTGTGTATGCCATTTCAGCACCCGTGCTGCTGACTGCAACAGCCAAAATCGAACGAAAGCGTCTTTATTTAATCGCGTTATTGGTGTTTACATTAGGAAATGTGTTCACTTATTTTAGTTCGACCTTTGCCCTTGTGATGATCTCACGGGTATTGATCGCAATGAGCACAGCGCTTGTGGTGGTGTTATCTTTGACGATCACTGCCAAACTAGTGGAACCAGCGCATCGCGCGAAGGCTTTAGGGCTGATTTTTATAGGAATTAGTTCTTCACTTGTTCTCGGTGTACCGATCGGTATTTTTATTACTGAGAGCTTTGGCTGGAGAGTAATGTTTTTAGGAATCAGTATTCTTTCTGCCATATCGATGGTGCTGATCTATTTTCTATTGGAAAAAATGCCTGTTGAAAAAGTGACGCCTCTTAGAGAGCAAATTCGCTCTTTAGGGCATCCGAAAATTTTTAGTGCACACCTGATTAGTTTGTTTATGCTTGCAGGGCATTATATGCTTTATTCTTATTTCACGCCATTTCTGATGGAAGTTCTGCATATGACCCCGTTTTGGATTAGTATTTGTTATTTGATCTTCGGACTTGCGTCTATAGGCGGGAATGGGTTTGGCGGCTGGCTGAGTGACAGACTGGGTTCAGGGAAAGCCATTTTGCTTGTGACAATAGTGTTTGCGGTTGTCATGTTTACCATTCCTTATACAGCGGGTGTGTTCGCGCTCTTTATGGTGATGGTTGTCCTTTGGGGTGCGCTCAGCTGGGCATTGACGCCTGCTTTGCAGAGCTATTTGATTCAAACTGATCCGGTCACGTCGGATATTCAGCAGAGCTTGAATACATCGGCCTTGCAAATCGGCATTTCGATTGGATCAGCGGTTGGGGGAGTCATGTTTACGATGACCGGTTCATCTGTTGATCTGGCTAAATTCGGTGCCGTGTTTGTACTGATTGCCTTTAGCTGTGCGGTGATTTCGCTTAAGAGACCGCCGCTTTATATGGATCGTCAGCATCATGCTGAATAGCTGCCTAATGGTAGGCAGCTTCAGTGTGTAGACAAACCCTCGCATTCGGTGTCAGGTCTGCGCTCCGGTGCTCGTCCTTCCTAGGCTGCAAAGGTTTTCTATCACGCTGAAAAGAAGACAAAGGGCTAAAATCAAGATCATTTTAGCCCTTTGTCAACAATCTATGGCTGCCTAAAGATAGGCAGCTTTTTTATGTTCATTTCAAATTCAAAATACCATTCTATTCAAAAACGGCCATTTCGCTGATTGGTTGGAAGCCGGCACGTTGGTAAATATTTTTGCCATCCGCTGATGCTTGTAAGATGACACACTTTTGTTTATTCTCTGTCTGGGTTAGAAGGTAATGAAACATGTCACTGCCAAGTCCTTTTCCGCGGTGTTCTGCCCTTGTTATGACATCATAAATGCCGTAGCTGTCGTTTGTCTCGAATAATAAGCCTGTTGTGACCGGCTTATTGTGTTCATACCCCACGAACATGCGGGCTTTTGAGTGTAATGATTCAATCGAAAAACGCTGGAAATAAACTTCTAAGGCTGCGGCCTCAGTCGACCCTTTGAATAGTTCAATAAAGATATGTTTGTAATCAAAGAGTGTCTGCTCATCAAGTACTTCCTTGATTGTAAGTGATGAGGATGTGACTGGATCAATATCACCTGTATGCTTAAGCATCATGATGGTATTGCGTTCGATCTCTTGAAGCTGATATTCCTTCAATAAGTCAGCCCAATTAGTATGGAGTAAATGGTGATCGATCCATGTGCTGAAGATGAGTTTCTGTGACCGCATGTGTTCAATGGCTGCTTTCACTTTTTTCGGATCTTGGATTTGAGCTGATGTGGGTAAGAGCAAATTGAACGTGTCAGTCGATATATGAGTATTGGATAGAACGAAATCGTCAGTTGCGAGAAAGGTTCCGTTCACAGCAGAAGAAAACAGGTGTATCTTCTCTTCTAATTGGCGAATGGCCATTTGTTGTTCGGGTTTCATTTAGCTCACCTTTTCATTATGATAAATTGGATGACATCCCCATGATTATAGCATGTGACAGGATGAGGGGAATCTAGTAAAAAAGTACATATGCAATTTTCAGGTCTGTTGACCTATTATTTTACTCACGTCGACATTTCTTTTGACTCCTTTCTTAATTATTAGTACCATTTTATTAACCAGTTAAGAGTGGAGGTTCAGATGGAAACAAAAGAGCAGATTGTATTAAAAGCGATTCAAGATCTGATTATGCATAGGGAAAAGAGACGGAATGATCCAACAGATCCACTGATTACCACGACTGATACACTCAAACAAGAATGGACACTCACACAGCTTCACATTTTATCCATGATTCAAGCCAATCCAAACGAATCAAACAATACATTTCTATCTCAACAACTAAAACTATCAAAGCCAGCAATTACAAAGGCCGTGAAAAAATTAATTGAAAAAGGCATGGTGGACTATTGTCACCGGCAAGGGGATAAGAAATCTGTCTATTATTCTTTGACAGAGGAAGGGCAGCAATTGGCTGCACTGCATGATGAACTACATGATAAAGCAGTCATGTCCTATTTAGAATTTCTCCAACAGTTTCATGAGGATGAATTACAAATCATTGAGCGCTTTTTAAAGGCTTGGAAAGAAAAGATATAGATAAAAAACCGAAACCATCGCACAAAAGGAGATGAGGGTTTCGGTTTTTTTATGGTAAAATTAACATATATTGACGTTGTTCTTAGCCATGATGAAAGGGAGGGAGCCTCATTGAATAAAGAAATGATAGAAAATTATAAAAAATACGCATTCATCATGCCGTTCGTGGGATTGTTGTTTGTCAGCTTGCTATTATTTGTTTACTTTTTTGGCATCACAGGAGTTGAAGGATCAATTTGGGCTGCTGCTTTGTATTGTGCTCTGCCCTTTTTGGTGAATACGATATGTTTCTTGCCTGTATGTATTTATTTTAAAGTCAGCAAAAAAAGTGAGGAACATACATGATTGTCGTCAGTGCTTGTCTTGCTGGGTTGAAGGTTCGTTATAATGGCAGCCATCGATTAGATCAGCGTATTGAAGAGCTTGTTCAAGAGGGAAAGGCAGTCACAGTTTGCCCTGAGCTGCTTGGCGGTTTCTCCACGCCAAGACCTCCCGCGGAAATCATTGGAGGAGACGGACATGATGTATTACAGGGCCTCGCCTCCGTGATCGATGTGCATGGAACTGATGTCACGGAGATGTATGTAAAAGGTGCGACGGCCACGCTGGGACAGGCTCAGTCTCTGAAAGCGACAGCAGTTGTGTTAAAAGAGTACAGCCCTTCCTGCGGCAGCCGGATGATTTATCGCGGAGATTTTAACGGCAGGACAAAAGCTGGAGATGGTGTGACATCCGCCTTGCTGAAACAGCATGGGATTCGGGTATTCTCTGAGGAGGATGACTGGATCTCGCTGTTTTGATAGGTAGAAGGAGGAGTTAGGTTGAAAAAGTGGATAATTGGTTTAGTCGTCATTATTTTATTAGGAATTGGTCTTTATTTTATGATTAATGAAAAAACATACTCTTTTGATGATGTGGCCTCAATTGATCAAAACAAGGTGACTTCGATTCAAATTGAGCATGATAATGAGCGCGTTAAAGTGGAAAAGAAAGAGGATATTCAAAAGCTGCTGAAGGAATTTTCAGGTATGAAATTAAAGAAAGCGAATGAGGTTAAAAAAGCCTCAAAAGAGTCTTATTGGATTAGAGTGTATGAGAACGAAAAAGAAATTTATGGATTTGTCTTTTATGATCAAAGCTTTTTAGAGATATATGATTTTTCTAAAACAAAAGATCAAACCAGCGAATATCAAATCGTTGATGCCAATCAAGTCGATATAGGAAAATATATCAAATAAATCAGTCAGAATTTCATGCATGATCAATAGAAAATTCGGGTATAGTGCTTGGTAAGTAAAAAGGAAGCGGAGGTTTGTTTGATGAGTGGATTAACAGATACAGTCACATTAGCAAACGGAGTAAAAATGCCGAAGCTAGGCTTTGGTGTATGGCAGGTAAAAGATGGAGATGAGGCTGTAAATGCCGTCAAAGACGCTCTTGAAGCGGGCTATCGCAGCATTGATACAGCAGCAGCCTATCAAAATGAAGAAGGGGTAGGCAAAGCCATTCAGCAATCAGGCATCTCTCGCGATGATCTATTCATTACGACAAAGGTCTGGAATAATGATCAAGGCTATGAATCAACACTCGAAGCCTTTGAAACAAGTATGAACAAGCTGGGGCTAGATGTATTAGACCTTTATTTAATTCATTGGCCTGTTGAAGGCAAATATAAAGAAACATGGAAAGCGCTAGAAAAACTATATAAGGATGGACGCGTTCGAGCGATCGGAGTGTGTAATTTCCATCAGCATCATTTAGAGGATTTATTGGAAGAGGCTGAAGTTGTGCCAATGGTGAATCAAATCGAGCTGCATCCGAAGCTGACGCAGGAGCCTTTACGAGACTACTGCAAATCGAAAGGAATTCATGTAGAGGCGTGGTCACCATTAGGAAGCGGGAAGCTTCTAAACCATCCTGTTCTTCAGGATATCGCGAAAAAACATGATAAGTCAGTAGCGCAAGTGATTCTTCGCTGGGACTTGCAGCATGGCATTATCACCATTCCAAAATCTGTGACGAAGAGTCGAATCATCGAAAACACACAAGTCTTCGATTTCGAGCTGTCCGCACGTGAGATGGGTGTCATTGATCAGCTCAATGAAGATGAGCGCACAGGTCCAGATCCAGATAACTTTGATTTTTAATCGAAAGAAAAGCATAGGTGCGATGCCTGTGCTTTTTTATTTGCCTTCATGAGTAGATATTTTTTGAGGTTGAAAGGTCTCAATGATTTGAATGGCGTCGATAATCTTTTCTTTAGCATAGTCTCCAATCAAACAAAAGGTTTCATCTTTACGTGCAGCATGGTTTGCCACTGTAAGTGCCGCCTCGTCCAGCTGAGTTGTAATACCAAGATCGCGCATATTTTTAGGTAATCCAAGTGTTTGGTAGAGTTCAAGTAATTCTTCTACCTCGGACATTCGGTTTTCTGCGGCAAGCTGGACAAGGATGCCATAAGCCACTTTTTGTCCATGTAACACATGATGCGTTTCTTCAATAAATGTCAATCCATTATGAACGGCATGGGCTCCTGCCATTCTTCCATAACGTCCCCCGTAGCCTCCGACTGTTCCGGCTAACGTAATAATCGTATCTGTTACATCTGCAAATGCTTGTGAAAACTGACCTGTTTTTAAGCTGTTCACCGCTTCTTCACTATGAGAAAGAAGAATGTCTCGAACATATACCGCCTGCTTTAGTGCAGCATGCACCATGAGCGGCAAGGCGCCTTTTGTGTTACGAATAATCGCTTCCGCTTCATACCATTTTGCCAGCGTATCACCAATTCCGCTTTGAAGGTAGGAAAGAGGAGAGGAAAGCAAAAAAGTATGATCAATTACGGTGAGGTAGCTGGATCGTTTATGATAATCGACTCTCATGAAATTACCCTTTTCATCATAAATGACGCTGAGTGGTGTAGAGGCAGCACAAGTGCCGGGAATCGTTGGTACCATGATAACTTCGATTTGAAGAGCGTCTGCAACTGATTTGGCGGTATCTAAAATCGTTCCGCCTCCGATGCCAATAATCACATCCGACCCGTTAAGCTCTTCTGCGATCCGTGTGACCGCATTGGGTGAACTGTATCCTTTGTGCTGAATGACAGGCCACTCGGTCGGCAGCTTTGTGTATTGTGAAAAAGCTTGGTATGAATCATATCCTGTCACCACAGCAGGTGACTGAAAAGCAGATACAAGGGAATCTAGTTCATGATATATTCCCTTTTGAGAAATAAATTGGTTAGGACCGCTTCTGACAATATCTTCTGGCTGGATCATGGATCATCATTGCTCCTTTACTACATCATATTATTCATAAATCATCTCATTTTACAGAAAGTTCTGTCAAATAAATATGAGAAGAAAGACCCTTCCGTTTTATGGAATTAAGCCGCCGACATTGCCTTTAGGTATGTATTTCCTGTATGATAAAGAATGGTATGTTTTGATTAAATTTAAGAGGTGTTTATATAGATGGAAAAACAATATCGCGTTTTACTTTACTATCAATATGTCCCCATTGAGGATCCAGAGACGTTTACAGCAGAGCATTTAGCATTCTGTAAGGAGCTTGGTTTGTTAGGCCGTATCCTCGTGTCAGCAGAAGGCTTGAACGGAACGGTTTCTGGAACCATTGAGCAAACGGACAAGTACATGCAAGCGTTAAAAGAAGATCCGCGCTTTGCGTCTATGCCGATCAAAATTGACGAAGCAGATGGTCATGCATTTAAGAAAATGCACGTCCGCCATCGGAATGAACTAGTGAACCTTAGCCTTGAGGATGACGTGAATCCGTTAGAATTAACGGGGAAACATCTTAGCCCGGTCGAATTTTACGAGCAAATGCAATCACCTGATACTGTTGTGATTGATGCACGTAATGATTACGAGTTTGATGTGGGTCACTTCAGAGGGGCAGTCCGTCCTGATATTGAGACATTCCGTGAATTACCTGAGTGGATTCGTGATAATAAAGAGATTCTTGAAGGGAAAAAAATCCTGACTTATTGCACAGGCGGCGTACGCTGTGAGAAATTCTCCGGCTGGTTAAAGCGTGAAGGCTTTGAAGATGTCTCTCAGCTTGACGGTGGAATTGTCACTTACGGAAAAGACCCAGAAGTACAAGGAAAGCTATGGGACGGTCAATGCTATGTATTTGATAATCGCTTAACAGTACCAGTGAATCAAACAGAGCATGTGGTTGTCGGAAAAGATTTCTTCACTGGTGAGCCTTGCGAGCGTTATGTGAACTGTGCGAACCCTGCATGTAACCGCAAGATGATTGCCACTGAAGAGAGTGAGCATAAATATATGCGCAGCTGCAGTCATGAATGCCGCACAAGCGAACGGAACCTGTATGTGAAACAGCACAATTTATCTGAAGAGGAAGTTCAAGAGAGACTAGCTGTCATTGAAAAAGAACAAGCGATTTCACAAGGATAGAGGGAACCCCCTCTATCCTTTTTTTCTATACATGGCGGGGTTTAGAAGGGAGAGGAAGTCATTTCCTCTATCTTTTTTGTTTTGTTTTTTTCAAAATAAGGGTAAAGGTAGTTAATCAGTCTAATAGATTGAACAGTTGAAAAAGCGCTTTCTTTTGAAATAAGCATGTTCGACTATTTCAGAAAATGAAGAATTGAGAGATAATATAACAGGCGAAAAAATGAACAAGGATAAAGGTTCATTAGAAGAAATATTTGCCAGTAAAATGAAAAGTGAGCTGCTTTGAAAGAGAGATGCTTGCTTGACACATGCTCTGTATTTTAATCGAAAGGTGTTATGAACATGAATCATTTGCATCGTAGGATGGGAACTTTCGCTTTAATGATGGTAGGTCTTGGCTCAATTATTGGTTCAGGATGGCTCTTCGGTGCTTGGCGTGCGGCTCAAATCGCCGGCCCTGCTGCTATTTTATCCTGGCTGATTGGGATGGTTGTGATTTTATTTATCGCTTTGTCTTATAGTGAACTCGGATCGATGTTTCCAGAGGCAGGCGGAATGGTGAAATATACGCAATATTCACACGGATCTTTTATTGGGTTTATTGCAGCTTGGGCGAACTGGATCGCCATCGTTTCTGTCATTCCTGTTGAGGCGGTTGCTTCTGTCCAGTACATGAGCTCGTGGCCTTGGGAGTGGGCAAAGTGGACAACCCATTTGGTTACAAAAGGGGTGTTGACGACAGAAGGGCTTATGGTTGCCAGTGTGCTTCTTGTGATTTACTTTCTGCTGAATTATTGGACAGTTGGGTTATTTTCAAAAGCGAATACATTCATTACCGTGTTTAAAATTGTTATTCCAGGGTTAACAATTGGTGCGCTCTTATTCATAGGTTTTCATAGTGAGAATTTTACTTCTGGAACAAGTATTGCTCCTAACGGCTGGGCGAGTGTGTTGACGGCTGTTGCGACATCAGGGATTGTGTTTGCCTTCAATGGCTTCCAAAGCCCGATTAATATGGCCGGTGAGGCAAAAAATCCAGGTCGGTCGATTCCAATCGCCATTGTCGGATCGATTTTCATTGCAACTGTGATTTATGTCCTTTTACAAATCGCCTTTATCGGTGCTGTTGATCCATCTATGATTGTGAATGGATGGGGCCATTTGAATTTCAACTCGCCATTTGCGGACCTTGCCATTGCACTTGGGATTAACTGGCTTGTTCTGATTTTATATGCGGATGCATTTGTGTCACCTTCTGGTACAGGAATTACGTATACCGCAACGACGTCTCGTATGATTTATGGAATGGAAAAAAACAAATACATGCCAAGTGTGCTTGGCCGTCTGCACCCTATTTACGGCGTGCCTCGTCCAGCAATGTTTTTTAACTTAGCCGTATCGTTTATCTTTCTGTTTTTATTTAGAGGCTGGGGTGTGCTTGCTGAAATTATCTCTGTCGCAACGCTCATTTCTTATTTGACTGGACCAGTGACCGTCATGACGCTGAGAAAAACAGGGACAGATTTATATCGACCGCTTCGAGTAAAAGGACTCAGCATCATTGCTCCTCTCGGTTTTGTCTTTGCCTCATTGACGCTGTATTGGGCAAGATGGCCGTTAACAGGTCAAGTGCTGTTCATTATTCTCATTGGTCTCCCTATCTATTTTTACTATCAAGCAAAAGCGAAGTGGAAAGGCTTCGGCCGCAACTTTAAAGCGGGTGCTTGGATGGTTGTGTACCTGCTTGTGATGATGACGATTTCCTGCCTTGGCAGTGACAAATTCGGGGGCTATAACGTCATTCATTATGGCTGGGACATGGCACTGATTACAGTGGTTGCTCTGCTATTTTATATGTGGGCACTCAAAAGTGGATATGAAACAGAATTTTTAGAAGATGCGAAAAAAATTAATGATGAGCTGCGTGCTTCTCAGAAAGAAGCTGCGGCAACCAAAGAATAAAGAAACGGCTGCCTGAACATTGCGGGCAGCCGTTTTTATTTGGATGAATGATGCATCACATGCTGCCTCAGCCAAGTGGTGACGCCGCGCAAAACGGCAGCTGTGACAAGTGAAATGAGCACATATCTCCAAAGCTGACCTAAGCCTTGTCCACTCAGCCAGAACACGATGCCTAGAATGATGAGGGTGAACATAAGCAAGAATAAAAATGATGCAGACCAGAAAAAAGCCTTCATAGAAGGTCACCTCCTCAGGAGTATTGTATGCAGGCTGATGCACGATCAGACCAGCATTGAAGAGGTAGAATATTGATGAGAACTATTGCTAAAGTCAGATAAAAACACCAAGTGATTTGACAGTTGTGTTAAGATGAGAGCATATTTTGAGTAAAGTTGTTGGTCATAGACGGAGGTGTTTGGAAATGCAGATTCAAAAGGTTCTAAACAATAATGTCATTAGTGTCATAGATGAACAAGGGAAAGAAATCGTCGTCATGGGAAGAGGCATCGCTTTCAAGCGACGTCCCGGGGACCCGGTGGATGAAGCGTTAATTGATAAAGTCTTCCGCCTAGAGGATCATTCCGTTCACGAGCGGATGAAAATGCTGCTTCAAGAGGTTCCGTATGATGTGGTCAAGGTGACGGAGGAAATGATCCAATATGCACATACAAAGCTGAACCGAAGATTAAATGAAAGTCTGCATGTATCGCTGGCAGACCATATTCATTACGCCATCGAACGGTTGAAGAAAAATCATCTGATTGAGAATTCGCTTATTTGGGAGATTAAACGCTTATACAAAGATGAATTTCTTGTCGCAAAGGAATGTCTTGAGATGATTAAAGAGCGTCTTCATATTGAACTGCCTGAGGATGAAGCAGGTTTTATTGCCATGCATATCATTAACGCAGAGCTTAATGAGGATATGAATACGACGGTCAATATCACAAAGGAAGTCAATGCCATTCTCACCATTGTGAAATATCATCTCAACATGGAATTTGATGAAGACTCGCTCAACTTTTATCGTTTTCTCACGCATTTGCGCTTTTTCGTTCAGCGTTTGATTAATGAAACACTGCTTGTCAGCGAAGATCAGGATTTATATCAGCTGATTAAAGTGAAATATCCGAAAGCATACGATTGTGCAAAGAAAATCGCAGAATATGTCTATCAAACCTATCACCGAGATCTCACATCAGAGGAGATGCTGTATCTATCAATTCATTTGAATCGACTGATCAAACGAGAAAAATAATGATAGATTTTAAAAGAAAGCGTTGACATGAGAAAAGGTGAGTGGTACTATTTGCTCATAAACATAAAAGAATACGGTTTCACAATGATCGTCTTAGAGGATTGTGACTGTTCGGCAGGCAAAACCTAAACGTTCACTGAAAAAGCGCAACAGCAAGCTGCGACTATTTTTGGTGCCCGTTTAGGTTTTTATTTTGCCCAAAAACGTATTTTTTTCAAAAAAAGGGGGTTTTTGTATGAGTCATCGTCAATTAGCAGAAGACATTATCAAACACATTGGTACAGAGAAAAACGTTCATTCATTGGTGCATTGCGCCACAAGACTTCGATTCACTTTAAATGACAGATCAAAAGCAGATAAAGCGGCCATTGAAAAGTTAAATGGTGTCGTCACAGTCATGGAAAGCGGCGGCCAATTTCAAGTGGTCATTGGCAATACCGTACCAGAGGTTTATCGAGAAATTGGAGAGTTTACGAATCTATTAGAGGATTCCTCTGCTTCATCTGCAAAATCAGGTGAAGAGAGCACAAGCCTTTTTGGAAAATTCGTCGACATTGTATCAGGGATTTTCACACCACTTCTCGGTGTCATGGCGGGTGCAGGTATTTTAAAAGGTCTCTTAGGCATCTGTATCAACGCGAAATGGTTATCTCCTGAAGATACGTCGTATCAAATTTTATTTGCTGCATCTGACAGCTTGTTCTACTTCCTGCCATTATTGCTCGCATTCACTTCTGCCAGAAAGTTTAAAGCGAATCCGTTTGTCGCTGTGACGATTGCAGGTGCACTGATTTACCCAACCATTCAAGAATTGTCAAAAGGCGGCGGAGATGTGACCTTCTTCGGAATTCCAGTCGTCTTAATGTCTTATACATCGACGGTCATCCCAATCATTTTGGCAGTGTTTGTCATGGGATATATCGAACGTTTCTTTAACAAAGTCATTCATGAAAGTGTTAAAAACTTTATTACACCACTCATTTTACTTGTCACGGTTGTTCCGCTGACACTCATCGTATTCGGACCATTTGGTGTGTATGCAGGGAACGGCATCGCAGCTGTTTTACTAAAAGTATTCTCCTTTAGTCCTACACTTGCAGGTGCTTTAATTGCGATGGCTTGGCAGATTCTTGTCATCTTCGGTATCCATTGGGGACTTGTGCCAGTGATTTTAAATAATATCGCAGTCCATGGGAAAGATCATATCAAGCCGGCTACTGCGCCAGCTGTATTCTCACAAGCCGGTGCTTCAATTGGTGTTATGCTGAAAACAAAGAATAAAAAGCTGAAATCCTTGGCTGGATCAACAGCAGTTTCTGCCGTGTTTGGGATCACAGAGCCAGCTGTATACGGGGTCACGCTTCGTTTGAAAAAACCATTTATTGCAGCTGTTATCTCTGCCGGAGTCGGCGGTGCGATCATCGGTTATTCACAAAGTATTGCGATTGCGTCAGGTCTTCCAAGTTTACTGACACTTCCGATTTTCTACGGTCAAGGTTTTACAGGGTTCATCATCGGAATCTCGGTCTCGTTCGTCCTTTCTATCATCCTAACCTATTTAATTGGATTTAAAGATCCAGTAGATGAAGATGAAACGCCGGCAGCAGGTACTGTGCCAGTTATTGAAAACGAACATGGAGTCAAAGCCGCTCATGTGAAAAGTCCTTTAAAGGGAGAGGTCATCAAGCTTGAGGAAGTACAGGATAAAGCATTCTCATCTGGAGCACTAGGAAAGGGCGCAGCCATCATTCCATCAGAAGGCAAGCTGTTTGCACCAGTGTCAGGAGTCGTGACAACGGTGTTCCCAACTGGACATGCGTACGGTCTTACCTCTGAAAGCGGAGCAGAAGTACTCATTCACATTGGGCTGGATACCGTACAATTAGGCGGAAAGCATTTTACCCCGAAGGTTACTCAGGGGCAAACCGTAACAGAAGGTGAACTGCTTGCTGAGTTTGATATTGAAGCTATCCAAGCAGCCGGTTTGTTAGTCACAACACCAGTGATTATTACCAATTCCGGTGAGTTTAGCGATATTATTGAAACAGAGGAGAAGCAAATTGCTCCGGGACAGTCATTTTTACATCTAGTTTAATTATGAGGAGGAAGAAATTATGAGATATTCAACACTAGCACCATTTCCAAAGGACTTTTTCTGGGGCGGATCGACTTCCGCCTATCAAGTAGAAGGTGCGTGGAATGAGGATGGCAAAGGGCCTTCTGTCATTGACATGAGAGCCAGTTATCCTGAAGGTACAACGGATTTTAAAGTCGCAAGCGATCACTATCACCGCTATAAAGAGGACGTGAAGATGTTTGCAGAAATGGGTTTGAAGGCTTACCGCTTTTCCATTGCGTGGACACGGATCATTCCAGATGGAGATGGGGAGATCAATCAAAAGGGGATTGAATTTTATCATTCTCTCATCGATGAATTGCGCAGCTATGACATTGAGCCAATCGTGACAATGTATCATTTTGATCTGCCTCATGCGCTTCAAGTAAAGGGTGGATGGTCAAATCGTGCGACAGTGGATGCATTTGAACGCTATGCCGAGGTGCTATTCAAGGAGTATGGTCAGAAGGTGAAATATTGGCTGACCATTAATGAACAAAACATGATGATCTTACATGGATCAGCGCTCGGTACACTTGATCCAAATTTAGAAAATCCAAAAAAAGAACTGTATCAGCAGAATCACCATATGCTCGTTGCACAGGCAAAAGCGATGACGCTTTGTCATCAAATGCTGCCTGAAGCGAAAATTGGACCGGCGCCAAACATTGCGCTCATTTATCCGGCTTCTCCAAAGCCAGAAGATGTGCTTGCTGCGGCGAATTACAATGCGATCCGCAACTGGCTTTATCTTGATATGGCGGTCTTTGGCCGTTATAACAACCTTGCTTGGGCGTACATGAAAGAAAAAGACATTCTTCCTGTTATCGAAGAGGGAGATATGGATATTTTGAAAAGCGCAAAGCCAGACTTCATTGCCTTTAACTACTACACCTCACAAACGGTTGAAGCGAGTAAAGGAGATGGCAACGACGAATTTGCACGCGGTGGAGATCAGCATTTGAAATCAGGGGAAGATGGCGTCTACAAAGGCGGCAACAACCCGTTCTTAAGTAAAAATGCCTTTGGCTGGGAGATTGACCCTGTCGGCTTCCGTTCAACGATGCGCGAGATTTATGATCGCTATCAGCTGCCGCTTATTATCACGGAAAACGGATTGGGTGCTTTCGACAAGTTAGAAGAAGATGGTTCAATCCAAGATGATTATCGAATTGATTATTTAGAAAAACATATCGAACAAATCAAATGGGCGATCACAGATGGCGTCGAAGTATTCGGATACTGCCCGTGGTCAGCTATCGACTTAATCAGCACACACCAAGGGTGCTCCAAGCGCTACGGGTTCATCTACGTCAATCGCGACGAATTTGACCTAAAAGACCTCAAAAGAATTCGCAAAAAGAGCTCTTATTGGTATGAAACCTTGATACAGCAAAATGGAGACAACATCGGGAAATAACGATAAAAAAGCCAATCACCTTATGCGGGTGTTTGGCTTTTTTTTGTTCACTTTATTGGCAAGATCATATTGTTCGAGTTGTTCTCACATGATAGTCTGATGGTATATTGTAAAAATTGGTTAAATATCCATTATAAGAAAGGGGCTGTTTATATGATGACAATTCTTTATATGTTCTTCCTATTGTTTTTCATTTTTTATGGTTTGAATTATATAGGACAGAAATTAATTGCGAAGGAATATCCAATGAACCATGGAGTGATTGTGACTCTGTCAGCTGTGGAAGGTATTCTTGTTTTCGTCATTGTTGGTGTGAATGCGAAATTCCCATTTTTATTTACAGTATTTATGTCCGTTAACATCTAACTCTCTACTATCATTATACCCCGAATTTAATGAAATTTATAGACTGTTTTCCCCCCATATCTAGCCGTATACTGTTATACGCAAGTCAAAAACGATAAGGGGTGTGGCTGTATGAATGACAAGCAAAGTGTGTTAGATCCTGGGCCATTTTTTCATGGGACAAAAGCGGAATTGAAGATTGGGGATCTGCTTGAACCGCTGCATTTATCCAATTATCAGGATAAAAAATCGAACCATATTTATTTCACCGGAACACTAAACGCAGCCAAATGGGGTGCTGAATTAGCTAGGTCTAATGCAAAAGAAAGAATTTATATTGTAGAACCGTTAGGCGAGTTTGAAAATGATCCAAATGTGACGGACAAAAGATTTCCCGGCAACCCAACACGTTCTTATCGATCGAAATCTCCGTTGAAAATAGTCGCAGAATTAGGTTCATGGGAAAGACATTCCGATGAAGAAATCAATCATATGCTAAGCTCCTTAAAAAAATTAAGTGAAGAAGGAAAAAATATCATCTACGATTGATGTTACGTATATCTAAATAACACAAAAGCCGCCTCATGAACTGGGCGGCCTTTTATTTGATCTTATTGGAACAATGCATCCATCAGCTCATCAAATGTTTTGGCTTGCTTGAGGGCGCGAATGCGGTCTGGATTGTCTAGTAAATCGACGGCCTGTTCAAAGAATTGGTTCATGCAGGCAGCGTCATCCTTATGAATCGCTAATAAAAAGACAATTGATACTTGGTCTCCCTGCCAGTCAATCGGCTGTTTTAAGTGTGCGATGGCTACAGAGGAAGTCCCTTCATTTGTGATGAGCGGATGCGGCATTGCAATACCGCTGCCAAGATAGGTAGACGACATTTGCTCACGCTCAAGCACCGAGGGCCGAAATGAAGACGATACTAGCTGATGCGCCTCCAAACGGCTGCATAATATATCTAATACCTCATCCTTGCTGCTTAGGTCAGCATTCATTAAAGTCAATCGCTCTTGAAAAAACGCCATCAGCTCTTTTGAGGGTGCCCCGTGTCCATTTAATAAATGAATGACTTCATTCACACGCTGTATATCATGCTGTTCAAAAAAGGCACTGACCTGAATGACTGGTTTCCCCTTTGATGTGAGTGGAACGGTTGTGATGATGACGTCACACGGCAAAGAGGAGCTCATGAGATAATCCTGATAGGAATAGAGCTCAACGATGTCAAGCTCGTGCTGAAAGGCTGACTTCAATTTAATTTCAAGGAGCCTTGCCGTCCCTAGTCCAGACCCGCACACGATAATGGCTTTCTTTTTTTGCGAGATGTCGAGCTGACTTCTTTCAAACGAAGCAGCGATATGCAAGGCAACATATGCGGCCTCGTCTTCATTTGGTGTACGCACCAGCTGTAAGGCATTGAGTCCGCTGACAGCCAAATCAAACGGGTAAGGATAGGACGCTTTGATCTCATGTAAAAGCGGATTTTGTAAGGATACGCCATATTGGATTCGATTTAATAGCGGCTTCATATGAAGCATTAAGTCTTGCTGCAGAATGCTGTCATCAGCAAAACGATGGCCGCTTGTTTTTTCAATGTGCTGTAGAAAGACTGTAACCGCCTGTTGGACTTCCACTGTCGTTTGATGCTGGGCGGCTTCTTTCCACGTTTGATTTGCCAATAGATGCATGACTAAGTAATCTGTTTCATCCTCTGATAAGGTCACATAAAAAGTGTCACTCACCTGCTGTATGATTTTTTGTGCAATTCTCATTAAAACTGGTGATCTTTGTGTGCGGACAGTACTAGCGGATACCCGCTGGTTTTTTCGTGTTTGCTGAATCGCAATGGCTAAGTGAATGACTAAATTTTTTAAGGCAATGTCTTTAATGAGCAATGACTCTTGATGCAGGTTCGTCAACACAATAGATCGAATGGTTTCAAGAGAAATATCAGGAAAATGGAGCTGCTCCCGCTCGGTGATATGAGAGAGAGCAGGCTCTTCTTCAAGAAGTAAGTCTGCATAGCACGTTCTTTTTTGCAGCTCGTCTCCTTCAATCTTTAAGCCAAATCCAGGCTTTGATACAAGGGTCATGCCGTAACGGGCTAACATCTCTCGTCCTTTTTTCAAATCACTGCTGACCGTCATGCGGCTGATAAACAGTTCTTCAGCCAGCTGGTCAATTTTTAAGTAATCTGATTGAAGCAGCAGCTTTCTCATCATAAATCGTACACGCTCTTCTGGCATGACGGGGACAAGAGAGCGGGCAGGAAGTTTTTGTTGATGAAGCCAAAGTAAGAAAGCGTCTTGGTCACTCGTTAAAAGAGTATATCCCTTTCCGCGAATCGTTTTAATTATGGCTCCAGCTTCCTTTAAATACTCATTTGCTTCCTTGATTAAATTGCGGATAGAGCGGTCAGATAAGCGAAAAGAGGCAGTGAGCTCCTCCAGCTTCACGAACCCCTTCGTTTCAAATAGCCGCTGAATCAGCTGATAGGTTCGAGGATCTGCCGTCATCATCATTGCGCGGCTCCTTGCGCCTGTAAGGCATCCGTTCCAAGAGCGATGGCGCCCATTAAACCAGATAATCCATCAAAGGATGGTTTTGTGATAATTTCATGTAAAGGCTTTGGCAGCTGCAAATAGCCGCGAAGCCGCTTGTCTGTTTCATCAAGAATAAGTGGCAGCATAGCTGGCTGTTTCATCACGCCTCCACCTAAAATGATGCGTTCTGGTGAAAGGGTGAGCAGCAGGTTAGCAGTCATCTGCCCGAGATAGTAAGCATGAAGTGACCAGGCAGGATGATCCTCTGGCAGCATGGGTGCCAGTGTATGATAGCGCCCTTCTATGGCAGGTCCAGATGCCAGTCCCTCTAAACAATCATGATGTATAGGGCAGCAGCCTCCGTATGTGTCATGAGGATGCCGCTGAACAGTGATATGACCCATTTCTGGATGCAGCAATCCGTGAATAAGGCGATGTTCAATATAGGCCCCGCCGCCTATTCCAGTCCCAACAGTAATATAGACCAAGGAGGCAGGTTTTTCTGCTTCAGTTGAAAAACGGGCTTCTCCGAGTGCTGCACAGTTTACATCGGTATCAAGCTTCATCGGGATCCCGAGGGCTTGTTTTAAGGTAGAGAGGAAAGGGAATTGGCGCCAGGCCGTTTTTGGTGTGTCTAAAATCGTCCCATAGCTTGGGCTTTGCTCTTTCACATCGACAGGACCGAATGCCCCAATTCCAATTGCATCAACACGATTCTTTGTAAAGTAATCGATCACTTGCCGGCATGTTTCATCTGGATTCCCCGTCGCAAAGGAAGTCATGTGTTCAATCGTTCCGTCTGTTGTTCCGTAGCCGCAGACAAATTTCGTTCCGCCTGCTTCAATGCCTCCAATTCGCATGATCAATGCCCTCCATTAAAGAGGGGCGGAATCCAATGGATCCCGCCCCTACATGTTCATTTTTTCTTTACAATGTAGGTTTGTACCTGACAAGGTGTAAGCGGTTCAATGTGTAATGATCCATGTTGTGCTTTGAGTATCTGTCCTTCAGGTGTTTCTCCTAAATTCGCTGTTTCTCCGTGTTGTAGAGATGAACTATTGATTGAAGCGGCTGTTTGACGCGTTAAATATGGATTGAAGAGACGAATGACAATGCCTGTTCCATGCTCTTCTTTTTTCAGAGCGCTTAGAATGGCTCCATCTGTCTCGATGTCAAGCAGGCTATAAGTAGATTGTAAGTCTTCTTTTTCATCTCGGAAAGAGAAAATTAAACGACCGTTTAAAAAATCTGCGCGCTCGTAGCATTGAACAGAGGTGGTATACCGTTTGGCAAGCTGCGCTAAGTGTCCCTCGCTGACTGCATCCTTGCTATAGTGCATTCCAAATGAGAATGACAGTGCACCTTGCAGCTGAGCGTCAGGTGTCTCCACAATTTTTTCCCCAGATGCGCGTCCTGGACGATAAAGGAGATTTTCTTTCCCCATTTTTCCGAAACAGCGGAAGAGCGTATACGCAATCGTTGTGTAACCTTCTCCTGTGATTTGGTATTCTCTCACGCAGTCGGTCAACAGAGCGGCACCATATGCTTGATCACGAAGTGCAACAAAGGATTGCATCGGTTCAATGGTGATCGGTTTTTCTTCCCAATGTTCATTATTCCACCATTCAAGCTCTTGCGTGAGCTCTGTTGGACGTTCGATTGTACCAAACTGTTGATCGCTTAGTGATACGTTTGATGCGATGCCTGTATCAAAAAGAACACGAAGGCGATGATCTAATGCATGGTTATCGACATCTACATGAAAACGGATGATAGCATCGTCTTTGTTTAATGACACCTTCGCTGTGATCGGAAGTGATGTCGCAGCCGATTGCTTAGAGCGCGCCTCTAGGTCATAAGGGACAGTGAGCTGAAGCTTGATGGTCAGCTCGTCTTGCAGACCGCTTTTAGACACTGAGATGTCCGCTGATGAAAGATCTTTTGATGACACATACAGATCCTCACGCGGTGGTGAATAGTTGTAAGAATCCCCATCGTCTCCGTTGTCTTCAAAGATCATTTGCTCAGAGAAGGTCTTGCCTGTTTGTTTGTCTGTGATGTCCAGTGATCCGTTGTCATTTGCCGCAATGCGGTAATACGTATTTTCGATCACGCGTCCTTCAGTTTCTTCCCATAGAGATTCGCTTGATTCATCGAAGACCATGCTGACTTGTGTATAGCCTACTGACGGTAAGTCGATGGCTTCAATCAGCAGCACGGCTTTCCATACTTGCTTTGGCATGTACACTTCTTTACTTGGGTTAAGAGAAATTTGCTGTGCCAGCACATAATCTGTGACATCGATTTTGCTTTTCACTGTGTACTGAAGCGTTCGTCCATTTACATCCTTTAGTATAAATGGACGTTCTGTGATAAACGTTTCGACTTCAATGACTTCAGAGCGCGTTGAAGGCAGTGTATTGAATAAAGTGAACGTGATTTCCTGCTCTGTTTGCAGTCGAATAGCGATGAGACGCATGTGTAAGTCTACAAGATTCTCGGCGATTTCCTTTGCCTGTTTGTAGCGGAAGAAGACATCTTGGTTTGTCGTGTCACTATTACAGCCGCCAATGCTGTCATGCGCTGCATTTTCAAACATGAGGTACCAAATATCACGAACCGTGTCATGAGGATAGTCATGTCCGAGTGAATAGCTGATCGTTAAGATTGGCTCCATCACATTGACGAGATAGTTTTCAATTTGATTGTTTAAGATTTTTAAATCAGCTCGTGTTGAAAAGATCGATTTGTGAATCCGCATATGCTTCGCGTGAATAAGCTCTCCTTGTAACGTCTCAAAAGATGTTCGCTCTTTTTTCACGGCTGCAATATAATCTTCTAAACTACTGATTTCATAGTGATTCTCGTCAAGTTCATTGGCTTTTTCTAATAGGTCAGGCAGGTTTTTGCGAATTGGTGCTTGGTCAAAACCGTTCGGGAAATAGACATTCTTTGTGGTTGCCTTTGCTTGCAGCGCACCAATTTTTTCAGATAAAAAGGCTTGTAAGTCCTCATCCTTCTCAGGAATATTTCCACCGTAGTAGTAGCCAAATGGCAGGTTCACAGCAAAGACTTCACTGCCGTCAGCGCCGCGCCAATTGAATTCAGTATGATTCGTCATATGGTCAGAAACGCCACGCCAAAATGCTGTATCGACAATGCCGAAGCCGCGATAAATTTGAGGCATTTGTGCGGATTGACCGAAGGAATCAGGGACATAGCCGACTTTCATCACGTGGCCGAACTGCTGACAGCGTTCAATCCCATATTGCAGGTTCCGCACAATCGATTCACCTGAAATGACGAGCTGGTCGGTTTGGGTATACCATGGGCCGATGATGAGACGTTTCGCTGTGACGAGCTTCTTGATTCGATTCTCATCCTCTGGACGCCATTTCAAATAATCATCTAATAAGGAAGCCTGGGCATCGAGCATGAAGTAATGGAACCTTTCATCTGTTTCAAGGGTATCTAAAATGTCCATTACGCTTTTCATTAAGTAGATACGGGAGCGGGAGGTGGTGAAATACCATTCCCGGTCCCAGTGAGTATGTGGAATCACATGTACATTGACAGTCATTGATCAACGACACCTTTCTTCGTTCAAATTATCCTTCTAGCACAAGGTCAAAATCATCTTCTTCTTTCTGCTTCTGATCATGTTCCGGCGTTTTTGGCTCTTTTTTCTCAGAGAAATTCACAAGCAGGTTGGCGCCAATACCGATGACGAGTGCGCCAGTAAGGGCTCCGATTAAATAAGCCCACCAGTTTCCGACTGAGAAGAAGCCGTATAGCCCGCCAATTGGCGGCATGATGTCATGAACTCCTAATAATGCAGCGACCCCGCTTCCAACAGCACATGCGACAACATTGAGCGGAATCAATTTCAAAGGATTGACGAGGGTAAAAGGGATCGCCCCTTCCGTAATACCGATAATGCCCATAACAAGTCCGCCTCGTCCGGCTTCTCTAAAGGTTGGAGAGAAGTTGCGTTTTCGAATCAATGTCGCAAGCCCGTATCCAAGCGGTGGAATGACAATCGCAATATTGACAAGAATGGCAGGGAGGTAGACGCCTGATAGGAAGAGCGCGTTACCAGCCATCCACGCTGATTTATTCACCGGTCCGCCAAGATCGAAGCCAATCATCGCACCTAAAATGAGAGCGAGCGCGAGTGTGCTTGTTCCATCAGCGACCATGCCTTTAATCCATTCAATTAATGCCGTGTTCAAAGCGCCTAATGGTCCGCCTAGAAGAACTGACATAAGAAGTCCGGTTAAGCCAACGGTAATAAGCGGCAGGATGAGCAGAGGGACGAGCCCAGCTGCAGAGCCTTGAATTTGAATTTTTCTTTTCACAAAAAGAGCAACATATCCTGCGAAGAAGCCTGCAATGACGGCACCTATAAATCCGGCATTTGTTGAGCTGGCAAGGGCACCGCCGATAAAACCAGCCGCAAGACCTGATTTATCTGCAATGGAATAGGCAATAAATCCAGCGAGCAGGACGTTCATTAAGCCAATGCCTGTCCAGCCAACCTGCTCCATTAAATAGGCACCGTGCAGTATGCCGCCAGCATCCTTATAGGTGTTTAAATCTGAAACACCAAACCCTAACCCGACCAATTTTGCTAAACCAACGATAAGTGAAGCACCGATGATTACCGGAAGAATATAAGAAATACCGGTCATGAGATGGCCTTCAATGACTTTTAATTTTGCTTTCATTTTCTTTGCTCCTTTCTATATGGCATTGCTCATGTTTATTGAGATTCAGATTTTTTCTTTTCTACAAGTGCTACGGCTTTGGTGATAATTTGTTCAGCATTTTTTAAGGCACGTCCGATTTCGACACGTACAGTGGGAATGCCTGAGAAGCGTTCTGCATCGTTGATATGCTGATTTGAGGCAATGATGCAGAGGTCTGCCTGCTGTGCTTCCTCTGCTGTAATGCCGTTCACCTGTCCCATAATTCCTTGCTGTTCGATTTTGATCTCGTGTCCGAGTTGTTTACCCGCATTTTCTAACGCTTTGGCTGCCATTGGAGTATGAGCTAACCCTGCTGGACATGAAGTGACACCGACAATTTTCATTGTGTAATCCCCTCTTTCAATTGTTGTTCAATGACTTCGTAATAGTAATCAGCTGTTTGACCTGGTTGAATCTTTTCGATAAAAGCAGGTTCCATTAGGCTTGTCGCAATACCTGACAGTAATTTCAGATGTGTGACATTTGCTTCTTCTAGTGGAACAAGCAGTGTAAATAAATAGCTTGTGGGCAAATCATCGAAGCTTCCCCATTCAATGGGTTGTTCAAGTTCTAAAAAAAGAAGTGAAGCCGTTTTTACAGCGGAGCTTTTTGTATGTGGAATGGCGAAGCCTTGTTGAAGTCCTGTTGAGACTTCGTCTTCCCGTTTCAATAAATCCGTTAATAGCCCTGCTTGATTGTTTGTAATCTGAAGGTCTTCAGCTTTCTCGGAAATGTATTGTAAAATCTCATTCTTTGATCGTCCGTTTACTTGTGTGAAAACATGATCTTTTTGGAACAAGCTGATCCCTTCTCTCTTGTTTGTTAAGCGCTTACAAGTTGATTGTAATGTACTTTTCAGCATGGTTAAATAGCATCATTTTCCGTTTGAAATGGCAAAAAGTTTATGAAGCTATCCGTCTTGCTGACTGAATATCTCAAATCCTAGCTTAAAACGAGTTTAATTATATAAAAAACAGATTCTACTAAATGTATTTCTGTGATATTCTTCCAAGGTATCATAAAAGATAAGGGGGTCTTTTCATGTTCAAAAAGCAGGTCAAATCCTGTGTGGTCGTACTCATGGCCATCATTCTATGTACGGCAGCATTACCTGGATACGAGGCATCAGCTGCCAGTCATGGAACAAGTGTCAATGAAGCCATTGGGTTAAAAAATGGTGAAGTCATCTCAGGTACATTACAGAATGAAAAGGAAGAGTCATGGTATCAAATCACGCCATCTGCACAAGAGGTGGCAAAACATACACACATGCAAATTTCTGTGAAAAGTAAACAAGTGCTGTCCGTATCGGTCTATCCAAGTAAGGACAGAGCGATGAAGGATGACACCTATTCAAGGTATCGCGTGGACACAGCAAGCGGAGAAACAGAGATCAACTTCCCGCACGCATGGTCAGGTCCCTATTATGTCAAAGTGCTCTATTTAGGGTCAGAGGAAGACAGCCGTGATGAGGAAGAGGATGCGGCATATACAATCGGGTATAAAGGAGCTAACCTTCCGCCTTCTGAACCCGTTTTCCCTGAAGAAGATGAGCCTGAAATCATCATTATTGAGAAAAAGTACGGGCGTGAAATTCTTCAATCGATTCGTACAATCGAAGATAAACGATTTAATGAAACAGCAGAAGGTCGGAAGCTTTCGCGTCTGCTCCAAAAAACAAAACCGTTTCTCAAATCGAAGCTCATCAAACATCATAAAGAGCAGCAAAAGGTATACAATCATCTGCTCACATTAAAAACACTGCTAAGTGACGTAGAGAAAAATGGTGCATTTAGCGGTCATATCGTAACAGAAAAAGAACAGCAGGCGATCCGCTCCCTTTTTGATATGCTCAAAGAAGCAAGTCCGGCTTATTTAAAAAAGGAATTAGAAGCTGTCAGTCAAAAAATTGGCATTGATCAGCTTGAAGGAAAATCAGCTGGTTATGTATTAGAGAAACAAAAGCTTGTAAAAGAAGAGAAGGTTAAAACGAATAAGATCATTTTTAAATTAAAGGATGGCCAAACACTTCAATCTGCGAAAAAGAAGATGAAAAGCTACGGTATCCAAGAAAACCGTGTGACATCACAGTCAGTCAGTCCTTTATTCAAAGGCATGTATGTCTATGATGTACCAGCAGGGCAAGAATCAGCTGGAAAGACACTAAAAGCAGGCAAAGCGGCGATCAAGAGCACGGCAAGAAAGCTTTCCAGCATGCCGAATGTTGAATTTGCAGAGCCTGTTCAAACCTATCGTGCGCTAAGCAACGACGCGCAGTATGATTATCAGTGGCCGCTGAAAAACAGTGCGCAAAACAGTGGGAAAAAAGGCGCTGACGTCAAATTTGAACAAATGAATACACTGATTGGCACAAGCAAAATGAAGCAAACATTAATTGCTGTGGTGGATACAGGTGTAGACAGCCGTTTGACAGATTTAAGCGGGACTGTTCGTACAGACTTAGGTGCGAATCTCATTGGAAGAAACAAAGATGCCATTGATGACAATGGACACGGTACGCATGTGGCAGGCATCATTGCCGCAAAATCCGATAACCATTACTCAATGGCAGGTCTCAACCAACATACGGGCATCATTCCAGTGAAGGTGCTGGATGCTTATGGATTTGGAGATACAGAACATATTGCACTTGGCATCAAGCATGCAGTGGACAAAGGCGCAAAGGTGATCAACATGAGCCTTGGCGGCTACTACAGCAGAGTGATTGAATATGCAATGAATTATGCTGCACAAAGAAATGTACTAGTCGTCGTGGCAAGTGGGAATGATGGCGTACCAGAAATGGGCTACCCTGCGACGTCAAAATACGCAATGGCGGTTGGCGCAAGCAACCGTATGGATATTGCCGCTGAGTTCTCAAGTTATGGCAAAGGACTGAGCATGTCAGCACCAGGTTCTGATATTCCGAGCTTAATGCCTGATGGGAACGTCTCATACCTTAGCGGGACATCAATGGCGACACCATATGTGGCAGCAGCAGCAGGATTACTGCTTTCTAAAAATCCATCCTTGAAGCCAAATCAAGTGAGAAATCTTTTGCAAAATACAGCAGATGACATCTCATTTAAATCTATTGATGGAAAAGACGACGTTTTCTATGATGAAAACGAGGAACCAATTGTTGATCCGAAAATTCCAGGTGTCGATTGGATGACAGGACACGGCAGACTGAATGCATTTGCTGCATTAAGTGCTGTCGAATTGAATGCATCTGTGAGCAAAGTGGAGGATCAGCATCAAAAGGTGACAGGTAAAGCAAAAGCTGGCGCTGCTATTTCTGTGTATAGAGGAAAAACCCTGCTTGGAAAAGGCACAGCAGGCAAAAAAGGAACCTTTAGTGTGAAGATTAAACATCAGAACAAAAACAAGGTACTTCACATTAAAATTTCAAAAGGAAAGGCCGCAACGACGCTCAAAACCGTCGTGAAAAAAGGCAAAGCACCAGCTAAGCCGAAAGTGAGCAAAGTAACAGTCAAAAGTAAAGCGGTCAAAGGGACTGCGGGTGCAGGCTTGACCATTAAAGTGAAAAACAAATCAAAGAAAGTCATCAAAACAGTCAAAACCAATAGCAAGGGCGCATTTACTGCCCAAATAAAACCACAAAAAGCTAAAACGGTTTTGTATGTGACCGCTTCAGATGTGAGAAAAAGAGAAAGCAAAGCAGTAAAAGTGGTTGTGAAAAAATAAAAGAAGAACTTCCCTTTCTAAAAAAAGGAGAGTTCTTTTGTTTTATACTGGAAAAATACCAATTCCTGTCGATAGTAATATAGTAGGAAATAAAAGGAGGATTTATCGATGAAAAAAATCATGTTTGCTTTCGTTCTATCATTGCTTCTCGTATTCCCAACCTTTGCACATGCTGAAGAAACGGGAGCAGCACCAGCATCTGTACAAGTAACAAGTGTTACAGCCGCAGACGGTGGAATGGTCAATTACGGCTCTGGCAGTAAATATCGAGTGGGTTCGTATTATCCAGCTACGTTTAAAGGAACATTAAAGGATACAAGCGGAAACCTCATGCCTAATCAGCCGATCCAGCTTTATTTTGAAGCAGCGATCAAATCATATGCTCAAACAGCGACAGGAACAACAGACGAGTACGGACAATTCTCATTGACCATTCAAGTTCCTGCAGGTGCAGGCTACCGTTCATATAATAATGCAGGCTGGTCTACACATTATTACGATATCGTTCCAGTTACTTTTACTTCAAACAATATCAAGCTTTCTTCAAATGTCACAAGTGTGTACCATTTGGCATATACATCACGTTACTAATCTCATAAAAAAAGAATGTCAACAATCTGAAACTTCCCTTTCTAAAAAAAGGGAAGTTTTCTGTTTTTTTACTGGAAAAATACCAATTTATGCCGATGGTAATATTGTAGGAAAAAAAAGGAGGATTTATCGATGAAAAAAATGTTGTTTGCTTTCGTTTTATCATTGCTTCTCGTATTCCCAACCTTTGCACATGCAGAGGAAACAGGAGCAGCACCAGCATCTGTACAAGTAACAAGTGTCACAGCAAAAAATGGTGGAATGGCCGATTACGGTTATGGCAGTAAATATCGAGTGGGTCCGCGTTATCCAGCTACGTTTAAAGGAACGTTGAAGGATAAAAATGGTAAATTGATGGCTAATCAGCCAATCCAGCTTTATTTTGAAGCAGAGATCAAGTCATTGGCTCAAACAGCGACAGGCACAACAGACGAGAATGGACAATTTTCACTAACGATTCAAGTTCCTTCAGCTGCAGGCTACGATTATTTTGATAATGGCAGGTTTAAACATTATTTTGATGTCGTTCTAATCAAGTTCACTTCAAACGACATCAAGCTATCTTCAAATGTCTCAAGTGTGTACCATTTGGCATATTCAATCAATTCTTAACTAATCTGCTGGATGAGACGACTTAGCGAAAACCCTGTCGTTTTCATAGAAAAAAGGATGTCATCAAGTGACATCCTTTTCTTTTTGTTAGCAAACCTGCTGGGCGGTAACCGAAAGAGTCGATAAACAAACACTCATTAGCCGTTATTCCCAGATTCGATCGAGCGTTTACCTTTTAATCTTGAGCTTTGATGGATAAGAACCTTCACACTTGAACTTTGATCCTTGAACGTTCAGCTTTGAGCTTTTATCAAGGATCATCCTAAGATGATCATCAGATGAGGAGGGAATGACCTTTCCCTCGGAGGTGTTTAGTTCTATCGATTTTCGGCTCACTAACAAAATCAATTAATCGATCTGTATTTTCGTTAGTGTATTGCTTTCAGACAAGGAAAAATCAACTTCCATTTGGAAATCTTCAATTTCTTTCGAAAGCTGTTCAATTTTTACTCGAAGGCGAAGCGGATCGATGATCACTGCCTCATTTTCAGCTAGAAAAGACTTCACGATCTCTTGGTTGGCAGCCGCTTGTGTCTTTCCATCTTTCCCAAACAAGGTTTCTAAATGCTGATCAAGTCTCTTTTTCACATCTTCATTGGTTTGTTCTGCTTTGTCGACCAGCTCTTTGTACACTTGTTTCATTTTCCGTAAATAACGAATATCGTAGTCTATCGACGTCTTACGTTCAATCGCCTCTGCCACCGTCATACGGACACCTGCCACATCAATCATTGTGGTTGCATTTGATACAACGATGGCTGATTTGATGGCATTCCGGCGTTTGATTAAAGCTTGAATCGATTGATCATCAGCCTTCGCCTTTTTTTCAATTTCTTCTTGCTTCTGAAATCCGTGCTGTATATGTTTCCCGATCATCAATCCACCAAGTACGGCGTCATCAACGGTTCGGTTGATTCTTTTATCTAACATTTTCAGTTCACTTAATGCTCTTGTAATGGTCATTTCCATATTCACGACAACTCCCTTGGTTCATCCTGAAAATCATAGATTCCTATCATATACCAAAGTGTGCTTCTTTTACTAGTGATATCCTTTTCTGTAAGCAGCTTTATATAGAAAAAACCTGATGTTTATACACCAGGTTTTTCTCGTTTTTTCTGAATCCAAGCTGTCATGTAATACGCAGCATAGCAGAGCGCAATGAAAGGAATGCCGCAGATGAGGGCAATCCGCTGATTTGGATCAAAGGCAATGCCGATGACAGATGCTAGACATAGGAGGAAGGCAGCAATCGGAACCACTGGATAGAGCGGAGTTCGAAATGATAAATCTTGAAGCTGTCCGCCTTCCTGTAAAAATCTTTTCCGAAACATCAACTGTGAGGCAGCAATTCCCATCCATACGACCACAACAGCCAGTCCAGAGATTGACACAAGAACAAGGTATACCGTTTCTGGAGCGATCACACTCGATAGCAATGAAAGAATACCACCGATCATACTTAAAATGAGTGCATTCAAAGGAATTCCTTTTGATGTCAGTTTCGCCAGTTTTTTAGGAAGTGTCCGTTCTTCAGAAAGCGACCAAAGCATACGAGATGACGCGTATAATCCTGAGTTTGCGGCAGATAAGATGGCGGTCAGGATGACAAAATTCATGAAATCTGCAGCATAAGGAATCCCGATACGATCAAATACCACGACAAATGGGCTTTTGATCACCCCGGCTTCTTCTACTGGAATCAAGCCAGCCAAAACAACGATCGTTCCAACGAAAAACAGGACGAGACGCAGGACAGTTGTGCGAATGGCTCTTGGGATGGTCTCGTCAGGATTGACGCTTTCACCCGCAGCAATCCCAATCAACTCCGTCCCTGAAAAAGCAAAATTGACAGCAAGCATCGTCATTAAAATGGGTAAAAAGCCGTTTGGGAAAAGTCCGCCTTCGCCAGTGAAATTAGAAAAGAATGGAGCGGCCTCACCGCCCTTTAATGGAATCAAACCAAACATTGCAGCTCCGCCAAGAATAATAAAGAGAATAATAGCCATCACTTTAATACTGGAAAACCAAAACTCTGATTCTGCAAAAAATTTGACTGTAAATGCATTCAGTAAAAAGATGAGAAGAGCAAAAACACCACTCCACATCCAAACCGAAGTGTCTGGAAACCAGCGCTGCATTAATAATCCTGCCGCTGTAAATTCCGAACCGAGTGCTACTGTCCATGTCAGCCAGTATAGCCAAGCGACCGTATAGCCTGTACCAGGTCCAATGTATTTTGTTGCGTACGTATGAAATGCCCCTGTGACCGGCATAGCAACAGACAGCTCACCTAAACAAAGCATCACGAGGTAGACAATTAATGCCCCCACAAGATAGGCAAGAATGGTTCCCGCAGGTCCGGCCTGATTGATGGTATACCCAGAGCTTAAAAAGAGCCCTGTTCCAATGACGCCGCCTAGAGAAAGCATGAACAGGTGCCGGCTCGTCATTTTTCGTTGATATTGTTGTGACTGATCTTTTGCTTGTTCCATGTCTTCCCGCCCTTTTGCTTAGAAGTATGTGTGATGATTCATGATGTGGTTCGTTTTAAGATGTCATTGATATCTTCTGGAGTCGTGCGGCAGCAGCCGCCGATGATATGCGCGCCGTCTTTGTACCATTGATACGCACATTCGCCAAAAGTAAGATGTGGCGTATCACCGCTCCAAACCTTTTCTTCAGGATCATATACTTCACCTGAGTTTGGATACACCACAATCGGTTTGCTTGTTCCTTTTTTCATTTCTTGAATGAGAGAAGTGATAAATTGCGGCGGCGTACAGTTCACGCCGACAGCAGCGATTTGTTCATAAGGTTCAAGTGCCTGTACACATTCCCGTATGGAGTCACCTTCACTAATGTGCAGGCCATCCTTTGCGCTGAATGTGATCCAAGCAGATACCCCGCTGAATTCATCCCGCAGCAGCTTTGCGATGGCTGTTGCTTCAATCAAACAAGGAATTGTTTCACATGCAAGAATATCTGCCCCCGCTTTTACTAATGCCTGAATTCTTGGTCTGTGAAAATCAATGAGAGCCTGCTCAGAGAGTCCGTAATTTCCCTTATATTCTGAACCATCAGACAAATAAGCGCCGAATGGCCCCACAGATCCAGCGACAAATGGTTTTGTCCGCCCTTCACGACGCGCTTCATCCTGCCAAAAAAGATCGCGTGCCTCTTTCGCTAAAGTGACAGAGCGTTTCATGAGTTCAAGCGCTTCTTCTTTTGTATAGCCTTTTTCAGCAAAGCCTTCAATCGTTGTTTGGTAGCTGGCGGTTGTGGCACAGTCAGCACCTGCTTGGAAGTAGTCCAAGTGTACTTGCTGAATCAATTGTGGTTGTTCAATAAGTATTTTGGCTGACCATAAACTGTCATTTAAGTTACAGCCCTTTCGTTCAAGCTCTGTTGCCAATGCACCGTCTAAAATCAAAGGTGCGTGAGCCTGTAAACGGCTTTGAATAGGATTCATCGGAATCAAACAGCCTCCTTTTTAGATCGGAAATAATGGATATGATATGAGGCAGTAGTTTAAATGACTAAAGCGTTTTTGTCAAGGAGAGGAAAAAGCATATTAGGGCGCGAAAACCCTGAAAACATGCGGGTTTTGATGCATAAAAATGCAGTCAAAATAATAGAAAACCAAGTCATTGACAGCCTCTAAAAAGAGATATATATTATGGAAAGATTGATTTCAGAAAGCTTCATCAAAAGGCGCCGTCTTTTGATTTTTATGTTGTCCAACGACTGTCTTCTTTCGTGCAGAAAGAGGGTTTTTTATATGCTTAAAAAAGGAGGAAAGAAGAATTGAAAAAATGTGTAAAAGATATAGCGATGATTTTAGTTGGTTCTTTTTTATTTGCCGCAGCAGTGAACATGTTTGTCATTCCGCTTGAATTTGGTGAAGGCGGCGTAACGGGGCTGTCCATTATTTTTTATTATTTGTTTGAGATTGCACCGTGGCTGACGAACCTCGTGTTGAATGCGATCTTATTACTTGTGGGATATAAATACTTGGACAAGAAGACCACGATTTATACGGTGGTTGCCGTCGCAAGTAACTCTCTATTTTTACACTTGACCACAACATGGGTCGTGAATGTTCATGAATTGATCATTGGAGCGATTTTTGCAGGAATTATCATCGGTATTGGGATTGGTCTAGTGCTAAGAGCAGGCGGAACAACGGCGGGCTCTGCCATTCTCGGAAGAATTGCCAACAAGTATTTAGACTGGAACGTGAGCTATGCCATCTTGTTCTTTGATCTGATCGTTGTATTTGCTTCTTACTTTATTATTGGTGCGGAAAAATTAATGTTCACCATTGTGATGCTGTACGTGGCGACAAAGGTGATGGACTTCGTGATAGAAGGACTTAACACGAAAAAGGCAGTGACGATTATTTCTTCATGCAAAGATGATATTGCGGAAGAAATTAATCACACCCTGGATCGAGGCGTAACGATTTTAAACGGACGCGGTCATTATTCAAAGGAATCGAAGGAAATTCTTTACGCAGTCATTCAAAAGCAAGAGCTCATGCGCCTCAAGAAAATTATCAAGAAAATTGATCGAGACGCATTCGTGGTTGTCCATGACGTGCGCGATGTGTTCGGAGAAGGATTTGTAAATATATAAAAATGAAAAGACCCGAAAAAGGGTCTTTCAGCGTGTAGACAAACCCTCGCATTCTTTGTCAGTCCTGCGCGCTGGTGCTCACGAATGGTTACATTCGCTCCGCGCCAGTGCTCGTCCTTCCTAGACTGCAAAGGTTTTCTATCACGCTGAAAAGAAGACAAAGAGCTAAAAGACCCGAAAAAGGGTCTTTTTTTAATTCTCTATACCTCTTGTCACACAATACTATGTAATGTATAGTATAAAGAGTTAGGAGTTGTAAACATGAATGCACAATTAAAAAAAGGATTACTGGAATTTTGTGTACTGGCGGTATTAAAGAAAGGCGATTCCTATGGTTATCAAATCATTAAAGATATGTCCCGTTGTATTGAGATATCAGAATCGACATTGTATCCGATTTTAAAGCGTTTAGAGCAAAACAATTATGTGGAGACATATTCCCAGGAACATAACAGTCGATTAAGAAAATACTACCGCATGACAGAAAGCGGGCGGGAGCATATGGCGCAGTTTTTAGAGGAATGGGATCAGGTGATGGCGATTTACGACTTTATTTCTGGAGGACAGGGCAATGAATAAAAAAGAATTTTTAAGCAGCCTAAAGAAGCATCTGCATCTTCTAGGCGACAAAGATAGTGATCGGTTTATCGAATACTACGATGAAATGATTGAGGATTATCAGGAAGATGGCTACAGTGAACAGGAAGCGGTTCAACAAGTCGGGCAGCCTGCTATGATCGCTGAAGGGATTATGAAGGAACAAGGAATAAAAACCGTTCAGGTGCCGACGTTTGGAGAAAAAGCCACAAGACTCTCCATTCTCATTTTAGGTTTTCCGTTATGGGGCAGTATTCTAGCAACAGTCTTTCTGCTGATTCTTTCTGTGTATATGGTGATTTGGTGTATTCCACTCGTGACAGGTACAGTGACGCTGGTTGGTCTGCTCGGAGGTTTTTGGAGCATCATTGGTTCTCCATTTATCTTTCAGGACGGTTTGCATGTGGTGGTGACGCAGATTGGCGTTGGTATTCTTCTATTAGGTGTCGGATTATTAAGCGGCATAGCCACGGCGTATTTGACAAAGCTATTTGTGCAAATGACTATTCAAACAACTAAGGCATTCATAGGGATGTTTAAAAAGAAGGTCGTGAGAGTATGAACGTGAACGATTTAAAAAAGCAAGTCATCAAATGGGGGATCATCTTCACCGTTGCCGGAGGAATTGTCATGGCAATTGGTTTTGGCATATCAGGCTTTGATCTAGATGCATATCACAACAATGACCAGAGCAACGTGTTCCGCACCATCAATTGGAGCAAGCCATAATAAATGAAAAACCCGCTTATGCGGGTCTTTTTTTCGCTCGGGCCACAAAGAAGAAATAACAGCAAAGTGCGCCTAGATCACAAAGCATAATGATCAGCCCCATTGGAAAGGCCGTTTGGCTTCCGGCTAGTCCGACAAGAGGTGTCATGCAAGCGCCTAGCAGCATTTGCGCCACACCGATCAGTGCAGCTGCACTTCCTGCATGTGCCCCGTGATGCTGCATTGCAAGAGACGGTGCAGAGGTGCCGACAATTCCAACGCTTGATACCACAAAAAAAAGCGGAATGAGAATACCGTACAATCCTGCATCAATCGAGATCATGAAAAATAAAGTGACTCCCCCTACCGCAGCTGTCAGCAATCCAATGCGAAGGACTTTCTCTTCACCGATTTTCGCAGCGACTCGGGCAAATACTTGTCCAGCTGTGATGATCCCAAGACTATTCACCGCAAAGGCCGCACTAAAGCCTTGTGGAGAAAGGTTAAAAATATCCTGGAGCACAAACGGTGAACCGGAAATATAAGCAAACATCGCTGCGAATACAAGACCTTGTGAGAGGGCATATCCAACAAAGAGACGATCACTGGCTAAAATTTTCATCGCGCCTGCAATCTGTTGAAAGCCCCCGGTCTGTCTACGATCCGCAGGTAAGCTTTCTTGCAGTGAAAAGATGGATCTCAGCAGCATCAAAGCCCCGAGAATTCCGAGTAGGACAAATACACCCTGCCATGTCGTGAAGCGTAAAATCTGTCCGCCTGCAATAGGTGCTGCTGCCGGAGCCACCCCGTTGACTAACATCAGCAGTGCAAAGAATTTCGTCATTTCTGATCCTTCATAATGATCTCGCACGATAGCTCGTGCAATGACAATGCCTGCTGAACCAGCAAGTCCTTGAATCAATCTAAGAAGAATGAACATCCAAATCGATGTGACCACTGTACAAAGAAGTGATGCCGCTATAAAGATGATCAAGCCGATCATCAGCGGTTTTCTTCTGCCGATCGTATCGCTGATCGGGCCTGCAATCAGCTGGCCAAGCGCCAGTCCAATGAGACAAGCCATGAGACTTAATTGGGACAACGCCGTACTTGCCTCAAAATCACGAGCAATATGAGGCAATGCAGGTAAATACATATCCATTGCCAGCGGAGCAAGGGCTGTTAAAGATCCGAGCAATGCGGCAAGGAGAAATCGATTTTTTTTCGATTCTTGGGGATAAGATAAAGAACTCATATGATGACAACACTCCTCGTATACTTCCTCAACACAGCATAATGAATCAAGCGTTCCTTTTCAATGAAAAATTTTCAAAGATGTTTCCGTGCAAAATGATTGATCTTTCGAATGAGACTCTTTACATTGAATGAGTAGAGAAAAGAGTAAGGCTATCACATGCAGTGATTGCATGATACGTATATCCACTAATAGAGAGCAGGAGGTGCTGACATGAAGCAGCAAGAGCTAATCATTCGTCAAGCAGTCAAAGAAGATCATGAGGCCATCAGGAACGTGCTGATCAAATCCTATGCACAGTATGCGCCTCAATTTACAGAGGAAGGCTGGCAAGATTATTCTGCCGCGCTTGCAGCAGCTGTAGATAATCCGAACATGGAGCTGATGCTGGTGGCGGAGCTTGACGGCAAGGTTGTGGGGACGCTTCAAATGTTCCGATCATCAGAGCAAGCATATGACAATCCAGAAATGGGCATTACATCAGCCATCGTCCGGTTTTTAGGAGTAGATCCCGATGTGAGGGGAAAAGGGATTGCAGAGTCCTTGCTGCGTAAAAGTATTGAACTAACGCAATCATGGGGCGAAAATGTCCTGTATCTGCATACATCTGATAAAATGCAGGCCGCTATTCGCCTATATGAAAGAATGGGCTTTGAGCGTGCGCTTGATAAAGATTTTGTGAGCTCGAGTGGTACGCATGTCAAGAGCTATCAATATGTGATCAAGAAAGAACAGCCGGCAGGTTCATAATATAACGTGCAGCAAAAGGAAGAGCTTACGTCAATGGGCAGCTCTTCCTTTTTTCAATTTACGCCCACAGTGCCAGCGCCCAATATGATACCCCCCACGAGATGAAACCGAACATGACAAAGAATTTTAACATGCGCTCATAAGGAGACAGCTTTCGTTCTCTCTTCGTTTTCACTAGCTGCCAATAAAGGGCAAAGCTGCAAATCATGAGGATGATTTGTCCAAGCTGTGTAAAGTTTTCAAGAATCGTGATTCCGTTCATTTCTTTTCACCTCATCATTCATCTTCCAGAAGTAAAAGCGCAATCCTTTATTTCTTCAAAAAAAATCGGTGTATACTAGAAAGAAACGAGTGTTAGAGGGAGTTGTGACATATTGTTTTCGCTGCATGCGGATCGTTGGGATGAAGTCATCGAGAGAAAAATCAAATACGATCAAAAAGTTGTGGAACATACCTGTCAGCTGTTAGACGCACAGAAGCAGCAGGCTGTGCTGTTTCACAAGATTGAAGACCCGTTTACGATGAGGGCAGGTGATGGTGCTCTGACCATTCCTAAAGGAAGCTATACGACTGCCTATTATTGGAAGGATCGTCCTTACAACATATATTTCTGGAGAGATGATCAAGGAAAGGAACTAGGGTCTTATCTTAATATGGTGGGAGATACTCAGTTCAACGGCCAGCTGGTCATGTTTGAAGATCTCATTATTGACCTTCTCGTTCTTCCGAATGGTGATGTCTTTGTGCTGGATGAAGATGAATTGCCGGAGAGTTTAGCGGATTTTGAACACGGTTCGGTGCATCGGGCATTAAAGGGCGTGATGGCTTCGTTAGAAAGCATTCTCGATCAAGTGAGGGCAGATGCCGAAGGAAAATATCATCACAGTTTGTTTGAGCCGATGTTGAAATAGAAAAAACGATTCCTCGCTGAAAGGAATCGTTTTTTTTTTGTTAAACCTTAATACGGTTTAATCGTTTTTGTAAATTGGTTTTTGTTTTGGAGGCTTTTAGCTGTTTGACAGCGCTTTGGGCCGCTGCTTTTGTTTTCTTTGTTCGTTTCGCTTCCGCTTTTTTGACCTTTTGTTTAGCGTCTGTCACTTTCTTTTGATAAGCGACTTGTTTTTTGACTTTGTCGAGCCGGTTTTGCAGGCTTGTTTTTTCTTTGCCTTTGTTTAGTTTTTTGATGGCCGTTTGAGCACTTTTAATAGCGCCCTGTGTTTTGTTTTTTTCGGCTGTTTTGACTTTTGCACGTGCCGAGCGGATATCAATGGCTGCTTGGACTTTCTTCACCCGTTCTGTGAGTGCTGTTTTTTGTTTGCTTGCAGTGAGCCGGCCAATTCTTGTTTTGGCTTGATTGACATCTTCCTGCTTTTTAGATGTTTCGGCTTTTTTAACAGCACTGGCCGCAGCCTTTAAAAAGGAGGATTGCGGCACATATTGCACGCGGCCATAGCCGAATTGTGGATCCTTCCCTTTTGCACCAAGATCCACTGTATAGCTGCGCAATAAAGTGCGAAGCTGTGCATTTGTTTTCTTCGGATGAAGCTGCTTTAACAGTGCCAGCATTCCTGTGACATGCGGTGCAGCTTGTGATGTACCCGTTGCATACCAATATTCATTTTTTAAATAAGTGCTGATGACGTTCTGGCCAGGGGCAGAAAATTCAATCCCTTTCCCTGTATTCGAGATAGACGCAAGTTTGTCTTTGTCAGTCGTTGCAGAAACGGCAATGACGCTATTGTAAGCGGCAGGGTAGCTAATATGATTCTTTTTCCCATCATTTCCGCTTGCAGCGACCACAAGCAGTCCTTTTTTATAGGCTTCATCCACTGCTGAACGCAAGATGGGGATATTGTCTTCAAAGCCTAAACTTAAATTAATAATGTCCATCTTGTTGGTAATCGCCCAATCGATGCCTCGAAGCAGACTATATAGATCGCCTTCTCCCTTTTTATCTAACACTTTCACAGCATACAACTTCACACCAGAAGCGACGCCGACTGTTCCATAATCGTTATTAAGCGCACCAATCGTGCCGGCTACATGTGTGCCATGTCCTTCATCATCTTTATAAGAGGATGTGTAGTTCACGAATGATTTACCGCCGGCTACCTTTAAATCCTCGTGTGAGAAAATGCCAGTATCTAAAACGGCTACTTTTACATTTTTACCAGTGACGCCTTCTTTTATTGCTTGCTTTATATTTAGTTTTTGCAGGTTGTAAGATTTTTGTACCAATGCATCCTGATTAGTAGCAGCGGCTGTTTTCTTCACAGTAGAAGCCGCGAGTTTAACCTTTACGTTTTTTGAGACGTAAGCGATGTTTGGGTCTTTTTTTAGTGAGGTGACCGCTTGTTCATCTGCTGTTACAGCGACAGCGGGAAGATGTATGTATTGTGCGTTCACTTTCTCACTTTCATCAATAGCTGTTTGTTTTCCTTTTTGGTTTTTATAGACGATGATAACATCAGTTTCCTTTGATGGTGCAGCTGCTGCCTGTGAATGGAAGGGCAGAGCAGTTGTCAACGCAAGAAAAAAAGCGATGATGACGATTATTTTCCTTTTCAAGACGTGACTCCTCTCATCCGATGATCTCGGTCTTTTTTTCTCTATTATATCGGAGAAAGCAGGGGGATGGGATAGTAGAATTGTCGTCTTGTTGAGAAAGTTATTTTTACTAGTAACCTGAAATTGAAATTCATAGAATTCTAGTAGACAATAGAGACATCAAGATAAGAGAAAGAAGGACATGCTGATGAACGTAAAAGAGTATATGACGTATGATGCGACTGGCTTAGCAGCACTTGTGCGGAATAAGCAGGTAACGGCCGAGGAGCTTATGCAGACTGCATTTGATAGATTGAATGAGGTCAATCCAGAACTAAACGCTGTGATACAGACGAGACAGGCTCAAGTTTTAAAAGATATCAAGGAGTTACATGAGTATCAGCCATTTGCAGGCGTTCCGTTTGTGCTAAAAAATATATCGCAAGGGATTAAAAACGAACCGCTGACAGCAGGCGCTTTGCTGTTAAAGGATGTAAAAGCCAACTCGGATTCGCACTTTGTTGATCGATTGAAGCAGGCTGGTTTTCTCATGATTGGACATACAAATACACCGGAATTCGGTTTAAGAAATGTGACGGAACCTGCGTTACATGGGCCAACGAGAAATCCTTGGAATACGGACTATTCTCCAGGCGGCTCAAGCGGCGGGACAGCAGCAGCTGTTGCAAGCGGCATTGTACCTGCTGGCGGAGCAAGTGATGGCGGTGGTTCCATTCGGATTCCAGCCTCCTTTACCGGTTTGTTCGGTCTTAAGCCCACGCGGGGAAGAACGCCGGTAGGCCCAGGCGCAGGAAGGCAGTGGCAAGGGGCTTCCATCGACTTTACACTCACAAAAACCGTGCGGGACAGTGCAGCCCTTCTTGATCTTCTTCAAGTCATTCAGCCCGAAGCTGCTTTCCAAACGCCGTTATACGATGGCAGCTACCAAGAGGATCTGGCGAAACGTACATCTTCTATGCGAATTGCCTACAGTGTAGAATCTCCAGTTGGCACGAAGGTCAGTGAGGAAGCGAAGCAGGCGGTTCAGCAAACAATGAAATGGCTGAGTGAGCAAGGTCATCAAGTAGAAGAAGCCAAGCCGGAAATTGATGGGGTTCATCTCATGCAGCAATATTACGTGATGAACAGTGGAGAAATGTCTGCGTTATTCACTTCCTTGGCTCGTTCGTTAGGGCGTCCAGTAAAGCCGGAGGAAACGGACATCGTGGCATGGGTGCTGGCGGAGGCTGGCAAGAATGTGACCGCAGCTGCTTATACAGAAAGTCTTGATGCGTGGGATCGGGCTGCTGCACAAATGGCGTCATTTCATCAAACCTACGATCTCTATGTGACACCAGCTACTGCCTATTCGGCTCCAAAGGTTGGTGAGCTTATGCATTCAGATCAGGAAACAGACGCACTTTTACGTGTGTCATCTCTTTCAATGCAAGCACAGCAGGATCTTATTTATGATATGTTCCTCAAGAGCTTGACCTACACCCCATTTACACAGCTTGCCAACTTAACAGGTCAGCCATCAATGAGTGTACCTGTTCATCTCACTAGCGCGGGCATGCCTTTAGGGGTACAGGTGACAGCGCCTAAAGGGAAAGAGGACTGGCTGCTTAGGCTTGCAGCAGAAATGGAGACATCCTCGATTTGGAAAGGAATTAGTCAATTAAATCGATAACGCATGATAAGCGACTTTGGTCTATGGAGGGAAAAGAGTGTCACACGTGAGTACGAAGGATAAAATCATTCAAACGGCAGCACTTCTTTTACGTAAACAGGGATACCATGCGACAGGATTGAATCAAATTATCAGAGAGAGCGGCACACCTAAAGGCTCTCTTTATTATTACTTTCCAAATGGAAAAGAAGAGCTGGCCATTGCATCTGTTGAATACATTAGTCAAAAGGTCATCAATCAAATTGAAGAAGGCTTTGCTTATTCGGATGATCCGTATATTGCCATCGATCGTTTTATGACAAACATCATTCGAGGATTTATGGAGAAAGAAAGTGAAAGAGGGATTCCAATTGTCTTGCTGGCGGCAGAGTCAAAGCCGGAAAACACGCAGCTCCATGCTGCATGCAAACAAGAAATGATCCGCTGGCAGGAGCTTGTAAAAGAAAAGCTAATGAACAGCGGGTATGAAGAAAACAAAGCGGATGAGCTGGCTTCTCTCCTTCACTCAATGGTAATCGGTGGTCTATCGATGACCACTGCACTCAAACAAACGACCCCTTTAGAACACGTAAAAAGTTACCTTAGACACTTATTTATGCGAGAAGAGTAAAATCTCTCGCATATTGTCTATCTATTATATCAATTGGTCTATATAATATAGATAGTCAATTCGTCATGAGGAGTGATGGGATGTCGGAGCAACCGCAATCGATCAAGCAATCCGAAGGTACCTCTTTTTATACCATGTCTGGTTCAGGAAAACTGTATGGGCTGGAGAATCAGCTTGTTCAAATGCTGGCAGAAGCAGATCAAACGAATCAGCTGTTTGAGCTTGCCTTAATCACAGGTGGGAAAGGAGCTTATTTCCCGCTGCACTGTCATGAGCACTTATTTGAAACCATTTTTGTGCTGGAAGGAAAGCTTGAAGTGATGCTGGACGGTAAAAAATACATGGTAACTGCCTTTGATTATATTCATATCCCGCCCAAAACGATTCATGGCTACAGAATGCATAGTCATAAAACAAGATTTATTTCATATACGCTGGGCGGAAAAATGAAAGATGTCTATCAGCAAATTGGGAAGAGGCTTTTTCAGAATGAAAGTTCTATGATGAATCATGCTTTCGATGCAGCCAGTTTTCAGCAGGCTGAAAAAGAAAGCGATATCATCCTGATGCATGGAATCAGAGAACTGTCCAATACAACGAGGCCCTCCGTTTTATTTCATAGTCAGCTCCCTCACGAAATAAAGTCCTATGTATTAGAGGCTGGTGAAGGGAAGCAATACATCATTGATGGTCAGATTCATGAGCTGATTGCAACAGTAGAAACAACAGGGGGCGGATTCAGTCATTTTGTGGTTGAAGGAGCGAAGGAGAAATATTTCCCGCCGCATTATCATCAAGTTCATACTGAAGCGCTCTATTGTGTTGAAGGAAAAATGAACATTCATTTGAATGGAGAAGATATTTGCTTGATGCCGGGTGACTTTGCCTATATCCCGCCTGATACGATTCACTCTTATGAATTTATGTCTCATTCAAATAAAATATTGGTTTTGCTGCTACCAGGAGAAATAGAGCAGGTGTATGAGCAGTTTGAAGAATCTCCAAGACAAAGTATATGTCCCTATTTTATTCAAGAAGGGAATTTCATGTTCAATCGGGAGACTTCAACTCAATATGATTTGTTTTTTGTCGAAAAGGAATAAGTGTGTAACGCGTTACACAACATCATGAGTCTGTCGAAACAATCGACAGGCTTTTTTGTTTTTTGCTTCCACATAAATTTCTCATATGATGAATGAACCATTCATTCAAGGTGAAGCTATGTAAAGATGACTTGAGCTAAAGGAGGAAATGCATGTGAGAGCTGTTACTTATCAAGGGAAAAATAGCATTGCAGTAAAAAAAGTAGATGCACCGTCGATTCAAGATCGAGAAGATGTGATTATACGGATTACATCGACATCAATTTGTGGATCAGATTTACATTTGTATCAGGGGAATTTCCCGCTTCCAATCGGCTATGTGATTGGGCATGAACCAATGGGGATAGTGGAGGAAGTTGGCCCGGATGTCACAGCCGTAAAAAAGGGAGACCGTGTCGTCATTCCATTTACAGTTGCATGTGGTAAATGCCAATATTGCGATCATCACTTAGAAAGCCAATGCGACAACTCAAACCAGCACTACGACTCGGGTGGGCTTTTTGGCTATAGTGAGAAATATGGGAATTATCCCGGAGGACAGGCAGAGTATTTACGCGTACCTTTTGGAAATTACACCCCGTTTAAGATTCCAGAGGATTGTGAGCTGGAGGATGAACAATTGCTGTTCTTATCAGACGTCCTACCAACCGCCTATTGGAGCGTAGAGCACGCAGGTGTGAAAAAAGGCGATACGGTCATCGTGCTAGGCTGCGGACCTGTTGGGTTAATGGCACAGCAATTTGCTTGGCAAAAAGGAGCAGAACGTGTGATAGCCGTCGATTACATCGATTACCGCCTGCGGCATGCAAAACGGATGAGCGGCGTGGAGGTTTTTGACTTTACAGAAGATCCCGACATGGGAGAAACGCTAAAAGAGCTCACCAAGGGCGGGGCCGATGTTGTGATTGATTGTGTGGGAATGGACGGGAAGAAGTCGCCGCTTGAAAAAATTGAGCAAAAGCTCAAGCTGCAAGGCGGAACGATCGGACCCATTCAAATTGCCACAAAAGCCGTTCGCAAATGCGGAACAGTGCAGATGACGGGCGTGTACGGCGGCCTGTACAATATGTTCCCATTAGGTGCTTTTTTCGCAAGAAACGTCACCTTGAAAATGGGCCAAGCCCCTGCTCGAGGATACATGTCAAAGCTCTATCAAAAAGTGACAAGCGGTGAAATCGATCCTAGAGCCATTATCACACACAAATTGCCATTAGATGAAGCTGCTCATGCGTACCACATCTTCAATGATAAACAGGATGATTGTATAAAGGTCGTCTTAAAGCCATAAAAAGAAGGCTTAGGAGTATTCCTAAGCCTCAGCGTGTAGACAAACCCTCGCATTCGGTGTCAGGTCTGCGTGCCGGTGCTCACGAATGTTTAATTCGCTCCGCTCCAGTACTCGTCCTTCCTAGGGCTGCAAAGGTTTTCTATGACGCTGAAAAGAAGACAAAGGGCTTTTAGCCCTTTGTCAAAAATCTAAAGGCTTAGGAGTATTCCTAAGCCTTTAATGTGTGCTCGTCCATCATTTTTTCGATTAATTCAAAAAATGTTTTTTTATCTTCCTCTGAAAGGTGGTTGAACAATTGATTCACAAGCAGCTGGCGATTGTCGATCATTTGTTTAGCAATTTGTTCACCCAATTCAGAGAGTTCAATCCACACAGTCCGGCGGTCATTATTATTTCGAGAGCGGATAATCAGCCCTTCGTCTTCTAAGTGATTGAGAGCGGTTGTTGTTGCAGAGGGAGATAATGAAACTTCCTGAAGAATATTTTTCACAGTACATGATTGATGGCGGTAGATGATACGTAAAATAAATCCTTTAACATTCGTGACGTTTTTCGGAATATTTTCTTCATCTAATTGTTTCGTCGCCTTTAAATACTTTGTCAGTGCATGGTCTAACAAACTTGCCTCTAGCTCGAAATGTTGCATTCTCCATACCTCTTTTCCTATTGCATTCGCATTTTCCGATCAATTACTAGGTCTATCTTATCATAATAATCATCATGATTTAAACCAAAATGGAAGACGGCTATAAAATTACCTATATTATCAATTAATAAAAAGAACAATTCCAAAATGAAATGATTTTACTTTCAGCTGTTTTTATTTTAGAATGTGAATGAGATAAAATCTGCCAACCCAATTCACTGGAAATTGGCTATTGGAAATCAAACGTTTGGAGATGAAGATATTGAATACTTTACAGGCATTACTAAACGACAGAATGGAACGCTCTTCACAAATTGAGGCGGTAACTGGCGGAGGTGTGTCTTATACATTTGAAGAATATGCAAAACGCATCGACCAGCTCGCTCATTACTTACATCAAAAAGGAATTCGAAAAGGTGACCGCGTTTGCTTTATTTGTCAAAACCATCATCACTTTTCAACGATTATGCTGGCAGCCATTAAAGCAGGTGCAGTAGCAGTTCCGCTTAGCTGGCAGCTTACTTCTTTTGAGCTGGAAGGGATTTTGAAAAAAGCAGAGCCAAAGGCTTTATTCTTTGACCGGGAATTCCGTGACATTATTGCTGCGGTGGATGTGTCTTTAGACAACTGTCTCATGGTAGAATCTGGTGTAAATGCGAAAACAACGCAGCTGTTTGAAGACATATTGGCTTCAAATGATGGCAGTGATCTTGCAGAAGAGGTATCAGAAGAGGATCTAGCGATGATCTTATTTACCTCTGGGACAACGGGTAATCCAAAAGGCTGTATGGTCGGACATGGACGAATCTATCAATTTTTAACAAGACGTGGGAATCGAGGATTTGACTTGAAAGGAAAGCGGTACTTAGCGAGTCACCCTCTGTATCATATGAGTTCAATTAATCACCTGATCGCCGCTGCGATTGAAGGATATACGCTTGTCTTCTTACATGATGCAACACCGAAGCGCATTTTAGAAACAATTGAAAAAGAAAGAATTACGTTCATGATGGCTTTCCCTTCAGCTTATACGTACATGCTGGAAGAAATGAAGCGCGGTTCGTATGATCTTTCATCCTTTGAAATTGCGATTTCTGGCGGTACGAAGGTGCCGGTCCGTTTGATTAAGGACTACAAAGAAGCAGGCATTCAGATGATGCATGGCTACGGAAGCACGGAAGCATGGGTTGTCAGTGCGTGGCATCCTGCGATGGGCGAGGATAAAATGGGCTCTGCTGGTAAAGTGGATCCAGATGTAGAAGTGAAAATCGTTCATCCTGAGACAGAGGAAACACTGCCAGCTGGAGAAATTGGCGAAGTCGTCATGAGAAGCCCATTTTATTTCTTAGGCTATTATCATCAGCCTGACGCTACTGCGAAGGTACTCAAAGATGGCTGGTTCCATATGGGGGATGCAGGCTATCTAGACGAAGACGGTTTTCTATTTATCACAGGCAGATACAAAGATGTGATTTTATACGGCGGAGATAATATCTACCCTGATCAAGTAGAAGAAGTCATTGAAAAAATTCCGGGTGTGATTGAATCAGCTGTCATCGGGGTGCCGGACGAATTATATGGTGAAGTGCCAAGTGCATATATCGTAAAAGACGAATCCGCCGATTTCTGCGAAGAAGATGTGGTGAACTATTGTCAGGAACGTTTGGCAGATTACAAAGTGCCATCCATTCATTTCATCAGTGAACTGCCAAAAAACAAGCTTGGTAAAATCATGAAGAAAGATTTACGTGAATTGGTTGTGAATGCTTAGTACCTATTCTGCTATAATGAAATTTGAATGATTTTTTGTTTTTCTAACGTTTTGGAGGGAAAGGGTTTGCGACATATTCTTCGTAAGAAACACATTCACGATTTGTTGGAACAGAGCAGACAGCAAAAGGTAAAGAAAACGCTGGGCGGGCTTGATCTCACGCTTCTTGGTATAGGGGCAGTGATTGGCACAGGAGTTATGGTATTAACTGGAATTACAGCAGCTAAGGATGCAGGACCGGCTGTCATTTTCTCCTTTGCGATTGCAGCCATTGTGTGCAGTTTGGCAGCACTTTGCTATGCAGAAATGGCGTCAGCGCTTCCTGTATTCGGCAGTGCATACATTTATTCATATACAACCATGGGCGAGCTTGTAGGCCATTTGATGGGCTGGACCTTATTATCTGTTTATATGCTGACTGCTTCAGCTGTCGCCAGCGGCTGGTCGAGTTATTTCAACAGCCTGCTTGAGGGATTTGGAATTTCGATTCCGCATCAATTCTTAGCGGGACCAGAGCAAGGCGGATATATGAATCTGCCGGCGATAATCATTGCTTTACTGATTGCGTGGATCTTATCTAGGGGAACGAAGGAAAGTAAAAAATTTAATAATATCATGGTGTTTGTGAAACTCGGTATTATTGTTCTTTTCATTGTAGTAGGCGGCTTTTATGTACAGCCAGCCAATTGGCAGCCATTTATGCCGTTTGGCGCAGAAGGCGTCATTGCCGGTGCTGCTGCTGTATTTTTTGCCTTTTTAGGATTTGATGCGATTTCTGCTTCAGCAGAAGAGGTGAAAAATCCGCAGCGGAACCTGCCAATTGGGATCATAGGTTCATTACTTATTTGTACGGTCATTTACATTGTCGTTTGTTTGGTCATGACAGGTATGGTGCATTATACAAAGCTGAATGTTACAGAAGCTATGTCCTATGTCCTGCAAAGTGTACATCAAAATAGCGTGGCTGGTATTATTTCTGTTGGTGCGGTCATTGGATTGATGGCTGTGATTTTCGCCAATAATTATGCGGCAACTCGAATTGCCTTTGCAATGGGCCGAGACGGACTTTTGCCTAAAGTGTTTTCAAAAACAAACAAAAGCGATACGCCTGTTGCTAGCATATGGATGATTGGCGGAATGACAGCTGTTATTTCAGGCTTTATTGATTTGAAGGATCTGTCCAACTTAGCGAATATCGGTGCGTTATTAACGTTTGCCATGGTCAGTTTATCTGTGCTTATTTTGAGAAAGACACATCAGCAGCTTGAGAGGGGTTTCAGGGTTCCTTTTGTGCCGGTTTTGCCGATTATATCAATGGGCTGCTGCTTGTTCCTTATGCTCAACTTACCAGGCCGGACATGGCTTTACTTTGGGATTTGGCTGTTAATCGGTGTCGTCATGTACGCAGCGTATTCAAACAAACACAGTGAATTAGCGAAATCTTCATGAGAAATAGGTGCAAATCCGTTGACGATTTGTGCCTTTTTTCATACGATTTGGGATAAGCTATAAAAGAGATAATGGACGGAACAAGAGGAGGATGAGGGATATGATTAGTGTTAGTCCTTATATTGTTGTAGATGATGTGAAAGAATCTCTTCAATATTATCAAGGGATTTTTGGTGGGGATATTCAGATATTAAATGAACATCAAGACCGTGTCCTGCATGCTGAATTGCATCTTGGGGAATCACTGCTTCATTTTTCAGATACGTTTGGACGCACGCCAAAGCCAGAGAATCTCAGATTGATCATGCAGTTTGACAATGAAGAAGAACTAAAGGCTGTCTATGAAGCACTGGAAGCTGATGGAGATGTACTGGTTGAATTACAGGATACCTTCTTTGGCGCACTTCACGGACAAGTACAGGACCGGAAAAATGGGTTGATCTGGGTTCTGAATTATATGAAATAGACTAAGACCTTCACCATTGTGAAGGTTTTTTTGTGAGTGTTTTTATTTTCTGAAAAATGGAAAATATGCTATGTTGGAAGAATAAAAGGACAAGGAGAAGGGTGGCAAAGGAATGGAACAAATTGAGTTTCAATCAATCCAAACAAATGGTGTAACACTTCATACAGCAATGGCTGGACCTGAAAATGGCCCGCTGCTTGTGCTGCTCCACGGGTTTCCTGAGTTTTGGTACGGCTGGAAAAATCAAATCATCCCCTTGGCTGAGGCGGGCTATCGTGTTGTCGTTCCTGATCAAAGAGGCTACCATCTAAGTGACAAGCCAGAAGGAGTCGAATCCTACGTATTAGATCAACTGAGAGATGATATTGTGGGTTTGATCAAGACGCTGAGCCCGAACCAAAAGGCGATTGTTGGCGGACATGACTGGGGCGGGGCTGTTGCTTGGCATTTGGCTTCGACCCGTTCTCAATATGTCGAGAAATTAATCATTGTGAATATGCCGCATCCGCGGGTGATGATGAGGGTTCTTCCTTTTTATCCGCCGCAGTGGAAGAAAAGCTCTTATATCGCTTTTTTTCAGCTCCCAAATGTTCCAGAGGCAGCACTTCAAGAAAATCACTTTCAAAAGCTGGATGAAGCCATTGGGCTAACGGCAAGACCACATTTGTTTACTAAGGAAGATGTCTCAAGCTACAAGCTCGCTTGGACACAGCCAGGCGCCTTGACCTCAATGCTGAATTGGTACCGAGCCATTAAAAAAGGCGGCTTTGAAAAGCCAATTTCCAAACGAATTCTCGTTCCTGTTCGCATGATCTGGGGGATGGAGGACAAATTTTTAAGCAGAAAGCTGGCGAAGGAAACGATTAAGATCTGTCCAAATGGCCAGCTGATCTTTGTCGATGATGCCTCTCATTGGATCAATCATGAAAAACCAGACGTCGTCAACAAACTTATACTTGAATTTTGACATAAAGAAAAAAGCTCTGATCAGTTGACCAGAGCTTTTTTGATTTATCCGATTTGATTCTTTTTCAATGCAGCAGGTTCGTCGTCCCAGCATTCAATTTTCTCATTGTTTGGAACGGCATTTTTATAGAAAACAGGATCTTTGCCTTCTTTTTTCTGTCTCGTGTAATCCTTCAGTGCTGCGAAGGCGACCTTAGACAGCATGGTAATGGCGATGAGGTTGACGATGACCATGAGTCCCATAAAGAGATCGGCTAGACCCCAAACGAGAGGAACAGTGGCAACCGCACCGAACAGAACCATTCCAATAACGGCAATTCGATAGATGTTAAGCCAAATTTTGTTCGCTCCAAGAAATTCAATGTTCGTTTCCCCATAGTAATAGTTACCGATCAATGTACTAAACGCGAATAGGAAAATCATGATGGCAAGGAAGCCAGAGGCCCATGGTCCAATGTGCTGACTGAGAGAAGCCTGTGTTAATTCAATTCCTTGCAGATTTGTTGTTTTATACGCATCAGAAAACAGGACAAGGAAGGCTGTGCTTGTACAAATAATTAACGTATCTGTTAACACGCCGAATGCTTGAATTAATCCTTGTTTAACAGGGTGGCTCGTTACAGCCGTTGCTGCTGCGTTAGGTGCACTACCCATACCAGCTTCATTTGAGAAGAGACCGCGTTTAATCCCTTGTAATAAAGCACCGCCCAGCGTACCGCCAGCGAACTGTTCAAACCCGAAGGCGTGTTTCACAATCGTGCTGATGACACCAGGAAGTTCCGTGATATTTGTGACAATGACAAAGAACGCAATACCGATGTAGGCAACTGCAAGCACAACCACAATGTATTCAGAAGCTTTTGCAATCGCCTGGATGCCTTTGAAAATGATCGCTGCAAAAATGACTGCCATCACAATACCGACTGTTAAACGGTCTAAACCAAAGGAATTTTTAAAAGCGACAGTGATCGTATTGGATTGAACCGCGTTAAAGACGATTCCAAAAGAAATCGTAATCAGGATCGCAAATAAAATCCCCATCCAGCGCTTGTTTAACCCTTTTTCCATGTAATAAGCGGGTCCACCGCGGAAGCCTGTTTTGTCTTTTACTTTATATACTTGAGCTAGTGTACTTTCAACGAAACTTGAAGCGGATCCGATAATGGCTACGATCCACATCCAAAAGATGGCACCAGGGCCACCAATGGCAATAGCGATAGCAATCCCTGTGATATTCCCTGTCCCTACGCGTGCTGCCATACTGATGGCGAATGCTTGGAACGGTGATATTCCCTCTTTTTCTTTTCTTCCTTCTTTCAGGACACGCAGCATTTCTTTAATCATTCTCACTTGCAGGAAGCGTGTTCTATATGTGAAGTACACCCCAACACCAAGTAACAGAGCAATCACAATATAAGTCCAAATAAAATCATTTGTATGTGTTAAATAAGATAGCAAAGCTTTTTCGTTCATAACATCACCTCTTCGAATTCATCACTGTTCTTTTTAAAAAATACTGAGATCCCACTCTTTAGCGAGCTTTTTCAGCATCATGACACCGGTAATACTATTTCCACAATCGTCAATGGCAGGACCGTAAATGCCAATGCCACAGCCTGTCTGAAACGGGAACTCTCTTCTTGCGCTTGGCGGAACGCAAGCCATAATTCCTCCAGACACACCACTTTTGGCTGGAACGCCTACGAAAGCTGCAAAATTCCCAGACGCATTATACATGCCGCATGTCAGCATCAATGCCTTTGTTAGTCTGGCGATATCTTTTGGGATGACTTGGACTTGTTTAAAGGGATGGTAACCATCACTTGATATAATCAGTCCAATCAAGGCGATGTCCTCTGTTGTGACCTCGATGGAACATTGCTTTAAATACACTTCTAACGTGTCCTCGACATCCGATTCTAAATAATTGGTTTCTTTTAAATAATAAGCAAGTGCCCGATTTCGATGTGCAGTTGCCCATTCTGATTGATAAACTTCTTCATTAACAGAAGGACGCTTACCTATTAAGTTTTCGATTAAATCGAAAATATATGCTAGCTTTTCTGTAGAAGTCTTTCCGGGAAGGATGGAGGATACGGTAATAGCTCCAGCATTAATCATTGGATTAAAGGGCTTCCCTGGTTTATGCATCTCAAGACGGTAGATGGAATTAAATGCATCACCAGTTGGCTCTACATCTACCCGATCCAAGACGTAAGGTACGCCTCTTCCTAAACAGGCAGCTATAAAGCTGATGACTTTTGAGATACTTTGCAGGGTAAAGGGAACGTCCCAATCACCATATCGTACAGATGATCCATCTGGGCCTATCACGCTGATACCAAGTTGAGAGGAATTCACTTTTCCGAGTGCTGGAATGTAGCCAGCATTCTGCCCGTTCTTGTAATACGGACGTATTTCTTCTGCCCATTGATCAACAGAAGACTGGCATGCGTGTTGTGTATTATTAGAAATTGCTGTTTTCATACGATTCCTCCAATCAAAAATCAAAAAGTACCCTATTGAATTGGCGGATGACAAAAAATGCGATCAAATAGGCACGAAAACATGTTACACATCTTCAAAGAACTTGTCATGCGCTGCTTGCACCACTCCTTTACACCTAAATATATGTACAAATGAAGGCATTGTCGGCGGAAAAACAAAAAGGGTTTTTAGCGAAAATTCAGAAAACGCTTACATCTAGTTTCACTAAAATTGTTCATTCAATTTATCTTGGAAACTACACAATCTGACGTAAATCTACAGAAAAACTTACAAATAAAAATCTGTCTGTCGACTATTGTCTAAACAATTCCTATTATTGTCGTCAATGATCAAAACACTGAATAGCTGAAAGGTCACCTTGCTGCCCCGGAGAATAGTCATAAAAAAGGATTTTGGAGATAAAAAGAGCGGTGAAAATTATTTTTTTGCACATTGTGGAGAAAAGAGTCTCCTTGTATACTGTGGCTATGCAAACAGGGGAAGGGATGTCAGTCATTTGAGTTTAAATCAGCTTGTCAAAAAGGACGCATTCATTTTAATTTTTATGATGGTCATTGTGCCGCTTGCAGGAGAGCTGAAGTTTTATCCTGTGAATGAGACGTTTCGCATCAGCTTTGGTGCGCCTGCGTTTTTCTTTTGTTTATTACTTTTAAGAACATCTAGACCGCTATTGCCGGGATTTTTAACAGGCGCAGCCATTGTGCTTTTTCGAGTTGGTTTAGATCTGATTCAGCAGAATGCTGATTTGATGACATCATTGTATCAGCAATTCCCAAGTTTCTTTTTCTATTTTACTTATGCTTTCTTGTTTTTTGCCGTCCGTACGGGACGCTTTAAACAGCGCTCAATTTTCATTGGAATCATCGGACTAATGATCGAATTAGTTGCTGATTTTGTCGAGCTGTTTGTACAATTTTTAGTGTTTGATACAACAATGACTTTATCAAAGCTGAGCGATATGTTCCTCATTGCGTTTGCTCACAGCTTTGTTGTGATCAGTTTTTTTAATATGATGAAGCTGTATGAGGCACAATCAAGAGAGAAGCAGATCATGAAACAAAATGAGCATATGATGATGGTCATTTCAAATTTATATGAAGAAACGGTGCACTTAAAGAAAACATTAAAACATACAGAGCATATTACGCAGGAATCATACCGGCTTTATCGTCTGCTGCATGAACACGAAGCAGGGAAAAAAGTGAGTCAGGAGCTGTTAAAGCTCGCAGGAGAAATTCATGAAGTGAAAAAGGACAATCAGCGCATTTATGCTGGGCTTTCAAAGCTGATTTCGAAGGAAAATATGCAAGATTACATGAAGGCGGAAGAGCTCATTCAAATTGTGATCCGTATTCAAGAGAAGTATGCTCTATCTCTTGGGAAAAACATCTCCTTTACCTCTGATATAAGGGGCATTCATCTGCATGATTATCATGTGTTTATTTTCTTATCGCTGATTAATAATTTAATGGCCAATGCAGTGGAAGCTATAAAGGATACCGGCATGATCTCACTCGAATTGAAAGGAAGTCATGATAAAATAGAGATTCGGATTGAAGATGATGGACCGGGGATTCCTAAAAAAATGAGAGAGATTGTGTTTGATCCAGGCTATACTTCTAAATTTGATGCATTTGGGACACCGTCTACTGGGATAGGTTTATCCTATGTGAGAGAGCTGGTTCAAGAGCTAGGCGGTCATATTCAAATCGAAGCAAAAGAAATAAAAGGTACAGCTTTTCTGCTTGTCCTTCCTATACAAAATTTAATACAGAGAGGGTGAGTGTATGCGATTCTTCATTGCAGATGATGATCGTGCAATACGCTCGATTTTAGGTCAAATCATAGAGGATGAGGATTTGGGAGAGGTCGTAGATGAAGCGGGTGACGGAGTTGGATTAGAGGCACATTCACTGAACCTCAAGAAAGTAGACATCCTTTTGATTGATCTTTTAATGCCTGCTAGAGATGGCATTCAAACCATCCGCCATATTCACCCTGAATTCAAAGGCAAGGTCATTATGATTTCCCAAGTAGAGGCGAAAGAGATGATGGCAGAAGCCTATGAACTGGGGATTGAATATTATATCCATAAGCCTGTCAATCGCATTGAAATCGTCAGTGTGATTCGAAAAGTCATGGAGCGTATCAAACTGGAAAAATCGATTTACGATATACAAGCCTCCCTTCGCCACGTACTGCCATTAGAGCCTGTGTTTTCTCAAGGTGCCGGCGCTGGAGCGAAGAGAAGAACGATGAAAGAGGCAGGGGAATTCCTCTTATCTGAGCTCGGAATTGTCGGTGAGAACGGCTCTAAGGATCTACTGGAGATACTTCTCTATTTACATGAAACTCAGTCAGCCAATTCTCATGAGGTCAATTTCCCGCCGCTAAAGCAGCTGTTTATCAAAACCGCAGAAAGAAAGCTGGATCATGGTGCAACCGATGTAGAGGTGATGCGGGAAGTGAAAGCGGCGGAGCAGCGGATTAGACGCGCTATTCATCATTCCTTGAATCATTTTGCCTCACTAGGATTAACAGATTTCTCAAATCCTAAGTTCGAGCACTACGCGTCGAAGTTTTTCGATTTTACCGATGTCAGCCAAAGAATGAAAGAAATGCAGAAGACATCTTCTCCCGCAGGATCAACGGGCAGAGTCAATACAAAAAAATTCGTTCAAATCTTTTATTTTGAAGCAAAGCAGTTATTCGAAGAAATGAGCTGAGGAAAATCTGTTGGTATGATTGGAGAAAATAAACAGAGAAAGTCTGTCTTTCCTATGATCTGTCTTGATCTTCAGGTGTCTTTATGATTTATCTGATCATTCTGATTTTTCTTTTTTCTTGAAAATAAAACCCTCCTGTACAATCGTTTGTTAAAATAGTGAGGTTAGACTAGAATGTCGGAGGTTTTATTTTGGGAAAAATTAAACGAAATGCGCTCTGCCCATGCGGAAGCGGAAAAAAATATAAACATTGCTGTGGTCAAAAATCAGGCGGAGAACAAACGTCTGAGCTTGTGTTTAAGGAAGCTGTACAAGTTCAAAAGGATTTAATGAATTATGCTTTTTCTAAACATCAAAGAGCGATCAATCAATTCATTAATGAGTTTTCTTTCCTTGCAGATATGGATAAAGAAACGCAACAAATCTCAGTTTTTCATTTGAGTGTATGGGGCATCTTTTTCCGTCCATTAACTGATCAGAAAGAAACCATTTTCCAAGAATTCCTGACAAAGAAAGCAGAAGATATTACCCGTCCGAAAACAAGACAAGTGGTCCAATCTTGGACAGACATGGAGCCATCTTTGCTTTTATTAAATGAAAAAACGGACGAGTCTCTTTACTTTGAAAATATGGTAACAGCTGAGAAGGTTGAAGTAGATGTAAAACCGGATCAAACGGTACTGCCTGAAAAGGGAAGTCTCGTTCTTGGTTTTCCTGTTCAATTTGAAGAAAAAGCAGAGTTTTTCATTCAATATACGATGTTTGCGAAAGAGTTCACAGATACTCTTCTTCTTCAGGTCCGCCAACTTGTTGACGCATATGAAGCAAATGGAGGAGCGCGCAGCACATTTATGAGAGAATCATTCCCTGATGTGCTGAAGTGTATGTTTGCGAAGCAAGAAGTAGAAGAATCAGAAACACCTGCTCAAACAGAAGGCGATGCAGGTCTATCAGCAGATCGTATGGACTGGGCAAGTGACGTTCAGTTGGAAACAGCTAAGCTGATTGAAGACGGAATGAAGGAGCATGGTGACCAAAGCCTGACAGATGGTGCTTTAACGGTTTGGAAAGCCTACTGTGATCAGAAATCACCTGTGATCCGTAAAGCAGCGTCATTTGCTGCAGGAATCGAATACTATATTCATTCACTTGCAAGCGATGCTCCGCTTTCTCAAGCACAAGTAGCGAAGAAGTATGGCATTAGTGCGTCGACTGTATCGAGCCGTTTTAAAGATATCGAAAAAGCGGTGAAAGAAGAGCAAGAGGCGACAGTATAATCTAAAAAAGACGCGGCACCTTCAGAGGCCAGCGTCTTTTTTTAGATTATCTCGTTTTAATAAAACCACTCATGTACTGCTCTGTATTATAATCGTTGAGGTCGATTTTCCATTGTCCATCCCCATTACGTTTCATTTTCACTTCATATTCAGCTGGGCTGGAGACGGGAGGAAGCTTTTCGAATTCAGATGCGTACATGTTTAAGCTTTTTTTATACAATTCTTCTTTAGAACGGATTTTCCCGTTGTAAAACTCGTCTCTTTGCTTGTCTAGCTTGTCTTTTAAGTTAGAAGCATCAATGCCTGTTACTTGAGCGACAACCTTTGCTTCGTCATCAGAGATGGTTTTCACACTTGTTTCTACTTTGGCTTTATCCTTCATGGTGTTTTGAATGCGCTTGTACATCGACAAAATATCTCGGTCACTCACTTCATTTCCGTATATTCCTGCACTTCTTTTGAAGTCTTTGACAAACATTTCATGGTATTTATTGACGACATCCGATTGGTTGTCACCCGTTAAATCTGCGAATTGATCGTTTTTTTTGTCAAAAACAATAATATCGGTATAAGCGGATAACGCTTTTGCTGGGTTATCCAGCTTTTTTGCTGAATCGAGTATTTTGTTTCCATCTAGATCGATTTGTATGGAATCACTGTTTTTCTTGATGCTGTCCTGATACACAAACTGATATTTTTTCCCTTTGTCTACTAAGAAATAAAGAGCTCCTGAAAGTGACTTGCCTTTGTTCAATGAACCAAGGTCAAGGCGGTCTTTACTGCCGTAGAATTTTAAATCAGATACTTTGGCATCGTCCTGATAAAGGGAGAAGTCAGAGTTATATAATGAAAGGGCTTTGTCACCTTTGTTTGTGATCGTCAGGTTGACTTTTAGTACCAATTCATTGTCTCTCAGGGTAGTTGTTGAGTCTTCTGGTAACGTATATTCGTAGCTATTGACTTTTACCTCTGCTGTTTTCGTTGACTTTTGGTCAGCGTCTGTTGATTTGGCTGAGCTCTGGCAGGCTGCAGAGATGATCATCACGAATGAAATCATGAGGAGGGCACTTATTTTTTTAAGATTCACAGTTGATGCTCCTTTGCTTTTCTTTCGTCATTTCATTCCCGCTATCTGACTATGAAAAAAGAAACAGATAGAATGGTATATTCGGGTGTTAAAGGGGAAAATATCCTAATGACGATTTGCACTATTCATTCTATCGAAATTCATTCATGATGAGGAATAGGTTTTAGTCCCTATTTTTAATAATTTTTAACACAATTACCTATAAAATAAGGAATTAAATAAGCATAATATACTGGTTAATAAGTATTGATTTATAGATTTATTTTGGGTTTTAAATGTTTTTTGTATAAAAATCTTGAAATAAAGGTAGTTTTTTATTTGACGAGGCGGTGCCGGATGGCGAAGACGACAGCCTGTGTGCGGTCTTGTGCATTGAGCTTTTGTAATATACGGTGCACATGCGTTTTTACCGTACTTTTGCTGATAAATAATTGATCAGCGATGTCTTCATTCTTTAAGCCATAGGCCATTTGCTGTAAAACATCGCGTTCACGTTCAGTAAATGATTCGTGAAGCAGATGAGTGTGATGTGTATCATTTGCTTGCTGAAGAGCTCGGGCCATCATGTGCTCAGAGGCTGCCGTTCGAAAGACAGATTCACCAGCAAAGGCGGTGCGGATGGCCTCAATTAATTCCTCAGGCATTGTATCCTTCAGCAAATAACCGACTGCCCCTGCACGAATCCCGTCAAAGACGTATTCTTCCGTATCAAAGGTCGTGAGAATCACAACTTTTACATCTGGGTGCTTTTTTAAAATGTGCTCTGTTGCTGTGATGCCATCCATTCTAGGCATTTGTACATCCATGAGCAGTACGTCGGGTTTGTTGGTCAAGCAAAGCTCAACCGCCTCCTGACCGTCTGACGCCTCCCATATGACGTCAATATCCTCTTGAGCGCTTGCAATATAACGAAATCCTTGGCGGATCAGCGGCTGATCATCAATAATGCCAATCTTAATAGGGGTTGTCATGTCTCAGAGTCCTCCTTGATAGGAATTTGAACATGGATACAAAAGCCGTGCGGCTCGCGTATGGACGTCTTGAGGGAACCGCCTGCTGCGTCACACCGTGCCTTCATGCCTGACAGCCCAAATCCAAATGAAATATCTTTTTCGCTGGTCAAGTATCCATCATCTTCAATGTTCATCATCAGCTCATGCTGGTGGTTATATAGTGTAATGGTCATCGCGGTCGCCTTGGCATGGCGAATTGTATTGGTGATGGCTTCTTGTAAAATGCGGTAAAGCAGTTCAGAAACGGAGAGTGGCCATTTTTTATACGTAAGCTGCTCTGTATAAAATTGAATATCTAGCTCTCCTGATATCTCTCCTTGTTTGATGAGACTGCGAAGTCCGGCAAGTCCGAGACCTGCATCATCTGACGCCATATGATGAACCACAGAACGAACTTCGGTGAGACAATTTTTAGAAATATTGATCAGCTCCTGAAACGTCTGCGCCAAATGCTCTGGTTCTTCCTGTTTTAAACGGTAGGGCAAAGACTGCAGCTGGACAATCATTGAGGTTAATTGGTGACCGATGCTGTCATGCAGGTCACGTGCAATTCTGCTTCGCTCCTCCAGCACAGCAAATTGGAGTGACTGAACGGTCGCTTCTTCAAGCTCTATATGCGCCTTTTTTAATTGTTCATGGGCTTCTGATAATTCCTTGTGAACCAATTGCAGTTCTCCGAAATGTTCTTCCTTTAATTCCTGTTCACGCCGCCGCATTCTAGAGATCAAGACAAGTGTATACACAAGCAGCTGGAATAGCGGGAGAGTGATCACCATGTTCCAAGAAAAATCATTTACATAATAACTGACCCCACTAGTGAAAAAGATGATAGCAAATAGATAGGGATGATGCGCCTCTGAAAAACGAAAAGCGATAAAACCAATCATAAAAAAGGTCAGCCCAATACTGTCTTGAATATGACCTGTCACCATCCACAAGAGATGTGTCAGAATCCACATCAAGAGGAGCATAGAAATTTGCTTTTTAGGTGACAGCTTACTTTTTGGAAAAAGACAAAGGAGAAACACCAAATAGACGAAGGTGCGAAACACCAATTCGCCTATTGAAAGGGGCTCATACATTTGAATATACATATAGGTCAATACAAGGCCTAATACGAATTTTCGCCTTATTTGACCTAAAAGCTTGAGTGGCTGCTGAAGGTTCATATCAAAAACTCCTGTCTATCAGTTAAATAGCAGCAGATGCCTTGATGTTCATATATCTTTTTAAAAGAATAAAACGTAATCCGATCATACTGCCAATTGGAAGGAATGTCAGGCCATTTGCGAAAATGATCAGGGAATGACCGCCATCCTGTACAACTGAACCTACTGTCATCCGGATAAGAATGATTCCGATGAAAAAAAGTGTTCCATAGAGTGAGCTGGCGGCGGTGATACGTCCCGAGTGTTGATCAAATGTTACTTTGTATAGTTTACCTCTCCATAGCCCGATTGCAAAACCTACGAGTGCAAAGCCAGTCATCACAAGTAGGCTTATCGCCGTGATTTGAATATGCTGAGTGATGGAATAAGAGAGAAAGCCTAATAAAATGAGCGGCCCTATGAGAAATCTGACGGGGCGGATTTCTTTTTCTTTGCCTGTTCTCAATAGCATAATAATAATGATGATGACAATTTGAATGGTCATGAGAAGATCTCCTTTTCGTTTTAGTCTATCTTCATCATACGCATCTTCTATTTTCGCGGCGTCCACCCGCAGGTTGATTTTCAGAGAGCGGGATACTTGAATGTTGGAAATGATTCGTGGGAAAATAAGGATGATTATGTAGATAAGGGAGATGAGCTTTTGAAAAAGGTAACGCTTGGACGAACTGATTTGCAGGTAAATCCGATAGGGCTTGGTACGAATGCAGTAGGTGGACATAATTTATTCCCGAATCTTAGTGAGGATGCTGGACGGGAGCTTGTGGAGACGGCTCTTGATCAAGGTGTCAATTTCTTAGATTCTGCTTTTATTTATGGGCTGGGCCGTTCAGAGGAATTAATCGGTGAGATCATTGCCAAAAGAGGCGGCAGAGAAAAGCTTGTCCTTGCGACAAAAGGAGCTCATAAGGAAGTAAACGGGCAAATTGAACTTGATAACAGCCGTGATTTCTTAAGAGAGCAGGTTGAAAATAGCCTAAAACGACTGCAAACAGATTATATTGATTTGTACTATATGCATTTCCCGGATGGACGTACGCCGCTCGAAGAAGTAGCAGGCACATTAAAGGAATTGAAGGACGAAGGGAAAATCAGGGCAATCGGTGCATCAAACCTTGATTTTGAGCAGCTTCAAGCCTTTAACCAAGATGGTTACTTAGACGTGCTTCAATCAGAGTATTCTCTACTGAAACGTCAGGCAGAGCAGGAACTTCTTCCATACTGCGTCGAGCATGGTATTTCCTTTATTCCTTATTTCCCATTGGCATCAGGCTTGTTGACTGGGAAATTTACAAAGGATGCGACATTTGATGATATTCGAGCAAAAGACCCGCTTTTCCAAGGAGATGCATTCCTTTCAAATCTCGAAAAAGTAGACAAGCTGAAGGCCATTGCTCAATCAAAGAATGCAGAAACAGCACACGTCGCACTCGCTTGGCTCTTAGCTCAGGATGGCATTGATGCTATTATTCCAGGGGCAAAACGAGCAGACCAAGTCCTGCAAAATCTAAAAACAAACGATGTTCAACTAACTGAAGAGGAAATTAATCAAATCGACAAGATTTTCTCTTAACACGAAAAAAAGGTGCAGCTATGCACCTTTTTTTTATGACATTGTAAGAGGGATTTTGATGACGAGCCGTAAATTTGGAGAACGGTAAGTGAAATCCAGTGTACCGTCTGCCTTTTCAACAAGCTGATGAATGATATATGTCCCCATGCCTTGATGATCGCCGCCTTTTGTCGAGCGGCCAAAAGTTTTGAATAAATGATCTAACACGTGTTTTTCCATACCCTTTGTGCTGTTTTCACAATGGATTAAAAATAGCCCGCTCCGAATAGAGGTTGTGACCGAAATGCTGCCCTCTTTTCCGGCTTTCTTTGCTTCAATCGCTGCATCTAGGGCATTATCAAGCAGGTTGCCAGTAAAACTAACCTGATCCGCCTTTGAAAAGGGCAGCGATGAAAAGGGAGCTTGAAGGTCTAGTGAAAGTGCAATGCTCTCTTTCTCAGCCCGCTCCAAAAAGGGGTGAAGGGTAGAGGCTAAATATGCATTTTCTCCTTTCATCCATGGGAAATGTTTGACGTATTGCTGAATCAAATCTTTGATCTCATGCTCGTCGTTCGACGCCGAAAAGGCATTTAAATGTCTGGCTGTTTCATGATGTTTACTGCGCAGCTCAAGAAGTAATTCGTTGGTTCTAGCTTCTGCGTTTATAAGCTCTTGAAGCCGTCCACTTAACTGATTCTCTGTCTGCATCACCTTCAATGAGAGGATATCGACTGTCAACATGATGGTGAGCGCCAAAAGACAGCTCAGCCCATTCTCTTGCGTTAGAAACAGCAAAAAGCCTGCACAGGTGATGAGTATAAAAGCACCTAACATCACATAACCACTCGTATGAGGTAAAAATCTTTTGTACATGAAGAATGTATAAACACACATCGTGCAAAAGGTAAGAATCCACAACACAATTGAGGATAGCGGCAGGAAAGCTTCAGCAGCTGTATGAAACGCAAGACCCAGCCATATGAGGGCATAAATGCGAAATCCAAGATAGAAAGCGTTCACGTTCGTTCTCCTTAAAAATAGTATTTCTTAAAGAATTCTAATTGCTGCTTGGTCATCATGGCTTTTTTATCTGTCCCTTCAAAAGACACGATAAACGAATTTTTAGCATACGCCGAGAAATTCTTAATGTAATGAATATTGATGATAAACGATCGATGGGAGCGGATAAAATCTTTTTCAGCCAGATCACCCTTTAACTCGTTTAAAGTTTGATATGTCTGGATTTCTCCTGTTGTTGTCACGATAGTTGTTGACCGGCCCGTTCGCTCAACAAAAATGACATCCTTTTTCTGCAGCACATGAATATCTGACTGCTGCTTAATGAGAAGTCGCCCATGAATGCTTTTCTCCTGTTTGGTGGACATATAGCGCTCTAAGCATTTGGCAATGCGATCAGCTTGGTAGGGCTTCATAATATAATCATGTACATTCAAATCAAACGCATGGACCGCATATCCACTGTTTCCTGTCACAAAGACCACATCGACATTCAGTGCGTGAGAGTGAATGAGGTCCGCCAATTCATAGCCGGACATTCCAGGCATTTCAATGTCAGCGAACAACAGATCAATGTCTCCTTGTTTGACCTTCTCATATGCATCCTCTGCTGACTGTGTGACAAAGACAATGTCCACAGCCTCCATTCTGCCCACAATGGCGTGCAGCTTTTCTAAATCTACTCGGTAATCATCGACGAGACCTACTTTTATCATAAAAATCACCTATGACTCTTCTTATTATTTGTCTATTTTACCATTTGTTTTTTTGAAATAGATCATTTCAAGACAGAAAAAGGACGTTTCGCGACATTTTTATATCAGGCAAGCATTATTTTTTCTATCATAGACTTAGAAAGTAAAGTTGAAAGGGGCGAACCAAATGATTACTCTCAGCGATTGCAGCTGCTGGTTTAAAGATAAGAAAAAAGTCGTGAAAGCCATGAAACATATGACGTTCTCCGTGAAGGAAGGGGAAGTCGTTGGTATCCTAGGAGAAAATGGTGCAGGGAAAACGACATTATTGCGCGCCGTAGCCACATTATTAGAGCCTACGCACGGGTCAGTCACTGTCGCAGGCTTTGATACGGTGAAAGAATCAACGGAAGTGAAAAAGCGAATTGGTGTCTTGTTTGGCGGTGAGACGGGGCTTTACGATCGTTTGACGGCACGAGAAAACCTTGAATACTTTGGCAAATTGTATGGCTTAGATCAGCATGAAATCAAAGCAAGAATAGAGGATTTAGCAAAGCGTTTTGGAATGAGACAATATATGGATCGCAAGGTGAAAGGATTCTCAAGAGGGATGAAACAAAAGGTGGCGATTGCCAGAACGTTAATTCATGATCCTGATATTATCTTATTTGATGAGCCGACAACAGGCTTAGATATCACGTCGAGTAATATTTTCAGAGATTTTATCCATCAGCTCAAGCAGCAAAACAAAACGATCCTCTTTTCAAGCCACATCATGGAAGAAGTCAGCCAGCTTTGTGACAGTGTCATGATGATTCATCAAGGAGAGCTTGTGTACAAAGGGACACTTTCAGAATTATATACTCAGGAACAAAGTGATGATTTGAACTATATCTTTATGTCGAAGCTCGCTAGGGGGATTTCATAATGTGGAAAACCGTCTTTTTGAAAGAAATGACAGATGCGCTGAGAGATCGAAAAACGTTGCTCTTAACCGTGCTGATTCCTCTTTTGACCATGCTTGGACTGGTGTTCTTTTATGAAAGCATGATTGCAGATCCAGGGGATAAAGCCTATACAGTCGCCATCAATGAACAGCTTCCAGCCGAAATGAACCAAATGATCAAAGAGGTCAAAAACCTAAACCTTGAAACATTTGATGATCCGCAGCAAGCCGTCAAGGATGGAGAGGCAAATGCTTACCTGGAAATGCCGAAAGAGGCAGGCGATATGCTCAAGCATCAAAAGCCATTCGCTATTAAAATTCATGGATACACGACAGATGATGATTCGGTCATTACCGTTCAAATGCTGCAATCAATGCTGGAGCAATATCAAAACCAAGTGGTTGAGAAGCGTTTAGCAGCGGATCAAATCGACACATCCGTTATTCATCCGTTTGAGGTGCAGTCCGTTGATGTAGAAGAAGGGGATGAAGGGGAAAACGGAGTGACCGCTATGCTGTTGTCGATTCTCCTTCCGATGATTTTGGTGACCTCCGTCATCTCAGGAGCTTTGCCGGCTGCGCTTGATATTGTAGCAGGTGAAAAAGACCGAAAATCAATTGAAGCCTTATTCCTGACACCTGCCAGCAGACTCCAGATTCTCATCGGAAAATGGCTCGCTGTCTCTATGTTCGGTATTTTAAGTGGAATTGTGGCGATCGGCATGCTGCTTCTATCCACTTTGCTCTTTACAGAAAAGCTGAAGCAGGCTCTGAACTTTGGTGATCAAATGTGGAGCATTATTGGCGTCATGTTTGCGGCGTTAATCATCTTCTCCTTCATGGTATCCATGATTGAATTGCTGCTCAGCGTCATTTCGGGCTCAGTAAAAGAAGCACAGTCGTACATGTCCATGATCATTACGCTAGGTGTGCTCCCGATGTTCTTTACCATGAGAGCAGGTGCTACGCAGCTAGATACGTATTACTTTGCGGTCCCATTCCTTAATATTCATGCGCTTTGTAAGCAACTGATGTTTGGTATCATCGATCCGGTGGCTGTCACTTTGACACTCGGCTCCTCAGCCTTGGCAGTCGTTATCCTGTTTGTCATCGTGAGAAGCTTGTTTATGAAAGAAAAATGGATGCTTGCGAAATAAAGAAAGGAAAACTTGTAGATTTTTTCTACAAGTTTTTTTATATTCGGAGATTCATATAAAAAAGGCTCGGGATAGAATTGTTATGGCATAATGGAAGATGAAATGACATAATCATCCTATTTTTACTAAAGAGAGGAGGTGGAGATATGCCTTATCAAACAGATGACGATGATGTGTTAGGACTATGTAATATATATGCTCAGCAAACACACCATTTTGAAGCCTTTATTTTGGGAAATAGGAAAGGCTTATTAGAACTAAGAAATGCAATAGACAAGGCTTTAGAAACCGGTTGTTCTACTTCAACATTATTTCCGTCTGATTATGAAGGATATGATGTCTATGTTGCTTTAGTAGAAGAGGAGCAAAGGTTTAAAAAATTAACGACTCCTTATGTAGAGGAATACGCACAAGAGGAAGATGCGGTTGATCCAATTGAGATCATTAAAGAATATGAAGCTAAAAAGGGGAATTCCGTATAAAGAGATTCCCCTGCTTGTGAACTCGTTTGCTAGTGAATCAAATGTCTATGGATTTGGCTTGTCATTGGGTTTTGTCCAGTACTTGATGTCTTCCAATGCTCTTTCAATGTCATCCATATCGTCAATTCCTAAAGTACTATCAAATTTCGAAGATAGTATCTTTCGTACTTTAGCGAGCCTTTGAGTGACCTCCCACTCATCTATAAATCGTGTGGTTTCTGTTTCATATTCTCCTCTATATGCTTCCTCACCATACTGATGAAATTTTTCACCATAATAAGAACCCATGTTATGCAAAGACAAAAGAATCAAATTCATTTCTTTTAATACCTCTAACATTTCATCACCCGTGTAGGTGATGTTTTGATTAGACTTTAGCATTGACTCCCACCCTTAAAATAAGAAATGTTGATATACGCCGCAACCAATACGCTTGTGCTCATCATATTAAAAAAACCCCCGGAATCGGGGGTTTTTCTTTAGTTCTTGATGAATTTCTCAACTAATGAGCTTGTTTTGTAGTCGTTCAAATCGAGTTTCCATTGGTCGATATCATTTTTCTTCATGTTCACTTCTACTGTTTCTTCAGAAGATGATGGTCCTAATTTTTTAAATTCATCTGGATAGATAGAAAGTAGATATTTCTGTGCATCATCATAAGATGCTGAACGGTTTTTGCTGTAGAACTCAGTCGCTTTCTCTTTCAAACGATCGACAAGCGGACTTGCATCGATTGGTGTAAGAGTTACAGTCACGACAGCTTTATCACCACTGATCGCTTTTGTTTTTGTTGATACTTTTGATTTTTCAGCTAATGTTTCTTTTACTGCTTTTAAAAGCTTATCAAGGTTTTCGTCCTTCGCTGAGCTAGAAGAAATACCTGATGAAGTGATGTAACCTTGTTTGAATGATTTATCGAATTCATTCACAACAGTTGATTTGTTATCACCTGTTAGTTTTTCGAAATCGTCGTTTTTCTTACCAAAAATCATCACATCAATATAAGAAGAAAGAGCTTTTGCAGATGCTTGTAGTGTATCTGCTTTTTTCATTAAGTCTTTTCCTTTAATATCGAATTCTAGTGTTTTGTCATCTTTTTTCGATCCACTGCCTGGCTCTGTGTAAACAAGCTGATAGTCCTTGTCTTTGTCAACAACAAAGAATAGACCGCCTTTTGTTACTTTGTCAGCATTTAAAGAGCTTGAAGATAATACTTCGTTGTAGTCATCTGGAGAGATCGTAGATACCTGTGCGTCATCTTGGTAAAGTGTGAAGTTGCTTTTATCAACATTGAGAGGCTCTTTGCTGATATTTTTTACAGATACATTCACTTTTAGTACATACTGATCATCTTGTACAGATGTATCGTATTGAGGTGGTAATGTGTACTCAGCACTTTCTACCTTTACTTCTGCTGCATCAAGAGATTTTTTGGTATCGTTTTCTTTCGCAGCTGTTTTGTCTTTACCACCACTACAAGCGGCAGCGACAACAGTTACACACAAGATCAGAAGAAACAGGGATAATTTCTTTTTAAACATGTCGTGTTTTCCTCCTCGGGTTTATGGTGAATTTCATTGAAAAGCTGTAGTTCATATCGTTCTTTTTGCACAAAAAGAAAAATACTGTATGTTTTTTACTGTAGAATGAAGCGAAAGTACTGTCAATACCTCAGTGCGTTTCCGAGGTTGATTGGCTTCAAGTAGTAAAAATGACACTAAGTTGAGAGGAGAAACTTGTAATTTATTATTTGATATCTCCTGTAGAAACTCAACATTTTATATTTTAAGGTTTTGAGTCGGATTATTGAATAGGTTCAAATGACTGTTTTTGAAGATGATGTCGCAATTAGAAGGATTTTTATGACTTGTAAATGAGTATATAGTAATGAATATTTTTTCCTGCTATGTGGATGATCACTTGGTTCGTGTGTTGTTGACAGCAAGACACATGTCCAGCAAATTTAGACAGGCTGCCCGACACTGAACGTGCTTTTTCATGTCAAAATGGCAGTCATCTACACAGAAACGCTACATAAAATAAAAGAGAAATGAAATGGAGGTGGATGTATGGCAGTGGTAAGAGCGACAAGCTCTGATATTGATTTAATGGCCAGACTGCTGAGAGCGGAGGCAGAAGGTGAAGGGAAGCAAGGGATGCTGCTCGTAGGAAATGTGGGCATCAATCGGCTGCGTGCCAACTGCTCTGACTTTAAAGGGCTGCGTACGATTCCACAAATGATTTATCAGGAGCATGCATTCGAAGCGGTCACGCATGGGTACTTTTATCAACGAGCACGAGAAACTGAAAAAACACTTGCGCGGAGAAATATTAACGGAGAACGTTTTTGGCCGGCAAAATTCAGCCTTTGGTATTTTAAACCGCCTGGCAATTGTCCAGCGACATGGTATAATCAGCCGTTTGTGGCAAGGTATAAGTCGCATTGCTTTTATCAGCCAACCGCCGAAACGTGTGAAAATGTCTATAACACCTTTTAGCTTGATGAAACGCACAATCCTCTTAGAGTACGAATGCAGAGGGTTGTGTTTTTGTTTTTTCCAAAATGGGTAACCATTGTGTATCAACAAGATGAAGCACGTGAATGGAGGAAATGATGATGTATCAAGATTTAAAAGGGAAAACAGCCATTGTCACAGGCTCTTCAAAAGGAATTGGACAAGCGATCGCATTGCGGTTTGGACAAGAGGAAATGAATGTGGTTGTAAACTATAAAGGCGATGAAGATGGAGCTGAAGAGACGGTACAAGCCATTCAGAAGCACGGAGGTGGGGCGGTGAAAGTACACGCAGATGTCTCCAAAGAGGAAGGCATCCAAGCTATCATGGATACAGCATTGGAACATTTCGGTACAGTAGATGTATTCGTCAATAATTCAGGCTTTAACGGGGAAGAAGCGCTACCGCATGAGATGACGCTGGAGCAATGGCAAAACGTCATCGATGTGAACATAACAGGTGCATTTTTAGGCGCAAAGGCTGCGCTCGCCTATATGATGGAGCATGACATCAAAGGGTCTATTTTAAATATTTCCAGTGTCCATCAGGAGATTCCGCGCCCATTCAACGTTCATTATTCCACTTCAAAGGGCGGAATGAATATGATGACAAAGACGCTGGCTCTTGATTATGCCGAAGCAGGTATTCGAATCAATGCGATTGCGCCAGGTACCATGGCAACCGAATCAAATGATGATTTGCAGGATGAACAGAAAAAACAAAAGCAGCTTGAGAAAATTCCGATGAGAACCTTTGGTGAACCGAAGGAGATTGGGGCCGCTGCTGCATTCCTCGTTTCTAAGGAAGCGGCATATATCACAGGCACCACCTTATTTGTGGATGGTGGAATGACACTTTATCCTTCTCAAATCAATGATTAATCCGAAAAACATCCGCCTGTTCAGCCGGCGGATGTTTTTTGTTCGTAGCGTTGTGTAGCTTTGGCTCGTTTGCCGAGCAGCATCGGGTACTTGCTCAGGAAGGAGATACATGGCACCATGAGCAGCAATGTGCCGATCGTATAAAAAAGTGTCCAAGAGAGCTGCGCTGTATCAGCAATATTGATACCAAGTCCATAAAAAACAAATGCTTTCATGATATCAATACCGGCAAACTGCAAAACAAGAATGACAATAGAATTTCGTCCTAGATACGTCAAAATAGGGGATGTTTTTAATTTAAAGCTTAAATAAATCACGGCAGCTGAACCGAGCAGAGCACATGTATAGAAAATAAAGAGATCACCGTAGTCGTTGACGCGCATATCGATCCGTGAATTAAAGCTCTGCATGTAAGCCGTCAGCACAAGCAGACCTGTACATAAAAGCAGGGTTGGATCTGTTTTTAATTCCACAAACCACTGCTTTGCTAAAAATCCAATCGAATAAAACACAACAGCCGTCAAGGCGACATTGGCATTCCAAGGAAGACTTTGATCTAAAAGCAAGGTAGAAGCATATCCAGCACCTCCGCAAAGAATAGTCAGCAAGATCACGGCAGCAGGTCTCCCTTTTGAAAGACGATGCATAAAGAAAAATAAAATTTCCACTAAAAAGAGTGTCGTTAAAAACCAAATCGCTGGGTTATGTGTAAGTCTCGCTTCATCTGCATTGGATATGAAAATACCTGTAAACGGAACGAAAGGGTCGATATCCGTTTGTCCCTTGAATGCGAAAAAACGAGTAACGGAGAACCAAAATACATACGTAATGATGGAGAAATAGAGATAGGGCAGGAGTAAGCTTTTGGCTTTTTTCTGAATAAATGACAAAGCAAGGGATGAGGATGACCGAAACATCATGCCTGATAGTAAAAAGAAAAGCGGCATATGAAAAGAGTAAATGAATTGCTTGAGCGAATCTGGAATGGGCACATGCGCCATAACCACGAGCAGAATGCCGATTCCTTTAGCTGCATCTACCCAATCGAGTCTCTTTTTCATGTCTGTCATCTCCTTTTTTTCAGCGTCGTAAACCGTTCATTGAATATGTACCTCTACTATATAAAAGGTACACCTCTTATGCGTTTACAGTTCGCTAACGATTAGAAGACACATTTGCGATCAGATGACAGAAGGAAGGATTTTGACATCTTGATGTTACATTTCCCATTTTTTATGACAATGTAAAAAAAGAAGCCTGAAAAGCTGGCTTCAAAATAATTCTGCTATTCGCTTGTAGGAGCGTTGTTTTTCAATCGGATCAAAGGAATTGTTCAGAATCATGATGTCATCCGTTTGATAGCGGTCCATCAAGGGCTGTAATTGCTCTTTTACCGTTTTCTTCGAGCCGACAATCATCCGTTGGCGGTTTTGCAGCACTTTTTTCTTTTCCTGCGTGGTGTAGTGATAGGCACTTGCTTCTTCTATAGAAGGAACGCGGCTGTCCAGTCCTTTTTCAACACGCAGCAGCCATAAATCTGTACTGCTGGCGATCCGGTCTGCTTCTTCATCTGTTTCACCGCAGATAACAAAGACGGCAAACATAGATTGTGGCTGCCTAGAAAAGACAGATGGAGAAAAGTGTGATCGATACGTCTCAAATGCTTGTTTGCCGCGTGCAGGATGAATAAAGTGGCCAAAAATATAGTTGATTCCAAGCTCCGCCGCCTGCATGGCACTATTTTCTCCTAGTCCAAGCAGCCAAACCGGCGGATGAGCATCAACAAGCGGAGCAGCTTTCACACCTGCATGCGGATGACCAGAAGGCAGGCTGTCTGATAAGTAAAAAAGAAGATCCTTCAGCTGGCGGTCAAACTGAGACAGATCTTTATGCACGCCGTCCGTCAATGCGAGTCTCGTCCTTTCGATCCCGCCGGGGGATTTGCCGACTCCGATCTCAATCCGTCCAGGATAAAGGGCTTCAAGCTGCCGCGTGACCTCTGCTACTTTAAAAGGACTGTACTGAGGAAGTAAAATGCCGCCAGATCCGGTACGCAAGGTCGATGTATGAGCCGCAATATGAGCCATTAATATTTCAGGCGCCGTACTAGCGAGCCCTCTTGTGCTGTGGTGTTCAGCGAACCAATAGCGCTCATACCCAAGCGTTTCAGCCAGTTGAGCCAGCTGCGTTGTATGAATCAATGTTTCCTGCGCAGACTGACCTTTAGGAATGGCGACTTGATCTAATATATGAAGTGATGGCATCATCAACATCCTTTCAACAACATGCTGAATATAAGTATAAAGAAATCAATGGGTGGAAGGAAACGAAAGGGTTTATCCTTTGAACACATGCTTTTATCTTTTCTATATCAACATATGAAACCACATCTTACGCTCCTTATCAGCAAGAGCTGCTCACCGGGAACTTTCGACAATGTTTCACATGAAACACTTCATTTACGACATGAACTATTTTCAATGTGCATCTTTCTTTAAAAAAATATAAAGTGTTTGAAACCTATCTTGAACATAGATCGTATATACTAGTAAATAGAAAAAAGAGTAAGAGGCTCCAATGTCATTTCATGAATTTTGTCGAATTTTCATGTATGATGATTTTAATAGGGTCCATCGCTTAATAAATAGATTTTTATTATGCTGGAGGAGTGATTGATTTGGCGATTACATTAGAAAAAGGTCAACGTATTGATTTAACAAAAGGGAAAGCAGGGCTAACGAATATTCTTGTTGGACTTGGCTGGGACCCTGTATCACAAGGCGGCGGGTTTTTAGGAAAGCTGTTTGGCGGCGGAGGCGGCGCTGATGTTGATTGTGATGCTTCAGTGCTCATGCTGAAAAATGATAAGTTTACGGAAAATAAAGATTTGATTTATTTTGGCAACCTAAAAAGCAAATGCGGCAGTGTTGAGCATACAGGTGACAACCTGACTGGTGAAGGAGACGGAGATGATGAACAAGTCCTCGTCAACTTGAGCAAGGTGCCGGGTAATGTGAATAAATTGGTGTTTGTCGTGAACATTTATGATGCCCTTAGAAGAAACCAACACTTTGGTATGATTCAAAATGCTTACATTCGCATCGTTGATCGTTCAAACAATCAAGAATTAGTGAAATATAATTTAAAAGATGACTATGCAGGAAAAACATCGTTAATCGTCGGAGAACTTTACCGTCAAGAGAATGAGTGGAAGTTTGCGGCTCTTGGAAATGGTACAAATGATGCGAAGCTTGCCGATATTACGAGAAACTACATTTAAACAGAAGGGAGAGGTTCCTAGTGGGAATTTCTTTAGCGAAAGGTCAAAAAATTGATTTAACAAAAACGAATCCGGGTTTAACAAAAGTAGTCGTTGGTCTTGGCTGGGACGTCAATAAGTATGACGGCGGACATGACTTTGATCTAGACGCAAGTGTATTCCTTTTAGATGCAGCAGGTAAAGCAAGCTCTCCATCTGACTTTGTCTTTTACAACCAAACAACTGGCGGAGGCGGCAGTGTCGTACATACAGGCGATAACCGCACTGGTGAAGGGGACGGAGATGACGAGCAGGTCAATGTTGACCTTGCAGCTGTACCAGCAAGTATTGAGAAGATTTCATTTGTCATTACCATTCATGATGCAGAAGCGCGCAGTCAAAACTTCGGACAAGTGTCTAACGCATATGTACGTATTTTAAATGCGGCTTCGAATGAAGAACTCATTCGCTACGATTTGGCAGAGGATTTCTCAATTGAGACAGCCATTATTGTAGGTGAATTATACCGTCATGGCGGGGAATGGAAATTCTCAGCTGTCGGATCAGGCTATCAAGGCGGTCTTGCACGCATTGCAACGGACTTCGGCTTAGATATCGGATAACGATAGTTTCCTATTTTCAAAGACAGGAGAGATACGAATATGGCGATTCAGCTTTCAAAAGGACAACGTGTCGATTTAACTAAAACCAACCCAGGGCTGACGAAAGTGATGATCGGTCTTGGCTGGGATACGAATAAATATTCTGGCGGAGCCGAATTTGATTTGGACGCATCGGCTTTTTTGGTGGATGCAAACAATCGTTGTCAGCAAGATACAGATTTTGTGTTCTATAATAACCTTCAGCATCCGAGCGGCAGTGTCACTCATACAGGTGATAACCGGACGGGTGAAGGAGATGGAGATGACGAGCAAATTCTCGTTGATTTCTCGAAAATTCCTGCTAACATTGATCGTATCGGAATTACAGTTACGATCCATGATGCAGAGACGCGCAGCCAGAATTTTGGACAAGTCTCGAATGCATTTGTTCGTGTTGTAAATGAAGAGGGCGGGGAAGAATTGATTCGTTTTGATTTAGGGGAAGACTTCTCAATTGAAACAGCTGTTGTGGTATGTGAATTGTACCGACACGGTAGTGATTGGAAGTTTAACGCGATCGGAAGCGGATTCTCTGGCGGCCTTGCAGCTCTTTGTCAAAATTATGGGTTAGAAGTGTAATTAAGAGAAACAAATTAATTCAAGAGGTGCTGTCAAAAACTCATATGAGGGCCTTTTCCAAAGTGAGAAAGAAACAGCGATCAAGAATAGCAGCAGGCGAAAGCCTGCTGATGCTTCTACACTTATAGGAGGAAAACCAGTTGGACATTTTGAAACATATGTTGGATACATATGCCTCGTTTTTTGATTGGCATATGTGGGCAGAGGTGTTAACAGACCCTGTCTCTTGGGGGCTTATTGGGACGCTTGTCGTGCTTGAAGGATTGTTATCAGCAGATAACGCACTTGTATTAGCTGTGATGGTGAAACATTTACCGGAAAAGCAGCGTAAAAAGGCATTAACCTACGGATTAATTGGCGCTTATTTCTTCCGTTTTCTATTCATTGGCGTAGGGATGCTGCTTATTAAATTCTGGTGGATTAAGGTTCTTGGAGCTGCTTACTTAGCATGGCTTGTCATTAAGCACTTCTGGTTAGGTGATGGCGATGATGAAGCGAAGGAATTGAAAAAAGAAGGCTGGTTGATTCGGGTATTTGGTATATTCTGGGCAACCGTTATCTCTGTAGAAATTATGGACCTTGCCTTCTCGGTTGATAGTATTCTTGCAGCATTCGCTGTATCTGAGGAAGTATGGATTCTTCTATTAGGCGGAATGCTTGGAATTCTCATGATGCGTACAGTGGCACAGTTGTTCCTTGTTCTTATTGACCGTATCCCAGAGCTTGAGAATACAGCGTTTATTCTTATCGGGATCATTGCGATCAAAATGGGCTTGAGTGCTGCTCACATTGAAATCCCGCATCTTGTATTCTTTGCGATTATTATCCTAGCATTTATCGGAACGTTTATTGTTCATAAAATCAATAAGAAGAAACATCAAGGTGTAACAAACGAAGCTGCGGCTTCAAAAGAAGAATAGGACGATCAAAAAGGAATGGAGTTGATTAGCGGCTCCATCCTTTTTTGAATCATCAAGTCATTTGTTCGATTTTCTCTCAACAACAGGAGGTGGCACAGCATGCGGTATTTTCAGTTTTTATCAGAGGCGAGGCAGCACGATATTTTTTTCAAACGGCCGGGGACGATGCATTTGATGACGCCAAGGCACGTACTTGCGCATGCATTAGGTGCTACTTTGTATATGCCTGCAACAAGACAGGATATAGCAGACATGCTGCTGTCGCAGAAATATGAAGCACTTTGCTCTGTTGTATTTTGTTTAGAGGATGCCATCGGTGATCAAGAAGTGGAAATGGCTGAGCAGAATCTAGTGGTACAACTCGCCAAACTGTCGGACAAATTGACGCATATGCCTGAAACGGCTGAACAATTGCCGCTTTTATTTATTCGGGTTCGTTCGCCGAAGCAGCTGCTCAAAATGGCAGATTTGCTTGGTTCATCTCTTCATTTATTGACGGGTTTTGTATTTCCAAAGTGTTCTATTCATAATGCGAAGAATTATTTGGACAGCTTGAAACAGGTTTCAGCACAAACGAAGACAACGCTGTACGGTATGCCCATTTTGGAAACACCCGATTTATTAGAAAAAGATACAAGATATACGGTGCTGTCAGAGTTAAAGCAGATCATGCTGAATGATGAAGAATATATTTTGAATATTCGTATTGGGGCAACGGATCTTTGCGGCTTATATGGCATTCGCCGTGATCGTGACACCACCATCTATGAAATCAGATTGATTGCTGATTTGATCACAGATATGATCAATTATTTTGGCCGTTCCTTTGTTGTTTCAGGTGCTGTATGGGAGCATTTTGGCCCTGCACGAAAGGAACAAAAACCATTCATCCGTGCGCTTTCTAAGGGCGGTGAGCTGTCCTTATCTGAATTCGATGATGTACAAGGTTTACTCAAGGAGACAAAACTCGATGTAGCCAATGGCATACATGGGAAAACAGTGATCCATCCAACACATCTCAAGCCAGTGCAAAGCATGTACGTTGTGACAAAGGAAGAGTACATGGATGCATTAAGTATTTTAGAACATGCTGACGGCACAGTTGGCGTAATGAAGAGTGCCTTCTCTAATAAGATGAATGAAACGAAGCCCCATTACAGGTGGGCAGAGCAGATATTAATTAAGTCAGACATTTACGGGGTGTTTCATGAAAATAGAAGCTATATCGACATACTCACAGAATCAGAAGCGACATACGCTGAACATCTTGGAACATATGGAGGTTGAGCTTGACCTCAAAGAAGGTGCGCTCCAGCTGGAGAAAGAGCATCTTTTTGAGATGGCAGCAAGGGTGAACAAAAAAAGAGCCTTTTTATTCGTTAGTAAGGTGCTTGGAAAGCATATTCCTGTTCATCCAGTGAAACCGCTCCTTGTCTCGGGTCTTTTAGCGATGGCATATGCCAAAGAGCAAACGGGACAGACGCCTCAGTACAAAGATTTTCTTGTAGAGGCACTCAAGACGGATGATCACGCGGCGTTAACGGCAGCCTATGAAACACTCAAAAAAGAAAAGCTAGCAGCTGGCAATGAGCCTGTCGTCATCGGCTTTGCGGAAACCGCAACAGCCCTTGGACATGGTGTGTATGATGTGCTAGAAGGCGCATCTTACATTCATACGACACGTGAACAGCTGCTGGGTCTTGACCCGTCATTGGTATTTGAAGAAGAACATTCGCATGCAACGGATCAGCTTTGTTATGCAGATGAATCATTACTTCGCACAGACCGCCCCATCGTGTTAGTAGATGATGAAGTCACGACAGGCCGTACAAATATCAACATCATTCGTGACCTTCATGCAAAGTACCCGCGGCATTCTTATACCATTCTTTCCATTTTGGACTGGCGGACGGAGGAGCATGAGAAAGCCATGTGCCAGCTTGAAGAGGAGCTCGGAATTCACATCACATCATTGTCCTTATTAAAAGGGCAGATGGTCTTTAGAGGCAAAACGCTTGATGAACCAGCTTATTCGTATGAGATTGCGGAGCAAGAGAAGCCGCCAAGTCTCTCTTTTCATTCTCTTCAATCTTTCTTTAAGCAAGTGCCGTATTCACTTTCTCATGCAGCAAATTCGGCTGGTCATTCGCCATATATACATGAAACGGGCCGTTTTGGTTTAAACGCAGCAGATACGGCAGCGCTCGACCAAGCAGCTGCTGAAGCGGGATTGAAGCTGCGGCAGGAACGCAAAGGAAAGCAAACACTCTGCTTAGGGACAGGTGAGCTGATGTATGTACCGATGAGACTGTCTGCACATATGGGTGAAGGCATTCGCTTTCATTCAACAACGAGAAGTCCTATTCATCCAGTCGAAAAGAATGGATACGCTGTTCAAAATGGGTTTACCTTTATGAATCCAGAAGATGCCCGAATTCAGCACTACGTGTACAACATTCCAAAGGGTGAATATGATGATGTATTTCTCTTTTTTGAGAAAAAGGTCTCTCAGGAGGCATTGCTTCCGCTTATTCATTTATTTGCCGAGCGACATGTGAAGCATGTGCATATTGTGACTTTATCAGACGAGGTGAAGGTGAATGGCTAACGTGTATACAAAGATGGGAAGCTATCCAGAGCAGGATGTAACCTTCTTACTCAAAGATTTATCCTCTATTGAGATGGAGAAAAGTACAGAAGAGCGGGAGCGTTCAATTCAGAGTGGTGCGCATTATTCAGAAATGCTGCCAATTGAATATAAACCAACGGCATCTTATATGACTTTATTCTATCAATCTCTTGAAGAAAGTAAGGAAAAGGTAGCCGAAGCAGTAGCTGTTGTAGCAGAACAGATTGTGAAAAAGCGAGGCTTCAAAACCGTGCTTTGCAGCTTGGCGCGTGCAGGAACACCGATCGGGGTGCTAATCAAACGATATATTCGAAAGACATATGGTATCGATCTGCCTCATTACAGCATCTCTATTATTCGCGATCGCGGAATAGACGAGAATGCACTGCATTATATGCTGAAAGAACATCCAGGTTTTGAAATTGCTTTTATCGATGGATGGACTGGAAAAGGTGCGATTTCGAAAGAGCTCGAAAAAGCTGTGATTGATTTTGAAAAAAAATATGGCGTGCGTCTTTCGAGTGAGCTGGCTGTACTGGCTGATCCTGGCTATTGTACACATGTATATGGAACGAGAGAGGACTTTCTTATTCCAAGTGCCTGTCTGAATTCGACGGTATCAGGGCTTGTCAGTCGTACGGTATTAAACAACCGCTGGATCAATGCCGATGATTTCCATGGGGCAAAGTATTATAAAGAGCTGCTTGATGAGGATGTGTCCAATCAGTATGTGGATACGATTGAAGATGCATTTTCCAGCCTCGGACCAAATGTTCAAGAGAAAGCAGAAACCATACTTACGCAAGGGACGCCGGCAGATTGGCGCGGAATGGCATCCATTGAAGCAATCGGTCAGGAGTTTCAAATTAAAAATACACATTTGATTAAGCCGGGTGTTGGTGAGACGACCCGCGTGCTGCTTAGAAGAATCCCGTGGAAAATCTTGATTCAGCCTGGATCTCAGGAGAAGCTGAAGCATATTTTGCTTTTGGCAGAGGACAGAGGTGTTCCTGTTATTGAATATGCCAATATGTCCTACACGTGCTGTGGGTTAATTCGCCCGCTGGAGCAAACGTCATGAAGACATATGCATTTGCCAGTGATTTAGACCGGACACTTATTTACTCACATCGAGTGCTTGACCAGTATGCGTATGAAGGAGAGTATGATTTAGTTGAGGTGCTGGACGAACGGCCGCTTTCCTATATGTCTGTTGAAACGAAAAAATCCTTGCAGACGATTCATCAATCAGGCTGGTTCATTCCAGTGACGACAAGAACAACTGCACAGTATGAACGGATCACCTTCTTTGAGCAAGAGCTTCAACCGGAGTATGCTGTCACAACAAACGGGGGCTGTATCCTTCACCATGGCAAGCCGCTTGAGGATTGGCAGGCCATTGTTGATGAGAGACTTAGGGAGTGTATGCCAGTCAGAGAGATGCTGAGGGCGATCTCCGAACTTCCGGTTGCGGCTTGGGTGAAGCGTACCCGTACAGCAGAGGGAAGATTTCTTTATTTGATTATGAAAGATGAGTATTTATCTCACATACCAATTGCTGAATTGAAGCTGTGGGGTGAGGAGAGAGGCTGGCAGGTTTCTCTTCAGGGACGGAAGCTTTATTTTATTCCACAGCCGCTTAATAAGTGGGATGCTGTTGCTTTTCTAAAGGACAGGCTGAAGCTTGAATACGTCTATGGTGCGGGTGATTCCCTGTTAGATGCGGGGCTCATTCGTCAATCAGATAAGGGTTTTGCCCCAAGGCATGGAGAAGTTCTCGACTTTGACCCAGAACTTGAGCCGACAGCAGCATCTGGCATGGCCGCAGCGGATGAAATCACCGCTTCTGTCATCGAGCAGATGACGAACGCAAAAAAGCCTTCGATTCGATAGCAGAAGTAGAAGGCTGAATGATATGATAGTAGTAGCTTTCGAGAAAATATAGGAGAAAGGAAGGAGCGGCGTGAGTTATAAAGAAATCAATGTCACCCAAACACGGGCAGAGCAGGAAGCCTGGAAAAACGTGCTGAAAAAGCCGCTCCCTGAAAGAGACGGTTATGTAAAGGACGAGCATACGTTGTCCTTACCGCGTCTCGCCGCCCGGGTCCTTGGAACTCCGCATGATGCAACCGATTATTTTATTTATTTACATGAATTATACGAAACAGAAGGCATGCATATTTTAAGTGAAACGCTCAATCGTCATATTGAGCCAGAGCATTTTCAAGCGTTGCAGCGAATTCATTTGATTAACCAAGAAGAAAAGGGATTGTCCGTGAATCGCTTTGTGGCTTTTTTAGATGGTGAACAGCTGATTGTACGCCATCCAAACCCTGTGATGAACCGGCATATCCGTCTTTCATTGATCAAGGTGTTTGAGCATTTCAAGCAGCTGCATGAGGGTGGATTTCAGCATCCTGATTTCCGCCGGGTCTTGCTGGATGTCGTGAAGTTTTCAAATAACCATCTAGGTCCATGGCTCAAGGAAGTCAATATAGAAGAAAAAATGCCGGCTGTCATTTGGTATGGAAAGGCGAATAAAAGTCAGCTTTATTTTCTTTACTATGTCATGCTGATTGGCTGTGATGTTGTGCTATTTCATCCAGAAGGCGAGGATTCGTTCCGCGAATTAGATCCAGAAGAAAAGCTGACTTTTATTGATCAGTACCCGGGGACTTCAAAGCTTGAGCCGTTCCCTACTGAAAAGCCTGAGAGGAAATCAACGGTGGCGTACCGCTCGACAAGAGAGCTTGAAGAGGTGCTTCACACGGAAGATTCAATGCTGTATAAGCCGTGGCAATTCAGAGATCATACTCCTCATTCCATTACGCTGAAGACAACGTATGATGAGCTGTTTTTAATTGCAAAGGAACGATCCTTTATCCGCCCGAACTTTAAAGCAGATCGGGACACGATACAGATTCCGAATCTCTTTGCGAAAATGATGGGGGTCACACGAGACAAGCGTGAATACTGGGATCGCATTCACACGTTAATGGAGGGGAAAGAGGCGAAGACCATTCGCCATTTTCCTTTTACGAAAGAAGTGACTTCGAATTATCAATTTCATTATCAGCATGCACTTTCTGCTACTGGAGAGATTGATCCTGAATTATTAATGAAAAGCAATGTGTGGCAGTTTTCTCATCTATATGAGGGCGCGCAGCGTGCGATAGCAGAGGCGATATCTCGAATCTGTCAGCATCCGAAGCTATTAAAAGAAGGCAATGAAACCGAATTAGATGTCCGCATTTATTTATTCAAGCAGGTTCTGCATTTGAGCCAGGATCTCATTGAACTGATTCAAACTTTTGATTATGCACAAACCGTACCGAAAGTGATTTTATACCACACGGAATATAATGGGGAGCTGACTCGTTCTGATGCGGCCGCCCTGATTTTCCTAAATGAAATGGGTGTGGATCTCTTCGTATATCATCCAGCGGGATATCAGTGTATCGAACGGTATATCGATGACCAATTATTTGATACCCATTGGCTTGATGAGATGGTCATGAACCAGGAGTTTAAAGAGCCGTCCATCGTTAGAAAGTTATTTCAATCCATTAAAAACCGATAAGGAGATCAAAGCTTATGACAAATACAAACGGAAATGACATCATTTCAATTGATAAAGAGGAAATCACGATTGAGAAGGCAGACGATATTCGCGTTCAGCTTCGAAACGAACCAGAAGTGCAAAATATTGCGAGACAGATCGATGCGAAAAATCAGCTTGAGCTTCTTGAATACGGAAAACAGCCAGCCGTTGAAATCTCTAAGTTTTCTGATCGTATCCTTTCAATGATGCGTTCAACAAGCGTGACTGACTCAGGAACAATGCTGACGCAGCTTGGTAAGATTATGGATCGCTTTGATAAAAATGATTTTGACGAACCGAAGGGTGGTTTGTTGTCAAAAATCTTTAAACGCGGCGGCAGCATGATTGAAAAGATTTTTAGTAAATATCAAACGCTCGGTGCAGAGATTGAAAAAATTAATGTAGAAATTAGTAAATATAAAGATGAAATGACCAAATCGACTGTGACGCTTGAAGAAATGTATGAGCATAACATTCAATACTACATGGAGCTTGAAAAGTATGTCGTAGCCGGTCAAATGAAAATTGAAGAATTGAAGCAATTGGTTCCTTCATATGAAGAAAAAGCAGCTAGTGGAAACCAGCTGGCACAAATGGAGCTTGATACGCTTCGTAATGGGATTCAAGCGCTTGAAGAGCGTGTATATGACCTTGATATGGCAAGAATGGTCGCGCTTCAAACGGCACCGCAAATCCGTTTGCTTCAGCGTGGGAATACGAAATTAATCGGTAAAATCAACTCTGCCTTTATCATCACGATTCCAATTTTCAAAAATGGGATCATTCAAGCTGTGACAGCGAAGAGACAAAAGCTTGTCGCTGATTCCATGAGTGAGTTGGATAGAAGAACAAATGAAATGCTGAAACGAAATGCTGAAAACATTTCAAGTCAAAGTGTGGAGATTGCCAAATTATCCGGCCGTCCAAGCATCGACATTGAAACGATCGAATCTTCCTTTAATACAATTGTACAAGGGATGAAAGAGACGAAACAGATCGAAGAAGAGAACAAGCGATTACGCGAAGATGGAACAAAACGTATGCTTGAGCTCCAAGATAATATTAAGCGGGCTGCCCTAGAGTCCTAAAAAAACAAGCTGTCTGTAACTAAAGTTGTAGGCAGTTTTTTATGAATTTCATTAAAATTTGAGAAAAAAGGTTTTTATGTGACCATTTTCGGGTAAATCATGTTCAGGGGAATGGTTCGCCCATGATTCAAAAAAACTGCTATGACGAGGATTCGACTTATTTTTTAGCACAATCAGGAATTTCCAGTAAAATATTGTCTGGTGAGAGGAAATACCCCGTAAAATATGTAGTTTATGAAGCATTCTATAGGATTTACGAGTAATACGGCGTATAAACTCTAATGACCAGACCTCTATATGGAATTCATACATATTGTGGGGAAATAAGCGAATTCTAAAGATTGTTCGCATCATAACGCTTATGTTACGGTTATAAAGATGCTAATTTGGAGGGAAAATATGAATTCTGAAGAGAGAAATATCAAAATCAAGATAAATAATGTATCTAAAATTTTCGGTAAAAATGCTAAAAAAGCATCTCAAATGCTTGAAAACGGGAAAACAAAAAGAGAGATCCTAAAAGAGACCGGCGCAACAGTTGGTGTCAATCGAGCAAATTTTGATGTTTATGACGGCGAGATATTTGTCATCATGGGGCTATCAGGGAGCGGAAAGTCCACACTTGTGCGGATGCTAAACAGGTTAATCGAACCAACCTCCGGTGAAATTTATATTGATGGGGATATGATAACAAATATGTCAAAGGATCAATTGCGTGAAGTCAGACGGAAAAAGATCAGCATGGTTTTCCAAAACTTCGCATTGTTCCCGCACCGTACAATTCTTGAGAACACAGAGTATGGTCTTGAATTGCAAGGTGTAGATAAAGAAGAGCGCAGACCAAAAGCGCTTGAATCTTTAAAGCTTGTTGGACTTGAAGGCTTTGAAGAGCAATACCCGAATCAATTAAGTGGTGGGATGCAGCAGCGTGTTGGATTGGCACGTGCGTTAGCAAATGACCCTGACATTTTATTAATGGATGAAGCATTCAGTGCACTAGATCCATTAATTCGTAAAGATATGCAGGATGAATTGCTTGAGCTTCATACATCTGTAGGAAAAACGATTATTTTCATTACCCATGATTTAGATGAGGCGCTTCGTATTGGCGACCGCATTGTGCTCATGAAGGACGGAAATATCGTTCAAATCGGAACACCAGAAGAAATTCTGATGAACCCATCGAATGAATATGTTGAACGTTTCGTTGAAGATGTTGACCTTTCTAAAGTATTAACCGCTGGTCATATTATGAAACGTGCAGAAACAGTTCAGATCGATAAAGGGGCACGTGTTGCGCTTACGCTCATGAAAAACCTTGGGATTTCGTCTATCTATGCAGTAGATAAGAAAAAACATTTATTAGGTGTTATTTCTGCTCAAGCAGCGAAAAAAGCAGCAGAAACGGGAGCGTCGCTTGAAACGGTTCTCGATAAAGAATTCACGACTGTATTGGAATCTACGTATTTGACAGAAATCTTTGATGCAGTGTCTGATGCAGCAAACATTCCAATTGCCGTTGTTGATGAGAAAAACAGAATGAAGGGTATTGTGGTCAGAGGTGCATTAATTGGTGCGTTATCAGGTAATGATGAGTATATCAACATGTCTTCTAACAAGCTTGAGGAAATTAAAACACAAGAGCCTTCTGCACAGGAGGTAGAATAAAATGTTTAGTATGAGTGATTTACCTAGAATTCCGTTTGCGGATTATATCGATCAATTTGTTGACTGGTTAACATTAACGTTTGGTGGTTTCTTTGATGGCATCACAAATGGATTAGCAGGAACAGTAAATGGGATTGTGGCGGCACTTGGCGTCATTCCATCCATTATTTTAACCCTTATTTTTGCCGGCATTGCTTGGTGGATCAGTACAAGAGGAGTTGCTCTTTTCACACTTATTGGATTTTTACTGATTGACTATTTAGGCTACTGGCATCCAATGCTTCAAACACTTGCGCTCGTTTTGACCGCTGTGGTCATTTCTATTGTGATCGGGGTTCCGATCGGTATTTGGGCATCACAGAAGGAAACTGTGCGTAAAATTGTGACACCTATTTTAGATTTAATGCAGACAATGCCTGCATTCGTTTATCTATTACCAGCGATCTTCTTCTTTAATATTGGGGTTGTTCCTGGGGTTGTGGCATCGGTTATCTTCTCCATGCCGCCAACGATCCGTATGACCATTCTCGGTATTAAACAAGTACCAGCTGATTTAATTGAAGCAACAGAAGCATTTGGTTCAACGACATTCCAGCGTTTATTCAAAGTTCAGCTTCCACTTGCAACAAAAACCATATTAGCTGGTATTAACCAAAGTATCATGCTGGCTCTATCAATGGTCGTGATTGCAGCAATGGTAGGTGCACCAGGACTTGGTTCAGAAGTATATAGTGCGGTAACCCAGCTGAAAACAGGTATTGGTTTTGAAGCAGGTATTGCCATTGTTATTGTGGCGATTACACTTGACCGTATTACACAAAACATTAAAACGAAAAAAACCAGGGGGAATGCTTAATGTGGAAAAAGTCTCTCTACATTGGGATGACCGCCCTGCTTGTCTTTTTACTAGCCGCTTGCGGTGCGCAGACAGATTCAAATGCGAGTGCAGCACAGCAGGTGAATAAAACCATTATCGGAATCGATCCAGGTTCAGGGATTATGGCACTGACAGATCAAGCGAAAAAGGATTACGGTTTAGAGGATTGGACGGTTGTGTCTGCATCAAGTGCAGCCATGACGGCAACACTCAAAAAATCTTACGACCGTAAAAAGCCAATCATCATCACTGGCTGGAATCCACACTGGATGTTTTCCCGCTATGATTTAAAATATTTAGATGATCCAAAAAAATCTTACGGTGAAGCGGAAGAAATTCATACGATTTCACGTAAAGGCTTTGCAAAGGATCAGCCAGAAGCAGCCAAAATGCTTAGTCAGTTTAAATGGTCTCAAGATGACATGGGCGAAGTCATGATTGATATTCAAGATGGTGTGAAACCAAAGGATGCTGCCATAAAATATGTGAAAAAACATAAAGACCAAGTAGCGAAATGGACAAAAGGCGTGAAAAAGTCGAATGGTGGAAAAGTCAATCTTGCCTACGTTGCATGGGATAGTGAGATTGCAAGTACCAATGTTGCGGCAGAAGTATTGCGTGAACTCGGGTTTAATGTGACTTTGACTCAGGTTGAAGCAGGTCCAATGTGGACAGCAATTGCAACCGGAAGTGCGGATGCATCATTATCCGCTTGGCTGCCAAATACGCATAAAACATATGCAGCGAAGTTTAAAGGGAAATATGATGACCTTGGTACAAGTATGAAAGGCCTTCGAATGGGGCTAGTTGTTCCGAAATATATGAAGAACGTAAACTCCATTGAAGATTTGAAAAAATAGTCAATGATGTAGTGGTTCCCTTATAATAGAAGGGAGCATGTGGAAAAAGCAGTCTGCTCAAAAAGCGGCTGCTTTTTTCTTATATAGAAGGATGGAGTTGTCGTCGATGATGGATAGGTCAATCATGATTTTTCTGCATGGTGGAGGAGTAAGCAGCTGGATGTGGCAGGAGCAGGTTGAAATATTTAAAGACACGTATGAATGCTTTGCCCCTGATCTCATTGGACACGGGACAAGAGCAAAAGAACAGATATTTTCAATGAATGAAAGCGCCCAAGAAGTCATCTCATGGATCAAGGAAAACGCGAATGGACGTCAAGTGATTCTGATTGGATTTTCTTTAGGTGCGCAGATTGCCGTTGATGTGTTATCAAGAGAGCCAGATATTGTAGACATCGCTGTCATCAATAGCGCCCTTGTGATGCCTTTGCCATGGCTCCATTTCATGGTGAGACCCCTCTTGCCACTGACGTATCCATTATTAAAGAAAGATTGGTTTATCCAGCTCCAGGCTGAAAAGATGGGGCTCTCGCAACATGTACTGCATCATTATGCGGCGGAATCGAAACATCTGCAGAAGAAAACCCTTCTTACGATGTTTCAAGAAAACCTCCATTACAAGCTCCCAGACACGTTTCAGCAAGCAAAGGCACGCATTCTTGTTACAGTGGGAGAAAAAGAAAAAGGCATTATGACACGCTCAGCAAAAAAAATAACAAATTCACATCCGAAGGCAGCAGGTGTCATCGTTCCCGGTATTGGACATACATTTACTTTTGAGAAAAAAGAACTTTTTACAGAAATGATCAAAAGCTTTATAGAGGCACGTGCACTACCAGTGGAATTAAAGGAAATCCATTAGCCGCGTCAATCAATAAGTGAAGATAAGCATAAAAGAGGCGGTGGTCTCTTAGAATCTGTATGATATAGGTATAAAACGCTTTCAGTTTGTGTGCCATAGAAGGAGGAGCTATGAGTAAAAACTATATCATATTCGGTGCAAGTCAAGGATTAGGAGATGCTTTTGTAAAGGGTCTTCCTTCAAGTGGAGATACAGTTTGGATTGTGTCGCGAAGTGAACCAAGCAGTTTGAGCATAGATGACGGTGTACATAGAATTTGGCTGAAAATCGACTTATCAAGCCAAACGCATATCCCTTATATGCTTGAAGCACTGGAGAACAAGACGATTGATGTACTGATCTATAACGTCGGTTTATGGGAAAAACGAGGCTTTGAAGACGATTATTCCTTTGATCACGATCAGCCAGAGGATATTGCGCACTTAATTAATGTGAATGTCACCTCAACCATTACGTACATCCAGGCACTGCTTCCGCACGTAAGGAAATCGGAGAATGGGAAAATCATCGTGATTGGCTCAACGGCCGGACTCGATCATACAAATCTGCCGCAGGTATCCTTTGTGGCATCTAAATTTGGTCTGCGCGGAATTGTGAATGCGTTGAGAGAGCATGTGAGAAAAGATAAAATATCTGTCACCTGTATCAATCCAGGAGAGCTGGCGGCGGAGGTCCCATATGAAGAGGGAGCTGAAAAAGCCATCAGGCTATATGATGAAACGAGAATTCCTGTACAGGATATTGTGGAGCTTGCTAGATGTGTGATTCATTTATCAAGGGTATCTTGTGTGAAAGAAATCAACGTTCCAGCCATGACAGATTTGAATGCGTAATATAAAGCGACCACCCGCCCTGAAGAGAAGGCGGGTGGCTTTTTCATTTTATGATGAATGCTGCTGGAGTGTTTGATAGACAGCTTCGGTCAAAATCTCAATGCCGGTAAAGATTGCAGAGCGGTCGAAGGTCATATACGGATGATGAAGACCTGGCTTTAAATCACAGCCTAAACCGAGCATTGTAGATTTGATATGCGGAAGCTTTGCTGCATAAAAGTGAAAGTCTTCTCCACCTGTTGTGACGATCGGGGGATCAAGCTGCTCTTGGCCTAAAACCTGTTCAATCGCATGAGACATGATCTGGACAGCTTCCTCATTTAAGGTTGCGGCAGGCAGACGATGGTCTGTTGAAAGTGTAATAGAAGCACCAAAGGCATCTGCTACAGAATGAACCGCTCTTTCAATTTCTTTTTCTAGCTCATCCATTACTTCGTTTGTTTGCGCCCTTACATCTAATGTAAATGAAGCTTTGCCTGGGATGATGTTTGAGCTGCCCCCGCCAGCATGTAAATTGGTCATTTTCACAGAATGGGCGACTCGTGGATCGACATGGATATGCGCGAGTCTCTGCACGAGGGTTGAAGCCACTTCTATTACGTTGACGCCAAGGTGAGGACGTGCACCGTGCGCTTCCTCACCAATAATGGTGCCGACGTAATGATTACTTGATCCGTGCAAAATAGCAGGAGCACAGCGTCCGTTTAATGTTTCTTGAATTGGGCGCACATGTACGCCATATAAGTAATCGACATCTGCCAGCACACCTTTTTCAATCATTTTCAGCGCACCGCCGCCTCTTTCCTCGGCAGGCTGAAAGATGAAACGGATCGTGCCGTTTGGGCGTTCTTTTTCCTTTAATGCCATAAAGGTACCAAGAGCCATTGTCATGTGTGCATCGTGGCCGCATGAATGATTGGCTTGAAACTCACCATCTACTTCCTGCCAAAGTGCATCAATATCGGCTCTCACAGCGACCACTGGTGCGCCTTCTCCAATTTCACCGATCACCCCTGTACAGTCGTCAAATGTTCGAGTGCTGCAGCCCAATTTTTTCAATATATCTTCAATATAAGCCGTCGTTTTTGTTTCTTCCCAGCTTATTTCTGGGTGGGCGTGCAGGTGTTCAAAGATGTCTGTCACAGTTTGTTTCATTTCGTTTGTCAAAGTTGTCATGAGAAGCCTCCTTGCTGACAGATAATCTGCCATAATCTTATTTTAGTGAAATAATATTGATCTTAAATATCAACAGTGTTTATAATATAACACATCATTTGATTATTCTGAAAATTAAGTGAAATTCCGATCGGGACAAAGGGGTTTTGGCACATGAAAACTGCGACAGTATCAGCACCAGAGAAACAGAAACGAAAACTTCAAATGCCGGATGCGTATGTTCTCTTATTTATGATTGCACTCATTTGTACGATAGCAACGTATTTTGTACCAGCGGGTGAGTTTGACCGAAAGACATCTGGGGAGATCACAACAGCCGTTCCTGGCAGCTATCACCGCATTGATCAATCACCAGTGAGTCCAGTGGGCTTTTTCACTGCGATACAAGAAGGAATGGTAGGGTCCGCTTCTATTATTTTTCTGATTCTATTTACGGGCGGAACCATTGCCATTTTGGAGAAGACAGGTGCTATTAACGGGATGATTCACCATGTCATCAGCCGGTTTCAAACGAAGCAATTATTGTTTATTTGTATTGTTGGGGGATTATTTTCAGTCCTTGGAACGACAGGAATTGTCGTGAACTCTGTTATTGGGTTTATTCCAATTGGCATCATTGTGGCACGATCTTTGAAATGGGATGCTGTAGCAGGAGCGGCTGTCATATACATCGGCTGTTACGCAGGGTTTAATGCAACGATTTTATCTCCATCTCCATTAGGTTTATCACAAACGATCGCAGAGCTGCCGATCTTTTCTGGCATTGGCCTGCGTGTCATCATTTATCTTTGTTTTCTTATTTCAAGTATTGTGTACATCTATTTATATACAAGACGTCTGAAGAATAAAGATAAGGGAAGCATTCTTGGCGATCAATGGTTTCCTGCTAAGGGGCTTGGCGGAGCCGATGCGGAATCTGTGGACAAGCCTGCATTCACTGGTAGACATAAGCTGATTTTAGCAGTATGCGGATTGTCTCTTGGAGGGTTCTTATATGGCGCACTTCAGCTTGGCTGGACCGATAAGGAAATGGCCGGTGTGTTCATTTTTATGGCAATTGCAGCTGGACTGCTTGGCGGATTAGCGGCCAATGATATTGCGAAAACGTTTATTGTCGGCTGTCAAAGCCTAGTATACGGCGCACTTATTGTTGGGATGGCACGCTGTATTTCGGTCATTTTAGAAAATGGGAAGCTGCTTGATACAGTGGTCAACGGCTTGGCGAGTATGCTGACAGGCTTTAGTCCAATTGCTGGTGCGATCGGGATGTATATTGCGAGTGCGCTTCTTCACTTTTTGATTTCATCAGGATCAGGAGAAGCCGTTGTCTTTATCCCGATTCTTGCGCCGCTCGCTGATTTAATGGGCATCACAAGACAGGTAGCTGTAGAAGCGGTAATGCTTGGTGAAGGGGTGGTCAACTGTATCAATCCGACTTCTGGTGTGTTGATGGCTGTGCTTGCTGCAAGTGGTATTCCTTATGTAAAGTGGCTGCGTTTTATGGTGCCGCTTGCCCTCATTTGGTTTGTCATTGGTCTTGTATTTATTTGTATTGGGGTCATGATCAACTGGGGCCCTTATTAAACATGTATGAAGCTGCCGAAGAGCGTTTGGCAGCTTTTTTCTTGTGGAAATATGTATGGAACCAGCGCTTTGAAAGCACAATAAATGTGTTCACAAATTCGCTACATATTTTTTTTGAGCAACCCCCTTGCAAAAGTTTGTGAAGTATTGCACAATAAGAATGTGAAATACTTCACATAATAAAAACAGCCTAGTTTTACTCAGGAGGATGAGATAAATGACAAACGAAAAAGTCAACAAAGTAGCCCTTATTGGAGCAGGTTTCGTCGGCAGCAGTTATGCCTTTACATTAATAAATCAAGCGATCACAGATGAATTGGTTGTTATCGATTTGAATCAAGACAAAGCAATGGGTGACGTCATGGATTTAAACCACGGAAAAGCATTTGCCCCGCATCCTGTGAATACTTGGTATGGAGATTATGAGGATTGTAAGGATGCAGACATTGTATGTATCTGTGCTGGTGCAAACCAAAAGCCAGGTGAAACGAGACTTGACCTTGTTGAGAAAAATTTAAATATATTTAAAGGCATTGTAGACAATGTGATGAAAAGCGGATTCGATGGTATTTTCTTAGTTGCTACGAACCCAGTTGATATTTTGACATATGCGACTTGGAAATTCAGTGGACTTCCAAAAGAACGAGTGATTGGCAGTGGTACGACGCTTGATACGGCAAGATTTAGATACATGCTCAGTGAGTATTTTGAAGCAGCGGCACACAATGTGCATGCGTACATCATTGGCGAACATGGGGATACTGAGCTTGCTGTTTGGAGTCATGCGAATATCGGAAGTGTACCAATTACAGAATTAATGAAGAGAAATGATCAATACAAACAAGAAGACTTAGATGAAATCATGGAAAATGTCCGTCATGCCGCTTACCAAATCATTGAGAAAAAAGGCGCCACTTACTACGGCGTGGCAATGAGTTTAGCCCGCATTACAAGAGCGATCCTGCACAATGAAAACAGCATTTTAACGGTCAGCACTTACTTGGATGGTGAGTACGGAGCAGAAGATGTCTACATTGGTGTACCAGCCCTTGTGAATCGAAATGGTGCAACAGAAGTGATGGAGCTTGCACTAAACGACACGGAGAAAGAAAAATTTGCACACAGTGTGAATGTGTTAAAAGAGATTTTGGCTCCTCATTTTTAATCAATCAAAAGCAACCTATCTGAGCAGAAAAGGATGAATCACTATGTGGCAGCAAATATATGATCCGTTTGGTAATGAATTCGTCAGTGCATTGGTGGCAATGCTCCCAATCTTGTTTTTCCTACTTGCATTAACCGTTTTTAAGTTAAAAGGTGTTTTAGCCGCTTGTTTTACCTTAATCGTCAGTTTTGTAACAGCTGTTTTCTTCTTCCATATGCCAGTTGAAAAGGCATTATCTGCTGTGTTGCTCGGTATATCTAATGGGCTGTGGCCGATTGGATATATCGTGATCATGGCGGTATGGCTCTATAAAATTGCAGTGAAATCTGGTAAGTTCGATGTCATTCGTTCTAGTATTGCAGGAATCTCTCAGGATCAACGTCTTCAGCTCTTATTAATAGGTTTTAGCTTTAACGCATTTTTAGAAGGTGCTGCTGGGTTTGGGGTACCAATTGCGATCAGTGCCGCTCTCTTAACAGAGCTTGGGTTTAAACCGCTGAAAGCTGCGATGCTCTGCTTAATTGCCAATGCTGCATCTGGTGCATTTGGTGCTGTGGGAATTCCAGTGATTACAGGGGCGCAAATGGGCAATATGACGCCGCTTGCGTTATCTCAAACCCTTGTATATACGATCCCGTTTATTTCATTCTGTATTCCGTTCCTACTCATTCTGATTGTAGATGGATTCAAAGGAATCAAAGAAACTCTGCCAGCCTTGCTTGTTGTGAGTGGAACCTATACCATTTTGCAAGCTGTTACAATGGTGACGATGGGTCCTGAGCTTGCCAATATTATTTCTGCCTTAGCAAGTATGGGTATTTTGGCTTTATTTCTTCGGAAATGGCAGCCAAAAAACATTTATCGAGAAGAAGGAGCGCCAGATATTGAACAGAAACAAACGTATCGCGGCGTTGAAATACTGAAAGCATGGTCTCCGTTCTATATTTTAACTGCGGTTATTACGGTATGGAGTCTGCCAGCATTTAAAGCATTGTTTGCTGTAGGAGGACCTCTTAACTGGACGACCATTTTAGTGAAAATGCCATTTTTACATCAGCAAATTGTGAAATTACCACCAATTGCACAAACGGAAACACCTATTGATGCGATCTTTAAAATTGATGTCATCAGTGCGACGGGTACTGCCATTCTGATTGCGGTGATGCTGACAGGGCTGTTTAGCAGACATATTACGTTAACTGAAGGCGCTGCCTGCTTAAAAGCAGCAGTGAAAGAGCTTTGGCTCCCCGTTCTTACCATTTGTTTTGTCATGGGCTTTGCCAACCTGGCGAACTTTGCTGGACTAAGTTCTGCGATTGGACTTGCTCTTGCCAAAACAGGCGATTTGTTCCCGCTTGTCAGCCCGGTGCTTGGCTGGATCGGTGTGTTTATTACGGGGTCTGTCGTGAGTAACAACGCCTTATTCGGTAACCTTCAAGCGGTCACTGCTTCTCAAATCGGCTCACAGGCAGGTTTGTTAATTGGGGCGAACACGACCGGTGGTGTGATGGCGAAATTAATTTCTCCACAATCTATCGCTATCGCTACAGCAGCTGTTGGAGAAACAGGGAAAGAATCTGAGCTCTTCAAAAAGACCGTGAAGTACAGCTTCATTCTGCTCGGCATTGTATGTATATGGACATTCATTCTTGCTCAATTTTTATAGGTTGATAGATTAAAAAAGACTGAGATCTCTCTCAGTCTTTTTCTTTATGTAGATTCTCTTGTCACGAGCCGGGTAGGCAGCTGGATATGTTCGCGCTGTAATGGTTTTTGGTCTTGCAGAAGCGCAATCATTTGCTGTACTGACCGCTGGCCAAGTTCTACGATCGGTATGTCAATCGTGGTGATCGTTGGAGCTGTCACTTCGCATATGTCTTGGTTGTCATAGCCGATGACCGCTAGATCCTCGGGGATTTGATAGCCATATGAAATGGCCTGTTTAATGAGCCCTGCTGCAACTTGATCATTGCCGGTGAAAATGGCATCAGGCGCACCCGTCATGTGATGGATGACCTCCATTAAGCGAAAGCCGTCTTCAATGGTAAAAGCCTCTCCAAACAGCCAATCATTTTGCAGCGGCAAACCGTGAGCAGAGAGTGCATCAAGATAGCCCTGTTTTCTTTGTTTCTGCGCTTCACTGCTTTCTGTATCAAAGCAAAACCCAATCGATTTTCGCCCCGACCGAATCAAGTAGTCCACCGCTTTATAGGCGGCTTCCCGTTCATCGTATCCAATAATCGGGATGTTTGCAGTTTGATGATATTCATTTGCCATGACGATGGGGCCGTTCGTTAAAAATGGCTCAATTTTCTCCCACGTATTTTCTAACGCCCCCAATATAACCCCATCTACTTCTCTTCTTTTTAATAATTGAAGTCCTTCAAGCTCTAAGGCTTCTTGATAAAACGTCTGAAGCACGATGGCTTTATATCCTTGATCAAGGGCTTCTTTTGAAATGCCTTTAATCAATTGTGCAAAAAAAGGATGGTCCACAGCTGGGACGGACACAGCAATGGTTTTTGTCTGATGTGACCTTAGTGTGCGGGCTGCTGAACTCGGTGTATATTCCATTTCTTTCATCACCTGTAATATGAGTTGCCGCTTTTCTTCTGACACATATGGGTGGTGGTTTAGCACTCTGGAAACGGTGGTAGTTGAAACCCCGCAGCGTTTGGCAATTTCATAAATTGTACACATATTAACAAATCCTTTACACAAAGTTATTGTTCTGAAATCGATAACATCATTTACAATGTGAAACAAGTTAAATATTAACAAAAGGAATTGATTAATTGGAGGGAATGGAATGCAAATATTGACGAAGATATCAGGTAAAAGCAAGGATTATCTTCCTTTGCTGGATATGATCAATCAAGGTGTTCAAGTAAAAGCCGATTCAGTTGAAAAGCATCTAGCAAATGAAAAGCTGGTGACGTTCCTTGAGCAAGATATAGAACGCACAGGTTTGGAAAAAATTCTCTTCCATTATAAACAAAATAAGGAAAAAAAGATACCGTTTCTGCCAGTTGATAAACTGATTTCAGAGGATGAAATCGATGATATTATGCTGGTGTTGAAGGAAGTATTGAGCTCTGGCCGTTTTACTTCAGGGCCGTATATTCCGACGTTTGAAAAGTCGATTGCTGAGTACTTAGGGAAAAAATATGTCATAGCCACGTCAAGTGGAACAGATGCCTTGATGATCAGTCTCATATCAGCAGGCGTCCATCCGGGAGACGAGGTGATTTTGCCAGCCAACAGCTTTGCTGCAACAGAAAATGCAGTACTTGCCATTGGGGCTGTTCCGGTATATGCCGATATTGATCCAGAAACATACTGCCTCGCACCGAGTGAAATAGAGAAACATATCACAGATAAAACGGTTTGCATTCTACCGGTTCATTTATATGGAAAACAAGCGGATATGAAGGCTATTTCGGCAATTGCGAAACAGCATGGGCTGAAAATCATTGAAGATGGCTGTCAAGCGATTGGCAGCAGCGGCCTTGGTGCTTATGGAGATGGACTTGTTCTCAGCTTTAATCCATACAAAAACCTTGGGGTCTGCGGAAAGGCAGGCGCCATCGCTACAAACGATGAGGCCTTAGCGGAAAAATGCATGGAGATCAGCTATCACGGCTTTGAAGCTGGAAAGAAAAATGTCAAACGCAGTGACTACGGCTTTAATTCCAAAATCGATAATTTGCAGGCAGCGATCGGACTCGAACGAATGAAGTATTTAGGACTGCAAAACTTTAAACGTTTTTACTTAGCAAAGCGATATATTGACCAGCTGCAAACGCTTGAGGATGAAGGATACATGAAGCTTCCGAAGCTGACGGATGACCATGTATGGCATCTATTCCCGATTAGAGTACTGAAGGGAGACCGAGATGAACTTGCAGCGAAATTGCTGGAAATGGGTATAGAGACGGATGTCTATTACCCGATCCTATCGCATCAGCATCAAACAAATCTTGTTTCTCAAAAGTATAGACAAACAACACTACCGCACACGGAAAAGGCAGCGCAGCAATTACTTCACTTGCCGCTTTACCCAGGAATGCCGCTGCAAGATCAGGAGAAGGTCATCGAGGGGGTTCAACATGTTATCAAGTCTTCCATTCAATAAAAAACTGCTGAATCAGCCGAAGAATCCGCAGTGGATCGTCTTCTGTGATTTTGATGAAACGTATTATTCTCACGAAATGACAGAAGAGCAGAGAGAGGATGTCAAGCGGCTGGAAGCCTTTGTAGCAGAAAAGAGTGAAGCGGGACAGCTTTTGCTGGGCTGGGTGACGGGAAGCAGCCTCGATTCTGTCACGAGCAAAATGGAAAAAGGCGGATTTCATCAATTCCCGCATTTCATTGCGTCGAACTTAGGGACTGAGATTGTATATACGTCGGATGCTCATTTTGGACAGCCAGATGCAGAGTGGATGAAGCGGCTGGATGCACAGGGCTTTTCAGATGAAAAAATCGAAGACATCCTGGAAACTGTCCGAGAAAAGGGTATTTTCCTTAGACCGCAAACACAGCTGGGCAGCTCAGGGTATAAGAAGAATTTCTATTATCAAGAGCAGGATGAACGGACGGATCTTCATCATCTATCATTTATCCAAACACTGGCTAAAGAGCGGGGTGTGGCGGTCAACATCAACAAATGCAACCCGCTTGCAGGAGATCCTGCGGATTGCTATGATGTCGATTTTTTACCAGTAGGAACAGGGAAGGATGAAATTGTCCGCTTTATGCTGAACCAATATGATCTATCGAAAGATCAAGGCTTTGCGTTTGGTGATAGTGGGAACGATTTGCGGATGCTTCAATCCGTCACGCACGGTTTCCTTGTCCAAAATGCGACAGGCGAAGCCAAACGGCACCATCACCAAATTTGTCATCATGGGTATGCAAAAGGAATCTATGAAACTCTGAAAACAGTGATGTATAAACATGAGGAGGCACATTCATGAAGAAAATTGGAATTGTTGGAGCAGGAAATATTGCAAAAGCACATGCAAGAGCATTATCAACGATCAAAGGTGCAGAATTATCCGGTGTCTATGATTTGCATGAGTCGGTCGCACAGGGATTCATTAAACAGTACGGCGGACGTGTGTATTCAAGTATTGAGACACTTGCAGATGCATCTGATGGGTTGATCATTGCTTCTCCTAATTTTTGTCATAAGGACCATGCCCTTCAGTCGCTAAGAGCAGGACAGCCGATTTTATGTGAAAAACCGATGGCTGTGTCGCTGAAGGAAGCGAAGGAAATGGTAGAGACAGCCAAACAGTTCCAAGTTCAAGCCAGTATGGGCTTTAACTATCGTTATTTATCCTTTGTGAATATATTGAAGAACTTGATTGCCAACGGAGAATTAGGCCGTATTTTGACCGTCAGAACGCATTTTAAGAAAAACAGTGCCCTCAGAAGAAAGACATTTTCATGGAGAGACAGCGGCGAAAGTCTGCGTACGAGCGGTGCGCTAGGGGATCTTGGCATTCATTTGATTGATATGCTGTGGTACTTATTTGGCAGTGAAATGAAGAAAGAATCACTTAACACCAAGATGCTGACACGTGTAAAGGAAAAAGAAGAGAAAAAGGTACAGGTGGATGATCATACCGAAATTTTCGGGCAGATGGAGAATCAAGTGTTCTTTCATTTGGTGACATCCAAAAGCACGCAGCCTGAGGAATGTGGATTTAGTGTAGAAGTTGTTGGTCATGACAAGGTATTCAAATACCATACGAACATGAAAAACGAATATGAGATCAGTGATGGATTGTGTGTGGAGCGTCATCAAATGCCGCAAACCATGCTGACAGATCCGCCAAATGAATTTTACGGATGGTCCGATACATTCCGCGATCAGCTGATGCATTGGGTGAATACTGATCCATACCCAACTCATATGAAGGTCGCTGATTTTGAAGATGGTTATCGCGCGCAGGCTGCGCTCAATACATGCTTTGAGAGGGAAGAGGCAGTTGTCTCTGCTCAGGCATATTAAAGAGGTGGAGCGGAGGATATCATAACTCCGCTCCTTTTTAGAGGAAGTGAAAAGATGAAAAAGGTATTTTATTTTGGCTGTGTCTTTTATTTTTTTATTGGGACCATTCATGTGTTCTTTGGCAGCTTAACGCCTTATTTGCTGTCGAGTTATGATAAGGGTCCTGGGGAATTATCATCTTTAATTTTTTTTCAGTTTATTGGTTTTTTGACAGGTGTTCTGCTATCCCCCATTCTAGTGAGAAAAAAAGGCTATGGCGCTGTGCTGACTATGGGTCTTTTGCTGATGATCGGGTCACTTCTGCTGGGGCTGTTGATGCCGGGCTGGACGACGCTTGTGCTGGCAGGTTTTTTTCTCGGTAGCGGCGCAGGCAGTCTTGAGACAACAGCCGGTGCGTATGTCATTTCGATGGCTAATAGTGCAAAGCGAATCAGTATCATGGAGGTCTTTTTTGGATTAGGTGCACTGTTATTTCCGCTAGTGATTTTGCTGACTGTCACAGAGCAGACATGGCAGTATGTGTTTTTATTTCAGGTGGGTGCGCTGACATTTTTCCTCATGCTCTGGCTTGTTTTTATGAACAAACTGCCTCATGGACAGATGGATGCTCCTTCCACAGGAGGGATGAGGAAACCGTCCTTGCTTGTTGATCGAAATAATCGAATGATCGTGGTCATTATGATTTGTTTTGCCTTTTTCTACGCAGGGATTGAAACGAACTTTGCGAACTTTTTGCCGTCGATCATGCTGGAAAAGGGGGGAGAAAATTGGGGCCTCTTTGCGGTCTCTACTTTCTGGGCAGCGATCGTCATTGGCAGGACTGTGATTGCCAGAAAAGCTGATCAACTGCATCCGCTGCGTTTTTTAAAGCTAAGTGCATCACTGATGATTTTGCTGCTTGTGATATTCGCTCTAACAACCCACATTACTGCGCAGCTGATCCTCATCTTTTTCATCGGCCTTTGCGCAGCAGGCATGTTCCCAATTGCACTGACAGCATCTGCCTTAATGATTGAAAATGCCATCGATGAGGCGACGAGTTATTTTATTGCAGCCGCGAGCTTAGGCGGAGCCTGCTTGTCCTTTTTAATTGGATTTAGTCTGGAATGGGCAGGTGCGGCAAGTGCCGTCTTTGTATTTGCTTTCTTAGCTGTTCTTTTGTTTGCAGCTACGATTCAAATGAATCGTTCTAAGAAAAAAGAAACAGTACACACGCAGCAGACGGAACTGAAAGCAGATCGCTAAGCACATGATCAAGCCGCTTCCCAAGGTCCACCTGAAATGATGACAAAGGACTTGTACTAAAACGCAGAAATTTTGAATAACATGTACAAGTCAGCATCAAAAGGAGGACGTCTATGTGGCGGTGTTTTTTGGTTATATCTTTTTAGGGTTGTCACTTTCAGCGCCTGTTGGGCCAGTCAATGCAGCCCAAATCGACAGAGGGATTAAAAGTGGATTTTGGCATGCGTGGATTTTTGGTGTGGGGGCTATGGCTGCGGATATTGTCTATATGCTCCTCATCTATTTTGGTGTCGCCCAGCTTTTGACTGCACCTCTTGTAAAAACCTTTTTGTGGCTGTTCGGCTTTTTCGTTCTGACCTATACCGGCATTGAAAGTCTGCGTAAAATCAATTTGCAGGAGAGTCCGAAAAAGGACAGCGGTAACACAACAATTGGCCATTCGTTCATGACCGGATTTTTCATTTCTCTATCTAATCCGCTCAGTATTTTGTTTTGGCTTGGCATCTATGGCAGCATTTTAGCCAATACGATCGAAAAGTATGGAGCTTCCCAAATGCTCATGTACAGTGTGGCTATTTTTATTGGCATGCTGATCTGGGATTTCTGTATGGCGCTGCTTGCTAGTTCGTTTAGGCGTTATTTAAGTGAACGTGTGTTACATGGCTTATCCGTTCTTGCAGGTCTATCTTTACTTGGTTTTGGCGCTTATTTTGGGTATCAAGGGATTATGGCGTTGATTGGGTAGAAAAACAGACTGACACATTCAGTCTGTTTCAGCGTGTAGACAAACCCTCGCATTCTTTGTCAGGTCTGCGCTCCGGTGCTCACGAATGTCAAATTCGCTCCGCTCCGATGCTCGTCCTTCCTAGGGCTGCAAAGATTTTCTATCACGCTGAAAAGAAGACAAAGGGCTAAAATAAAAAATCATTTTAGCCCTTTGTCAGTAATCTGAAGCAGACTGACACATTCAGTCTGTTTTTTTGTAAGGATTGACAGACATAACACATTCTTGAATAATGGTGGAATATAAAATGGATTGAAGGAGCTTCTGCTATGCGTATGTTTCTGCCAGTATTCAATTATCTGTGTATGTTGATTTTATCAGTCATCACAGCAACATTCGTTTATACGTTTTTATTTCTGCCGCCTGAAGTGGGCTTCAGTTATGTGGAGATGACCAGTCTGTTCATTTTGCTTGCTTATGTCATTTTTGCTGTACCAATTCAGCTTGTTTTACACCGGCATCCTAAAAGGTTTCGAAGCCGTGACTTATTGATTTATTTTATTGCGGCCTGGGTGGTTTGCTCGGCTTTGGCTTTATGGATTGATTATGGACTTGTTGTGTTCATCAGCTATAAAGTTTATTTGTTTAGCTTCTGCGCAGCCCTTATTTATTGGGTGCTGGATTCCGTCTTTTTGATGAAGAGCCGTTCGTAGGAATGACGAAAGGCGCTCTATTAACTTACATTAGTCTGATCCTGCATAATAGAATAAGAGGAACAAATACCTGCTCAATTTAATGGAAATCCCCATCTTATCATGCGCAAGGAAAGTCGTGGAAGGACAGTCACCACAGCCATTTCCACCTCATAGGCTGTGGAGAAGACGCTAAAACGAGGTGGAAGGAAATGGCCCAGCTGTATGCAAAAAGTTGCCTTGATCAAAATCTACGATCACTAGAAGAATGGAAGCAGGGTGCTTTCAAACAATTTGGCGAGATGGTCGGAGATGAGGCAGATACATTCCCTTGTGTACCCGGAAGACAAGGATTTTTTCTCGATCATTTACGCTATGGGTTTGTTGGTGACCCGAGGGAAGAGGAAGCGGTGGATGATTTAGCCCAGCTGCTTAGAGAATATCAAGGCTGTGCGAAAGAAACCGGTCAATATGCTTCATTTATCTGCTTTTTCGAAACACCGCAGGATTTAAAGGAAAGTTCGCTTGAAGAGTTTGAGCAGCATTTTTGGTCGCTGCTTCAACGGTTGCATCAGAAAGATGAAATGCCATGGCCTGAGGATATTCCGGTGGACCCTCATCATCATGAGTGGGAGTATTGCTTCCATGGTGAAGCGTATTTTATTTTATGTTCCACACCTGCTCACAAGCTCAGAAAAAGCCGCCACTTCCCTTATGTCATGATGGCGTTTCAGCCTAGATGGGTGTTTGAGAAATTGAATGGATCGACCAAGTTTGGTCAAAAAATGAGTCAACTCGTTCGCAAGCGGCTCAAAGCATATGATGAAGTCGGTGTTCATCCATCATTAAAATGGTACGGTGATCCGGCCAATCATGAATGGAAGCAATACTTTCTCTCAGATGATGAGGCGGAGAAACCAGCCTCCGCCAAATGTCCATTTACTGCTTTAAAAAACATGATGAAATTATGATGCGGTCTGATCCTGTTTCCACTTTTTTCTCATGAATAGCACCATGATGGCTATCACTGCAATGATCCCAAGGCTGATAAAAAAGCCAGGTCGTCCGCTTGCCTCTGTTAATGTGCCTGATACTGCGGCTCCAATTAAGAGCAGCGCAAGAATCATTTCACACGTTTGGCGAGTGGATGGCTTGGATAGCTTTTTACTTGAGAACAGAATAAAGATCCATGTATACAGCAAGGTAAGACCGGCTGCTGTTGTGAGATGCTCGTAGATGTGTTTGGATAAAAAGAGTGCAAGCAAAATTGAGACAATTAAGCCAGCAGCAGTTAAGATAATCGAAGACCATCTTACATGAGATGGATCTTTTTGTTTAAAGCAAGCAGGTGCATCTTGATGCTCTGACATCGTGCCGAGCAGTGTTGTGACCGCATAGAGAGAGGCAACCAATGTCGAAAAACCGGCAATGATAAAAATGCCATTAAAGATATGAAGAAAGATCGATAAATGAAATGGCTCTAATGAAGTAATAAATGGACTGCTGTTCTCATTAAAGGCTGTCACTGGGACAAGCAAGAGAGCAAGTCCGATTGAGACGATATAGATGACTGCTAGAATGATCAGCATGACACGTCCAGCCTTTGCCGCATCCTTCGGGTCCTTTAAATGAACCGCCATCAGCCCCATGACTTCAATTCCCCCAAAAGCATAAAACGCATAAATCAAACCATTCCAAAGACCAAGCGGACCAAGAGGCATCCATTCGTGATCCTTGTTAGGCAGATGCAGGGTCGGGTTATGTTCTGTCAGAATGCCAAATAACACAAGCACCGCTAAAATCATAAACAGAAAAATCGCCGCTGTCTTCAGTACCGCAAGGACATTTTCTGTCTTTTGAAAAGAAGAAAGCCCTATGATAATGACAAGCAGGGCAAGAGCAGAATAAATCGCAGAAAACACCCAAAGCGGAATGGATGGAAACCAGTGACGGGTAAATAGAGAAATGGCTGTTAACTGACTTCCGGTAATCAGCATTTCTGCAAACCAATACACCCAGCCATTGCTAAATCCTGCCCAGCGTCCGTATGCTTTACGAGCATAGGAACAAAACGACCCTTTATCAGGGTTATCAGCTGTCATCGCAGCCAAATGTTTAAAGACGAGATACGTTCCGACCGCAGCAAGCAAAAAGGAAATGCAGACGGAATAACCGGACTTTGTAATGGCGATGCTGGAGCCAAGGAAGAACCCAGTGCCAATTGTACAGCCGACTCCGATGAGAGAAAGCTGCCACCAAGATAAAGATTGTTCTTCTTTCAATGCAAGTGCAACACCTTTCGATTTCAATGACATTAGCTTGTGACCGCCTCTTTTTTTTATACATGATCAAGGGGACATTTTGGGCATACTGTCATGGAAAGGAGTGCATGTGATGAACGGAGAATACGTCATTTTACCGAAGGGTAGACTCGGCTTTCGTTTAGGAAAAGGCCAATGTATGCGAGTGGTTGATGTCGAAGGCCAGCAAGTAGCAGATGTGATGGCCTATCATGAAAAGGATTTTTATGAAAAATTTGACCAAGGTGCGACAATGGATAGCCTATTTTCATCCAAAGTGAAAAAAGGCGATAAGCTCTATTCTAATTTATATAAACCGATGTTTACGATCATTGAAGATACAGTAGAATGCCATGATTTATACATGCCCGCTTGCCGGCAAGAAATGTATCAGCTTTTATACGGCCGGACGCACTTAGAGGTCATGCATACATGCTACGACAATTTGCGGACTGCCTTTGAGCCCTTTGGAATTCCAAAGGAGGATATGTATTATCCTTTTAATGCCTTTATGAATACAGTTATTGATGAAAAAGGAAAGCTGTCTGTCGAGCTGCCAAAATCGCTGCCAGGTGACTACATTCGCCTGAGGGCTGAAATGGATCTCATTGTGGCCGTGTCCGCTTGCCCTGCTGATATTGGGAAGTGTAATGGATCAAGCTGTACATCTATACGGGTAGAAATCGATTAAAAAAGAAAAGGACCAGTCCATACATAAAGACATGGTCTTTTTCACTTGTGAATGTTTGATCATCTAAGAAATAGGGGAACGTCTAACAAAATGTTCTTGATGAAAACATGGTATAATGGAGATTCAAAAAACGTTGTTAAATCAATGAATTGTGTGTAAAACCTGTTCTCTTCATGTAGAGGATGCTTAGGAGGAAAAGTGTATGAGTTTGCAGAAAAAGATCAGCCAAGAGTTGCATGTGCAGCCCTCAATTGACCCAAAGCAGGAGATCGAAAAACGGGTTGGATTTCTAAAGGAATACTTGAAAACAACTGGGGCAAAAGGATTTGTACTCGGCATTAGCGGCGGGCAGGATTCAACGCTTGCCGGACGTCTTGCACAGCTTGCTGTCAGTGAGCTTCGTCAAGAAGGAAAAGAGGATGCAGTCTTTATTGCGGTACGCCTCCCGCATGGTGTGCAGCAGGATGAAGATGATGCACAGCTTGCTCTATCATTTATTCAGCCAGACAAGTCTTGGAAATATGATATTGCACCTGCCGTATCAGCATTCAGTGATCAATATCAAAAGGAAACAGGCGGCCCATTGTCTGACTTTAATAAAGGGAATGTCAAAGCACGCATGAGAATGATCGCGCAATATGCTGTCGGCGGTGAGGAAGGATTGCTTGTCATCGGTACAGATCATGCAGCTGAGGCAGTAACCGGCTTCTTCACGAAGTATGGTGATGGCGGTGCAGATGTTCTTCCGCTCACAGGTCTGACAAAACGCCAAGGCCGGACGTTACTTGAAGCGCTAGAAGCACCGGAACGCCTGTACTTAAAGAAACCAACAGCCGATTTGCTGGACGACAAACCTCAGCAAACGGATGAAACAGAACTCGGCATTACGTACAATGAAATTGATGATTACCTAGAAGGCAAACCAGTGTCAGATCAAGCAGCAGAAGCGATTGAAAAGCGCTATGTTCAATCAGAGCATAAACGCCAAGTACCCGCTTCCATGTTTGATGACTGGTGGAAATAAAAAAGAGACCTCTCCAGATGGAGAGGTTTTTTATGTCGAATTTCAAGTGGATTTGACAAAATAACCAAAATTTCATTAAATTAGTAGAACGATATACTTAAGTCCATTTCACTAAATATCGGTTTTTTTGATCAAAAAAAGCAAGCATAATTAGTTCGATTCACTTAATTTCATTTCTATTGACAGTATTTTCAGAAAAAATGATTGACGAAGAAAAAGAATGCGCTTACAATGAAACCACATTCCGAAAAGTGAAATTAGATTCCACTGAATGGAATAAAGGGGTGGTTCACCTCCAAATAAGAAGCTAAAGGAATGATGGACACAATGAAAAATCGAAGTGCACTGGAAATTTACAAAGAGGGAGGCGCTTGGTGGGAGACTGAGATTAGTCATATTCAAAAAAATTCAATTGAACTTCGAGGATATCCGATTGAAGAACTGATTGGTGAATTGTCGTATCCACAAATGCTCTATTTACTGCTTGTTGGTGAATTATTGGATGATTCAAAAGCAGCTCTTTTTGAAAGTGTTCTTGTCGCAGGTGCGGATCATGGACCAAGGGCGCCATCTATTGCAGCAGCCAGAATGGCCGTGACTTGCGGCATTTCGTTTAATTCCTCTGTTGCAACAGGGGTGAATCTATTAGGTGACATTCATGGCGGAGCCGGAGAGAAGGCCATGCGTATGTTATACGAAGCCAAAGTGATCTACGATGATCAAAAGGATGTACAGTCTGCGGCAAAGCAAGTGTGCCAAACATGGTTAACTCGCAAGGAAAAAATCCCAGGAATCGGACATCAGCTTCATGATGATGATCCGAGGGTGAGACGTCTATATGAGCTGAGTCACACATATGTACAGCAAGGTGTTATCAGCGGGACATATTTACGGTTAGCCGAAGCGATTAGACATGAGCTTGAACAGCTGAAAGGGAAGAAAATCACGATGAATATAGATGGTGTATCTGCTGCCATCCAATGTGAATTAAACATTCCGGCAGAAGCAGCAAAAGGCATTTTTTCCTTATCCAGAGGAATGGGCATCGTGGCGCATGCATATGAGGAGCTGACAAAGGGAGCCCTCGTGAAGGGACCTTGTCCGAATGAAGAAAGATTGGTTCGTTATGCAGGGCATGGAACGCGGCACTTGAAGGAGGGAGAAAAAATTTGAGTGGTTTAAAAGCGTTGTCATATATAAACGGCGAGTGGCTGAATACCGATCGTGTCAAAACTGATATCATCAATCCTTACTCAGGAGAAATAATCGGTACATCCTATCTCGCCTCATCAGAAGACATAGAACAGGCACTTTCTAGTGCGCAGCATGCTAAAAAACAAATAGCGGGAATATCGGCAATCGAACGCTCAAAGCTTCTAACAAAAGCAGCCACCTTACTTGAAGAACAAAAAGACCATTTTGCAGAACTGATTTCGCTAGAACTAGGCAAACCACTTAAAAATACAAGAGATGAAGTTTCGCGATCAATCGAGACGCTGGCGCAATCGGCGGAAGAAGCGAATCGATTAATAGGTGAGACCATTCCTGGCAATGTATCATCGCGTGGACAGGGAGCAATGGCCATGACATTTAAAGTACCAGTCGGAGTTGTGCTGGCGATTACTCCTTTTAATGCACCGCTCAACTTAATTTGTCACAAAGTCGGTCCGGCCTTTGCGGGAGGGAATGTCATAATTTTGAAGCCCGCACCGCAAACATCAGCTGTTGCCACAGCGTTTGTCAAACTTCTTCTCGAAGCAGGGTTTCCTGAGGCTGGTTTGCAGCTTGTGATTGGCGGGGTCGAGGCTGGGAAACAGTTAGTCACTGATGAAAGAACGAATCTCATCTCTTTTACCGGCGGGGCTGCCGGAGGCGAACATATTACAACCTCTGCGGGATTAAAAAAGGTACTGCTCGAACTTGGAGGGAATGGCGCGACGATTGTTCATCACGATGCAGATATTGAACAAGCCGCATCCCTTTGTGCCAAAACAGGCTTTAGTAATTCCGGTCAAAGCTGTATTTCTGTTCAAAGAATTTATGTCCACCAGCAAATCATGCCGACGTTTACTGAGGTATTAAAACAAAAAGTAGAGCAGCTTGTCGTTGGAGATCCGCTGTCTAGTGAGAGTGATATCGGCTGTATGGTTGATGTCCAGGCCGCGCAGCGTGTTGAGGCATGGATACAAGAGGCAGAGAGTATGGGGGCTGAGCTTTTATATGGGGGAAAAAGAAAAGGAGCGAGCATCACGCCAGCTATTTTGTTAAACCCTCCGAAACAGGCCAAGGTTGTCTGTGAGGAAGTGTTCGGCCCAGTTGTCAGCGTTCTCCCTTATGAGGAGCTGGAGGAGGCAATCAAAGAAGCAAACGATAGTCGATATGGGTTGCAGGCAGGGATCTTTACGAATCAGCTGGATGTGGCATTACACGCAGCAAAAGAGCTTGAAACCGGCGGTGTTGTCATCAATGGGACATCGAATTTTAGACTGGATCATTGGCCTTATGGTGGGATTAAGCGAAGTGGTCTTGGAAGAGAAGGTCCGCGTTTCGCCATCGAGGAGATGACCGAAACCAAAATGGTCGTGCTCCCAAATGGTCTGTGAAAGGAGCGTAGGGATGTGAATGCATTTCAGCAAAAAGTAAAAAGTGTGCAGACAGGCGGTCAGCCAATGATTTGTACGCCGCTCATCGGACAAACAAAGGAAGAATTGTTTCATGAGGTCGAGGTGTTAACAGAGAAGAAGCCTGATGTGATCGAGTGGCGGGCAGATTTTTTTCATCACCTTCATGACAAGGAACAAGTGATAGAAACCCTTAAGGGAATGGTAGAAAAGGCAAAGGGCATCCCATTTTTATTCACCATTCGCTCTGAAAAGGAGGGCGGTGAAAGTATATCACTCTCAGAAACTGAGAAGGTTTCTTTGCTTGCTAAGCTTTGTTCCACTCAGCTTGTGAACGCTGTTGATTATGAATTGATGCAGGATGTGACACATATACAGCAAGTCAGTCAGGCGGCTAAAAGAAATGGCGTCACCTTGATTGTGTCGTATCACGATTTCCATCGCACCCCTGAGATAGATCGTCTCGTGCAGCTACTCGTCAATGCAGAATCAGTCGGCGCCGACATCGCAAAGATCGCAGTGATGCCGCATTCCTATGACGATGCATTAACACTGCTCTCAGCGACCAGCCATGCGAAAAAGCAGCTGTCAATTCCCGTGATTTCGATGGCAATGGGGGAATACGGGGCTTTTACAAGAATGGTTGGCGGACTTTTTGGATCTGTCATGACCTTTGCTGTAGGGAAAGAAAGCTCAGCTCCTGGGCAAGTGGCGATACAGGATTTGAACAATGTTCTATCTATTGTGTTTTCAAAGAATAAGTGAGTAGCAGATTCAAGCTGCACCGTGAGAGGAGAGAAACATGAAGAAGAATATTTCTACACAGGTTATTCAGTACTTAGAAAATCGGGGAGTCGAGCATATTTTCGGTCTATGCGGTCATACGAATATTGCTTTTTTATCAGCGCTTGAAAAAAGCTCGATTCAATTTGTAAATGTCAGACATGAACAGATAGCAGCACATGCAGCAGATGGTTATGCGCGAGCAAAGAAACAGACGGCTGTTGTTCTCAGTCATCTAGGTCCTGGACTCACCAATGCGGCAACAGGGGTAGCGAATGCAGCACTTGATTCCATTCCGATGGTTGTCATTGCAGGAGATGTCCCAAGTCATTACTATGGAAAGCACCCACATCAAGAGATTAATCTTCATTCCGATGCCTCTCAATACGAAATTTACCGGCCGTTTGTGAAAAGAGCATGGCGAGTCGATATTCCAGAATTGTTTCCAGAGATTTTATCAAAAGCATTTCAGTTAGCTGAAAGCGGCCGTCCTGGCCCGGTGCTTATTTCTGTTCCAATGGACGTGTTCTCAAAAGACCTAGATGTGTCCCTGTTTGAACAAATGAACCATCATACACACACCATTGAAAAACCTTCTATTGATGATCAAACGGCCAATCGGATATTAGACCGATTGCTGCAGGCAGAAAGGCCGCTCTTATATGTAGGGGGAGGCATTTTGTTAGCTGATGCAGCTGAAGAATTAAAGGCATTTTCTGACCATCTAAGTATCCCTGTTGCTCATTCTTTGATGGGGAAAGGAGCTATGCCGGATGATCACCCAATGACCCTTGGAATGACGGGGTTTTGGGGGACAAAATTTATTAATGATCAGTGTAAAGAGGCGGACTATATATTGGCTTTAGGGACCCGTTTTGCTGAAGCTGATGCGAGCTCGTGGGAATCGGAGTATACGTTCAATTTCCAATCAACCAAGCTCATTCATATTGACATTGATCCGAATGAAATTGGCCGGAACTACCCTGTTGAAATTGGAGCGGTAGCCGATCTCAAGCAGGCACTGACCGTACTCAATCGCGTGGCGAAAGAAAGGCTGCCAGAAGGTATCGATCGCCCTGAACTGAAAAAGGACATTGCGGCATATCGTGAGGAATTTCAAAAGAGCAATTTGACGAATATTCAAGACGAGTCTTTCCCAATGAAACCGCAGCGTATTTTGCAGGAAGTGCGGGAAGTGTTGCCGCCAGATGCTTTCATTACAACAGATGTTGGCTGGAATAAAAATGGGGTAGGACAGCAATTTCCTGTATTGACTCCTGGGACCATTTTAACGCCAGGTGGTTTTGCGACGATGGGATTTGGCGCTCCCGCTGCACTTGGAGCAAAGATTGCCCAGCCTGACCGTGTCGTAGTGTCACTTGTTGGAGACGGCGGATTTGGTCAAAATCCATCCGTTCTTGCAACAGCCGTTGAAGAAAACATTCCTGTTGTGTGGATTGTGATGAATAACAGTGCGTTTGGCACAATAGCCGGCTTGCAAATGGCGCACTATGAAACAACGTACGGCACTGTTTTTAGAAAAGGTGGAGAAAGCTATTCTCCGGATTTTGCTGCCATTGCGAGAGGTTATGGAATGAAGGGGATTAAAATCACTTCTGCGTCTGAATTCAAAGAAGCTTTGGCTGAAGCCATTGCCTCTCAGGAGCCTTGCGTCATTGATGTAGCGATGAAAAATGATCCTGTTCCTACGGATGGACATTGGAATATTAATGACATTTATTCACCAAATACAAAACGCTCACATGTCAGTGTGAACTAAACATTACTAGGGAGGAATCAACAATGAAAATTAAAGTATTGAATCCGTTTCAAGATGGGAACCCATTATGGTTAGGCTTAGATCGTCCAGAGGAGCAAATGATTCGAAAGGTATTTCAAACGATTACACCAGATACCGTTGGATCAGAACATATGATGGCGGGTCTCACCATTTTTGAACCAGGGGAAGCAAGTTCAGTGCACAATCACCCGGGTTCAGAGGAATTTGATTTTGTGATTAAAGGGTCCGGCGAAGTCATTTGTGATGGAGAAAGGCAGCCCTTTAAACAAAATGATTTTATGTTCATTCCTGACGGTGTCAAGCACCAGCATGTGAATACAGGCGATGAACCTTTATGGCTCATTTGGCTCTACACGCCGCAAGGGCAGCTTCCGAAGGATTAAAAACCTGCACCGGTGAGCCCTGCTTTTGAATCATCAGGGCCTTACGGGTCAATCAGAAAGATGAAAAGGGCTAAATTAGAAATGATTTTAGCCCTTCATCACTTGAATGAAAGGGAGTCAAGCAATGAATATGAATACACCGCTCGAAGGAATAAAAATATTAGACGTCTCTACAATGATCGCTGCACCCTATGGCGCGGTGCTTCTAGGGGATTTTGGAGCAGAAGTCATCAAAGTCGAGATTCCTGGTAAAGGCGATACGCTGCGGCATGTCGGCCCTTTTGCAGATGGGGAACCACTTAGATGGTCAGGTCTCTCACGGAATAAGAAATCCCTTACACTGGATCTGCACAAAGACGAAGCAAAAGACATTTTTAAAAAGCTTGCAGCTCAGGTCGATGTACTGATCGAAAATTTCCGTCCTGGAACACTCGAAAAATGGGGCGTTGGGTACGATGTGTTAAAAGAAATCAACCCTCGTTTAATTATGATTCGTGTATCGGGTTATGGTCAAACGGGCCCGTTTAAGGACAAGGCCGGATTTGGAACGCCAGCGACGGCGTTTAGCGGCTTTACATATATTCAAGGGTTTCCAGACCGGCATCCAGTCAGCCCTTCATTTTCTCTAACTGATTATATTGCTGGCATCTATGTGGCATTTGCTACTGTGACAGCGATGTATTACAGGGATACACATCCAGAAGGAACGGGGCAAATGGTGGATTTGGCCCTCTATGAATCTGTGTTTCGTATGTTAGAGTTTTTGGTTGCAGAATATGACAAGCTTGGGAAGGTGCGTGAGCGTTCACCGGGGCTAAGCGGTCATTCAAGCCCTGCTGGTACCTATGAGACAAAGGATGGGCATTATTTGGTTCTTGTAACAAGTACAGATTCGACCTTCAATCGATTGGCTGAGGCGATGAATCGATTAGATTTATTAGAGAATGAAAAATTCGCGGTTAATGCATCCAGGCTGAAGCATAACAAAGAAATGGATGCGATTGTTTCGCAATGGATCGCGTCGAAAACAAGGGATGACGTATTAGAAATTCTAGATACTCATGGTGTCCCTGTGAGCCCGATCTTAAGTATTCGGGATATTTTTGAACATCCACAATTTAAAGCAAGAGAGAATATCGTCGAAGTGCATCACCCTCGACTTGGAAAAGTGAAGGTGCCTGGGATCATTCCGAAGTTTGAAAAAACACCTGGAAGTATCCGTCACATTGCACCTGATTTAGGCGAACATAATTATGAGATTTTAACAAATATGCTTGGCTTAACAGAAGAAGAGTGTAAGCAGTTAGAAGAAAAAGGGGTTATTTAAGACGTTCAACAGAACCGCACGCTGCGGAAACAAAGGAGGATGGTTATGAAAGTGCATTCAGAACTGAAGGGGAATGAATTGCAGCCCGCATATGTGAAACCAACGAAAGCCCGTTTTGGCATATTGATTCTGTTGTTTTTTATTACCGCTATTAATTATATTGATCGAGCCAGTGTGTCCATTGTTGCGCCTGCTATTCAATCTTCATTGCAATTAAATCCTGCTTTATTAGGTCTGATTTTTTCGGCATTTAGCTGGACATATACAGCGATGCAAATTCCAGGCGGTTTTATTCTCGATAAATTTGGCTCAAAGGTAACGTATGGGATATCACTCGTTACTTGGTCTATTTTTACAGGCTTACAAGCGTTTGCGAACAGCTTTGCCTTTTTATTTGGCTGCCGTTTGTTTATTGGGATTACAGAATCTCCCGCATTTCCTGCAAATAATCGTATTGTCACTACATGGTTTCCAAGGCGGGAACGGGCTTTTGCAACAGGAGTATACACAGCTGGAGAGTATGTGGGTCTTGCATTTGCGACACCTCTTCTTTTTTGGATCATGACGACTTTCGATTGGAGAACCGTCTTTATTACGGCAGGTGCGCTCGGTATCATATTTGCTTTCTTTTGGTACAAGTATTATCACGAACCGAAAGAGCATCCGAAGATAAATGAAGATGAGTTAGAATTAATCCGGCAAGGCGAAGGGCTGACCGTCGCATCACAGGAGAAGCTGAAATGGGCAGACTTTGCCGCGCTTCTGAAATATCGTAAATTGATCGGGCTCTATATTGGCCAATTCTCTGTTGCGTCTACACTTTTTTTCTTTTTAACATGGTTTCCGACCTATTTAGCAGAGGCGAAAAACATGGCGTTTCTCAAGGTAGGTTTTGCTGCTTCTCTTCCTTATATTGCTGCATTCTTTGGGGTCTTGTTTGGAGGTTATGTGTCTGATTGGCTGCTTAAAAAGGGCGTATCAGTGAATGTAGCGAGAAAGCTGCCGGTAGTGGTTGGCTTGCTGATGACGAGTACCATTGTTTTAGCAAACTTTACAACGAATATCCCGCTTGTGCTGACCATTTTATCCATCGCTTCATTTGCGCAAGGGCTGTCTAATATCTCTTGGACGATGCTGTCCGAGGTGGCACCGAGGGAAATGGTTGGGCTTGCTGGCGGCGTATTTAACTTTTTTGCTAATTTAGCTGGGATCATCACTCCGCTGATTATCGGATTCATCGTGTCGGCGACAGGCTCTTACAACGGGGGAATTTTATTCGTCAGTTTAGTCGCATTAGGCGGGGCATTGTCGTACATTTTCATCGTAGGTAAAATTGAACGTATTCAATTGAAACCGTAGTGGGAAAGCAAAAGAGAACTCAAATCAAGACGAGTTCTCTTTTTTTATGAATAAAAAATAACGGTGATAACTGTTGCACATGCGATACCCATGCTGATATAAAAGCCAGCAAACCAAATATTCCACCGAGTGATACGGTAAGGGTTGACCTTCATCAAATCTGCCAATAAGGAGACAGAAACATTAAAAGGGCTAAACATAACAGTTGATGTGCCAGCAACGATCAGCATGATAGCAATGGGAAGAGCAGGCAGTTCATGAATGACAGGTGTCATCATGCTGACTAATAAAGCAAGCGAGACGAGCGGGTGAAAACCGCAAAGAGCGGTGATCAGAAAATACAACCCGATGACACAATAAACCCAAATGGCATGGTCTGCTATACTAACAATAAATGCTTGAATCGGCTGCATACTGTTTGTGGCAAGCAGCATATCGACAAAGAAGCCGGCACTTAAAAATAGACACATATAGTTGGAGAGCTGATTGGTTCTTTCTTTCCAATGAGGCACAGAGACCGCTATATATTGTTTTCTTTTTTTGATAACAGATGAGAATAATAGAGCAAATGGAATAATCGTCAGTACCACAGCGAATAAATAGCCTTTTCCAATCCATGCATCGACAAGTGAGACGGCTGTCATAAAACTCAGCAGCATGAAAGCGAGCTGAAGGGTTTTTCGCTTAATTCGATGAGGGTTGGAGTTTGTTTGTGCTGACTGAATGATGTTTGGTAATCGTTTGCTTTGCCGAGAAAAAAGCATCCAATCTACCGCCAGCACCACGATCATTAAACCAAAAGTAATGGGTGCAATTTGATAATATTTTAGTTTGGTTGCATCAATGGTGACGCTGACTAGCACTTCAACAGGACTCCAGCTTAAACATAATGCATATGACCTTAAGAGGTTGCGTGTATAAAGATGTTGCTGCACCTGTTTTTTTAGGGATTCCAGCGACGGTTTGAGTGATGTATATAGTAAGGGGATCGTCGCGATATTTAAAAACATGCCAAGAATATGAGTGACAAATGAACTCTTGCGATAAAGCTGGTTTGGACTCGTTGTATGCAGTGTGAGCAGTTTATTTAATTGTGTATCGAAATGTCCAACATGTATGAGAGAATGAATAAAAGGCAGCATGAAAAACAAAGAAAGCAAGCCTAGCATGGAATGAAAGTGAAGAACAAACGTATGCAATGGCTGGCCGGACAAGAAGAATAAGAACAAACCAATGATGAGAAACACAGCACCTGTTTTCAAATAAAGCCCACTTGCTTTCTTAAAAGAAATGGTGAGCGAGATAGCGGCCAGCAGACCAACAAAGTAGGAGAGTATGGGAGCAGGAAATAGTTGATGAACAATATATAAGCTAATCAGAAGTGTAAAAACGACCAGGTACATTCAAATATCTCCTCCATCAAACATTTTCAATTGATTTTATTCCGTCTAGTAGAATTTGTTTTCTTTTAGTGGAACATTTAAAATGGATTATAGCAAAATCGATCGTTTATGTCGATAAGAAATCAAAGGGGAAAAGGAGAAAGTGAACATGGCTGATAAGAAGTCAAAAGAAGAATCAGGACTGCGTACGGTTCAGCGCGCTTTGGATATTCTTTCTTGTTTTAGTGAAGAACGTCAAGAGCTGACGCTAACGGATATTTCAAAAGAGATGAATTTAGCAATGTCTACGACAACGAGACTGCTCAAGGCACTTGAAATGAATCATTTTGTGGAAAAGAATCAAGAAACAATGAAATACCGATTGGGTCAAAGGCTTTATCTTCTCGGATACATTGCAGGGAAGTCCATTCAATTGAGAGAACTGGCTAAACCACTCATGTACGCACTTCGTGATGAAACAAAGGAAACCGTCAACCTGTATGTACTCGATTCAACAAGCAGGGTTTGTATTGAACAAGCGGAAGGGCTGCAATCGATTCGGCATCTTGTCAAGATTGGTGAGAAGCTGCCATTATACGCAGGTGCAGGCGGAAAGGTATTATTGGCATTTCAAAGTGAAGAATTTCAACAAAAAGTATTTGCGGCTGAGGTTGATCATGTGATGGGAGACGACTGGAAAAAGGAACGTAAACATATTCTTGACACGTATACTTCTTGCAGTATCGATGAACGAGAGGTAGGATCTGCGGCAGTAGCGGCACCAATCTTTAATATTCATGGGGAAGTGAAAGCTTGTTTATCCATATCTGGTCCAACCCATCGGTTTACTGAAGAAGTCATTCCCCAGTTGCAGCAAAAAGTGAAAGAACAAGCACAGAGGCTCTCTGAACAGCTCGGCTACGTCGTTAAACACAATTTTTAAGATGGTCTATCTTTTCGCGCTCCATTTATCATATAATAGAAACATTATGTAGCATTCCTTGTCGTAGGGAGGACGTGTCACGACCATGAAAATCAATAGAGAAATTCCTGTAAGACAGCGGAATATTGTCCTCATTGGCTTTATGGGTGTTGGAAAAACAACCATTGGGCAGTTGGTTGCCAAAAAGCTATATAGAGATTTTATTGATGTCGATCAGGAGATTGAGAAAAAGTACAACATGACGATTCCAGAGATGTTTCAACAAAAAGGAGAAGCATTCTTCAGGCAGGCTGAAAAGGATTATATCGTCGATTTATGTGAACATACACAGCTCAAGATCGTTTCCCTTGGAGGCGGTGCATTCAAACAGGAAGAAATCAAACGCGCCTGCTTGAAGCATTGTACCGTTCTTTTCCTTGATCTGTCTTGGGAGAATTGGAAGCAGCGGCTGGATATTTTAATTGAAAACCGTCCTGTTCTTCACAACCGGACGCTTGATGAGATGAAAGAGCTGTTTGAAGAACGCCGGGAAATTTATTCTCTTCATAACTCCAGAGTGGAAACAGATCATTTAGAGGCTGAGGAAGTCGCCAATTATATTGTGGACACACTCAAGCTTGGCTGGGATTTATATTCGAAATAAAAAAAGTCTACCGTTTAGGGTAGACTTTTTTCTATTGATTCCTTTCCCTTTTGCACATATGATGATGTTTTGACAATCAAAATATTTTTATCCTTTATTTGGTGTATGGCCGTTCGGAAAAAGCGGTGATCCTACTTCAATCAGTTCATGATGATGAGGTTTTTGATATAGATCTTTTTCTTTTTTGAAAAAATAAAATAGTATCTAAAATTCCATAATAGTTTTTTGAATTATTATAATATTAAAAAAACAGTGTTGACATCTTTGCTGATGACATTCTATGATTGTTTACGTAAACGCTTACCGTAAACGTTTACTATAATCGAATGGGGAGGAATTTGTTGATGAAAAATAAAGAAAAATGGAGCGGTGTATTCCCGGCAGTCTTAATTCCTTTTAAAGATGACTATTCAATTGATGAACCTGCTTTTCGTAAGCTTGTTCGCTGGGTGGCGGAGCACGAAGGGATTAACGGGATTGTTGTCAATGGACATACTGGCGAGATTATGACTTTGCTGCCACATGAACGAGCTGAGGCTGTGCGCATTGCAGCCGACGAATTAAAGGGAGAGGTACCTGTCATTTCTGGGGTTTCAGCTGAAGGGACAATTGAAGCGATCCAGCATGCAAAAGCAGTTCAAGAAGCTGGCGGAGAAGGTATTCTTCTCATGCCGCCGCATTCATGGCTGAGATTCGGTATGCAGCCTGAATCACCTGTCCAATTCTTTAAAGATGTTGCAGAAGCAATTGACATTTCAATCATCGTCCATCAATATCCAACATGGACAAAAACCTCTTATACAACCAGTCAATTATTAGAAATGTCCGAGATTCCAAACGTTGTCTCATTTAAAATCGGTCAAAGAGACATGGCGCAATATGAAGTCGATGTGCGCGCACTAAAAAAGCATGCACCAGATGTATCGTTGCTCACATGTCACGATGAATATTTATTGCCAACATTAGTTCAAGGGATTGATGGGGCGCTTGTCGGTTTCGGCTGTTTTGTGCCGGATTTGATCGCTGAACTTGTCAAATGTGTGGAAGAACAAGACCTTGCAGCGGCTAATAAAGTGTACGATAGAATCTTTGAATTAAAGCATGCTGTGTATAAAATGGATGAACCTTCCTCTACCTCTCATCTGCGAATGAAGGAAGCAATGTTCCAGAGAGGTTTGATCAGCAGTTCGCTTGCGAGGAAGCCGGTATTACCTTTAACTCAAAAGGAAAAAGAAGAGATTCGTCAGGGCCTTCAAAGTGTTGGTTTGCTTAAGGAAAACGTCAGTAGATAACAGACCATTGATTTCATGATGAAGGTGAGTCAGGTTATAATAGAGTATAAAACAACAGACTCCCGGAGGTATGAAATGTGTCAGTAAGTATTAAAGATGTCGCATTGAAAGCAGGAGTATCTATAGCTTCTGTTTCCCGAGTATTAAGTGGTAAACCAGGAGTAGGTGCTCAAACGGCTGAAAGAATCAAACAAGTGATTGATGAGTTAGGCTACCGTCCTAATTTAGGAGCGAGAGGGCTCGTTAAAAGAAAGACTGGGAATATCGCTGTAGTGGTTCCCCGCGGTTCATATATTTTGAATAATCCATTTTTTTCAACGATTTTAGATGGAATAGCGAAGGAATTAGATGAGACCGAATTCAATATGCTGATGTCATTTACATCTGTACAACAGCAGCGATTACTTGAGACGCAGGCTGTAGATGGTGCCATTTTATTTTCTCCAAGAAATGAAGAATTGAGCATGGATTGGTTAAAAAGTTTGGCTATTCCCATTATCGTTGTCGGAAGTTACTTAGAGGATTCTCCATTTCCATGTGTCAGGCCAGATGATGAAGAAGGTGTTTGTCAATCTGTAACGGCTTTATTTGATAAAGGTCATCGAACCATTGGGCTGGTCAATGGTCCAATGAGTTCGATGCATAGTGTGAGGTATTACAAGGGGTACGAGCGTACACTGAAAAGTTTAGGATTAACAATGAACAAAGAGCTTGTGTTTGAGTTAGATGAATTTGATGGGGGAAAAGTAGTAGAAGTGGTTTCTCAATTTCTTCAAGGAAACCAGCACATGACTGGAGTTGTTTGCTCTTCAGATTTTTTGGCGATGGGGGTCATGAAAGCGGCAGATAACGCAAATGTGTCAATACCTCATGATTTGTCTGTCGTTGGTGCTGATGATGTGCCTATTGCAAGTTTTCTAACCCCTTCTTTATCTTCTGTTCATGTTGATTTAGTTGGAATGGGAAGAAAAGCTGTTTCTTTACTAACACAGTTATTGGAAGGAGAACAGTTAGAAGCGATGGAGCATATCTTCCCTATGTATTATATAGATCGTGGCACCACTGGAACGCCAAAAAAGAATTGATAGATGCTGAAAACTCGTATGAACGCTACAGAAATTCTCTTGATTTAAAATGTAAGCGATTTCTTTAGCGATCTTCGGCATGTACTTTTGCATCATTTCCTCTAATAAGGAGGAGATACTATGACGTTAGAACTCAGCGGAAATTCAAATTCTCACGGTGGACAAGTTGTTGATAGAGCTTCACAACTATTGACTAGGATGGAAAGTGTACCTTTTTCGAGGTGGCATTTAAAACCTCGGATCATTATGGGATCTGCTACCTTTTTTGATGCTTTTGATGCGCTATCTTTAGCGTTTGTTCTCCCGGTTCTCATCGGAATGTGGAATTTGTCACCTGCACAAATTGGCCTTCTTATTGGGTCTGGTTATATCGGACAAGCGATTGGTGCTATTTTCTTTGGATGGTTAGCAGAAAGGCGCGGCCGTGTATTTAGTGCAAAGTGGACGGTGTTCCTCATGTCTATTATGAGTATCGCATGTGTATTTTCAGGTAATTTTATGGCCCTTTTTGTTTTCCGTTTTATACAAGGAATTGGAGTTGGAGGAGAGGTGCCGGTAGCAGCCTCATATATTAATGAGTTGTCCAGAGCCCAAGGAAGAGGTAGATTTTTTATGCTTTATGAGATGATTTTTCCATTAGGATTAATGATCTCAGCTCAAATTGGCGCATTTGTCGTACCTAGCTTTGGGTGGAAATGGATGTTCTTGATTGGAGGCATTGGAGGTTTAATCGTCTTTGTATTCTTTTTCATGCTGCGTGAATCGCCAAGGTGGCTTATTTCGAAAGGCAGGTTAGATGAAGCCGAAAGAATTATTGAAGAAATTGAAGCTAGTACTGACAAACGAATGCCTGTCGCAAATCAAGTATCCAGCAGTACTGAAAAGGGCGACTGGAAAGAGCTATTTTCAACTTTTTACCGTAAGAGAACATTGATCGTATGGGGACTATGGTTTTCTGCCTACTTTGTATCGAATGGTTTAAATAACTGGTTACCGAGTCTTTATAATACTGTTTACCATTTGCCAGTCGGAGATTCATTAAGGGCAGCATCTCTCACAAATATTTTACAGACCATAGGGGTATTCGCTTGTGCATTTTTAATTGATAAAGTAGGACGGAAGCGCTGGGCAACCATTGCATTTGTATTAACAGGTGTTTTATTAACGGCTTTATGGATCAGCGGAGCGACTTCTCCAGAAAGCGTCATCTATTTAGGGTCTGCTGCTTACGGAATGATGGGAACAATTACAGTTCTTCTCTATCTATATACACCTGAAATTTATCCAACACGTATGAGGGTGATTGGAACGGCATTTGCTACAGCGTGGCTTAGGCTGGCCTCAGCGATCGCTCCTATTATGATAGGTTTTATTTTAGAGGTAAGCGGTGTTTCAACTATTTTTATTCTTTTTGCAAGTGTGACTGTAGTGGGAGCAATTCTTGCTTTTAAAATGATAGAAACGCGCGAGAAAGTATTAGAGGATATTGCACCGTAAGTTACGTTTGCAGTAAAGAACTTATTCCAAAGAGGGTAGGTTCTTTTTTATTCAGAGAATCTAAAATGCCTAACCTATCTCCGTTCATTTATCATATAATAGAAACATGATGTAGCCCTCCTTGTCGTGAGAAGGGACGTGTCACGAACGTAAAAAGCAATACCTGTGAAGATGTATATTTGAAATAAAGAAGTCTACCGACGATGGTAGACTTTTTCTATCAGTTTAATGCTTGATTCCTTGAAGCAATGCAGCTTTTAAACAGAAAGAAATGGGCTGATGCTGTTCATCGAATTGAAGCTGAAACAGCTGCTTTGTGTCAGGGTCTGCGGCTTGAAGGTGGGAAATGATTTCCTTTTGAACGTTCTCTGGTGTGCGTCCACGTATAATCCAGTCCTGATAATCAATGTGCAGATCCCAGTAACGAATCTCGTTTTGAGTCAATTGGTTTGCTGCGAAAAGCTCTTTCCATTCTGATAACGAGCTTTCTCGCACATGAGAAGGGTCTCTCAGTCTATTTAAGTGATTAATAAATGAATCCTGTTCAGTGTTTTCAGGTGCATAATGATCGACGAGCAGAAATTGGCCGCCTTTTTTTAAGACTCGGCTGATTTCAGACATGGCTGCCGGAAGGTCTGGAAAATGGTGAGCGGCAAATCGGCACGTCACTAAATCAAATGATTCATTAGAGAAGGGCAATGCTTCTGCGGCTGCCTGCTCAAAAGTAATGTGGTTCAGTTGGCGTTCTTCCGCAAGTGCTGCTGCAACCTCGATCATTTTTTGTGTGACATCTATGCCGATCCCTTTAGAGATAACGTCTGAAAAGGAAAAAATGGTATGTCCTGCCGCACAGCCAATATCAAGTAAATGCTCATGTCCCTTCGCATTTGCTGTTGTTTTCATCCATTCCAGCTCTTCTCCAGCTGCAAATATAGGTGAATCTCGATAGTTCTCGGCATTTTGTGAGAATTGGTTCTCTGCTTTAGCATATGGATTCATTTTCTTTTCCCCCTTTGTGGTCTCTTTATCGTAGAATTCCTTCTGTTATTTGTCTAAGACATAAAAGATATGGCATGAATAGTTAAAGCCTATGAGGTGATGAAAGTGGATATACGACTGATGGAATATGTCATAGAAGTGTACCGGCAGCAAAGTTTTACAAAAGCAGCGGGTCAACTTCACATTGCACAGCCTTCTCTAAGCCAGCAAATAAAGAAGCTGGAAGAGGAATTAGACACAGCACTATTTATTCGAAAATATGGACAAGTAACGCCCACACCTCAAGGAAGACGATTCATTAAAAGGGCAGAGAATATTTTGAAGGAAAGAGATGATTTGCTGCGTGAAATGGGAGAAGCAGCTTATGAAATCGGGAAAGAGCTGAACATTGGAGCGCCAGCAGTCACAGGGGGATATGTCTTGCCCGGTTTATTAAAAACTTTTTGTCAAACGTATCCTCATGTTCACGTTCAACTGATAGAAGAGTCTCCACGTGAGCTCGAAAAACTTCTATTGGCTGGAAAGCTGGATTTGGCTATTTTATCGATGCCTGTCGAGCACGAATCATTGAAAACGAAACAAATGCTGACCGAGCCGCTCCTTCTTGCAGTTCCGCAAGCTGCTCAGCCCTGGTTATCAGAGGAATTGAACGAGATCATTGAGCAAGCAGGGCAAAAAGAGACCGGTCACGAAATCGTTCCCTTTCGGCTTCTTGAAGGTATCCCATTTATTTTGCTGAAAGAGGGATACGGTTTTCGGCAAGTGGTCACTGAACTGTGCTGTCATCATGGTTTTCAGCCAAAAGTGGCTTTTGAAACAAGTCATATTCAAACAGCACAGGCAATGGTCAAAAACGAACTAGGGGTGACCGTTGTGCCGAAAATGATGGCACAAGTGGATAGGAACCAAGTCACTTATTTGCAAATTGATTCATGCCCAACCCGCACACTTGTGTTTGCATATGTGGAAGAAAGGTATTTAACGAAAGCCGCTCAAGCCTTCATGGACCTTTATCAGAATCAAGGGAAAGCTTAAACAAACGTTTAATTAAACGCAAAAAGCAGGGGAGCACCCTGCTTTAAGATTGGTGACAAAGGGCTAAAATGATCTAGATTTTAGCCCTTTGTCTTCTTTTCAGCGTGATAGAAAACCTTTGCAGTCTAGGAAGGACGAGCACCGGAACGGAGCGAATTGGACATTCGTGAGTACCGGCGCGCAGACCTGACAAAGAATGCGAGGGTTTGTCTACACGCTGAAAGCAGGGGAGCACCCTGCTTTTTAATATAAGTCCAGACGCTGATCCGTCATAACCGGAATTTGCTGCCTGACTTCATCCACTAGCTGAAGATCAATTTCCGCATAATAAATGTCTTCGTCATCGCGTGTTTCAAGCAGTATGCGGCCGAGTGGGTCAATCACCATGGAGTGTCCAGGGAATTCTGTGTCTCTGCTTGTGCCTGTTCTGTTTACAGCAATCATAAATGACTGGTTTTCAATCGCTCTTGCGATGAGCAGGCTGCGCCAATGGTCCACTCTTGCTGACGGCCATTGCGCCGTATTGACGAGCACCTTCGCTCCTTTGTTCACAAGTGTTCTGGAAAGCTGCGGAAAGCGGAGGTCATAGCAAATCATCGCACCAATCGTTACATCTTCGCTATAGTCAAATAAACCAAGCTGATCACCAGCGGTTAAATAATTGTGCTCATCCATTAAGCGGAATAAATGAATTTTATCATAATCTAACACAAGCTCACCTTGGCGGTTAAAGACATACATTGTATTGGTGATGTTTTCATCTTCTGTCCGCTTATTTAACACACTGCCTGCGATGAGATACACTTGGTGCTTGCGGGCAAAGGAGGAGAAGAGCTGTTTTGTGTGTTCACCGTTTACATCCGCAAGCTGATCGGCTTGTTCAAGGGCGTAGCCGGTATTCCACATTTCGGGTAAAATGATCAGATCCGGCTGCTCGCGGACCGCTTCTGCTAAAAACGCTTCTGCTTTTTTAAAATTCACTTCAGGTTCTCCAATTTGTACGTCCATTTGGACAAGGGCGATTTTCATACGGGTTCCTCCTTTATTCGCTATATATCATGGGTACATCCATGAATGTATGTAATGGTTTATTCTAGTCTTCAAGGCCAGTTTCTTTATCATAAAGGTTTCCATCATCTTTGCCAATAGAAATGTCAGAAGGTTTTGTTAAATGACTTTCTCAATCAAGAAATGAGTGGTATGATACTCATAACTAATAAAACAAAGGGGAATAGTATGATATGCAATTGTTCGATTTATCACTAGAAGAGCTAAAAAAATATAAACCAAAGAAAACAGCACGTCCTGATTTCTCAGACTTTTGGAAGAAATCGCTCGAAAAACTGCGCCAAGTGGAGGCAAAGCCAACACTTGAACCTTATGACTATCCAGTGAAAGGCGTCAAGGTGTACCGCCTGGCGTATCAAAGCTTTGATCATTCTCGTATTGAAGGCTGGTACGCGGTACCAGATCAATCAGGTCCGCACCCAGCGCTCGTTCGTTATCATGGCTATAATGCCAGCTATGACGGCGGCATTCACGACATCGTCAACTGGGCGCTGCACGGCTATGCAACATTTGGTATGCTCGTCCGCGGTCAAGGCGGCAGTGAAGATCAGGCAGTGACACCAGGCGGTCACGCTTTAGGGTGGATGACAAAAGGCATTTTATCAAAGGAGACCTACTATTATCGCGGTGTTTATTTAGATGCGGTTCGTGCACTCGAAGTCATTCAGTCCTTCCCGGAAGTGGATAAACAACGGATCGGCGTGATTGGTGGGAGCCAGGGAGGTGCATTAGCGGTTGCAGCTGCAGCCCTTTCAGATATTCCGAAGGCCGTCGTGGCAGATTACCCTTATTTATCAAACTTCGAGCGTGCAGTGGACGTTGCATTGGAGCAGCCTTATTTAGAAATCAATTCATACTTTCGAAGAAATAGTGATCCGAAAGTGGAAGAAAAGGCATTTGAGACATTAAGCTATTTTGATCTAATCAATTTAGCTGGATGGGTCAAACAGCCAACATTGATGGCGATCGGGCTGATTGACAAAATAACCCCGCCATCTACTGTGTTTGCGGCATACAACCATTTAGAAACAGATAAAGACTTAAAGGTGTATCGCTATTTTGGACACGAATATATCCCGGCTTTTCAAACAGAGAAGCTCGCCTTCTTACAAAAGCATTTGCTCAAATAAAAGAACAAAGAGGCCGCTCTAGGAGGGCCTCTTTTTTAATAACTCGTATTCTGCCTCGTTTTTTCATCAGGCACTAACGCTGTGATAATCAGGGCAAGAGCTGTGATGATATGCAGGATGAATCCGAGTATCGGAATCCAGGCGAGGCAGGATGTGATAATCCCAATGATGCTGCCAATCATTGGTCCTTGGTCTCGCTTCGATAAGACGAGTGTGATAATATGCAGAATAAGCATGACCATGAGCGGTGTATAGCCATTGCTGATCACAAATAGTCCTCCAATGACAGGGATGGCAAGACAGGCTTCAAAAATCCCGGTGATCCATTTCATGATGCGAGATATAGACATGAGATCCAACTCCTTTTTCTTATATGTCTTATTCGTATTTTCCCTAAACATGAAGAAGTCATGCAGAATTCTATAGAAAGAGTTGATGGATGATGAGAGAGAGAATCAAGGAAGAGCTGAAAATCATAGAAGAAACGTATGACGTCAAGATTTGCCTCGCGGTCGAATCAGGCAGCAGAGCTTGGGGATTTCCTTCGACTGATAGTGATTATGATGTTCGTTTTTTATATGTTCCTCGGAAAGAATGGTATTGGGCGATGGAAGAGCATCGTGATGTCATTGAACGGCCGATTGATGACATGCTTGATATAAGCGGCTGGGAGCTTAGAAAGGCACTTCGCTTATTCAATAAATCGAATCCGTCCATCATGGAATGGCTGTCTTCTGACATCATCTATGCAGAATCCTTCTCGTTGGCAAAGCAGCTAAGAGAATTAAAGGATCAAGCGTTTTATCCTGCAGCATTGATGTATCATTACCTCAATATGGCGAAGCGGAATGAAAGCAGGCATTTACGAGGAGAGCAGGTGCGAATCAAGAAGTATTTCTATGTGCTTCGTCCGCTGCTTGCCTGTCAGTGGATTGAACGCTACCGGACGGTTCCGCCGATGGACTTTCATGAACTGCTCGAGGAACTAATGGAGGAAGGACTGCTTTTAGCGGAAATCCATGAGCTGCTCAAACGTAAAATGGACGGCGAAGAAATGGATGTAGAGAACCGCCTCGCTTATGTCCATCCATTTATCGACAAAGAGCTCGCGCGATTTGATGAATTGGTGAAAAGCTACAATCAGCCGAAAGACAACCTGATGCAAGAATTAAATGAGCTGCTGCAGTCTACCCTTGATGAGGTGTGGGCGTAAGCAGGGAAGAGCCAGCCGGATCGCGGCAGGCTCTTTTTTATCTGTTATTGTGATAAAACCACAAAAAAAGTCAGAATTTTTGTCATCTTCAAATATTGTAGCGGACAGCTTATGAGCCTTACAATAAAGACATAGCTTACAAAGAGTGGGAGGTGCCCTTTATGGAGTCGGTCACAAGAAATTTCTTCTTGTTTTTGTCAAAGAGCAGTCTCTTGAACCATATTGCTCGTAATTGGGGAAGTGCTGTTGCATCTAAGAAAATCATCGGAGGGAAGGACTTTGAGAGTGCGATCCCTGTGATCAAGCGATTAAATGACCAAGGAATGGCTGTGACAGTTGATCACCTTGGTGAGTTTGTCACAAAGGAAGAAATTGCAAATGAACGGACGATTGAGTGTATTCAAACCATTCAGCGGATTGCAGAGGCGGGACTCAATTCTCACGTGTCACTCAAAATGACATCACTTGGCCTGGATATTGACGATGACCTTGTGTATCGCAATATGAAAAGGATTTTAGATACGGCAGAGAAACACCGTATCATGGTGACAATTGATATGGAGGATGAACAGCGCTGTCAAAAAACGCTGGACATTTTTAAAGAGATGAAATCTCAATATGAGTATGTCAGTACGGTCTTGCAGGCGTATTTGTACAGAACAGAAAAGGATCTTGATGACCTAAATAAGCTGCAACCATTTTTAAGACTTGTAAAGGGTGCCTATAAGGAATCCGCCGAAGTGGCGTATCCAAACAAAAAAGACGTCGATCAGAATTATCAAAAGCTGATCGAAAAGCAATTGCTCTCAGGGAACTATACAGCCATTGCGACACATGACGATCGAATGATTGAGTTCACGAAAAATATTGTGAAAAAACACAATATACAGACAAGTCAGTTCGAATTTCAAATGCTGTACGGCATGAGATCAGAAACGCAGCAAGCACTTGTGAAAGAAGGCTATCAAATGAGGGTCTATACTCCGTATGGACGAGAGTGGTATGGCTACTACATGAGACGTCTTGCAGAACGGCCGGCAAACATTGCCTTTGCTTTAAAAGGAATGACGAAAAAATAATTTGAAACGGGAGCGTGACAAAAATGACAACACCTTACAAGCATGAACCATTCACGGATTTTAGCCAGGAAGAAAACCGCAAAGCGTTTGAACAAGCATTAGCTAAAGTAACAGAATCACTTGGTCAAACCTATCCGCTCGTGATAAATGGAGAAAGAATTGAAACGAAAGACAAGATCGTTTCAATCAATCCAGCGAAAAAGGATGAAGTGGTTGGAACCGTCTCAAAGGCCGGGAAGGAAGAGGCAGAACAAGCGGTTCAAGCAGCAGCGAAAGCATTTGAAACATGGCGCTATACGTCTCCTGAAGAAAGAGCAGGCGTATTATTCCGTGCTGCGGCAAGCATTCGCCGTAAAAAGCATGAGTATTCAGCCCTTCTTGTAAAAGAAGCGGGTAAGCCTTGGAATGAAGCGGATGCAGATACAGCAGAAGCGATTGACTTCCTAGAGTATTACGCTCGTCAAATGCTGGAGCTGGCGAAAGGCAAACCAGTGAACAGCCGCGAAGGGGAACGCAATCAATATGTGTACACACCAACTGGCGTGACGCTCGTCATTCCGCCGTGGAACTTCTTATTTGCCATCATGGCAGGAACAACAGTAGCGCCAATCGTCACTGGAAATACAGTTGTTTTAAAACCAGCAAGTGCGACGCCTGTCATTGCAGCCCGTTTTGTGGAAGAGCTTGAGCAAGCCGGTCTTCCAAAGGGTGTTGTCAACTTTGTACCAGGAAGCGGTGCAGAGGTTGGGGATTACTTAGTAGATCATCCGAAAACAAGTCTGATTACATTCACTGGATCAAGAGAAGTAGGGACTCGTATCTTTGAACGCGCGGCAAAAGTGCAACCGGGCCAGCAGCATTTAAAACGTGTCATTGCTGAAATGGGCGGTAAAGATACAGTAGTTGTTGATGCGGATGCAGATGTTGAATTAGCGGCTAATGCCATTTTCACATCAGCCTTCGGGTTTTCAGGTCAAAAATGTTCAGCTGGATCGCGGGCAGTCGTCCATGAGAAGCTGTATGACAAAGTGGTTGAGCGAGTGAAGGAAATCACAGAAACGAAAACAACAGCCAATCCGCTTTCTGCGGATGTTTACATGGGACCTGTCATTGATCAAGCGTCCTTTGACAAGATCACGGATTATATCGAGGTTGGCAAACAGGAAGGCCGCTTAGTCACTGGCGGAACGAGTGATGATTCGGAAGGATACTTTATCCACCCGACCATTTTTGCAGATCTTGAGCCGACTTCCCGTTTAATGCAAGAAGAAATCTTTGGACCAGTGTTGGCTTTCTCGAAAGTCTCAAGCTTTGATGAAGCACTTGAGGTAGCCAATAACACAGAATACGGTTTAACAGGGGCTGTCATTACGAATAATCGTGATCACATCAACCGTGCGAAGCAGGAGTTCCATGTGGGGAACCTTTACTTTAACCGTAACTGCACAGGTGCCATCGTTGGTTACCACCCATTCGGCGGCTTCAAAATGTCAGGAACGGATTCAAAAGCAGGCGGTCCAGATTACCTAGCTCTGCACATGCAGGCAAAAACGATTAGTGAAATGTTTTAATATGGAAAAAGCATGAACCTGCACTGATGGGTTCATGCTTTTTTTGCCTGCTTGCGACTTGTTTCTATACAAATCTGACTGGAAAGAAGTATGATAAATGTATCACTTAATCAGGGAGCAATCGGGATGGAAGAGATATTAGAAAAGCTTCATACATTTTTTGATGTTGATAAATTAATTGCATTTATTAGCGGGTATTTAAAGAAGCCAGTCATTTTAGAAAGCACAGAGTGTCAGCTCCTTGCTTATAATTCTTACAGCATTCAGCAGTTTGACCCGGTCAATCAGCAAACGATTTTCTCCAAGGAATGTCCGGGGGCTGTGGTCGATTGGTTAAAGAAAACAGGGGTAATCGAGCGGCTTTTCGCGGAATCAAAGCCTTTTTATGTGAGCGGTCATGACGAGCTCGGATTTAATCGGCGGGTGGCTGTGAGCGCCAAGCATAAACAAGAGGTAGTAGGCTTTATTTGGGTGCAGGACATTGAGGATTCCCTTACTCAGGAAGAGCTGCAATTTTTACACGAAGCTTCCTTTCAGGTTGGAAAAGTGATATACAAGAATAAGAAACAGCTTGAGAAAAAGGAAGGCAAGATTGAAGAGTTTTTCAAAAAGGTCATGGATGATCATTTTTATACAGAAGAAGAGCTGAAATGGGAGGCTGAGAACTTAAGCATTCCACTGCCAGCCGTATTTACCGTCATGGTCGTGCACGCTGCCGATAACAAAAGTGAGACGGCAGAAGATGTGAAGGATGTCATTCGAACGTATTTGCAGCTAGAGGATAAAGTGAATCACGTCTATTCGGTTCAAGCAGATATCGTTGTTATATTAGGCAGCCTGTCAGATCGGCACTCACCGAAAGCGACTGCCGCTGATGTCATCGTACATCTGCAATCGAAAACGCATGCGCATCCCTCCCCTTTGTATATCGGAATGGGAAGAGAGTATCGTGATGTCATGAAAATGAGTACAAGTCGATTTGAAGCGATAGAGGTCGTCAAGGCAGTGAAAATTGTTGGAGGACAAGAACTGATTCCATACGATTATGAGAATTTAGGGGTCTTCCGGTTTTTAGACTCCATTTACAGCCATCAAAAAAAGAAAAACGACTTCAATCCAGATTTGTTACGTTTGAAGGAAAAAGACCGCGAAAGTCAAACTTCGTTTTTAAAAACGCTTGAAGTCTACTTATTGAATAACTGCAAGCTAAAGCCAGCAGCGGAGCAGTTGTTTATTCATCAAAATACATTAAACTATCGAATGAAACAAATTTTTGACATGACGTCGATCGACTTAAGTCATTTTAGCCAGCGGTGTGAGTTATTTATTGAATTGATGCTGATGAAAAAAGATCAATAATATATGATGGAATCCGCAGGTGCACGGGATCACCTGCGGATTTTCATGTGAAATGCGAAAATGGCATACAACTGATGTATTTCGTTGTATGATAGATAAAGATTTTATGAGAAAAATGAAAGGGGGGCCACCTTTGGGATCAGTCACCTTAGCCATTTTGATTTTCATCATGACCCTCGTCCTTGTCATTTGGCAGCCAGGACGTGTCACCATAGGATGGTCAGCATGTGGGGGTGCCATTCTTGCGCTTGCCTTTGGCGTCGTTCATCTGGGCGATGTGTGGGAAGTTACGCAAATTGTATGGAACGCCACCTTTGCTTTTATTGGTATTATTATCATTTCGTTAATTTTAGATGAGATCGGCTTTTTTGAATGGGCTGCACTGCATATGGCAAAAGCCGCAAGAGGCAACGGTGTCCGCATGTTTATTTATTTAACATTGCTCGGCGCTGTTGTGGCTGCTTTTTTTGCCAACGATGGAGCGGCACTGATTTTGACCCCAATCGTCTTATCTGTCGTGAGAGCGTTGAAGCTGGATGAACGCATGGTGCTGCCTTTTGTGATGGCAAGCGGCTTTATTGCAGATACAACCTCCTTGCCATTTGTCATTAGTAACCTGGTCAATATCGTATCAGCCGACTATTTTCATATTGGTTTTCTAGAATATACAGCAAATATGTTCGTGCCAAACCTTGTGTCGCTTGGGGCGAGCATGCTGGTTCTGTATGTGTTTTACCGAAAGCTTATCCCAAAAACCTACGATCTGTCACAGGCGAAAGAGCCGGCATCAGCTATTCGAGATATCCGTATGTTCCGTTTGTCTTGGTATGTGCTCGGCTGTCTGCTTGTTGGTTATTTTGCGGGCGAGCTGATCGGTGTTCCAGTGTCCATTATTGTAGGCGGGATTGCTCTTGCTTTCTTGTGGCTGGCGAGAAGAAGTCCGCAAGTGGCGACAAAGCGAGTGATCAAAGAAGCACCGTGGTCCATTGTGTTTTTCTCGATCGGTATGTATGTCGTTGTATATGGACTGAAAAATGTTGGTCTTACTGAAATATTGGCGGCATGGATCGAGCAAGGGGCATCACATGGCTTGCTTGCAGGAACGATGTTTATGGGTGTGCTTGCCGCAGTGCTGTCCTCTGTGATGAACAATCTGCCGACCGTTTTAATTGATGCGATTGCCATTGGACATACAGATACAGTAGGTGTCATGAGAGACGGACTGATTTATGCCAATGTCATCGGCTCCAACCTTGGACCGAAAATGACCCCAATCGGCTCATTAGCGACATTACTGTGGCTTCATGTCTTAAAGAAAAAAGGCGTCCATATCTCTTGGGGGGCTTACATGAAAGCCGGAATCATCCTGACCATCCCAACCTTGATCCTCACTTTACTCGGGTTATATGTGTGGTTATGGCTTATTCATTAATCATCGTGTAGTCAAACCCTCGCATTCGGTGTCAGGTCTGGGCTCCGGTGCTCACGAATGTCAAATTCGCTCCGCTCCGGTACTCGCCCTTCCTAGGGCTGCAAAGGTTTTCTATCACGTTGAAAGGAAGACAAGGGGCTAAAATCAAGATCATTTTAGCCCTTTGTCAACAATCTAAGAGCAGATCCATGAGATCTGTTCTTTTTTTGCTACAGATATTTCGCATAGCGTTTTTCTAAAAAGTCCTGAAGCAATGAGACGACACTGCAAATGCCCCAGTAAATGAGTGCAACCAAAATATACATGGTCATATAATCGAATTCTCGTCCGCCTACAATTTTTGCTTGTTGGAAGAGCTCTGGTACAGTAATCATCGCTGCCAGTGAGGAAGCTTTAATTAAATCAAGCATGACATTGGTCAATGGCGGCAGGGCGATGCGGACGGATTGAGGCAAAATGACACCGCGCATCGTTTGCCAATAGCTGAGACCTAATGATTTAGCGGCTTCCACCTGTCCACTTGGAACAGAGGAGAGGGCCGCCCGATTAATTTCTGCAATATAGGCAGCACTATTGAAGCTGAACCCAATAATGGCGGCAGTGACCGCTGTAAACTCAATGCCGATATAAGGGAACCCAAAATAAAGAATAAACAAAATGACCAGAATGGGCACGCCTCGCATGAATGAGATATACAGCCGTGCAGGCAACCGAAGAATCCATGAATTCGCCATCCTGGCAAGAGCGATAAAAAAACCAAGAATGGTACCGAAAAACATGCTCACAAAGGAAATGAGCAGCGTCAGCCAAATTCCTTTCATGACAAACGGAAATGACGCCTTTGCCAGTGCAGGATTAAATATATATTCTAAATGAATATCTCCCACGATTGCGGCTCCTTATTTGGAAATGTCGACATCTTCGACATCAGCATCAATTTTCTTTGAGACGTCTGCATGATTAAAGAATTTCTCAGAAATCTTTTTCATTGTTCCGTCTTTTTTCATGTCGCTTAATACACGATTCAATTCTTTTTGAAGCTCTTTGTTATCCTTCTTCATGACAAAACCTTGTTCATTCGGCATGTATTTCAAGTCAGGGTGAATCGTAATATTTAATTTAGGAAATGCAGCAAGAGCCAGTGTCTGCAAGTAATAATCATTTAAAATGACATCTGTTCGGCCGTTTGCAACATCCTTTAAGTATTGCTCGTTTGTCGCATTATCATAAATGACTTCCTTTGCACCGTACTTACGAGCGACATCCATGTAAATCGTCGTGGCAGCACCTGCTGCTTTCTTTCCTTTTAAATCTTTTAAAGTTTTAATGCCTGATAAATCATCTTTCCGTACGATAGCCGTTCCGTAGGAATATTTATAAGGGGTTGAAAAGGCAAACTTGTCTTTTCTATCATCTGTGATGTCGATATCATTTGCAGCGGCATCCACTTGACCAGAATTAATGGCGCTCAGCATCCCGTCATAACCCATTTCTTTAAATTCTACTTTCACATCAAGACGTTTAAACGCTTCTTTGACAACTTCTACTTCATAGCCAGTTAATTGATCCTTGCCATTAGAAGTATCATGATAAGAAGTTGGATAAAGGGTGCCTGAAGTTGCAACCACGATTTTCCCTTTCTTTTTAATCTCATCCCACTTTGTGTCTCCAGATTGAGATGAGCCTGATTGACTGCAAGCAGACATGATAAGGATGCAAGCAGATACAACAAGCATGATCCATATAGGTTTTTTATGATAAAAACGACTCATTTAAGAATCCTCCTCTATTTTTGATACAAAACAAAACATAGCACGCTTTTTCTGATAGGACAACGTTTTCAGAAGAAAAGTGAAAAAGTAAGAATATTATAAGCAATTTGCGTGTTGAAATAATGTATAAAAAAGGAAAGTGAGCGCAAAATAAAGGCGAATAAAGGAGGGAACAACAATGATGAAAAAAATAAGTGGTTTGATAATCATCTTGTCGATGTTGCTGTTATTTGGTTTTCAGATAGAAACGGCTCATGGAGAAACACCTCAAATGGAAAAGCGCCCGGTGACACATCAAGTGAAATTAACAGCAGAACAACAAAAACAAATTGAAATCCTTGAGCAGCAAATTCTTTCTAAACGAAAAGCAGTCATTGAAAAATATGTACAGTATGGCGTGTTAACAAAGGAACAAGGCACACACATCACGAAACGAATGGATGAGCATTACAATCATTTGAAAAAGAACGGATTTGTTCCATTGCTGAAAAAACCACAGAACCATCGCCCATAATAATGATAAAACCGGCAGCGAGGTGCCGGTTCTTTATTGTGATCAGAAGGTGAGACTTTCCCCATCTTGAGGGACAAAAATGGCTTGATCTGCATGATGCTCTTGAATGTAAGCTTCTAAAGCAGCTCTTGTTAACAAGCAATGATTCACAGCTTCAAGATGACAGGCGACAATTTGAGCTTTTGGCTGAGAACGGTGAATGTCTAAAATTTCTTCCTTAGTCATGGTAATCGGATCGCCTTCTAAAAATTGAGCAGCTCCGCTATTGACCACAATGACGTCCGGCTTGCATGTATTCACAACCTCTTTCGGTTCATCACACCAAATGGTATCACCTGCAATATAAAGGGTAGGTTCATCAGGGTGAGAGAAAACAAAACCGCTCACCTGTCCCATCCGCTTCGCCGTTTCTCCCGTTCCGTGCTGTCCACCTGTACGTTTAATATGAACGCCGCAAATGTCCATTTCATCTTCAATGCATGTGACATGCTGAAATCCAGCTTCTTCAACTTCTTTTCGATCCTTCTCCGATTGAGTATAAATTGGCCCATCTTGAGCTAATTTCCTTTTGGCCTCATCGTCAAAATGGTCCACATGTAAATGAGTGAGTAAGACAGCATCTGGGTGTAATAGACTGTCTAAATCAATGTTTACAGGAAGCTCCACAATAGGGTTATTCAAATGTTGATTGGCTGTATGAGGGAACGGTGGATATGTTCCTTTTGCTGCCAAAAAGGGATCGATTAAAAAAGTTGAATGACCATAGTGAAGGTATAAAGTAGCATTGCGAATGAGTGTAATTTTCATAAAAAGGCCTCCTTTTTTTCTGATTAAGTTTACAGTATATTAAAAGAGTTCTATGTGACAGAGGATCATGAAAGTCTTTTATCGGAAGAGCTTGATTTTTGAAAGAGGTGAGCCAATGCTAGACCAAACAGATATGAATATTTTAAAAGAACTATCAAAGAATAGCCGATTAACGATGAAAGCTCTAGGTGAAAAAGTTCATTTAACCGGCCAAGCTGTTGCAAATCGGGTGTTAAAGCTAGAAGAAGAAGGCGTGACCGAAGCATATACCATTTCAATTGATTGGCAGACGCAAAAGACGATTCAAACATTTTTGCAGCTCTATACCCGTAGTCATCATCATGAACCACTTCTGTCGTTTCTTTATGAAAAGGAAGAAATCAAGAATTTGTTCAAAATAAGTGGTGAGGGCTGTTATATGGCTGAAGGACATTTCTCGAGTCATGATGAGCTTGATCAGTTTTTAACGGAGCTGACAAATTACGCAAATTACAAACTGTCTATTGCGGTTAAACGTCTCATTCATCAATAATCGAAGAGACGTAGGAGGAAAAGGAACGATGCAAAAATTAATCAAAAATCAAGCTGAACCGATGACAAAGGAAAGAATCAAAGCAGACTTGGAACAACTTGGTGTGAAAAAGGGCATGATTTTATGTGTTCACTCATCTTTATCATCCATCGGCTGGGTAAACGGAGGCGCTGTAGCCGTCATACAAGCATTGATGGAAACCTTAACAGAAGAGGGGACACTCATTATGCCGGCACAAACGTTAGAGCTTTCTGATCCTGCCGATTGGATTGATCCGCCTGTTCCTTATTCATGGTGGAAATCGATCAAAGAAACAATGCCTGCATTTGATCCAGCTTACACGACGCCAACAGCAATGGGAAAGGTAGCGGAAACATTTTGGAAATACCCAGGCGTGGCGAGAAGCAACCATCCCCATTTTTCATTCACAGCCTGGGGAAAAAGAAAACATGAAATTCTGAAACACCATGCACTTTCCTTTGGATTAGGAGAGCATTCGCCTCTTGGCCGCATGTATGATCTTCATGCTCAAGTGCTGCTGCTTGGTACAACATTTGAAAGCATGACAGCTTTTCATCTAGCTGAATACCGAATCCCCCAGCAGGACCTCATGACAAGAGGAGCCCCTATTTTAGAAAATGGGTGGAGAGTATGGAAAGAGTACCAAGATATCATCACAAGAGAAGAACTATTTGAACAGATTGGCCGTGATTTTCTGCAATCAGGAGGCCTCCATCAGCACAATCAAATCGGACTTGCCAGTTCATATTTATTGCCAGTGAGAGAATCGGTAGACTATGCGGAAAAGTGGCTTGATTTATACGATCAGTCGTAATCTACACTGTTTGGAAATTTACATAATAAACATCTTGATCAGGCTGCTGTGAGGTATAGCAGGTAAGCTGATAGTCTCCTTTTGGAATGGGGAAAGGCAGTACATGAGCCATGACGCTTGTGATATAAACTTTATCACTTGTATGCGTAAAGGGCACTGTTATGGCTCTATCAATAGAGATTTGGGGCTCATCGCTATTTAATGTCACAATAATAGACGCCTTTCCATTATTGATTCCTTCAAAGGAAACTCCTTGATCTCCAGTTGCGAATCCTTGAAGAATGTCCTCATCTGTCCAATCAATGATAGGTGGTGTTTCGCTTCCGGTGTATACCGTGATTTGGTGGTAGGAGATAGATAGAGAATAGGTTTGATTTAAGAGATTCATATAAAAAACTCCTTTATTCATGGATTTTCGTTGAAACGTAAATGGTTGAAAGAGTCATTCTTGAGGAGAAAGTTAGGCAGCAAGACGATTGCCGCCGTCTTGCGCTATTTGTTGAGGGATCTAGATGTGAAATTGCGAGACCATTGCTTTTAAATCTCCTGCTAAATGGGCAAGTGCTTCTGATGAAGCTGTTACTTCTTCCATTGCAGCAAATTGTTCTTCTGTTAAACCTGCTACTTGCTGTGAATGTTCACTCGTTCGTTTAACTCCTTCTGTAATAGACGCAAAAGACTGTTTCGCATCGTTAGTATAAGCTGCGATTTTTTGTGATGCACTCGATAAATGCTTAATGCCATCTGCCATTTCTCTCATGGACTGCTGGATATCATGAAAAGATTCTTCTGTATGAGAGATAAGGACAGCCCCTTGAGCCGCTTCTTCTCTTACTCGTTTGATGGCATTCGTCGAATGAGTCATCTCTTTTTGTATTTCAGAAATGAGATGGGAAATCATGTTTGATGATGCTTGAGATTCTTCAGCGAGCTTTCTCACTTCGTCTGCGACAACAGCAAACCCTTTTCCATGCTCACCTGCCCGTGCTGCTTCAATTGCTGCATTAAGAGCTAGTAGGTTTGTCTGGTTGGCGATATCTGTAATGACTTTGGAAATATGATCAATTTCAGCTGAACGTGTTTCCAATGCTTGAATTGCTGTACCGTTTTCTTCAATTGATTTTGCAATAGATGTCATTTGTGAATGAACTTCACCGATATTGTGTACACCTTTTTGGGCCATTTCTTGTGCGAAGTGACTTCTTGAAGCCATTTGTCCGGCATTTTCAGTGATGTTTGCCAGCTCGTTTGATACTTGAATCATCTTGTGCTCACTAGCTGTCATTTGAGCGGACTGTTCTTCTGAAGATTGTGCCACTTCTTGGATCGTGTGGGTGATTTTTTCTGATGCTGCACTTGTTTCTTCTGCGCTAGCTGACAGCTGCTCAGAGGATGTGGCCACTAATTCAGACGTGTTCATGACATTTAGAATGGTTTGATTTAGTTTTTCACGCATCTTATTGAAATGACCAGCCAGGTCAGACAATTCATCACCGGCAGTATCCGTCACATTGATGGTTAAATGACCTTCGCCTGCACTCTTAATGGCAGAAGCCAAATGCTTGAGACGTACCTGAATCCGCTTAGTGAAAATAGAAATAATGATGACTGAAACGATTAGACTTAACAAAAGGACGATGACAAATTGTATATAGAATGACTGAAGCATTTGTGAAATCATGCTTTGATTGGCGCCAGTATAAAAAATACCAATTGTTTCGCCTGCTTCATTTTTGATCGGCATATAAGCCGTTTGATAGTCTTTCCCAGCAACATTTGCTGTGCCGTAATAATTTTCTTCTTTATCTAAAACAGTGGTTTTCACTTCAGGAGAGACTTCTGTGCCTACAGCTCGTTTCCCGTTTAACATGACATTTGTAGCAACACGGGTATTTCCTTGAAAAATCGTGATGGTATCACCGGTATATTCGGCTAATTGGTCAACCAATGCATCATGATCATTGATTTGCGTATTTCCTTTGAATAGCTTGTCCTCTTTAATCTGCCACGAGCCTGCCACTTTTTCATTTAGATAGGCGTAGCCTAGCTTTAAATCACCTTTTGCTTTTTCAGTTGCCATTTGCTTGATGTTTTCTGTCATTTCGCGATTCACCACATAACCAACAACCGCAGAAAAGATGATGAGGACACTTAAAAAGATCAGCAAAATTTTGGCGCCTAGCCTCAGTTTTATCTTTTTCTTCATGCTTTTTGACTCCTTTAGGTATAAGGTAGGGTATCCCTCCTTAAGGATTATCGGCATGAAAAAAGTGTTTAAAATACCTGCAAGCAGTCATGTGAAAATTTTTTTAATATAGAAAAGGGAAAGGCGACTAATCGATGATAAATTGAATTCTTGTGCCGTCAGGATCATCCGATAATTGATGACTTACCCACGAGCCTGCGCCTCTATTATCAGAAGGGCGTACATATTTGACAGAAGCTCCACTGCCTCCTTCTTTGCACATCGCCATTGGCCATTCGTCTCGATCATATCCGCGCTTTGTTGGAATGCCATGTAGTGATCGATCTCTCTGCTCATCACTATGTTTACGGTCAATTGTACAAATGGACGAATGACCTTCATCAATGGCTTCTTCTATGTGCTTGGCTGTTTCGGGATAGCGGTCTGATGGAAAATGAATGGTTTTGTCATAAGATGAATTCGCTGTCTCTTGTTTTCCTTGCTCCAGCTGGATATAGCCTGTTGCTACACCAATGACAATCAATAAAAGCAAGAGAATCATTTTAAGAAGTTTCATAGATGCTGGCTCTCTTTCTTGTTTGCGTATTTTGTAAACAGAAGTATAGCAGAATTACTTACCAATTTCTCCTGGTTTTGAAAAAACGTCTTTTAAAATTCAAAAAACAGATTTTACTCGATTTCTTGCTTTTCATTTTTGTAGAAATTCATAAAAATTTTAATTTTGTGGGTCAGAAAACGAATATGCTCATCCAAAATGGCTTTATTACTGCTTTTTCGGCTAATTTCAAGAATTTAACACACAGAAATTTCAAAAAAATAAAATTGACTAGACCGATCTGCTTTAATAATATGGAGTCAAATATCAAAAAATGTCGTAATTTATCAAAATATGATTCTAATTACATTGTAGGAGGTAAGTACAAATGGCGGATGTCTCATACCGGCTCGGAATAGACATAGGCGGAACATTTACTGATTTATCGCTGATAAATGAAGCAACAGGGGAGCTGACTGAACTCAAGACGCCTACAGTGACTGATGACCCAGCCCAAGGAATTATCAATGGGTTAAATCTTCTAAAAAAAAGAGGTGTTGATTTATCGAACATCCAATACCTCGTTCACGGAATGACAATCGGACTGAATACATTATTACAGCGAAAAGGAGCAGATTTAGCCCTTTTTGTGACAGAAGGATTTCAAGATATATTGTCACTTCAACGTTTACGACTACCCGTTCCTTATGACTTCAATTCTCGTTTGCCAGAACCATTGATACCACGGAAGCATGTATATCCAATCTCTGAAAGGTTGATACACGATGGTACGATCAAAAAACCTCTCCATCTGCAGCAATTAGATGATGCGGTCCAGCATGTTATATCTAAAAAGCTAGCAGGTATCGTCATTTCATTTTTACATAGCTATCAAAACCCAGTTCATGAATTACAGGCAAAAGCCTATATCAATCATCATTATCCACAGTTAGAAGTCCTTACCTCATCTGAATTATGGCCTCAAATGAGGGAATACGAGCGTACAGTGATGTCTGTTGTTAATTTGTACATTCAGCCAAAGGTGAAACAGTATTTGCAAACATTGAAAAGCCGTTTGAAGGAAGAAGGTGTACCAATTTCTCCATACATTACACAATCAAATGGTGGTTTAATGGATGCAGAAAGTGCGGCAACCTCGCCTGTTAAGACTCTCTTTTCTGGTCCGGCAGCTGGTGTCATCGGTGCGGCGAGAATTGCAGCATCAGCGAGTGAACCCAATCTGATCACTTTTGATGTTGGGGGGACGAGTGCAGATATCTCGATCATTCAAAATGGACAGCCTACAATGGCTCAATCGAATCAGCTTTCAGGCTTCCCAATTATTCTTCCATCTGTTGCGATGTATTCAATAGGAGCAGGAGGAGGTTCGGTAGCATGGATTGATCAGGGCGGACTTCTCAAAGCGGGGCCGGAATCAGTTGGCTCAAACCCGGGACCAGCTTCGTATGGAAAGGGAGAAAAAGCAGCTTTAACTGATGCGTTTCTCATATGCGGTTATCTCAATCAAGAACGTTTTGCCGGAGGACATTTACAATTACAACTGTCTTCAGCGAAAAAGGCCTTTCAGCCAATTGCTGATCAGCTCAACAAAACGGTTGAAGAGGCGGCTGACCAGCTCATTCAAGTAGCCGTAGCCAATATGTATACAGAATTAAGCAATGTGATGGAGCAGCAAGGGTTTGACCCTAGAGATTTTAGTTTGCTGGCATTTGGCGGAGCAGGACCGGTTGTGGCAAATTTCCTTGCAAGAGAAATCCATGCGAAAAATGTAGTTGTTCCTCCAAGTCCTGGTACATTATGTGCGTTAGGTGCTTTAACAGCTGATTTTATCCATGATGCGGTGCTGTCGAAGAAAATATGTTTACAAGACTATTCGATCAACCAACTAAAACAAGATTATGAGAAGCTGTCACGAAAAGCGACTGATTGGGTGAGCCAGCAGAACATTCAGCATATCAATCAGACATCCATTCTCTTATTAGCAGACGCACGTTATCAAGGGCAGGCATTTGAGATTGAATTGCCATTATCGATTGATTGGCTAAAGCAAGAACAAGACATCCACCAACTCATTGAAGCCTTTCACAAATTGCATCAGCGTCAATATGGTCATAGGGATGATCATGCAAAAATCGAGTTTACTCATTTACGCGTTCGAGTCATAGGCGAAACGCCTCCGCTACCTTTTTCACCTGTTCAAGAAAGCAGGGGACAGTCTTTGAAACCAAATGAATATAGACGAATTTTTATAGAAGAAAAAGAATACGGAGCATCGGTTTATAACCGGGATACGCTGTCAGTAGGTTCTATTGTAAATGGGCCTGCCGTGATTGAGCAGGATGATACGACAATATTAATTTTGCCAAACTGGACAGGCAGCATTGATCCATCAGGTAACTTAGTGATTTCAAAGGAGGCGGCTTTACATGAGAACTGACCCAGCAAAGCTTGAGATGATGCGCAGTTATTTTAATGCGATTGCATCAGGTATGGGGCATGTCATTGAACGGACGTCGTTTACGACCTTCGTCAAAGAATCTGCTGACTTTGCGACAGCATTGGCCACGCCTTCTGGAGATTTCTTTGTTTATCCAAAGACAGTGGGTGTGACGATCTTTTTAGGGCTGAGTCTAAAAAAAGCGATTGAAGAAAGCGGACCGATGCAGCCAGGAGACATTATCATCACTAATGATCCTTATACGACAGATGGTTTGGCGACTCACCTGCCAGATGTCCATATCATTAAGCCGATTTTTGTGGATGGTGAAATCGTAAGCTATGCTTGGTCTTTTGTTCATGTTAGTGATGTGGGTGGACTTGTGCCTTCGAGTATTTCACCGACAGCAACGGATGTTCATCAAGAAGGATTAAGAATTCCGCCAGTAAAAATTTATGAACGCGGGAAAGAGAATCAGGTCGTACGTACCTTTTTAAGAGCTAACAGCCGCGCTAGTCATCTAAATGATGGTGATATCAATGCGATGATTGCTGCTGTCAATACAGCAGATATTCGGTTAAAAGAAATGATTGAGAAATTTGGAAAAAACGAAGTGAAACAAGGAATGATAGACTTGCTGAAGCAAGCCGAGGATCGTGCTGGAAAGGTCATTGAAGCTATACCGGATGGAACGAGTGAATTTGCTGATTATTTAGATGATGATATGATTTCAGACGTCCCTATTCGGTTGAAAATCAAGCTAACGATCAAAGGGAAACGGCTGACGCTCGATTTTTCTGAGTGTGACCCGCAAGTAAAAACAGCCTTTAACCTTGTTACCAATGGTCAGAAGCATTCCTTTCTTTATCAAGGGTTGATTAATTACATCATTAGTAAGGATCCTTTTATACCGATTAATGGTGGAATAACGTATCCAATCGATGTGATCTCTCCTAAAGGAACGCTGGTGCATCCAGAATATCCGGCCTCTGTCGGAATTCGTCATTCGATAACGATGAGGCTGTACAATGTCGTGCTAGGCGCGATTGGTAAGCTGCTGCCTGAAGCAGTACCGGCAGCAGGTGCAGGTCAATCTGCCATTGTGGTTCTCTCTGTACCTGATGATCAAACGGGGGGCAGGAAAATGTCCGTTGTCGAACCATTAGGCGGAGGCGGCGGTGCTCAAAATGGTACTGATGGAGTTGACGGTATTGATCATTCGTCAGGCTTTTTGAAGAATACCCCAATTGAGAGTTTGGAACAGCATATTGATATTCATGTTCACCGATATGAGCTTCTGCCGAATACAGGTGGAGCTGGTGAAAATCGAGGAGGACATGCGATTGGTTTGGAATTTGAAATGATGAAGCCTGAATCGATGGTGACAGCACGAGGAATGGAACGGATGAAGTTTCAGCCTTGGGGTTTAATGGGCGGCCGAGCAGGAGCGGTTGGTGAGGTCAAGCTGATCACAGCTAATGGTGAGAAACAAGACCAGCCCAAAATAGATGTTCTGCGACTTGAAAAAGGCGATATCGTTCAATTGATTTCACCAAGTGGAGGCGGCTGGGGGAATCCATTTGCCAGAAAGAAAGAAAAAGTCCTTCAGGAAGTGGAAGCAGGTCTATTAAGTGAAGAAAGAGCGCTGCAGCAATATGGTGTGAAAGTGTATTTAGACCAAAATGAATGGAAGATTGATGAGGAGCAGACGAGCAAGGTGCGTGAAAAGGCTGATGATCCTGCCGCTACTGACGTGTGGGATTTCGGAGAACAAAGAGCAGCTTATGAGAAAGTATGGACGGACGAAGCCAGCAGTGAGCTAGCCGTTCAGCTGCGTTCCTATCCGGCTAATGAACGTACGCACTATAAACATGCAGTTCATCAATATTTCAGTCATAGAAATGAGCCGTTAACAAAGGAAGATATTACTCAAGCACTTCGTCAAATGAATGGACAAAAAGGGGGAAATGAATCATGAAAAGAAGATTAATCGCTATTTTTGCAGGCATTCTATCCATCGTTGTACTGCTGACCGCTTGTGGTGGAAATGGAAAGGATCAAGGCAAACAGCAGCAGACTGTGATTGTTGGTGTATATGGAGGAGATTGGGAAAAGAATATCAAACCAATCCTTGAAAAGTTTGAAAAAGATACGGGAATTAAAGTGCAGACCGTCTCTGGAGCGGATTCTGAATGGTTTACAAAATTAAAAGCGTCAAATGGGAAAAATCCACCTTATGACTTACTTATCTTACAGCCTGATACGATTCAAAGAGGAATTGCAGCAAACGTTCTTGCGCCTATCGATGAAGATCAAGCGCCGAATGTCAAAAAACTTTACCGCTCTGTCCAAAAGAAGCTTACTGTGAATGGAAAACAATATGCAGCAGGCTTTAGTATGGGGCAGCTTGGAATTGCTTATAGAAAAGACCTCGTCAAGCAGGAACCAAACAGCTGGACTGACCTATGGAGCAGTCAGCTGAAAGGGAAGGTAGCCATTTCATCTCCGACTTATTCAGCTGGTTTGCAATTTTTCTCTGCACTTGTTCATGCACAAGGGGGAACAGAATCAAATCCTAAGGATATTGATAAAGCATTTAAAAGTCTCGCGCAATTAAAAGGTCATGTCGCTGCTTTTCCGGATAACCCAGGATCGATTCAAACCTTGTTAGAACGTGGGGATGTCGCAGCTGTTCCATATTGGGACGGGCGAGTATTTGCACTTGAAGAAGAAGGAATGGATATTGGTTTCTCATATCCGAAAGAAGGCGCTGTTGCAGCTGTAGCGAGCTGGGCTTTAACGAAAGGAAGTCAGCACGAAGAAGCAGCATACAAACTATTAAACTACTTAAGTGGAAAAGAAGCTCAGGAGGCTTTCTCTGAAAAATCTTATTATGGCATGTCGAATTCTGATGTGAAATACAATGACAAGATTAAGGGGAAAGTGAAAGTTGGAGAAAATTATTACAGCAAGTTGACTTGGGTAGATTATGAAACAGCAACCTCTGAGCTTGGCAATTGGACAAATCGATGGAACGAAGTATTAGGCGGAGGAAAATAGGTGATCGCATGAGTGGAATTCATTTAGAACACATCAGTCAGCACTTCGGTGAGCAGATTGCTCTCAACGATGTCAGTCTTACTGTGAATGAGGGAGAGTTTTTCTCCCTTCTCGGTCCTAGCGGCTGCGGAAAATCAACATTATTAAACATCATTGGCGGTTTTTTAGAACCAACAAAAGGCGTCGTCTATATTGGTGATCAGGATGTGACAGCTTTGCCGCCTTATCAAAGAAAAACAGGTATGGTCTTTCAAAGCTATGCACTCTTTCCGCATCTGACTGTATTTGATAATGTGGCGTACGGGCTTAAGGTTCAAAAGAAAAAGAAGGCGGAAATCAAAGAGAAGGTGATGGAAAGCTTGTCTCTTGTTCAATTAGAGGCATTTGCGAAACGGATGCCCCACCAATTAAGCGGTGGTCAGCAGCAGCGGGTAGCGATAGCAAGAGCACTGGCGATTCAGCCGTCTGTTCTCCTTCTTGATGAACCGCTCAGCAACCTAGATGCCAAACTAAGAAAAAACATGCAGACAGAGCTGCGAAATATTCAAAGAAATGTCGGGATTACAACTATTCTTGTGACACATGATCAAGAGGAGGCCTTAAGCCTTTCTGATCGAGTTGGAATTTTAGGAGAGGGTAGAATTCAGCAGATTGGGACGCCTTTAGAGGTGTACCGCCAGCCAAACAATCGATTTGTAGCTGAATTCATCGGACAGGTGAATATCTTTGAGGCCGTGTACAATGAAGCTGATGCTGCATTTACGGTTCCGCATTTAACCCATTCAAACGGTCAGCATCTTCAGCTGCTGGCTGCGGCACATCGAGAGAAAAGGGAAAAGCAACTACTTATGCTGCGTCCTGAAAGAATCAGTATCTCTTCTGATCAGGAGGAAGTTCAGCCAAACCATGTATCAGGCGTGCTGTCAGATGTGAGTTATATTGGACATTCATTACGTTTGGTTGTGGGGCTTGATAATGGTGAAATCATTGTCCATGCTTCTGATGCTGCATTTCCCGAGCTGCCTGAAGTTGGAGAAACCGTCCATATCCATTGGCAGCCTGAAGATATCGTTTTCTTAGATTCGAAGGTGCATACGTGATGCGAATCAAGAAAAAGAATCAACGATTTCATTGGTTTATGCTGCTGCCAGCCTGTTTGTTTCTTGTTGTATTTTTACTAGCTCCGCTTGTGATGATGCTCGTTCTCAGTTTTCGCGATGTCGATTCGATGATGAATACATTACAAACGTATAGCTTTTCTCAATATATTCATGTGTTCACGACAGATGCATATGTAAAGGCGATTGGCAGTACTGTGTGGGTGGCTTTACAGACAACGGTGATTTGTTTATTGATGGCATACCCAGCAGCATACGTGCTCGTCAAGGCACCTAATCCGCGTCTACGGGCATTTTTCTATATCTTACTTGTGTCGCCGCTTTTGACAAGTGTTGTGATTCGGACGTTTGCATGGATTGTTCTTCTTTCGCAAAATGGTCTGATCAATGGCATGTTACTAGATTTACATGTGATTGAGAAGCCTCTCTCGATGCTGTGGAATATGAATGCGGTCATTATTGCCTATGTCCAAGTCATGCTGCCATTTGCAGTACTGCCGATCGCAACAAGTTTAACCGATATGGATCGTCATTTAAAACCGGCTTCTATGAGTCTTGGGGCTGGCCGGATCCGAACCTTTTTTCATGTCACCTTGCCACTGACCATTCCAGGCATGGTGACTGGCGCGATCATCGTCTTCTCACTGGCAGCAGGAAGTTATATCACCCCGCTATTAGTCGGCGGACGGATGCAGCCGCTGCTGCCGCTGTCAATTTATCAACAGGTGATGCAGGTGTATAACTTGCCTCTTGCTGCAGCTATGTCCTTTACATTATTGGTTTGTGTGCTTGTGGTGGTCAGTCTATTAAGCTATTTATTGAAGCGTTGGGAGGCGAGGATGCATGCGTAAAAAGTCAATAGGTGATCGCTTGCTTTCTATCCTGATTTGGACTGCTGGGTCATTGGTTTATCTTTTTTTAACCATTCCTGTTCTTGTGATCGTCCTATCTGCTTTTAGCCCAAATGCCTTTCCTGAATTTCCACCGACTTCGTTCTCTGTTCGCTGGTTTCATGATGTCGTGTCAAATCCAGAATGGATGGAATCGCTTCGGATCAGTGTGATTCTGCTATTCATTGTGACGCCTCTCACGGTTCTTTTAGGGACAATGGCTTCGTATGCTTTAGCAAGGCTTTCCTTTAAGGGAAAGGAGGCTGTCCAAGCTTTCATTCTATCACCTCTCATGATTCCTCAAGTGGTATTAGGGATTGCTATGCTTTACTTGTTTACGGCTATGGGCTTTACAGGGTCTTTGTGGGCGCTCGTCATTGGTCATGTCATCATTGGTTTTCCCTATGTGGTTCGAACGGTAGGCGTGAGTGTTTCGAATTTAGATCCACGGCTTGAGCTGGCTTCAATGAATCTTGGCGCAGGACCCATTCGCACGTTTTTTCGAGTCACATTGCCTTTGATTAAGCCGGGAATCATTGCAGGTGGGGTGTTTTCAGCTGTGACGTCATTTGGGGAAATATCGATCAGTTTGTTCGTTTCCTCACCTCAAACCATCACAATTCCCGTCAGGACCTTTAATTACATTGAGCAGACCTTTGATCCAAGTGTCAATGCGATATCTGTCATATTTATTATCATTTCTATCATTGCGCTGCTCATTATTGAGAAAACGATTGGTCTGTCTAAGGTGATGTAAATATAATGAAGAAACAAGGAGTTGTCATTTGAAATGGCAGCTCTTTTTTTGTTGTTTTTACAGTAAAAAAATCATTTTTTTAGGGAATGTAGTTCTTAAGATTTAAGAATTTGCGGGAAACGAAAGGAGACCTCTATCCTAGATTTTCGGCCATATTTTCAATATTTAAGGGAAAATATGAAATTTTTGCGGTATTTAGTCGATTATTTTCGGTTGAACGCAACTATTATTAGTTATTTTCGGTAAATATCGTCAATTATCATGCGAACCCTTCGGTATAACGCATGAATCTTTACACCCATTTTTCGGTGAAAAAAACAATATTTTCATATAAAGTGGACGTAAATAGAAAATATCTAAAAGAAAAGAAGAAAAAGGCAAATCTATGGAAACATAGAGACGCAAAGCCATGTCCTAAGGTAAATGATTCTTTTTTTGCTAAGGTCGGCAGGCTACCGAATCAAAATGGGAGTCCCTCCGTTTTATTCGGGGTGGGCTCCTTTTCTGTTAAAGCGTCTATTTTAATGAAATAGACTTGGTTCTTTTGATATAGAGGGTGCAGGGTGAAATTGGTGGAGAAAACATAGAAGAGGCGGAGGATGAAAATGAATACAGTTTATTACCCCTTAACACATGCGCAAAAGCGAGTATTCTACACGGAAAGATTTTATCCAGGTACAAGTATTTCTAATTTGGGTGGATTCGCCAGGTTGAGATCAGCATCTGGTCTCAATCCTTCTTTGGTCGTCGATGTGCTTCAAGCGTACATTCGACAAACTGACTCTCTTCGGCTGAGACTCGTGTATCGAGATGAAGAGGAGGAGCCTGTTCAATATATCAAACCTTATGAAAAACAGCCGATTCGCATGGAGAAGGGCTGGAGTGAAGAGGAAGTAAGGGCTTGGGCGAACGAGCAAATTCGTGAGCCGATGACATTGATTGACAGCCCCTTGATTGAATTTACGGTATTTCAAATCAATGATCAAGAGTGCTGGCTGTTCTGTAAAGCACATCATATTGTCGCGGATGGGATTTCTATCATTTTAATGGGAAATCGCATTATTGATTTATATCATGACATGCTGCAAGGAGTAGACATCTCGCCAGTTGAGGAGATTTCCTTCGTTGATCACATTATGAGTGAGCAGACCTATGAATCTTCTAAACGTTTTCAAAAAGACCAAGCTTTTTGGAATGAGCAATTTGCTCATATTCCAGACTTCGCATCTTTAAAACCGCATAAGGGATATGAGATGAGTTTACATGCGGAGCGATTTTCAGGGGATGTTCCAGATTCTTTAAAAGAGAAGCTTCGTGTCTTTTGTGAAGAACAGAAAGTCAGTATGCTTTCGATGTTTATGTCCACTGTCTATATTTACTTACATCGTTTTAGCGGTATGGAGGATGTTGTTCTTGGAACCTTTATGGGTAACCGGACGAATGCCAAAGAGAAAAAGATGATTGGGATGTTTGTATCGACGATTCCAATGCGTGCATCTGTTCAAGGGTCGCAATCGTTTGTTGATTTCGTAAAGCAGGTCATGGCAGATCAAATGAAGATCCTGCGACACCAAAAATACCCTTACAATCTGCTCATGAATGATTTGCGGGAAAGAGAAGGGTTTACAGGACGCCTTTTTGATATTTCTTTAGAATATCAGGTCATGCAGTGGCAGAAAAAAGAGAACCTGTCGTTCATTACTGAACCGATTTTTAGCGGGAGCGGAATGAATGATATTTCAATACATGTGAAAGACCGCTGGGATACTGATACATTGACCATTGATTTGGATTACCGTACAGATGTATTCACAGAAGAAGAAATGAGTAAGATGTTTGATCGATTCTTGATTTTACTAGAAGCGGCGGTCACTCAGCCTGATCAGCTGATCGGGACACTGCCTTTACTTTCAGCAGGTGAACAAAAGGAACTGCTGCAATTATCTGAGGGAGAATCGTTTGAAAGACCAGCAGCAAAACCGGTTCATCACATGTTTGATGAGACAGCCAACAAATATGCAGATCGGACAGCCGTTGTAGCAGAAAATGGAACAATTACTTATGGAGAGCTGCAACAACAGGCAGAAAAGCTTGCACGTTTTTTACAAATGAAAGGTATCTCGCGTGATGTGTCTGTTGCTGTTTTGATGGAGCGGAAGGTAGATGCCATGGTAGCAGTCTTCGGCATACTAAAGGCTGGCGGGGCATATGTACCCATTGATCCAGCATTACCTGAGGAGCGCATTCAATTTATTGTGGAGGATTCAGGTGCTTCTATCGTGTTAACAGAGGAATCGTTCATTCAAAAGTACCCAGCCCTCTCGGGAAAATTGATCGTGCAGCAGCAACTATTATTAGATGATGGATGGCTGCCTGAGCTTGTCGATCAGACGGCGCCCGAAGATTTAGCCTACATGATTTATACATCGGGTACGACTGGAAAGCCGAAGGGCGTCATGATTGAGCATCTTCAGCTTCATCATTTGGTCCATGCTTTGTATCATGAGATGTATCAAGGGGCGAATGAGCTTCAAATGGCGCTTCTAGCCCCATTCCATTTCGATGCATCGGTGAAACAAATCTTTGCTGCTCTTTTATTTGGACATACGCTTCATATCATCCCGCGAGAAACGACGAGAAATGGCATGCAGCTAGCGTCTTATTACAGAAAACATCACATTGAAGCGGCAGATGGAACACCGGCGCATGTGCAGCTTTTACTTGCTGCGGATTTGGACGGGCTGTCATTGACGCACATGTTGATTGGCGGAGAAGCGCTGCCTGCGAAAGCAGCATGTTCACTTATCGAAGCGGTTCGTATGAGTCAGCCTGATTTTACTCTATGGAATGTGTATGGTCCAACTGAGACGTGTGTGGATGCGGCGGTGCATCGCCTGAATCTCAGTGAGCTGAGCGAATCAACTGAACAGCGCTATGTGTCGATTGGAAAACCGCTTGGTCATCATCGTATTTATATTTTAAATGAACATGATCAATTACAGGTGCCTGGGGCTGCAGGGGAACTTTGCATTGCCGGTATAGGTGTTGGGCGAGGCTATGTGAATCAGCCTGAATTGACGAAGAAGGTATTCACAGCAGATCCGTTTTCTCCGCATGAGCGGATGTATCGAACAGGGGATCTAGTCAGATGGCTTCCAGATGGCACGATTGATTATCTTGGCAGAATGGACGATCAAGTGAAAATAAGGGGTTATCGCATAGAAACAGGCGAGATTGAAGCGGTGATGGAGCAGGTAGATGGAGTTGATAAGGCTGTCGTGCTAGTAGTTGATGAAGCGGATGGGGAAAAGGCGTTAAGTGCTTACTATCAAGCTCGTCATGAAGGTGTGTCTGTTGACATGCTGCAAGCGGCTATCAAACATCAGCTCCCAGCTTACATGATGCCGCTTTATTTCAAAGAACTCGATGCTTTTCCACTCACAGTCAGCGGCAAAGTCGACCGTCGTGCACTTGCTGCCTTAAAAGGTGATAGAGCGGTTCATGCTGTTTATACGGCACCTAGAAACGATATAGAAACGAAGCTTGTTGATTTGTGGGAAGACATTCTTGATCAGGAGAAGATTGGTGTATATGATTCTTTCTTCGATCGAGGCGGGCATTCGCTCAAAGCGATGACTGTACTTACAAAGGTTCAGCGAGATTTTCAAGTGGAGGTGCCGCTCTCTGTTTTATTTGAACAGCAGACGATTGCTGCTCTTGCTGCTTATATTGAGCAAGCAGAAAAGTCTTCTGAAACGGAGATACCAAAAGCGCCGGCTGCAGATCATTATCCATTATCGCCTCCACAGCAGCGCGTCTATATGGTGAGTCAATTGGAGCAAAGCACTGCCTATCATATGCCTGCTGTTGTGAGGTTAAAAGGAACTCTGCAGCTTGAGAAGCTGACTGAAGCCTTTGACAGACTGATCTCACGTCATGATATGCTGCGTACTTCTTTTCATACGATAAAAGGTGTCCCTCGTCAGCGGATCGCTTCATCCGTGTCCTTTCAAATAGAACAGCTGACAGGCGGTACGATGGAAGAAAACATGCAGCACTTTGTCAGACCTTTTGATCTTGAGTGTGCGCCACTTCTGCGAATTGGATTGCAATCATTGCATGATCAGGAGCATTTGCTCTTTTTCGATATGCATCATCTGATTTCAGATGGTCTTTCGATCGATTTAATGCTGCGTGAGCTGTCAGATGCTTACGAGGGATCGGTGAAAGCACCATTGAAGCTTCAATATCAAGATTATGCTGTTTGGCAAGAGCACCGAGGCTTTCAAAAAGAAGAGGCATTCTGGCTGCAAGAATTTTCGGGAGATATCCCTGCTTTACAGCTGCTGACCGATTATCAGCGTCCAGCTGTCCAGTCTTTCGCAGGTGATCGTGTCATCAAAGAAATCGATGAGGCGTTAAAGAATCAATTACAGGAGCTTGCAGCAAATCATCACACGACACTGTATACGGTGCTGCTTTCTGCTTACTATACATTGCTTGCGAAATATACGGGTCAAAAGGAATTTGTGGTCGGAACACCGGCAGCAGGGCGTGTGCATACAGATTTGAATGACATGATCGGTATGTTTGTCCAGACACTTGCTTTGCGGTCAGAGGTAGATCCGAATGGAACCATGTCTCAGTTGATTGAGCAAGTAAAGGAAAAGACGATGCAGGCATTTGAGCATCAGCAATATCCATTTGAGCGGCTGCTTGAAAAGCTGAATGTGCCAAGAGATTTTAGCCGTCATCCATTGTTTGATACCGTCTTTACACTCGCGCCGGATCATTCAACAGCCCAGCATATTGGAGACATGCTGGTCGAAGTCGAAGAAACCAATTTCCATATTGCAAAGTTTGATTTAACACTGCAAGCGATGGAGTCAGATCAAGGTTTATCCTTTGTACTCGATTACAGTACGGCACTATTTAAACGAAGTACAGCAGAGCAGATGCTCAAACATTATATTTATCTGCTGGAGCAGATGGTTCAAACGCCGCAGGAAGCTATTCAATCCTATCGCTTACTGTCTGAACAAGAAGCAGAAGCTCAGCTAAATAGGTGGAATCCGTTACCTGCGCCTTATCCAGCAGAAGAAACCATTGTGACCGAGTTTGAAGAACAGGTGCAGCAGCATGGTCATCAGCCTGCATTGCAATGTGAAGATGTGGTTCTTTCTTATCAAGAGCTGAATGCCCGAGTGAATCAGCTGGCACATTATTTGCGTGAAAATGGTTTTGAAAAAGGAATGAAAGCAGCCTTATTCTTTGAACGATCCAATGAAATGGTGCTCTCTGTTCTGGCTGTGCTTAAGGCGGGCGGAGTCTATGTACCAATTGACCCTGATTTCCCTGATGAGCGCGTGAAGCACTTTTTAACAGACAGCGGTGCACAATTCTTACTGACACATCAAGTGCTACGCCATCGCTCGGTGCTCACTGCATTTGAGGGAATCATCATAGAAACAGAAGATCAAGCGGTTGCTCAGCAGTCAGACAGCCCAATAGATGCTCATATTTTACCTGAGGACTTGGCGAATTTGACCTATACATCTGGTACAACAGGTAAGCCTAAAGGAAATATGGTGACACACCGGAACATTTTGAGAACGGTGAAGCAATCGAATTATCTCACCATTCATCATGAAGATACGGTGATGAGCATCTCAAACTATGTATTTGATGCCTTTATGTTTGATGTGTTTGGTGCTTTATTAAACGGAGCAAAACTCGTTGTTCTGCCAAAGGACCATATTTTAAACATGAATGAGCTTTCTGGAGCGATTGAGAAGGAAAAAGTCAGTATTTTAATGATCACGACAGCTCTTTTTCACTTACTCATCGATATGAAAAAAGATAGTCTGAAGAACGTAAGAAAAGTGCTGTTTGGCGGAGAACGTGCTTCAGTGCCTCATGTGGTGACTGCACTTGAGACAGTGGGGAAAGACAAGCTTGTTCATATGTACGGCCCTTCTGAGAGCACAATTTTCACCACATATTATCCTGTGAACCACATTGAGAAGCAGGCTTTATCCATCCCAATTGGAAAGCCAGTGAGTCAAACGGCTGTTTATATTGTAGATGAATTTGGACATGTACAGCCGCCGGGCGTTGCAGGAGAGCTTTGTGTCGCTGGTGATGGACTGGTGAAAGGATATTATAAGCAGCCAGAACTAACGAGCGAAAAGTTTGTCAAAAATCCTTTCCGCCCTGGAGAGACCATGTATAAATCGGGCGATCTTGCACGCTGGCTGTCAAATGGAGATATCGAATTCATTGGACGGATCGATCATCAAGTGAAGATTCGCGGACAGCGTATCGAGCTTGGGGAAATTGAACATCAGCTGCTGCGGCATCCTCAGGTGAAGGAAGCTGTCGTGATTGCTGCTCCGAATGACACGTTATGTGCGTATTTCACAGCAGAAGGATCTGTCTCATTAACTGATTTGCGCGAGCAAGCAGGACGTGAACTGCCCGTGTATATGATGCCGGCATTTTTCATGCAATTAGAGGAGCTTCCTTTAACGAATAACGGTAAGGTCGATAGGCGGGCGTTGCCGGCACCTGATCTTAGTGAGCAGGGGGCAAATGAATACACCTCTCCTCAATCAGAAACAGAGCGTCTGCTGGCGAACATTTGGGAGGAAGTTCTTGAAGTACCGCGAATCGGCAAACACGATCATTTCTTTGAATGCGGGGGCCATTCGTTGCGCGGCATGAAAATGCTGAACAGGTTGTATGAAGAGATGCAGGTGGAGCTCACTTTGAAATCTTTATTTGAATCCCCGACATTAGAAGCGTTCGCGCTTGCGGTAGATCAAGCGGATCAAACGGAGATCAAGCGAGTGGAAGTTGCCAAAGAGGCGGCCTATTATCCAGTGACATCGGCTCAGAAAAGACTGTTTGTTTTGGAGAAAATGACTGATGCGGAGCAAAGCTACCATATGCCGGCTGCCTTAAAGCTAGAAGGCGTCTTTGATGAAAAACGATTTGAAAAGGCAATTGATCAGCTAGTCCAACGTCATGAAGCTTTCCGAACGAGCTTTGATTTTGTTCAGAATGAACCTGTTCAACGGATTGAAACAAATGTCTCAATAGACATTGAAAAAATTGAACAGAACGGCCGAGACATACAGCAATTGATGAATGACTTTATCAGGCCATTTGATGTAGAAAAAGCGCCTTTACTCAGAATAGGTCTAGTTTCCGTCTCCGTAAATGTCCATTATTTACTGATTGATATGCATCATATCATTTCAGATGGGGCGTCTGTTGGCATTTTAATTGAGGAGCTTTCAGCCCTGTATCGAGGAGACAAACTAGAGGAATTGCCTGTTCAATATAAGGATTATGCAGTTTGGTCAAAAAGTGAGGCATCTGCTGCGCAAAAAGCAGATGAAGAGGCATTCTGGCTGGATCAATTACAAGGAGAGCTGCCTGTACTGGCACTGCCGGAAGACCTGTCAAGACCAAAAGTGCAAACATTCGCTGGAGATCGTGTCTCATTTACAATTGAAGGTTCGCTTAAATCAAAATTGGACGAACTCGTTAGAACGCTCAACAGTACGACCTATACAGTCCTGCTTGCTGGCTACAGTATTCTTTTAAGCAAGCTTTCAAGACAAGAGGATATCATCATTGGTTCTCCGGTTGTGGGTAGAACCCATCCTGATATTCAATCTGTGATTGGCATGTTTGTGAATACGCTGGCACTTAGAACAAGACCAGCAGGACATCAGACAGCTGCTGAATTTGCGTCAAATGTTCATCAGCTTGTGTTAGAGGCAAACGAGCATCAGCTGTACCCATTTGAAGAATTGGTAGATCAAGTGCAAACGGTTCGAGACACAAGCCGTCATCCAATTTTTGATGTGGTCTTCTCAATGGAAAATGCGGATATTCGTGATTTATCAATGGATGGGCTTCACGTTGTTCCACAGCCATTCGAGGAGAATATCGCCAAATTTGATTTGACCTTAACTGGAAACGAATCCGCAGATCGAATTGAGCTCGTGTTTGATTTTAATTGTTCTATCTTTCAAAAGACGTCAATTGAAAAGTGGAAAGAATATTTCCTTCATTTGCTGGAACAAATGGTGTCAGCGCCAGATCAATCTTTAGATCAAATGAAATTATTGTCATCGCAGGAGCAGCAAAAACAGCTGAACGAATGGTCAGGACCTGTCCTAGACGTCCCGTCAGATCAAACTGTTCATGGCCTGATTGAGGCGAAGGCACAAGGAGCACCGCATCAAAAAGCGGCGACATTCTGCGGAACGAGCTGGACGTATAAAGAGTTGAACAGCCGGGCGAATGTAGTCGCTTCAAGGCTCATCGCAAGCGGCACAAAACCAGGAGACCGCGTCGGCATTCTCACCCGTCCATCTCTTGATATGACAGCCGCTGTCCTCGGCGTTCTCAAGGCTGGTGCGGCATTCGTTCCAATTGATGCGGATTATCCAGCGCAGCGTATTGCGTACATGCTGGAGGACTGCGGGGCAGAGGTACTTCTGATGCAGAAAGGACTTACTGCACCACCTTCATTTACAGGTCATGTCCTGTTCATAGAAGATGCGGTAGAGGGAGAAGCTCACGAGATTCAGGTTCATGTGAAGCCGACAGATCTCGCTTATATGATTTACACGTCTGGGACAACGGGACAGCCGAAGGGTGTCATGGTCGAGCACCAGTCTCTTGTGAATCTTGCGTTCTGGCACAATGATGCGTTCCAAGTGACGAACAAGGATCGAACTGCGAAATATGCCGGCTTTGGCTTTGATGCCTCCATTTGGGAGATGTTCCCGACGTGGATCGCCGGCGCAGAGCTGCACATTATCGACGAAGCAATTCGCCTCGATATGATCAAGCTTAATGCGTATTTTAATGAAGAAGGGATCACCATTGCCTTCCTGCCAACGCAGTTATGCGAGCAGTTTATGTCAATGGACAACCATTCTCTGCGTTATTTACTAACAGGTGGAGACAAGCTGAAACAGGTGAAGCCAGTACCATATCAACTCGTCAATAACTACGGTCCAACTGAAAATACGGTTGTAGCGACAAGCGGAATGATCGATCCAAATCAAGGCACGCTTCCGATTGGAACAGCGATTGCCAATACTCGTTTTTACATTATGGGTTCGTTATATGACCTGTCGCCGCCAGGCGTACCGGGCGAGCTCGTGATTGCAGGAAAAGGACTGGCAAGAGGCTACTGGAATCTTCCAGAGGAAACAGGCAAACGATTTGTCCCAGATCCATTTTATCCAGGTGAGCGCATGTACCGTACGGGCGATTTAGTGAAATGGACAGAGGGTGGCGAGCTGATCTATCTCGGCAGAATAGACCATCAGGTCAACATCCGCGGCTTCCGTATTGAGCTGTCAGAAATTGAAGCCCAGCTCCTAACGCTGGATTCTGTCAAAGAAGCGGTCGTGACAACAGTTAAAGATGCGAGTGATCAAGATGCACTTATCGCTTATGTCATCGCGGCTGAAGAAACAACAGCCCTGAAAGAAAACCTAAAACGAACGTTGCCAGAATACATGGTGCCATCATGGATCATCAAGCTAGACCAATTTCCAATGACGGCAAATGGAAAAGTTGATCTGAAAGCATTGCCAGCTCCTGATATCGAAGCGAACCAAACGGTATACGAAGCACCAAGAGACGAAGTTGAAACGCTGCTTTGCGGCATTTGGGAAGATGTCCTTGGCGTCAGCCAAGTCGGCATTCACGATCACTTCTTCTTCCTTGGAGGAGATTCGATTAAAGGCATCCAAATGGCAAGCAGACTCACGCAAGCAGGCTGGAAGCTCGATATGAAACTTCTGTTCCAGTACCCGACGATTGCGGAGCTACGCCCATATATCGAGGAAGCCGATCTTCTCACAGCCGACCAATCACCTGTCGAAGGAGAAGTCATTTTAACACCGATTCAACGCTGGTTCTTTGAACGAAACTTTACGAATCAGCATCATTGGAACCAATCGGTTATGCTCCAAGCACCAAATGGTTTGGATGAGGAAATCGTTCAGCAAGTACTGGAACAGCTCATCATTCATCATGATGCATTGCGAATGGTGTATCCGCTCGAAGAAGGGCGCGTCATCCAGCGTCATCGAGGAATCGAAGAAAACAATGTGGCAATTGATGTGGTGGAAGTAAAAGGAGAGCTGTCGCAGCAAATCCAGCAGGTAGAAAAGCTGGCAAATGAAGTGCAGGCGAGTATGTCGCTAGCAGAGGGACCACTAGTGAAACCTGCCATTTTCCGAACAGACCAAGGAGATCATTTATTGCTCGCTGTACATCACCTTGTCATTGATGGTGTGTCATGGCGTATTTTCCTTGAAGATTTCATGGCTCTTTATGAACAGTCGAAGCGCGGGGAAACTCTTACCCTTCCTGAAAAAACACACTCCTTCCAAGAATATGCCCAAAAGCTGACTGAATACGCTGTGTCAGATGAGCTGCTATCGGAAAGAGATTATTGGAAAAAGGTACTTGCGCATTCCGTTCGTCCGCTTCAAAAGGATCATGTCACGGAGGATCAACGAATGCTTCATACAGAGACCCTTCGTTTTACATTGTCTGAGGAAGAAACGCACAGTCTGCTGACGGATGTACATGAAGCCTATCAAACGGAAATCAATGATATTTTGCTGACGGCATTAGGGTTGTCCATGAAAGAGTGGACAGGTGAAGACAGGCACTTTATTCATCTTGAAGGGCACGGGAGAGAGGACATCCTCCCTGAGGTTAATGTATCACGGACCATCGGCTGGTTTACTAGCATGTATCCAGTATTACTGGATATGTCGCATGCAGACGATCTTTCTTATCAAATCAAGCATTTAAAAGAGGAACTCAGACACATTCCGAACAAGGGGATCGGCTATGGCGTTTTAAAATACTTAACGCCTGACAAAATGAAGGACGATATTGATTTTCAAGTCACACCAGATATCAGCTTTAACTATCTTGGCCAGTTTGATGATCAGATCGGCGGCGGTGAAATGAGACGCTCTGCATGGCATGCAGGACAATCGCTGAGCCCTGAATCCGAGAAACCTCATGCGCTAGATATTGTTGGTTTCGTAGAACAAGCAATGCTCCATGTGACGATTTCCTATCATCACCTTGAATTCGAAGAACGTACGATGGAACAGTTCAAGGAGCTCTTAGAAAAGAATGTGAAGACATTGATCTCACATTGTCTATCACAGGATGAGAGTCAAATCACACCTAGTGATGTGGGAGATGAGGATCTCACCATGGATGAACTTGAAAAGCTAATGGATCTATTTTAAGCAAAAAGAAGAGGTGGACTTATGAGCAAGCAGAAAATTCAAAAGGTATATCCTTTAACACCAATGCAAGAGGGCATGCTGTATCATGCCATGCTAGACCCTGATTCCTCCTCTTATTTCACACAGCTTGAGCTTGGAATAAGCGGAGATTTTGATCTCGATCTTTTTGAAAAGAGCCTCAATGAACTCGTACGGACATATGACATTCTGCGTACAGCCTTTGTCTATCAGCAATTACAAAAGCCTCGTCAGGTTGTACTGGCTGAACGTCATTTAGATGTGTATAGAGAGAATCTATCTCATCTGAATGATCAAGAGCAGAAAAAGGTATTGGATCAATATAAAAAGCAAGTGAGAAAGCAAGGATTTCACTTAACGAATGATCTGTTGTTGAAAGTCGCTGTTTTTCAATTAAATGAAACAAACTGGCACCTGATTTGGAGCAACCACCACATCATCATGGATGGTTGGTCCATGGGTGTTTTAATGAAAAAACTGTTTCATTACTATGAATCTTATCGGAACGGCCGAACCCCAGATCGCTCACAAGGTAAGCCTTATGCGGACTATATCCAGTGGCTTGGAAAGCAAAACAAACAAGAAGCGGAAGACTATTGGAAGGAGCGGCTGGATGGTGCTGTTCAGCACCAAGGGCTGCTGCAGCAAAAAGAGGCGAACGGACAATATGACCATCAGGAATGGACGTTTACATGGGATGCACAAACGGTACAAGCCATTCAAGATGCGGCAAGACAATGCCAAGTGACAGCACCGAACCTTTTTCAGGCTGTCTGGTCCGTTCTTTTAAGCACCTATCATGCAGCAGATGATGTCACATTCGGAACAGTCGTATCGGGCAGACCTCCAAGTGTGTCTGGAATTGAGCAAATGGCAGGGCTGTTTATCAATACGATACCTGTTCGGGTGACATTGGATCAGGAACAGACCTTCAAACAGCTGTTTCAAAAGGTTCAGCAGCATGCTCTGGAAGCGGAAAACTATGATTTTATGCCGCTTTATGACATTCAGCAGAAAACAGCTACTGGAGGAAAACTCTTTGATCATTTGGTTGGATTTGAAAACTATCCTTTAGATCAGGAGCTGTCTGGTGACACCATGTCTGCACGTCTCGGTTTTGCCATTGATGTAAAGGACGGATTTGAACAAACGAATTTCGATCTGAATCTTCTTGTCTATCCGGGTGAAACGTGGACATTGAAATTCAAATATAATGCGATGGCTTTTGAAGAAAAGGTCATTGAAAACATATCAAAACATCTGACCAATCTCATAAAGCAAATCACTCAAAATCCTGACATGTATCTTCATGAAGTGACATGTATCACAGAAGAAGAAAAGCAGCAGATTGCAGCGTGGAATCAGACGGAGAGAGATTATCCGAAGCACCTGTCCATTCCCGAGCTGCTCAATGAACGTATCAAAGCGCAGCCAAACCACCTGGCATTAGTCGAAGGCGAGCGAACATTCACATACGAAGAGCTTGGACAAGAAATCCGTCGTTTAGCCAGCATCCTTGTAGAAAACGGCGTTCAACCGGGGGATGCAGTCGCGGTGTATATGAACCGATCAGCGGATGCGGTGATCGCCATTTTAGCCATTTTACACGCAGGGGCTGCCTATGTGCCGATTGATCCAGCTCAGCCTGAGGAGAGAATCCGTTGGATGCTTGAAGACAGCGGCGTAGCCATTTTGCTCTATGCTGACAGCCAGCCGCCGGTTGATGAAAGCATCAAAGCAATACATGTGACCGGCATGACTCATCACTCACAAGCGGAGTTATCAGTCGAGACGTCTCCATCTCAATTGGCATATATCATGTTCACATCGGGATCAACTGGACGGCCCAAAGGAGTGCAAATTGAGCATCAGCATATTGTGAGGTTAGCATGCTCTCAGGAAAAAATAGGGTTGAACACGTCGGATCGTATGGCGCATACAGGAGCTGTCAGCTTTGATGCGATTACCCTTGAAATCTTCACTACGCTTCTGAATGGGGCGACGCTTTATCCTGTTGACCGTGATACTTTATTGGATATACACCGATTCGAACAATTTATCCAAACACATCAAATCACGGCGCTCTTTTTAACGACTGGTTTATTTAATCAGCTCGCTCAGCAGCGGCCGCAAATGTTCAAAGGGTTAAAAACATTATTCACCGGCGGTGATGTGATCAATGAGAAAAGTGCGGAGCTTGTGAAAAAGCATCATCCATCACTTACCTTGCTGAATGTCTATGGCCCAACAGAAAATACAGCCATCTCGACCATTTACGAAGTAAGAGGAGATGAAACGGGTCCGATCCCAATTGGTCAGCCGATCAATCATACGTCAGCTTATATTTTAGATGATTATCAAAGACTTCAGCCAATTGGAGCGCCAGGAGAGCTGTATGTAGGCGGGGATGGTGTTTCAAGAGGGTACATCAAACGTCCAGATTTGACTGATCAAGTATTCATGGCAGATCCTTTTAAGCCGTCAGGACGGATGTATCGAACAGGTGACTTGGCTAGATATGGTGCGGATGGTCAGATCGAATTCCTTGGCCGTGCAGATGATCAGGTGAAAATTCGAGGCTTCCGTATTGAGCTTGGTGAAATTGAAACGGTGCTTCGCCAAGAAACGGGTATCGATGATGCGGTTGTACTTGTTCAGCAGCTTTCTTCAGAAGAAAAAGAAATCATCGCCTACTTCACAGGGAGACTCACAGAAGAAGAGGTGCGAGATGTATTCAATCAAAAGCTGCCAGCTTATATGGTGCCTCACTATGTGATGAAGCTGGATACCTTTGCGCTGACAACGAACGGGAAAGTAGATCGAAAAGCTTTACCAAAGCCGGACGAAGTGCATCGCGAAGAGATCAAAATCATTCCGCCTGAGACCGAGACAGAAAAAGCACTCGCTGACATTTGGGAGGAGCTTCTTGGGAAAACGATTGGGATAGACGAGCATTTCTTCATGGCTGGCGGGCACTCGCTCAAGGCGATGATGATGTCTGCGAAGGTTCAAGAAGTGCTACAAAAGGAAGTGCCGATTCAAGTGATTTTTGAGAAGCCGACGATTCGCTCATTAGCGGCTTACATCGATCAGGATGGTCAAGAAGATGCTGGGCATCCTATTTTACCAGCAGAGCAGGCGGGCGAATATCCGGTATCACCAGCTCAGCGCCGTTTATACATTTTGCAGACACTTGAACCTGACAGCACGAATTATCATATTCCGATCGTCTTAACGCTTGAAGGAACACTCGAATATGAGCGGCTCAAATCAGCATTTAATCAGTTAATCCAAACGCATGAAATCTTAAGAACGAGTTTTCATATGAATGGAGAAGACATTGTCCAAAGGGTGCATGAATGGTCTGCATTTGACCTTCCTGTTCATGACATCAAGGAAGAAGAGGCTGAGGCATTTCTTGCTGAACGTCAATCGCCATTTGATTTAACAGCGGCACCCCTTCTACGAGCTCAGCTGCTAAAGGTCAGTGAGAATCGTCATCTTCTCGTTTTGGAAGCACATCATCTCATTACAGATGGCAGCTCCATGAAGACGTTCATTCAAGATTTGGCGAAGGCTTATGATGGAGAAGCTCTTGCTGAAAGAGCCATTCATTATAAAGATTACGCTGTCTGGCAGCTAAGTGAAGAAGAAACGGAGAAACTGAAGGAGCATGAAGCATATTGGCTGAAGCAATTTGAAGGAGATTTACCGGTTTTAGAGCTGCCAACTGATTATCCGCGTCCAGCAGAACGTGATTTTTCTGGAGAACGATTCATGTTTGGCTGTGATCAAGCAACGACTCAGCGCATTTATGAACTGCTTCAGAAAACCGATACGACCATGTATATGTTCTTGTTATCCGCCTTTCAAGTGCTGCTTGCCTCCTATAGCGGTCAGGAAGATATCATTGTGGGTTCGCCTGTTGCTGGACGGACACACCCTGATATCCAGGACATGCCGGGGATGTTTATTAACACCATTGCATTGCGCGGAAAACCAGAACAAACCAAAACATTTTTGCAGCTGCTTGAAGAAATAAAAGAAACAAGTGTTGACGCTTTTGCACATCAAAGTTATCCACTCGAAGAGTTAATTGCACATCTTCCGTTAGACCGTGATACAACTCGGAGCCCGCTTTTTAGCGTGTCATTTAACATGCAGAACATGGAGGTTCCAGCGTTAAAGCTCGGCGATCTGAACATTTCGCCTTATGCCATTCAGCATCACTCGGTCAAATTTGATTTATCTTTAGAAGCATTTGAACGCGAGGGAGCATTAAAACTGAGCTTTGACTATGCAGCGGCGTTATTTAAAGAAGAGACCGTCCGCCGGTTCGGAACTCACCTCCTAGCGATTATTCGTGAGGCGGTTCGTCATCCAGAGGAACAGATCGGCTTGCTCCGTATACTGGATCAGCATGAACAAATAGAGCGTCTGGAGAAAAAAGCCGAAGGGCCAACGAATCGTCATGAGCCATTCCATGTCCAATTTTCACGTCAGGCTAAGGAAACACCGGATGCTATTGCCGTCAGGGATGATCAAAGAAAACTCACCTACCGCGAGCTGGAAGACATGTCACAAGCACTTAGCTGTGAACTTAAGAAACGAGGCGTAGAGAAAGAAAAAACTGTGGCACTGATTCTTGACCGCTCTGTCTATGTGATCGTCTCCATGCTTGGTGTGATGAAAGCAGGAGGAGCGTTTGTCCCGATTGATCCGGCTTTTCCGGCTGAACGAATCCGCTACACTTTAGAGGATTCAGATGCACAAGTCATCGTGACAAATGAGTCTCTTGCTGATTCCTATCAAAATCGCAAGTCGATTCAAGTGGTTCAGGTTGAACAAGCAGTGCATCAAAGCCATCCGTTAGAATTGCCGGAAGTATCAGTTGATCAGCTTGCTTATGTGATTTACACATCTGGGACAACAGGGAAGCCGAAGGGAGTACAGCTCACGCATCGTAATCTATCACACTATGTCAACTGGCTGACAAATGAGGTGACATTGCAAGAATGTGATCGGACAGCACTGCTTTCTTCTTATGCATATGATCTTGGTTACACAAGCATTTTCCCTGTTTTAAAAGCAGGGGGGACACTTTATGTTGCTCGTGAAGAGGTGTATACAGACCCTGTACGTCTGATGCGTTTGATTGATGAACAAGAACTGACTTATATCAAAATGACACCATCCTTATTTCATATGATGGCAGATTCTAAGGAACATTCATTTAACGCTTTACGCCTAGTGGTACTTGGAGGAGAACCGATCATTCCTGAGGATGTTGAAACATTTATGAAGCAGCATCCATGCGTGGCAGTAATGAACCATTACGGTCCGACTGAGACAACCATTGGTACAGTGACCAAGCTGATCACACCGCAAGAGCTGGACGCTCTGAAGGAACGATCTTTGATCGGGCAGCCAATTGCACACACTAGAGCACTCGTATGCAATCAGCAGCAGCGTCTTGTCCCTTATGGCGCGCCGGGAGAGCTTTATATATCTGGGGAAGGCGTGTCGAGAGGATATTTGAATCAGCCTGAGTTAACAGCGGAACGTTTTCTTGAAAATCCATATGACCCTCAAGAGAGAATGTATCGAACAGGGGATTTGGTCAGACAGCATGCAAATGGAGATATTGAGTTTCTTGGAAGAGTCGATGATCAAGTGAAAATCCGCGGCTATCGCATTGAGAAACAGGAAATTGAGCATGCCGCACGTGCTCTGGCATCTATTCAAGAAGTCCATGTGAAAGTTCTGCACCCGTCCGGTTTGCCGGAGCTTGCACTCTATTACACAGCGCCTGAACACATTGGAACATTGACGTTTAGAGAAAATCTTGCGGAGACACTGCCGGATTATATGATTCCAACGTACTTTGTGAAAGTCGATCACATTCCACTTACCCAAAACGGAAAGGTGGATGCGAAGTCTTTGCCGCTCCCGCATGAAGTGCATATGAACCGTACGGCGCATGTGGCACCAGAAACGGAACTTGAGCGGACGCTGTGTGACATTTGGTCAGAAGTTCTAGGGGTGGAACAAATGGGTGTTCTTGACCACTTCTTTGAATTAGGAGGTCATTCCCTCAAGGGCATGGTGCTCATTTCGAAGGTGCAAGCAAAGCTGAACAAGCATGTGCCGCTCAAAGTCCTTTTTGAAAAACCAACCATACGAGCAATGGCTGCTTACTTGAACGAAACGAATTCTTCGGTGGTGACATCCATTCAGCCGGCGGAAAAGCAAGATTTCTATCCCGTCTCTTCTGCTCAAAAGCGGATGTATGTACTGCAGCAGCTGCATCCAGAAGCAGTCACTTATCATATGCCAGCCGTTTTAATGATGGAAGGCAGCCTTGATGTGAAGCAGCTAGAAGCAGCGCTTCAAGCCTTGATCGACAGACATGAATCGTTGCGGACCGCCTTTGTAGAAATTGACGGCGTACCAGTTCAAAAAGTCTATCGCCAAGTGCCGTTTACAATAGAGGTTGATGAAATAGAGGGCGATCAGGAGCAGTCTGTCATCGAGTCATTCATTACACCATTCTCACTACATCAAGCACCATTAATGAGGGCAAAAGTGGCGAAGCTTTCTGATGAGAAATATGTATTCATGATGGATATGCACCATATCATTGCAGATGGTGTCACACGCAGCCTGCTCATTCAAGAACTGGCAGAGCTGTATGAGAAAAAGACGTTACCGTCAGTTCAGCTGCATTACAAAGATTTTGCGGTATGGCAGCAGGAAGAAAATCAGCCGGTGCTGCTTGAGAAACAGCGGCAGTATTGGCTGGAGCAATATGCACAGCCGCCAGAAGACTTAGCGCTGCCCCTTGATTTTCCGCGTCCTCAAGTTCAGTCATTTGAAGGAGGGCGAGTCGATAGATGGTTGTCTGCTGAAAAGATGCAATCTATCAAAACGCTCATGGCGGAAAAAGGTGTGAGCTTGAACATGGTGATGCAAACGGCATTTGCCATTTTCCTTTCCAAATTAACTGGGCAGACAGATATCGTCATAGGCGCTGTAACCGCAGGACGTACGCATGCTTCAATCGAACGGGTTCCAGGCATGTTTGTCAATACGCTGGCTCTTCGAAACGAAGTGCAGCCAGAAGAAACGACAGCACAGCTGCTTGAAAAAATGAAAGATCGCAGCCTATCAGCCTATGAACATCAAGAATTCCCGTTTGAGGAATTGGTGGCTCAGTTAGATCTTCCGAAAGACACAAGCCGCAATCCATTGTTTAGTGTCATGCTGACTACAGATGACCGTGACCTGACGTTACCGGATTTGAATGGACTCAAGCTGTCACAAAAGCAGCAAGATACCGTTCATGCAAAATTTGATATAACGCTTGGTGTATTTGAAGAAAATGATCAAGTGGGCTTGCGCTTTGAGTATGCAGCGGCTCTGTTTAAAAAGTGCACCATTCAGCGCTGGAGCCGATATATTGAAAAAATCATAGACGATATGGTGACTAAGCTGAATCAGCCGATTTCAGCGCTATCTCTCATAACTGAAGAGGAAAAACGAGAGCTGATCAATGAATGGTCAGGACCAGACCTTGATGTTCCATCAGATCAAACCGTTCATGCCCTGATTGAGGCGAAGGCACAAGGAGCACCGCATCAAAAAGCAGCGACATTCTGCGAAACGAGCTGGACGTATAAAGAGTTGAACAGCCGGGCGAATGTAGTCGCTTCAAGGCTCATCGCCAGCGGCACAAAACCAGGAGACCGCGTCGGCATTCTCACCCGCCCATCTCTTGACATGACAGCCGCTGTCCTTGGTGTCCTCAAGGCAGGTGCGGCATTCGTTCCAATTGATGCGGATTATCCAGCGCAGCGTATCGCGTACATGCTGGAAGACTGCGGGGCAGAGGTACTTCTGATGCAGAAAGGACTCACTGCGCCAAATTCTTTCACAGGACATGTGCTGTTCATAGAAGATGCGGTAGAAGGAGAAGCTCACGAGATTCAGGTTCATGTGAAGCCGACAGATCTCGCTTATATGATTTACACGTCTGGGACAACGGGACAGCCGAAGGGTGTCATGGTCGAGCACCAGTCTCTTGTGAATCTTGCGTTCTGGCACAATGATGCGTTCCAAGTGACGCACGAAGATCGAACTGCGAAATATGCCGGCTTTGGCTTTGATGCCTCCATTTGGGAGATGTTCCCGACGTGGATCGCCGGCGCAGAGCTGCACATTATCGACGAAGCAATTCGCCTCGATATGATCAAGCTCAATGCGTATTTCAATGAAGAAGGCATCACCATCGCCTTCCTGCCAACGCAGTTATGTGAGCAGTTTATGTCAATGGACAACCATTCTCTGCGCTATTTACTAACAGGTGGAGACAAGCTGAAACAGGTGAAGCCAGTTCCATATCAACTCGTCAATAACTACGGTCCAACTGAAAATACGGTTGTAGCGACAAGTGGAGTCATCGATCCAGAACAAAGCACGATTCCCATTGGAACAGCCATTGCCAATACTCGTTTTTACATTATGGGTTCGTTATATGACCTATCGCCGCCAGGCGTACCGGGCGAGCTCGTGATTGCAGGAAAAGGACTGGCAAGAGGCTACTGGAATCTTCCAGAGGAAACAGACAAACGATTTGTCCCAGATCCATTTTATCCAGGCGAGCGCATGTACCGCACAGGCGATTTAGTGAAATGGACAGAGGGTGGCGAGCTGATTTACCTCGGCAGAATAGACCATCAGGTCAATATCCGCGGCTTCCGTATTGAGCTGTCAGAAATTGAAGCCCAGCTCCTGACACTGGATTCGGTCAAAGAAGCCGTCGTGACAACGGTCAAAGATGCAAGTGATCAAGACGCCCTTGCCGCTTACGTGATCACGGAGAACGATACAGATACAGAGGACTTAAAAGAAAGCCTAAAACGCACACTGCCTGAATATATGGTGCCTTCATGGATCATCAAGCTAGACCAATTTCCAATGACGGCAAATGGAAAGGTCGATCTGAAAGCATTGCCAGCTCCTGATATCGAAGCGAACCAAACGGTATACGAAGCACCAAGAGACGAAGTGGAAACACTGCTTTGCGGGATTTGGGAAGATGTCCTTGGCGTCAGCCAAGTCGGCATTCACGATCACTTCTTTTTCCTTGGCGGAGATTCGATTAAAGGTATCCAAATGGCAAGCAGACTCACGCAAGCAGGCTGGAAGCTCGATATGAAACTTCTGTTCCAGTACCCGACGATTGCAGAGCTTCGTCCATATATCGAGGAAGCCGATCTTCTCACAGCCGACCAATCATCTGTCGAAGGAGAAGTCATTTTAACACCGATTCAGCGCTGGTTCTTTGAACGAGCATTCAGCGATCAGCACCATTGGAATCTCTCGATGATGCTTCATGCGCCAAATGGATTTGACCTTTCCATTACAGAACAAGTCATGCAAAAACTACTTTCACATCATGATGCACTGCGTATGGTATACAAGCAGGAACATAGCGGCATCCTGCAATACAACCAGCGGGAGCTACCGGAACCGATAGCGATTATTTCTCATGATGTCTCAAAAGAGCACGATGTGAAAAAGGCAATTTCCACATCTGCCAATGAGTATCAGCGTCAGCTGAACCTAGAAACAGGTCCATTGATGAAAGTGATTTGTTTTCATGCAGAAGATGGCGATCATTTACTCATCGTGACACACCATTTAGTCATTGACGGTGTCTCATGCCGGGTTTTACTAGAGGACTTTATGTCTCTATATCAGCAGGCATCTAAGGGACAAGCCCTTGTCCTGCCGCTGAAAACTCATTCCTTTAAAGAATGGGCAGAGGCCATTGAACGTTATGCACAGTCACAGCCATTAAAAAGTCAGCAGGAGTATTGGTCAGAAATTGAAAGCAAACCATTAACCGCATTACCTGTTGATCATGAAGTGACGAAAAGAAGAGTTGCCGAAACCAAATCGGTTCAAATGCAGCTGACAGAAACAGAAACTGAGCATCTTTTGACCGATATTCATCTGCCGTACACAACGGAAATGAACGATATTCTTTTATGTGCTCTCGGCCTTGCTGTTCAAGAGTGGACAGGTGAGTCCCATGTACATGTGCAGCTTGAAGGTCATGGAAGAGAGGATATTTTATCAGGGCTCGATGTCTCTCGCACAATTGGCTGGTTTACGAGTATGTATCCAGTTGTTCTTGAAGCGAAGCCGGATCAGACCATAGCTGAAGCTATTAAAGGAACGAAAGAAATGCTGCGCCGTGTGCCAAATAAAGGGATTGGCTACGGGATTTTAAAATACATGACAGCCACTGAACCGTCAGGACACCACGTACATCCTGAAATCAGCTTGAACTATCTTGGACAGATTGATCAGGAAGTGACGACAGAACTCTTTGGGCCATCGAATTATGATATGGGACGACAAGCAAGCCCTGATTCGGAAGCTGTTTATAAGCTGAACCTTAGTGGTCTTGTTCAACACAATCGATTCATTTTGTCTTGCTCCTATTGTGCAAGTGAATATGAAGAACAGACGATACAGCAGTTCATGGCATTGTTGAAGGAAAAAATCCAATCCATCATCACCCATTGCTTAGCGCAGCACGAACGGGAATTTACGCCAAGTGACTTCTCTGCGGCTGACCTTGAAATGGATGAAATGGACGACATTTTTGACATGCTTGAGGAGAAATTGACTTAACAACACACGAGATCAGTCATAAAAATAGGATGGGAGGATGAAATAGATGAGTCAATTTAAAAGGGATCAAGTTCAAGACATGTATTATCTGTCACCGATGCAAGAAGGAATGCTGTTTCATACCCTCCATCATCAAGAAAAGGGCTTCTATGTAGAGCAAATGGATATGAACGTTAAGGGCACACTGCGTCATGACCTACTTGAGAAAAGCATGAATATCATCGTGGAGCGGTACGATATTTTTCGTACCGTGTTTCTCCACGAAAAAGTAAAGCGCCCTGTCCAAGTTGTGCTAAAGGAGCGTCCTTTTACACTTGATGTTGTGGACTTGCAAGATCTTTCTGAAGACGAACAGCTTGAACGTATCGAGAAATTCAAACAACAGGATCAGCTGAGAGGATTTGACCTCTCGAAGGATTCTCTCATGCGGGCATCTGTTTTCCAAACGGGTTCTGCCAGCTATCGCTGGATATGGAGCTATCATCATATCCTTCTGGATGGCTGGTGCTTTGGACTTGTGGTGCAGGAGTTGTTTGCCATTTACCATGCACTTTTACATGACGTTCCTTATAAGCTAGAACCGGTCAAACCATATAAAGAATATATAAAGTGGCTGGAAAAACAAGATAAACCAGCATCACTTCAATATTGGCAGCAATCATTAGCAGGGTTTGATGGACAATCTACCTTTAAAGAACAGCGAAAACAAACGAATGAACATGAATTAGGCGAAATTGAATGGTCCATGAGCAAAGAAGAAACGGCTGCTTTGTCAGAGTTAGCGCTGCAGCAAAATGCGACGTTAAGCAGTGCGCTTCAATCCGTTTGGTCAGTTCTGCTGAGCAGGTATCAGCGGTCAAATGATGTGCTGTTTGGAACAGTTGTGTCAGGACGTCCGGCAGACTTGGCTGGCGTTGACAGGATGGTTGGATTGTTCATCAATGTCATCCCAAGAAGAATTCAGCTGACAGATCACATGACATTTCGTGCACTCCTGTCAGAAACACAGCAGCAGTCTCTTGCAGCCGAGCCGCACCAATATATTCCGATTTATGATATTCAGGCAAAGACAGGTCAGCAGCAGCTCATTGATCATATTGTCGTGTTTGAAAATGTCCCAGCTGCAAAGAAGGACGAGCAAGAGGCACGGTTAGGGTTCACGGTGGAGAACATGAATGTCTATGAAAAATCAAACTATGATCTCAATCTGCTCGCATCGCCTGGAGAAGAATTACTATTGAAGCTGGCCTTTAACAAAAGAGCGTTTGATCCTCAATTTGTTCACAAGTTAAAGGAACAGCTCAGTCTATTGTTAAATGAGGCGGTCAAGCATCCCGATCAATCGGTTCATACACTCCCACTCGTCACGAAACAGGAAAAACAGCTGATTCTTGAGGAATGGAATGCACCTGAGCTTGAGCATGACCAATTATATTTGTCGAAATGGTTTGAGCATAATGTCGGCAAACATCCAAATGCAGTGGCACTATCAGCAGAAGAGCAAACGATGACATATGCCGAGCTGAATGAACAGGCCAATCGATTAGCAAGGCATTTGCAAAAAAATGGGACTGAACATCAAACGGTCATCGCCATTTTAGCCGATCGAACACCTGAACTCATTGTCAGTCTGCTTGCTGTCTTAAAAGCAGGTGCAGCCTATGTGCCAATTGATCCTGATTATCCAGAAAGCCGCATTCAATACATGCTTAAAGACAGCGGAGCGACGCATCTTCTGACTCACTCATCCTTTATTGGTCAGGCGAAGGGACTCGGGTTTACTGGTACGTATCTGTTTGCAGATGATCAGGAAATTTCACTTATGAGCTCAGAGAATCTGCCGCTGGAAGCAGGTTTACACGATACGGCATATATCATGTATACATCAGGCACAACGGGTCAGCCAAAAGGCATCATGACAACCCATTCCAATATTGCCCGGGTGGTCAAAAATACGAACTACTTAACCATTTCAGAAACAGATACACTGCTGTCGCTATCCAACAGCGTATTTGATGGCTTTACCTTTGATGTATATGGTGCGCTTTTAAATGGTGCGAAGCTTGTCCTGCCGAAAAAAGACACCATTTTAGATATGCACGAGCTGACGAAGCTCATTAAAAGAGAAAGCATTTCTGTCATGTTTGTTCCAACTGCTTTATTTCATCTTCTCGTTGATGAAGAAACCGATTGGATGCGCAGTGTGCGCAAGGTGTTGTTCGGAGGGGAGCGTGCATCTGTACAGCATGTGAGAAAAGCCTTTGCTGTCATGGGAAAAGGCAGACTAATCAATGTCTACGGCCCAACCGAATCAACCGTTTTTGCCACCTATTATCCTGTGGATGAAGCTCCGCCGATAGAAGCGCATTCTATTCCAATCGGAAAGCCGATTAACCAAACGGGTGCTTATATATTGAGCCAGCAAGGACAGCTTCAGCCGATTGGAATGGTCGGAGAACTTTGTCTCAGCGGCAAAGGGCTTGCGAAGGGGTATTTGAATCGTCCTGATCTGACAAAAGAAGCCTTTATCACACATCCATTTGCTACGGGAGAAAGGCTGTATCGTACGGGAGATTTGGCTTATTTTCGAGCAGATGGTCTGATTGAGTATGCAGGCAGAGTGGACGATCAGGTGAAAATTCGCGGCCACCGAATTGAGCTGACAGAAATTGAAGCCCACCTTTTCATGCATCCAGGCGTAAAGCAAGCTGCCCTTATAACGGATCAGCATGGCTCGCAGCATACAAGACTGCTCGCCTATATGACATGTGAGGAGGATTGGAAGGACAAAGTTGATGTGATCAAGTCAGGGCTGAAGGAGAAACTTCCGGCTTACATGCAGCCTCATGAGCTGATCAGACTTGAGAAAATGCCGCTGACACCAAATGGAAAAGTTGATAAACGTCAGCTGCCAAAGCCAGAAGCGCCTCAAGGAAACCGCCATGTGAAGCTTCCGGCAAATGAGGTAGAACAAAAGCTGCTTGTCATGTGGCGTGAAGTGCTTGAACGAGATGATATCAGTACAGATGACCATTTCTTTGAGCTTGGAGGACATTCTTTAAAAGCGATGTCGCTTTTATCAAAGGTGTCGAAAGAATTCGATGTTCAGGTGCCTATTCACTTGTTGTTTGAGACACCTACAATTGAAGCCATCAGCCGTTATATTCAACAGCAGGATCATGAAGCTGCCGGCTATCTTGTATTCAATGAGTCTCAAACGCCAACAGTCTTTGCTCTTCCGCCATTACCGGGCTATGGCTTTATCTATCAGGAAGCCGCCAAAACGCTCGATAGTCTTCGTTTAATCGCCTTTGATTTTATTGAAGATGATCACCGCATGACGCAATACGTTCAGCATATTCAGCACCTTCAGCCTGAAGGGCCGCTGACTTTGATGGGCTACTCTGGCGGGTGCTATCTGGCCTTTGATCTCGTTCAATCGCTTGAACAAGCAGGACGGACGGTGGAAAAGGTCATCATGATCGATTCCTATAAGAAAATTGGAGAAAGTGATTTAGAAGGACGATCCATCGAGGACGATATCGAAGCGATTGTTCATCAATCAAAGCAAAGTGAACTTGCCCAAGAAGAGCTCGTTCAAGAAGCGCTTGCTCAAAAAACGCGGGCTTATTATGAAACATTTGTTAAGGGGGTGAATCAAGGAAAGATACAAGCAGATATTGATTTCATCCAATCAGAAGAGCAAATTGAGATTCCAGACTGGATGGATCATTGGGAAAAGGCGACGACCGGTGCTTATCGCTATTATCAAGGCTACGGTCAACACGCTGACATGTTCAAAAACAAAGAATGTGCAGCCCAAAATGCCCAGCTGATCCAAAAGATCGTTAATCAAAAAAATAGAGAAGCCGTTTTGTAAACTTTAGTTCAGGCAGGGGTGCATATTGGCATCCTTGCCTGTCAAAAAAGGAAAGGAACTCATATGAAACCATCAATTATAAATAAATCAAATGTACATGAATCAATGGATACGATTTTACAAGATGTACAGAGAACGATTTTACAAACCAACGAAATCGAACGCTTCGCTGTTTTTTCTCATGAAAAAACCATTCGACCGCGGCCATATCACCTCTCTCATTTATTTCTCGACAATCACATGGAGCAGGAGGCCGCAGCTGAATCGATACAGATGCAAATGGCTTCCCCTGCTTTAGCGGACATGCCGCCCGCCCTTTCCTATGGAGGGGATCTAGATGTTAAGGCAGGAGCCCAAACCTTGCAGGACGCCTTAACAGAGGCGGCAAAAACGAAAAATGGGCTTACTTATATCGTCAATAGTGAAAATGAACTCACACAATCCTACGCGCAGTTAAAGGAGGATGCCGAGCGGGTTCTGACAGGTTTGAGGGCGTTAGGACTTGAACCGGGTGATCCTGTATTCTTTCAGTTTTCATCCAATCATGCGATGGTAACAGCCTTTTGGGCGTGTGTGTTAGGCGGATTTGTTCCAACACTAGTGTCCGCTGCACCGACCTATCGGGAAATGAATGCCTCTGTGAAGAAGCTTCATCATGCGTGGAACCTGCTGGAGCATCCGCTCATTTTAACAGATGACTCGCTGATTGATGAGGTGCAAGGATTAGCTTTATTGTGGCATACAGATAAGTTAAGTGTCGCAGCCGTTGAGCCGATGCTTTCTTTAGAAAGAGATAGAGAAGCTTATCCAGCGTCACCGGATGATTCAGTCTTTTTTATCTTAACGTCTGGAAGTACAGGGATGCCCAAATGCGTAGAGCATTCTCATCGAAGCGTGCTGGCGAATGTCAAAGGAACAGTGGCAGCCAATGGGTTTACACAAGAGGATGTGTCGTTAGACTGGATGCCCTTAGATCATATTGGCGGTATTGTGATGTTTCACCTTGTCAATGTGTACACGGGCTGTGAGCAGGTTCGGGCAAGAACAGATGATTTTATCGCTCAGCCGCTGCGCTGGCTTGACTGGATGGACCGCTACCGTGCAACGAAGACATGGGCGCCTAACTTCGCATTTGCGATGATCAATGATTATGAGAAAGACATCTCGTCAGGATCTTGGGATCTTTCTGCTATGACCTGTATGATCAATGGGGCAGAAGCGGTCGTACCGAAGACGATTCAACGATTTTTACACTTGCTGGCTCCGCACGGCTTAAAGGGAGACGTCATTAGACCGGCATTCGGCATGTCTGAAATCTCTTCAGCCGTTGTCTTCTCTTTTGCGATAGAGCGGGGAGATGAAAGCAGCGGGGTCCTAACCTTTGAGGAAACATCACTCACAGAGCAGCTAAGACCAGCGGAGGCACGGGAGACAGGAACCGTCAGCTTTACAGAGCTGGGAAGACCAATTCCGGGTATTACGATTCGTATCGTTAACCATCAGCATGAGCTTCTTCCAGAAGATCATATTGGCAGTGTGCAAATTAAAGGGCCAACGACAATGAAGGGCTATTACAAGAATGACGAAGCGAATCAAGAAGTTTTTCAAACAGACGGCTGGTTCCACACGGGGGATTTAGGTTTCCTGCACGAAGGAAGGCTGACATTAACCGGTAGAGAAAAAGACATGATCATCATCAACGGGAAAAATTATCACAACTATGAAATTGAAGTCATTGCAGAGGAAGTCCCCGGCGTCGAAACGAGCTTTGTAGCCGCTTGTTCCGCTCGGATGGAAGCATCTGCATCCGACGAGCTGATTCTCTTTTTTACACCGAAGCTGTATGAACCTTCTTATATCATGAGGGCAAGTCAAAATATTAAATCCCATATTGCAACAAAAATGGGTCTATCTGCATCGTGCGTGATCCCTGTCCAGAAGCATGCCTTTCCGAAAACAAGCTCTGGAAAAATAGAGAGGGCACAGCTCAAGAAGCGATGGCAGGAAGGCGAATTCGATGAAATCATCAAGGAGCTGGACATCAGACTTGAAAATGAACACACCTTGCCTGATTGGAGTTTACAAAAGAAGTGGATACCTGTTCCGCTCTATGAAGCTGAAAAACAAACATTAGGGAACACGGTGATCTTTGCAGATACTTTAGGACTGGCAGATCAATTGAGATCCCTTTCAAGCAATGAACAAACCTTTATTACGGTTGAACCGGGTCAAGCATTCACACAACTCACACATACACACTTCATCATCCACCCGAATCGGCCGTCTGACTACGAACAACTCTTTGAGACGCTCCGTTCGTATGGCGTTTCGGTGAAACAAATCATTCACCTTTGGAACTACACAACTCAAGAAGACACACTTCATGCAGCGTTGGCAAAAGAAGCGCAGAAAACTGGCAGCATGAGTGCATTATATGTAACAAAAGCGATCGCTGCCTATGAGGAGCCAGTAGAGATCACCTTTGTCTCTGCTCATGCGATGAATTTGCCGGAAGATCAAACACATGATGTGGAGAAAGCAACGACAGCAGGATTGATGACAGCTGTTCAGCATGAATGGCCGTTTATCAAGGTGAGGTGTCTTGATTTTTCTCTGGCAGAATCAGATACAGGTCGTTCTCATGCATCATCGATCATGACAGAACTTACACATGACACAAGCCATCATATCGCCGCTTATCGCGAAGGTGTTCGTTATACTCCTCTTTTAACGCCGCTTCATCTGGAAAAAGAACAAAGGAGGAAGAAGCCGCCATTTGAATCTTCCGGGATTTACGTGATAACAGGCGGGCTTGGCGGCATTGGACGGTTACTGAGTGAGCACCTGCTGACATCTTATCAAGCGCATCTTGTGCTGGTTGGAAGAAAGGCGAGAGAGGCTTTATCTATGGAGCAGCAAGACGTATTGATTTCACTTGAGAAACTAGCGGAAAAGCGCGGCGGTACAGTTCTTTATGAAAAGGTGGACATCACTGACGCAAAAGCCATTGAAGCGTTGATCTCAAAACAGGAGGCGGCTTTAGGCAAAAGGCTGCATGGCGTTATTCATTTCGCTGGCATCATTCAAGAAGAGCTGCTTCGTGACATGACGTCAGTGTCATTACATGCGATGTACGAAGCGAAGGTATATGGCACGATTGCGCTACATGAAGCAGCTTCTAAACGGCAGAATGTCTTATTCCTTTCTAGCTCGTCAGCTCGAACGTTAAAGGGCGGAATGACCGTTGGCGCTTATTGCGCGGCCAATGAGTTCGTTGAACAATTTGCTCATTATCAGAGGCTGACCTCTACAGTAAAGCCGTATTGCTTTAGCTTTAGTATGTGGGATGAGACCGGAATGAGTGAAGGCTCAATGATCAAGGGCATGCTAAAAGAAAGAGGCTATCTCCCGATTCCAAAACGGGCGGGCATTCAAACAATGCTGGCATGCTTGATGACAGATGCTCCTCTCATTTATATCGGGTTGGATCGGTCGAAGCAGGAAATTCAAGAAATGATACAGGAGGAGATACAAACAGAGCAGGCCGTATATGTCTTTTTCAAGACCGATCAAACAACGGCTATTGAAGAAAGGCTGTATCAGTCCATTTATACGTGTATACAGTCTCGTCTATCTGGGGAATGTTCCGTACATCTCTATCCTGAAGAATACTGGAAAGAAACAGAGGATGGGATGCCGGACGAAGTGCATTTCAATGAATTAATAGAGGAAAATGGACAGGGTTCAGAGGACAGAGCACCTCAAACTGAGACGGAAAAACTATTGGCACACATTTGGTCCGAACTGCTTGATGTTTCAAACATTAGCTGTGGTGATCACTTCTTTTTACTCGGAGGTCATTCGCTCAAGGCAACGCAAATGCTGTCAGCTGTTAGGCAGAAAACGGGATTTGACGTGCCGCTCGCCGTTCTTTTTGAGCATACGAGACTTGGAGAGTTAGCGGACTGGATTGATTTAAATGCCGAAGCCGATGAAGCGATTCCGATACAGAAAATAGAAAAGGGGCAGGAGCTTCCGATGTCCTATGCTCAGCAAAGACAGTGGTTTCTCTATCAATTACAGCCCGATCTAGCATTATACAATAATACGATTTCCTTTCGGATGAATGGACCTTTAGATGTAAAGGCGCTTCAGCACAGCCTGCAGCAAATGGTGCATAGGCATGAATCGCTCAGAACATCCTTTGCGATGAACGGCGATGAACCGGTACAGATCATACATGAGCATATGACTCTTCCAGCGCTTGAGGTGGTAGATGTATCAGACCTGGTATCACAGGAAGAAAAAGAACAAAAAGCGGCTGAATGGGCGAAAAGAGAAGCTGGCACACCATTCCGCTTAGAGCAAGATGCACTTTTTCGCGCGAAATTAATTCGGCTGTCAGAAACAGATCATTTGCTGCTGATGTCCATTCACCACATCGTGTCAGATGGCTGGTCGATTGGCATTGCCGCAAGGGAGCTATCCGAATGGTATACAGCGATGATTGAGGGGAGGGAGCCTGATCTCTCACCACTGCCGATTCAATATGCAGATTACGCACTATGGCAGAAGGAGTATTTGACGGGAGAAACACTTCAGAAGCAGCTTTCCTATTGGAAGGAGCAATTTGCGGTACCTGTGGAAGAGTTGATGCTGCCGTATGACTACACGCGTCCGGCCGTTCAATCCTATAGGGGAAAAACGAAAAAATCCCGCTTGTCGAAGCCGTTATCTGAACAGCTGGCGGTTCTTTCTAAGAAAACAGACAGTACCCTTTATATGACATTACTTTCGGCTTTCTCTACCTTGCTGCATCGATTGTCTTCACAGGATGAGTTTGTCATTGGATCCGTCATTGCCGGGAGAAATCGGACGGAGATGGAGCAGCTCATCGGCTTTTTCGTGAATACGCTGGCACTTCGAATCGATCATAGCGGGAATCCGGCTTTCACAGAGCTATTAGAGCGAGTGAAGGAAACAACAATGGGCGCCTATGCACATCAGGATGTGCCGTTTGAGATGGTCGTAGATGAACTGAATATTGTACGTGAGGCTGGGAAGCAGCCGCTGTTTCAGGTCATGTTCGTTCTGCAAAACCTGCCTCTTGAAGCTTCACCGATGGGTGAGGCGACATCCGTTTTAGCCATTGAAGATAATGATACGGCCAAGTTTGATCTATCCCTGTTTGTTTTTGAAGGAGCGGAAGGTCTTCAATTAAAACTAGAGTATGATGCAGACTTATTTTCTGACGACACGATGGAACGGTTCCTTCGTTACTACGAACAGCTGCTTGCATGTATTTGTGAAAATCCAGCCCAGCCGATCAGACAAATGAATTATCTGCCAGAGAAAGAGAAGCAGCAGCTGCTCTATGAATGGAGCGGCAAAACAGAACAACCAGCGGGCCCGCTTCTCATCACAGAACGGTTTGAAGCACAGGTGAAAAAGACACCTCATGCGATCGCCCTCGAATCTGGGGAAGACCAGTGGACGTATCAGGAGTTACAAGAGAAAGTCGATTGGCTTGCCGCTTATCTGCAGCAGCGAGGAGTGAAGCCGCATGAACCAGTAGGGCTGCTGATCGACAGGTCGCCTGAAATGATTTTTGGGGTGTTGGCGATTGTGAAAGCAGGCGGGGCCTATGTCCCAATTGATCCTGAATATCCAGATGCACGAATTGATTATATGCTGAGGGATACAGGTATTCAGCTGTTACTAACAAAAAATGAATGGCTGAAACAAGTCTCGATCAGTCAAACCGAGCTCATTTGTCTTGATCAGGGATATGAAGAGTTTTTATCAGAGGGAGAACTCAAACCTGCTGCCTTAAAACCTGATGGACTCGCTTATATCAATTACACATCAGGATCAACCGGTCAGCCAAAAGGGGTTTTGATTCCGCATCAAGCGGTCATCCGGCTTGTATGTGAAACAGATTATGTCACCCTTGATGAACATACGCGTATTTTACAAATCGCTAGCTTTTCCTTTGATGCCTTTACGTATGAAATATGGGGAGCCCTGCTCAACGGAGGAAGGCTGATACTGACCGATCGAAATACGATTTTATCAATGGATACGCTGGCTGACACGCTGACATCTTACAAGATCACAACAGGATTTCTGACAGTGCCGCTGTTTAACCGATTAACAGAGGAACATCCAGAAGCTTTATCTGGATTCGATGCCTTATTGGTCGGTGGTGATGCTTTGTCAGCTGCTCATATCCGTAAAGCGCTGCCGTATTTACCTGAAGGCCTTTTAAACGGCTATGGACCAACTGAGAATACGACGTTCTCCTGTGTGCATCACATTCGGGCAGTGGATGAGGGGCAGGCGGCGGTTCCTATCGGTCAGCCAATTGCGTATTCACAAGCTTATGTACTAGACGACCAGCTGCAGCCGGTTCCGCAAGGTGTCATTGGAGAGATCTATGTAGGCGGTACAGGGCTTGCACTCGGTTACCTTGGAGATGAAGAAAAAACATCACAATCATTTATCCCGCATCCTTTCCAAGAAGGAGCGCGTTTATATAAAACTGGCGATCTGGGCCGCTGGCTGCCAAACGGCATCATCGACTGCCTTGGAAGAATCGATCATCAAGTGAAAATTCGCGGACACCGCGTCGAATGCGGAGAAATTGAAGCCGCTATGCTGCGCTTTGAAGACATCATAGAATGTGCAGTCATTCCGCATCAGCATGAGAGTGGCCACAAGCGGTTAATCGGTTATTTTGTCCAAAAGGGCAGCGTGACCACGCAAGACATTCGCCATCAATTAAAAGAAATACTGCCAGATTATATGGTGCCAAGCCTATTAATAGAGCTGGAGGAACTCCCGCTCACGGCAAATGGCAAGGTAGACCAAAAACGTCTCCCGCCGCCAGAGTGGAGACAGGAAGAAGTGGACAAACCGGCTGACAGGGCACTCAGTGAGGAAGAACGTGTACTGGAAAAAGTGTGGACTCAGCTGCTCGGCGCTCCTTCGATTGGCGTACATGATAACTACTTTGAGCTTGGCGGAGATTCGATTATTGTCATACAAATGGTAGCGCGCTTAGCACAGGAAGGCTACGTCATTCAGCCGAGAGATGTATTTGAAAAACAGACGATTTCACAGCTGGCACTCGCTATGAAAAAGTCAGATGCTGCTGCGTTCTATGATCAGTCGCCTGTCACAGGAGCTGTTCGTCTGCTTCCGATCCAATCATGGTTCTTTGAGCAATCATTGACAAACCAAGATTACTGGAATTTATCTGCGCATATGGAATTCAAGCAATCCATACAGCTCAAGCAGCTGACACAGGTTCTCTCAAAAATTGTCGATCATCACGATATGCTGAGAGCGATTTATACACAAGCAGCAGATGGCTCGTGGATTCAAACCATTCGTGCGCCTGGCATCACCCCTTGTGTCACCTTCTTTGATTTAACGGGTGTTTCTCAGGAGGAAGCGCTGGAACAAATCCGCATGGAGACCGCCGCTTGTCAAGGAACGTTGTCATTAGAGCGAGGGGAGGTCATCAAAGCCGTTCTTTTTCACACAAGTGAAGGTACGTCTGAACTCTTTATCGCTGCCCATCATCTTGTGATGGATGGAATCTCATGGCGCATCATACAGGAAGACCTATTAAATGGACTGAAGCAGCTTGCGGCAGGGCAGGAAATCGCGCTTGCAAAGAAAACTGCGTCCTATCAGCAGTGGGCAGAAGCTCTTTATAAATATGCACAAACCGATCATTTACAAGAGCAGGTTCCTTTTTGGCAAAATATCATCAGTCAAGAGGAAGAGGGTTCTCCTTTTCAAACACCTGCGCTTTTCAATATAGAAGAACATGCAGAGATCCTGTCTATTCAATTGACGAAGGATCAAACAGATATTTTATTAAGACAGGCATCTCAAGCGTACCGAACAGAGGTAAACGATTTACTTTTATCAGGACTCACGCAAGCCGTTGGAAAGCCACTACTTATTACGTTAGAAGGGCACGGACGCGAGGATTTATTTGAACAAATGGATTTGTCACGAACAGTCGGATGGTTTACAAGCTCTTATCCTATTTTTATTCCTTTTATTCAAACCGATGTTGAGAGACAAATCAAAGATGTCAAAGAAACCTTAAGAGCTGTGCCGCAAAAGGGAATCGGCTATGGCTTGCTTCAATACATGACAGCAACTTGTTTACTCAAAAAGGCAGCGCCGCAGATGAGCTTTAATTACCTTGGACAGTTAGATCAAATAGACGAGACACACCTTTATATAGCTGATGAACGAAATGGACATGTACATGATCCAAAGGCAGAAAGACAGCATTTGATCGATGTGTACGGATATGTTGTGAACGGTCAGCTTCAGATGAATTTTATGATAAACCGTGAACTGCTTCAGTATGAAGAGGTGCGTCTGTTACCTGAACGGTTCAAAGAAAAAATGGAGGATATTCTGACGCATTGTGTAGAGACAAAAGGCGGTTTTACGCCATCTGATTTTCCAATGGTTCAGCTGACGCAAAAGCAAATCGATGATCTCCCAGACAATGTAGTAGATGTGTATCCACTATCTCCAATGCAGCAAGGGATGCTGTTTCATGCTCTATTAGATCAAGCGTCACAGGCGTATTTTGGTCAAGTGCATATGACGCTCGAAGGCTTAACGGACGGTGCAGCCTATGAAAAAGCATGGAATCTGCTTGTGGAGCGTCATTCAATTTTGCGGACAACATTTGCTTGGGAAAGGCTAAAGGAGCCTGTTCAGTTGATTCAATCAGAAGGAAGCATTCATCTCACTCAGCACGATGTGCGCCACCTGAGTGAAATGGATCAGAAGGAAGCCATCCAGAAATATTTGCAAACAGATCGTTTAAAGGATTTCAAACTAGAAGATACGGATGAACCGCTGATTCGTATTGCCTTATTCCATCGTGATGAAAACACATGCACGTTTGTTTTTAGCTTTCATCATATTTTAATCGATGGCTGGAGCTTGTTCAGCTTTATTGAAGAATCCTTTTCTTTGTACCGCTCTCTTGTGGATGAACGGGAGGTGGATCTTCCTGCTGTCCGTCCATATAAAGATTTTATCGAGTGGCTGCAAAAGCAGGATCAAGAGAAGGCGCTAGCGTTCTGGAAACATTATATGTCAGGAGTAGAGGAGACTACGCCGCTTCCAGGAGACGACGGGCATGCTTCGGATGAAGATGCAGGTGTTGATCAGCTAAGTATCAAACTAACGCCCGAGATGCAGGAGAAACTCGAAAAGATGACAGGAGAGCAGAAGGTGACAATGAGCACCCTGATTCAGACAGCATGGGGGCTGCTTTTGCATCTTCATTCAGGATCTGATGATGTCGTGTTCGGAGTGACAGTGTCAGGACGGCCGGCGGATTTACCACAGGTTGAAAGCATGACAGGGCTCTTTATTAACACATTGCCGCTCCGTTTGCCGATCACACCAGAGTGGACCATTTCCAAGCTGCTGGCACATACGCAGGAAACAGTTTTTCAAATGCGGGAATTCGAATATACCGTACTGCCAGATATTCAGCAGCTGACCCACATCCCGAATGGAGATTCATTGTTTAACAGCATTGTCGTGTTTGAAAACTATCCGATTGAATCTATCGAGCCATACGGAGTGCGCATTTTAGACATTGCGAGTCATGAAGAAACGAACTATGACCTGACCCTTGTGGCAGTTCCGGGAGATACGCTGGAGCTTCGGGTCACATATCGCCTCAATCAATATACAGAAAAGCAAATACAATCGTTGATGCAGCAGCTGATCCACACACTTGAAGCGATGACAGAACAAATGGAGACACCCCTCTCTTCCTTCACAATCGTGACGAATGAAGAAAAAGAGCGGATGATCACCGATTGGGCAAAAAACGCACAAGTCAGTGTGCTGTACCCAGATCAAGAAGAGGTCTATTCAGGTGTGCATGATCCTTCCTGTGAGACGGAAATATATGTCCTGAGCGAGGAGCATCAGCTCATGCCGATAGGATTCCCTGGAGATATTTTTATCGGCGCAAAGGATATCAAAGCACTTTGCGGGGAGCTTGCTGATTGGATGGAGACGCATAAAATTCCGCATCCATTCAAACATCAAACTGGCGAATACCTCTATCCGACAGGGGATGTCGGCGTTTGGACTGAAAAAAACAAGATTCAGATTTTGGATTGGATGTAGGAGGAGAAGAACGATGTTAGTGAGTAGACGAAAAGGACATGCAGCAAATCATATCGTCAGAATCAACGGAAAACGGATGGATCTTAAAGCATTAGAGCAAGTCATGATGCTTCATTTTCCGCTTAAGGAATGTGCCATCATTCCGAAGAAAAATCAAGAAGGCAGTCTATCGCTTGTGCTATTTGCACAGGCGAAGGATCCTTCGCTGACAAGGGAGGACCTGATGAAAGGTCCACTTCACCCTCATGAAGTGCCAGCCGTTCTCATTTTATTACCTTCTTTGCCAAAGACAGAAAGTGGAGCAGTCGACACAGAGGCACTGCTTTCAATTGAAATCATAGATCAAGAGGAATTAAGAAAGATAGAAGAGCGCACCAAAGCTATAGATGGAGTAGAGGAAGCGGCCGCTTTCATTGAAAGTCAGTCAGAAAAACAAACGCCCTATCACTTAGATGACCTGTTTTCTAATCGACAGCGTACTCAAGGGAACGGATCGCTTTCGAAAAATGAAGCGAGCGAGACAAAACAATCAACTGTACATGAGAAGCCGCCTGCACTTGTGTATGGCGGAGATGTGATCAAAAAGCCAGGCGCACCTGTCACACTGACAGAGGTGCTGATTCGAGCAGCTTTTATGTCACCAGACCGCGGGGTGACTTATTTGAAAGAAGACGGGCATACGTTGACCCAAACCTATCCTGAATTACTAACAAGCGCTGAACGGGTTCTGTCCGGTTTAAGGGCAGCAGGACTGACAAACGGTGATCAAGTGTTACTTCAATTGAAAGATCATCAAGATTTTATCACGGTGTTCTGGGGCTGTATTCTCGGAGGAATCATTCCGACCCCGGTCTCCGTGCCGCCTGTTTATGATGAAATCAATCAAGGGGTGAATAAGCTGAAGGGCGTGTTTCAGCTGCAAAATGAACCTTTCATTATTACGAATGAAGCAAATGCTGAGGACATTGCTGGGCTACGTGAGACATTTGAAGCAAAGACCATGCCTATCTTAACAATTGAAACATTGCTGGCGTATGAACCAGATGAACAACATTATGAGCCGGAGCCGGATGAGCCTGTGCTGCAGCTGCTGTCTTCAGGAAGTACGGGTGTGCCAAAGTGTATCCGTCATCATCATCAAAGCATTTTATCTAGAATTATGGCTTTTGAGCAGGTAAACGGTTTTACACATGAGGATGTGTCGCTTAACTGGATGCCGCTTGATCATGTTGGTGGGATTGTCATGTTTCATGTACATGACGTCTACCTTGGCTGCCAGCAGATTAGTCCATCCATCGATCAATTTATCGAGCGGCCGATGGTGTGGCTCGATTGGGTAGAAATATACGGTGTGACAAGGACATGGGCGCCAAACTTTGCTTTTGCCATGATGAATGAATATGAGGAGGACATTCGTAAAGGGAGCTGGGACCTGTCTACTCTGACTTATATCATGAATGCAGCCGAAGCAGTTGTCCCGAAAGTCACACAGCGCTTCATGCACATCATGGGTCATCACGGATTAAGTCGTCATGCGATGGTACCTGCTTACGGCATGTCAGAAACATCCTCAGCCATTGTTCAGTCAAAGAAATTTATGCGGAACGGTGAACAGGATGGCCAGCTGACGATTGATCAAAATTCATTAACAAGTGAGATCGAATATGTGACGCACGATCACCCGAACAAGATGACGTTTACAGAAGTCGGCACACCGATTCCGTCTGTATGGATTCGAATTGTAGATGAGCATCACGAGGTGCTGCCAGAAGATCAGGTTGGGCGCTTGCAGGTGAAGAGTCCAACAATTATGATGGGCTACTATCAAAATGAGGAAGCTAATCAAGAAGTATTTGCGGAAAACGGCTGGTTTCACACGGGGGATTTAGGCTTTATTCACGAAGGGCGTCTCGTTCTGACAGGTCGAGAAAAAGACATCATTGTTATCAACGGCGCTAACTATTTAAATTACGAAATTGAAGCGGTTGTAGAAGAGGTGGACGGGGTTGAAGTCACCTTTGCCGCTGCGTACGGCATTTATAATCCCGAATCAAGCAACGACACGCTTGCTGTCTTTTTTGTCTCACAAAGGGATTCAATAGAGGAACAAATCACAATGATTCAACAGATTAGAGAGGCCATCATTCGAAAAATCGGCATAGAGCCTGATCACATCATTCCGGTGAAAAAAGATCAATTTCCGAAAACGGAGAGTGGGAAAATCCAGCGTGCTCAGTTAGGCGCAGCACTAAAAGATGGAGCCTTCCGTGACATTGAACAGGCACTGGATCTTGCTTCTGAAAATGAACAAACACTCCCAGATTGGTTTTTTAAACGCATTTGGGCTAAGGAGAATATCGGTCCAACTCAGCCTTTTGCTGAACATGTCCTCGTTTTCGAAGATGAAAAAGGACTTTATCAATCGCTTTACGCCCAATTTGAGCAAAAGAATCAGCCATATATTTCTGTGAGAAAAGGGCATGAATTTTTGCGTCTGTCTAAAGGGATGTATCAGATAAACCCGAGAATCAAGGGAGATTACGTCAGGCTCATTGCAGCACTTGAAGCAGATGAACTAAAGACCGGGCGCATGCTCCATCTGTGGAATGTGTCAGACAGAGAAAACATCGTTGATCCTGCGCATTTCAAAGAGCTGCATGCCAGCACCAATCAATCCATTTTGTACTTGTATCAAGCATTGAGACAAGCAAATAAAGAGCCCATCCGTTTTGTCGTTGTGACAAAAGGTGGTCAATTTGTGCAGCTTGAAGACGATCTTCATGTGGAGAAAACGCCGCTTGTAGGCCTACTAAAAACCATACCGCAAGAATGGGAAGGAGCAGAGGTGTCTCACCTTGATATTGAAGCGGAGAATGTAGAACAGGATGCCAAGCATATTGCGGAAGAATTGTCTGCGATTCATATAAAAGCAGAGGTGTCTTACCGAAATGGGGACAGATTCGTACCAAAGCTGGAAAAAGTCAATATGATGGAAGCATCTCAAACAGAAGGGTTTTTAGAATATGAAGGTCTTTATTTATTGACTGGAGGACTTGGCGGGATTGGGTTTGAGCTGTCTAAGCAGATGCTCCAATTTGGCTTAAAGCTCGTCTTGATTGGACGGACATCTCTGGAAGGCAGCTTGGAAAAGAAAGAAGCCTTCTCACAGTTAAAAGGTTTTGGTGACGTCATTTATGTCCAAGCGGATGTGACCAACTTATTTGACGTCGAACAGGCGATTTATGAAGCAGAAAAGCATTTTGGACAATCGATCCGAGGTGTGCTGCATTTGGCCGGTGCTGGCAATGTGTCTGAGCATTTTCAGCAGGCGGACAAGTATACACTGGCTCATACGTCAGAAGAGGATTTCACAAAAGAAATGTCAGGGAAAGCAGACGGAGCATGGGTGCTGCAGGAAGCCTTTAAGTATGATCCGACAATACCGTTTGTCTTTTTTGGATCGGTCAATGGCTTTTTTGGCGGCACGACATTTGGGGCATACTCTGCGGCCAACAGCTTTTTAGATGGACTCGCCCACGCTCTCACCTTTCAACAAGGAAGACGAGCGATCTCATTGAACTTCAGTATGTGGGATAATCTCGGTTTGTCTAAGGGGCATACCGGAGCAGCTCTCACCGTTCGCAAGGGATTTCAATTGATTGGAAAGAAGCAAGGTCTCCATTCTTTATGTCTAGGTGTTCGGCTGAATGAAGCGCATCTATTTATCGGACTGGACGGAGCAAACCGAGACATCGCCGGGTATCTTCAGCCAGCTCCAATACCGGTCTTTGAAAAAAAGCTTTTTTACACTGTTCAGCCTGGCAAAGAAGTGCATGTTGAAGAGATCAAGAGCATCGCAGAAGGCAAATGGGACATTCAGCAAGTACAGGAAATACCGAAAAAACAAGATGGCTCTATTGATCATAAAGCTCTCAAATTGAATCATGACAAAAACGTACAAAGCCTTGAAAAGCAATTGCCAGAAACGAAGACAGAGCAGCGTCTTGCCGTCATATGGGAGGATATTTTAGATGTGGATCGCGTGTACAAAGAGGATCAATTCTTCGACCTTGGCGGACATTCACTAAAAGCGACTCAAACCATTTCTCGGATCAATCATGAATTTTCAATGAAGGCACCTTTAAAAATATTATTTGAAAGCAAACATCTGGCACATCTGGCGCAAATGATTGATGACATCAAAGGGGCGTCAGCCGTTCAGGAAGCCAAAATTCCAAAGCTTGAAAAGAAAACAAGCTATGAGCTGTCACATGCCCAGAAGCGCATTTGGTTCTTATCCACATTAGAAAAGAGCCATCATTACAATATATTAGGTGCTTGGAAGCTGACAGGACCATTACACATTCAAGCATTAACAAAAGCGATTGGCCTTTTAACAAAGCGGCATGAAGCACTTCGGGCAACATTCGAATCACTTGGCGGCAAGCCGGTCCAACTCATTCGAGAAGACCTTCCGCCATCTGTGACAGTGGCAAATTTCTCGTTATTTAATGAAAAAACAACAACGAGAAGACTGAAGCAGCTCATTCAGCAAGAGGCAGAACGCGTCTATGATTTAGAAAGAGGGCCTCTTGCGCAGTGGACGATAGTAGATATGGGGAAGGAGGAGTATTATCTCCTTTGCGCGCAGCACCACATCATTTCAGATGCATGGTCACTCAGCCTGCTCATTCAGGAATTAGAAGTGGCATATGACGCACTGCTTGCAGATGAAACGCCGCAGCTCCCAGCCTTAGAAATCGAATGGACAGATTATGTACATTGGGAAAATGAACAATTAAAGCATCATCAAGCAGACAAAACCTATTGGCTCAATACGTTACAAGGTGAACTTCCAGTGCTGGATCTGCCGTTTGACCGTCCTCGTCCGCCGGTTCAAACATTTAACGGTGCTACAGAGCAAATCGTATTGGATGAACCGCTTATCCGCCGCTTGCAGGCTTTGTCTAAGCAGCAGGGCACGACACTGTTCATGACGATGCTGTCTGCGTACTACGTCCTGCTTCACAAGCTGTCCGGACAGACAGATATCATTGTTGGATCGCCAATTGCAGGCCGGGATGCCAAACAATCAGAGCAGCTTGTTGGGATGTTTGTGAATACACTTGCGCTGAGACAGGACGTCTCAACAGCAGATACGTTCGCCGCTCTCTTGGAAAACGTGAAAGAGATGACATTAAAAGCGTTTGAACATCAGCATTATCCATTTGATAAGCTTGTCGATGACCTTTTGTTAGATCGAGATTTAAGCCGGTCACCTATTTTTCAGGCGGCCATGGGGTATGTCACCAATTCGCTTGATGTAAACCTTAAAGGGCTGACAAGTGAACATGTGATGGTCCATCATACAGTATCTAAATTTGATCTCACCCTGCATGTATTTGAACAGGAAGAGCAGCTGTCGATTCATGTGGAATACAATACGGATTTATTTGATCAAGAGACCATCCATCGTTATATGAACTATTATCTCCATGTGCTAGACGGCATGACGGCTCAGCCTGAGCGTACATTTTCTGATTATTGCTTAATGGACAAAGCGGAACAGGCGGCGATGATTATAGGGGAAAATCAAACGGAAACGCCTTATCCAAAGCGTACGCTTCAAGAATTGTTTGAAGAACAGGTGCAGCGTGATCCGCATCGTATTGCCCTGTCCTATATGGATGAGCATATGACGTATGAAGCCTTGGATAAGAAGGCGACAAAGCTTGCTGCTTACTTGCAGTCAAAAGGAATTGGACCAGGCTCCCTTGTCCCGATGCTTTTTGATCGTTCCTTTGACATGATTGTTTCGGTACTAGGAATCATCAAATCTGGTGCTGCATATGTTCCGATGTCACCTGAATATCCTGATGCACGCATCCGTCTCATCGTTCGTGATACGCAAAGCGATGTGATCATCACCCAGTCTCATTTTGCAGACCGTCTAGTGGACTTTACATGTACAAAGATTGTCATGGACAAGCCAATACCAGAAACAAATGCAGTGTATCAAAGAGAATCATCGATCATAGGTGAAGACCAGATAGCCTATGTTAATTACACATCAGGCTCAACAGGTGCACCAAAAGGCGTAATGCTTCCTCATGCAGGAGTTGTCCGCTTGGTTAGAGAAACAAATTATATAAAGCTCGGTCCAGATGACAAAATGCTTCAGCTCTCAAACTATGCTTTTGATGCCTTTACATTTGAATTATGGGGAATGCTGCTGAATGGCGGTCAGCTGATTCTGCTCCCAAAATATGCAGCACTGAATATGGACGAATTAACGCAGTTCATCAAAACGCATCAAGTAACAGCCAACTGTCTGCCAACCGCTTTATTTAATCGATTGGTGGAGCATGATCCAAAAAGCGTGGCAGGCTACCGCACATTACTCGTTGGCGGGGAAGCCATGTCTAGTGAGCATGCACGAAAGGCACTGCCGCATATGGAAGGTGTGCTCGTCAATGCTTACGGGCCAACAGAAAACACGACCTTAGCCACAACACATCAAGTCACACACGTGCCAGCAGGTGCAAAATCAGTTCCAATTGGTGTGCCGGTGTCGAACTCAACTGTTGTTATACTGGACGATGCGCTCAACCCAGTACCAGCAGGAGTCAAAGGAGAAATTTATATCGGTGGAACTGGCCTTGCTAAAGGCTACCTTCATGATCCAGAGCGGACAAAGGAGCGGTTTATTGACAATCCTTTTCCTGAACTAAAGGGAGACAAGCTGTATCGTTCAGGCGACCTTGGTACATGGCGGTCAGATGGCACCATTGAATACCTCGGCCGAAAAGATCATCTAGTGAAAATTAGAGGCTACCGAATTGAATGCGGAGAAATTGAGACAGCACTGCTCAAGCATCCACAAGTCAAAGAATGTACAGTCATCGCCAAAACGTATGGCAGCTCAAAACGGCTGGCAGCCTACCTTGTGACAAACGGAGAAAATCCTGTTCCGGGCTGGAAAGCCTTTTTGCAGGAAAGCCTGCCAGGCTATATGATTCCAAGTTACTTTGTCGTACTGGATGAAATGCCGGTGACAACGAACGGGAAGGTTGATCAAAAAGCACTGCCAGAGCCAACAGAAACAATCTCCCTTTCCCATGATGACGACAAACCGGTCACCGAAACGGAGGAACGGATTGTCGCAGCTTTCAAGGAAGTGCTTGGTGTGAAGCAAGTAGGTATGCATGACTCCTTCTTTGATCTGGGCGGCGATTCCATCATGAGTATTCAGGCTGTCGCCAAATTAAAAGAAAAAGGTGTCCATGTTGATCCAAAATGGATTTTCATGCACCCTGCGCCTGCGCAATTAGCCGCACATTTGGACGCAGTACCAGAAGCCGCTGAGAACGTCGAAAGGTCTCCGAAGGACTACGTGATCGAGCTGAAAAAAGGCGATTCAGCCGAACCAAGAATATTCTTTGCACCGCCTGCTGGTGGAACGGTGATGGGCTATATTGATGTTGCTAAGCTCATGACACATCAAGGTGCTGTGTACGCCTTGCAGTCTCCTGGCCTATATGAGGATGAAGAGCCGCAATTTCTCCATTACACGGAGCTTGTGACCCTTTTTGTTGAAGCTATTGAAACGTTCTACCGTCCGGGCATTGACTATCTTGCAGGGCATTCAATGGGCGGGCATCTTGCCTACGGAATGAATCAGCGGCTCTCTCATGCAGGAAAAGCACCGAAAGGACTCATCATTTTAGATACGGTGCCAGTGCTAAGAGATGAGGCAGATCAGGCACTTCATGCCGATATGAACGAAGAAGAAGTGAAAATGCTCGCACTTGTCCTTGGAATGGGGAACCTGGTCGGCATCCAGCCAGAAGCTTTACAAGGATTGAGCTTCCAGGAAGTGAAGCAGAAAATACTCAAAGAGGCAGAAAAGGATGAGGTTGTTCATCAATTCATGAATGATCAATATTTAGATAAATATTTGCAAATGCAAACGCATAATACGATCATGTCACAAGCCATTGAATTAGAAAAAGAACCATTCCCTGTGCCATTTTATATTGTCCAAAGCAGTGATCACGCAAGCGATTTCCAGAAGAAGTTCGCAGACTGGGAGGCTTATACGAAAGGGTCGTGCTCGTATTACCACATCAAAGGAGACCATGTCACCATGATGAAAAGACCGCAGGCAGATGAACTGGCACGGATTCTTCAAACGATTATAAAGGGGTAAAAACGTATGAATCAGTTATTTAAAACCTTTGAAAAAAAATCAGATCTCATTCAGCTTATATGTTTTCCTTTTGCCGGCGGATATTCCGCCTCATACCGTCCACTCTTTGAACAGCTAAAAGACATGGCCGAAGTCACAGCAGCAGAGCCCCCAGGGCACGGCACTAATCTCATGCCGCTTGAATCAAGCATTGACAGGCTGGCAGAGCTGTATAAAGAAGGACTCACGGACAAATTGAACCGTCCATTTATTCTGTTCGGACATTCAATGGGAGGACTTGTGGTTTACAGACTAACCCAGCTGCTAGAAAAAGAAGGGATCTATCCGGCAGCAGTGGTGATCTCAGCCATTCAGCCCCCGCAAACAAAACGGCAGATGCTGACGCATTTATCCAATGACGCATTTGTACAGCATATTGCCGAAATGGGCGGGATTCCAAAGGAATTACTAGAAAACAAACCAATGATGGATTACTTTACACCATCCTTGCGTGCAGACTATCGGGCGCTGGAAACCTTTCAGCACACAGATCAATCGATCATCGACACACCTGTTTATTTATTCAATGGAAAGCAAGATGAGAAATGCATGCAGGATGCAAGCGGCTGGCTAAAATGGGCAAAAACCATCGAACGCACCAATTTCGATGGAGGTCACATGTACATCAACACACATCCAGAGCCATTTGCAGAGCAGATGAGACATGTGATTGAACTTGTAGCCAAGCAGCAATTGATCAAGAATTAAGAAAAAACGACCCATCAATAGGGTCGTTTTTTACTGAGGAATAATACTTGAAAACGCTGATATAGCTAATGAAAATAAGAATAATAAAACGAATGGGATGTAAAATTTATAACTTCTATTTTCTTGATCTTTTAAGTGAGAATAGCACCACACACTAAATGCGACTATAACGAAAATGTTGATGTTCCATAAAAATGGAAGTGTAATCGTGCGTTCAGCATTAGATACCTTTAATAGGTATAAAATAATAACAATCAAGTTGCCTAATAAAATGTAATAGTAAGCTAATATCCCTTTTTTAAAAATATTTTTATAGGAATCTTTTATTCCGAAAATAATAAAACTTAAAAAAATGACTAATGAAAAAAATAAAACTTCAATCATTGGCTTGAATATTTCTCCAATCACAGCAAGTGAAATACCTATCCACTTACTAACTTCAATTACATCTTGATTCCCATCAATTTGTAGCTCTAGTAGATTTTTATTTATTTCATCCATTTTTAATATAGAAAGGATGAAAGCTATTATACCAGAAAGCATACATACTAATAAAATGTGTTTTTTCATAATAGCACCCTTTAACAATATCAAATTTTTATAAAATAAAATTCAATCATCGAAGCAATAAATAATAAGAAAAAACCGGTTATAAGCTGACTAGCATAGATTTTCCCTTTTGTTTTAAATGAAATTTTGTTTTTAGATATGATATATCCTATAATCTGTCTTGAGATATCAAAAGAGACAAAATAAAAAAGAAACAAACCGACAATCTCCATCGGAGCGTGGAAAATAATATAGTATAATGCTATATCAATTCCATATATATATGTATACGATATAAAAAATGCACCTAAGAAAAAACCATTTAGAAAAATAATCATGCTAGATAACAAACCTAAACTAACAATTCCAGATATTAATATTAGGAGTGACACAAAAAGGTTATTAAAAAAAATTTCTTGATAGCTATGAATCTCAATGTTGTTTTTAAAATCTATACTATCTATAAATGTTGAAGCAAAAATACTTAAACTAAAACCTCCTAAAAATAATATGATAAAAACTGAAAATTTTTAAGATAATTTTTCAAAAAATTTCTTTTCGAGTTGATCTTCATGAAAAGTCACTCCTGAAGATTTTTTTTCTGAGTGAATGATACTACCATTATCAATAAAAAGGATTTCATCACATAAGTCTGCAGCAAATTGAATGATATGTGTGGAGAGCAAAATGATTTTGTTGGCATCTCTGAAATTTCTTAAATGTTTTTTCATGTCAGCCATGTTTGTAGGATCAAGACCTGTAAATGGCTCATCTAATAAAATAATGTTTGGATGATGTAATATTGTTAAAATAAAAGACATTCTTTGTCTCATACCTCTTGAAAGAGCAGAGGAACGACGGTGAATTTGTTCTTCTAATCCATATTTGCTCAATAAATTCTTGATTTGTTCATTTTCTAAAGGTTGTTCTACAAGCATAGATTGATATTTTACAAGTTCAAAACAGGTTAAGTTTTCAAATAGAGTTGGATCGTCTTCCATATATCCGACAGAAGAAAAATTTTGCTTACTATGATTTATTAATATTTGACCTTCATCAGGATTTATCAATCCAGCAACCATTTCTAAAATAGTCGTTTTTCCAGCACCATTTTTACCTAATAGTCCGATAATTCTACCCTCTTGGAAATGCATCTCAGGAATCTTAACTTTAAAGTTAGACTCTTTGTATTCTTTAGTTAGACCTTGAATTGATAACATACAATCCCTCACTCAAATAATGTTTTAAATGATTTGTAGTTTTTATTGATTGTTCTATGCCAAAATTTAATCATTAAAAATAAAATGATGAATGAACAAGCAGCCATAACAGAATTTGTTAAAACAAAATATACTGTGCTATATGAGGAAATCACTGATAAAGCTAGAATGAAACCATAACAAATATTTAAAGTCAATTTACTAAGAGAACTTGGAACTTGATAAACAAATTCCCAATTAAAATAAGGAAATACAACAGTAGAACCGACAGTACAAATACCGACGAGAATACAAGTGTTTATTAAAGTAATCATCACGTAAAAAGGCTGATCAAGTTTTAATACAAAGCTTGAAAAAACGATATATAAAATACAAAAAAACAAGTGTAATATAATAGATAAAATAATCTTGTTTTTAATTTTATTTTTCACTAAGTTAGGTAGATTCTGTTTTAAAGGAAGAATGGGTCCATCAATATCAAAAGAGACATATGGTTGTATTGCGTTCGATATAATAATCATTGGAAAAATCACACTAAAAATAAATAAAAAATCATTTTCTATATTCAATGTTTCAAGTTGATTTGTATTAACACCATAAAGAATTAGACCAAATAAACCCCCAGATAATGTTAATATAAATAATAATACTGACCATTGAATAGGAGGATTTCTCATGAGAAGTGTAATTTCATAAAACAAAATATGATTAAACTCTCTAGATGTTCTTTTTCGTTTTTCTTTTAATTCTTTTTGGGAATTAAAAATTGGTACATTACGAACATTTTTCTTCCAATTCATCAATAACAAAAAGCTAATGAACGTGAATGTTAAAATAAAATATATTGAATAACTAGATAAAGAATTTGTTAATAAATTGAATCTAAATACAGTGAAAACCCACAGTGCAATGAGGCCAGTAGTTATATAACCAATACTCGATGAAATTGAGAAAAACTTCGGATTAGAAAGTAGCAACAAGACATGTAATCTAAGTAAGTAACCTAAAATAAAAGAAGTGGCGGCTAGAGCTGCTATTGTAAAAGCTCCCTCATACCCATTTATAATTAAATTTGCTAAGTAAGACCCTAAAATGAAGAATAATATACCAACAATAGTACTGAAAAACTTACTCATATCTTTGCTGAAGATATATTGATCTAGATGAACTTTTAAAATAGCCATCTGTTTTTTATCATTAGAGAAAAGTATTCTCATCAAACTTTTATCAATATTAACTGTAAACATAAATATAAACAGTGATAAATAGATTATTGATAAATCCTTAACGAAAAAAGGAGTTAATATACCTAGTAATAGTGGTGTTATTATGTATAAGAAAGCAAAAAATACAAAAATGAGAGCATTATTTTGTTGGTGTCTTCTTAGATCATTGATTAACAAGATTTTTGTATATGTTAAATATTTATGCATTTACAACACTTCCATTTTAAAGGTGTATAGAGAAGGCTGTTACACCTTCTCTATTAAATCTTTTTTAGAAAGAAATAGCGTATTTCACTCCGTATTTTCTAGCATAGCTAATGACCAGAGAAGCAATAGCACCAAGTCCAAAAGTACCTAAGACAGCAGCAACAGCACCCACTGTACCTGCTGCATTTAGAATTGCACTAACAGAAGTTATAGCCCAGCCAGGTATTTGAGGATAGTTTGCTACTAGATTTGCAAAAGGTGTAACTGGTTCAAGAGTCAATAAAATCATAGTTGTTAAAGTTAGAGTGAAAATAAGACTCAAGCCTACAATTGCAAAAAATCTATTTTTTAAACTCAATTCCATAATTAACACCCCTCCCTTGCTTATATACCCATACTATACAAAAAAAGGATATTAAATAAATGGGTTTTTTATACTGTATTTTTATTTCTCTGTAACGAAAGATTTAGTATTATTTTGATGAAATAAGAGAAAAGGTAGTGAAATTACTCGAGTTTATATTGATAGTGACATTACTTCAGTAACTAGCTATGAAATACAAGATAAAACCACTAAATATAATTAAACAATTAATAAGACATAAGAAAAGCGGCTCTCTTTAAAGAGGCCGCTTTTTCTTATGAATGCTGTTTCTTTACCACATTCCCGCCAATCACCCCGCCAATGACCAGCACCCCTCCGAGGAAATGATACCAATCAATCGTTTCGTGTAAAATGAGAACCCCGGCGGCGACTGTGATAAACGCGGATAAATTGTTAAAGATGCTGACCTTTGCCGCTTCAAGCTGAGAGAGTGCATAGTTTGATAAATAAGCTGTGAGAAGCGAGGAAAGAATACCTAAAAAGAACATCGACCATACAAAGGACGCTTCTGTAAATGGGCTGAAAAACTCCGGCAATGAGCCATTGATCGAATGCCGGATAAGCGCAGCGGCATTGAAAAAGACAAAGCCAAAGAAGGTCATCACAAAAGTGAGTTCGATCACATGGAATCGTTTTGTAATTACTCTGGCAAACACACTATATGCACTGGATGACAAGGCTGAAAGTAAAATCAGCACATAGCCGATGAAGTGAGAATGCTGGACATCAATTCCCTTCATGACAAAGAGAAGCATCACACCGCACACAGAAAGGAAGGTAAACAGCACTTGTATCCATGTCGCACGTTCCTTTAAAAACCAGGCTGCCAGCAGCATCGTCAAAATGGGAATCGTCGCTTGAATGATGCCAGCCTCTGAAGAAGATGTATACATCAATCCCCACACTTGAAAAGCAAAGAACAAAACAGGATAAAGCAAGGAAAACGGTACGATATAAATGAGATCACGCCATTGAATGGATATGCGATTCTTCTTTCGTAAAAATGGATACAGCAATAGAGCGGCTGCAAAAGAAACAGTAAAGCGGTGTGCCAATAAATCGATTGGGTTTGCTGATTCTAATGCTATTTTGACAAACAAAAAGGAAAAACCAATGATAGAGGCGTATGCGATCGCAGCAGCATACGCTTTTTGTTTTGAAATATTCATAACGTGACTCCTTACATGAGCATGCATGCTTCAAATGAATTGACCGGTTCTGTTCTTTTATCGTAATCGGATTATCTAACGTGTACAATAAGAGAACATGATATCTGTACCGGTACAAGGAGGAAAAGGCGTGAGGAAATATGATCAGCTTGTATTGAGTTTAAAAGGAAAAATGGATTCTGGTGAGTACAGTGCTGGGATGAAAATTCCATCCATTCGCCACTTAGCGGCTCAATATGCAGTGAGTAAAAGCACTGTCATCAAAGCGCTACACACATTGGAGCGTGAACATCTGCTGTATTCTGTAGAAAGAAGCGGCTATTATGTCGTGAAAACGAAGCAGCCAGCAGGCAAGCAGGATGGCACATGGATTGATTTTGCTTCCTCTGCACCTGATCCCGTTGTGTTTCCATATGTCGATTTTCAGCACTGCATCAACCAAGCAATCGATTTGTATCAAAATGACTTATTTATTTACGGCACAGCCAACGGCTTACCATCCCTGCTGCCAGTCATTTCAAAGCGATTAATGGATTATCAAGTGTTTGCTCATCCAGAACAGATTGTCATGACCTCTGGCATACAGCTCGCTTTATCCATTTTAAGCACCATCCCTTTTCCGAATGGAAAACAAACCATACTAGTCGAACAGCCGGGTTATCACTTATATCTCCAATATTTAGAGAAAAACCAATTGCCTGTACGCGGAATTCAGCGGACGGAAAAAGGGATCGATCTGATCGAATTAGAGCGTATCTTTCGAGAAGAGGAGATTCGTTTTTTCTATACGATGCCACGATTTCAAAACCCGCTTGGAACGAGTTTATTAAAGCAAGAAAAAAGAGCGATAGCAGCCCTTGCCGAGAAATATGATGTCTACATTGTTGAGGATGATTATATAGCAGATTTAGAATTCGACACAAAAAGAGACCCGATCTATTCATACGATCAGGCAGGAAAGGTTATTTATTTGAAAAGCTTTTCGAAAATCATTTTTCCAGGGCTTCGAACAGGAGCGGTCGTCTTACCTGAAGAACTGATTACTCCTTTTAGCGAACACAAACGGCTCATTGATATCGATAGCTCCATGTTGTCTCAGGCAGCTTTAGAAATATATTTAAAAAGCGGGATGTTTGAGCGGCATAGAGACAGAATGCGGGCGAGCTATCGAAATCGCTCCAAGCAGCTCGTAGCAAGTTTAAAAAATGATCAGGGCGCTTATCAGCTGGGAGAATGGGAGCCTGCTACCCATACACATGTACGTGTCGACCGGTCGATTCCAATGAACCAGCTCATTCAGCAGCTGAAAAAGGCATCTGTTTCCATTCAGCCAATTGACCGTCATTACCTGCAGGCCTATCAAAAGGACCCGATTTTTCAGCTAAACATCTGGCAGGTGAAAGAAGAGCAGATCACACGCGGAGTCGATCTATTAAAGACGGTATTTCAGCAAATCACACGTTATTAAAGGCGGGACAGTACATCACTGCAAGTGAGTCTCTCAACGCTATCAGCCGCAGCAGACTTTCGTGTGCATACCGCCATTTGGTAGGCAGGGTCAAGTGAATATGTTTGAACAAAGCAAGGCGTTTCATGATCAGGTAATGTCAACGTAGCCTGTCCATCCTCTGAAAGACGGGCTGTAAAGGACGAAAGACCATAGGATAATCCTTTTCCAGTCAGTTTGATAAAAGCCTCCTTCATTGACCATAGATGAAAGAAATAGGCTTCCTGCCGCTCTGCCGGCTGTGAGAGTAAATCCTGATACTCATCCGCTGAAAAAAATCGCTTGGCAATCGCCAGATCAATAGGTTTGATTTCCTCAATATCAATGCCAACAGGTGCATCATCTACTGCGCAAACGACCCAATCGCCAGAATGAGAAAGATTAAAATGAAAAGAAGGAAGCTGCCGGACGACAGGTTTGCCATTGCCCTCAGTTTCAAAAACGATCTGATCCATAGGCAGATCGTACATATCATGAATCGTTTGACGAACCAGCACCTCACCTAACAAGGTTCTTCTGGCATCGATTAAAAAACGAAAGCGATCAGCCGCTGCACGCTTTTCAGATGACACAAAGGACTTCAAACGCTCTATTTGTTGTTGTGAATTGATTTCATCTAAGTGTTGTAATTGGATAGCAAATATCTTCATAACGAACCTCTAATTTTTTACATTCATTGTACCATTGGAGAGTGACGTGCAAAAGGGTCCATTAACGTAAAAAAGACAGCGAGCCTCGCGGCTTTTACGTCTGTTTCATAATGTGTACACCATTCGGATCAATTGTCTCCATTTTATCAATATCCGTCATGACCACATCAAGCAGGGAAAGGCGTTCTCCTTTTTGCCAGTGAATGGGCTGATTCAAGGGTGATAGCAGCTGATCCACTTTAGGTGTCTGTGACAAATCAGCAGCAGCAATTGTCATAGCAAGCAGCGCATCGTTTCCAGTTTCAATGACATCTGTACGCCGCTGTAATTCAAGCCTTAGACGAAGAGGTGTCGAAAGAAACGTTCTCCGTTCTCCTTCTTGGACAGACCAGTTTAATTCTTTAGCTTGTGCAAGCAGCTGATCATATTCTTCGTTTGAGACAAGAAAGCCGATGTGATCAAACAAGACTTTTTTACTATATCCGAATGTGATATTGATCTGACCTTTTCTCATTTCAATGATTCGAAAGGTTGGCTGCTTATCTCTAAAATCATCCCATGTGAGCGGGGGATGAAAGGAACCATCCTTTGTGAAACGTCCTTTTACTTCAAAGCCCAGCGAACGATACGCTTGTTCTGTCTCTTCAACAAATGGTGTCCAGTAATGATAGTGGAAAAGCTGCATGAGATCTCCACCTCCTATGTGTGAATATTCTGTTTTTTTATTTTAACACAAGAAAAGCCATTCTGATCTTAGAATGGCTTGTTCTCATCTAGTAAGGGTTTGAACAGGTTTTTCTGCTGTTTTTGTAATGAGCAGCTGCAGGAGTCGTGTTGATTGCGGCAAGGAGAAACGAAGGACAAGACCTGTGAAGATCGCAGTCAAAATCGTTCCAATGCCGATCGGTCCGCCGAGCATCCATGCAAATAAAAGCACTGTTAACTCAATGCCATTTCGAACCCACTGTACGTTCAGTCCCGTTTTCGCTGAGATGAGCAGCATTAATGAATCCCTTGGCCCAGCGCCAAGATTGGCTGAGACATAAATGCCAACACCGTATCCAGAAACTACAACACCCGTAATAAATACATATAAAGCCGGTAAATACCCATGTGGTGCAGGTAATATCGCATTAAAGAAATCAATAAACACACCAATCAGCACCATATTCAGTAAAGCGCCGATCTTTGGAAATGATTTCGTGAAAATAGAAGTCAGTGTCACAATAAGTGCACCAATGATAATGGACCATTGTCCAATTGTGAGTCCAAAATGCTGAAACAGTCCGTAGTGGAAAGCGTCCCAAGGACCAATCCCAAGGATCTTCCCTTTCACTGTCAGCGATAGTCCAAAAGCTAGTACGATCAATCCAACAAAATAAAAAAACCAACGTAAAAGATGTTCCCGCTTCAAAAGCATTCCCTTCTTTCTTAAACACTCGATTTCCATCGTAACATACTCTCACACCCCTTTAAATGGCTTTGCTCAATTGTAATCGCTTACTCCAAAAAGAATTTTTTTGATTCGTAAAGGTCAAAACATCAAAACAAACAGCAAGACTTTCGAATTGTTTTTTTTACCAAACCAAGCCATTAATTTCCTCCTTTTAAAAGAAAAAGAAAAAAATTCAATATATTTTGACAAAAAAATAATCTAAACCAATTAAAGAATAATTATCTTTAGATAGAAGAGATTGTATGTAAACCATGTCATTAGACCTGTTGGAAAATACGGAGGTTTACGATAAAAAAAGATCATTTTATTGGAAAAAACATATGCAAATCAAACGCTGAGAGGTATCTGTTACTAAAGGTCTATTTTTGTCGAAATTAGTCATTTAGTCATGTTGTTACTTTTGAAATGTTACTGATATTCTTTACCAAAGTGTGGGAGGTGAACTGGTACATACCATTACGAGATAAAGCAAGAAAAAGGGGAGGTCAAAAAATGAATATATTGAAAAGAACAAGTCAGTTATTTCTTATATTGGTGCTGATTGCTGGAAACTTATTAACGGTCTCACCAGCTGTTACAAACGCCGCTGGGACGGTTGTTGTGAACAATACGGATTCTTATATTATTGGGAGTAGACCGCTGGTTCTTCAGCAGCTTGATGGAAATAACCCAACAAACGTAAAAGCTAGTGTACAGGTGAAAGGAATCGCTGTAGGTGCAGTGAATGGTGTTGCCGTAAGTGATCGAGAAAATACTGTATATGCAACTGCAAATGCAACTTCAAATACCGCTAGCCCTATACTATATAAAATAAATGCGACTTCAGGGCAAGCAGAGAGCGTAACCTCATTACCTGAAGGTGCTACTAATGCCGTTGTGTATCAAGATAAATATATATATTCTTATGCTTCTAATGGTGAGTATTTCCTTGGAACGTACGATTTAGTTACGGGTAAAAAAACAGCAAAAAAAATCGTAGGCTATGACATTGGGTCTGGTGTTGGCGGAGACCTTGTCGTTGATAAGGACGGTTATCTTTGGTTCGCATCAAATGGCAGTGGGGCCATTGCGCAAATGAACCCTAATACAGCAGAGGTCATTCGTGTCATTCCAATTAAAAATGCGGATGGTAAAACGATTGACGGAGGCGTTCGGGGGATTAGCTTTTTGCCCAATGGACAAATGCTATTACAGTCTGGATTAAATGATTCTATTGGTCATTCCACTCTTTTTACACTTGATGCGAAAACATTAAGTACAACTTATATGGGCACTGTAGGTGATTCATTATCTTACGACCTAGCTTCACGTGTAAAACCAGAATTTGATCCATATCCGCCAGAGCTTGAATCGGAAAAATCAGTTGTCTTACAGAAAAAAGCAGAGGGCAACACGGATGAGAAGCATCCAGAAGTAGGCGATACCCTTCTTTATACAATTAGAGCCAAAAATACAATACAATACGGCATTCTTAAAAATCTAATCATTTCAGATCAGCTTCCAAGCAGTTTAAGCTATGTTGCAGGCTCACTTAAGGTAGATGGTGCCAGTGTCACAGATGCAAAAGATCAAGACAAAGGTGATTATACAAACGGCACTGTTGCAGGACAAGTAGGTGACGTGAAAGATACCGATTGGCACACTGTGACATTTGAAGCGACAGTAGGAAAAGGTCAGGCAGGCAAGGATATTAAAAATACTGCCAATGTAAAAGGGGAGAACACACCACCAGGCAATCCAACAACAAACATAGAAATCTATCCTAGAGATCCTAAGCTTGAATCAGAAAAATCAGCGGTCTTGCAGAAAAAAGCAGAGGGCAACACAGATGAGAAGCATCCAGAAGTAGGCGACACATTGCTTTATACCATCCAAGCCCGTAATGCTGTTGAAGATAGCTTCATTGAAGATCTTGTCATTTCTGATAATTTACCTCAAGGGTTATCATATGTACCAAATTCACTTCAGGTAGATGGAAATCCAGTCACGGATACAAAAGATGATGACAACGGCGATATAACAGATGGAACTGTTACTGGAACATTCGGTGAAGTGAAAGATGCGAAATGGCATACAGTGACGTTCGAAGTGACGGTTAACAAAGGCCAGGCAGGCAAAGACATTCAAAATACAGCGAGTGTCACAGGCGGTAACACACCACCAGAGAAACCGACAACAAAAACAGAAATCTATCCTCGTGACCCGAAGCTAACATCAGAAAAATCAGCTGTCTTACAGAAAAAAGCAGATGGTAACACAGATGAGAAGCATCCAGAGGTTGGTGACACTCTTCTTTATACAATTAAAACAAAGAATACGAAAGAAGACAGTCTCGTTGAAAACTTAGTGATCTCAGATGAACTGCCGGAAGGCTTGGCATATGTACCGAATTCACTACAGGTGGATGGAGATACAGTCACAGACGCAAAGGATGACGATAACGGAGACTTTACAAACGGAGCCATTTCAGGACAATTTGGCGACATTAAGGATACAGATTGGCATACGGTGACGTTTGAAGTGACGGTTGAAAAAGGACAATCAGGCAAAGACATTCAAAATACAGCCAATGTCACAGGGGGCAACACACCACCAGATAAGCCAACAACAAAAACAGAAATCTATCCGCGAGATCCAAAGCTTGAATCAGAAAAATCAGCGGTTTTACAGAAAAAAGCAGAAGGTAACAAAGATGAGAAACATCCAGAAGTAGGCGATACCCTTCTTTATACGATTAAAACAAAGAATACGATAGAAGACAGTTTGATTAAAGATTTAGTCATTTCAGACCAATTACCAAAAGGACTGAAGTATGTCACTGGATCCCTGCAAATTGATGGAGAATCCGTCACGGACGTAAAAGACGATGATAGCGGAGACTACACAGATGGAAAGGTTACAGGATCTTTTGGTGATGTGAAGGATACGGACTGGCACAACGTGACGTTTGAAGTAACAGTTGAAAAGGGACAGGCTGGTCAAGACATTCAAAACACAGCTAGCGTCACAGGCGAAAACACACCGCCAGAAGAGCCAACAACCGAAACAAAAATTTACCCTCGTGACCCAAAACTAACATCAGAAAAATCAGCGGACATTCAAAAAAAGGCTGAGGGCAACACAGATAAAAAGACACCACAGGTCGGCGATACCCTTCTTTATACGATCAAAACAAAGAATCTTGAAGAAGACAGCATCGTCAACAATCTCGTGATTTCTGATGAACTACCAGAAGGTCTTGAATATGTCGAAGGTTCACTAAAAGTGGATGGACAAGCCGCGACAGATGCAAAAGATGAAGACAACGGAGACTACACAAAAGGCATAGTAACCGGTCAATTTGGCGATATCAAAGATACGGACTGGCATACAGTGACCTTTGAAGCGAAAGTCGCAAAAGGCCAATCAGGTAAAAGCATTCAAAACACAGCGAAAGTAACAGGCGAAAACACGCCGCCAGAAGAGCCAACAACCGAAACAAAAATTGATCCAAGAGATCCAAAGCTTGAATCAGAAAAAACATCTGAAATCTCTCAAAAAGCAGAAGGCAATACAGATGAAAAACAAGTACAGGCAGGCGACACGCTCCTTTACACCATCAAAACAAAAAATAGTGTAGAAGACAGTGTCATCAAAGATCTAGTCATCGCAGATAAACTGCCAGAAGGTCTTGAATATGTCGAAGGGTCATTAAAAGTAGATGGACAAGCCGCGACAGATGCAAAAGATGACGACAATGGAGATTACACAAAAGGCACAGTAACCGGTCAATTTGGCGATATCAAAGATACGGACTGGCATACAGTGACTTTTGAAGCGAAAGTCGCAAAAGGCCAATCAGGTAAAAGCATTCAAAACACAGCGAAAGTAACAGGCGAAAACACGCCGCCAGAAGAGCCAACAACCGAAACAAAAATTGATCCAAGAGATCCAAAGCTTGAATCAGAAAAAACATCTGAAATCTCTCAAAAAGCAGAAGGCAATACAGATGAAAAACAAGTACAGGCAGGCGACACCCTCCTTTACACCATCAAAACAAAAAATAGTGTAGAAGACAGTGTCATCAAAGATCTAGTCATCGCAGATAAACTACCGGAAGGTCTTGAATACGTCGAAGGATCATTAAAAGTAGATGATCAAGCTGTCACAGATGCAAAAGATGATGACAACGGAGACTACACAAAAGGTACGGTGAATGGTCAATTTGGGGATATCAAAGATACCAAATGGCATACAGTCACATTTGAAGCGAAGGTTGCCAAAGGATCTGAAGGGAAAACCATTCAAAATATTGCAGTCGTAAGTGGTGAGAATGTAGACGATCCAGACAAACCTGAAAACTCAACAACTGTAGAACCACCGCATAAGCCAGAAGTGCCAGCAAATCCAGATACGCCTACTAATTCAGATACGCCTTCTAGTTCAGAAACGGAGACACCTGGTCATCATCTTCCGAATACTGCAACTGCGATGTACAACCTTTTACTAGCAGGTTTTGCACTCGTATTAATAGGTGCAGCTCTTATCGTCTGGAACAGAAGAAAAAGAAACGGATAACCGGTCATGTTTCAAAAATTCATCTCAGCGATATTGATCATAGCAGGGCTTTGTCTTGCGATTGTAGGATATTTGAATATCGTTGATGGACAAAAAGAAGTAGGTCAGTCATTTCAGTATGCACAAGCAGCCATTCAGCAAAAGGGGAAAACAGATTCCCCTTTTGCGCCGCAGACTGGTGAAGCGATTGGGCTTTTGCACATCCCAAAGCTAAAAGCTGAGTTACCGATTGTAGAAGGAACAGATGCAGATGATTTAGCAAAAGGCGTTGGTCACTTTCACGAGAGTTATTTTCCAAACGAGCACGGACAAATCGTTTTATCAGGGCACCGTGATACGGTGTTTAGACGAACAGGAGAACTTGTGAAGGGAGATCAACTGATTATTGAGCTTTCATATGGACGTTTTGTCTATGAAATCGAGAAAACAAAGATAGTGAAGAAAGATGATCAAACAATTATTACGTTACAACAGGAAAAGGAAGAACTTATCCTCACCACATGTTACCCTTTTTCTTATATTGGTCCTGCACCAAACAGATATATCATATATGGGAAGCGTATTTAGTCACTGGAACAGCCTGCAGATTAACCGATTTGATCGCTTAATCCCTTCATATAGAGGGAATTGTCTATATCATATCTAGTGATGCAGGAGGGGGCAATTTGTTAAATAACGATTATGTTAAATATATAGATAAATTTGGGAGAATTGTTCTTCCGACAGAGATGAGAAAACGGTTGAACATTCATCCGCAAGATTTTATGGAGATTTATCGAGAAGAAGATCAAATAGTGATGAAGCCGTATTGGCAGGACAAACCTTGTATCGTAACAGGGCAAGTGACGTGTTCCAATAAGGTGCTATCCGGCGGTGTGGTCATCAGTCCAGAGGGAGCAAGGCTGCTCCTGCAAGATTTACTGGCGCTTCGCCTGCAAAAAGAGATATAAAAAAAGGCTGTCCTCACCACGTGAGAACAGCCTTTTTTCATCATACTGGATTCAAAATCCGGTTTAAGAATTGTTTTGTACGTTCTTCCTTTGGTCGTTTGAAGATTTCTTCCGGAGGACCTTGTTCGACGATGACGCCGCCATCAATAAAAATCACTTCGTCTGCTACTTCTTGGGCAAACTTGATTTCATGTGTGACAACCGCCATGGTCCATCCTTCCTTCGCTAGATCCTTCATGACCTTTAAAACTTCCCCGACAAGCTCAGGGTCAAGCGCAGAAGTTGGTTCATCAAAAAGCATAAGCTCTGGCTGAATGGCAAGTGCACGGGCAATGCCGACACGCTGCTTTTGACCGCCTGAGAGCTGAAATGGATACAGGTCTTTTTTATCCTCAAGACCGACCTTTTGCAAGAGCTGAATGGCTTCTTTTCGAACCATTTCCTTTGGACGGCGCTGCACCTGGACAGGACCTTCCATTACATTTTCAAGCACTGTACGGTGAGGAAACAGGTGATAATCTTGAAATACCATTCCTGATTTCCGGCGTAGCTTTAGCAGATCAGCTGATTTATTTTTTTTCGAAAAATCAATCGAGAAATCATCGAAGGTAAAGGAGCCGCCATTTGGTATTTCAAGTGCATTTAAACAGCGAAGCATCGTTGTTTTCCCAGAACCAGATGGACCGAGAATGGCCACAACCTGCCCTTTATTGATCGAAAAATCAATCGACTTTAAAATCTCATTTTCACCAAAGGATTTCTTGAGACCTTTGACTGTTAGCATGTCGTTCCCTCCTTACCTTGCGACATATCGATCAAGTCGTTTTTCAATTTGATGCTGAACGAGCGATAGAATGAAGCAGAATACCCAATAGATGAGGGCTGCTTCCATATAAATAAACAAGATCTGATCCAAGTTTGCCGCAGCAATCTCCTGTGATTTACGGAACATCTCTGCCACGAGAATTTGGGAGGCAAGGGATGTATCCTTCACCAAACTAATGAATGAATTAGACAGCGGTGGAATCGATACACGCACAGCCTGCGGTAAAATCACGCGGACGAGCGTTTTGCGATGCGTCATTCCGATTGAATAACCAGCTTCCCATTGTCCTTTTGGAACAGACAGGACGGATGCACGGATAATTTCCGACGCATACGCACCTACGTTTAAAGAAAAAGCAATAATGGCACTTGGATATGGATCCAATGTGATATTAAATGTTGGAAAGAAATAGAAAATAATAAACAATTGCACAAAAAGCGGTGTTCCGCGAACGGCCGACACGTAGATGGAGAAAATCCATCTGAGGGCTTTAATTTTAGACATTCTCGCAAGAGCTGTCACAAGCGCGATAAAAATACCAATAATAAAGGCAATGATGGCGAGGGGAATTGTATAATAAATCCCCTGCATCACCATTGGCCAAAAAGATTGCTGAAGAAGATCCCAAGGAATGACGACTCCTAGGATGTTATTTTGTAACATCTTCACCAAACCATTTCTTAGAAATCTTAGCGAGTGTACCGTCTTTTTTCATTTCTTTTAATGCGCCATTCACTTTGTCAACGACTTCGCCGCTGCCTTTTCTGAATGCGAAATAAGTTTCTTGAGGATCTCCTGTTTCAAATGCAACTTTTAGGTTTTTGTTACCGCTTGTTTTCAAGTAATTCAATACAGCCAATTTGTCATTGAACGTCAAATCAGCACGTCCTTGCTGAATCAATTGAATGGATTGTGCAAGACCTTCGACGCCTTCGATCTTAGCACCAGCATCTGTTGCTAGTTTGTTGTAGTTACTTGTTAACGATTGTGCTGCTTTTTTGCCTTTAACATCAGATAGTTTCTTGATGTCATTGTTATCTGATTTTGTCACAACAATAGCTTGAGATGTCGTGTATTTATCAGAGAAATCGTATTGATTTTCACGGCCAGTTTTCCCAACTTGGTTCGCTACCACGTCAAAACGTTTTGCATTCAGTCCAGCAAACATACTGTCCCATTGTGTTTCTTTGAATTCAGGTTTTAAGTCAAGGCGTTTTGCTACTTCAGTGATGACTTCTACATCGTAGCCAGTTAATTTATCTGTCTTTTTGTCATGGAAAGTGAAAGGAGCATAAGTACCCTCAGTTCCAATGGTTAATACACCTTTATCCTGAATGGATTTCCAAAGGTCTCCTGATTCCTTAGACCCAGATTGTTTATTCGCGTTGTCGCTTGCACCAGATCCACATGCCGTGATCAATGCAACACAAACGCCTAAAATAATGGCAAAGAACATTTTTTTCATTTTATTCCCCACTTTTCTTGTTGGTATTTACAACATATGATCTTACAGAGAAGCAACCTAAAAGTAAAGCATTTGAAACTAGCTTGAGCGAATCTCACCAACTTTATGCCTGCAAATGGTCGAACGGACAAACGTAGAACTATACCCTAATCAAAAAATGAATAAAACCAAATGCATGATCAAGAATGTTAGATAACCTATTTAATGGTAAAATTTGTTGTAATGAGCTCTCTAAGAAAATGAAGTGGTCCTACAGTGAACGAAAGGGAAGTGTGATCATTTGCATACATCGAAACAAAAACCTGTCATGATCTTAATACACGAAATATACGGAATAAATGATCATATGAAGAGTATGATCCATTATTTCGACAAAGCGGGTTTTGAGGTTTATTGTCCTCATTTATTAGGACAGGCGAAACAATTCTCCTATGTCGAAGAGAAAGAGGCATACGGCTATTTTATGAATAAAGTTGGTTTTGATGAGCCGATAATGAGCGTACTGAATGTGGCAAAAGAGTTAAAAACGAAGAATGCCGCGATAGACATATTTCTGTTAGGTTTTAGTGTGGGGGCAACCATTGCTTGGCGATGCAGTCAATATGAGCAGTTGTTTACCGGAGTCATTGGGTTTTATGGTTCAAGGATCAGAGATGACATTGATCTTGTGCCTGCCTGCAAAACGCTGTTATTTTTCCCGGAAGTCGAAGCATCCTTTAACCCCCAGGAGCTTGCGAGTGTTTTGGGGAAAAAGGAAAAACTTCGCGTGACAATAGTAGAGGGAGAGCATGGATTCGCGAATCCATATTCCACGGCTTTTCACGCTGAATCGAAAAATCACTGTTTTCAGGAAATAGATGATTTTATCAAAGGGTGTTTGTTAAAAGAATGAGGTGAAACCAGTGTGTGAAGATGAGGTGCCATGCTGGTTTTTTGTGCAAATATTTTGGGTTCGATTAAATGATCAAATCTACCTCATATTTGTGCGAACATTACTAAAATAAAGACTTTGAGACAGTGACCATAGAAGGAAGCATATTTATTATAAAAGATGTATAATTAGTAGGTTGTTTTGAAAATGGAATGAATCACATGGAGACATGTTTTGATAACAGAGCATCTTAGAAGAAGGAGGGCATCATTGTGGATGTTGGACAAAATCAGCCTGATCAATTGAAAAGGGCGATGACCTCCCGCCATTTATTTATGATTTCACTTGGCGGTGTCATTGGGACAGGCTTTTTCTTAGGAACGGGCTATACGATTGGACAAGCAGGGCCAGTCGGAGCTGTTCTTTCATATATTGTGGGCGGATTGATCATGTATTTAACCATGCTGTGTCTTGGGGAGCTGTCGGTTGCACTTCCTGTGTCGGGGTCGTTTCATACGTATGCGACGAAATTTGTCAGCCCGGCAGCGGGTTTTGCTGTCGGCTGGATTTATTGGCTCGGCTGGGCGGCAACGGTCGCCCTTGAGTTCTTATCAGCAGGACAGCTGATGAGGCGCTGGCTACCGCAAGTAGATGTGTGGATTTGGTGTCTCATATTCGGACTCTGTCTTTTCTTATTAAATGCCCGGTCAGCGAAAGCGTTCGGGGAGTCGGAGTTTTTCTTTTCTACCATTAAGATTATTGCAATTTTACTCTTTATTGGCGTAGGCGGAGCGGCGATGTTTGGGTTTATTGATACAACGAGCGGTGAACCCGCCCCTTACTTCAGCCATTTTGTGAATGATGGGCTGTTTCCAAATGGTCTGCTTGCTGTTGTGGTTACGATGATCACGGTGAATTTTTCGTTTCAGGGAACAGAGCTGATCGGGATTGCGGCAGGAGAAAGTGAAAACCCTGAGAAAACCGTTCCCCGTTCGATTCATCAAACCGTATGGCGTACACTTGTCTTTTTCGTCTTATCTATTTTCGTCTTAGCCGGTATGGTGCCTTGGAAGGAAGCCAGTGTGCTGCAAAGTCCATTTGTTACTGTGTTTGAGAGAACGGGCATTCCTTTTGCGGCAGACATCATGAACTTTGTCATTATTATTGCTTTATTATCTGTTGCGAACTCTGGCTTGTATGCATCGACGAGAATGCTGTATTCCTTATCGAAGGAAGGAATGGCAGGAAAAGCATTTAGACGCGTCAATCAGCGCGGTATTCCGATGAATGCCTTACTGCTCACTTTCCTGTTTACAGGGATTTCGCTGTTATCCGGTTTTTTTGCAGAGAAAACGGTATTTGCCTGGATCGTGTCCATTGCCGGAATGAGTGCCCAGACAGGCTGGATCACGATTACATTATCACAGCTTCTTTTCCGTAGAAAATATTTGAAGGCAGGCGGAAAGCTGGAAAACTTAAAATTTAAAACGCCTCTTTATCCGGTGCTGCCAATCATTGCGATTACACTGAATACCATCGTGTTGGTCAGCCTTGCCTTTGATCAAGAGCAGCGCATCGGGCTATATGTCGGCGTACCGCTCATGATCATTGGATATGTTGTCTACCATCGCTATGTGAAAAAGCATCAGGCACAAAGTGAGCCGCTGAAGCTGCAAATCCATGGAGATGACGAGATTCGGTTTTAAAATCAAAAAACACTAAATTTAAGAAATTTAAAAACACCTCTGATATCAATCTGAAGGTGTTTTTTTTGAAGTGATTCTGGAAGTTCTCAACTAACAACAAAAGTTAGTTCATATCCTGCTGTTTAAAATCTTGTTGTTCAAAATTTTGGAGCTTATTCTGATATCCTACGTTATTATTACCCCAAAGCTTCTCGTAATCCCATCCTGTTAGCGCTTTCAAAACACTTCTTGTTTCATCATCAGCCTGTTCCATTGAACCATTATTCTTTAACCTATTAATTTCATTAATCATAATGGAATGAGTTTTCTTAGATAATTTAAATTTAAATGAAATAACTAAACTAATACCGACTAGCCCTACAGTTCCGAAAAACAGAATACCTACAATCCCATTTATTGCTGTAGTAGACTGTGTCGTCGCGTTTGCAACGAATCCACTTTCCTGTAAAATAACTCCTACCAAGAATGTGGCTAAAGCTGTAGTACTCTTGCGTGTAAAAGTCATAATACCTGCAAATATTCCTTCTCTTCTTTTACGAGTGACCATTTCATCTACATCAGGAATGAAAGTGTAAATATTCCATGGTATATAATATAATCCACTCTTTCCGATACCTAAGATAAAAGAGAAAGCATACAGCGCTATAATCATATAAGTTGGTTGTGTGAAGTATAAAAATATATAACCACTGATACATGTAATAATAGCAGTATAAGATATTTTCAAAGATGGCGCAGGACCTATTTTAATCACGAGCCAACCAAACAATATTGTACATACCATTTGAAGTAATGAACCAATAGATAATAAATCGGCTGCGAGCACTGCATCTTTATTTAAAGAAAACACAACAAAGTAGACAAAGACAGCGTTTAAAATATCCATGGCAGTAAACGAGCAAATATACATCGTGAGGTGCTGACGGAAACTTCTAATTCTAAAAGTAGATGTTAAGTCAATGATGACTTTTTTTATGGATTCTATAGCAGGTACTTTTTCTACACCATCAGGTTCTATCATGTCTTCTTCTATTTTACGTTCCCATGTTGTTCTATGTGTAATTAATAATGAAGCCATAAAAATAAAGGTGAAGATAATCCCATTGTAGAGAAAAACTTGCGGTGAATCTTTTCCGAATATTTCGAATAATCTGCCTGGAATAAAGGTAGCTAAAAATGTTCCTAGTCCTGAATAGATTAATCTTATTGTTGAGAGCTTGGTCCGTGCATTAAAATCATTCGTCATTTCAGCTCCAAGTGTTTCAAATGGAATTAATACCATTGCTGCAAGGAATTCTAACAAAATATAAACCGTTAAATAGTACCAGTAATTCATATCTGAAATCCAAAGAAGGGAATAAATAACCATCAAAGGGCTTCCAACTAGCAAAAAGAACCTGCGTCTTCCAAATTTTTTCCCAAGTTTTGTACGACCAAAATTGTCAGTGATATGGCCCATAAGTGGGCTTGCTAAAGCATCAATAATACGAGCAATTGCAATAATAGATCCTGCTTCAACAGGGGTAAGACCACAGTATGTAATGAAAAAATATAACATCCATGCGCCTATGATAGCGAATGCTCCCCCTCCAAATAAATCCATTGTTCCATAACCAAGATAATTTTTGAGTGTTAGTTTCCTGCTCTCAGTCCGCATTCTTATTTCTCCTTTCCAAGCCTACTTATAAATTTAAAAAAACATATAAAATAAAGATGTATGACAAGGAAAAAATAAAAATATTAAACACCTGAATACGCCATAAAACCTCCATCAACAGGAATGGTCACGCCAGTAACAAATGCTGACATATGATCATCAACAAGCCATAATAGGGTACCAAGAAGATCTTCTGGCGTACCAAACCTTCTCATTGGTGTGTTCGAAATAATCTTATGAGACCTCTCTGTATAATCTCCTTCTTCAGTTAGGAGAAGGTTTTTATTTTGTGAGGTTAAAAAGAAGCCCGGTGCAATGGCATTTACTCTAATTCCTGCCTCGGCCATATGGACAGCTAACCATTTGGTGAAATTTTCAATTGCTGCTTTTGCCGCGCTATAAGCAGGCACTTTGGTCATTGGAGAAGGGGCACTCATAGATGACATGTTGATGACAACTGCTCCCTTTTGATGAACCATATTTTTAGTGAAAATTTGTGTAGGAATGAAAGTCCCCATAAAATTTAAATCAAATACATTTTGTACACTCTCTGTACTTAAATGAAAAAAAGTATTTACCTTAGGATTAGTAAGGTCTTCTGTTTGAAATATTTCGTTGGTTGTATTTGCACTGGAGTGGTTACCACCAGCTCCATTTATCAATATTGTACAATTGCCTAATTCCTCTGTTACAATCTTCTCGGCTTGTTCAATACTCTCTTTATTCAGAACATCACATTTTATCGCAATCGCTTTCCCGCCCATAAGGTTAATTTCTTCGGCTACCTTTTCACCTTTTTCGACGGTTCTATTTAAAATAGCCACAGACACGCCATGTCTAGCAAGTTCCTTAGCCATGGCGCTGCAAAGGACTCCACTCCCTCCTGTTATAACAGCTACTTTACCAGCTAAATTTTTATTTTCTTGTATGTTTACCATGTAGCTTCCTCCTTTGCTTCTTTTCGTACAGAATGGTTATTTTTTAAAGCATCCCAAGCTCCCCACAAATACATAATTCCAAGTGCTCTATCATAAAGACCATATCCAGGCCTACATTGTTCATCCCAAATGTGTCTTCCATGATCGGGTCTACAATAACCTTTGAATCCGCTTTCATAATAAGCATGTATAATGGCTGAAACATCTACTGATCCATCTTTTGATCGATGCGATGTTTCAACAAAGTCCCCGTTATCATATACACGTACATTTCTTATATGAGTAAATGGTATTCTATCAATAAATTCGTGAATCATAGAAACTAAATCATTTTCTAAGTTTGCTCCTAAAGATCCTGTACAGAGCGTTATACAATGATGTGGGCTATTATTTAGTTGTAAAATTTTTCTGATGTTATTTTGGTTAGTTACTATTCGCGGTAGACCAAAGACAGGCCAAGGTGGATCGTCAGGATGAATTGCCATCTTAATATCATGAAGTTCTGCAATTGGAATAACCTGATCTAAAAAATATTTCAAGTTGGCCCATAAATCATCTTCTGTTATATTTTTGTAGGCTTCAAAAAGTTGGTGGAGGTGATTTAACCGCTCTGGTTCCCAACCTGGCATGGTTAAACTGGAGTTCTCACTAATTTTATTTACTAAGTCTTTCGGATCAATATCTTTAATTCGACTATGTTCATAAAATAGAGCTGTAGAGCCATCAGGAAGTGTTTTATTTAAGTCTGTACGGATCCAATCAAATACAGGCATAAAGTTATAACATATGACTTTAACACCGACCTTTGCTAGCTTCTGAATTGTTTTCTTATAATTTTCTATGTATCGATCTCTAGTTGGAAGTCCGAGCTTAATGTCTTCATGAACATTCACGCTTTCAACCACTTCAATATGAAGGTTATGTTTATCAGCTAATTTTTTCATTTCTACAATTCTTTCTAGTGGCCACTCTTCTCCTACGGGCACATCATGCAGTGCCCAAACAATTCCTTCCACTCCTGGAATCTGCTTTATTTGTTCCAGTGTTATCGTGTCGTTTCCTTCGCCAAACCATCTAAATGTCATCCTCATATACCATCACCCCTAAAATATAAGTAACAACCTATTTTTATTTAAAATAATTTGGATATTCTTTCTTCAATAATTCTTTATCAACAAGTGCAATTTTCAAATGCTCTTCCATGATTGTTTCAGCTTTATCAGCATCTTGATCTTGTATAGCTTTGAAGATATTTACATGTTGAGAAAAAATATTATCCCAATTATAATCTGTTACTAGCCTTAACATGCGACTCCTATTAAAGTGTACATTCATTTGTTGAATAACTAACCATGTTTTTTCTTTTTTACACCGTTTGAAAATAGTTCTATGAAACTCCTCATCTAATTCAAACATTTTTTTATAATCTTTTTTCTTAACGCAAATTTTTTGCATACTTAAATTCATATCTAAATCAATAATCAACTCTTCAGAAGGTTCCTGGCAGGCTAGTCTAATCACTGCCTTCTCGAGATGTTCTCGCATAAACCGTGCTTCCTCCACAAGGTTCAAATCAATTAAAGAAACAAATGTACCTCGTTGAGGGTAGATACTTAATAATCCTTCTTGAGATAATTTTAAAAAGCTTTCTCTTACAGGAGTTCGACTAACATTAAATTGAACGGATATTTCTTTTTCAGAAATATTTGTCCCAGGTGGAAGCTTCAGGCTTAATATTTGATCTTTTAGCATATTGTAAACTTGTTCCCTCGTAGAGAGGTTTTGGTTTTTAAAATCAATATTCATTATTCTAATCTCCTTTCTCTAACATACTACCATACAAGTGCATTAGAATGGTAGACACTAATTTAATTTTTCTGAATATTTATCCTGTGAGCATTTATATAACTCTTGATGATTCTAAACCATGATCAATCATAAAAGTGCGGGATATTAAAAAGAAAATTCAAAAAACTATACAAAATTCAAAAAGATTGAGTTATAATGTTTTTGAGCTACCATACTAGTATAACTAGAATATTAATAGAACGAACGGTACTCTGATCTATCAGTTAGGTGAATCATTCAGTTTTTTGAAAGCGCTATCTCAATATTAGAAGTGAAAATTTATCTTCTTGCAGAAGGGAAAGATTGATATGACCAACATCGCAATTATAGGAACTGGATCTATTGCAACTGCCCATATCGAGGCTTATCTTGCAATGCCTGAAATCAGTAAGATTGTAGCTTTAGCTGATATTTATCCTGAAAAAGCAATGTCTGCAGCAACAAAATATAACCTAGAAGCACGAGTTGTCGCTAACTACCAAGAGTTATTGAATGATCCTACGATTGATGCCGTTTCCATTTGTACACCTCCTTATATGCACGCAACCATTGCCATCGATTTTCTTAAAGCAGGCAAACATGTCTTAGTAGAAAAACCTATGGCTTCTTCTCTAAAAGAATGTGACGAAATGATAAAAGCATCTATTGAAAGCCAAAAGCTTTTATCCGTTGTTGCTCAAAACAGGTTTATGACGCCCATTATGAGATTAAAACATGTCCTTGATCAAAACCTCATTGGAAAAATCGCTCATACTCAAGTTGATTCTTTTTGGTGGCGTGGTCATAGTTACTATGATTTATGGTGGCGCGGTACATGGGAAAAAGAAGGTGGAGGTTGTACACTTAATCATGCTGTCCATCATATTGATATGTTGCAATGGATGTTAGGATTGCCGACTGACATTTTTGCAGCAACTAGTAATACCTTGCATGATAATGCAGAGGTTGAAGACCTTTCTATTGCGGTACTTCGCTATGGAAATGGCAGCTTAGCACAAGTAACCAGTTCTGTTGTTCATCATGGAGAAGAACAACAATTGATTTTTCAAGGTGAAAAAGCTAGAGTATCTGTCCCATGGAAAGTAAATGCTCAAATAGCTAAAGAAAATGGGTTTCCTCAAGAGAAAAATGATGAGGATTTAGAAAATCGTATTCAGGAAGCTTTTAATCAATATCCGGAATTACTATTTGAAGGGCATAAAGGACAAATAAATAATTTTTTAATGGCCATCAAGGGTAACCAGAAGCTTTTAATTGATGGAACAGAAGGAAGAAAAACACTAGAACTTATTACAGCCATCTATAAATCTGCAAACCAAGGTGTTCATGTGAAGCTTCCTCTTTTAGCAGACGATCCTTTTTACACACGTGAAGGCATGCTCGCGAACGTTAAGCATTTTTATGAAAAACAAAGCAGCGTAGAAAATTTTTCAGACGATACGATAACCGTTGGAGGAAATTACGAGAAACTATGAGTCTAACGTTATTAAATTATTAAAAATAAACTGGAAGCTAGCTAGAGGAGGAACAATCATGCAGAAAAGTGATGGAATGAATTATGCTCCTAAGGGAAAAAGTGCCCCTGTCGTTACAGAAGGACAATTCGTAATAGCAGCTATAGGTCTTGATCATGGACACATCTATGCAATGTGCAATGGATTAACTGAGGCTGGGGCTACATTAAAATGGGTTTATGATCATGATCAGAAAAAAGTACAAGAATTTTGTAAAGCATATCCGGAGGTACAGGCAGCCAAAAGTGAGAAAGAAGTTCTAGAAGATCCAGATGTAAAGCTCGTGGCAGGCGCAGCCATTACATCTAAACGCTGTGATTTAGGGCTGCGTGTTTTAGATCATGGTAAGCATTATTTTACGGATAAATCTCCTTTTACAACGTTAGAACAATTGGAGCTTGCTCGTAAAAAAACAGCTGAAACGGGGCTTAAATGGGCTGTTTATTATAGTGAACGTTTGCACGTGGAGAGTGCCGTATTTGCTGGTCAACTGATTGAACAAGGAGCCATTGGAAAAGTGGTGCAAGTTCTTGGAACTGGCCCACATCGTAGTAATGTAGAAAGCAGACCAAGCTGGTTTTTTGAAAAGGAGTATTATGGAGGTATTCTATGTGATATTGGTAGTCACCAAATTGAACAATTCCTTTACTATTCTGGCGCAAAAGATGCAAAAGTTGTACATAGTAAAGTGGGCAATTATAAACATCATCAGTATCCAGAATTGGAAGACTTCGGCGATGCTACTTTAATTGCGGATAATGGGGCTACAAACTATTTTAGAGTAGACTGGCTGACTCCTGATGGCCTTAGCACTTGGGGGGATGGGCGTACATTCATTCTTGGAACAGATGGGTATATTGAAATTCGCAAATACGTAGACATAGCAAGGGATAAAACAGGAGACCAGTTATACTTAGTAAATCAACAGACAGAGCAACATTTTTCTCTAAATGGAGAAGTAGGATTCCCTTACTTTGGTGAACTTATTTTAGATTGTTTAAACGATACTGAAAATGCTATGACTCAAGAACATACTTTTAAAGCGGCAGAACTATGCTTAATTGCACAACGAGACGCAATCTATGTAAATACGGAGTTTGAATTAAGTAAGATTTAAAAAAGTGAGGTGTTATTTTTGTTAATAACACCTTATTTCATTTAATTGATTTTCTAAACATAAGTATAGAGGTGACTATATTGTCTACATTTCTAAGCGAAGATATGATGCTTAATCACGAAAGTTCAAAAGTTCTTTATCATGATTACGCGAAAAATATGCCAATCTATGATTTTCATACGCATTTAATGGCTGATGATATTGCTACTAACAAAAAATATGAAAATATGACTGATATTTGGCTGAATGGAGATCACTATAAATGGAGGGCTATGCGATGGTTAGGTGTAGAAGAAAGATTGATCACGGGGAATGCAAGTGACAAGGAAAAATTCTTAGCTTGGGCCCAAACGGTTCCATATACAATAGGAAACCCTCTTTATCATTGGTCACATTTAGAATTAAGTCGTTATTTCAATATAAATGAGTTGTTCTCAGAAAAAAATGCACATAAAATTTGGGATATCTGTAATGAGAGATTAAATGAAAGTAACATGTCCACAAATGGAATTTTAGAAAAATTTAATGTAAAAGTTGTATGTACTACTGATGATCCAATCGATACTTTAGAATTTCATCAAATCATACGTAAAGATGTAGGAATTACAACTAGGGTCCTCCCTACATTTAGACCGGATCATGCTTTAAATATTGAACAATCAAATTTTGTGAATTATATAGAAAAATTAGGTGAATCAATCAACGGCGTTGTTTTAACATATGAAAACTTTATCGCTTCATTACATTCACGAATTGATTATTTTCACGCGAATGGATGCAGAATTTCTGATCATGGTTTTGAAAGTTTTCCGTTTTCACCAGCTACTGAACAAGAAGTGTCTTCTATATTTGTACGTGCGCTGCAAGGAAAAACACTATCCCTAGAGGATATTAATAAATTTAAAACAAACACTCTTCTTCACCTGAGTAAAAAATATCATTCTCTTCATTGGACCATGCAATTACACATAGGTGCTTTAAGGAATAATAACACACGAATGTTCAAGTTAACGGGAAAAGATAGTGGGTACGATTCTATGTCTGACTTCCACCTAGCAAGACATTTAAATGGTTTTTTGAATGTCTTAGACAAAGATAACCTTTTACCTAAAACGATTATCTATAATTTAAATCCCGTTCATAATGCGATTGTGGCCTCTACTATAGGGAATTTTCAATCTTCTGATGCCAGAGCAAAAATTCAATTTGGATCCGGGTGGTGGTTTAATGATCAAAAAGACGGCATGCTAGATCAAATGAAAACATTATCTAATATAGGTTTGCTTAGCACTTTCGTAGGTATGCTCACAGACTCAAGAAGCTTTTTATCGTTCCCTCGTCATGAATATTTCAGAAGAATTTTATGCAATTTATTTGGGACTTGGATAGAAAATGGGGAGCTTCCAAGGGATTACGAATTTATAGGAAAAATGGTCAAAGATATTTGTTATCACAATGCCGTGAATTATTTTAATATTGAAATAAATGAGACAGTACCAATGAATACGAATTAAAAATATATGAAGACTGATTATCAATAAAGTGAAAAACTGGACATGATGTACTCATGTCCAGTTTTTTATTAATGAACGCCTTTCATCGCTTTCTTAATCACTGGTGTCAGTAATAGCATTACAACGCATAAAACGATGGCCAGCAATCCGATGATACCGAAATAGACGGTTTCTGGCACTTTATCAAACAGTTTGACTACTTGCGCATTGATCGCCTGTGCCATCGCATTTGAAAGGAACCAAAGGCTCATCGTTTGTGCTGAGAAGGCAGCAGGTGCCAGCTTTGTTGTCGCTGACAGTCCAACTGGTGATAAGCAGAGCTCTCCGATCACGACGAGGAAGAAGCTCAGAACGAGCCATAATGGGCTCACAAGTGTGTTCGGACCAGACATGTATGCAGGAATGATCATGATGATGAAGGATAATCCTGCAAACAGAAGGCCGAGTGAGAACTTAATCGGGGTAGACGGCTGTTTCTTGCCAAGTCTGACCCATAACCAAGCAAACACTGGAGACAGCAGCACAATAAAGATCGGGTTCAATGATTGGAACCACGAAGACGCTAGTGTCATCCCAAGGAAATTCAAGTTTGTTCGTTGATCTGCATATGTCGCTAAAATGTTTGAACCTTGTTCTTGAATCGCCCAGAACATCACCGCAGCAAGGAACAATGGAATATAAGCGAGAACTCTGGATTGCTCTACTTCGCTCGTCTTTTTACTGAAGTACATGATAATGAAATAAACAATCGGAATGAGCACACCAAGAACACTGACAAACCAAGTGAATAAATTAATTGTGAGTGCGCCTGTTTGAATGCCAATGACAGCAAAAACTGCGAGCAAGATCACAACCAATGATCCGTAAATTTTGAAGTTCTTACGTTCGGCAGCTGATAATGGATTTGTCACATAAGTGCCGGCAAGACCAAGGTTCGGTTTTTTTGTGACCACAAATGTAATGAGTCCAACAAGCATCCCGATGGCAGCGAGTGAGAACCCGAGGTGGAAATTCACTTTTTGACCGAGTGTTCCGACAATTAATGGGGAGATAAAGCCACCCATGTTGATCCCCATGTAGAAAATACTAAATCCAGAGTCCCTACGTGGATCTGTTTTTGTATACAGGTCGCCAACAATATTTGAAACGTTTGGCTTAAGAAGACCTGTCCCAATAATAATCAGTCCCATACTAATAAAGAGCGCTGTTGCTCCACTTGGCAAAGCCAAAATCACGTGGCCAAGCATAATGAAAACTCCGCCATAAAACACCGTACTGGACGAACCAAATACCCGGTCGGCGAGCCATCCGCCAATAACTCCTGACATATAGACAAGCGCACCGTAGACAGACATGATCGAATTGGCTGTCGTCTGGTCAAAGCCTAGACCGCCTTTTGTCACCTCTGTGTACATATAATAAATAAGCAGTGCACGCATGCCATAATAGGAGAAACGCTCCCAAAATTCAGTGAAAAACAGCGTGTAAAGTCCTTTAGGATGTCCAAAAAACCCTTTTTGAGGAACACTTTTAACAATTTTATCGTGGTCAATTGTAGACATGGCATAGATCCTTTCTTAAAAAAAGAGATATGAGAAAAATGATATTCTTGTATAGTTCTTGTGTCAATATAAAACTATTCTAAAACAGGAAAATGTTAGTTCAATAGGCTTAAAGACTCAAAAAAATGAAAAATTCATTGAAGTAAAAATTATCGGAAAGTTATTCCGGAAGAATTTATTTAAAATTTGAAGCAATGTACAAGCAAACCTTTACCACATGCATAGGATGACGAGAGAACATGTGTGAAAAGGAGTGATTTAGGTTGGGGGAATTGAATGAAGCTGATCTAAAAAAACCTGTTGTCAATGTACTAGATTTTGGCGTGATTGCTGACGGGAAAACGGATTGCACAGCCAAGCTCAATGAATGTTTAGAATGGACAAAAGCACAAGGGTATTCCCATGTCTGGCTGCCGAGCGGCACATATTTAATAGATGCGGTGTACAGAGGTGATTCATTTTTTCCTTTCCGAGGTGCAGGTATACGGGTGCCAAGTCATATATGCATTGAGATGGCGTCAGACGCTGTGATAAAGGTAAAACCAAATGATTCATGGGGGTATGCAGCCTTTTATATAGGAAAGGTTCAGAATGTGACCATCCGAGGAGGACGTATTGAAGGGGATCGTCATGAGCATGTATACAAGCCGCTACCCTCTGAACGAAAAACCCATGAATGGGGCTTTGGGGTGTGCATTGAAGGTGCCTCCCATGTCGAGGTAAATCATGTCCAAATCAAAAATTGTACGGGAGACGGCATTATTGTCAGTCCCCATGGTTTGTTGACAGAGGGTGAACCGTACTCGCCTGCTTCATCTATTGATATTTCCGGCTGCACCATCACAGATTCGAGGCGCAACAATATTTCGATTACAGGCTGTGATGGCGTCATTGTGGAGGACTGTCTCTTGGAAAGGGCGGGAGTCAATGGGGTCGAGCCGAGAATGGGCATTGATATTGAAGGCTATGGAGAAAATGCCGTTAATATGGAAGAACCGCTGAATATTCAGATTCGAAACAACATCGTCAGAGGAGGTGCTGCAAGCTCCATCTATAACTTTAATGGCTATGGTGTGATCATTGAAGGCAATCATACAGATAGCAGTATCTCCTATGGCTTCTCCACCGAAACGATCATTGCCAACAATATGATTCGTGCAGTGGGAGGAGGGGTTACAAAAGCAGGGATTACGAGCTTAGGCGTCTCACTTGGCCAAACCGAAAACAATGTGATTATTATTGGCAATATGATTGAGGGGTTTGAAAAAGGGATTGACGTGAGGGGAGACAGCGTACACATTACGGGTAATAAAATTAGTCTTTTTGAAGATGCGGCTGTGTCCGTTTATATGGCGAATCGTATTCTAATAGAAGGAAACCATATTGAATCAGGAACGAATACCGGAAAAAGGAGCGCCTCGCTGCGTATCTATCAATCGGATAGTGTCGTCTTTTCAAACAATACGGTCTATTCTGTTATCGATGCGGCCGTGGTGAGAGGAACGAATATCCTTATCCAGCACAATCAATTCAAAGAATTCAGCAGAGGAATCTGGGTGCAGGAAGGGGAAACAGGGATCAACGGCAACCACTTTATTCAAGAAGGACACCCGGAGCTAGATTCTTCCTATACGATCAGTGTCACCGGAAATGCAAAGGCTTTCATCTGGCAGAATCGCTTTAAAAACTATCAAAACTACGCTGTATACAGCAGCACGACAGGGGCATTAGAAATTAAAGACAATTCCTTTGAAGAAACATCCTTATATGTGGTGATGTATATTAAAAATGGTTCACCACAAATTGGAGATAACCGCTTCTATTTGAATCGATCGATCGGACAGCCGACAGCGATCTTTATTGACCAGGCTTCGTCAGCTCGTGTGCTACGCAATAACATCATCAATCTATCTCCTCAAAAAGCGATTGCCGTCCGCACCGCAAATTCCACTCATTCTGTCATCGCTCACAACATGCTGGAACGCAGTCAATTGTTGACACATACCACAGACCGGCTCATCGGAAATATTGAGATTGATACGCCATCATAAGCGTTTGAAATCCCTTATTTTGGAGGTTCAGAAGGCGGTTGACAATCCTGTAAAAAGGGCATATAGTAATAATTATTTTTCATTTTTCGCAACATTTGCCCTTTTTTTATTAATAAAACCGATTAATTCAATCAGAAAAATGTATCTTCTAAGGACTTCAGTTTGATACATGTAGGATATAGAAAGGATGAAGAACAAGTGTCACAGCCGAAAAGGAAGCTCAAGCTAGGCGTATTCATCGCAGGAACTGGACATCACGTTGCCTCTTGGAGACATCCGAATGCAGTACCAGACGCAGCCATGAACCTAGACTATTTTAAACAATTAGCGAAAAAGGCAGAGGAAGGAAAGCTGGATTTGCTCTTTTTAGCTGACAGTTTATCCATTAATCAAACCTCTCATCCGAACGTATTAACGAGATTTGAACCGCTCACGCTGCTTTCATCGATTGCTGAGTCTACTTCAACCATTGGTTTAGCAGCAACAGCATCCACTACATACAGTGAGCCTTTCCATATTGCAAGACAGTTTGCCTCCCTTGATCATTTATCAGGCGGAAGAGCGGCATGGAATGTGGTCACATCTTCTATTGAAGAAACAGCGAAAAATTTTAGCGGAGAAGAGCATTTAGCACACCATAAACGTTATGAGCGGGCAGAGGAGTTCGTCGAAGTCGTCAAAGGTCTCTGGGATTCTTGGGAGGAAGACGCCCTTGTCAGAAACAAGGAAACAGGAGAATTCTTCGAATCTAGTAAGCTTCATGAGCTCCAGCATAAAGGTGAGTTCTTCTCAGTCAGGGGGCCTCTCAACGTATCACGCACGCCGCAAGGGCAGCCCGTGATCATTCAAGCAGGATCTTCCGAAGATGGTCAAAAGCTTGCAGCAAAAACAGCAGAGCTCATTTTCACTGCACAAAACGATCTCGAAAAAGCGAAGGAATTTTATCAAAGCTTGAAGGGGAAAGTAGAGGCTGCTGGCCGTGCTAGAGAGGACGTCAGCATCATGCCGGGTATCTTCCCAATCATTGCTGAGACAGAGGAAGAAGCCCGAGCAAAATATGAAGAATTACAGGAGCTGATTGTTCCTGAGATTGGACTGAGTATTCTGCAAAATTACTTAGGCGGGATTGATCTGTCTCAGTATCCGTTAGACGGACCACTTCCAGAGATTGATCCGAGCACGTCAAATGCGGTGAAAAGCCGTTTTGATCTCGTGATGAATATGGCGAGAAAGGATAACCTGACCATTCGCCAGCTCTATCAATCAGTTGCCGGCTCACGCGGTCATAATATTTTCATTGGAACGCCGGAGCAGCTGGCAGATGTGATGGAAACATGGCTGGTTGAAGAAGCAGCAGACGGCTTTAATGTCATGCCGCCGCTCTTGCCAGAAGGACTGGATGTGTTCGTAGACCGCGTCGTCCCAATCCTTCAGGAACGAGGCTTATTCAAAACGGATTACACAGGACAAACCTTACGAGAAAATCTCGGACTAACAGAGCCAAAAAATCGCTACACGACATAAGGTGAGGTGACTAACGTTGGGATACACGTTTCGTCTGGCAACAGAGGCAGATATAGAGGCGCTGCTTGAACTAACAACAAGAGCCTATGAGCCAATTCGTGAGCTCGGCATCCAGTTCCAAGCAGCACATGCCGATTTCGCTCTCGTTCAGAATAATGTACAAAAGAATCTTTGCTACGTGATGGAAGAGAACGGAGAGCTTCTATCCACCTTATCACTCCGAATGCCTTGGGGAGAGCAGCCAGGACCGTTCGGCGTCCCTCACATCTGGTGGTTTGCCTCAGAACCAGCCGCCAAAAAAGGGACAGGCTCTGCCTTGCTGGAATGGGTTGAAACCGAAGTGCTAAGGGATACACTAAAGGTACCGTACGTGTCACTCGGTACAGCTGATAAGCACCCGTGGCTCGTAGAAATGTATGAGCGCAAAGGCTATGTCAGAGCAGGAGAAAAGGATTTAGGTAAAGGTCATATCACGATTTATTTTAAAAAACAATTAAGATCAGATATCACACAACCATAAGACGAAAGAAGGGTTTTCGAACATGAAAAACAAAAAGTGGCTAGTCGTTCTTTTTGCAGCAATGCTGGCAGTTTTAGCAGCTTGCGGTGGTAACAATCAAAGTGAAGGCAAAAACGAAAAAGTATTAAAAGTAGGCGCTACTGGACAAAGCTATCCATTTGCTTATAAAGACAATGGCAAGCTTGTCGGATTCGATGTTGAAGTAACAGAAGCCATTGCGAAAAAGCTTGGCTACAAACTAGACTGGCAGCTGAGCGAATTCAGCGGACTAATGGGGCAGCTGACATCTGGTAAGCTCGATACGGTGTCAAACCAAGTTGCCATTACAGACGAGCGTAAACAAACATTTAACTTTACAGATACGTACGCTTACGCAGGAACACAAATCATCGTGAAAAAAGACAACAACGACATCAAAGGTCTTGATGATTTAAAAGGAAAAACAGTGGCGGCGGTTCTTGGCTCTAACCATGCTAAAAACTTAGAGAGCAAAGACCCAGATAAGAAAATTAAGATTAAAACATATGAAACGCAAGACGGCGTATTAAATGAAGTGGCAAATGGCCGCGTAGATGCTTATGTCAACGGACGCAGTGTATTACTTGCTCAAATTGAAAAAACAGGTCTGCCGCTGAAAATCGTAGGCAACCCAATTGTGTATGAAGAAGTAGGCTACCCATTTGCAAAAGATAAAAAACATGACAAACTAAGAGAAGAATTTAACAAAGCCATCAAAGAATTAAGAGAAGACGGGACACTTAAAAAATTGTCTGAGAAATATTTCAAAGACGATGTCACAGTGCCAATTAAAAAATAACAACAGCGGCGGTGAAGAGCAGACATGAACAAAATTGATTGGCAGTATATGGTGACGGTTTTTCCGACACTGCTTCAATACTTGCCGATAACGATCTTCATGGCGATTGTCTCCATGGTATTTGCCATTATCATTGGTGTGGTATTCGCTCTTATTACGAAAAACCGGATACCTGTTTTATACCAATTTGCCAAGCTGTATATTTCTTTCTTCAGAGCGGTTCCAACCTTGGTTCAGCTCTTTCTCATTTATTTTGGTCTCCCGCAGCTATTCCCTGCGATGACCTCAATGGATGCTTTAACAGCGGTCATTATCGGATTAAGTATTAAAAACTCAGCATACTTAGCAGAAATTTTCAGAGCGGCTCTGAACTCAGTGGATGAAGGGCAGCTTGAGGCATGCTTATCTGTCGGCATGACAAGATGGCAGTCTTACGTCAGAATTATTTTCCCGCAGGCCATTAGAAATGCGATTCCAGCGACGGGGAATACCTTTATTGGTCTTTTAAAAGAAACATCTCTTGCCTTTACCATTGGTGTGGCAGAAATGTTTGCACAAGGGAAGATGATTGCATCGGCAAACTATAAATACTTTGAAACCTATTTAGCCGTAGGGATTGTGTATTGGGTGCTGACGATTATTTATAGCTTCCTGCAAGACCTGTTTGAACGAAAAATCAGCAAACCTTACCGGAATTAAGGAGGTGTGGACATGATCAAGCTCACCAATTTGAAGAAATCATTCGGCGACCTTGTCGTCTTAGACGGAATCAATCTCGACGTGCAAAAAGGGCAGGTTGTGGCCATTATCGGACCTTCTGGCTCCGGTAAATCCACCTTGCTGCGCTGCTTAAATTTATTAGAAACACCAGATGAAGGCACGATTGAAATTGGCGATGCGAAGCTCGATGCGTCTAAATATTCACGTAAAGAAGCCCATCACCTGCGTCAACAAACGGCTATGGTGTTTCAAAACTATAATTTATTTAAAAACAAGACAGCACTGCAAAACATTACAGAATCATTGCTTGTGACGAAAAAAATGACAAAGCAGCAGGCGAATGAAATCGGTATGAAACTGCTGAAGCAGGTAGGGCTAGAGCAAAAGGCTGACAGCTATCCAGTCACATTATCTGGCGGGCAGCAGCAGCGGATTGGGATTGCCCGCGCGTTAGCGGTTGATCCACATGCGATTTTGCTGGATGAACCAACGTCAGCGCTTGATCCAGAGCTTGTCTCAGGTGTGCTTCAAGTCATTAAATCCATTGCGATTCAAGAAACAACAATGATCATCGTCACACATGAAATGGCGTTTGCAAGAGAAGTGGCAGACCATGTGATTTTCATGGCAGATGGTCATATTATTGAGCAGGGCACGCCAACTGAGTTATTTGATGAAACGAAGAATGAACGGACGAAACGATTTATCCAAAAAGAAGCAGCGGCTGAAGAAGCATAAGCTGCTTTTTATTCTTTAGAGGGGTGATTGACAGTGAAATCAATAGGAAATGAAGCTTTAAACAAACGTTTAATCAACATTCGCCGAGCGCTTCATGAGCATCCAGAGCTGGCGTTTGAAGAATATGAAACGACAAAGAAACTGCGCCGCTGGTTAGAAGAGGAAGGGATCACTGTACTTGATATCCCAGCCCTGCAAACAGGCGTTGTCTGTGAAATCAAAGGAGAACAAGAAGGACCGACGATTGCTCTGAGAGCCGATATTGACGCTCTTCCGATTGAAGAAGCATCTGGCGAACCATTTTCTTCAAAGGTACCGGGCAAAATGCATGCATGTGGTCATGATTTCCATACAGCTTCTATTTTTGGGGCGGCACTTTTATTAAAGGAGCGGAAACACGAAATCAAAGGAACGGTCCGTATTTTGTTCCAGCCGGCTGAGGAAGTTGCTCAAGGAGCGAAACACGTCATAGAGGCAGGCGTTTTAGATGGAGTCGATGCGATTTTCGGCATGCACAACAAACCTGACCTGCCAGTTGGCACGATTGGCATTAGAGAAAAAGCATTGATGGCGAGTGTGGATCGGTTTGAAATCGATATTAAAGGAACGGGAGGTCATGCCGGGATTCCAAATCACACGGTGGACCCCATTGCCATCAGCGGGCAGATCACAAGTGCCCTTCAGCAAATCGTCAGCCGCCGCATCAGCTCCTTGCATCATGCGGTTGTCAGCATCACACGCATTCAAGGCGGTACATCATGGAATGTCATACCCGACCGTGTCGAGATGGAAGGAACGGTCCGGACGTTTGAGCCTGAAGTAAGAGCAATGATTCCACAGCTCATGAAACAAATCGTCAGCGGAATTGCAGAGGGATTTGGAGCAGAGGCTGAAGTGAGATGGCATCCTTATTTGCCTTCTGTCATGAATGATGAGCGTCTGACAAAGGTGGTAGAAGAAACGGCGGGCTCGCTTGACTTACGTGTCGTGCAGGCAGAGCAGTCACCGGGCGGAGAAGATTTTGCCCTTTATCAAGAACGCATTCCAGGCTTTTTTGTATGGATGGGGACCAGTGGTACGAAGGAGTGGCATCACCCTGCGTTTACTTTAAATGAAGACGCACTTCCGGTTGCTGCTGCCTTCTTTGCTGAGCTTGCCGTTCGGGCATTGGAGTCTCGATCATGGAATTAACAAAACAACTGGCAGAGGCAGTGCTTTCTGCTGATCCGCTGCAAGATGAACGGGCCATTCAGATGGCTAGAAATGGCCTGTTAGATGCTGCGGCATCAGCGCTTGCTACGAAAGAGGATGAAGGGATTCAGAAGCTGATGCAGCTTGTTGAACAGGAAGGCGGAGCCGCTCAGATTCCTGTCATGGGACAAGGGAGGAAGGTGAGCCGCCAATCCGCAGCAATGCTGAACGGCTACCTCATCCATGCTCTTGATTATGATGATGTCCATTCAGATGTGAGAGGACATCCAAGTGCGGTCATCATTCCGGCGCTGCTATCACAGCTGACAGACGGCAAAGGGTATGGCGAGCGGTTTTTAGCAGCCTACATTACAGGCGTTGAAGTGATGGCAAGACTTGGCGAATCCATCGGCAAGGCGCATTATGAGCGGGGCTGGCATAATACGGGAACACTCGGTGCCATTGCGGCAGTGTGTGCGATTGGCTATTTGAAGCAGGTCACACGAGAAGAACTGACGAAAGCAATCGGCTTTGCCGGGGCGCAATCAGCTGGAATGCGAAAGCAATTTGGCTCTGATATGAAACCATTACAAGCCGGCTTAGCTGCTAAAACAGCCGTTTGGTCTATGGATTTAGCTTGTTCAGGTTTTGGCGGGAATGACTCGGTTCTTGATGGCGCACTTGGTTTCTTTTCACTCTATGGAGATCAGGAGCGTGCGGAAAGCCGTTTGCTAGAAGGCTATGGTTCTACATGGCGTATCGTTTCACCTGGGCTGTGGTTCAAAGTATATCCATTCTGCTCAGCAGCCCACCATGCGGCAGATGCGATCCAATCTTTAATGAAAGAGCGGGCTTTTTTGCCGGAGCAGGTAAGACAGGTCGAGGTCATATTCCCGCCAGGCGGAGATGCAGCGCTTATTGAACGAACACCTTTGACTGGAGAAGAAGGACGATTCAGTGTTGAATACGTCATCGCACTTGCAGTGTTTGGACAGACGCTTACGCTGGATGCCTTTACGAAAAAAAACATTCCATCAGACATGCGGATATGGATGAAACGGGTGAGCAGAGGATATGATCAAACGATAGAGCCCCATCCCGATGCTGTTCCAAAAGGACGCTTTACGATTGTGAAGCTCACCTTATCTGACGGCACCACCATCAGCAAACGAGTTGATGTACCTCAGGGAGCACCAGGCTGTGCGTTATCGAAAGAAGATATCATACAAAAGTTAAGCGGCGTCACAAGCGCATCACAAGCACAGCAGATTTTACAGGCGGTTGAAGAGGGAAACGACGCTGCGTATTTGAAGTTGCTGGCATGATAAAAAAGCTCATCGATAGAGATGAGCTTTTTTAAATAGATCTATCATATAACTGTCAGGAAGCTCTTTATCTAAATATATGAGACTTCCTCATGAGTTAAAGAACCATAAATGACACTGTCCTCATCTTGATATGTTGTAAAGTAATGTTGAATCATAACTTCAACTAACATCTTGACCATCTTCTGCAATTCCATCATAAAAAAACTCATGTGATTCACCGCAGTATTAGTTCTTTCAAAAAGTATGAATAAAAGATGACCAAACGATGATAAGTTCATGAAAACAGTGGAATCCAATTGAGATTTGAGAGGGAAGATGTAAAATAAAGCTACATAAAGAAAAACAATGGCAGCAGCGGAGGCTGATGATGAAAATATTAATGATTGAAGATAATCAGAGTGTTTGTACAATGACGGATATGTTTTTTCAACGAGAGGGATTTCAAGCGGAATTCGTTCATGATGGATTAGAAGGACTGAATCGCTTTCAGCAAAAGGAGGATTGGGATCTGCTCATCTTAGATGTCATGCTTCCTTCGATGGATGGTCTGACCATTTGTCAAAAGGTGCGTCAGATCAGTGATGTTCCGATTATCATGCTGACAGCAAAGGAAACCGAATCTGATCAAGTGCTTGGTTTTGATCTTGGGGCAGATGATTATGTGACCAAGCCCTTTAGCCCACTAACCTTGATGGCAAGAATTAGAGCGGTGAAACGACGCTTTGCTCATACAACGACTCAAGACAAGGTGAATGAGGGTGAACGGCTGGAGACAGCACATTTTCAGTTGGATAAGAAAACGAGGGAAGTTTTCCTGGATGGAGAGCGAATAGAGAACCTCACACCAAAGGAATACGATCTGTTGTGCTTTTTTATTCAGCATCCTCGGCAAGTATTTTCACGAGAACAATTGCTTGAGCAAATTTGGGGATATCAATTTTATGGAGATGAACGAACGGTAGATGTCCATATTAAACGGCTGCGCCAAAAAATTGGGGACGGTCCTAAGCCCTTTTTGTATACAGTATGGGGCGTAGGGTATAAGTTCGATGAAGATTAAATATTTTTATCAGCTGCTGATCAGTCATCTTGGGTTATTGCTCATCGCCATTGTCATTATCAGCACCCTTTTATCTCATTTTGTGAAAGATATTGCCTATCAAAACAGAGTGAATGAAATGAGCTCCTATGGGAATGAAATCTTGCAAGATTATAAACGACTCCCTAAAAGCGAGATGACCTTTCGTCTGCGTCCATTTGAAGATATTCTTTCGACGAGGCAAATTCGTTTTTTCGTGTTTGATGAAAAAGGAGATATTCTCTCTCAGCAGCAAGAGATGCCGCCGCATGAAGTATTATTGACAAAGGATTTATGGGCCAAACTCTCAAAAGGAGAGCAAATCATTGACAAGCGAAGTGATTCACGCCGCCTTGATCAAGAGGCATCACTTGTGGCACTCCCTGTCATGGAGGATGGTAAGCTAAAGGGCGGAGTCGTCCTTATTGCCCCGATTCAAGGCGCTGAACAGCTCATCGCTCAAATGAATCGTTATCTGTATATCATCGTATTTGTGGCTCTGACGATCACCTTTATTCTCAGCCTGTTCTTGTCTAAATTTCATGTGAACCGCATCAAAAAGTTGAGAGAGGCGACTGAAAAGATTGCGCAAGGTGATTACAACATCAAGCTTGAAAACAAACACCTTGATGAAATTGGCACACTTGGTGAGGATTTTAATATGATGGCCAAGCGTCTTCAGCAATCAAGAGAGGAAATTGACCGGCTCGAAAAGCGCAGACGCCAATTCATCGCAGATGTGTCTCACGAATTGAAAACACCGCTGACCACCATTCGAGGACTGGTGGAATGGCTGAACACAGCGGATGTGTCAGCAGAAGAGAAAGAGAAATGCTATTCCTTAATTACTGACGAGACAAAACGTATGCTGCGCCTCGTCAATGAAAATATGGATTATGAGAAAATTAGATCGAATCAAATTACCCTTCAGAAATTTCACTATCCACTCATTGACACATTTGAAGTGATGAAAGAACAGCTGGGCCGAATCGCCGAAGAGAAAAACAATCAGCTTATCGTGGATGTTGATCCCAAGCTAAAGGTTTATGCGGATTATGACAGGCTCATTCAAATGCTTGTCAATATCACAAAGAACGCGATTCAATTCACAGAAGGTGGTCGTATTTACTTAAGAGGAAAACAAGGAAATCAAGAGACGATCATTGAAGTGGAAGACACAGGCATTGGCATTGCGCCAGATGAAGTCAAACACATATGGGAACGTTTTTATAAAGCGGATATCTCAAGAACGAATACACCGTATGGAGAATATGGATTGGGCTTGTCCATCGTGAAGCAGCTTGTGGACTTACATGAAGGGCATATTGATATGAAAAGTGAAAAAAACAATGGAACGACATTTACCATTCGACTGCCGTTTCCAGAAGAAAAGGGCTAAAATGAAGTTCATTTTAGCCCTTTTTGGTGAATCACCACTTATTCATTTTTGGTAAACGTTAACCCAATATGAGCAAGTGCCTGCGGTAAATCTTTTCGGATGGTGATGTCTTTAAACGATATATTGGACTGAATCGCACTTAAAGCAAGGTCTTGTTTAATGCCTGTTAAAACTGCCGAAATTCCTAAAAGTCTCAGCGTTTGTGCGTAGCTGACCAAATATTGAATGCTCTGTTCATTCAGGCTTTTTGTTCCCGATACATCAATAACCAAATGAGAGAGCGACAGCCTGTAGCTTTCCTGTAAAATGGTTTCCAAAATATGCTGAGCACGTGTCTCTTCAATATCACCAAGCAGAGGAAGCACGGCGACACCGTCAACAACTGGTACGATCGGTACAGACAATTGCTGAATCTGCCTGTTGGCACGGTCTAGCTCGAGAACGTAGCTTAATAAAGAAGCCATCGTTTCAAACATATACACATGCTCTTCTGTGAAATGATTTGGTCTCACATCAAGTCCGCAAATCGTTCCGTAGTTCGTCCCATCTGTGAAATCAATGGGAACCCCAATGAACGAGCCGCCTTGAAGATTTTTCGTGACCTCTAAGTATTTAAAACGGTCATCTTTCGAAATGTCAGGGATCACAAGTGTAGCCTGATGGTCGACCGCCAGCTTGCAAAATGTCTTTTCATAAGGAAGTTCTTCCCCTTCTTCAAGAAGCTGCTCGTCATGATTTAACACTTTTACAATTTGATTGGTGTTTTGATCATTTTTAGCGATAAACAGTGTATTCACACCAATGAATTGACTCATCATGTTTAAAATACTAGTAGAAGCATCATGAAAATTGCGAAACTGTTTTAATAGTTGTTGACGAGGCATTGTTTTAGGACTCCTTGTAGCTCCGATCATAGGTCGGAACGGATAGTTGATTTGTCTCTATCATACAAAATCAAACGAGAAATAGATACACTTTAATGCGCAGAGAACCCGAAGCGGGAGAGGAAAAAAGACTGCCGGATCCTAAGATCTGGCAGCCTGCTGATTAAAGGGAGACAGGGACAGTAGACATAGAGAAAAATTCCTCATATAAGGCATGAACAGCTTCTTTTTCTTGAGCCGCTTTGACGCCAAACATCATGCTGACCTCTGAAGAACCTTGATTGATCATTTCAATATTGACCTTCGCTTTTGACAGTGCCTTTGCCGCTCTTGCTGTTGTGCCAACATTATGACGCATCGCTTCTCCTACAACCATAATCAGCGAGAGATTCCGCTCTAAAACGACCTCATCTGCATCAAGCACGAGCTTTAAGCGGTCTAGCAGCTCTTCTTCAATATGCTGCTCCTCCAGCTGATCCTGCCGTAAAATAATGGTCATATCGTCAATGCCAGAAGGAACATGCTCATACGTAAGCCCATATTCCTCTAGTGTTTGCAGCACCTTACGTCCAAAACCGACTTCTCTGTTCATCAAATATTTACTAATGTAAATGCTACAAAATCCATTGTCTGAGGCGATTCCAACAACCGGTCCATTTGTATGATCCCGCTGATTCACGATTTTTGTACCCTTTGCCGACGGGTTATTGGTGTTTTTAATCTGAACTGGAATGCCTGCACGGAAGGCCGGAATAAGTGCTTCATCATGGAACACAGAAAAACCAGCATAAGACAGCTCGCGCATTTCCCGGTATGTCAGTTCTGTAATCTCTTTCGGTTCATGAACGATCGTTGGATTGACAGCATAGACAGCATCCACATCTGTAAAGTTTTCATACACATCTGCCTTTAGACCGTTCGCCAAAATGGAACCGGTAATATCGGAGCCGCTTCGCGAAAAGGTGACGATATCGCCCGCTAAACTAAAGCCAAAAAAGCCAGGGAATATAATGATGCCAGACCGCTCTCTTAATTTGTACAGATGATCATATGATTCCGGGAGGACTTGCGCTTGGCCAGGCTCATCGCTCACAAACAAACCAGCTTCCTTTGGATTCACATAATGAGCTTCCACACCCTGGTGGCGGAAATAGGCAGCAATGAGCTTTGCATTATTGTCTTCGCCGCTTGCTTTGATGGCATCAAGATAGCACTCAGGGCGAGATGAATCAGCCTGTAATAATGCGTCTAGATCTTGCCTGATGGTGTCGATAATGTCTTGACCTAATCCAAGTTCATCTGCAATAGAGGCATACCGCTCGATGACGGCATCCTGTAAGTCATGTGCTTCGCCTAAACGTAAATATTGTTCACCACAGCTAATTAATAGATCGGTGACCTTCGTATCCGTTGAATGCCGTTTTCCTGGTGCGGAAACAACGACTGCTTTTCGAGCTGGATCTGCTGTTACAATGTCAAATACCTTTTGCAGCTGCTTGCCAGATGCAAGTGAACTGCCACCAAATTTCACGACCTTCAATGCATACATCTCCTATAGTAAAAATTTTCTCACAAATTGAATAGTTCCTATTATCAACTCTTTTCCTTAAATTATCAAGGTTTTTCTTTACTAGAAATACAAATGTATTTACAGAGAGGACGATGTTGTATGATGATATGAAAAAAGAGCCGGCCATATGCCGAGCTCTTTTTCTTATGAAGAAGAGGAGGAGGAAGATATCTCCTGCTTCATCACTTTGTTATCACGTTTTGCCTTTAAGAAAAAGGAGAGGATGAGTCCAATGACCGCAATCAGACCAGAAATGAAAAATGACGTATTCATTCCATGAACGGCTGATTTTAATGGATTGGCCAATTCTGCATTTGCAGCAGAGCTGCTCATGATGGAAACAAGCACAGCCGTTCCAATGGAACCGCCTATTTGTCTCATCGTGTTATTCATCGCTGTCCCATGCGGGATCAAATGAGGCGGTAATGCGTTAATACCTGCCGTTGTCAGCGGCATCATGATCATCCCAACCCCGATTAAGCGAAGCGTATAGGCGACCGTAATGAGAGCGATCGATGAATCAAGGGTGAGCAGCATAAATGGCAGGGTGGTAACGGTGAGGATCGTAAATCCGCCTAATGCGAGCCCTCTTCCGCCGACTTTATCAAAAATCCGTCCGATAATTGGTGACAGGAATCCCATAAAGAGAGCACCTGGCAATAAGATCAGCCCTGTATCAAGTGCAGACAGCCCTCTGACATTCTGCGTATAAAGCGGCAGAATTGTCTCTGTACCAATTAATAAAGCAAAGACAAGCATTCCAAGGAAGGTTGTTAAGCTAAAGATCGCAAATTTAAATACGCCAAACTCAAGCATCGGTCTTGTTAAGTTCGACTGGCGCAGGATAAAGAAGAACAAGCTCACGGCGCCGACAATCAGTGAAATGAGAACAGTCGCACTCGTCCATCCATACGTGCCGACACTAGAAAATCCGTAAAGCAGCCCGCCGAAACCGAAGGACGACAAGATGACAGATAAGACATCAATACGTGTCTCTCGCTGCTGTGTGACATTTTTCATTAAGAAGAAAGCAAGAATAAGGTCGATGATACCGATTGGTAGAACAATATAGAACAAGGCCTTCCAGCTGAAGGAATCGACAATCCAGCCGCCAAGTGTTGGTCCAAGCGCTGGTGCGAACGAAATGACAAGTCCGACCATGCCCATTGCCTGCCCGCGTTTTTCTTTTGGGAAAATGGTTAAAAAGATCGTTTGCATCAGCGGCATTAAAATCCCTGCACCGGCTGCCTGTACGATACGCGCTGCAAGTAACACCGGGAAATTCGTAGCAAATGAAGCAAGAATTGTACCGGCTGTAAAGATGCTAAGTGCCGTTAAAACTAAAGAACGGCTCGAAAATTTCTCAATTAAGAAAGCCGTAATCGGGATGAGAATCCCGTTTGTCAGCATAAAGGCTGTTGTAAGCCACTGTCCTTTGCTGACCTCAATATTGAAGTCCTCCATGATATGTGGGATCGCTGGAATAAGAAGCGTTTGGTTTAATATCGCGACGAATGCCCCAACGAGAAAAATCCCAACAATCACAGATCGATTGTAAGATGTTGTTGATTGGTTCATGTTATCCCTTCTTTATCTATAAAATGATGCTTTTCAGCTGTGACACGTTTTGTGATAAAACGCTGTTTTTGCCTAAATAATCGAGCAGTGAGCTGATTAAAAAGGTTCTCGGTTGGTCCTTTGATAATTCCTGATTGAGCAGCTCATACGCAGAGAGGAGATCATCTTTTTCTTCTCCGTTTGGCCATGAGTGAAGCTCTTGTTTGATCTTTGTTAAGTACGAATTTACAAGTTTTTCTTCGTCATATTCGTCCTGTGAAGAAAGCAAATAAGAGTTCATCAGCTCGTCTGTTAACACAGGTTCAATGGAACAAGGCTTTTTCGATACACGATCCATTACACCGATGATCATTTCGGCAGCAATTTCTAATTGGATGTTTTTTTGCTCAATCGCCAGCATTAAGATGAATTCTCTCATTAATCCATTGAGAACAATCACTAAATCCCAGACATATGGAGCGACAGATTCACCATATGTACTTAAAATAATGTCTCTGTGCCGCTGCATGATAATGGAGCGTGTTTCACGTAAATGCTTAATGACAATGGGCGAATGCTGAGAAAAAGCTTCAAAGGACAGCATGTTCAAAAATTTATGATTCTCTTTAAACTCTTCAAGCTCAAGCTTAATCTTCTTTGTGAATTTTTCCTTTTTGGACAGCGTCGTTTCTGAATGAATGATGCGGGAAATCTCTCTCATTTTGCGCTGATTGTATTTAATCAGTTCTAATAGAAGAGCTTCCTTTGAATCAAACAGTTTATAAATAGACGCTTTGGATATTTTACAGGCATCGGCAATTGACTGCATGGAGACACTCATATAGCCTTTTTGAGAAAACAATTTCTTCGAAACCCGCAAAATCTCTTCTTGCTTTTCGTTCATCTTCTTAAGTCCTTTCCGAATCGGCAAAACCATATGGTCACAATGGAAACCGAGTGGTCACTTTGGCTATCATAACAAAACCAATACATTAAGACAAGAAAATGAACTTAAAAAATACCCGTCTGTATGACAGGTACTTTATCCTTCCGCATGTGCGACATATATTTTTGTTTTGCCGTGAAGTTCAACGATCAAAAGGTCTTCTCTCTCCTTCACAGAGTAAATAGCGGTCCCTTTCTGCAGCCTAGAAGCTGTACCATGTTCAAAATTTTTGGCGGCTGTTTTCTGAATGACACCTACTTGCTGATGTTTTGTGACGTGTAAGGATGTCGTCCAATCTACATTTGTTTCATACACGGTTCCTTCCCATTGAAATAAATCTGCCTGCTGATCCATAGCTAATAACTCTTCCGCACTAGGTGGTTTTGACTGGGAATGATATTGGACTGACTGGCAGGCGCATAAGGAAAACGTGAGCAGCAAGAGCAATAAACTAAACCATATGTTACGTATCAAAAAAGGTTCCTTCCCTTCAATACAGCGTTTCTTAAGTAATGGACGTGAATGAAGTTAAATCGTTACATGCCTAGTCAGTTCATGAGTTTTAGGTGAATGAGATTGTATGTTGGCACAAAATACGATACATTTATCGTATGACGAATCCAAACCATCCAAACAAAGAAGATATGAGACTGATTTCTGTGCTGCACGCATTGGCTGATCCAATCCGGTTAGAAATTGTCCGCTGCTTGGCAGAAGCGGGGGAGAGGACATGCGGCACGTATGAGATGAATATTGCCAAATCCACGCTTTCCCATCACTTCAAAGTGCTGAGGGAGGCAGGCGTCGTGAAAGTGAGAATTGACGGGAAGCACCGTTACTATTCTTTAAGAAAAGAAGACATCGACACCGCTTTTCCTGGACTCATGTCATCGATTCTAGCTGTAGATAAAAAGCGGTGGTAAGCCAGCTGTCTATGAAGAACAGCTGGCTGTTTTATTTCCCGAAAATGGCGTCATACAGCCGTTTCACTGCCGGCTGAATATCCTCTCGCCTCATATGCGAGAAGCCGAGGACGAGCGGAACAAAGCCTGGTTGATGCCCCGGCAATTGCTCATCAAGGGTAAACCGATCCATTCCGTACATTTTCAGCTTCCTTTCTTTCGCTCGCTGTAAAATCTCATGCTGCGTCCGGTTTGAACGGAACTCTGCGATAAAATGAAGCCCAGCATTTTCTCCAATAATCCGTACATTGTCAGCAAAAACCATATTGAGCTCTTCAATGAGCTGCTTCCGTTTTTCCTCATATAAACCATTCATTCGTTTAATATGCCGTTGATACGCCCCATCTTTTATAAAATGAAGAAGGGTGTATTGTGTAAAAAGATTAGCAGTTTGAATGAAAAAATGCTGTTCTTCCTTATAGCGTCTTAATAAATGCTGAGGGAGCACCATATAGCTTAGCCGCAAGCCCGGCAGCAATGATTTTGAAAAGGTGCCCATATAAATGACTTTGTCATATCGATCGAGACTTTGCAGCGCTGGAATGCTGTCTGTGCCATATTTAAATTCACTGTCATAATCATCCTCAATGATGTAACGGTCTGGCTGATCAGCTGCCCAGTTTAACAGCTGAATGCGCCGGGAAATTGGCATAATCACCCCTGTTGGAAATTGATGTGAAGGGGTAATGATCAACACATTCGGCTGTTTCTTATGAATGTCGCTCATCCGCACACCTTTTTGATCAATGCCAATCGTTTCAATTTGATGATGATTGTTTTTCAGCATTTGATAGAGCCGGCGGTAGCCAGGGTTTTCTAGCCCGTATACTTGATCGGCTGGAAGAATGCTTGATAACGAATGAATCAGTGACTGTGTGCCTGCACTTAAAATAAGCTGTTCTGGATAGCATTTGACTCCTCGCGCAAGTCCTATCAGCCTGGCAATCGTTTCCCTGAGCTCATACACACCTTGTGGATGCGGAAGCTCACCGAAGGCATCTTGGTGGAGATGGATCGCCTTTTGTTCGCTTTTCAGCCAGCTTTTAAATGGAAAGTTCGCTGTATCGACTGAGATATGTGAAAAAGAATACCAGTCGTCTCGTGCAATCGATTCTTCCTTTAAATCTACAGGAAGAGAAGAGGGTTTTAGCTGACCAGATTCGTGAAACGTTTCTAGTGACTCCACGAAAAAACCTTTGCGTTCAACCGAATATAAATACCCCTCGGCAAGCAGCTGCTGATAGGCGCCATTCACTGAATTAACGCTGACGTTTAATGTATCGGCTAACTCTCGTTTGGACGGTAATTGATCGTGTGGCTGCAGGTTGCGATTTAAGATTTCTTCTTTGATTTTCATATAAATTTGATGATAAATATATCCGTTTTGCCCTGTTTGATCTAGTTGAATTGTCAGCATCTCACCATTCCATCCTCTCTGATACCATGAAAAAAATGATATTGGTACTTTCTATCATACCAAAAAATATTCAGAATAATAAAAAAGGATATAAAGGGGATGGATGACAATGAGTCAAACGACAACAAACCGTTTTTCAACTGAAGAATGGCAGGGGAAAAGAGATCAATACGTCGCAAGAGGCGTGAGTAATGGCAACCGTCATCTTGCAGCGAAGGGGAAAGGAGCCGAGCTGTTCGATATTGATGGGAAGCGATTTATCGATTTTGCAGGCGCCATTGGCACATTAAACGTAGGACATTCACATCCAAAGGTGGTGGAAGCGGTCAAAGCACAGGCAGAGAGCCTGATTCATCCAGGTTTTAACGTGATGATGTATGAATCGTATATCGAATTGGCAGAGAAGCTTTGCCGCCTCACACCAGGAGACCATGATAAGAAAGCCATTTTCCTTAATTCAGGTGCAGAAGCTGTTGAAAATGCCGTGAAAATTGCCCGTAAATATACGAAAAGACAGGCCGTTGTGTCGTTTACAAGAGGTTTTCACGGCAGAACGAATATGACAATGAGCATGACGAGCAAGGTCAAGCCATATAAATTTGGCTTCGGACCATTCGCATCTGAGGTGTACCAAGCACCGTACCCTTATTACTATCAAAAGCCTGAAGGATTAAGTGATGCCGCGTACGATGAGTACATCATTGATCAATTCAATCAATTCTTCGTCGCAGCCGTTGCACCAGAAACCGTTGCTTGTGTGGTCATGGAACCAGTCCAAGGGGAGGGCGGATTCATTGTGCCATCGAAGCGTTTCGTTCAGCATGTTGCATCATTCTGTCAGCAGCACGGGATTGTCTTTGTTGCAGATGAAATCCAAACCGGTTTTGCGAGAACAGGGAAATACTTTGCGATTGAGCACTTTGATGTGGTGCCGGACTTAATTACTGTGTCAAAATCTCTTGCTGCGGGGTTGCCGCTTAGTGGTGTCGTTGGCAGAAAAGAAATGCTTGATGCGGCAGATCCAGGGGAGCTCGGGGGAACATATGCAGGAAGTCCGTTAGGTTGTGTAGCAGCAATGGCTGTTCTTGATATCATTGAAACAGAACAATTGAATCAACGATCTGAACAAATTGGACAAGTCATTGAGGACAAAGCAAATGATTGGAGAACAAAGTATCCGTTCATTGGGGAAGTCCGCCGATTAGGGGCAATGGCGGCGATTGAAATTGTGGAAGATCAAACAACACGTACACCGGATAAGAAAACAGCCGCAGCGATTGCAGCATATGCAAACGATCACGGGCTGCTTCTATTAACGGCAGGGATTAATGGGAATATTATTCGCTTTTTAACACCACTTGTCATCACAGATGAGCTGCTTCACGAGGGACTAGGGATCATCGAGGAAGCCTTCAAAGCACGCTAAACAACAAAGGGGGATGGTTGTATGCAAAAACAACAAATGGCAAAAACGATGTCGCAGTCAGACGTGCTGTTTTTGTCCATTGGTGCAATGCTTGGCTGGGGCTGGGTTGTACTTTCGGGAGATTGGATTTTAACAGCTGGCTTTTTAGGCAGTGTGATTGCCTTTGTGATAGGAGGCATTCTCGTGATCTTTATTGGACTCACGTATGCCGAGCTTTCATCTGCGATTCCAGAGACAGGCGGAGGGCTCGTCTTTGTCCAACGGGCATTTGGGATGAAAGCAGCGTTCGTCTCAGCATGGGGCGTATTGTTTGGTTATGTGTCTGTGATTACGTTTGAAGCTGTCGCCTTGCCGACCGTCATTGATTATGTGATTCCAACACAGCATGTTGGCTTTCTATGGAATATTGGGGGATGGGACGTGTATTTCACGTGGGTATTGATTGGATCTGGCGGTGCATTGTTTTTAACAGCACTGAATTACATTGGGGCTAAGCCTGCCGCCATTTTCCAGTCCGTGTTCACTGTGGCAATTATTCTGACAGGTTTTCTCCTTTTAGGCGGCGCAACATTTAATGGAGATTTTGCAAACCTTGAGCCGATGTTTCAAGGCGGGGTTGGCGGTCTCATGGCGGTATTAGTCATGATTCCCTTTTTATTCGTTGGGTTTGATGTCATTCCACAAGTAGCAGCGGAAATTCATGCACCAAAGAAAATCATTGGGAGAATCTTGATTATTTCTATCGTAAGCGCGGTCGTTTTTTATCTGCTTATTGTCTTTGGGGTAGCTGCTGGAATGTCAAAAGGACAGCTTGAAGCCTCTTCATTAGCGACAGCAGATGCCATGGTTCAGCTTCTCGGTCATCAAGCATTTGGAACAGTGCTGGTTATTGGCGGTGTAGCAGGGATTGTGACAAGCTGGAACGCTTTTATCATCGGGGCAAGCCGTATTCTATATGCCATGGCGGAAAGAGGCATGATTTCCAAATGGTTTGCGTATATTCATCCAAAGTATAAAACACCGACAAATGCGATTTTGTTTCTTGGGGCATTGGCCTTTTTTGCTCCATTATTAGGCCGTCCTGCCCTCGTGTGGATTGTGAATGCGGGCGGTGTCGGAATCATCGTCGGGTACTTAATTGTTTCCATCGCCTTTATGAGACTTCGCAAAATAGAACCCGAGCTTGAGCGTCCATACCGCATTAAATATTGGCGGACGACAGGCGTTCTAGCCATTGGACTGAGTCTTCTTTTTCTTTCATTTTACTTTCCAGGAATGCCGGCCTCCTTATCATGGCCAGCTGAATGGATTTTGCTTTTAGGTTGGGTACTCATTGGGTATATACTATATGTAATGAATCCAAGAACGAAGGAGACGGTAGAGCATGACAAACGAACTCAAAGTGTATAATCCTGCAACAGGAGAAGAAATTGCTTCAGTTGCTCAGCATACAAAAGAACAGATCGAAGACGCAATTTCCCGCTCACACAAAGCATTTAAAACATGGGCCAAAACGTCAGCACATGAACGTGCCAATATCATTCGCAAGTGGTTTGATCTGATGATTGAGCATAAAGAAAGGCTTGCGAAAATCATCACAGAAGAAAACGGAAAGCCGTATCAAGAAGCATTAGGAGAAATCGTCTATGCGGCTGGTTATATTGAATGGTACGCGGAAGAAGCAAAGCGAATCTACGGCAGAACCATCCCATCACATACGACGAACAAACGCCTTTTCGTCACAAAACAGCCAGTTGGTCCTGTTGCTGCCATTACTCCATGGAATTTCCCTGCGGCGATGATTACGAGAAAGGCAGCTCCAGCGCTTGCAGCAGGCTGTACATTTATTGTAAAACCTGCTGAAGACACACCGCTGACAGCCATTGAACTAGTGAAATTAGGTCATGAAGCCGGCATTCCAGAGGATGCACTGCAATGGGTTGTCGGAGATGGCAAAGAAGTGGGTGAAATCTTCACAGATAGTCCATTGATTCGAAAAATCACGTTTACAGGCTCAACGCCCGTCGGAAAGCATTTGATCAAAAACAGTGCGAGTACAGTGAAGCATGTATCAATGGAGCTTGGCGGCCATGCCCCGCTTATCGTAGACAAGGACGCAAATCTTGAACTAGCTGTCAAACAAGCAGTGGCGTCTAAGTTCCGTAATGCAGGACAAACCTGCGTCTGTGCCAACCGCTTAATTGTGCATGAAGACATTCATGAAGCATTTGCGCAAAGCTTCAGCAAAGAAGTAGAAAAGCTGAAAGTGGGAAATGGCTTTGAAGAAGGCACATCTATCGGTCCAATTATCAACAAGCGCGGCTTTGATAAAATTGTCGGCCAAATTCAAGATGCAGTGGATAAAGGGGCGAAAGTTCTTGTTGGCGGCGATACGCATTTCGACGATGACAAATCATATTATTTTGTCCAGCCAACGGTTCTTACACATGTGGACACTTCCATGAACATTATGCATGAAGAGACCTTTGGTCCAGTGGCGCCGATTACGACATTCCAAACGTTAGATGAGGCAATTGAATTAGCCAACGATACACCTTTTGGCCTTGCAGCTTATTTCTTTACAGAAAATTATCGGAACGGGCTCTACATTTCCGAACATCTCGATTATGGAATTATTGGCTGGAATGATGGCGGTCCATCAGCTGTCCAAGCACCGTTCGGCGGTATGAAAGAGAGCGGAATAGGGCGAGAAGGCGGAATCGAAGGAATAGAACCATATTTAGAAACAAAATATGTATCTATTGGTTTAGACGAATAAACGTGAAAAAGACTGTCTGAGGAATCTCAGCAGTCTTTTTTATGTTATACAGCCGGCGGGAAAAGCTGGTCCACCGTTTCTTTCGTTTCTTTCAGAATTTCATGTATGTAATCTGCAGATGCCTGCTCCATGCTGCTGAACAAAAGACGTTCGACAGGCTGAACGCCAATAAAATTGAAGACTTCAGTATCCGTTGTCATGTGATGAGAGGAGGAGAAGCTCATATTGGAATCAAGAAAATTCCTCGGGGCATCGTGCGTGTTGATGATGACCCCTTTTTTGTGCTGAAGTAAATTTTCAATCACTCCATGCTCATTCTTCTGATAAGCAAAACCCTCAGAAAAGACGCGCTCTACATACCCTTTTAGCATAGCCGGCAAGCCTGTCCACCATATTGGAAAAATAAACGTCAGCACATCCGCTTGCTGAATCAGCTTCTGCTCTCTTTGAATGGCGATCGGGACATCACCGCATTTGATCGCAGCCTTTTCTGCAATGGTGAGCTCTGGCGAAAAACCTAGGGCATAGACATCACGAACAGTCACTTTATGACCATTGTTCAATAGAGTGCTCACAACAAGATCTAATAAGGTTTGATTTAAGCTTTGCTGGGGATGAGCAAAAATGATTACATGGTTCATCTCATAGCCTCCTATGTGGTCATCTGTCTCATTATGGCATGTGGATTTATCCTATTCAATCCTATATTGGTAATAACAAGTTGGGAAAATGGAAAATAATTGATTTTTAATAAAAGTAAACAGTGAGATTCGTACATGTGTAAAGGAAGAAAAAGCGATCGTTTCTATGAAAACGATCGCTCAGCGTGTAGACAAACCCTCGCATTCTTTGTCAGTCCTGCGTGCCGGTGCTCACGAATGTCAAATTCGCTCCGCTCCGGTACTCGTCCTTCCTAGACTACAAAGGTTTTCTATCACGCTGAAAAGAAGACAAAGGGCTAAAATAAAGATCATTTTAGCCCTTTGTCAACAATATAAGCGATCGTTTCTGAAAACCGATCGCTCATACAGCTTTTATTTTTTTCTAAAAGCAAGTCCAAGTGCAATCAGCGCCACGACTAGAGCAGCAATGGACAGACCAAGGACAAGTGGTGAGGAAGAAGCAGAGGCTGTTTCAGAGGCCTTTTCTTCTTTTGGTTTTTCTTGACCATGTGAATCCGTTACGGTATTAGAAGCGACAATGTTTGTGATGGAATGAGGTTTATCAGCATCTTTATCACCAGTCCATTCAACGACCGTTCCATCCTTATAATATTGATACGCATCCCATGCAGCTTCACCAGCTTTTTCAGGGTTTTTCGCTACAAAAACGAATTGCTGAAATTGTCCAGCAAGCACACCTTTACCGGTTGCTTCCCAAGTCACTCTTGTCACCTTGCCATCTTTCTCTTCAGTTGACGTTTTCCAGCCAGGTACAGGCTCATATTGCTGGAATTCTACGCCTTTAGGAATTGTCACGACAACCTTAGTCGTTGGACTGTCACTTTCAGAAGGAACCTTTAATGTATAGGTCTCCCAAGCATTTGTCGCAGACGTATCAGGCTTGACTGTTACGTGCGCACTCACAGGAATCGCCAATAAAAATGAAGCGAGAAGCATTGGTAATAAAGCTTTAACGTATTTTTTCATATGTGATGAACTCCTTTTAGTTTCTTCTAATAAAGGTGGTATCGATATTCTTAAAAGAACCAGTTAACGCATGGATTTCAATTTTCCATGTGCCTTTTTCATTTAATAAGAGATTTTCAGCAGAGAAATGACCATTTTTTAATCGTTTCAGCTGAAATTCACTTGGTGTCTCATCACCGAATAAAGCCACCTTATGAATCTTGGCTGTCACAGATTGAATATCAGTGATCGTTTCGCCATTCTTCTTTGTAAATGCCACCTCGAATGAGTTTTTCCCCGGGGCATTCGGGGTAATGCTCAAGGACACAATGTCACGATGCTCGACCTGATTTGCGCCAAAGAAAGGCTCAGGTGCAGGCGGAGGAGGGCTCGGTATATTAGTAAAGACAGCCGTTAATAACAAAATGGCGATCCCGATCATCCATTCAGCTCGTAAGGAAACGCTGCGTTTCTGCTTTTTTTCCCATCTCAGCATCAAGTAATGCATAAGCCCAAGCAGGCCCATGATGATAAATAAACCAAGCTTGATTAAAAAGGTACGTCCGTATGCTGATTGGAAAAGAGCGTCAAACGATTGCAAAATAAAGATGGCATTCACAAATCCTGAAAACACAATAAGTCCAACAGAGAGCAGTGCCCAAGGATGAAATGCTGCGAGCGTATTCCGTATGAGCGGCTCATCTTCATTTGGCAGTTTCTTCATCAATAGAAGGACAATGGCTGTTAAACCACCAACCCAAATCGAAGCAGAGACGAGATGGATGAAATCAAGTGATGTTGTGAGTATTTTATTGTCTGTTGCGGCTGGATGCCCGATTTGTGCTTTCAACCAAAGCAGCACTGTGAAGAGAAGCAGTGGAAACAGCCAAACACGAAAAGAAGAGAAGTCCCCTTTTCTCACCGCCACAATCGTCCAGATGGTGAGAAATACAAATGATGCCATAAGCATCATCCACAGACTACCGCCAGAAGTGGACGCAATCGTTTCTTGTAAAAGCGAAGGCTGAAATGCCCCAAAAAAGGACACGTCTGCCGCTGATTTTGTCTGAATCGGCAGCTGGAACACAAGTGCTCCGCCCATCATGATCAATGACAATGTCAAAAGCCGCTTCATTCGTTTCGCCAATACAGGTGAAATCGCTGCCCTGAACCAAAGCAGTCCAAACAAAATGGTGCCAAGGAATAAGCTGAATGACGTATAAAGAAAGGCTTTATCAATAGTTGAAGCCACATCAATGGATTCATCCGTCTGACCTTGCTCTAATTGGTCAAAACCGCCAGCCGCTTTTCCAATACTAAACGGAATCATGCCAGAGACAGAGTGTCCATCCGCTGATACCGCATTCCACTGAATGGTGTAAATCCCTTTAGGTAAATTCTTTTTTAAAGCCGCTTCCATGATCTTTTGATCTTTAATGACCGTATCTCCTTTATCCACACGATCACCTTTTGCATTTAGCACCTTAATGGCATGAAACCCGCTTTCAATTCCTTCACTAAATGTGATCGAGACTGAAGGGGGCTGCTGATCCAGCTCTTCATTTGCCGCTGGGTTCGAGCTCACGACGTATGCGTGAGCAAATGCTTCCTTTGGAATGAAAAAAGCGAACATGACCATAAGAAGCAGAAGCCACTGACTATTTTTAAACAAGGTAAATAACCGCCTTTCTACCTATGAAAATGTCTCATGTATCAGAAAGAAAGCGGCAGTAAACTGTGAGTCACAGAAAAAACCGCTCCTTCTATTGTACCGCCCTCTCTAAAAGGTAAACGAAACAAATAGCAAGATGGTTCACTTTTTCTGTGTCATGTCTGCGCAGACATTTCTTAATTGAATAGGTTTGATCAATTATAAGCCTATTCGATTTAAGAAGAGGAAACAAGAAGTGACCATTTGAAAGTTGTGAAATTCCCATGAATTTTGCGTGAAAACAACGGCATATCAAGCTTTCCACCCATTATATGTTGAGATCTGACAGAGAATTCACATCATTTTTCAATTTTGTCACACACGATGTGACAAAGTGGCATTTAGTTTCAATTGATGAGAAAGTGAAAGCGTTTTACGATAGGCATAAGGGCTTCACTGAATCTTGTTCTTATATCTTTTGACCTATAAAGCCCTAAATAAAGGGAGAGAAGAAAGGAGTTTTCATAGATGCAGGAAAAAAGCGGATTTCGCGTAAAAGTACAGCGCTTTGGAAGCTATTTAAGCGGTATGATCATGCCGAATATTGGAGCGTTTATCGCTTGGGGACTCATCACTGCATTGTTCATTCCAAGTGGTTATTTTCCAAATGAACAATTAAATACACTCGTTGGTCCAATGATCAACTACTTGCTGCCGCTCTTAATCGGTTACACAGGCGGTAAGCTCGTATATGACCATCGAGGCGGGGTACTCGGTGCCACCGCTACGATTGGGGTTATTGTCGGTTCGGACATCCCAATGTTTTTAGGTGCGATGATCATGGGACCGCTTGGCGGTTATCTCATTAAGAAAATTGACCAGCTGTTTAAAGACCGAATCAGATCAGGTTTTGAAATGCTGATTAATAATTTTAGTGCAGGTATTCTAGGTGCCATTTTAGTCGCCATTGCTTTCTACGCCATCGGCCCAGTGGTACTAGGTCTGAATAAAGCCCTTGCGGCAGGTGTAGATATCATTGTCAATGCACACTTACTGCCGCTGGCAAGTATCTTCATTGAACCAGCGAAAGTATTGTTCTTAAACAATGCGATTAACCAAGGGATTTTAGGTCCATTAGGGGTGGAGCAAGCGGCGAAGACAGGCCAGTCCGTTCTGTTCTTGCTTGAAACAAACCCAGGACCAGGTCTAGGTGTTCTTCTAGCCTACATGTTCTTTGGAAAAGGGACTGCAAAACAGTCTGCACCGGGTGCGATTGTCATTCAATTCTTAGGGGGAATCCATGAGATTTACTTCCCATACATCTTAATGAAGCCAAAGCTCATTTTAGCGGTAATTGCTGGGGGAGCAAGCGGCGTTCTAACTTTTACACTGTTAAATGCGGGCCTAAAGGCTGTACCGTCACCAGGAAGTATCATCGCTCTTATGCTCATGTCACCAAAAGGCGGCCATCTTGCCGTTCTAGCAGGTGTTGTCGTGGCAGCGGTCGTATCATTCCTTGTCGCTTCTGTCATTTTGAAAGCGTCTAAAGCAGTGGATGAAGACTTAACAGCAGCAACAGAAAAAATGCAAGACATGAAAGGCAAGAAAAGTGCAGCAGCAGCTGCTCTTACAACACAAAAAGAAGGTGCTGAAGCAAATGAACAAGCAGCATCTCCAGATGAGATCAATCCAGATGACGTGAACAAAATCATCTTTGCCTGTGATGCAGGAATGGGCTCAAGTGCGATGGGCGCATCCGTTTTAAAGAATAAAGTCAAAAAGGCAGAGCTTGATATTGATGTGACAAATACATCCATCAGCAACATTCCAGATGATGCCGATGTAGTCTTCACTCATAAAGATTTAACAGATAGAGCGAAGGCAAAACTGCCAGGAGCTGTGCATATTTCAGTTGATAATTTCTTAAACAGTCCGAAATACGATGAGCTGATTGAGAAATTGAAAAAATAACATGACGAAACGGGTTGAGTCCAATTTTTCTAATTGAACTCCCCGTTTTGGTTGTTTTCTGATTTTCCATTCTAAAAAAGGTGTGTGATCTTTCATGAAACAAGTACTTTCAAAAGACAATATTTTTCTAAACGAACAAGCGGGCTCTAAAGAAGAAGCCATTAAAAAAGCAGGCGAAGTCTTAGTGGCAAACGGTTATGTCACAAGTGATTATGTGGACAAAATGTTTGAAAGAGAAAATATTTCTTCTACATTTATGGGCAACGGAATTGCCATTCCTCATGGAACAGAGGATGCGAAAGCGGCTGTCCTTCATTCAGGGATTTCCATTATCCAAATTCCAGACGGCGTTGAATACGGCGAAGGAAATGTTGCCAAAGTCGTATTTGGCATCGCTGGTAAAAACAATGAACATCTCGATATTCTTTCTCAAATTGCGATTGTCTGTTCAGAAGAAGAAAACGTAGAGCGTATCATTCATGCAAAGGATCAGGATGAACTGATCGCCATCTTTAACGAGGTGAACTAACATGAAGGCACTTCATTTTGGAGCAGGAAATATTGGCAGAGGGTTTATCGGATCTTTGTTAAAAGCATCAGGATTTGAGCTCGTTTTTACCGATGTAAATGAAGCGGTTATCAACGAGCTGAATGAAAAAGGAGAATACACGGTTGAACTCGCAGCACCAGGGCAGCAGCAAGAAGTAGTCGGTCCTGTGTCAGCCATCAATTCCGCAAAAGATCCAGCTGCTTTAATAGAGGCGATTGCAACAGCTGATCTCATTACAACAGCTGTTGGACCAGCCGTTTTGAACATCATTGCTTCGTCGATTGCTGAAGGTTTAAAACAGAAAAAGCCTGATCATATCATCAACATTGTGGCATGTGAAAATATGATTGGCGGCAGCTCTCATTTAAAGAAAGCCGTTGTCTCTCATTTAACAGCTGATGAACAAGAAGCGCTGTCACAAACAATAGGTTTTCCAAACGCTGCGGTTGATCGCATTGTCCCAATTCAGCACCATGAGGACATATTGAAAGTATCAGTCGAGCCATTTTTCGAGTGGGTGATTGATGAGACAGGCTTTATTGGAGACGTTCCTCAAATTGACGGAGCGACCTTTGTACAAGATTTGACGCCATTTATTGAACGTAAACTCTTTACTGTCAACACAGGACATGCACTAGCTGCTTATGTCGGGTACGAGAAAGGTGTGCAAACGATTAAAGAAGCTGTCGATACACAAGAGATTCGTCAAGTGGTCGAAGGTGCACTTCACGAAACAGGCAGTTATTTAATCGACACATATGGCTTTCAAAAAGAAGAACATGATGCGTATATTCAAAAAATCATTAAACGATTTGAAAATGCCTTTATCTCTGATGAAGTCACGCGTGTCGCACGCTCTCCACTCAGAAAGCTCGGAGCAGATGATCGTTTAATCGGTCCAGCGAAAAAGATCAAACAGCCACAGTATTTAGTTAAAGGCATCGTGGCAGCTTTGGCTTACGACTTTACTGAAGATGAAGAAGCTGTTCGTCTGCAGGCATTACGAAAAGAAAAAGGCATTGAAGGTGTGCTGGAAGAGGTATGTGGACTCTCGCCAACAGAGGATCTTTATCAAGCCATTATTAAAGAAGCAACTCGATAATTTGAACATCCCTTTCCAACGTGCGAAAGGGATTTTTTTCTATGGCTTTTTTTAATACTTTCCCCAGCTTGACGATATATAAAGTAAGGGGGAATTTGTTTATGAAAAAGAAAGCGCTTGCTTCAAAAAGTGTATTTTTTCAATTAATGTCTGCCATTATCGTGATCACGATTTTAACAGGCGGACTTGTTGGAACAACGGGATATTTGTTAGCGAAACATGTATTAATTGATGCAGGGAAAGCAGATTTAAAGCACATCGTCAGCGGAGCAATGGCCACACTTGAACAGTTGAATGACCGTGTGGAGAAAAAAGAACTGACGCTTGAGCAGGCGCAAGAACAGGCCCGCCTTTACTTGAGCGGACCCAAAAATGACAACGGGAAGGGATACCAATCTCAAAAATCAGATTTTATCTATAAAAATAAAGGCTATCTGATCGCATATGGCACTGACTACTCAACCCAGGTCCATCCGGTCAACGACATCGGCGTCATTCCAGATAACACGACCAATCGTCAAAAAATGGTCGCCGGTGCCAATGCAAAAGATGAGGATGCACACTATGTGACCTATATGGATAAGGACGATGCAACCGGCGAAGAAAAGGAAAAGCTTGCCTATATGAGCCAGTTTACACCGTGGAATTGGAGTGTAGGCATCGCTGTCTTCCAGGACGAATTTTATAAAGAATTAGAGCAGATGAAGCTCTATATTATTCTCATTACAGCGGGTGTCGCCCTTCTGAGTTTAGGCGTCTTTTATTTAGCTGCCAGAGGAAAAGTCAGACTGCTCAAGCAAGTCACTGCTGCTTCAAAGGAGATTGCAGCGGGGAATATTGAGCGCACGAGCTTAAAGGAAACAACGGATGAAATCGGACAGCTGGCAAAAGGCTTTAACCATATGTCAGGCGAGCTCAGAACACTGGTGAGCGGTTTACAGGAAACAAGCAGTCAGCTTGTGGAATCAGCGACAGATTTATCGGCGATATCTGAAGAAACCTCAGCCAGCAGTGAAGAAATTGGACGAGCCATCGGAGACATTTCGACTGGAACACTTCATCAAGCATCTGATCTTGAAGTAGCCAATCAACAAATGACCCAGTTTAATCAATCTATTGAGAATGTGAAAGAACAGAGTGATCAAATTAAACGGATTTCCGATCAATCGAGTCAATCATCACAGCAGGGCCAGCAAATCGTACAGCAATTAAAACAATCGAATGAACAATCAATTCAGGCGTCTCAAGGCATTAGAGCAGGAATTGAGCAGTTAAGTACAAAAGTACAAGATATCTCTCAAATCACAGATACGATTGAAAGCATTTCAAATGAGACCAATTTACTGGCACTGAATGCCAGCATTGAAGCAGCACGTGCAGGAGAGCACGGCAAAGGCTTCTCAGTTGTGGCGAGTGAAGTGCGGAATTTAGCTGAGCAGACAAAACAATCAGCCGTTCAAATTCAGCAAATGATTCAAGGCATTAAAGAAGAAACGACAACAACAGCTGGTATCATGTCTAACACAATGGATCGTTTTGCCGAGCTAGATGAAGCGGTGCATGCAACAGAACACGAATTCAATGCCATCTCTACATTGATTTCACAAACCATCGTTGAAACAAACGCGATGGCAAAAGAGCTGAATACACTGCTGGAGCAAAACGACCTTATCACAAAAGCCATGCACGGCGCAGCACATGTTTCTCAAGAAAACGCAGCGGCGATCGAAGAAATCACTGCATCCACAGACGAACAAGTGACAGCCATCTCTAATGTGGCAAAAGCAGCAGAAAGACTCAATGAACTTAGCATGCGATTGAATCAGGACATTGCGCGTTATCGTCTATAATTCATTTTGACTATGTGGTACTATGAAGTTAATCAAAACCTTGCTCACGCAAACAAAAGGAGTGTTTCAGTCATGAAAAAGAAGATATTGATGTTCTTACCTTGTGGCTATGGATACTCTACTGCTGTTTTCTTTGAAGGTAGATAGAAATTGGTGAAGTCTGTCTACAAAACGAAGAAACTAGCAGAAAAATAAACGTGAGTGAGGGACATAACATGGAAAAAATCACGAGAAAAAACCCAGAAAGTATGCCGAAACCTGTTGGTAACTACAGTCATATTACAAGGGTGCCAAAGGGTGCGGGATTATTTGTTACATCGGGTCAGGTAGGGACAGATATAGATGGGCAGAACCCATCAAGCTTAAACGACCAAGTAACGAATACGTTTGAAAATATCAAAAAAATCCTTGAATCAGAAGGATTGAATGAAGAACATGTGATCAAGGTCAATATATGGGCAACAGAAGAAATCGACTGGGATCATCTATATCCTCAGTGGGATACGATCTTCAAAACAGCTTACCCATCAATGACGGTTGCTTATGTATCAGCTTTAGGATGGCCTGAGCTAAAAATTGAAATTGAACTATGGTGTGCGGATATATGATTTCAAAAAAGAACAGCGATGCTGTTCTTTTTTACTTGAGCCGCTTTGTAATCCATCCAGCAAAGAATGTAAAGACGGTATAGACAATAACCCAAATGAGAAAAGATTCATTCCCGCCAATATAGGTGAACATGAAGATCATGCTCGCTAACAGCACAATCAAAGTAGGCATCCAAACATTCTTCAAAAGGAGCGTACCGAAAATACCAATCAGCACAGAGATAATAGGAAAGCCAAATACAATGAATAAAATAAAAACAGCCATACGACTAACTCCTTTTAACAAGTGTTTACATCAAAACATAAAAGACCGACGCAGCCATGTGCGGAAGTGCAAAAATGATCACAAGAAAAGCCGTATCAAGGCGCCACAAGCGGTGTTCTTTTGTTTCAGAATGATAGGCTGCTCGTGTCTCTTCTCCACTTGTCCATGCACCCATTAGCACCCCAGACATCACGACCCCAATAATAGAGATTCCGCCGCTGACAAACCCAATCCATTCAAGGTGCTGCAACAGGATAGCGGCGCTGCAAATCACAATCATTGAGCAAACACCGACGAAAAAAGCATGTTTTTTTCTCATTTTGGTTCACTCCCTTCAAAAACAATTAGGAGATCGAATCACATATTTCAATGAAATGACCATCAGGATCAGACACATAAGCGACTGTTTGACCCCATGGTTTTTTTGCAGGTTCCTTGATGATCGGAACCCCTTTATCTTTCATTGAAGCAATTGTTTGATCCACATCATCCACAACAAAGCCAATCTCAAACGTTTGAGACGCTTGATTTGCTTCTGGGACAGGCAATCCGAGTGCCTCTTTGACATCCTGGCGTGAATTAATCGATAACGTCACGTCTCCAGTGTCAAACTCAACATAAGATTCAACCCTCAATTTTATAGGGAAACCAAGAACATGTTGATAGAAATGAATACTTGCCTCAACATCGTTTACATATAGAATGGTATATTTCATTTTCATGTGAAAAACTCCTCTCTTCATATACGTGTCAAAAACGGAAAGGTTTCCCACTCATTGTACCATATAGGATATAAGGTGTATTTCGTGCCAAAAAAATCAAAATAATTAGCTCAATAGTCTTGAAAAACAAAAAGTGGTGACATATGATAAAAATGTAAAATTAGAAAAAATAGGGGGATTTTACATGTTGAAAAAAATCATGGTAGCTGTCTTGTCTTTAGGTCTTTTACTAAGCTTTACACAAGTCGACACCCACACAGCAGATGCAAAGACAGTGAAGTACAAAAACTGCAAAGCGCTGAACAAAGTATATAAAGGCGGCGTAGCAAAAAGCAAAAACTCGAAAAACAAAGGCGGAAAAACAAAGTACAAGCCTTATGTATCAAAAGCACTTTATCAAAAAAATATGCGGCTTGACCGTGATAAAGACGGCATTGCATGTGAACGCTAAGCACCTGTGAAAAGACCTGTCACAAGGTCTTTTTTCTATGGGATCAAACTCGTCCCTTTGTGCCAGCTTCATCTTTATATTAAAATAAAGATAGTTTCAAAAATCGATACAAAGTGGGGTACTCAATTTGTCAACACAAGCTCATAAGAAAGACATCCGATTGATTGCCATTGATATGGATGGCACGCTGTTAAACAGTGAGCACATCATTCCAGAGGAAAATAAACAAGCGATTAAAGAAGCTGAAGCAAAAGGGGTCCATGTAGTCATTAGTACAGGACGGACACTGATGACATGCCGAGAGCTGGTTGAGCCGCTCAAGTTATCTTCTTACCTTGTGACAGCAAACGGAAGTGAGATCTGGGATTCAAACTTCCAGCTGATCGAACGAGATCTGCTGCATCCTGATCACGTCCAAATGATGTGGGATTTAAAAAATAGGTACGAAACCGATTACTGGGCTTCGACTGTGGATAAGGTGTGGAGAGGTGAATTCCCAGAACGAATTCATGACCATGAATGGCTGAAATTTGGCTTTGATATTCATGATGATGACGTTCGTGAGGAAGTCCTCAATACATTGAAAACAAATAAGCATCTAGAAATCACAAACTCAAGTCCAACGAATATCGAAGTCAATGCAGCCGGCATTAACAAAGCGGCAGCTCTTGCAAAAGTAGCAGAACGCATTGGCTGTACGATGGATAACGTCATGTCACTTGGCGACAGTCTCAATGATATGGCGATGATTCAAGAGGCCGGATTAGGCATTGCCATGGGAAATGCGCAGGAAGTAGTGAAAGAGGCCGCTGATTGGATTACAGCGCCTAATACAGAACACGGCGTGGCAAAAGCCATCCAACATTGGGTGCTGTCTAAATAGGGTGCATTTCATACAAGAAAAAGTGAGAGGACTTTGCCTCTCGCTTTTTTTGTTTTCTCCTAGTTCGATTGTTATGTTTTCTGCCAATTTCATGTGCAGTCTATGCAAAGTTGGTATAATCAATATAAATTCGAATATTCGGACTTTATATTCCGTATTTCGGAACAACAAGGAGGGATTCTATGTATCAAGTGGATATCAACTGTGATTTGGGAGAAAGCTTTGGTCAATACACAATCGGTGCAGACGAACAAATCTTAGAATATGTCACTTCAGCCAACATTGCTTGCGGTTTTCATGCAGGAGATCCAACGGTCATGAGAAAGACAGTTAGAATGGCACTGGATAAAGGGGTCAAAATTGGTGCACATCCTGGTTTGCAAGATTTGGCCGGCTTTGGCAGACGTCCAATGGCTATCTCTGCAGCGGAAGCCTATGATCTTGTCATCTATCAAATTGGCGCTCTATCAGCCTTTCTCAAGGCCGAGGGCGGCACGATGCAGCATGTCAAACCACACGGCGCCCTCTACAACATGGCGGCTAAAAATACTGAATTATCTGAATCGATTGCGAAGGCTGTGTATGATGTGGATCCAAACCTTGTGTTATTTGGTTTGTCAGGGAGTGAACTTGCGTTAGCAGGTGAACGGATAGGTCTGCAAGTGGCACATGAAGTTTTTTCTGATCGGACGTATCAAACAGACGGGACGCTAACATCGCGCCGCGAACCACATGCACTCATTGAAGAGGATGAACGTGCCGTCCAGCAGGTTGTTCGTATGGTGCGAGAAGGCAAGGTTCGTACAGTTCAAGGGAAAGATATCGAGCTCAAAGCAGATACGGTCTGCATTCACGGAGACGGCAGCCATGCGCTTCAATTTGCAAAAACCATTACAGCAAAGCTAAAAGAAGCCGGCATCCATCTCAAGGCCTTTCAATAAAAATCGTCATCAAAGGGGGCAACAGCATGAAAACAGAGAAAGTCAAACACGTGAAGGCACCAAAGGGGAATCGGTCTATGCTGATGGGTGCAGCCTTTTTAATGGCAACGTCCGCGATTGGACCGGGATTTTTAACACAAACGACCGTCTTCACACAGCAGCTTGCGGCAAGCTTTGGGTTTGTCATTTTGATCTCAATTTTATTAGATATTTTTGCACAAACAAATGTATGGCGCATCATTGCCGTGTCAGAAAAACGAGGTCAGGATATTGCAAATATGGTGCTCCCGGGTCTCGGGTATGTGCTGGCCTTTTTGATTGTCATTGGAGGACTTGCCTTTAACATCGGAAATATCGCTGGGGCTGGTCTTGGTTTTCAGGTGATTTTCGGTGTCGATCCGCGAATTGGCGCAGGGATCAGTGCTGTGATTGCCATTCTCATCTTTGTGATCAAAGAGGCTGGGAAAGCGATGGACCGTTTCACACAGGTAGCAGGCTTTGTCATGATTGGACTGATGCTGTATGTAGCGATTTCAACAGCGCCGCCAGTTGGAGAAGCGGCGGTGAGAACATTTGTCCCAGAGAAGATTGATATTTTATCCATTGTGACACTTGTGGGCGGAACGGTAGGCGGCTATATCGTCTTTGCTGGCGGGCATCGCTTGCTGGATGCAGGTATTAAGGGGAAGGAAGCACTGCCCCAAGTGACGAAAAGCTCTATTTTCGGTGTCTTAATTACTTCTGTCATGCGTGTAGCACTCTTTCTTGCCACATTAGGAGTTGTTTCAAAAGGCTTGCAGATAGATCCATCCAACCCGCCTGCCTCTGTTTTTCAATTAGCTTCAGGAAATATCGGATATAAAATGTTCGGGATTATTATGTGGGCTGCGGCGATTACATCCGTCATTGGAGCAGCATACACATCTGTTTCTTTCTTCAAAACCTTCTCGCCAAAAATTGAGCAAAACCAGCGTGGCATTATCATTGGTTTTATTGCTCTTTCAACCCTTTGTTTTATTACGATTGGAAGACCTGTGAACATCTTGATATTAGTTGGAGCGATCAATGCATTGATTTTGCCGCTCGCCCTTGGCACATTGCTTGTTGCGGCTTATAAGAAAGACATTGTCGGAGATTATCGCCATCCTTTCTTTTTGACAGTGTCTGGTGCATTTGTTGTGGTCATCATGGCGATAATGGGCGGTTATACCATCATCAATGAAATCCCGAAACTATGGAGCTGATTCAGATGAATACTTACCAAAAATATGAACCTTCACAAATTCGAGAATTGATTCGCGAAAAAAAGATCGCAGGACCAACGGCTGGCTTTGCTGAGGGGTTTGCTCAAGCCAATTTAATGATTGTCAAAAAGGAACTTGCCTTTGATTTTCTTTTATTTTGTCAGCGGAATCCGGCTGCATGTCCCTTGCTTGATGTACTGGACCCAGGTGATCCAGTGCCAAGACGGTCGGCGCCTCAAGCGGATATTCGTACGGACTTTCCTAAGTACCGTATTTACCGAAAAGGGATTTTTGAAGAAGAGGTTACAGATATCACTGCTTATTGGGAGGATGATATGGTTGCCTTTCTCATTGGATGCAGTTTTACGTTTGAGCACGCGCTTATGCTGAATGACATTCCTGTCCGCCATATTGAAGACGGTCATAACGTACCCATGTATCAAACGAATATAGCTTGTGAAAAAGCAGGAGTCTTTCATGGCCCGATGGTGGTCAGCATGAGACCTATTCCGGCGCATCAGGTCACAAGAAGTGTTCAAGTGACATCTCGATTTCCATCAGTCCATGGCGGACCGATCCATATAGGGGACCCAGCGGTGATTGGCATTTCCGATGTGAACCAGCCTGACTTTGGAGAACCATCTGTGATCAAAGAAGGAGAAGTCCCGGTGTTTTGGGCATGTGGTGTGACACCGCAAGCCATTGTCATGCATACAAAACCCGACATTGCGATCACTCATGCACCCGGTCATATGTTCATCACAGATCGAAGAGATCAAAAGCTCGGTGTACTGTAGAAAGAGAGGTGTCCTCAAGTGGCTTTTTCAACGATAAAAGATTCCATCACCTACCACCCGCTGGGAGATGCAGCAATCGTCATCCAAGCTGGAGCTGACATACATGAGGAGATTCATGCACGTGTTGAGCAGCTGTTTGCATGTATTGAACAGCACCCATTTGAAGGGTATGTAGAAGCGGTTCAAGCCTTTACAAACGTGACTGTTTTTTACGAGCCTTATACCGTTCATCAATCGGCCCAGCTTCAAAAACATGACCTGTCTCCGTATGAATGGGTCAAAGTCTATATTGAACAACTTCTTGAAGACAAATGGCAGGAGGGAGTTCAGGTAAAGCGCCGCATTGTGGATATTCCAGTCTGTTACGGGGGAGCGCTGGGCCCTGATTTAGAAGAGGTTGCCCGTATCAATGGTTTAACGCCAGAGGAAGTCGTACGTATTCACACTGCCGGGACGTATCTTGTCTATATGATTGGATTTGCCCCAGGGTTTCCGTTTTTAGGCGGGCTGTCTGAAAAGATCGCGGCACCACGCAGAGAAACACCAAGGATGTCTATTCCAAAAGGCTCTGTTGGTATTGCGGGAAAGCAGACAGGCGTTTATCCAATTTCCACACCAGGGGGCTGGCAGCTCATTGGACAAACCCCGCTGCTGCTTTTTCGCCCAGACGAGGAAATTCCGAGTCTATTGAAAGCAGGGGACGAGGTCAGATTTGTCCAAATGTCTGAAAAGGAATTTTTCAGCATGAAGGAGGCAGAACGTTGAGTATTCATGTCGTCGAGCCAGGGATGTACACAACCATTCAAGATAAAGGGCGGCAAGGCTATCAAAAGTATGGCGTCTTAACGAGCGGCGGCATGGACCCGCTCTCACTTAGAATCGCCAACATTCTCACTGGCAATCAAGAAAACGAAGCCGTTCTGGAAGTCACGTTGATGGGGCCGGGTCCTGTGCTCACATGTGAGAAGGATCAGCTCATTGCAGTCACTGGTGCTGATGTAGAGATTGATATTGACGGAGAGCGGGCACCTTTATGGAAGCCGCTCTTTGTCCGATCAGGAAGCACGATCACCTTTGGTCTTTGTAAGAGAGGCTGCCGCGTTTATCTTGCTGTGGCAGGTGGATTTGATGTGGAGCCAGTCATGCAGAGCAAAAGCACTTATGTAAGAGCAGGGATCGGTGGACTGAATGGGCGTCCTCTTGAAAAAGGCGACGTTCTGCTCAATGGAGAGCCGTCTATCGTAGCGGATCATTTGTTTGATAGGCTAAAAAATAAAGTGAATCAGTCGGGATACGGCGCACCAGATTGGACAGTGAGTCACGATTATTTTTTGCCGTTGCGGAAATCGCCAGTGATTCGTGTGCTGGCAGGGAGGCATCTTTCTCATTTTCAAGAAACATCTCAAACTGCATTTTTTGAGAAGTCTTATCAGGTCACACCCCAATCAGATCGTATGGGCTGCCGGCTGAAGGGGAAGCCGGTTCATTTAAAAGAAAAGCTGGAATTGATCTCAGAAGCTGTCGCCTTTGGATCCATTCAAATTCCTCCCGATGGCCAGCCGATTATTCTGCTGGCAGATCGGCAAACGACAGGGGGATACCCGCGTATTGGAGAAGTAGCGACTGTAGATTTGCCGCTTATTGCACAGGCGATGCCTGGGGCAAAGCTGTATTTTGAACAAATAGATCATCGGGATGCAGAGCAGGCGTTATTTAAGCAAGAAGCGGAACTGAGGGAGCTTACCGCAAGAATCAAGCTGGAAGCATTCTCGTTTAGAAAAGGTGAAGAAGATGCAAAACACAAATAAAACGGTTGTGAAATCAATGGAGATTTTGCGGCTGTTTATCGCTCACGATCAATTAACATTAAATGAAATGATCGAACTATCTGGTATGCCGAAAACATCTGTCCATCGCATGGCGACCTCTTTAGCCGATATGGGGCTGTTAGAAAAGCAAGAAACAGGTGCTTATCGATTAGGCTTAATGTTCCTTGAATACGGTCAGCTTGTGGCGGACCGCCTTGATATTCGAAGAATTGCAAGACCATTTATGGAAAGCTTACGGGATGAAGTGGGAGAAGCTGTACAGCTCATTGTTCGCGAGGGTGACGAAGCCATTTACGTGGAAAAGATAGAAGGTACGCAGCCTGTTCGTCTCTACACTGCCGTCGGTAGACGCTCCCCCCTATATGCAGGTGCCTGTGCGAGAAGTATTCTTTCCTTTTTGCCAGAGAGCGAAAGACTCGCCTATATTGACTCAATTGAGCTGGGTAAGATCGGAATTGGGACTATTACAGATAAAGAGGTTCTAAGAAACATGCTGGAAGAATCAAATGCGCGGGGATATACGTTAAGTTATTCTGAGCTTGAAAACTATACAGCGGCCATTGGAGCTCCTATTTTCAATCATCTGGGGGAAGTGGCAGCAGGTATTAGCATTGCAGGATTTGAAGCAGGCTATCAAAAAGAACGCTTACCTTACTTAATTCAACAGGTGAAAAAAGCCGCCAGTGATATTTCGAGAGAATTAGGCTTTTCGTCCGAACAAATAAAAAGCCAATGACCGTCAAGATCATTGGCTTTTTTGCGTGCAGTTATTAGAAAGTTTTTCCTAAAGCTTTTGCACGTTCGATTGCATCTGCTTTAATTTGCTCTGCTTTCGCAGGCTCAGCATTGTGACCTTCAACGATAAGACCTTCGAAAGAAGGAATTCCGAAGAAGTTCGCAATTGTACCAAGGTAACGGTGACCTGCTTCAAGTTCAGCAGCAGGACCTTCAGTGTAGTATCCACCACGTGCTTGGATGTGAAGAGCTTTTTTGTCTGTTAATAAACCAACAGGACCTTGCTCAGTGTATTTGAATGTTTTACCAGCTACAGCAACAGAGTCGATGTATGCTTTAAGAACTGGCGGGAATGAGAAGTTCCAAAGTGGTGAAACAAATACATATTTGTCAGCAGAAACGAATTGATCACTTAATTCGTTTAGGCGAGCAACTTTTGCTTGCTCTTCAGCTGAAAGTGTATCGAAGCCAGCACCAGATTGAAGTTTGCCCCAGCCAGCAAATACATCTGCATCAATGTGAGGAATGTTTTCTTTGTACAAATCGATATGTACAACCTCGTCACTTGGGTTTGCTTCCTTATAAGATTCGATAAATGCCTTAGCAGTAGCCATACTGTAAGAAACTGTTTCATCATGCGGATGTGCAGTGATGTATAAAACTTTTGCCATGTTCATTCAATCCTTTCTGTTTCGGTTATTTTTTTAGCGTATCCCAAAGGTACGCTGAATATGTGGCATCTTTAATCATATTGGAATGCTATGAAAAAGATGTAACAAGCACAGTTACATAAAAACTGATATTTTCATTGTAATCACATTGTAGTTTGAAGTCAAGATATAAAGTCTCGAAATCAAGATAAAAAGTTTGTAAATTTTTCTGGAACACTTAAACACGCAGATTTCAGCGCAAAAAACCTACTCTTATTGAACAAAAAATCGTTCAATACCGCAAGTAAAGAGTTTGTAAAGGCGCTGCAGCTCAAAAAAAGATGGATGCCCCTAAGTCATCTGCTACAAGCATCTGTTCTCCAAATTCGTATATATAAGAGAAGGCAGGAGAGAGTGAGGGATAAGAGTGGGACGATCCTATGTTGCGATTGGGGATTCCTTAACAGTTGGGGTGGGGGCACGTTTATTTGGTGGAGGATTTACTCAGCGGTTTCGATGGCTGCTTGAAAAAAAGACGCATGCACCGGTCGAGCTGTCTGTATTTGCAAAGTCAGGGTTAACGACCGATGAGATTTTACAGCTCTTTAAACGGTCTGAGGTGAGACGTGCCATTGCAGCTGCTGACATCATCACCATCACAGGCTGTGGAAATGACCTTGTTCAAGCTGTTCAACAGTATGAAGAAGGTGAAGATGAAAAGAAACTACTGCAAGCGGTCATGCATTGCCAGGCGAATTTTAGCAAGATGATTCAAGAAATTGCTCAGATCAAAAGAGGGCAGCATGAGCCCTATTGCGTATATCTCATGAATTTATATAATCCTTTTCCACAAATACCAATAGCCGGGCGGTGGCTTCAGCAATATAATCAACAACTTCGTTTGCTTGCTGCGAATCCGCATGTAGAAGTTGTGGATGTGTATCGCGCGTTTGAAGGGCATGAAAGAGCTTACTTATCGATTGATCAATTTCACCCGAATCCTAAGGGGTATGATGCAATGGCAGAAGCATTGTATCAACAATACTGTAAACAGCTGTAATCCGGTGGGATTGCAGTTTTTTTCATCCTTTTCAATAAATGACGGTTTCGATATGATAAAAGAAACGAAGGCGAAAGAGGTGTGCAGGCATGGAGGAGATCAATGCGTTTTTTCAAAAGATGACAGGAACGGCTTATGAAGTAGGAAAACAGCAGGCTCTCTGGCTGAAGGAGAACCCGCTGCTGCAGACACAATATATTCGAACAGAACCGGTAACACAACAGGCTGTGAAGGAAACGAAGCAGCTGATCCGTCCTTTTCTTCCTCAATTAGATGAAGAAATTGCTGGGTTTTGTGATGAAATGCAATTAGATGAGCGTTATTTGACCTTTTTCTATTCATCGCATCTTCAGCCAGGCTGTTCCCATTGTGTGAGGCAGGGGAATATGGCAGCCGGTCAACAAACGGTCATGCTGCGTAACTATGATTTCTCCCCGATTTTTGATGATATGCGTCTTGTGACGACACATGTGAAAGGCTTGGCATGTCATACAGGTTCGTCGCTGCTGTTGTTTGGCAGATCTGATGGAATGAATGAGCATGGTCTTGCTGTGACTTTCTCCGCTTGCGGTCCGCCGGTTGGCAATGAACCCGGTTTAAAGCCTCCAGCAGTCGCCGGTTTGCAGGTGTATCATGTGATTCGCTCTGTTCTGGAATCTTGTCAAACGGTCGAGGAAGCCATTCGCTCAATCCAGGAAATGCCCGTTGCCTCAAATGTTCATATCATGCTTGCGGATCGAAAAGGAGAGGCGGCTGTGATTGAAATCATCGATGGTCAAAAAAGGGTGAGAAGACCGGAGACAGGTTATATTGCCGCAACGAATCATCCGGTAGCTGATCAAACAGCAAAAGGGATGACCAAACATCATTCTATTGTCAGATACGATATGTTAATGGAGGCTTTAAAAGAACAACGATCAAATGATTCTCTTGTGAAGCTGTTCCAGACAGAATATCCTGATGGTCTAACTGTGCACAATTATGAAGAGCTGTTTGGAACGATGCGAACCGTCATGTTCCGTCCGGAAGAAGGCACAATCGATTATTGCTTTGGCTCTCCAGTGTACAATCCGACTTATTCTTTAAAAGCCGGGGGTTCACTGCCTTTTCATGAACAAAAGGTACAATTTCATCAAAAGGATTATGGACCGTCATTTTGGAGGAGTGTCTAATGATCCCTTGTTTATATTTTGTCACAGCCGCTGTGCCAAATTCAGATTAACTTAAGATTGCATCGCTCGTTGAAAGCGTTTTATATTAAGGTGTGACAATAGACCTATTTATACAGAAGGAGGCATTTCATGTACATAACGGCACGAGAACAGAAAGTCATTAAATACATCATTCAGCAAAATCGTTATGTCACCATTCGTGAGATAGCCGATTCTGTTCAGGTGAGTACAAGAACGATCCATAGAGAACTAAAATCTATTAAACCAATTTTGAAAGATTATCATCTTTCATTAGATAAACAGCCGGGAAAAGGCTTAAAGGCAGTTGGCGAACAGGAGGATAAACAGCGGCTTCTTGCTCATATGTCAAGTGAGGATCAAATTGAATATAGCTCGGATGAACGAAAGCTCTTAATCCTATGTGCGCTGCTTGAAGCGAAGGAACCGGTGAAATTATACACACTCGCAGCTGACTTGCAGGTAACAAATGCGACGATCAGCTATGATTTAGATGAACTGACGGAGTGGATTGCTCCATACGGTTTGCAGCTTATCCGCAAGCGCGGGTACGGCATTGAATTAAAAGGGCCGGAGGAAGCAAAACGGAAAATTGTCGGCAATCTCATTGTTGACCGGCTCGACATTCAATTGTTTTTAGAAACGATTGAAATGAATATCAAACATCGAACGAAAGCAACGGAAAAGGTGTTTGGCGTTGTCAGCAGAGGTCAGCTGCTCAAGGTAGAAAGACTGCTCTTTCATTTGAAAGATCGACTGTCACTTTCCTTATCTGATAGTGCCTATATTGCACTTGTTGTTCACTTAACCTATGCCATCGAACGTATTCAGCTTGGGGAAACCATTCGAATGGAAGAGGAAGAGCTGCTGGAATTAAAGCGGACGAAGGAATTTGAATCATCACTCCGAATGGCAAGAGCGCTTGAACGCATGTTTAATGTGGAGATCCCTGAAGCGGAGGTCGGATATATGACCATCCACCTTCGCAGTGCAAATCGCAGCTTTGGGGCAGAATACCGTATTGATGAAATCGAGCTGGATATCGCGCTGAGAACGAAAAAGCTCATTGATTTTATTTCAAATAAAACCGGCTATCATCTCAATGAAAATGATTCATTGTATGAGGGACTCGTATCTCATCTCGAACCTGCCATGAACCGTCTAAAGGAAAAGATGAGAATCTATAATCCGCTCACACAACAAATTAAAAAAGACTACTTTTTGCTGTTTATGGCGATTGAAGAAGGAGTCGAGCGCTTCTTTCCTGAGATTGAATTTCCAGAGGATGAAATTGCCTTTATTGTGCTTCACTTTGGCTCAGTGCTTGAAATCAAAAAAGAAGAAACAAAAATTCATGCGCTTGTTGTTTGTTCAAGCGGCATCGGTTCCTCGAAAATGCTCGCCTCCCGGTTGAAAAAAGAATTGCCGGAGATCGCCAAATTCGATCTATCCTCTTTGATGGAGCTAAAGGAAATTGATGCATCGAGCTATGACATGATTGTCTCGACCGTTCCAATCCCATATGAGCATATCGATTACATTATGGTCAGCCCCCTCCTAAACGAGGATGATGCCATGCGTGTGAAGGCTCATATTAAACGGAAGATTCCTTATATCATCGAGAAAAAAAGAACAAAAGAATCTCCCAAAGAATTGGTGCAAGAAACCGTTAATATGATGACGGTTGCAGAGCAGGTGACGAATTATATGTTTGTGATTCGCAGTATCCTGTCCCGTTTTATCATTGAAAAAAGAAAGACGATGCCGCGGCATGATGAAAACATCAGGCAGCTGCTTCGTCAGCTTGAAGAGGAAGGGCTTATCATACATGCAGATGATGTGGCGAGCGGCCTTTTGGAACGTGAACAGCAAGGCGGCTTAGGCATACCTGGTACTGAATTTGCTCTTTATCATTTAAAGCATGCATTCATCAAGGAACCAATCTTTCATATTTATGATCTTGATCAAGCATACGAGGTTAAAAGCATGGATGGCGGGCAGCAGCAGATGTCACGAATGCTCATGATGCTGGCGCCGCAAGAGCTTGGCAAGGAAGGGTCAGAAATGTTTAGTCTGATCAGTTCATCCATCATTGAAAGTGAAGAAAGCATGGCGCTTTATGGACAAGGGACAAAGGAAGACATTGAACAGAAATTACATCAGCTTTTCTATCAATTTGTCAAAGAGGCAAAGTGGTAAGAAAAAGGCCGAGAGCTTAGTCGCTTCTCGGCTTTTTTGCTGTGACACAGACAGCAAGGGTAGGACGAATGTCTTCATACTCAATAGAAAATTGGTCAAACCCTGCAAACTGCATGTCATTTAATATGGTTTCACCCATCTCTTTTGTTCGATTGGCGTCAGCTCCTTTTTCTCTTGGTTGCATGACAATAACGAGTGTTCCTCCTGGTTTCAAGGTGTGGTAAAGATTGAGTAAGCCCGTCTTTGGATCATCCCAAATCGTAAAATTGTTAACAGACAGCACTTTGTCATACTGCTCTCCGGGAAGGCGTGTTTTCTCGATTTTTCCGACATACAATCGGACCTGTTTGTCTTTTGCTCGTTTGCTGACGCGGGACTGTGCTTGCTCCTGCATGGTCGAAGAAGCATCCAGCCCATCAATGTGAAGATCTTGATAATACTTGAGCATATGTTTAATGCTGTAGCCGGGTCCATAGCCAATCTCCAAAATGTTTTCACCATCTGTCAGATTTAAGTGGCGGATGGCCCACTGATTCAATGCTTTATTTTCATTTACCATAATGAGTCCAGCGATGCTTCCGAGCCAGCCTTTTGGTCTGCTAAAGGTTTTTGAAATGGTAGACAGCATGTGAGAACGCTCCTTTTTGATGATCATGTAACCGATTTTTCTTCTCTTCAAACATGTTGATTTTCGGGAACACATCTGTACAGCTTCATGATGTTTGAGTGGAAAAATGAGGTGGTAATGAAAGGATACATCAACAAATCAAGGAGGAGCTTACACATGGATTTACGTGAATATTTAACAAATGGCATTCCGCGCCAAACGCAGGATCAGCAGCCAGGCAGTGAAAGAGAAATGAATCCAGCGCCGATCTTTGAGGATGAATCATATCAAGGTTCTGGCAAGCTAAAAGGAAAAGTGGCACTGGTTACAGGCGGAGATAGTGGAATCGGACGGGCAGTATCTGTTGCCTATGCAAAAGAAGGAGCACATGTCGCCATTGTGTATTTAAATGAACATGAGGATGCAGAAGATACGCAAAAACGTGTAGAACAGGAAGGCGTCAAATGCTTAACGATTGCAGGAGATGTCGGTGACGAAGCCTTTTGCGAGAAAGCAGTAGAAAAAACAGTTGAAGCCTTCGGGCAATTAGATATTTTAGTAAATAATGCGGCTGAACAGCATCCGCAAGAACGTATTCAAGATATTTCAAGTGAACAGCTTCACCAAACCTTTAGAACCAACTTCTATTCCTATTTCTATTTTACGAAAAAGGCACTGGATTATTTAAAACCGGGAAGCTCCATTATTAACACAACATCAATTAACCCATATAGAGGTAACCCAGTGCTAATTGATTATACGGCGACAAAAGGAGCCATTAACGGCTTTACGCGTTCTATGGCACAATCGCTTGTGAAAGATGGGATTCGGGTAAACGGTGTAGCGCCAGGTCCAATTTGGACGCCGCTCATTCCATCTACATTTGATGAAGACAGCGTGGAAAGCTTCGGGGCAGAAACCCCGATGGGAAGACCAGGACAGCCTGTTGAGCATGTCGGCTGCTTTGTGCTGCTGGCTTCTGACGAATCGTCTTATATGACAGGACAGACACTTCACGTCAATGGCGGTTCCTTTATGAATACATGATCTACGCGGCACCGCCCAGCTTTGATTGGGCGGTGTTTTTAGTATTTCTTGCGATTTTTCTGCACAGATGTGACAGACCATACGATAATGCCCACAACAACTGCAGCAATGACAAGTGAACTCAAATGGAACAACGTTTCATGATGCATGTTCAACTTCTCCCTTCATTGAACCTGTTTTCTATAGCATCAGCCAGAAAGTATCTTTTTATGAAAAACACATTTCTTTGTTTAATGAATGGGCTGTCGTGGAAACCTACGAATACGGATGAAATTTTGAAGGAGTGAAACGATATGTCTCAAGAAGAATTAAAACAAAAGGTATTAAACCTATTAGATGAACAAAAGGTCGGAACATTGGCGACTGTTGAACAGGATAAGCCGCATACTCGCTACATGACGTTTTTCCATGAAGGTCTAACGTTATATACACCAACGAGTAAAGAAACACATAAAGCAGATGAAATTGAAAAAAATCCGAATGTGCATATTCTCATTGGATATTCAGGCGAAGGATTCGGTGATACTTATGCAGAAATTGCAGGCACCGCAACATTAACCGATGATCCGGAATTGATCGACCGCCTTTGGTCTGATGAGATGGAGAAATGGTTTAAAGGAAAAGATGACCCGAATCTAGTGATTCTGAAAATTGATCCAACCTCCATTCGTTATATGAATGAAGGAAGCCGTACACCAGCAGAATTATCACTTTAACACTTGCGTAAGCAGGGGGAATGTGTTATAGTTTGATATTAAGTGTTGAAATAAGCAAATAAATAAAGAAAGTAAACTTTCTTTTTTCTATGACACAATGAGAAGCAATAGAGCTTCTACTTGATAAGAACGAGACGCTGTCAAAGCGAACAAACTTATTCTTTTCCTTCTGCACCCGCCCCCCTATATAAGCGGAAGAATGGAAAAAAGACGTTTTGATTTACAATTCACACTGGCACGGCTTCGGAGCCGTAAGGACGAATGAGAGGTAGGGCTTTCGTTGTCTTGTTATCCAGAACTTCCATGGCGTTTACTTTCAAACGTAGGTTCACTCGGAACACATATGACACACTGATATGATCGAATCTTAATTCATACACTCCGTAACGGAGATTAAACATTGATTATTTATTTGCATGAAAAGAGTAAGTAACAGGCTGCCATCTATTTGGCAGCCTTTTTCATTTGGTCTAACAAGAAGACCCCAAAACCAATGAGCCCAAGAAAAGGGAAGATGAAGATACAAACCAATCGCATAGCGTCCGCTCCAAAAGGGTTCGATACTAGCAGCAGACCGATGAATGCACAGATGATTAGAGTGAATAAGGCGGGCTTCATGATCATTTCCTCTGCCCTTTTTTCTGATACCGCCAAATCCGTTCAATAAAAAAGAACATCACTGCAAACAAAATAGAAAACATGAACATATCCAGCAGTGTCACGCCTCTATTTGGGTGCACAAGACCAAACCAAACGAATTGCAGCACAAAAGAGATCGCAAAATATAGAATCGATTTTTTCATGATTGTCCTCTTTTCACTTATTTTTTTGTCCCTTAAGCCACATCAGCCAAATGATGAAGGAACCAATCACACATGAGAGCAAAGTGACAGGCGGCAAGGTGTGCCAGCTAGTCAGCCCCTTTACAAAACACATATAAAAAAAGAAAATGGAAATGGATACGAGTACCCATTGCTTGAACCAGCGAGGGACACGCAGCCACGCCGCTAGAATGATTGATGATAGCTTATCCAATGAGATAACTCCTTTTTTCAATCTGATTGGATTTTATCGTAAACAACAAAGTTTGTAAAATATGGATTTCAAAGGCTTTGATGGTATTCTTCTAGCGTGAAACATTTTCGCTGTACTGACGTATAAGTTAAAGGAACCTCATGAAAGGAAGCGATCAAGTGAAAAGAATACCAGTCATCTTCCTCAGATATATTGTCTTCTTTATTCCAGCAATCATTCTCAGTGTCTTGGTGTGGAACCATTATCAAGATGATTTGTCAGATGGGAAAGTAACAGAGAATAACGTCAAAGGAATGTTCACATTTGATGAAGGCAAAAGAGTGGTGAGTGCTGTATCAAAAGACCAGCAGCTCCATTTTGCAATGGTTGATCCTCAATCAGGAAAAAGAATGAGTGAATGGACCACAGAAAGTGATTCGTTTAATGAAATGTGGCCATCCATTCAAGGAAACAATCTCTTGCTTGCTTTAAAGAATAAAGACGGGCAGCTGATGATTGAGAAATTAACACCAAGCGGAGAAAAGAAAGAGCTCGTTCAAAATAACCTGCAGATTCCTTCATTTTTAAAAACGAATACATACCAATGGAATGGACGGCTCGTATTTACAGGAGAAATGGACGGTGCCGCTGCAGTCATTGGTGAGCTGAAGAACGGGCAATTTTATGTACACAATCTTAACGAGCTAAAGCTGCCGGCAAGGCCTGTCTCCATGGATGCTGTCATGAATTCCTTTAGAGGGCAGACCCCTATTCCTATATTTGAAGTAGCCTTGAAAAATGATCAAAAGGCTTATGTCAGCGGCATTTCAAACGAGAAACATCAGCTTGGCCTCTATGTCTCAAAAAATGCTGAACCGTTTAGCCTTGTGGAAGATACAGTTGAGCAGAGGCTGCAAAAAACGATCGGATCATCACAAAACTTTGCTGTCGCCGTGGAATCGGAATATCCAAAAAGGGCAAGGAAAGTGAATGCAGAAGGAAGGCTTGGGGAAGTCGTTCCAACGCCAAAGCCAATATACCAAACGTATGTGTACCAGCTTAATGAGGAAGAAGTGCTGATTGCAGGCTCTACAGCAAAGGACGAAGCAAAAGGTAAGCTGACGGGTTATATTTATAACCATCGCACGAATAAGGCGGTGTCTGCCAGCAAGCTGTTTCAATCATTGTCTTATGAATCTTTACAAAAAGAAGGGCTCTCTTTCAATAAAAATGTGAAGAGCGATTGGCTCTATTATTCATTTGACAATCAATTAACGGGTGCATTTGAGACGAAAAGCAAAGAGCTAAAGGAATTTCCTTTGCAAAAGGTCATCTCAATTGAAAACGCCAGTCCAGCCCACCAAACGTCTGTTGATACCTTTATGCAATATGTAATGAAGGGCGGACCGCTCATTCTTAACTGGGCGATATGGATCTTGATCCCGCTGTTATTATTTGTACTAGCGATCTTCCTGCCGCCGATTTTGAGACTGGTGAGAAGAAACAAGATAAAGGACAGTGTCACATTACAAGCCTATATTGTGTCCGTGAAAGAAACGGGCACCTATATCAACGAACAGCCAGTTGTCAGCATGCGGCTTCAATTTGAATATGAAGGGCAAAGTATAGAAAAGACGGTTAAAACGGTTGTATCCTACACCCAGATACCACAGCCAGGCCAGCCTATTGCCATTCACTATGATCCGAAGAAGCAAAAGGCAATGCTTTTAAAAGAGGGTGACTTCTCGCAGCCAAGTGAGCCAAAGTTCATCAAAGGCGCTGTTTTAAGAAATATAGAATCATATGGAACCGTAGGACGGGGCACCGTCTTATCACTCACATTTGAATTAGATCAGAAAACGTATATCATTCCGATGATTCAAGCCGCTGGTTTTGAATTTAGAACAGGAGAAAAAGCCGATCTCGTCGACATCAATGGCCAGCTGAAAATGGCTGCCTATGGCTATGAAGTTCGGAATCGATCGGGGAAAGATATGACGTTAACTGGAACCATCCAGCGTGTGAAGCAATATCCAATTGCCATCCATGAACAAAAGCCTATTCAGCTGGATGTGACAGTGTCAAACGGAGATCAGTCCATCACCAAAACGGTCAGCCAGTTCATCCCTGATCATATGCAGATCGCAGCGGGCACTCAAATGACGATCCAGACAAAGAAAGAAGAGCTGGATAGAGAAATGGGCCTCATGCAAGAGAAACAAGGAAGTGCAAAAGTGACCAATGTCGAATTTGCTGGCGTCATCGGCAATCTGCCGTTAGCAATCATTCAAGTTGAGAGAAATGGCATGATGTATGAAGTGAAACAGCCAATCGATCCAATCACCAGCGTCTTGCCTGGTGATGAATTATGGGTGGCATATCACGATATGACGCGTCAAGCAGCCATTGTTAAATATGCATCAATATAAAAAAGCGTTCCTTTTAGGAACGCTTCAGCGTGTAGACAAACCCTCGCATTCGTTGTCAGGTCTGCGCTTCGGTGCTCACGAATGTCAAATTCGCTCCGCTCCGGTACTCGTCCTTCCTAGACTGCAAAGGTTTTCTATCACGCTGAAAAGAAGACAAAGGGCTAAAATCAAAATCATTTTAGCCCTTTGTCAACAATCTGAAGCGTTCCTTTTAGGAACGCTTTTTCTATTAAGCTTTTGTATCATATTGGCGGAGCACCTTATCGTAGGCGAAATTGCCGAAAGGAATGAATGCCGCAAAAAAACCGGCGATGGACCATTTCAAATGCCAGCGAAGTTTAAATGTCACATATGCCAAAACGAGCATATAGATGACAAATAATGCGCCGTGAAGAGAGCCTACAATGGTGACTGCCATCGGAATATCCGCAAAATATTTTAGAGGCATGGCAATTAAAAGAAGGGTTAAAAGAGACATACCCTCAATAAAACCCGCCTGTCGCAGACGGCTAATACTTGTATGCATATACAAATCCTCCTGTATAAAAGCTAGTTTCTCATCTTCTAATATAAACGAAAGATCGTCTGGACATGCTGAAATCTACGAAAAATTCAAAATATGTTCATGGATTGCTTAAAAAATGGGAAAAGTCCTTTACTGTTTGTTTGTTTCAGAGAGTACTTGCTTTAAGTGCATGACATCATGTAATAAATGCTCAGTCATTGCTTGAACCGCTTCTGTGGAGCGGCGCTTTTTTATTTCAGAATAGATCGCTGCATGCTCTCTTTGAATGGTTTCAGCACGAGCCCCGCCGCTAAAATGGAAAATGCGGCAATAGTGAATGAGTGCATTCACGTGATTCAATTGTTTGGATAAACGGTCATTGTGACTCGCCAAAATGATTTTTTGGTGAAAGGATTCATGTAACTGGACGATCTCTTTAGATGGCAGCTCCTGCTTGATCGCTTCGTCCGCCTCTGTGAGAACCTGCTCAATTTCATCCATTTCTCTTTGCGTGGCTTCCTTACAAGCAAGTTCAACAGCAAGTGGTTCTAAGGCCACCCGAATTTGATAGAGCTCCTCGACATCTTTTTCTGTTAACGTATAGACGGAATAGCCTGATCGATGATCCGCGATTAAAAGCTCGTCTTTTTCTAACAGCCTCATCGCCTCTCTTACAGGTGAACGGCTTACGCCAAATTGCTTGGCCAGCTGCGTTTCATTGATGCGCTCTCCTGGCTGAAACTGGCCATCAAAAATCATTTGCTTCAGCTGTTCATAAAATTGCATGTGGTACGGTGTTGGTCTTTCCATCTCGAATGAATTCATCCCATCATTCCCTCTTTTGTACATCATCTTTTGTCTCATGTTATCCAAGTTTTTCCCTCTAGGCAAGCCTGCATCGAAAAGTCAATATCGTACAATCCAAGAAAAAAAGGGTGTGCTACACTAATGATGAGTTCAGTGAAAAGAGGGGATCGACATGAGAACATTAGAGGAACGAACAGTCCATTTTGACCAGGACTTGCAAATAGAGGCGTATCGCTTTCATGCCATCATCAAAAAGTTCCCAAAACATTTTCATACATACTATGTGATTGGATTTATTGAAGGCGGTCAAAGACGTATGTTCTGCCAAAATCAAGAATACATCATTGGAAAAGGAGATATCCTTCTTTTCAATCCGTACGATAATCACGGATGTGAACAATTTGATCACAAGCCGCTAGATTATCGCAGCTTAAATATTGAACCAGAGTTGCTGGAGAAGATCTTTCAGCACAAGCCGCATTTTAAAGCCCCTGTGGTTTCACAAAGTGAACTAGCAAAGCAATTATATGATCTTCATCAAATGATCACAGAAGAAGCTCCTGCTTTGAATAAACAGGAAGCCTTTTACTTTTTGATGAAGCAGTTGATCGAAACCTATTCTGATACACCAGAGGAAAAAGCATCAGCAGCCAATGCCAATGCCAATGAACAAAAAGTCCAAGACGTACAGCAATATATTGAAACACATCTCACGGAAAATATATCGTTAGATGACTTAGGTGAGCTCGTGTCCATGAACAAATATTCATTGCTGCGTGCTTTTACAAAGTTCAGAGGAATTACGCCGTATCGTTATTTACAGACAATCAGGGTGAACTATGCGAAGGAGCTTCTCGCCCAAGGAATGAAGCCAATAGATGTAGCTGCTGCCGCTGGATTTTCTGATCAAAGTCATTTGACTCATTTCTTTTCGGAATTTATTGGGCTTACGCCAGGGCAGTATCAGCAAATTTTTGAAAAGCAGGTAACAGCAAAATGAAAAATAAACAGCTTCTTGGTCATATAGCAGCCATGTTCACCATTTTTTTATGGGGATCTACCTTTATATCAACCAAAATATTATTAACGGCTTTTTCTCCAACAGAGATTTTATTTTTTCGTTTTTTCCTTGGGTACCTTACCCTGATGATCATTTATCCAGTCACCATGAAGGTGCAGCGTAGAAAGCATGAAGGGATGTTTGCGCTCGCAGGGTTATGCGGTGTGGTCTTATACTATTTTTTAGAAAATGTTGCACTTACTTATACGTTCGCTTCGAATGCAGGTGTCATCAGCTCCGTTGTCCCATTTTTCTCTTTTCTATTGTCTTATTTTTTATTAAAAGATGAGCCGCTGCACAGCCGCTTTTTCATAGGCTTTTTCATCGCGATGATGGGAATTGTACTGATTAGCTTTAATGGGATGACGACGTTCCAATTGAATCCGCTCGGTGATGCTTTAGCATTTATGGCTACCATCGTCTGGGCATTTTATTCCATTTTATCGAAAATGATCAATCAATATGGCTACCATATTATTCAGGTGACAAGACGTGTCTTCTTTTACGGGCTGCTATGGATGATTCCGCTAATCTGGCATTTTAAGATTCGTTTAGACTGGGAGCGGTTCACGAATCCATCGTTTGCCTTCCACTTGCTGTTTTTAGGCGTCTTTGCATCTGCTATTTGTTTTCTGACATGGAGCTTTTCCGTGAAGACGATCGGTGTGGTGAAATCAAGTGTGTATATTTATGGAGTGCCCATTATCACGATGATCATTTCAATGATCGTTCTTCACGAGAGTCTGACCTTCATGTCGGCACTAGGAACGGTACTGACCTTAGGAGGTTTGCTGCTTTCAGATAAAAAAGGTGCGGGAAGAAAGAAACAGAAGTCCCCGATACTGGTGCAGGATAAAAAGGCGCTTTGATCAAAAAGCGTCTTTTGTCTATTGTAAGAACAGGCACTCTTTAGTAAACTCAAATTAAAAGGTCGACGGTCGACCGATGACAAAGGGGGAAAAATCAATGAAGCATGTTTCAATTGCAGCGATACCAGGAGACGGAGTTGGAAAGGAAGTTGTGCCTGAAGCCATCCGAGTTTTGAAAGCGATATCAGAGGTGCATGGCGGTCTATCTTTCACCTTTCAGGATTTTCCGTGGAGCTGTGAATATTATTTAGAGCATGGCGAAATGATGCCAAAGGATGGATTGGAACAACTAAAAGCCTTTGACAGCATTTTCTTAGGGGCCGTCGGAGATGCCAATTTAGTGCCGGATCATGTATCACTTTGGGGATTGCTCATTAAAATTAGACGTGAATTTGAGCAGGTGATCAATGTTAGACCTGCAAAACAGCTGAGCGGCATTCGCTCACCGCTTGCTCAGCCAAAGGATTTCGATCTTCTTGTTGTAAGAGAAAACGGTGAAGGTGAATATAGTGAAATTGGGGGCCGTATCTATCAAGGAGAAGATCAGCTTGCCATTCAAAATGCTGTTTTCTCCAGAAAAGGGACAGAGCGAGCCATGCGTTTTGCCTTTCAATTAGCAAAAAAGAGAAGAAAGCATGTGACAAGTGCAACCAAATCGAATGGAATCGTTCATACAATGCCATTTTGGGATGAAGTGTTTCAAGACGTAGCAAAGGATTATCCAGAGGTGACAGCAGACTCACAGCACATTGATGCACTCTCAGCCTTCTTTGTGACAAGACCTGAGAAATTCGATGTGATTGTAGCCAGTAATTTATTTGGTGATATTTTGACTGATCTTGGAGCTGCCATTATGGGAAGTATTGGCGTGGCGCCTGCCGCCAACATCAATGTGAATGGCAAATATCCGTCTATGTTTGAGCCTGTACACGGCTCAGCCCCAGACATTGCAGGAAAAGGGATTGCAAACCCAATCGGTCAAATTTGGACAGCTAAACTCATGCTTGATCATTTCGGAGAAGAAGAACTGGGCACACACCTGCTCGAAATCATCGAGTCAGTCACAGCAGACGGCTTTTTAACAGCAGACATCGGCGGAGCCTATCAAACACAAGAAATCACCAACGAAATCATCAAGCGCTTGAAGAAATAATCCGTCATTAGAACCGCATCTCCACGTCTGCTATAATAAAAGGATGGATAGAAGAAAGAGATGTGAAATCTAGTGTCAAAAACAGTTGTATTAGCAGAGAAACCTTCAGTAGGACGTGACTTAGCGCGTGTGCTGAAGTGTCATAAAAAAGGAAATGGTTTTTTAGAAGGAGACCAATACATTGTGACGTGGGCGCTTGGCCATTTGGTCACACTGGCTGATCCAGAAGGCTACGGAAAAGAATTTCAATCTTGGCGTTTAGAGGATTTACCGATCATTCCAGAGCCCCTCAAGCTTGTCGTCATGAAAAAGACAGGCAAACAATTCCAAGCAGTGAAAGCGCAGCTTGCAAGAAAAGATGTAAAAGATATTGTCATCGCAACAGATGCTGGACGTGAAGGGGAGCTTGTCGCAAGATGGATTCTTGAAAAAGCGCATGTGAAAAAGCCGCTGAAACGACTATGGATCTCATCTGTTACGGACAAAGCCATCCAAGAAGGCTTCAAACGATTAAAAGATGGCAGAGAATATGATAACCTGTACTGCTCAGCGGTTGCACGTGCAGAGGCAGACTGGATAGTAGGGATCAACGCAACAAGAGCGCTGACGACTAAGTTCAATGCACAGCTTTCCTGCGGACGGGTACAAACACCAACGATTGCCATGATCGCCAAACGAGAAGAAGACATTCAGCAATTCCAGCCGAAGCCGTTCTATGGAATGACTGCACAAGTAGATGGGCTTACGTTGACATGGCAGGATGCCAAAACAAAGCAAAACCGCACATTCCAAGAGAATGTCATAAAAGAGCGTTTGGCAGGATGCAAAGGAAAACCAGCAGTGATCGATGCATTGAAAAAAACAGCGAAAAAAGCTTTTGCTCCAGGGCTGTACGACCTGACTGAATTGCAGCGTGATGCACATAAACGCTACGGCTTCTCAGCAAAAGAAACCTTGTCTACGCTTCAGCGATTGTATGAGCAGCATAAGCTTGTGACATATCCGCGTACAGATTCACGATTTATTTCAGCGGATATCGTTCCTACATTAAAAGATCGTTTAAAAGGAATGAACGTCAGACCGTACGCACAGCATGTGAACCGCATTTTACAATCAGGCGTGAAAGCGCACAAAGGCTTCGTCAACGATGCAAAAGTGTCAGATCACCATGCGATCATTCCAACCGAGGAAGAGCTGTATCCTGGTGCACTAAGTGATAAAGAGCGTAAATTATATGATCTTATTGCCAAACGATTCCTTGCTGTACTCATGAATCCTTTTGAATACGAGGAAACAACGGTGTTTGCCAAGATAGGCAGTGAAACGTTCACGGCAAAAGGAAAAACCGTACAATCAGCCGGCTGGAAAGCCGTGTATGATGATTCCTATGAAGACGAGGAATCAGCCGAAGCAGATCAGCATCTGCCGCTGCTCTCAGAAGGGCAGTCACTTGAAGTACGCCAGCTGAAAGAAACAAATGGAGAAACGAAACCTCCTGCCCGGTTTAATGAAGCAACTCTGCTATCTGCTATGGAGAACCCAGCGGCATTTATGCAGAATCAGGAAAAGGATTTAGTGAAAACCCTCGGTGAAACAGGCGGACTAGGAACAGTGGCCACAAGAGCCGATATCATTGAAAAACTGTTCAACAGCTTCTTAATCGAGAAAAAGGGCAAAGACATTTTCATCACATCGAAAGGGAAACAGCTGCTCTCCTTAGTGCCTGAAGACTTAAAGTCTCCTGCGTTAACAGCGGAATGGGAACAAAAGCTTTCTAAAATCGCAAAAGGACAGCTGAAGGCTTCTCAATTCATGAGTGAAATGAAGTCCTATGCAAAACAAGCCGTATCTGAAATCAAACAGACGAACCAAACCTTTAAGCATGACAATGTCACTGGCACCCATTGTCCCGACTGCGGAAAACTTATGCTGAAAGTGAACGGAAAACATGGCACAATGCTCGTGTGCCAAGACCGAGAATGCGGCCACCGTAAAAATGTAGCGAAGAAAACAAACGCACGCTGCCCGAACTGTCATAAAAAGCTCGAACTGCGCGGAGAAGGCGATGGTAAAATCTTTGCTTGTGTGTGCGGCCATAGAGAAAAACTGTCTGTTTTCGAAAAACGCAAATCACAAACCAATCAAAAGAAAGCCAGTAAGCACGATGTGTCTAAATATATGAAGAAACAAAAGAAAGTGGAAGAACCAATCAATAACGCACTGGCTGAGCAATTAAAGAAATTAAAATTAGATCAATAGTAGTATATAAACCCATGCTGAAATGCATGGGTTTTTCTGAGTAATCAAGTATATCGGCATATGGTTTTTCTGAAAATGGGAATATGTGTGCAAAAAGACTCGTAATTTGGTATAAAATATTTATTTAAATTTTAACAAAAACACTCTATAATAAATCGTTAGAGCTAAGAGAACGGGAGTTGAAAGGGGACACGAATGGTTACAGCCATACATCGCACGGCTATTGGTTTACTCATTGTTTTTCTATTAGGCGGATGTACCTGGAAACAGCAGAAGGAATCAGCTGATCCAGTATCTCCACAGCCTGTATTGCCTGGAGAATATTTTATCACTCATCACCTCATGACAGATCAAGGCATGATTCGCACTTCATTAGCGGAGCAGCACATCTACCTATCTGAATCGCTTGGACTTTGGATGGATTATCTTGTTCGAAAAAAAGACCAAAATTCTTTTGACCAACAATTTGGTGTCCTGCAAGATCAATTTTTATTAGAAGATCACCTTCTCAGCTGGCAAATCGAATCTGATCAAAAAAGTAAGGCCAATGCTCTAGTTGATGACTTACGGGTAGTGGCGGCACTTCAAAAAGCAGATCGTTTATGGAAGAAAACAGCGTATCAAACCACAGCAAAAGAAATCGCACAAGCGTTAAAAGACAAGAATATGTATAGAGGCATCTTGTCCGATTATTATGATGCATCAACAAACCGAACTTCACACACAATCACACTCTCATATGTAGACCCAAAAGCAATCAAAGAATTGGAATCCCTCAAAATATTCACGAAACAAATGACGAGTAACCAATTGACCATTCTAAAACAAGCACCGAGAAAAAAAGGATTCTTTCCTAAATCCTATGACATAAAGAAAAAAGCCTATTCATTTGATCAAGAAATCAATATGATTGATCAACTCTATACGGCTCTACATGCCGATCGTGCAAAGGTGAGTACGTCCGCGATCATGAAATGGCTAAAAACGACTTTTAAAAAAGAAGGAAAACTGTACGGTAGATATAAACTGAGCACATTGCAGCCATCGGTGACGTATGAATCGCCTTCTGTATATGCATTGGTCACCTTGTATGCTCTTAAACGAAACGAACCGGAATTCGCAAAAGAGGTTTATGACCGCATGAAAGAATTACAAATTCAAGATCCTCTCAAGGATTATTATGGAGGATACATGAACGAAAAAGACACACACTCATTTGACAACTTATTGCCTCTCATTGCAGAAAGGGAGCTTTTTAATGAATCGGTTATTCAGTAATACGTATCGTTTATATTATTCTCTGCTCCTCACGTTTGCAGGTCTTATTTTGTTTATGGGCTACCTTGGCGTACATGATGCAGAGAGCTTTTTGATGATCACACTGATTTTTGTCGTGTTAGGATGCGGGATTTTATTTGGCATCTTACCAGCATTAATTTTTACCTTGCTGATGTTGTTCTTTATAGGAAGTGCTATGTTCTTTACAGAGCTTGGTCACACAAATCCTTTCTTTTCCAATCGAACATTGCAGGATGTGGTGGTTTGGGGCGTAGCCCTTCTCTTTTTCGCGATTTCAGCAGGAAGCTTGCATGAGCGGATCAAGACGATGCGTCACACCATTGAACAACAAAAGCAGGCGATGAAACAATTTGTGGCGATTGACTCGACAACTGGATTTGACAATGCAGATCGGATGAAGCTGGAATTATCCGAGGAAATGAAACGGGCAGAACGTTACAAACAGCCATTCGTTTTTATCCTTCTTCATATCCATTATGCAGCGGAATTCAAATCGTTATATGGAGAAAAAGAAATGCAGCACCTATTTCAGCAATTAAGTATCAAGATTCGCGAAAGTGTCAGAGAAACTGATAAGAAATTTCGATTATCCGAAGAAAGAATAGGCTTGCTGCTTACTCACACACCAGAAGAGAATGTCTCTGTCGTCCTCGAGAAGCTAAAAGATAAATTGCAAAAGCATGTGCTGTTAAACGGTCGTGAAGTCACCCTGACTTTTCATGTCTGTCATTTAACTAGCAGTTCGGAATATCGTACGGCAGAGCAATTTTTAGAAGAACTAGAAAAAGAGATGATGATGAATGAACTTTAATTCTTTGATGAAATGCTGTTTGCTGCTTGCTCTTTTTTTGATTTTTTCTTTTAAATACATGGCTTCAGCCGACGCTCTTGCCAAGCCAGATACCCTGATCGTTTATTCGACAGAATCGGGGGAAGCGACACCAGCAGTGCATATGCTGGATCTACTCGCCGGACATTTTTCCAAACAGATGACGATTGTATCTGATGAACATTTGGCTGAAAAGAAGATCAGTGAATTTCAGCAAGTCATCTACCTAGGGGAAATAAAGAGAACCTTACCGAAGCAGACCGTTCGTATGATGAATGAAGCACAGAAGGTGATAGCCATTGGATACAATGCGGAACAGCTTCGCCCATTCTCCAAGCTTACTTTTCACAAACAAGATCATACGAGTCAAATCAAATATACAGATGATCAAACTTACCGTCAGCTAGAGAAAAGTATCAGTGCATTAACGGTTCAAGGGGCAGACTTGCAAAGTGAATTTTTATTGAAGAAGCATGAAGCTGATCTTCCATTTGTGATTCAAACAAAGGAAGGGGCAGACTATATTGGAATCTTAAATGTCGTGCAGCAGAACGAGCTGCTTGCAGAAGTGCTGGAAAAACACCTGCCTTCTTCTGATCAGCTGACCACAAAGTATTTAAAGTTTGGGAACATCAGTCCTGTCACTGACGAAAAGAAGCTGCTTGAGCTTGGACAATACGTATCGACTCGGCATGTTCCGTTTCTGATAGCGGTAACCCCTGTTTGGGTGGATCGAACAACAGGTGATGAAGTGACACTGAGTGACCGCCCGAAGCTCGTAAAAGTGTTAAAACAATTGCAAAGCGATGGAGCCAGCATCATTCTTCATGGATTTAGCCGAACGTATCGAACAGAGGACTCTGGTCAGGACTTTGAGTTCTGGGATGCAAAGAATGATCAGTCCATTACATCAAATGACCCAAAAAAAGCCGAGAAGAAGCAAAGTGAAAGCCATTTCTCGAATGAAAAAGACTTCCATGCTTATACGAGGTCAAATCAACAGCAAGAAATCATCTACACAGAAGAAAAACTAACAAAAGGCATTGAGCTTCTTGCGCAGCAAGGTCTATATCCGCTGGCATTCGAGGTGCCGCATGAGGCTATATCTCAACAAGGCTATGAAGTGATATCTAGACATGTGTCCAGTCTGTTTGGACAGGTACAGCTGTCGGACCATACGTGGAAAACAGCCGGTGCTCCGCCACTCGTGACGAAACCCGCCATGCTTCATGGCATGACCTTATATCCTCAGCAGCCAGTTGAGGCAGCATCTGACGAAGAAGGTTCAAATGTTTTAACAGAACAGAAAATTCAATCCATCCAGCATCTTCAATCAGCCGCAATTGGGCTTTCCTATGATGTGGAATCGGGAATAGCTGGACTGCAAAATCTGATGATGCAGATGGATGCAATTCCTTCTAGTGAATGGCTGGATTTGAAGAAAGCAAAACAAACAGTCCAAACATCACATGTGCAGATCAAAACATCAGGGAATGGACATATTCAAGTAGAACAATCCAATAGAGCAGAAACCAAAACAGTCAAACGAAGCGGCATGGAAAATATGCTGCGCATTCTCACAGTCGTGGTGATGCTGTTTATTGCGGCATTTGCTTTTTACACATTGTATTTAAGACTGACAATGAAAAAACGAATTTTTAAGGAGAGAAAACTAGGTGGCTGATGTCTTATTTTATCTTTCATTAATACTGATTTGGATCATGCTCCTATACCACATGTTTCTCATGCAGGGCGGCTTTCAGCACTACCTGACCTACGAAAAAGTGCTGCCTGAATGGACGAAACAAGGGAAAGAGCTGCCGACCGTCAGCATTCTGATTCCTGCTCATAATGAAGAAGTTGTCATCCGGCAAACGCTAAAAGCAATGGTCCAGCTATCCTACCCTAAACATCTCCTTGAAATCATTGTGATTAATGACAATTCCTCCGATGGCACAGGGGACATCGTGCGGTCATTCAGTGAGCAATATGATCATGTCCATATGATTGAAACAAAGCCGCCATTTGCCGGAAAGGGAAAATCCACTGCACTGAATGAAGGCTTAAAGGCTTCAACAGGAGAAGTCATCTGCGTATACGATGCAGATAACATGCCTGAACAAAAGGCCGTCTATCACTTAGTTCTTGGTTTATTGAACGACCCTAAGGCAGGTGCTGTTGTCGGGAAATTCAGGGTCATTAATGCAGCCAAAAATCTCCTGACCAAATTTATTAATATTGAGACCATCTGCTTCCAATGGATGGCGCAGGGCGGAAGATGGAAGTGGTTTAGGATTGCGACAATACCAGGCACCAACTTCGCCATCCGCCGCCATATTTTAGAAGAACTTGGTGGCTGGGATGTTCATGCGCTGGCTGAGGACACCGAATTAACGATTCGTGTCTATAACCTTGGCTATGTCATTCGATTTTTCCCGGCAGCGATCACTTGGGAACAAGAGCCTGAGACGTGGAAAGTCTGGTGGCGGCAAAGAACGCGCTGGGCTCGAGGCAATCAATATGTTGTACTCAAATTTTTAAAGCAGTTTATGAAGCTGAAACGAAAACGAATGATTTTCGATTTGTTTTATTTCTTCTTTACGTATTTCTTATTTTTCTTCGGTGTCCTGCTCTCAAACGGGATCTTTATCGTGAACCTATTTGTTGACCTTCACTTATCTGTAGGAGCTGTTGCCCTGATCCTGTGGGGATTGGCCTTCTTCCTATTTCTAACAGAAGTGATGATTACATTAAGCATTGAGAAAACAGAGCTCACCAAACAAAATATACTCATTGTGGCGCTCATGTACTTCACTTACTCTCAAGTATGGATTGCGCTAGTCGTGTACTCTTTATTTGTAGAGACAAAGAGCCGTTTATTCAAACAAGAAGTAAAATGGTACAAAACCGAGCGTTACGATCAACAACAAAAGAAAAGCGGGTGACAAATTGAAATCAGTAAAATGGATGGTTTTTATATTGGTGATATCCCTTGCCACTCAGCCTTTTTTCATGGCGGGGCAAGCACTGGCGCAATCAAATCGAGTACAAGTGAAAGATGACTGGATTCGCTCATCAAAAGGAAGCCAAAAAGAAACGCAAGCATTATCAGAAGATGTAGTGACCTTGTATGGACAAGAAGACCGCACTGAATTTTCCTATCAAATAGAAAAAGAAAAAGTAGAGTCTAGCACCCTTACATTAAATATAGAGGCATCACCATTACTCATTTCGCCATCATCGTTCACAGTCATGATTGATGGAGAGATTGAAAAGACCATTCCCGTAACAGGAAAAAACCAAAAGAAATCGATTCAAATCAAATTGAACAAATCGCAATTGAAAAAAGGTTCTCATCGGATTCAGCTCGCATTTTATGGCGTGTTAAAAGAAGGTGTGTGTATCAACCAAGAGACACCTGCCAATTGGCTGAAAGTATACCCTGAAAGTGAGCTGGATTTCAAAGGGACTCAAACGAAAGACGTGACGTTAGACAGCTTCCCTTCACCTTTCATTCAAACAGGTGATCAGAAAGAACAAACAGATATTGTGATTCCGAATTCACCGGAAGCATCTGAATTAGAAGCGGCTATGAAAGTATATCGTACGTTGAAAAACAAAGACCGCCAAGCAGACCTCAAACTCGTCCAAGAAAAGGACCTCAAGCAAATCGCGCATCCAACCATTGCTGTAGGAGCAAAAGGAAACTGGGAGGGGCGAGTGAAATCGATCGAGCAAGCTGCGAAGATGAAAACTGCAAACAATCACCTCACGTTAGCGGTGAGAACCCTGACAGGGAAGAAAAAAGAACAGCCCATTTTATTTGTTACTGCTGAACAGCCAAAGACAATTGCTGAAAAAATCAATGTCTTGACTCAACCAGAACTGACCGATCAGCTCACTGGGACAGATTTACTCCTTCAAAAGGTTACGGCTAAAGCATCAAAACCATCTCATCAAATTCGTTTAAAAGATTTTGGTGGTGATGATGTCACGGTTGGAACCAAAAAGACGGTATCTGATCATTACTATTATCCAAAGGCATTGATCGCTAATCAAAAATCAGGTGCAAAACTCAATCTATCATTTAAAAAATCTGATAAAGCGAACAAAGCGGAACGCTTAACAGTCATGATCAATAACGAACCACACGATGTACCGTTAACAAAACTAGGAAACAAAGATGGGAATGGATTCTATCATGTGTCAATTCCAGTAGATGCACAAGTCCTTCAAAAGAACGAGTATATTGATCTCCAATTTGTCACTACAGGCTTTAAAAACATGGAAGCCTGCAGACATACGGATGAAGAAGGCTGGATTTACATTGATAATAACAGCTCTCTTCAAATACCAGAAGGGACGACTAGTGATACACCGGATTTAGCCGCATGGCCGCTTCCTTTCACATCAAAAACGCAGCAAGGAAAACCATTGATCATCTTGCCAGATCAAATCAAGCAAGAAACGATCAATCAAATGGCAATGCTGACAGAATCATTTAGTCAGCCGGAAGCTGCTCAATATCAGTTGATCAAAGCATCAAATGTGACAAATAATCAATTGAAAAATCACTCTCTTATTTTCATCGGGGGCATTCATACGTTCTCTCTTTTAAAAGAAAAGGCAGACGATCTCATCGTTCCAGCGAAAAAGGATCAGTATGATGTATCCTCCTTTGGCATGATCAATGAAACGACTGCTCGTATTGTATGGACGCAGCCATCTGTATGGAATAAAGAACAAACAATGACCGTCTTTTCAGGAATGAATGCAGCCGACGCTGATCTTTCACATGAAGTGATTCATTTCCTGCAAACAAATACGGAAACGGCAACAGTTGCAATCGAGAGCAAAAACAAAGACATGTTCTCTAATCATCAAACGGTCAGCAGCACAACAAATGATCTCCAAAAAGGTGAAAAGCAAGGCGTTGGTGATTCTTGGATTTACTTTGCATGTATCGCTGTGCTAATTATTTTTGTGGTCGTAATGATTATTTATTTCGTACGAAAAAACCGCAAAAAGACTGATTGATAAACGATCAAAAGACCTTGAAAAAATGTCTTTACTTTGGTGTCAAACGGGAGTATGATCTCTTTTATAAAAGACCAATCGCTGAATCATTTCGATGAGCGGGGGAACCATTAGTAGTGTAAAGCACTACGTGGGGTGAATCCTTTTTAGGTAGGGCAAAGTCTCATGCGCCCGAATCCGTCAGCTAACCTCGTAAGCGTTAAAGAGAGCAAAGACCAACCTGTGATCTAAATAATAGACGCAGGGGCATTCTATTGCCTCTGTGTCTTTTTGGCGATCCATCTTTTGTAACTTAAATCGTTTGACACTAAAGGAGCGGGCATCACATGTACAGTTTGATGAAGCGTATTTTAATTGGGAAACCATTAAAATCACAGGCAGCAGGAGAACAAAAACTATCAAAAATCAAAGCGTTGGCATTATTGTCATCAGACGCATTGTCATCTGTTGCATACGGTACAGAACAAATATTGATTGTTCTTTCAGTCGTTAGTGCAGCAGCATTTTGGTACTCACTCCCGATAGCAGGTTGTGTATTAATTCTTTTAATGGCGTTAATTCTATCTTACCGCCAGATTATTTATGCTTATCCAGAAGGCGGCGGGGCCTATGTCGTCTCAAGCAGAAACTTAGGTGAAAAACCAGGACTGATCGCAGGCGGATCATTGCTTGTAGATTATATTTTGACTGTAGCAGTGAGCATATCAGCGGGTACCGATGCTATCACATCGGCTTTTCCGGCACTATATCCATATCATGTGCTGATTTCAATTGTATTGGTCATTATGATCATGGTGCTTAACCTTCGTGGATTGACAGAATCGGCATCTATTTTGGCTTATCCCGTATACTTGTTTGTCATATCACTCCTTATATTAATTGGAGTCGGAGGCTTTAAATTATTAACAGGAGGCGTTCCTCCAGCTCCTGAGCATACAGCAATAGGCACACATGTATCTGGCATTACATTATTTCTTTTATTAAAAGCATTTTCGTCTGGCTGTTCTGCACTAACTGGGGTAGAAGCCATTTCAAATACCATTCCATCCTTTAAAAAACCTGCTGCACAAAATGCAGCGAGAACATTGTTGATGATGGGTGGATTACTAGCCGTATTATTTGTTGGCGTGACATTGCTTGCGTTTGGTTTTGGCATCTCACCAAAGCCAGAAGAAACGGTTGTATCACAAATTGCATCAGATACATTTGGACGTACATTTTTCTATTATGTCATTCAGGCTGTCACAGCTTTAATCCTGATATTAGCGGCAAACACCGGCTTTTCCGCCTTTCCTTTATTGGCGGTCAACTTAGCAAAGGATAAATATATGCCGCGCATGTTTACAGTAAGAGGGGATCGACTTGGTTATTCAAATGGCATTATCTTTTTAGGTGTAGCTTCCATGCTGCTCATTTGGTTGTTTGATGGGAAAACGGAACACCTCATCCCGCTATATGCTGTCGGTGTATTTATTCCATTTACCTTGTCACAGACCGGCATGTGTGTGAAATGGATTCGTGAAAAACCGCAGGGCTGGAAAACGAAAATGCCTATCAATATAGTCGGAGCACTGATTTCTTTCACGGTTCTCATGATTCTCATTTTGACTAAGTTCCATCTTGTATGGCCAGTATTTGTTTTCATGCCAATTGTCTTATTAATCTTTCACTCCATTAAAAAACATTATCTGTCTGTTGGAGAACAACTGCGTTTAATGAATGAAACAGAGCCTGTTGAGATTAAAGGAAATGTGGTCATCGTGCCAATAGCCGGCGTAACACGTGTCGTCGAGCAATCTGTTCAATATGCAAAATCCTTATCAGAGCAAGTGATAGCAGTTCATGTATCCTTTGATAAAGAAAAAGATAAGAAAATTGAAGCGGATTGGGAAAAGCTGAATAGCGGTGTGCGGCTTGTGATGCTGCATTCGTCTTATCGAAGTCTTATTCATCCGCTTGATAAATTTCTTGAAACGGTTGAGGCAAAAGCAAATGCGCATCATTATAAAGTGATGGTGCTCGTGCCTCAATTCATCCCGAAAAAAAGATGGCATACGATCTTGCATAACCAATCTGCCTTTTTATTAAGATTCCGTCTATTATGGAAGCGGGATATAGTGGTCGCCACCCTTCCATATCATTTTAAAAAGTAGCAGCAAGTTGAAACGTTTGATCAAAAGGGTGCGGTGGTATGGACTAAGAAAAAAGGAGTTTTCTCACATGCCGCAAAGAACCGCAGGAAAAGAAGTAACAGCGCTACTGGAAGAGTGGGGCGTAAAACATATTTATGGAATGCCCGGCGACAGTATAAACGAATTGATTGAAGAGCTTAGGCATGAATCAAGCCAAATACAATTTATACAAACGAGACATGAAGAAGTGGCGGCACTTTCAGCGGCGGCTGATGCCAAACTAACAGGTAAGCTTGGTGTCTGCTTATCCATCGCTGGACCAGGTGCTGTCCACTTATTAAATGGACTATACGATGCAAAAGCAGATGGGGCACCCGTATTAGCAATTGCAGGGCAGGTTGCGTCGACTGAAGTAGGGAGAGACGCCTTTCAAGAAATCAAATTAGAGCGGATGTTTGACGACGTCGCTGTCTTTAATCAGCAGGTACAAACAGCAGAAGCTCTGCCTGATTTATTGAATCAAGCCATTAAAGCAGCTTATACCCACAAAGGTGTGGCAGTTCTCACCGTATCGGATGACTTATTTTCTCAAAAAATTAAGCGTAAGCCTGTTTATACATCTCCTCTTTATGTTGAGGGAGAAGTACGGCCAAAGAAAGATCAACTGTTAAAAGCCGCACAGCTGATTAACAATGCGAAGAAGCCAGTCATTCTAGCAGGTAAAGGTTTAAGAAATGCAAAAGAAGAGCTTTTGTCGTTTGCAGAAAAGGCTGCTGCACCTATTGTTATTACACTTCCTGCAAAAGGGGTTGTGCCAGACAGGCATCCATACTTTTTAGGGAACCTAGGTCAAATTGGAACGAAGCCAGCATATGAAGCGATGGAAGAGTGTGATCTCTTAATTATGCTTGGCACTTCCTTCCCATATAGAGACTACTTACCTGAGGACACACCTGCCATTCAACTGGATATTAAACCAGATCAAATCGGTAAAAGATATCCAGTAGACGTAGGAATCGTGAGTGACAGCAAGAGTGGTTTGCAGGAACTGACCTCCTACATTGAATATAAAGAGCAGCGTGGTTTCCTTGAAGCGTGTACAGAGCATATGATGAAATGGCGAGAAGAAATGGATAAGGAAAAATCCGTTGCCACATCACCGCTTAAACCTCAGCAAGTCATTGCTAGATTAGAAGAAGCAGTCGAAGACGATGCCATTCTTTCTGTTGATGTAGGGAATGTGACCGTATGGATGGCCCGCCATTTCGAAATGAAACAGCAGGATTTCATCATTTCCAGCTGGCTTGCCACAATGGGCTGTGGATTACCTGGAGCGATCTCTGCTAAGTTAAATGAACCGAATCGTCAAGCAATTGCTGTCTGTGGTGATGGTGGCTTCACAATGGTCATGCAAGACTTTGTGACAGCGGTAAAATATAAGCTTCCGATCGTTGTTGTGATCTTAAACAACAGCAACCTTGGAATGATTGAATATGAACAACAAGTAAAAGGAAACATCAATTATGGCATAGAGCTTGAAGATATTGATTTTGCTAAGTTTGCAGAAGCATGTGGCGGCAAAGGAATCTCCGTGTCATCGCATGAAGAACTAGCTCCGGCTTTTGATACAGCCCTTCAATCTGATAAACCCGTCATTATTGATGTTGCTGTCACCAATGAACCGCCGTTACCTGGGAAAATTACCTACACACAAGCAGCCGGTTTTAGTAAGTACTTACTGAAAAAATTCTTTGAAAAAGGCGAGTTGGATATCCCTCCACTCAAGAAAAGTTTAAAACGCTTTTTCTAAGCAAAATGTAGTCGGTCCTCTCAAAAGAGGACTGACTTTTTTTGCTGAAAGGAAAAAACATTTCAATTATCACTTGTTTTATTCCCTCTAAAAATATTTGGAAATTATTTTTGTAACTTAAAGCCTATTTTTCCAATTCGCTGAGAAAGGTAAAATAGACTTTATGATCAATAATGGAGGGAGTGACGTCTTCTGGGTAAGATACTTGATGCAAAAGCACTAACCAGTGCCATGGACACAAGGGCAAAACACTATCAGGAACTCCGCGAACAAATGGTAGATTTAAAAAAGGCATTACAAGGTGTTGCCAACCTCGGTGACGACTTCACTGGGAAAGGTGCCGATAACATTAAAAGCTTTTATAAAGAGCTCGCCGGAAATGTAGACATGTTTATCAGCTTCATCGATAAGCAAAAAGCCTTTCATGAAGGTATTTCTGGGACACTGGATGATACAAACTTTGGCGGTGATACCTTTATAGAAGAACACTTTTTAGACAACGCAGTACATATGGGCATCAAAAACGCCAAAAGCATTGTAAAGGATCAAAAAAAGGCACTCAAAACGATTTTTCAAGACATCGATGACCTTATTTCCCTAGAGGTATTTGATAGTCAAACTTTCGATGAAAAAATAGAAGATGCGGAAGATGAACGAAAAAAGACGGTCAAAGAATTAAGAGAGCTTGATCAAAATTTAAAAGATGAATATGCTTTGTCAGAGACGGAGCAGCAAGCTACAATGGCATTGTACGCTGAAATGATGAATGCGACAAATGACGGAAAAGCGATTTCGCCTATGAATTTTGACAAGAAAGCGTATCAAAATAGCGAAATCTACAAGGCAAAAAGCGATATTGAAAAGCAAACTTCTGAATATCTGAAAATCAAAAAAGAACAAGAAGAAGCCCGAGAGATCGCAAAGGAACAAGAAGCCCTCGCCAACCGTCCTTGGTATGAAAAAGCGCTCGATTACGGTGGAAATATCGTGAATGAACTGACAGGTGTGAACGATGCAAAACGTGCCGCAACAGGCGTTGATCCAATCACAGGTGAGGAACTCACCGCAGGACAGCGAGTCGCGGCAGGCGGCATGGCAGCAGCCGGTTACATCCCAATCGTCGGCTGGGCAGGCCGCATTTTCAAAGGCGGAAAAGCTGTCTATAAAACAACCCAAGCCACATCAGCTGCAGTCAGAGCAGTCGACATCTACAAGACATCTCAAAAATCCTTTGACGCCCTGAAGACATCTCAAAAAGGATTATATGGCCTCACCGCCACCAACGGCTTCAGCGAAGCAATCACAGGCCGAGACATGTTTGGAAACAAGATCTCAAAAGAACAGCAGGAAGCAAGTATGAATGCGGCGCTTGGAATGCTTTTGCCGTTTGGGGCGAAAGGGTTTAATGGCAGAATGGGAATTAATCAGAAAAGCAACCACCTTAATCAAGCAAGCGTAGGAAAGACTGATTTAGATCGTTTGCGGAAGAAGTGGAATGTTCCAGAAACTCAAACTGTTGCTGTAGGAAAAACAGATGTCAAAGGTTTGGAACGTAGCGTGTTCGAAGGTGGGTCGCCAAAAGTTAGGAAAGAAGGAGGTCTTCCTTCATTAGATGAAGTTTATCCTGATCGGAAAATTAAGGCACCATATAAAAGATCAGTTAGAGGGCACGCTCAATTTATGGATCATGCAGAAGAAGGCGTAATCGCAGAATTTGAGGACGCAGTTAAAAAGGCAGGACTTAAACCAGAAGAGATAAAAGGTATACTAAATATCCATCAATCCAATCCAAATGGAGTTTGTAATAAATGTACAAAAGGTTTGTTTGATCGAGTTCCAAGTGAGGAAAGAGGAATATTCAAGCAACTGACAGATCAATATCCTGAATTGAAAATAAAAGTAACAACAGAACGAGATCCAAGTGTCCCACATCCAAGAGATACTTTATCTTTTGATGTTAAAAATGGTGTTACAGAAAATGTAGTTAAAATGAAAAAATAGGAAAGAGGCTATAGAATGGATTTTATAAATGACCTTAGTGAAGAGGCTAAAGTTGCTCTAGGATTAGCAATAGCTGAAAAAATGTATACATTCATAGATAAAGAAGATGATGGTTACCACATAGGAGAAAAAGCTTTAGATGATTGTTGGAAATGGCTTTCTGGCAAAGAGTTAAGTGCAGAAGATTTATGTAATTATATAGATAGTGAAGATTATATGGATGTAGCTGAGTTCGCTACTAAAGAAAAAGATGAACAAAAACAATATGGCTGGTATTCAGTATTAGATGCAGTTTCTTACACAGCGTATCAAGCGTATAGACGAGAAAATAAAAAATTTGTTCCTCAAGTGCTAGAGGTAATAGACGATGAAACATTAATTGTAATGTGGGAAAATGCAATTGAAACAAAAAAGATTGATAGGGCTGAATTAAATACCTTGAGAAAATATTTAATTGATCATTATCCTAGCAAAGATCACGATCATAACAAAATATATTTAATTAACAAAGAGGACATCGCAGTCATTTAAATTAGATTAATTGGGCGATATGAATAAAGGGCAGCTATTATCAAAAGAAATGCAGAGTGACAGTAGCGTAGCTTAGTGCCGAAATAAAAAACAGACCTCATGAGGTCTGTTTTTGTTAGAAGTTAGGGGAATTTTTTTCACTTCCCCTTCTCCCGCTTCCGTTTTTCCTTCTCCGCCTGGTAAAACTCATGAAACATCTTCATCAGCGCCCGCTTTTCAATCCGTGACACATAGCTCCGCGATATCCCGAGCTCTTTGGCTATTTCCCGCTGCGTTTTTTCTTTCTTTAAATCAAGTCCGAACCTGCCGACGATGACTTCTTTTTCTCGGCCGTCGAGGATGTCGATATACTCCTTTACTTTTTCAAGCTCCATGTTGAGCTGAATATCGATTACATCTTCATTTTCGGATTTTAAGACATCGATTAATGAAATTTCGTTGCCTTCTTTATCCTGACCGATTGGGTCATGCAAGGAGACATCTTTTTTCATTTTTTTGAGGGCGCGTAAGTGCATGAGAATTTCATTATTAAAGTCAAAAGGGGGGGGGCAGAATTTAAAAATCGAATTTCACTTTTGCCCCATCATGCAATAATTCAGGTTCGTCATTTAGAAATACATCTCCTAAGTGAAGTGTGATTGAGCTCAAATCTGAAACATCATCTACAAGTAAAGGAACTACAACCATACCTTCATTTTCGACTTTACCATAAAAAGAACCAACACCTTTATCCGTATACAAATTAGACTCATTGACTTCAATTTGTTTTTTTGTATTAGTGGTAATAACTTTAACACCAGAAAACAAAACATCTTTATCGGAAGTGTTTTCAGTCGTGTAAGTGATTTGTATTCTATGATATTTATCTTTTTCATATTGATTATCAGAAAGAAGCTCTTTATCGTCTTCACCTAAATTACTGTATTCAAAAACTTTAATATCTTGTATTTTCATCTTAATAGGACTTAAATCTATTTCTTTTTGTTTGTTGTTTATCTTTTTCAAAGTCAGTGTTGACCCATTTTTATCTTTCTTCCACTCCCCAATCTTTGATAAGCGTCCTGACGTTGGTTTATTCTCTTTTTGTGCTGATTCTTTTGAAGCCTCTTTGCTCGTTTCTTCTTTTTTTGCTGGATCAGTTGAACTGTTAGTGTTACCGCAAGCAGTTAGAACTGCCATAAAGCATAAGAATAAAATTAGTTTAGCTTTTTTCATTAGTCTGCACCCTTCTATATACACATTTTAGTAATACAGGAAACATTATAATATAAAAAATATTAAATTGATGATTTTCGACAAAATAAGACAAAACAATTCATGACTTATAGCATGGGTTTAAAGTCACGAAACGTTCGGTAGTGAATTCGGATGTAACATTAAAAAGTGCTGATATTTCATTTGTGAAATTATTATAAGTCTGAATAGCTTTTATTTTTCTAAACATAAAAGTTGAAATACAAAACTATGCAAACAGTTTGTCCTGCATTTTTCCACAATTCTCTAAACAGTGGGACATAATTAGTTGATTTCCTTCATGTCTAAACGCATGACACAAAGTTCATCACCAAAATATTTCCATTTTCTTGAGGTCTAAGGCGGTAGCTATTATCAAAAGAAATGCAACGAGACAGTAGCTTATTGCCGAAATAAAAAACAGACCTAGTAAGGTCTGTTTTTGTTAGAAGTTAGGGAAATTCATTTTCACTTCCCCTTCTCCCGCTTCCGTTTTTCCTTCTCCGCCCGATAAAACTCATGAAACATCTTCATCAGCGCCCGCTTCTCTATACGTGACACATAGCTCCGCGATATCCCGAGCTCCTTGGCTATTTCCCGCTGCGTTTTTTCTTTCTTTAAATCAAGTCCGAACCTGCCGACGATGACTTCTTTTTCTCGGCCGTCGAGAATGTCGATATACTCCTTTACTTTTTCAAGCTCCATGTTGAGCTGAATGGTATCGATCACATCTTCATTTTCGGATTTTAAGACATCGATTAATGAAATTTCGTTGCCTTCTTTATCCTGACCGATGGGGTCATGCAAGGAGACGTCTTTTTTCGTTTTTTTGAGCGCACGTAAGTGCATGAGAATTTCATTTTCAATACACCGCGCCGCATACGTTGCCAGCTTTGTTCCTTTTCCAGAGGAATAGCTTTCGATGGCTTTAATGAGTCCGATCGTCCCGATGGAGATGAGGTCTTCAGCGTCTTCCCCGGTATTTTCAAATTTCTTTACAATATGGGCGACGAGCCGAAGGTTATGTTCAATCAGCATGTTTCTTGCGTGTTCATCGCCCTGTGCCATGAGGGCTAAGTATTTTTTTTCATCATCTCCCGAAAGGGGCTGTGGAAAGGCATTGTTTTTGACATAGGACACTAAAAACACCAATTCTTTGACCATCAATCCCATCGCTGTAAATACTCCTGCCACGATTTTCACCTCCACCATGTTTAGGCTGCTGCCTATATCCTCAAATGTATGTGAAGGAGGGATTGTCTGTGTCTGTACGATGAAAAAATCATCTTTTTCAAAAAAATCGTGCTTCTGTGCGTCTCTTTTTTATGTTTGCGGTTTCTTTTCGGTGCTTGGCGGTCAAGAAGCGTGCTAAAATATGTAATATTAGACCGAAAAGGAAGGGGTCATTTCGGAACATGGGGAAGGTTCTATCTTCACATGTAGGTATGAAAATTAATGAATGGTATCGAATGATACGGCAGTTCAGTGTTCCAGATGCGGAAATCTTGAAAGCGGAAGTTGAAGCGGAAATTGAACAGATGGAAGAGGACCAGCATTTACTGATTTATTATCAGCTCATGTGTTTTCGGCACCAAATCATGCTTGACTATATACACCCTTCAAAATACCAACCTTTCTCAGTATCTAATCTAGTCGATAAAATCGAAAATTCCAATCATGAGTTATCTGATATGCTGCATTATTACCATGCATTTTTTCGTGGCATGCATGAATTTAGTCAAAAAGAATATTTAGAAGCCGTCAAATATTATCGAGTCGCAGAAAAGCAGCTGTCCATGGTATTTGATGATATTGAGCAGGCTGAGTTTCATTTTAAAGTGGCAGAAGCCTACTATATCATGAAACAAACACATGTCTCCATGCACCATATTTTAAAGGCGCTGGAAATATACGATCAGCATGATGCGTATACCATTCGCATCATTCAATGTCTCTTTGTCATTTCAGGAAATTATCAAGATTTAAAACGAAAAGACCGGGCACTGCCTCATTTAAAAAAGGCAAAACAGCTCGCATCTCAAATTGATCACCCGCGCATATACAGTTCAGCGCTCTATAATTTAGGAAAATGTTATGGCGAGCTTGGCTATAGAGAGGAAGCGGAACGATATTTAACGGAATCCGCTGATCTTGCCCGCAAAGAGCTGCTTCCAACGCTTCCGCATACGCTCTATACGCTGGCGAAGCTGCTTTTTAGACAGAATGAACAGGCGGATGCCTTGCGCATATTAGAAGCTGGGAAATTGGCTGCAAAGAAGCATGAAGACCAGCTGTTCTGTCATATGTTTGAGTATCTGGATGCTTTATATGTTCAGGAAATCAATGAAGACCAACTGCAAAAAACCATTGATTATTTGGAAAAACTTAGCCTATACTCTTATATAGAGGATATCTCACTAGAAATTGCGACAGCCTTAGAAGCCTCTCAACAATACAAAAAGTCCAACCAGTATTATCAGAAATTATTATGGGCTCAAAATCAAATCCAAGAAGGAGAGTGTCTGTATGAATTCTAAGCAACGTTCGACAGTTGAAGAGAGAAACCAAACGTGAAACACAAAGAGCGGGCCAGTATGGCCGGCTTTTTTTTATGTGAAAAAGATGTCGATATCCTCATGAGGTTTGCATGAATTGATGAGAAAGCGGGCAATTTAATTGGTAATGATGTTCGGTGGAGGAGGCGGTCGAATGAAAGGGCTGCATATCTTAATGTGTATATGGCTGCTATGTGCTTTTGTTCCTAATAAAGTAGAGGCACGTACATTAAAACGAGTCGATCTTGAAAAAACGGGACGTGCCTTTTGGGACATGAGAGCGGAACGGAAAAAGATTGCAATCACCTTTGATGATGGACCTCACCCAGTGTATACAAATCAAATATTGGATGTGCTGAAGGAGCATCAAGTGAATGCGAGCTTTTTTGTGATAGGGAGCCGAATCCATGCATATCCGATGATCGCAGAACGGATTGTGGACGAAGGGAATGAACTTGGCAATCATACGATGAATCATACGTATTTTGACCTGTTGTCGTCAAAGGAGATCAAGCGGGAATTAAAAGAATCAGCGGCTCATATCGCTTCACTCCAGCCTGGCGGTCCCTTATTATTTCGCCCTCCTGGTGGACGTTTAACAATGAAATCATTCCGCATTCTGTCAAAGCAAGGGTACGATGTGGTCATGTGGTCATTTACGCAAGATCCGAAGGACTGGTCAAGACCAGGCGCACATAAAATTGCAAGCCGAATTATTGATCATATTCAAGGCGGCGATATCATCCTTTTACATGATGGCGGGGGAAATCGCAAGCAAACGGTAGAAGCATTAAAGCAGGTGATTCCTGAATTAAAGAAGAGAGGCTATGAATTTGTAAAAGTAAGTGAGCTGCTTCACCATGACAAAGCATATATGCCAGTTCAACTGCAATAGGAAGCATTCGTCAAAAACAGTCATTCATTGAAACCAAAAGTCTTGTCGTTTACTATATGAAGAGGGCTTTTGGAGGTGAATGTTGTGAAGAAGTATGTTTTCCTACTTATCCTATTATGTGTTGCTACTGGGTGCTCAAAGCCAGTACAAGAAAGCGTCATTGCATTTGGTGACAGCAATACAAGAGGATCAAACTGGGACTTTCGAGATTACCCAACATCTGAAAAATGGGTGAATCTCATGAAAAACGTCGAGCGCGGCCAAATTCAAGTGAAGAATGCAGGCATTGGCGGGCAGACGACTGAAGACGCGAAACTTCGCTTTAAGCAGGATATTTTAAAACAGAAACCAACTTACGTCCTCATCATGTTCGGTACGAATGATGCGGCGATTTTAGACGGCAAACATCCCCGAGTGACGAAAAAACGGTTTAAAGAAAATTTAACCTACTTTATTTCTGAAAGTAGAAAAGAAGGCATTACCCCGATTCTCATGACCTGTGTGCCTGTTGTAGAAGGCGGGAAAAAGGGCTTGTATTATTACTCTAGATATAAGTCGTCTTATTTTGCCGGAAGAGGCGGGGCAAGAGCTTGGCAAAACTCTTATAATGACATCACGAGAGAAGTAGCGAAGGATGAGCAGGTGCCGCTTGTCGACAACTGGAAAGCTTTCATCCGAGAAGCTGGTGAAGATAGTGATCATGCCCTGATTCAGTCAGGCTTGATCGACCCTTCTGGCAATCATATGACACCAAAAGGTGCGAGAATTATTTATAACGAAATCAAAGAGCGTGATGTCATCAAACATTTTTAAATGATGGCCATCTGCCTAAACAAGACCATCCATCCAGCATAGTCTAACAGTATATCTTCCTAGAAGGAGGTAACTGATATGTGGGGATGTCCTTATCCTTACCCTGCGTGTTCGCCTTATCCAGCACAAGGAGCAGGAATCGGTTACGCTTTTCTTGTTGTGTTCCTTGTGGTCATTTTAGTCGTAGGCGGAGGGTTATGGTTTTGGAATGAACAGCCTTACAATTAAGACACCTCTTCTTTTATCAGAAGGGGTGTTTTTTACGGAAAATAGTAGTAAGCCTATAGCGCAAGTGATATAATATCAGTCACCTGAGTTTAAAAAAGGAGAGTGCTCGGGAGGCATGGTTCCTGTGATATGGAATTAAGAGGAAACAGAGAGCATATGCCCGAGCGAACGTCTTTTCATTTCTGTCTCAATTAATTCAATGAAGTCGCGATTTAAGTTCATTTCATTTGCTTTATAATACGATTCTATAAGTAAATCATCTGACAGCTTTTTCATACTAGAAACCCATATGATGGGAAAAACACCTCCCCTGAAAAAGTTGGCATAAAATTTGAGGAAAAGACATATCATCATAGGTTGATCGACTGTCTTTGAAGTACCTTTAATCTACCATGAATGGGAAACAAGAACAATCGTTCTGTTATCCACATGGTTAAGTGGATAACTTGTGGGTAGAGTGTTTATAATTGAATGAAAGCGTGATGAAATATAGGTGGATAATGTGTGTAAAATTATCCACACCTGTTGAAGGTCCTCATCATATGTCGAAAACTTTTTCATTGTATTCGATAGACAGACAAATTGTGATTTGATTCGACACAATCGCTGAAAACCAATGGAAGAAAGGGTGCAAATTGTGCTAAAGAAGTATTTCTTACCGGATGAATTTGTGAAAAGTATTTTCCACATTTCACCGCAAAAATTAAAAGAACGAAATGTAAAAGGAATTATTACTGATCTAGATAACACACTAGTAGAATGGGACCGTCCAAGTGCGACACCGCGCTTAATTGAGTGGTTTCAAGAAATGAAAGATCACGGGATACAAGTGACGATTGTATCGAACAATAATGAAAAAAGGGTCAAGCTTTTTTCTGAACCGGTTCATATCCCGTTTATCTATAAAGCGAGAAAGCCTATGGGAAGAGCCTTTAATAAGGCAGTCGCTGATATGCAATTGAAAAAAGAAGATGTGGTTGTCATTGGGGATCAGCTCATGACAGATGTTCTTGGCGGGAATCGTCATGGCTTCCATACGATTTTGGTCGTTCCTGTTGCTGCCTCGGACGGATTTTTCACAAAGTTTAACAGGCAGATTGAACGCAGAATTTTAGGAGCCTTAAAGCGTAAGGGCCACATTCAGTGGGAGGAAGAGTAATAATGGAAAAGGTTGTTTGTATTGGCTGCGGTGTAGCCATTCAGACGGAAGATAAAGATCAATTAGGATATGCGCCGGCAGCATCTCTATTGAAAGAAGATGTGATCTGTCAGCGCTGTTTTAGGTTAAAGAACTACAATGAAATTCAAGATGTTTCTTTAACAGAAGACGACTTTTTAAATATATTGCACAGCATTGGAGAGACAGATTCTCTCATTGTGAAGGTCGTTGATATTTTTGACTTTAACGGAAGCTGGATCAATGGACTGAGCCGTATTGTCGGTGGTAATCCGATTTTACTTGTCGGCAACAAAGTGGATATTTTACCGAAATCCGTGAAAAAAGATCGTCTGATTCATTGGATGAAACGGGAAGCAAAGGAAAACGGATTAAACCCTATTGATGTTTTCTTAATTAGTGCAAGCAGAGGCCAGGGCGTACCTGAGGTGATGGAAGCGATTGATCATTACCGCGAGGGAAGAAATGTCTATGTTGTCGGCTGTACGAATGTTGGGAAATCAACATTTATCAATCGAATCATCAAAGAAGTATCTGGAGAAGAGAATGTCATTACTACCTCCCAATATCCAGGTACTACACTTGATGCGATTGAAATTCCGCTTGATGATGGGTCTGCTTTATTCGATACGCCGGGCATCATCAACCGACATCAAATGGCACACTATGTCAGCAAAAATGACTTGAAGATTTTAACGCCGAAAAAAGAATTGAAACCGAGAACGTTCCAATTAAATGAAGCACAAACGCTTTATTTTGGCGGACTGGCTCGATTTGATTACGTAAAAGGCGGCAGAACGTCATTTGTCTGCTATATGCCAAATGAGCTGAACATTCACCGTACAAAGCTGGAGAACGCAGATGATTTATATGAAAAACATGCAGGAGAACTGCTGTCACCGCCATCAAAAGAGGGAATAGAAGATTTCCCGCCGCTCGTTCCGCATACCTTTACCATTGATCAGCCAAAAATGGACATCGTCTTTTCAGGTTTAGGCTGGGTCACTGCAAATGATGCGGACAAGCAAATCAAAGTTTATGCGCCAAAAGGCGTTCATGTGTTTATGAGACGTTCGTTAATTTAAATGTTCAAAGGGGGAGAGACCTTGAAACCTTTATACGGAGTAATCGGCAACCCTGTTGGCCACTCAATGTCTCCGGATATTCATAATGCAGCACTAAAGGATGCTGGAATAGATGGACATTATCATGGCTTTCAAGTAGAAAATGATGACCTGAAAGATGCGATTAGCGGCATGAAAGCGTTAGGAATCAGAGGCATTAACGTCACTGTTCCGCACAAGGTAGAAATCATGAAGTACCTTGACAAAATTGATGTGACAGCTGAACGCCTCGGTGCCGTCAATACGGTACGGCGCGAAGGGGATCAGCTCGTTGGGTACAATACAGATGGAGAAGGCTTTCTTCATTCATTGCTTGAAGCCTTGGATCAGCCGTTATCAGAGCTATCATTTCTCTTGATTGGTGCTGGCGGAGCGGCAAGAGCGATTTATACGACAATTGCTCAGTATGCACCGAAGAGCTTTGATATTACGAACCGCACCATTGAAAAAGCTGAAGCTTTAATTGAAACTGCAGAGGGGAAAATCACATCTCATGCAATCACATTAAATACAGCAGAAGAGCGGCTTGGGGAATATGATGTCATCATCCATACGACCTCGATCGGCATGTATCCGAATGTTGAAGAAACCCCGATTTCTTTAGCGAACGCAAAAAAAACAGCGGTCGTTTGTGATATTGTGTATAATCCAATAGAAACAAAACTGCTAAGTGAAGCAGCAGGTTTAGGCTTGAAAACAGTGGATGGGGTTGGCATGTTTGTTGGACAAGCAGTAAGAGCCTTTGAACTGTGGACAGGCATTACGCCTGACGCCGGAAAAATGAAGTCAATTGTCATAGAGAAATTAGGAGGAACACCATGTTAAAAGGTAAGCAAAAACGTTTTTTACGTGCACAAGCACATCATTTATCACCTATTTTTCAAGTTGGAAAAGGCGGGGTAAATGACAATATGGTCAAGCAAATTTCCGAGGCGCTTGAAGCAAGAGAACTGTTAAAGGTCAGCGTATTGCAAAATTGCGATGAGGACAAAACGGAAGTTGCGAAAGCACTTGTAAAAGGTGCAAAGGCTGAACTCGTTCAAACGATCGGAAATGTGATTGTCCTTTACAAAGAATCTAAGGAAAATAAACAAATTAAGCTGCCGTAAAGGTGGATGCGATATGAAAAAAATAGGATTGTTCGGCGGTACGTTTGACCCTCCCCATAACGGGCATTTACTGATGGCAAGTGAGGTGCGGACTCAAGTGGGGCTGGATGAAATATGGTTTATCCCAAACCATATGCCTCCTCATAAAGCAGGAAGGAAACGAGCAGATAGTCATCACCGGATAAAAATGGTGGAGACGGCGATTCTGTCAAATTCGTATTTTCGTCTCGAGCTCATTGAAATGGAGCGGGAGGGTCCGTCTTATACGGTAGATACAGTGGATCTGTTAAAGAAGCGTCATCCAGAAGATCAGTTCTTTTTTATGATAGGAGCGGACATGGTCGAGTATTTGCCAAAATGGCATCGGATCGACGATTTGCTTCAAATGATCACCTTTATTGGGATGAAAAGACCGGGTTACGTTGGAAGTACGGCATATCCGCTTTTATTTGCAGATGTTCCAGCTTTTGATGTATCATCGACATTGATTAGGCAGCGAATAGAGCAGGGAATACCTGTTGATTATTTGATTCCGAAAGCTGTTGAGCGTTATATAAAGGAGCATCATTTATATGAATCGTGAAGAAGCATTGAACTGTGTCAAAGAGCAGTTAACAGAGCATAGATATACACATACACTTGGAGTCATGGAGACAGCCATTTCATTAGCGGAACGGTTCGGTGCAGATGTGAAAAAAGCAGAGATCGCCGCTATTTTTCATGATTATGCGAAATTTAGACCAAAGGAAGAAATGAAGGGGATTATCGAGCAAGAGAAGATGAACCCTTTATTGCTTGAATATTCGCCTGAGCTTTGGCACGCGCCGGTTGGTGCCTATTTGGTCAAAAAAGAAGCTGGAATTGATGATCACGATGTGTTAACAGCCATTGAATTTCATACTTCCGGCAGACCAGACATGACTTTACTTGAAAAAGTCATTTATGTCGCAGATTATATTGAACCAGGACGACATTTCCCTGGTGTCGAAGAAGTAAGGGAGTTAGCAGAACATGATCTAGATCGTGCACTGATCCAATCATTAAAAAACACCATCAGTTTTCTAATGAAAAAGAATCAGCCAGTCTTTCCAGATACGCTTGCTACTTACAACTCGCTTGTGCATAAGAACAACTAAGGAGGAATTTTGGATGGATTCATCATCAATTTTAAACGTCGCAGCAGGAGCATGCGATGATAAACGGGCTGAGGATATTATTGCCCTTAATATGCAAGGAATCTCGCTTGTTGCAGATTATTTTCTCATTTGTCACGGGAATTCTGATAAACAAGTGCAAGCCATTGCAAGAGAAGTAAAACATCTTGCAGAGGAAAGCGGAATCGAAGTGAAGAAGATGGAAGGCTTTGATGAAGCAAGATGGGTATTGATTGACCTAGGAGATGTCATTGCCCATGTGTTCCACAAAGAAGAAAGAGGATATTACAATCTAGAAAAGCTTTGGGGAGATGCGCCGAGAGAAACGCTTTCACTTGGCATTAACTCATGATTTATCAAGGGTTTGCAGGTGTGTATGACGAGCTCATGACACATGCGCCTTATGATGAATGGGTTCAGTGGATCCAGCAGTATATTAAGCCGAATGCTGACATCATCGATGTAGGCTGTGGAACTGGAGAGATTTCTCTTCGGTTAGCTGAAAAGGGCCACAAGGTCACAGGAATTGACCTCAGTGAAGAAATGCTGGCCTTCGCGCAGCAAAAAGCCCAGGCGAAAAAGCAGTCGATTCAATTTTTACATCAAGATATGAGAGAGGTTACGGGCTTTGAGCAAGCCTTCCAGGCAGCCGTTATTTGCTGTGATTCCTTGAATTACTTAAAAAACGAAAATGACGTCAAAAAAACCTTTAAAAACATGTTTCAGCTTTTAGAGGCAGATGGGGTTTTACTTTTTGATGTTCATACGCCTTATAAAATGGAAGAGGTATTCCCGGGATCGACTTTTGCAGATCAAGATGAAGAGATTAGCTATATTTGGCAGAGCGATAAAGGGGATGACATGTATTCGGTCATTCATGATTTAAGCTTTTTTGTAAAAGATGGAGACATGTATCAGCGTTATGATGAGACGCATGAACAGCGCACATTTCCATTTGAAACATATTCAGCGTTCCTTGAGTCCGCTGGTTTCGAACAAATAGAAGTGACCGCTGATTTTACAAATGAAGCCCCCGGTGAATTCGCCGAAAGATATTTCATCTCAGCTAAGAAACCAAAAACCATCGTTTAATAGAACGATGGTTTTTTAAAACCCTTTTTTAGCAAGTTGCAAAGATGATTAATTTCTGCGATCATCAGTGAACACACTTGGTGGATATTGATGCGCAACTGCTTCAAGATCTTCATCGAATTTTTCATGAGTGTTTTGAAAGAGACGGTGAAACATATCTTGCACACCTGCTTCAAGTGCTTTAATGCCTTCACCAGTGATCCCGCCTTTCACACATACTTTGTCTTGCAGTGTCGGAAGGGTATAGACTCTTTTTTCAATCAAACGGCCAAGTCCAACGAGCATATCTTCTGATAAGGTGGTGGCTTCTTCTTTAGAAATATCCGTTTCTTCTACAGCCGCTTCAATCATCTTCTGAACGAGAAAACTGATAAAAGCAGGTCCGCAGCTGACAATATCGGAAGCCACTCTTGTAATCGAATGATGGATCTCGATTGGTGTTGAAATGCACGAAGCCAACTGTCTTAACGCTGTTTTCGTCGCGGCATTGCAGGATGAACCAAAAGTTAAAAGTGATGCGCCTGATAAAGCGCGGTTTGTAATGCTTGGAATTAGCCTGGCTGTTTGACAAGGAACGATATCCTGAAGCTGTTCAGGATGAACCGGACTTGTAATGATGACAATGGTTTGCTGCTCCGTTAAAAGAGGACTCAGCTCTTTTAAAAGTGGATAAATATCAAGTGGTTTGACACAAACAAAAATGAAATCTTTATTCGTGACAGCCCCTGAAAGCTGTTTCGTTACTTCAAGCTCTGGATGGTTCTTTTTTATATTGAACGCTTTTTCAATGGTTCGGTTTGTAATGGTGATCGATGAGGGATTGACTGCCTTTGATTCAATAAATGCCTCAGTAAGTATGGTACCCATGTTTCCTGTACCGATTAACCCTATATTCAAACGTTCTCCCTCCTTAGACGCATAGGATCTGTTATCTTCTAAACAGTATGTTGAGCAGTAGAAAAATATGATTGAAAGAAGCGTGAGTAAGTGAAACGACTCATATCATTAAAAAAATACAGTCTTTATATTGCAGCTGGGCTCATGGTTGTGATGATCATCAGTTTCTTCTTTTTCACTGGAAAAGGGGAGGGAAGCAGAGAACCAAATGTATTGAAGGGGAATAAAGACATACAAGTCACATTAGAAGACAAACAAGAAAAGACAGAAAAAGAGCCATCGACGATTTTTGTAGAAGTCAAAGGAGCTGTAAGAAAGCCAGGTGTTTATACGTTTCAATCTGATGCTCGGGTAGAAGAAGCGATTCGAAGGGCAGGAGGCTTTACTAGCAAAGCAGACTCGATTGAAATCAACCAAGCAGCAAAATTAGAGGATAGTATGATGATTTATGTTCGGAAGCAGGGGGAAGCGGAAAGAGGGACGCAAACAGCATCAGCTGACGCGTCAACGGACGTTGAAAAGAGTGAGGGTGTAAATGTCAATCAGGCCAATGCAGCCGAATTGCAAACCATTAACGGCATAGGACCAGCTAAAGCCGAAGCTATTATTACCTATAGAGAGGAACACGGAGATTTTCAACAAATTGAAGACTTGCGGAACATTTCAGGTTTTGGGGAAAAGACGATTGAACGGCTGAAAAGTCAATTGACCGTGAAGTAGAATTGACGGTATAGAAGAAAGGCATGTACACTTAATATCAACCATCATTCTGGAGGGATCAGCTCGTGGAAAGAATTTCATGGAATCAATATTTTATGGCACAAAGCCATTTGCTTGCTTTACGAAGCACCTGTGAGCGGTTAGCTGTTGGGGCGACCATCGTAAGGGACAAGCGCATCATTGCAGGGGGGTATAATGGCTCCATTGCCGGTGATGTTCATTGTGCGGATGTAGGATGCTATGTCATTGATCATCACTGTGTTCGCACGATCCATGCGGAAATGAATGCTATTTTACAATGTGCCAAATTTGGTGCACCTACAGCTGATGCTGAAATATATGTCACACATTTTCCATGTTTACAGTGCTGTAAAGCCATCATTCAAGCGGGCATACGGACAGTGTACTATGCAAAGGATTATAAAAATCATCCATATGCCGTTGATTTATTCGAGCAGGCGGGTGTTCAAACAGAGCAAGTTGAATTAGATGAAATGATCATCGACTTAAAAAATCAAGAAAAATTGGCCTTTGTTGCAGATTTAATTGGGAAGCTGAGTGAATCAGGACTTAGCGAAACAGAAATTCGCGATATGCATGAGAAGGCGAATCGATTATTTACTTCCTATGTTTAAATATTTGCCGTTTGGGGCAATTTCAGCAGCTGTTGGAATTGCTCTGGCTGCATATCATCTTCATATATATTTCCTTCTCTTTCTTCTCATCATATTACTTCTCAGCCTACTGAAAAAAATGCCCCAGCTTTTTTTAATGGTCAGCCTATGCGGGGCTGTCTATACACTCATTTTTATGGTTCATGAGTCTCTTGAAACGGAGCTAGCCGTACAAGAAAAATTCCTATCTGGTTCCGTTGTGATTGAAAGCATTCCGAAAACAGATGGCAATCGTTTTTCAGCGACTGTATCGACAGTCCATGAACGACTAGCCACTTTTTATACAATTCAAACAGAGCGTGAAAAAGAGGCATTAAAAGAGGTAGAACCTGGTATGAGCTGTCACATGACAGGTGATGTTCGCCCAGCAAAACACGCCACCATTCCTAATGGGTTTCAATACGATCAATTTTTAAAAACAAAAGGCATTGACGCTATTTTTCTGCCGCAGTCGATCAAAAACTGTACAAAAAAAGGCGGTTCTTCCTACTATCTTCAAGCGATGAGGCAAAAGGGTTTGACATTTTTAGAGGATCATGTGCCAAAACACTCTGTTGGCATTGTACAGGCACTTATTTTTGGCGATCGTGAGTTGATAGAACCTGACATATTAAGAGATTATCAAATGCTCGGCATTATTCATTTACTAGCGATCTCAGGACTGCATGTGCAAGCGCTTCTTGCATGTTTATTTTGGTGTCTCCTTCGTGTGGGTGTGACAAGAGAGACAGCACGTATTCTTCTATTATGCTTTCTTCCTGTTTATGCTTGTTTGACAGGTGCTGCACCATCTGTTTTAAGAGCTTGTCTCATGGCAGGAATCTATTTAGTGATGACTAGTCTGCCAAAAGAATTGAAACAGCCTTCTGCTGTGGTATTAAGTGCAACGTTTTTACTCTTATTAGCAATTCATCCTCTTTATTTATTTGATATCGGATTTCAGCTTTCCTTCGTGGTGACGTTTTTTATTTTGTTATCGACTAGGATTTTATCAAAAGCAAAAAGTTCGGTCATGCAATTATTCCTGATTTCCTTTATTGCACAGTTAGCTTCGCTCCCTGTTCTTTTATATCATTTTCATCAATTCTCTTTATTGAGCGTTCCTTTGAACATGATATTTGTTCCTTTTTATACGACGATCGTCATGCCGCTATCCTTACTCTTTTTTCTTTTGACGATCATTTATCTTCCGCTTGGACAAACATTGTTTCAACTTCTTGATTCGGTGATCCAGCTTAGTCATCAATTGTCAGCCTATATGGCTGATTTTGATGGATTCAACTTGATTTTTATGAAGTCAACTTGGTGTCATATTGTTCTTGAGGTGAGTGCCTTAATTGTTCTGTTAGTTGTGATGGAGTGCAAAACGTCTGTGAAGTCCTATGCTGTGCCGCTCCTTTTTCTCATTGGTGTCTTGAGTGTTCACTATTTTACCCCGAATTTTTTCGAAAAAGGGGAAGTGACGATGCTGGATGTAGGACAGGGGGATAGTTTGTTTATTCAGCTGCCCTATCGAAAGGGGCACCTACTTGTGGACACGGGAGGCAGGCTTTCTTTTGAAGAAGAGCCGTGGAAAAAAAGACGAAAAGTGTCTACGATCGGTGATCAAACGCTGATCCCGTTTCTGCATTCTAAAGGTATAGTAAAACTTGATGTTCTTATTCTGACGCATGCGGATCAAGACCATATGGGAGAAGCAGTTCGGTTAATCAAGCGAAATAAAGTAAAGCGGCTGGCTATACCAAAAGGCTTTGCCCGGAGTCCAGAGGATGCGGAGCTGTTAAAAGAAGCAGCTGATAAAGGGATCATGATTGATGAATTAGAGAGAGGAGATCGGCTTCAGATTGGAGAGCAAATATTTGAGGTTCTTCATCCGTCGCGTCATCGAGTGACAACTAAGAATAATGATTCGCTCGTTTTGACATTTACTCTAGGCGGGAAGCGGTTTATGCTCACTGGAGATCTTGAACAAGAAGGGGAGCGAGACATTATAAAAGCCTTTCCTCATCTGCGGGCAGATATCTTAAAGGTTGGACATCACGGGAGTAAAGGGTCAACAAGCGAAGAATGGCTTCAGCATCTCAAGGCCTCACATGCACTCATTTCAGCAGGTGAACGCAATCGTTATCAGCATCCACATCAAGAAGTTTTGAAGAAATTAAAGGACCAGCAAATGAAGGTGTATCGTACAGATACCGACGGGAGCGTGACGTATGAATTTCTCGATGAGGAAGGAACGTTTTACACTCATCCTCCATATGATATCTTACAAACTCAATAAAAAAACTGCCAAAAAGGCAGTCATGTAACCTTCATGAAGTTAAGATCCAACGAGGTGTATAATGGTTGCCAAAATAAACATTGAGGCGAAAAATCCGAATGTGACGATAAAACCAACGGCTGAGTCGGTCACATCATTCCGCTTGCTTTGAACATTTTTTTCAAATTCATTCATTTTCATCCCTCCTGGCTAATTTTAGTATACTTGAACTCATTTGGAATTGCTAGAAGGTAAAGTAACCGTTTTCCATTTTCATGATCATTTTGTGAATATCGTCTGACAGCAGGCTGACCCGGGAGCTTGCGCCGGACGTTTACTATAAATGAGGAGGCGGCACTTTCAGCTTCCTCTTTACTAATGTCTTCGCACACTTTAGGATAGAGGAGGAAGTGAAAGAGAGGGATTCAATTGATGGTCTTTGATGTATGGAACAATTTAAAACGAGGGGATATCCATCCCGTTTATTGCTTATATGGGAAAGAAACATATTTACTGCAAGAAACCGCCGCTAAATTGAGACAAGCTGTAGTAGACGAGGAAACGAAAGATTTTAATTACTCCATCTTCGATATGGAAGAGGTGCCGCTTGAACAGGCTGTGACCGATGCAGAAACATTTCCGTTTATGGGAGAAAGACGTCTCGTCGTGATCAAGAATCCTTATTTTCTTACAGCTGAGAAGAAAAAGGAAAAGATCGAGCATGAGCTTTCTGTATTAGAAGCTTATTTAGAAAAGCCCGCGCCCTATACCATTCTCGTGTTATTAGCACCATATGAAAAGCTGGATGAGCGTAAAAAAATCACCAAATTGCTAAAAAAGAAAGCTGCTGTTGTTGAGGCGAAAGAATTAAACCCAAAAGAAACAACTGATTTCACCATTACACTGGTGAAGACAGAAGGAAAGATGATTACATCTGAAGCGGCTGAACAGCTTGTGATGTTATGCGGCGGAAGTCTATCTTCTCTATTCCAAGAGGTTCGGAAGCTAAGTACATATATTGGAGAGCGGGAAGAAATTGAGTTAGCAGATGTCAATCAGCTCGTTGCAAGAAGCTTAGAGCAAAATATTTTCGAGCTGATTAATCAAATCGTAAACAGACGCCGCTCTGAGGCCATGCAGATGTTCTATGACCTCTTGAAGCAAAATGAGGAACCCATTAAAATATTAGCACTCATTTCAACTCAATTTCGATTGATTTTACAGACGAAGTACTTCGCTCAGCAAGGCTATGGGCAAAAACAAATTGCTTCAAACCTAAAAGTCCACCCATTCCGTGTCAAACTCGCTATGGATCAGGCAAGACTGTTTTCAGAAGAAGAGCTCAAACAGATCGTCAAAGAACTCTCAACGATTGATTATGAAATGAAAACGGGTAAAAAGGACAAACAGCTATTGTTAGAATTGTTCCTGCTTCGACTATTAGGCGCTTGAACATAAAAAAACGACCTTCTAAAAAGAGGGTCGTTTTTGTTTAGATGTATAATTGCCAGTCTGTCCTTAAGGCTCGGCCGGTCAGGACGGACGTACAGTTAAACAGGTGCCTCATTACTGAGGCGTTGCAAGCATTATGCAGAAAGTCCGTTTACTTGTTTAGCAAGTCTTGATTTGTAACGCGCAGCTGCGTTTTTGTGTACAAGACCAGTTTTAACGGCTTTGTCAATGCGTTTTGCAGCAGAAGCAAGAGCAGCTTTTGCTTGCTCAGCATCGTTGTTAGCTACAGAAACTTCAACTTGTTTAATCGCAGTACGCATCGCAGACTTGATTGTTACGTTATGTGCACGGCGTTCGTTATTCGTTTTTGTACGTTTGATCGCTGATTTAATATTTGGCATGTGTTTCACCTCCTAAGATACAACCTAAACACAATTGTCTTAAGGTTAAATCTTCACAATAGAACAAATTGTATTCTATCAAACACACCTTTAGAATGCAATATAAATGTAAAGTATTTTTCATTGATGACGTGCTCGAATGTTTCTTTCAAGAGATGGAAAGACTACTGTTAATTACTTGGTGGAAGGAGTCTTTTTATGGAGAAACAGAAACTCGATTTAAGCGTTTATCAAATCCGGACAGACCTGGCTGTTGAAACAAAAGAGATACTAGAACAAGAGAACGATCCGAATGTCGTCAAAAAGGACGGGATCCAAGGGATCGTCGAAAAAGAAAAAGATGAGCAAGGCATCCGCATCCGTACTGTAGAAATCACGAAAGAAGGGGAGGAGCTGACCGGCAAAAAGGCAGGGACATACTTGACGTTTGAAGCGCAAGGTATTCGGGAGAAAGACTCTGAGATGCAAGAAAAAGTCGTCCAAGTCTTTGCCCGTCATTTTGCTCAGTTTTTAAAAGACAGAGGCATTCAGGCTGATGCGAGCTGCCTTGTTGTAGGACTGGGAAACTGGAATGTCACGCCTGATGCACTAGGTCCTCTCACAGTCGAAAACCTGCTTGTGACCCGTCATCTCTTTGAATTGCAGCCGGAAAATGTTCAGGAAGGCTATCGCCCAGTTTCCTCTTTGTCGCCAGGTGTGATGGGACTGACTGGTATTGAAACAAGTGACATTATCCAAGGTGTGATTGAGCGGTCTAAGCCTGATTTTGTCATTGCTGTCGACGCCCTTGCTGCTCGTGCGGTGGAACGAGTGAATACAACCATTCAAATTTCTGATACAGGTATCCATCCTGGTTCTGGTGTAGGGAATAAGCGAAAAGAATTAAGCAAAGAAACATTGGGCATTCCAGTAATTGCAATTGGCGTTCCGACAGTTGTGGATGCAGTAACGATTGCTAGTGACACAATTGATTATGTCTTAAAGCATTTTGGTAGAGAACTAAAAGATGATAGACCATCCCGCTCTCTTGTGCCGGCTGGTTTGACATTCGGGAAGAAAAAAGTGCTCAACGAAGAAGACTTGCCAGATGAGGAAACACGCCAATCATTCTTAGGCATCGTAGGAACCCTTCCAGAAGAAGAGAAAAGGCAGCTGATCCATGAAGTGCTTGCGCCGCTCGGGCAAAATTTAATGGTCACGCCTAAAGAAGTCGATACATTCATTGATGATATGGCCAACGTACTTGCCAACGGATTAAACACAGCGCTTCATCAAAAAATCACGCAAGATAACATGGGTTCATATAATCATTAATCGGTTCTACTTTCTCTAGCTCGCTCATAGTGTAATTACTAGAAAGCGTGCTGGAGGGAGTAAATCATGAAAAAAAGACCCCGCCGTCCTCGACAGTTGGTCGTTGCGATTAATGGAACGAAAGTAGTCAAAAGCATTTTCTTATTTATTGCCTCTCTTGTTGTGGTGTTTGTGATGTCAGGGGCTTTAACATCTTTAAAACCTGAGCTGAGGCCGCAAGCCTCGTTATATGGTGTAGCAGAAGAGCTCTCTGGCGCATTTTTTGCTACATTAATGGGCATGGAAAACCAATATTTCGCCTCAGCAGTTCCAGAAGCTCAAAAAGGATTTCATTTCTCTGGGCTGTCACTGAAGCTTGCAACCAGTATTAATTTAGAAGACCCGCGCAGTTTTCTAGGAAGAGAACTTCCAGGCTTTGAACATTTTGATACAAAAATCATCTTAGCGGGTGAAGGCACAGACTATACCAACATGCCAATGGAATCGCCGCCTCCGAGTGAAGTGATCCAAGATGAAAAAGAAGCAAATTTAGCTGAACTGGACAAGCTTGATGAAGATGGGCCGAAAAAGCCTGCCAAAGAACCGGACCGGTCAACAGGAAAACGAAAAGCTGTGTACATTTATCACACACATAATACGGAATCATATTTGCCATTTTTAAAAGGAGAAACGAATCCAAATAATGCACGGCACTCAAAAGTGAATGTCACCCTTGTCGGCGACATGTTTGGAAAGGCACTTGATCAGCAAGGAATCGGCAATACAGTCGACAAAACGGAAATTGAAAAAAGACTCGTGAAAAAAGGATTAAAGTATCCGCAGTCTTATAATGAATCAAGATTGGTCGTGAAAGAAGCCTTAGCGAAAAATGATGACCTCGATTATTTAATTGATATTCACCGGGACTCAAGAAGAAAGAAAGATACGACTGTCGAAATCAAAGGGAAGAAATATGCGAGAATTGCGTTTGTTGTTGGGAAGAAGAATCAAAGCTATGAGAAAAACTTAAAGCTTGCGACAGTGTTCCACCATTTGATGGAGAAAAAATATAAAGGTCTTAGTGTCGGCGTGTTTGCCAAAGGAGAAATTGGCGATAATGGAATCTATAATCAAGATTTATCCGACAAAGCCCTTCTTTTAGAATTTGGCGGAGTGGATAATAATATGGAAGAATTAAGAAATGCATCCAATGCGGCAGCTGATGTATTCAGCGACATTTTCTGGGACGCGGAAAAGGTGGATGGCAAAGCAACGGGTGAGAAAAAACGCTCTTAAGGTGGTGACGGGTATGGGCTCATTTATTGGAAAAACCATTATTTTAGGATTGGTCTTGCTGTTTGGTGTCTTTTTAGGAATGCAGCAAGCGAATAATGGCATGCTGCAAATGAAGGGCTACCATGATCCGCAATTAAAAGGAGCTTTCTCCATTCAAATGAACGACGATGAAGAAAAGGAAGCTTCTATCTTAGGAACGGCTGTTACAGAAAAGGATCTTGCCGAAAAACAAAAGCAGCTGGAGGAAATAGAAGGCTTTAATGCCTTTTCCAAAGCAGGAAAAGTCCTGTCTGATGGTATGACACATGCAGCCCGTTCTCTTTATGATTGGGTGAATGGGAAATAAACGAATTTCATGAGATATCACCCTTTTAATCAAAGCCGCTGACCGATAAGCGGCTTTTCTTGATTTCGATTGAATCTTTACAGCCCTATTGATATAATCTAACCTAGCGCAACCCGCGTTTTATAGTAGGAGTGATAGATTGTGACAGATAAAGAAAAACGATTAGAACGGCAATCAAGAATTCGAAATTTCTCCATTATCGCCCATATTGACCATGGGAAATCCACATTGGCGGACCGTATTTTGGAAAAAACAGCGGCGATTACTCAACGGGAAATGAAAGAACAATTACTTGATTCCATGGATTTAGAGCGTGAACGCGGCATAACGATTAAATTAAACTCTGTCCAGCTGAAGTATAAGGCGAAGGATGGAGAAGAATATATCATGCACCTGATTGATACACCAGGGCATGTCGACTTCACCTATGAGGTATCTCGAAGCCTAGCTGCCTGTGAGGGTGCGATTCTCGTAGTAGATGCAGCACAAGGAATTGAAGCACAGACACTTGCGAACGTTTATTTAGCTCTTGATAACAACTTAGAAATTCTTCCGATTATCAATAAAATCGATCTGCCGAGTGCAGAGCCTGAGCGTGTAAGAGAAGAAATTGAAGATGTCATCGGGTTGGATGCGTCTGAAGCTGTTCTCACCTCTGCTAAGGCGGGTATTGGAATCGAGGATATTTTAGAACAAATCGTTGAAAAGGTGCCGGCACCTGCTGGAGATCCAGAAGCACCACTTCAAGCCCTTATTTTTGATTCTCTTTACGATGCGTATCGCGGCGTTATTGCGTACATACGAATTGTTGAAGGAACCGTCAGACCTGGTCAGAAAATTAAAATGATGGCGACGGGGAAAGAATTTGAAGTTCTTGAAGTCGGCGTATTCACACCAAAAGCCATGCCAACAGATGAACTCACCGTTGGAGATGTTGGCTACTTAACAGCTGCGATTAAAAATGTCGGTGATACACGAGTAGGGGATACGATCACAAGTGCGGAAAACCCTGCGAAAGAAGCGCTGCCAGGATACAGAAAGCTAAACCCAATGGTATACTGCGGGCTTTATCCGATTGATACAGCGAAATACAACGACTTACGTGAAGCGTTAGAAAAGCTTGAATTAAATGATTCTTCACTTCAATATGAGGCAGAGACATCCCAAGCACTTGGCTTCGGTTTCCGCTGCGGCTTCCTTGGAATGCTTCATATGGAAATCATCCAAGAACGGATTGAACGTGAATTTAAAATTGATCTGATTACGACAGCGCCAAGTGTTATTTATGATGTATATATGACAGATGGAGAAAAAATCGTCGTAGATAACCCGTCCAATCTGCCTGATCCGCAAAAGATTGAGCGAATTGAAGAACCATATGTAAAAGCAACAATGATGGTGCCGAACGATTATGTAGGCTCTGTGATGGAGCTTTGCCAAGGAAAGCGCGGAAATTTCATCGATATGCAGTATCTTGATGCGAACCGTGTGAGCATTGTGTACGAAATTCCTTTGGCAGAGATCGTATACGAATTCTTTGATCAGCTAAAGTCCAACACAAAAGGCTACGCGTCCTTTGATTATGAGCTGATTGGCTATCGTCCATCGACGCTGGTGAAGATGGATATCATGCTGAATGGCGAAAAAATCGATGCCCTTTCCTTTATTGTTCACCGCGATTATGCATATGAACGAGGTAAGATCATCGTAGAAAAGCTAAAAGAACTGATTCCGCGCCAGCACTTTGAAGTGCCAGTTCAAGCAGCAATCGGTCAAAAAATCGTTGCTCGTTCCACCATTAAAGCGATGCGTAAAAACGTACTTGCCAAATGTTATGGTGGAGACATTTCCCGGAAAAGAAAGCTTCTTGAGAAGCAAAAAGAAGGGAAAAAGCGCATGAAGCAAGTGGGCTCTGTTGAAGTCCCGCAAGAAGCATTTATGGCCGTGCTGAAGATGGATGACAGCACACCGAAAAAATAACATCCTCAAGGCTGCTTGCTTTACAATGTTCGCCTTGACGTTTATAGTCGATAACAAACAAAGGCGCCGCAGCGATAAACTGCGGCTCTTTACCTGTAAAGAAGGTGTCATCAAATGAAAGCAGCATACATTCACATTCCATTTTGTGAGCACATTTGCCACTATTGTGATTTCAATAAATTTTTCATTAAAACGCAGCCAGTCGATGAATACTTAGCGGCTCTTGAAAAAGAGATGCAGCATACGATCGAACAAAAGGGCGAGCAGGAACTCAAGACGATTTTTATTGGCGGGGGAACCCCGACATCACTGACTGTCAGCCAGCTAGACAAGCTCATGAACAGCATTCACCGTGTATTAAAGCCGACAAAAAAACTGATTGAATTTGCAGTGGAAGCGAACCCAGATGAATTATCACTCGAGAAGCTGCATGTGTTAAAAGAAGCCGGTGTCAATCGGCTGAGTTTTGGCGTTCAAACCTTTGAAGACGATTTGCTCAAAAAAATCGGACGAGTTCATCAAAAAAAGGATGTCCTTACGTCCTTTGAGCGGGCTAGAGCTGTTGGATTTAACAATATTAGCCTCGATCTCATGTTTGGCTTGCCGCATCAAGAAAAGCATCATGTGATGAATTCACTTGAGACAGCTTTCTCGCTGGGGGCAGAGCATTATTCGGTTTACTCACTCATCGTCGAGCCGAAAACCGTTTTTTACAACTTAATGCAAAAGGGAAAACTTCATTTACCGCCGCAAGAACGTGAGGCTGAAATGTATGAGCTTGTGATGGATGAAATGGAGCGCCATGGATTAAAGCAGTACGAAATTAGCAATTACGCCAAACCTGGCTTTGAAAGTCAGCATAACCTGACCTATTGGAGCAATGAAGATTACTTCGGTTTTGGTGCAGGCGCACACGGGTATGTAGATGGCGTCCGAAATGTGAACGCAGGGCCGGTGAAGCATTATTTGGAGCTGATTGACCAAACAGGGTTCCCGTATAAGGAAACACATGAGGTCACAAAAGCAGAGCAAATAGAAGAAGAAATGTTTCTAGGTCTTCGAAAGATCGAAGGAGTGAAAAGTGCTGATTTCCAAGCAAAATATGGTACTGCACCAGAAGCACTTTTTCCCACTGTTCTTGAAGAATTAGAAGAAAAAGGCCTCATTGTAAAAGATGACATCGGGATCCGTTTAACAAGAAAAGGAAAATTGTTAGGGAATGAAGTATTTCAAGCGTTTCTCGGTGAGTTATAATTGACATTTTAATTTGAGTTTGGTAATTTTGTTTATACAATTAGCACTCGTTGAAAGAGAGTGCTAACAGGGGTGATGATGATGTTAACAAATCGTCAGCTTTTGATTCTGCAAGTCATCATTAATGACTTTATTCGTTCGGCGCAGCCAGTTGGATCAAGGACTCTTTCTAAAAAAGAAGACATTACATTCAGCTCTGCGACGATTAGAAACGAAATGGCTGATTTGGAGGAACTTGGTTTTATTGAAAAGACCCATTCTTCATCAGGAAGAATTCCTTCCGAAAAGGGATATCGTTATTATGTAGATCATTTGCTCTCTCCGCGAAAACTGTCGTCTAAAGAGCTTGTGCTCATCCAGTCGGCCTTTCAGGAGAAAATTTTTGAGCTGGAAAAGACAGTTCAAAAATCGGCGGAAATTTTATCAGATCTCACAAACTATACATCGATTGTGCTTGGTCCAAAGCTAAGTGAAAATCGATTAAAGCAAATTCAGCTTGTCCCTGTTCAGCCGAACAAAGCAGTGGCAATCATGATTACAGACAGCGGACATGTTGAAAACAAAACCATTACCTTCTCTGAGCATCTCGATGTCTCCGATATTGAGAAGCTGATGAATATTTTAAACAGCCGCCTAGCCGGAGTCCCGATGGATCAGCTGAAGGACAGAATGTATAAAGAAGTTGTGATGCTTCTTCGCACGCATTTAAAAGATTATGATCATATTTTAGATGCGCTCGGCAATACATTTACATCGACTCAAAATGAATCAAAACTTTTCTTTGGCGGGAAGATTAATATGTTGAATCAGCCAGAGTTTCATGACATTGACCGCATTCGTTCACTCATGATGCTTATTGAGCAAAAGAATGATGTCATGCAGCTGTTTCATCCAAATCAGCAAGGAATCACCATTAAAATTGGTTCAGAAAACAATTTGGAAGCGATGGAGAACTGCAGCTTAATCACAGCCACTTATTCGATTGATCAAAAATCACTCGGCTCCATTGCTGTCATCGGTCCAACCCGTATGGATTATGGCAGGGTTGTCAGTCTCTTGCATCATGTATCAAAAGACTTGTCAAACGCACTTTCCAATTTGTATGATGAGTAGGGTGATAAAAGATAGGGGCATAGCCCCTTCGTATTTTTGAATCTTTTGAGGGAGGTGAACACAATGTCAGAAGAAAAACAGACACCTGAGCAAGAAGCAGAGGTTGAAGCACAAGAAGAAGCAGTTCAAGCAGATCCTGAGGAAGTAACACATGATGAACAGTCTGCCTTCCAAGAAAAAATCGATGAATTGCAGCAGCTTCTAGATGAAAAAGAGAACAAAATTCTGCGTGTTCAAGCAGATTTTGAAAACTATAAACGCCGTGCTCGAACTGAAGTGGAGACCGTGCAAAAATATCGTTCTCAACATGTTGTCAGTGATCTTCTCCCAGCTCTTGATAACTTTGAAAGAGCGCTTGGAATTGATCCAGACAATGAGCAGACGAAAAGTTTGTTAGAAGGAATGCAAATGGTTTACCGCCAGCTGGTAGAAGCGTTGAAAAATGAAGGCGTTGAACCAATTGAAGCTGTCGGCAAAGAGTTCGATCCAAACCTTCATCAAGCCGTCATGCAAGTTGAAGATGAAAACTATGATTCAAATATTGTTGTAGAAGAATTGCAAAAGGGCTATAAACTCAAAGATCGAGTTATTCGTCCATCAATGGTAAAAGTAAATCAATAACTACATAATGGGAGGTCATCGAATATGAGTAAAATCATTGGGATTGACTTAGGAACAACAAACTCATGTGTTGCAGTACTTGAAGGCGGCGAGCCAAAAGTCATTGCAAACGCTGAAGGAGCACGTACAACACCATCTGTTGTCGCTTTTAAAAACGGAGAGCGCCAAGTGGGTGAAGTAGCAAAACGTCAATCAATTACAAACCCAAACACAATCATGTCTGTTAAAAGACATATGGGTACAGATTATAAAGTAGAAGTTGAAGGCAAGAACTATACACCGCAGGAAATCTCTGCAATCATTCTTCAACACCTTAAATCTTACGCTGAAAGCTATCTTGGTGAAGAAGTAACAAAAGCAGTTATCACTGTTCCTGCTTACTTCAACGATGCAGAACGTCAAGCAACGAAAGATGCTGGTAAAATTGCCGGTCTTGAAGTAGAACGTATCATCAACGAACCAACAGCAGCTGCACTTGCGTATGGTTTAGATAAAACAGATGAAGATCAAACGATCCTTGTATACGACCTTGGCGGCGGTACATTTGACGTGTCAGTTCTTGAACTTGGAGACGGCGTCTTTGAAGTGCGCTCAACTGCTGGGGACAACCGTCTAGGTGGAGACGATTTTGACCAAGTCATCATTGATCACCTAGTGGCTGAATTCAAAAAAGAAAATGGCATTGATCTTTCTAAAGATAAAATGGCGCTTCAGCGTTTAAAAGATGCGGCTGAAAAAGCGAAAAAAGATCTTTCTGGTGTATCTTCTACACAAATTTCACTGCCATTTATCACAGCTGGAGAAGCAGGACCTCTTCACCTTGAATTAACGTTAACTCGTGCTAAATTCGAAGAGCTTTCTGCAGATCTTGTAGAGCGTACAATGACACCTGTACGTCAATCACTGAAAGATGCTGGTTTATCTGCTAGCGAGATTGATAAAGTCATCCTTGTAGGTGGATCAACTCGTATTCCTGCAGTCCAAGAAGCAATCAAAAAAGAAACAGGCAAAGAGCCTCATAAAGGTGTAAACCCTGATGAAGTTGTTGCACTTGGTGCAGCGATCCAAGGTGGAGTGATCACAGGAGATGTCAAAGACGTTGTTCTTCTTGACGTAACACCACTTTCTTTAGGAATTGAAACAATGGGCGGCGTGTTCACGAAGCTGATTGAACGTAATACAACAATTCCAACAAGTAAATCTCAAGTATTCTCAACGGCTGCTGACAACCAAACAGCTGTAGATATCCATGTCTTGCAAGGTGAGCGCCCAATGGCTGCAGATAACAAAACATTAGGCCGCTTCCAATTGACTGATATCCCGCCAGCACCACGCGGCGTACCACAAATTGAAGTATCATTTGATATCGATAAAAACGGTATTGTCAACGTACGTGCGAAAGATATGGGTACAGGCAAAGAGCAAAACATCACAATCAAATCTTCTTCAGGTCTTTCTGATGATGAGATCGAAAAAATGGTCAAAGAAGCAGAAGAAAATGCTGAAGCAGATGCGAAGAAAAAAGAAGAAATCGAAGTGCGCAACGAAGCAGATCAATTAGTGTTTACAACTGAAAAAACATTAAAAGATCTAGAAGGCAAAATCGATGAAGAGCAAGTGAAAAAAGCAAACGACGCGAAAGATGCACTAAAAGCTGCGATCGAAAAAGGCGAGTTTGAAGACATCAAAGCGAAAAAAGATGAGCTGCAAACAATCGTTCAAGAATTAACGACCAAGCTCTATGAAGAAGCTGCAAAACAAGCACAAGCTCAGCAAGAAGGCGCTGAAGGTGCTCAAAAAGCAGATGACAATGTAGTGGATGCAGAATACGAAGAAGTAAACGACGATCAAGAGAAAAAATAATCACCTTTACTTTTGAAAAAGACTGCTGAAACGTACTCGTCAGAAAGTCAAAGTCAGGATCTCTTGGCTTTGACTTTTTTTCTTTTCAACGATGAAAGGAATTGAAAAAAGTTAAATCAAAATGATACAATCGTATTTATGTGAGAAAATCGGGAGTGTGAAGAGATGAGTAAGCGTGATTACTATGAAGTGCTTGGCGTAAGTAAGAGCGCCTCAAAGGACGAAATCAAAAAGGCATACCGCAAGCTTTCAAAAAAGTATCACCCTGATATTAATAAAGAAGCTGGCTCAGATGAGAAATTCAAAGAAGTAAAAGAAGCCTATGAAACCCTTTCTGATGATCAAAAGCGTTCGCATTATGACCAGTTCGGTCATACCGATCCAAACCAAGGCTTTGGCGGTGGCGGTTTTGGTGGAGGAGGAGACTTTGGCGGCTTCGGCGGCTTTGATGACATCTTCTCTAGTATTTTTGGCGGCGGAGCGAGAAGAAGAGATCCAAATGCACCGCGCCAAGGAGCGGACCTGCAATATACAATGACGCTTTCATTCGAAGAAGCGGCATTTGGAAAAGAAGCAACCATTGAAATCCCTCGTGAAGAATCTTGTGAAACATGTCATGGATCAGGTGCAAAGCCTGGTACGCAGGCGAAAACTTGTTCACATTGCGGAGGATCTGGTCAATTAAATGTTGAACAGTCAACCCCATTTGGTAAAGTGGTCAACCGCAGAGTATGTAACTACTGCAGCGGAACAGGGAAACAAATTGATCATAAATGTTCAACATGCGGCGGATCTGGCAAAGTGCGCAAGCGTAAGAAAATTAACGTGACGATCCCTGCAGGTGTTGATGATGGTCAGCAGCTCAGAGTATCTGGTCAAGGTGAACCAGGTGTAAATGGAGGACCTCCAGGCGATCTATTCGTTGTATTCCATGTGCGTGCGCATGAATTCTTCGAACGTGATGGAGATGATATTTACTGCGAGATGCCGCTCACCTTTGCCCAAGCTGCATTAGGTGACGAAATTGAAGTGCCGACATTACACGGAAAAGTAAAATTAAAAGTTCCTGCTGGCACTCAAACTGGCACGAAGTTTAGACTTAAAGGAAAAGGTGTGAAAAATGTACGCGGCTACGGCCAAGGCGATCAGCATATCGTTGTACGTGTCGTCACACCGACAAATTTAACAGACAATCAAAAAGATATCATTAGAAAATTTGCTGAAGTGAGCGGAAATAAACCGGACGAACAAGAAATGAGCTTTTTCGATAAGGTAAAACGCGCATTTAAAGGCGAGTAAGACGGATAAGGAGTTGGTAGTATTGAAGTGGTCAGAAATTAGCGTCCATACAACAAATGAAGCGGTGGAACCGATCACCAATATTTTGCATGAAGCAGGTGCAAGTGGTGTCGTGATTGAGGACCCGCTTGATTTAGTCAAGGAACGTGAAAATGTATACGGTGAGATCTACCAGCTCGATCCGAATGACTATCCGGATGAAGGTGTCATTGTCAAAGCCTATCTTCCGATGAACAGCTTTTTGATGGAAACGGTAGATGAGATCAAAGAAGCCATCAACAATCTTCTTCTATACGATATTGACCTTGGACGCAATACACTGTCAATTTGTGAAGTAAATGAAGAAGAATGGGCCACCGCATGGAAGAAATACTATCATCCTGTGAAAATTTCTGAAAAATTCACCATCGTTCCAACGTGGGAAGAATATACACCGGTTCATTCTGATGAACTGATTATTGAAATGGACCCTGGAATGGCATTTGGAACAGGTACGCATCCCACAACCGTCCTTTGTATTCAGGCGCTTGAGCGCTATGTAAAGGAAAACGATATGGTGATTGATGTTGGAACAGGCTCTGGGATTTTAAGTGTGGCAGCAGCGATGCTTGGTGCAAAGAACATTCAAGCCTTTGATCTCGACACCGTTGCGGTAGAAAGTGCGAAGCAAAACATCGAACTCAATGGTGTAAGTGACCAAGTGACGGTCAAACAAAACAACTTGCTTGATGGGATTTCAGGTGAGCGTGATGTGATTGTCGCCAACATTCTGGCAGAAGTAATTTTGCGCTTTACAGATCAAGCCTATGACCTATTGAAGAAAGATGGCTATTTCATTACATCAGGCATCATTGGACAAAAGAAATTACAAGTCAAAACAGCATTAGAAGAAGCAGGTTTTGATATTGTTGAAGTGCTGTCAATGGAAGATTGGGTCAGCATTATAGCGAAAAAATAAAGCGAGTAGGTGTCAGGACACGTATGCAACGATATTTTATCGACCTCACGAAAGAAGAAGTGACTGCAAAGGGAGCCATCGTCATAAAAGGTGAAGATGTACATCATCTTTCCAATGTTATGCGGATGAAAGCGGGACAGGAAATCCTTTGTTTAACGACAGACGGCTTTGAAGCGCTCAGTAAAATTGATACAATAACAAAGGAAGAAGTGATTTGTCACCTTGAAAGCTGGACAAATCAGGACAGAGAACTTCCGATTCGGGTGACGATCGCAAGCGGTCTTCCAAAAGGAGATAAGCTTGAGCTCATTATCCAAAAAGGCACAGAGCTTGGCGCAAGTGCTTTTATCCCATTTCAAGCGGCTCGTTCTATTACAAAGCTAGACCAAAAAAAGTCACATAAAAAACGAGAACGCTGGGAGAAAATCGCGAAAGAAGCAGCAGAGCAGTCCTACCGGAATATCATTCCGCGTGTTTATTCAGTATCAACGTTTAAAGAGCTGACGCAATTAGCTGGTGAATTCGATAAATGTGTCGTTGCATACGAAGAATCATCGAAAGAAGGAGAGCAAAGCCGCTTTCAAACTGTGCTTCAACAGATGAAAGGCGGACAAACCTTGCTAGTGGTTTTTGGCCCTGAAGGCGGTTTGGCAGAAAAGGAGATTGAAGAGCTTGAAACGCTTGGTGCAGTCATTTGCGGGCTCGGACCACGCATTTTAAGAACGGAAACCGCTCCTTTATACGCGCTTTCCGCTATATCTTATCAAACAGAGTTATTAAGAGGTGAATCATGATGGGAACAGTAGCGTTCCATACACTTGGCTGTAAGGTCAACCACTATGAAACAGAGGCGATCTGGCAGCTGTTTAAAGAAGCTGGCTATGAAAGAAAAGAGTATGAATCAAAAGCAGACGTATATGTCATTAATACATGTACGGTCACGAATACAGGCGATAAGAAAAGCCGCCAAGTCATTAGAAGAGCCATTCGTCATAACCCGGATGGTGTCATTTGTGTAACCGGCTGCTATGCGCAAACATCTCCAGCAGAAATCATGGCGATTCCTGGTGTTGATATCGTGGTTGGAACACAGGATAGACATAAATTACTAGGTTATATAGAAGAATACCGCAGAGAAAGACAGCCGATCAACGGGGTTGGCAATATCATGAAAGCACGTGTGTTTGAAGAACTTGATGTTCCTGCCTTTACAGACAGAACGCGCGCTTCATTAAAAATCCAAGAAGGCTGTAACAACTTCTGTACATTCTGCATTATTCCTTGGGCACGCGGCCTTCTTCGTTCTCGCGATCCAGAAGAGGTCATCAATCAAGCGCAGCAGCTTGTTGATGCAGGCTATAAAGAAATTGTGCTTACAGGTATTCACACAGGCGGATACGGAGAAGACTTAAAGGATTATAACTTTGCGAAGCTTCTGAGAGAATTAGATGAACGTGTTATTGGCTTAAAACGAATCCGTATTTCATCTATTGAAGCTAGTCAAATTACAGATGAAGTGATTGAAGTGCTTGATCAGTCAGATAAAATTGTCAGACACTTACACATCCCGCTTCAATCTGGCTCAAATACTGTGCTAAAAAGAATGCGCCGTAAATATACGATGGAATTCTTTGCAGAGCGTTTAACAAAGCTGAAAAAAGCATTGCCAGGACTTGCTGTCACCTCTGATGTAATCGTAGGGTTCCCTGGGGAAACAGAAGAAGAGTTCTTGGAAACGTACAATTTTGTCAAAGACCATCAATTCTCTGAGCTGCACGTATTCCCTTACAGCAAACGTACAGGCACGCCAGCTGCAAGAATGGAAGATCAAGTGGATGAAAATGTGAAAAACGAACGTGTCCACCGTTTGATCGCTCTTTCTGACCAGCTTGCGAAAGAGTATGCATCTGCATATGAAGGTGATGTGCTAGAAATTATTCCGGAAGAATCCTTCAAAGAGCAAGAAGGAAACCACAATCTTTATGTTGGTTATACTGATAACTATATGAAGGTTGTTTTTGAAGGAACAGAGGACATGATCGGACGTCTGGTCAAAGTAAAAATTACGAAAGCGGGTTATCCTTATAACGAAGGACAATTCGTTCGCATCAGCGATGATGTGCAGCCAAACAAAGTGAGAATGACCTCATAATAGATAAAAAAACCGGCAGCCAAAAGGGCAAGCCGGTTTCTTTTATTTTGACTGATTCGGCATGAGACACAAGATCAATGCGTGAAAAGGGCGTATGAACGGCAAGAAGAGGAGAGAGCTTGCCACATTAAACAGCAGGCTGAAATGCGCAATCTGCTGGGCGGGTGAGCTTGCGAGAAGGGCGACAACCTCTGTGATCAGGGCGAGAAACGGAAGGCATAAAAGAACCCCGAGCACATTAAACACGACGTGTGCATAAGCCGTTTGACGTGCTGCGTAGCCGCCAGATATCGCAGCCATCACAGCCGTAATACATGTCCCGATATTGGAACCTAACACAAAGCTGATGCCTTCCTGAAGTGCCACAGTTCCCTCATTCATAAATCCCATTAAAATGCCGATACAGACGGAGCTCGAATGAACAATCGCTGTGAAAATGGTACCCGAAAGCAGCGCTGTCCAGTCTGAATGCTGCATCATTTCAAGAAAACGCAATGTCTCAGGCTGACTTGTCATCATCACTGCAATTTTTGAAAAGCCTTGTATGCAAAAAAAGATCATCCCGAGCCCAAATAAACTTTTTCCTGCATGTCTAAAAGATGTTCTGCCAAAAAGGATGCATACAAGACCGGTTATGATCAAAACCCACATGAAGACATCCATTTTAATAGCGATAAATTCTGTCGTAAACGTGGAGCCGATATTGGTTCCAAGAATCATAGGGATCGATTTTTTAAAAGAGAGAATGCCTGTACTGACAAAGCCGATGACGATGACCATAAACGCCGAACTGCTTTGTAGAACCCCTGTAAACACAATGCTGACCAAGAATGCTTTGACCGGGTGATCTGTAAAGAGAAGAAGTGATTTCTCAATACGAGAGGACGCAAGCGCCATTAATCCTTTTCTCAGCAAACCCATTGACCATAAAAAAATGAAAATAAGTGCACAAAAATAAATGATCGCCATCATAGAAAAGTCCTCCTCTTACCAATGAATATATGGACTTGTCTACCTGCTCATGACGAAAATATATTTCCAAATCACTTAGTTGACCTCACACAAGGCTTATATTATAATGTCTAGGTACATGTTTTGCATGTATATCTTTTTTTAATGCAGTCGATTGGTGTATTCGGAGGGAGGGAAAGAGAATGTCAAAAACGGTCGTTAGAAAAAACGAATCGCTTGAAGATGCTCTTCGTCGCTTTAAACGCAGTGTATCCAAAACTGGAACATTGCAAGAAGCAAGAAAGCGTGAATTTTATGAAAAGCCTAGCGTAAAGCGCAAGAAAAAGTCTGAAGCTGCTAGAAAACGTAAATTCTAAAGAGGGTGGATTTTATGAGTCTTCTTGAGCAATTAAATTCTGATATGAAGCTTATGATGAAAAACCGTGAGAAAGACAAGCTTGTTGTCATTCGTATGGTAAAGGCTTCGCTGCAAAATGAAGCAATTAAGCTTAAGAAAGACAGTTTGACCGGCGATGAGGAACTAACCGTCCTTTCCCGCGAGATTAAGCAACGTAAAGACTCCCTCCATGAATTTTCGAAAGCTAATCGCTTAGATTTAGTAGATAAAGTTCAAAAAGAGATTGACATTTTAGACGTTTATTTACCTGAACAGCTTTCTGAAGAAGAACTGCAAACGATCGTGAAAGAAACGATCGCTGAAACAGGTGCTTCCTCAAAGGCTGACATGGGTAAAGTGATGAGCGCTATTATGCCAAAAGTAAAAGGTAAAGCTGATGGAGCTGTCATTAACAGACTTGTCAGCGAGCAGCTGTCTCAATAAAAAAGTATCCTTCTATTGTTAGAAGGGTACTTTTTTTATGCCCTCATGATTCTGTCATATAAAAATGAAACCTATGATACATTTGTAACGTATGTAAAGGAACAGTAAAATGGAAGAAAGAGAGGAGGGATCACCAAATAGATGAAAAAAATAAAAATTTCTATTGCTCTCTTCAGTTGTTTTATAATATGCTTGTTATTAGGGGTTCAATTGACCGCGAAATCAGCAGATCAGAAAGTTCATGTTATCCCAATTGAAGATACAGTAGAAAAAGGACTTTCTAAATTCATTGAACGATCGTTTGAGCAGGCAAAGGCGGAACGGGCGAAGCATATTATTCTCGACATCAATACACCGGGTGGTGCAGTCGATGCAGCGCTTGAGATCGCAGATACCATCCGCGCTTCCGATATCCCAGTGACAGCGTTTGTCAATCATAGAGCGCTTTCAGCCGGGGCATTCATCGCGCTAAATGCCGATCAAATTTATATGACCCCGAATGGAAAGATGGGGGCTGCTGCGATCATTGATGGAGAAGGCAATGCTGCCGATCAAAAATCTGAATCTCTATGGCTTGCTGAAATGAGTGATGCTGCCGAAAAGCAGGGGCGTGATCCAAAGTATGCTCTTGCCATGGCGGATGTAGATATAGACGCAAAAGAAGCCGGTGCACCAAAAGGGGAATTGCTCACCTTTAACACAGATCGGGCGCTTCAATTCGGGTATGCAGAAGGTGAAGCGAAAAATATGGATGACTTGCTTCAGAAGCTGAAATTAACAGACGCTTCTGTTCAATACGATGAAGTGAGCTTTGCTGAAAAGGTTGCGCGTTTTCTTACGCACCCAATCGTCATTCCGATCCTTTTATCCATTGCAAGCTTAGGATTAATTGTTGAGCTCTATTCTCCTGGCTTTGGAGTCCCGGGCACCATGGGAGTGACAGCGCTTCTTCTATTCTTTTATGGTCATCTCGTGGCAGGTTTTGCAGGATATGAGACATTGTTCCTGTTTTTAGCAGGGATTGCACTCATCATTCTGGAATTGTTTTTGCCAGGGGGAATCGTAGGTGTCATTGGACTGATCTGTGTCGTTGTCAGCTTATTTTTAGCAGCTGGAAGCTTTACAGAAATGGCGATTTCCATCTTGATTGCCACTGCTGTTTCAATCATAGCAGTTATTTTATTGACAAAGGTGTTGGGGAAACGTATGAAATTCTTTAAAAAGTTCATTTTAACCGATTCAACCAATAAGGAAAGCGGTTATGTCTCAAATGAAACAAGAGAAGATCTTGTTGGACAAATCGCAGTGACAGCAACTGCACTTCGTCCATCTGGTACGATCGTATTCGGAGATGAGCGCATTGATGTTGTGTCAGAAGGTGCATTTATCGATAAGGATGAGCAAGTAAAAATTGTGAAAGCGGAAGGCTCACGCATTGTCGTGAGGAAAGTATAGATATACTGATTTTAGAGGAGGAATAAAATGGATCCATCTACTTTACTATTATTTGTGATTATCGCAGCAGGTTTGATTGTTCTTTCGATCTTTTTCACCTTTGTACCGGTGATGCTGTGGATTTCTGCCCTAGCGGCTGGCGTAAAAGTGAGCATTTTTACACTTGTAGGAATGAGACTGCGCCGAGTCATTCCAAACCGAGTGGTCAACCCGCTCATCAAAGCACATAAAGCAGGTCTTGATGTGACGATTAACCAACTGGAGAGCCACTATCTTGCAGGTGGTAACGTGGACCGAGTTGTGAACGCATTAATTGCAGCTCAACGCGCGAATATCGAATTGAACTTTGCTCGCTGTGCAGCCATCGACCTAGCAGGCCGTGATGTACTAGAAGCAGTTCAAATGAGTGTAAACCCTAAAGTCATTGAAACACCATTTATCTCTGGTGTTGCGATGGACGGGATTGAAGTCAAAGCAAAAGCACGTATTACAGTTCGTGCAAACATCGACCGTCTTGTCGGTGGTGCAGGGGAAGAAACAATTATTGCCCGTGTAGGTGAAGGGATTGTCTCGACAATCGGTTCATCAGATAATCATAAAAAGGTTCTTGAGAATCCTGATATGATTTCTCAAACGGTTCTTGGTAAAGGATTAGATTCAGGTACTGCATTTGAAATTCTCTCGATTGATATCGCAGATGTGGATATCGGTAAGAATATCGGGGCGATTCTGCAAACAGACCAAGCAGAAGCAGACAAAAACATTGCACAAGCGAAAGCAGAAGAACGCCGCGCAATGGCTGTTGCACAAGAGCAAGAGATGCGTGCGAAAGTTGAAGAAATGCGCGCGAAAGTTGTAGAAGCAGAGGCTGAAGTACCACTTGCAATGGCTGAAGCATTACGTGAAGGCAATATTGGTGTCATGGACTACATGAACATTAAAAATATCGATGCTGATACGGATATGAGAGATTCATTTGGTAAAATGACAAAAGGTCCATCTGATAATGAAAACAAATAAGCATCCTCTCACGCTGTAAGGAGGGAGCCCATTGGACATTCTATTTGAAAATCCGCTACTAATTGCGATTATCATCGGTATCATCTCTGCCGTCTTTGGGAAGATCGGCAAACAAGAGGAGAACGAAGAGCAGAATCAGCAAAAGAAGCCCGCTCCTCAGCGTAAGCAGGTGCCCCAAAAACAAACAAAGCAAACAAGTCCAGATCCAGTCGTGACGGATCAGCTGGACGATTTCGGTGATGTACATGATCATGGCGGGATGAAGAAAAAAACATCTCAGTCCTTACAAGATCGCTATACGGCTACACTTGCCGAAATGGAAGAAAGAAAAAACGAGTTGAACAAAGAGTTTCAATCGCTTGAAAGAGAGCTGACAAGGCCAAAGGCTGCATCTGCTGAAGTGAGGCCAAAAGTCATTGAGAATCTGAACCAAGATACAATTGTTCAAGGAATGATCCTTGGAGAAGTATTTGGAGAGCCGCGCGCGAAAAAACCGCACAGAACGATGAAACGGCCATATAAAAGATAAAGAAGAAAGCCCCCTTCAAAAAAGGGGGCTTTTCAGCGCGCGGACAAACCCTCGCATTCGGTGTCAGTCATGCTTGCCGGTGCTCACGTATGTTCAATTAGCTCCGGTACTCGTTCAAAGGGTTTCCTATCACGCTGAAAAGAAGACAGAGGGCTAAAATAAAGATCATTTTAGCCCTTTGTCAACAATCTGGAAAGCCCCTTCATGAAAAAGGGACTTTTTTTGTCTGATAACGATTTTTCATAAAGAAAATGCTGAAACGGCTGTTTTACGGGATTCATTAGCATGATATGAACCCCTGAGGAATAGGATGATATAGAGGCTTTCTCATCAGTCTCACCATCTTTCAGTTTGATCTCATACACATGAGGTGGGAAGGGGTTCTTATTGAATGGGAAAAAGAAAAAATCGACTTAAAGCATGGCTGACAAGAACACTTGAAATCCCTCCAGACGTGATGATGGATCTTCCCCGTATTACGATGGTTGGCAGACTCCACATTTACATAGAGAACCATAAAGGGCTTCTGCTTTTCAGTGATCAAGAGGTAAGGCTGATGCTCAAACAGGGACAATGCATTATTTCAGGGAAAGATTTTGTGATTAAAACGATTTTGCCAGAAGAGATTTTATTGGAAGGGAAAATCGATGAGGTCCGTTATATTGATTCTTAACTGACGGAGGGGAGAAGCGTGAAGAATAAATGGTTCGGCTATTTTATTGGCAGAGTGGAAGTGGAGATCAAAGGAAATGGCATTGAGCGGCTCATCAATGAGTGCACGAGGCAGGGGATCACAATGTTTCAAGTGAGCCGCCGTCAAGACAGCGTGCGCTTATTTATTCGCCTATCAGATGTACATGCCTTCAGAAAAGTACGCAGACATCATGACGTGACATGTTCATTTCATCAAAAGAAGGGCTTTCCGTTTCTACTTCTTTGGTCAAGGAAGAATATCGGATTTACCCTTGGGATTGTATGCTTTCTAGTGACGATATTGGCACTTTCAAACATGGTATGGAAAATTGATATTAAAGGAGCCAATCCAGAAACTGAACATCAAATGAGAAAGCATTTAGACGACATTGGGGTGCAAAAAGGACGTTTTCAGTTTCTAATGGGAACACCTGAAAAAATTCAAAAATCCCTGACAACCAATATTCAAAGCATCACATGGGTCGGCGTTGAACTAAACGGCACAACCTTTCAAATGAAAGTTGTGGAAAAAAATGAACCCGAAAAAGAAAAATACACGAGTCCTCAGCATATCGTCGCCAAGAAAAAGGCTGTCATCACGAGAATGTATGTAGAAAAAGGGGAGCCGCTCGCCGCGGTTGATGAACATGTAAAGAAAGGACAGATGCTTGTCTCTGGACTCATTGGCAGCGAAGATCAGCAGAAAACGGTAGGAGCCAAAGCGAAAATCTATGGTGAAACGTGGTATCGTTCTGAAGTTTCTGTCCCTCTTCGAACATCTTTTGACGTCTTTACGGGTAAAATGAAGACAAAGCACAAGCTCTCCGCATTTGGAGGCTCACTGCCATTTTGGGGCTTTTCTTTTAAAAAGGATGATTTTAAACAGCCAAAAACAGAAACAGAAGTTCATCCGCTTCATTTCTTAAACATGCAGCTCCCATTCTCTTATGAAAAGGAAATCACACGTGAAAGTGAGAAAATAAATCGAGAATACACAAATAAAGAAGCGGTTCAAGCAGGGATTAAAATGGGTAAAAAAGAATTAGAAGAGAAGCTAGGTCAAACAGGAGAGGTGAAAAGTGAAAAAGTTTTGCACGAGACAACAGGGAATGGTAAAGTTAAGTTAATCATCCTTTACCAAGTAATAGAAGATATTGTTCAACCAACACCTATTGTTCAGGGAGACTAGAGAATGACAGAACATTTACTTGAGATTCAACAAAAATTGGATAGCCCAAACGAAGCGATTGCTTTATTTGGCAATCAAGATGCTTATCTGAAACTAATGGAAAACGAGCTGAATGTCTCCATTATTACGCGTGGAGAAAAAGTGTATGTTTCTGGTGAGGAAACATCAAGAGATACAGTAAGCCGTTTGATCACATCTCTTTTACATCTCATCCGTAAAGGAATCGAGATATCTGAACGGGATGTCGTCTATGCCATTAAAATGGCGCAAAAAAACAAGCTGAATTATTTTGAGAATATGTATGAAGATGAAATTACGAAAAATGCAAAAGGAAAGTCGATCAGGGTGAAAACAATCGGCCAGCGGGAATATGCTGCGGCGATGAAAAAAGATGACCTGGTCTTTGGAATTGGACCAGCTGGTACAGGGAAGACGTATTTGGCAGTCGTCAATGCGGTACATTCATTGAAAAATGGACATGTGAAACGGATTATCCTGACCAGACCAGCTGTTGAAGCAGGGGAGAGTCTTGGCTTTTTACCAGGCGATCTAAAGGAAAAGGTAGATCCTTATTTAAGACCACTATACGATGCCTTGCATGATGTGCTTGGCAGTGATCATACGGAACGTTTAATCGAGCGCGGCGTGATTGAAATAGCACCCCTTGCCTATATGAGAGGCCGGACGCTTGATGATGCATTTGTTATTTTAGATGAAGCGCAGAATACAACACCTGCCCAAATGAAAATGTTTTTGACGAGACTTGGCTTTGGTTCTAAAATGGTCATTACAGGAGATATTACACAGATTGATCTGCCAAAGGGCATGCAATCAGGTCTTGCGGCTGCAAAGGACATGCTTGCAGAGATCAAGGGCATCTCATTTATTGAATTAGACCAGACAGATGTGGTCAGACACCCGCTTGTGGCGAAGATCATTGGCGCATACGAAAAGCAAAAATGAACTGAGTGACCCGATCGTCTTCATCGGGTCATTTTGTTTCGATCGTGGTTTAAAGTAAAAAAGGAGGTACTTTCCTTGAGAAAGAATCAAAAAGGCAGTAAGCGCAAAAGACTGCTGTCTAAAAAAGAACCTCAGAAAATGGAGCGCTCACGTTATTTAAATGTCTTGCTGTACGCTGCTTTAGCAGCCATTTTATTCGTGGTGCTCTTCTTCCATGTAAAGCCTGAATCGCTAGACTTAGATTTATTTTCTGTGAGCGAACAGACCATCTATTCTCCGTCAACTGTTGATGATCAAGAAGCGACAGAAGAAAAGAAACAAGAAGCAACAGATCAAGTAGAAGATCAATATACGCTCAAAAAAGCGTATTCTGATAATCGTGTAGACCTCATCTCATCCCTCTTTGAAGCCATTAAAGAAGAGAAGAAAGCAGCTGATGATAAAGAGAAAGCGCCATCAGATCAAGAAATGGTCAAGCGTGTCAAAGAAAAGCTCACAACAGATATGCAGGAAGCTGTTTCGGATCAATCCATTAAAGCACTGCTTCAGGCAAGTGATGAGAATCTCTCATTTACTAAAGATTCCATCATCACAGTGGTGAATTCACTGATGAGTAAAGAAATCACAGCAGCGAAATTACAAGATGAGAAAAAACAAGTCAAAACAGAGCTTGAAAACAATTCGATTCCATCAAAATACTTAAATGCAGCGAAAGAAATCGGTGAATTTGCGATCATCCCAAACTATGTATTTGACCCAGTGGCAACAGAGAAGAAAAGACAGGAAGCGGCTGACAATATTCAGCCAGTGCAAATTAAGCAAGGGCAAATCTTAGTTGAAGAAGGAGAGCTCATCGACCGGGAAGTTTATCGCAAATTAGAACTCACGGGTCTATTAAACAGCTCAAATTTATTTAAGCCTGTAAGTGGTCTTTTCATATTAATTGGCCTTTTCTTAGCAGCGATTATTCATTCCCTTGAATCGAGAAAAAAGTCGCTTGTCCATAAGAATAAGTCATTATTGCTCTACTCGCTTATTTTTACGATTATTTTAATTATTATGGAAGTGTTCAGTCTCTTTCAGGAAACGAAATATACAACGATAGGCTATGTTGTGCCAGTGGCACTTGGCACGATGCTGATCAAACTGCTCATTAATGAGCGGTTAGCAATCTTCTCCGGTCTTGTATTTGCTCTTTGCGGCAGTATGATGTTTAATCAAGGAGTAACCGGCGTCTTTAACTATGTGATCTGCGCTTATTATCTGATGAGCGGGATGGCAGGTATTTTATTTTTAAGAAAACATAATGCAAGATCAAAAATATTGCAGGCTGGGCTTTTGGTGGCCTTGGTGAATGTGCTTGTGGTTTTATCCATTACACTGATCCAAAACTCTTCACCATCAGGGCTTGAAATCGGTGTGAACCTCATGATGGCGATTGTGTCAGGGTTTGCATCATCTATCTTGGTCATTGGGTTAATGCCTGTTTTTGAGAGCATGTTTGGCATTCTTTCCACAATGAAGCTGATCGAATTATCTAACCCAAATCATCCGCTGCTCAAAAAGATTTTAACCGAGACACCAGGTACATATCATCATAGTGTCATGGTGGCGAATTTAGCGGATGCTGCATGTGAAGCAGTCGGTGCAAACGGTCTTTTAGCAAGGGTCGGCGCTTATTATCATGACATTGGGAAAACGAAAAGACCGCAATACTTTATCGAAAACCAAATGAACATTGATAATCCGCATGATAAGCTTTCTCCTCAGCTGAGTAAAAATATTATTATTGCCCATACGACAGATGGCGCTGATATGCTGAGAGAAAAGAAGTTTCCTGAAGAGCTTGTCGACATTGCAGAACAGCATCACGGGAAGTCTCTTTTAAAGTTCTTTTACTATAAGGCAAAAGAGCGTGATGATCAGGTGACAGAAGAAGAATTTCGTTACCCTGGTCCAAAGCCGCAATCAAAAGAAGCAGCGATTATTTCTGTGGCTGACAGCGTTGAAGCGGCAGTTCGTTCCATGCATAATCCAAATCCAGAGCGGATTGAAAAGCTTGTCAAAGGCATTATTTCGGATAAAATGCAGGACGGGCAATTTAGTGAATGTGACCTGACATTTAAAGAATTAAATATTATCAGCCAAACAATTTGTACAACATTAAAGGGGATTTTCCATTCTCGGATTGAATATCCAGATGCCCCGAAGCAGAAGGTGAAGTAAATGACATTGTTAATCGATTTAATAGATGAAACAGGACAAGTATCAAAAGAGCAGCTTGAAGAAGTGGAAAAGCTTCTTCAGTTTGCTGCAGACGAACTTGAGGTTAAGGATCAAGCGGAAGTATCAGTGACGATCGTTTCGAATGAAGAGATTCATCAAATCAATAAAGAATACCGCGGAAAAGACGCACCAACGGATGTGATCTCCTTTGCACTTGAAGAAGAAGGAGAAGGGGAGATTGAAATCATTGGAGCGGATGATATCCCGCCTGTACTTGGTGACATTATCATTAGTGTAGATCGAACGAAAGAGCAGGCGGAGGAATATGGACATTCCTTTATGAGAGAGCTTGGATTCTTAACGATTCATGGCTTCCTTCATTTGCTCGGGTATGATCATATGACAGAGGAAGATGAAAAAGAAATGTTCGCCAAACAGACAAAGATTTTGGATGATTATGGCCTTTCGAGATCATCGTAAGAAAAGAAGGCCGCTCGCCCGTTTTTTTCGGAGTTTTTACTATGCATTTAGAGGAATATGGCGAACTTTCTTGAATGAACGGAATTTTCGATTTCACACAGTCGCAGCCATCATCGTGGTGATCTGCGGCTTTTGGTTCCGCATTGACCCATTTGAATGGCTAATTGTTCTTCTTCTATGCGGGGGGATGTTTGCGCTTGAACTTGTCAATACAGCCATTGAACATACAGTGGATCTGATGACAGAAGAAAGGCACCCGCTTGCAGAGAGAGCGAAGGACGCTGCGGCAGGCGCTGTTTGCGTTTACGCCGCAATTTCGGTTATGATTGGGTTGATCATCTTCTTACCGAAGATCATGCAATAGAACAATATTACTATTTATTAACATTTTTAGAAATGGGCGTGAAAATGTCACGTGAATTATGTAAAATATAAATGTGACAGTGGTACCATTTCTTCTGAAAGTGGGAACTAGGAATGAACAAACAAGAGTTGATTTCAGAAGCAATCAAAGCAAGAGATTTTGCATATGTACCCTATTCTAAATTCAAAGTCGGTGCAGCGTTACTGTCGAATGATGGAAAAGTGTATGGCGGCTGCAACATTGAAAATGCAGCATATGGTATGTGTAATTGTGCGGAAAGAACAGCACTTTTTAAAGCCTATTCAGAAGGCATTACATCTTTTCAAATGTTAGCAGTGGTGGCTGATACAGACCGTCCTGTTTCGCCGTGCGGCGCATGCAGACAGGTCATTTCAGAGCTATGTGCACCTGACATGCCAGTGATTCTAACGAACTTAAAAGGACATATATACGAAACAACAGTAAACGAACTATTGCCAGGAGCATTTTCACCGGAGGATTTAAATGACTAACGAAAGCTTCAAATCAGGATTTGTATCAATTATTGGAAGACCAAATGTAGGGAAATCAACTTTTCTTAATCGTGTTATTGGACAAAAGATCGCCATTATGAGCGATAAGCCCCAAACGACGCGAAACAAAGTGCAAGGTGTCCTGACAACGAACACATCACAAACGATCTTTATCGATACACCGGGGATTCATAAACCTAAGCATAAGCTTGGTGATTTTATGATGAGGGTGGCTCAAAATACACTGAAGGAAGTCGACCTGATCTTATTTATGATCAACGCACAGGAAGGCTATGGCAAAGGTGATGAATTCATCATTGAACGACTAAAGCAAACATCTACACCGGTGTTCCTTGTCGTGAATAAAATTGACCAAATTCATCCAGATGAACTGTTCCTTTTAATTGATGAATACCGCACACGTTATCCATTCAAGGAAATTGTGCCAATTTCAGCTCTTGAAGGGAACAATATCGACACGCTTCTTCAGCAGATTGAAGGTTATCTTCCAGAGGGCCCTCAATTTTATCCGGCAGATCAAGTAACAGATCATCCAGAACGGTTTATTATTTCTGAATTAATTCGTGAAAAAGTGTTGCATTTAACGAGAGAAGAGATTCCGCACAGTATTGCGGTTGCGATTGAATCGATTAAGCCAGATGAAAATGGCAAGATCCATGTCGCGGCAACCATTGTTGTAGAACGTGATTCACAAAAAGGGATCGTCATTGGTAAACGAGGCAGCTTGTTAAAAGAAGTGGGACAAAAAGCGCGCAGAGATATTGAAGCACTTCTAGGCTCAAAAGTGTATTTAGAGCTTTGGGTCAAAGTTCAGAAGGACTGGCGTAATAAATCCACTCACCTTCGTGACTTCGGATTTAGAGAAGACGAATATTAAAAAATCGCTGCATTTGTCAGCAAATCTGACAATGGTGCGGTTCGATTAGTAAAAATTGTTTATCATGAAATGGAGGTAGCCTGGTCAAGATAAAATTAATATGTTGGATGTAGCGTTGCTGCTTCTAATAAAGAAAGGTGGGGTTTTTATGTTGAATTTTACATGGAACGTATTTTCACAAACAGGAAGCGTTGACACGTATCTGCTTTTCAAAGAGTTAGAAAAGGAGAACCTGGAAAGACCCGATGTACTTGAAGAAGAAATAGCACGATTTGATTTTCCAATTTTATAATTCTTGACCCCCTCCAGCGCTCGGAGTGTAGACAAATGCTCATTAAAAGTGAAGGAATCGTCCTTAGAACAACAGATTATGGCGAAACAAACAAAATTGTCACGCTGCTCACTAGAGAACATGGAAAAATTGGCGTGATGGCAAGAGGCGCAAAAAAATCAAACAGCCGCCTGTCAGCCATAAGCCAGCCGTTTTTATACGGCACCTTTCTTATCCAATCATCAACAGGACTTGGAACGCTCCAGCAAGGCGAAATGATTGAAAGTATGCGGGCCATTCGGGAAGACTTATTTCTGACCGCATATGCCGCATATATGACGGAATTGATTGATAAAGGCACAGAAGAAAAAAAGCCAAACCCTTATTTGTTTGAGCTTCTGCTTCAATCTCTGCGTCATCTCAACGAAGGCACAGATGCTGATATTATTTTATTTATCGTAGAGGTTAAAATGTTATCAGTGATGGGGATGAAGCCTGAACTTGATCAATGTGTTCACTGTGGTCAAAAAGAAGGGCAGTTCCATTTCTCGATAAGAGATAACGGCTTCATTTGCCAAAATTGTTTTTCGAAAGATCCATATAAACTGCCCTTATCCCCCGCAGCTGCAAGGCTGCTCCGTTTGTTTCATTATTTTGATTTATCAAGGCTTGGTCAGGTTGATGTGAAGCCTCAGACGAAACAAGAAATTCGTCAAGTGCTTGATCACTACTATGACGAATATTCCGGCCTCTATTTAAAATCAAAAAAATTCATGAATCAGATGGAATCCATGAAAAAGCTAATGGGTGACGAAAACAAAAGTTGACATCTCCCATGACTTTTTGTAAGATCATCTAAGATAAAATATGTTGCATTGACAGAAAGAAGTACTTACGTAAAATCCATAAAAGCGACCTTAGGGCGGTGTGAGCTAAGGATGGAGGCGTAACGAAAGGCATTCTTGAGCAGCGTAAAACAAAGCGGCTGGATGCTACGACACCAGCAAATAGGGTGGAACCGCGGGAAAAACTCTCGTCCCTATGTTTGCAAAGAACCTTGCGAGCATAGAGACGGGAGTTTTTGTGTTCTCTTACAAGGTTCTAATCCCACCCGCCATACATAGCGGTTGGTGTAGAAAAGATGGAGGTGCGATCATTGAATATTCAAGACATGATTTTGACGCTGCAAAAGCATTGGTCAAATGAAGGCTGCGTATTAATGCAGGCGTATGACACAGAAAAAGGTGCCGGAACGATGAGTCCATACACGTTCCTCAGAAGCATCGGCCCAGAGCCGTGGAAGGTAGCATATGTAGAGCCTTCAAGACGCCCGGCTGATGGCAGATATGGAGAAAACCCAAATAGATTGTATCAGCATCATCAATTTCAAGTGATCATTAAGCCATCACCTGACAATATTCAAGAACTATATCTTGAATCATTGAAAGCACTTGGCATTGACCCGCTGAAACATGATATTCGTTTTGTAGAAGACAACTGGGAAAACCCATCTCTTGGCTGTGCAGGACTTGGCTGGGAAGTATGGCTTGATGGGATGGAAATTACGCAATTCACGTATTTCCAACAAGTCGGCGGCTTAGAATGTAAGCCCGTTTCTGTTGAAATCACATACGGTATTGAACGTCTTGCTTCTTACATCCAGGACAAAGAAAATGTCTTCGATCTTGAATGGACAGACGGATTTACGGTCAGAGATTTATTCTTAATGGCTGAATATGAGCACTCTGTGTATACATTTGAAACATCTAATACTGACATGCTGTTCGAGCTATTTACAACCTATGAGAAAGAAGCACACAGTCAAATGGACAAAGGACTTGTTCACCCGGCATACGATTATGTCCTCAAATGCTCTCATACGTTTAACCTGCTCGATGCAAAGGGCGCTATTTCTGTGACTGAGCGAACTGGTTATATCGGAAGAGTACGTCAGTTAGCAAGAAAAGTAGCCAAAACCTATTATGAAGAACGCGAAAAATTGGGATTCCCTATGCTAAAAGAGGAGGCGGCTTCTCATGAATAAACAAGATGTATTACTTGAGATCGGCTTAGAAGAGATGCCGGCTCGTTTCATGCCAGAGAGCACAAAACAGCTAGGTGAGAAAGTAAAAGCATGGTTTGAAACGCAAAATATTTCATTTGAAGAGACTGCTTTATTCAACTCACCAAGACGTCTTGCTGTACTTGTGAAAGGTGTCGCAGAAAAACAAGAAGACATCAAAGAAGAAGCAAAAGGCCCAGCTAAAAAGATTGCCCAAGATGCTGAAGGCAATTGGACAAAAGCTGCTGAAGGCTTCGCCCGGGGCCAAGGTGCTTCAACAGATGATCTCTATTTCAAAGAGATCAAAGGAGTGGATTATGTCCATGTCCAAAAGTTTCAAGAAGGGAAGCAAGTCAAAGACCTTCTCCCAGCGTTAGGTGAGATCGCTGCTTCATTAAGCTTTCCAAAGAACATGAGATGGGGAAGCGAAGATTTACGCTATATCCGTCCGATTAAATGGATTGTTTGTCTATTTGGACAAGAGATTGTACCTGTTGAAATTGCTGGGGTGAAAAGCGGCCGTGAAACAAGAGGACATCGTTTCCTTGGTACGACAGCCAGCATTGACTCACCTGCTTCTTATGAACAAACTTTGCGCGATCAATTTGTGATTGCAGACTCAGATAAAAGAAAACAATTAATTACTGAACAGCTAAATGCGCTATCTTCAGAAAAAGGCTGGGTCATTCCTGTTGATCCTGAACTTCTAGAAGAAGTGAACGATCTTGTAGAATATCCAACTGTGCTGTCTGGTTCCTTTGAAGAGGAGTTTCTTGCATTGCCGGAAGAAGTATTGGTGACAACAATGAAAGAGCATCAACGCTACTTCCCTGTGAAAAATGAGCAAGGAGAATTATTGCCTCATTTTATTACAGTCAGAAATGGAAACAGTGAGGCGCTGGAAAATGTCGCAAGAGGGAACGAAAAAGTACTTCGCGCACGTTTATCAGATGCTGCATTCTTCTATAAAGAAGACGAAAAACTAGTGATTGAAGACAATATTAAAAAGCTTGATAAAGTGGTATTCCATGAGAAACTTGGAACAATCGGCGACAAGCTGAAGAGAGTGACAGACATTGCAACCCGTCTAGCGGCGCATGTCGGAGCAGATGAAGAAACAACAAAACGTGTGGCTAGAGCAGCAAGTATTTCGAAGTTTGACCTTGTGACTCAAATGGTCTATGAATTCCCTGAATTACAAGGAATCATGGGTGAGAAATATGCAAGAGCTCTTGGTGAGCATGAAGAAGTGGCAAGAAGCATTAACGAGCATTATATGCCGCGCTTTGCTGGTGATGAGGCGCCGTCTACTTTGATTGGTGCGATTGTGGCAGTAGCAGATAAGCTCGACTCTATTTGTTCATTCTTCTCAATCGATGTGATCCCTACAGGTTCTCAAGACCCTTATGGACTTAGAAGACAAGCGAGTGGTATCGTTCAAATCCTGCTCGACCGTCATTGGAATATTTCATTTAAAGAGCTGTTAGCACTTGCTCAAGTAAAAACAGATCATGAAGCTGCTCTAATTGAATTTTTAACGCATCGTTTAAAATATGTTCTTCAAGCAGAGCATATCCGCCATGATGTTGTTGATGCAGTGCTTGATGTTGAAAATATTGAGCCATATGCAGTTGTCAAAAAAGCAGCTGTTCTTGAAGAGAGTGTAAAACAAGAAAGCTTTAAAGAAACGGCTGAAGCATTGGGACGCGTCATTTCAATCAGTAAAAAAGGCGAAGACACAGAGATTCAGCCTGAACTGTTTGAAAATGAACATGAGCAAAAGCTGTTTGAGGCGTATCAGCAAGTAGAGAAAGCTGTCAAGGAACATGTAGCAGCAGGACAATACAGCTTGGCACTTGAGGCACTGGATACGTTAAAAACACCGATCGTTCATTATTTCGATCACACAATGGTTCATGCGGATGATGAAAAACTGAAGCGAAATCGGTTGGCACAGATGGTCAAACTAGCCAAAGTGATTCAATCATTTGCGAACATGAACAATTTAATTGTAAAATAAATACCTAAGAACGGTTGCCTTTTCCGAAGGGCAATCGTTTTTTACTCATTTAATTCACGGTTTTTGAGTGGATTTTTGTTTCATTCGGACAAAGATGCGCTATAATATGATGAGTTATGAAAATGATATACATAAAATAAAGATTTCGCTCTCTCTATTTAAAGGTGGTGAGTACAATCGAGTTAAATAAACGGCAAGAGCAGATTTTACAGATTGTCAAAGAGAATGGTCCGATCACTGGAGAGCATATCGCCGATCGGCTGAACTTAACAAGGGCGACCCTCAGACCGGATTTAGCCATTTTAACAATGTCAGGCTTTTTAGAAGCAAGACCAAGGGTCGGCTACTTTTTCACAGGAAAAACAGGCACGCAGCTTCTCGCAGATAAGCTGAAAAAACTTCAAGTGAAAGACTTTCAATCCATTCCAGTGGTGATACATGAGAATGTTTCGGTTTATGATGCGATTTGTACGATGTTTTTAGAGGATGTGGGCACATTATTCGTTGTGGACGATCACTCTATTTTAACAGGCGTATTATCAAGAAAAGACCTCCTTCGCGCAAGTATAGGGAAACAGGAGCTTCCATCTATCCCTGTCCATATTATTATGACAAGAATGCCGAACATCACCGTTTGCCGCAAAGAAGATTTCATTATGGATGTGGCGAAGCACTTGATTGAAAAGCAAATAGATGCACTTCCTGTGATAAAAGATACGGAAAAAGGCTTTGAAGTGGTCGGAAGAATCACGAAAACAAACATGACGAAAATACTTGTCAGCTTATCGGAGAACGAAATAATCTAATGACAGAAGACTGCGAGGGGATGTTATGAGTAATCGCGTAATTTTTGTGGTATCAGATTCAGTAGGAGAAACGGCAGAGCTCGTGGTCAAAGCGGCACTTAGCCAATTTGATGGCGGCTCATCAGACCATTCAAATATTAGAAGAATCCCGTATGTAGAAGATGTTGGTACGATTAAAGAAGTCATTTCACTGGCGAAAGCAGATAATGGGATCGTCTGCTTTACTCTTGTTGTGCCAGAAATGCGCCAATTCTTAATCGAGGAAGCAGAAGCAAACGGTGTCGTTTATTATGACATCATCGGTCCACTCATTGATAAAATGGAGACGGCATACGGAAATGAAGCGAAACATGAGCCGGGTCGTGTACGTCAATTAGATGAGGACTATTTTAAAAAGGTAGAAGCCATCGAGTTCGCTGTGAAATACGATGACGGCAGAGACCCAAGAGGTATTCTAAAGGCTGATATTGTGCTCATTGGTGTATCACGCACGTCCAAGACACCATTATCTCAATATTTGGCGCATAAACGGCTGAAGGTAGCGAACGTACCAATTGTACCTGAAGTTGATCCGCCAGAAGAGTTATTTTCAGTTGATCCGAAGAAATGTATCGGTTTGAAAATTAGTCCAGACAAACTAAATCATATTCGCAAAGAGCGTTTAAAATCTCTTGGTTTAAATGATCGCGCTATTTATGCGAACATTGAGCGGATTAAAGAGGAACTAGAGTATTTTGAAAAAGTGGTTGACCGTATTAACTGTCAAGTCGTTGATGTATCGAATAAAGCAGTTGAGGAAACGGCAAATGTCATCCATCAAATGCTGACCAAAAGAGGTTCCGAATAAACTCAGGATGCTCCTCCTGGGTTTTTCCTATGGGGGGAAACGGGTAAACAAAAACAATAGCATATTTGCTGCATTTGTATTATAATAAAAAATTGTGATAAAATGATTGATTTTAGGTTTAAGTTAAGTCAAGAACGAATAAACTAATATTGGCAGAAGTCAAGTGATTCTGAACATAACTTTTCGACAAAATGAGTTTTACTGTTGATTGCTTTATGGGGGAAAAGTATGGTCTTTTTGCTTCTCTAAAGCAGGAATAAGGTGGAGGGATGGAGAATTAGTCACCTGAATGAACGTAAAAAAGAGAGGACGATTTATGTCGATGCAGATGCTTGTCCTGTAAAAGACGAAATCCTTTCTGTCGCATCTCAATTTAAAGTACCAGTGACATTCATTGCTTCATATGAGCATTTTCAAACCAAAAGATCTCCACTTGAAGATTGGCGGTTTGTAGATACACATAAGGAAGCAGCGGACTTAGTCATTGCCAACTCAGCTGCCGCGCATGATATTGTCGTCACCCAAGATATTGGTCTTGCCTCCTTACTGCTTCCGAGACAGGTCATTGTTCTGTCTGAAAGAGGACGAATGTACACAAACGAAACAATTGATTTTGATTTGGAACGCAGGCATGTTTCCAGCCAACAGCGAAGAAAAGGTGTATACGGAAAAGGTCCCAAAAAGCTTTTAGAAGAGGATAAGAAGCGATTTATGGCGCAACTACAAAAAATCCTGTCGAATCATGAAGGATTTTTAAATTAAAAGGCGAATAATGTACGACGGAGTGTTATTAGGATGAGCAAACGTATACCAGATGAACTTTTGGAGCAGATCCAAAAAAACGCAGACATTGTCGAAGTGATTGGAGAATACGTACAGCTTAGAAAGCAGGGTCGAAATTACTTCGGTCTTTGTCCATTCCATGGTGAAAATACTCCTTCATTCTCTGTTTCAGCAGATAAGCAAATCTTCCATTGTTTTGGCTGTGGTGCAGGAGGCAATGTGTTTTCGTTCCTCAGACAAATGGAAGGCTACTCATTTATTGAAGCCGTTTCACATGTGGCTGATAAGTACCATATTGATCTGCCTGATCAGGTGGCGAATGCTCAGATGAGTTCCTCTCAGCAAGAGGACACAGCAGATCATAAAATGATTGAGGCCCATGAGCTTCTTAAGAAATTTTACCACCATTTGCTGGTAAATACAAAGGAAGGTCAAAACGCACTTGATTATTTACGGTCCAGAGGCTTTACGGATGAAACGATTGCCAAGTTTGAGATCGGGTATGCTCTTGATTCTTGGGATTTCGTGACCAAGTTTTTAGAAAAACGAGGATTTGATCCTGTGATGATGGAGAAGGCTGGTCTTTTGATTCAACGTGAAAACGGCACAGGCTTTTTTGACCGCTTTAGAGATCGTGTCATGTTTCCCATTCATGATCATCATGGAACGGTCATCGCTTTTTCCGGAAGATCGCTTGGTGATCAGCAGCCTAAATATATGAATAGTCCTGAAACGCCGCTTTTTCATAAAAGTAAGCTGCTTTATCACTTTCATGACGCACGTATGCATATTCGCAAACGCGAACGGGCAGTTCTTTTTGAAGGATTTGCAGACGTCATCTCAGCTGTTACATCAGGTGTCGGTGAAAGTGTTGCAACAATGGGTACGTCTCTTACAGAAGAGCACGTAAAGCTTCTCAGGCGGAACGTAGAAGAGATCATCCTTTGCTATGACTCTGATACGGCCGGATACGAAGCGACCATGAAAGCATCAGATTTGCTTGGAAAAAGAGGATGTAAAGTTCGCGTTGCCATGATACCAGATGGACTTGATCCAGATGATTACATTCGTAAATATGGCGGCGAGAAATTTAGGAATGACATCATAGATGCAAGTGTGACATTAATGACGTTTAAGATGAATTTTTTCCGAAGAGGAAAAAACTTATCAGACGAAGGAGACCGTCTTACTTATATGAAGCAGGTTCTTCGAGAAATCAGCCGGTTAAACGGCTCTTTGGAGCAAGAGATTTACATGAAACAGCTTGCTGGGGAGTTTTCGATCTCACTTGATTCATTAAAAGAACAACTGGAGCTGTTTGAAAAGCAGCAGCGGCAAGAAACCAAAAGCACACAGGAAGAAAACGGGCTTGAAAAACGGCGTGCACATCTGTCAACACAAGTGAGAAGAAAGCGTCTGCGGCCGGCATATGAAAATGCAGAGCGAATGCTGCTTGCTCATATGTTAAAAAGCGATGACGTGATCCGCAAAGTACTTGACAGAATCGGGATTGAATTTAATATAGATTCGCACAGGGCGCTGGCAACGTACATTTATGCCTTGTATGAAGAAGGCAAAGAACCAACGCCGCAGCATCTGATGAATCGGATAGAAGATGATGTCATGAATCAGCTGTTGACGGATATATTGATGATTCAAGTCGGAGACGAACTAAGTGAAGCTGAATTAAGTGATTATGTAAAAAAAGTGTTGAATCATCGGAATTTGTCAATGATAAAGGAAAAAGAACTAGAACGTGCAGAAGCGGAGAGGCAAAAAGATTTCTTCAAAGCGGCAACACTTGCAAAAGAAATTATTCAGTTGAACCGTTCGCTGAAGTAATACGTCTATTATTAATGACAGGACTTACGGCTGGCAATGAATCCTTTACGGGAGGAGCATAAGACCGCAAGCATCTTGCCTTCATCATTATTTATTTTATTCCTATTTGCTTGGCTCATGTTTGATAGAGAGAGAAAAGCAGAGCGGAAGCAAATCGCAAGTTACTTTAGAATTCGTTGCAAGCTTTGGAAGGAGGGATCCATAATGGCTGATAAACAAGCCCACGAAACCGAAACTGAATTAACCTTTGAACAGGTGAGAGATAAGCTCACTGAAACGGGTAAAAAACGGGGCGTTTTAACATACGAAGAAATTGCAGAGCGTATGTCTAGCTTTGAAATTGAATCAGACCAAATGGATGAATACTATGAATACTTAGGCGAACAGGGTGTAGAGCTCATTAGTGAAAACGAAGAGACAGAAGACCCAAATGTTCAGCAGCTGGCTAAAGCGGAAGAAGAATTTGACCTGAATGATTTAAGCGTACCACCAGGTGTCAAAATCAATGACCCTGTTCGTATGTACTTAAAAGAAATCGGACGCGTCAATTTGTTATCTGCTAAAGAAGAAATTACGTACGCTCAAAAGATCGAAGAGGGCGATGAGGAATCAAAAAGAAGATTAGCGGAAGCGAACCTTCGTCTCGTTGTCAGCATTGCGAAACGCTATGTCGGTCGTGGTATGCTGTTCCTTGACTTGATTCAAGAAGGAAACATGGGTCTGATGAAGGCGGTTGAGAAGTTTGATTACCGCAAAGGATATAAATTCTCAACATATGCGACTTGGTGGATTAGACAGGCGATCACACGTGCGATTGCCGATCAGGCGAGAACAATCCGGATCCCGGTTCATATGGTGGAAACCATTAATAAATTGATCCGTGTTCAAAGACAGCTTCTGCAAGACCTAGGCAGAGAACCAACGCCTGAAGAAATTGCTGAAGACATGGATTTAACTCCAGAAAAGGTAAGAGAGATTCTTAAAATTGCGCAAGAGCCTGTATCTTTAGAAACACCTATTGGTGAAGAAGATGACTCGCATCTTGGTGATTTTATCGAAGACCAAGAGGCGACATCTCCATCTGACCACGCTGCGTACGAACTCTTAAAAGAGCAGCTTGAAGATGTATTAGACACGCTGACGGACCGTGAAGAAAATGTGCTGAGACTACGTTTCGGACTAGACGACGGAAGAACACGCACGTTAGAAGAGGTTGGTAAGGTGTTCGGCGTAACAAGAGAGCGTATCCGACAAATTGAAGCGAAAGCTCTTCGTAAATTAAGACACCCAAGCAGAAGTAAACGATTAAAAGACTTCTTAGAGTAGAAACCGGACGGATCTTGAAAGAGATCCGTTCTTTCTTATCAAAAATGAAAACGCTTTTTTCAATCTGATTATATTTTACTGAATAACAAATGAATTTGCAACGTTCTTAGAGAAAAGATGTATAAAAAATACATCTAAATGTGCTGGAGGCTTCATTTCTCATCTTGAATCATTTTTGTCTAATCTGTGAACTTGACCAAAGTTTTGTATCATAATTCGTTTACTTTTTGTAAAATTAAAGTAGAATTAGAATTGTTTGCATAGTCTCAAAGGGGTTTTCACAAAGGGGAGGATGAAAGAAATGAAACGGAATCCACTTATACCATTTTTATTGATTGCCATTTTAGGTATTGGACTCACTTTTTTCTTATCAATGAAGGGGCTGAAAGATGAAGAAAAAATTGCCTCAGGGGGCAAGGAGCAAAAGCAAGAAGAGACAGCAAATGCGACGCCGGAAGAATTGTATAAACAGAACTGTCTAAGCTGTCACGGGGAAAACTATGAAGGCGGCGCAGGTCCTGCTTTAAAAGGTGTTGGAGACAAGCTTGAAGTGGCTGACATCAAGAAGAAAATTCAAGAAGGCGGCAACGGGATGCCAGGCGGGCTGATTCCGAATGAAAAGCTCGATGAAATGGCGGAATGGGTGTCTAAAATTAAATAATCTTACACAAAAAGCTCTTTTTCAAAAGAAGAGCTTTTTTCATTTGAAAACGACTTTTAAAAAGTCCATAATTTATATAAGATAGACAAGTATGAACATTAAAGAAAAGTAGTGATACGTATGAATGAAATGAATTTATCCAAACGATTAAAAAAAGTCGCAGACTTTTTACCAGATGAGGCAGTCTTCGCTGATATCGGCTCAGACCATGCCTATTTGCCATGCTATGCGATCCTGCATCAAAAAGCAGTGAAAGCCATTGCTGGTGAGATTACCGATGGACCGCTCCAATCGGCGCAGCAGCAAGTACATAGACTTGAATTAGATGAACAGATATCGGTCAGAAAAGGAAATGGCCTTGAAGTCATTGAAAAAGGCGAAGTGAATGCAGTGACGATTGCAGGTATGGGCGGGGCACTCATCGCAAGCATTCTAAATGATGGAAGGCATAAGCTCGCAGGCCATGAGCGGCTCATTCTTCAGCCGAATATCCATGCCCACCATATTCGTTTATGGCTTTATCAAGAGGGGTATGAATTGATGGATGAAGTCATTTTAGAAGAGGACGGCAAAATATACGAAATCATCATCGCAGAAAAAGGCGATAAAGATAAAGCTTATGAAGGAATGTCACTTGAAGCAGGCATGCTCGTTGGTCCGTTTCTTGCGAAAGAGCAAAATGACGTCTTCCAGCGCAAGTGGATGCAAGAGCTTCAGCATATGGAGAAGATAGAAAGTCAAATTCAGCAGGCAGCACGGACAGAAGAAAACAAAGAGCGCCTTGAAGAGCTGAATGCGAAAATAAAGACGTTAAAGGAGGTTTTGACTGTTGGCTAAAACAGTAAACGGGCATGAAATCATCCAATTGTTTGAACAATTTTCACCAAAGGCATATGCCATGGAAGGTGATAAAATTGGTCTCCAGATTGGAACATTAAATAAAAAAGTAAGTAATGTGATGATCACCCTAGATGTATTAGAGAATGTAGTAGATGAGGCGATCGAGCGAAAAGTGGATCTCATTATTGCGCACCATCCGCCGATTTTTCGTCCATTAAAACATGTAGCGACAGATCAGCCAGCTGGACGGATCATTGAAAAATGTATCAAACATGATATTGCGGTATATGTGGCACATACGAATTTAGACGTAGCTGATGGAGGAGTCAATGACTTGCTTGCTGAGGCTTTAGAGCTTGAGGACACAAGTGTGTTAGTGCCGACATACGAGGATCCAATCAAACAGCTTGCTTTGTATGTCCCTGAAGAGTTTGAAGAGGCCATCCGGACAGCTTTAGGAAATGCGGGCGCAGGACATATCGGCAACTACAGCCATTGTGCGTTTTCAAATGAAGGGACAGGCAGCTTTTTGCCATCAGAAGAAGCTAAGCCGTTTATTGGGGAGTCGGGTCAATTAGAATTTGTGAAAGAAGTGCGGATTGAAACCATTTTCCCAGCAAGTATAGAAAAACAAGTGATTCGCGACATGATCAAAGCACATCCTTATGAAGAAGTCGCCTATAGTGTACACACGACAGATCTTCCTCCTATTCAAAAAGGCCTTGGCCGTATTGGAAAGCTAAATGAGCCTATGACACTTAGAGATTTCACACAATTTGTGAAAACGAAGCTAGATGTGAATGGTGCTCGTTTTGTAGGAGATCAAGACGCTGTAGTGAAAAAAGTGGCGGTGCTTGGCGGAGACGGAAATAAATACATCTATCAAGCGAAAAGAATGGGTGCAGATGTGTATGTGACAGGAGACCTTTATTTCCATGTTGCGCATGATGCCATGATGCTTGGGCTGAACGTAGTGGACCCAGGGCATTATGCTGAAAAGATTATGAAAGAGGGCGTAAAGGCGAAGCTTCAATCGCTATGTGCAAATAAAAAGTATGACGTACAGCTCTTTGTTTCTGAATCAAACACAAACCCATTTCAATTTATGTAAACAAAAAACGTCAGAGCGGATATGCTCTGACGTTTTCTTATTTCTTTGTTTTGACGCGAGGTAAAATTTTAGAAAGAGGAACCGTTCGTTCAATCTTCCAAGTCGTTTCATCATCCGGTTCATAGTTTTCTAAGAAACGAATGACTTCCTTTGTAATAGGTGTTGGTGTTGAAGCACCAGCAGTAACAGCAACGGTTTTGACGCCCTGCAGCCATTCCAGCTTGAGTTCACTTAAATCGCCAATACGGTAAGCCTGCGTTCCGGCTATCTCCATTGACACTTGTGCGAGACGGTTGGAGTTATTACTTTTTGGATCGCCGACAACAATGGTTAAATCGGCTTGACCAGCTTGCTGCGAGACAGCTTCTTGACGCACCTGTGTCGCAAGGCAAATTTCTTGATGATACTCGACGTGAGGGTATTTCTCTTTAATCAGCTCCATCAGATCGTGGACATCCCATTGAGACATCGTCGTTTGGTTCGTGATGAGCAGTTTTTCTGATGTTAGATCGAGCGACTCAATATCGGCTTCTGTTTCGACAAGATGTACCTTGTCAGGGGCTACTCCGACAGCTCCTTCTGGCTCAGGATGCCCTTTTTTTCCAATATAAATAATGTCATAGCCATCGGCTGTTTTCTCTGAAATGAGTTCGTGGGTTTTCGTGACATCAGGACAGGTCGCATCAATGGCGACAAGGCCCTTTTCTTCTGCGATTTGACGAACCTCAGGAGAAACGCCGTGAGCCGTGAAAATGACTGTTCCGCTTTCTACCTGCTTTAAAATGTCTAAGCGGTTTGGTCCGTCCAGTGTGTAGATTCCATCTTCCTCGAAGGCATCAGTGACATGTTTGTTGTGCACAATCATACCTAATATATAAATTGGGCGTGGCAAGTTCTTATCAAGTGCGGCATTTTTAGCAATGACCATTGCATCCACAACGCCATAGCAATAGCCACGCGGCGATATTTTAATTACATTCATTTATTCGTCCTCCTGTAGGGAAGTGCTGCTAGAGAAGAACAATATAAAAAGCCGTAAAAAACGGCTTTTTATCATTCTCTTGCTTCCATTATAGCCAAAGTAAGCGTATATATCAAAGATTGTTATACGCAGTGAACACTTCGCCGTTAAAAGATCACTAGACATATAGTTTTGGAACAGAGCTGCCAGATCTTTTTTTCGGTTTTGCTTCAGGAGCAGGTGATGTGTGTGGTGCTGCTTTTTTGACAAGGATGTCTTCGGGTTCAACATTTTCTTCTATTTCATCAGGTTGTGCTTCTTCCTCGGGCACTTCTGTTTCCGCGCTGGTCTCCGTTGATTCTGCATCATCGTCATTTGCATTTGCTTCATCATCGTCCGCACTGCCAAGCTGGCTGTACAGTTTAATCATTGCAGGTAAGTTTCTCACTAAAGGACCGTATTGCTGAATCATTGGCGTAAATTGCTGCGCCATCCCGAGCACTTTTTGAACATTTCCTAACATGCTTGAGAGAGTCGCAGGATTCGTGAAGCTCTGGATTCCTTGTAATCCCGCACCACCTCCAGAGACTCCAGCTCCTCCTGCGCCAGGAAGAAATTTAGAGAGCATGCCTTTAATTCCTGCTCCGCCGCCTAGTGCACGGCTCTCACCTCCTGGAATTCCGCCCATCCCGGGTAAACCGCCTCCCTGTACAGACGGGGAGCGAGGCATCATTTGCTGAAATGGATTGCCTTGCCCTTGAAAAGGCTGTTGGATAGGAGGCTGCTGCCCTCTTTGAAACATTCGGGGCTGTCCGCCATTTCCAAGGTGCCGGCGTGAGGGGCGGCGCGGCTGAAAATCGCCCATAGGCCTTTGCCCTAACATACTTGTACCTCCCTTACTGCATTCTCTTTCTCTTCATAGGTTATGCAAGGAAGCATCAATTGGTTTCCTGTAGGAAAAGCGGACATGGTTTTTTTACTGAAAATCAGCTATAATGAGGAGATGAGCAAAAAGGCATTGCCTTAAGGAGTGAAAACATGAAAGAAACAAAATTTACGACATATGAATTAAAGCCTTTTATTATAGATGCTATTCATGAACTAGGCTTTTATGAGCCGACTGATATTCAAAAAAGAATCATCCCTGCTGTTTTAAAAGGAGAAAGCGTGATTGGCCAGTCACAAACAGGAACAGGAAAAACTCATGCGTACTTACTGCCGCTGATTCATTCAATTGATCCAAGCAAAGAGCAGGTACAAGTCGTGATTACTGCGCCTACAAGAGAATTAGCCAATCAAATTTTCAAAGAAGCTCAAACGATTTTAAAGAATGCTTCTCCAGAAGAAGAGATCAAAGCAAAGCTTTACATTGGCGGAACGGACAAGCAGAAATCAATTCAAAAGCTAAAAAACCAGCCGCATTTGGTTGTCGGCACACCTGGACGTATTGCTGATCTCATTCATGAGCAGGCGCTGAATGTTTACAAAGCGACCTCTCTTGTCATTGATGAAGCGGATTTAATGCTGGATATGGGATTTTTAGAAGATGTGGACCGTATTGGTGCACAAATGCCAGAACAGTTGCAAATGCTAGTGTTCTCTGCAACCATCCCAGAAAAACTAAAGCCTTTCCTGAAAAAATATATGGACAATCCAAAGTATGCGCATGTTGAACCAAGACGGATTACAGCAGAAAACATTCAGCATATTTTAGTTCCATCTAAACAGCGTGATAAATTAAAATTGCTCCATGAAATGGTGACGAATGTACAGCCATATTTAGGGATTATTTTTGCCAATACAAAAACAACTGTTGATGAAATCGCATCGTTCCTACAAGAAAAAGGAATGAAAATCGGTGTGCTTCATGGCGGTTTAACGCCGCGCGAACGTAAAAAAGTCATGAAACAAATTGAAGATTTGGAGTTCACTTATATTGTGGCATCTGATCTTGCAGCTCGCGGAATTGACATTAAAGGCGTCAGCCACGTGATTAACTATGAGCTACCATCTGATCTTGATTTTTATGTGCACCGCGTTGGAAGAACAGCTCGTGCTGGCTCATCTGGAATTGCCATGACCATTTATGAGCTGGCTGATGAGGATGCACTCATTCAAATTGAGAAAATGGGCGTTGTGTTTGAAAACAAAACCATTGTTCATGGTGAATGGCGAGATGCAGATGACCGTCTGAAGCGTCAAAGACGTAAAAAAGCACCAAATGAAATTGAAGAAAAAGCAAAACGTCTTGTGAGAAAACCGAAAGCCGTCAAACCTGGATATAAAAAGAAAATGACACGTGAGATGGATAAAATCAAAAGACAGGAACGTAGAAAGTCAAAGCGTAATGGAAAGTAGGGGGAAACATTGTTAAAGATTGGTTCACATGTATCCATGAGCGGAAAACATATGCTTCTTGCAGCGAGTGAGGAAGCTGCCTCTTATGGTTCGAATACGTTTATGATTTATACAGGTGCACCGCAAAATACGCGCCGCAAAAAAATCGAAGACCTCAATATTGAAGCTGGACAAGCGCATATGAAAGAGCACGGCATGACAGATATCGTCGTCCATGCTCCGTATATTATCAATATTGGAAACACAGTGAATCCCGCGACATTTGAGCTTGGCGTAGACTTCCTGCGCTCTGAGATCGAGCGTACGGAAGCGCTAGGTGCAAGACAAATTGTTCTTCACCCAGGTGCGCATGTTGGAGCAGGGGCAGAAGCAGGGATTCAAAAAATCATTGAAGGCTTAAACGAAGTCATTGTGAAAGGTCAAGAGGTTCAAATCGCACTTGAAACAATGGCAGGAAAAGGATCAGAGTGCGGAAGAAGCTTTGAAGAGCTTGCCCAAATTATCGACGGCGTGACACATAACGAAGCTCTTTCTGTCTGCTTTGATACGTGTCACACGCACGATGCTGGTTACCCGATTGTGAGTGACTTTGATGGTGTATTAGAAGAATTTGACCGAATCGTCGGTATTGACCGAATCAAAGTTCTTCATATTAATGACAGTAAAAACGTACAAGGCGCAAGAAAAGACCGACATGAAAATATCGGTTTTGGTGAAATTGGTTTCGATGCACTGAACTATATTGTGCATCATCCGCAGCTTCAAGATGTGCCAAAAATTCTAGAAACGCCTTATGTAGGTGAAGATAAAAAGAACAAAAAACCACCTTACAAATTCGAAATTGCGATGCTGAAAGAAAAGCAATTTGATGAAGGCTTACTAGACAAAATTATGGGTCAGTAAAAAAGGATGCAACATGTTGAGGTGCCGCTAAATGCGGCCCTTTTTTGCTTAACTTGTAAACTGGTTAAACAAATCATTCACAGTCTGTGCTGTCTGTTTAGAAGTAATCGCTTCCACTTGCTTAAGAAGCCGGTTACGCTCTGAATCATTAAAAATATTGATGTTTTTCCCGTTCATGAGTTTGGCAACCTCAGCTGCTTGATGTGACGTTAAACTGACACCATACTGTTTCGCATACCTTAACAGATCATTTGCTGTGATCTGATTGAGCCGCTGCAGGACAATTTTTTGGATTAAAATCAATTCCATTCCTCCCCTCTGTAACAATGTATGGGCGAAAACGGAAAATGTGCAAAAAATTTTATTTTATTCTGTGAAATGATAAAATAGTAAAGTGAATAAAATGTTCATTGAAAATTTAACATGTGTAGAAGGGAGAACGTATGGCAAATAGTAAACAGCATAGAAAGGAATCAGTGCCTCATTTTATTTTGAGAATTTTCCTGATTCTAGTAGGGGCTGCATGTGCAGCAGTCAGCATTGAATTATTTTTAGTGCCAAACAATATTATTGATGGGGGCATCATCGGCATTTCGCTTATTTTGGATTATCTCTTTACAGATAACCCGTTTATTAATTTTGCGACGATTGTTGTCATTTTAAATATTCCATTTATGATATCAGGATACAAGCATATTGGAAAAACCTTTCTGGTTTCCACTGTGATTGGGATTGTCAGCTTAGCCGTGATTGAATCTTCACTTCATCATGTGGAGGCATTTACAACACAGCCGATCTTAGCCACTGTATTTGGCGGGCTATTACTTGGATTTGGTGTTGGACTTGTCATCCGTAATGGAGGCTCAATGGATGGAACAGAGATTTTAGGAATTCTTTTGACGAAAAAAATCCCTTTCTCCGTCGGTGAGTTTGTTATGATCGTCAATGTGTTCATTTTTATTTGGGCGGGCTTTGTTTTCGGACCAGAGCAGGCTATGTATTCTGTCATGACATATTATTTGGCAATGAAAACAATTGATGCTGTCATTCAAGGGCTTGATGAAACAAAAGCTGTCATTATCGTATCAGATTATTATGATGAAATTTCAGATGCGATTCTGCATCGACTCGGCAGGGGAACGACAAAGCTGAGAGGAAAAGGCGGCTATACAGATGAAGAAAAAGATGTCATCTACGCCGTTGTCACAAGGCTTGAAATTACAAAGCTGAAATCCATCGTATTTGAAATTGATGACCAAGCATTTATCACGATTATGGATACGCATGAAACAAAAGGCGGTAAGTTCAAAACAGCCATTCATTAGCTTTTATTTTACTTTTTTATCTTTCTTTTATATAATGAAATGTATGTATGGACAGAGAAAATGGCAAAAGCCATTTTCTTTTTGTTGTATAAATCGTAATCATTCTTTTTATATTGATTAAAGGTGGAAAGATTCATGGCAAAGCCAATCATTGAAATGAAGGACATTTCGTACTCATATGGACAGCGAAATGTTATTGATCACATTCATTTAACAGTAGAGGAAGGAAACTTTCTAGCACTTGTTGGACCGAATGGTTCTGGTAAAACAACCTTATTAAAATGCCTGCTTGGGCTCATTAAACCGCAGCAAGGTGAATTAAAGCTATTTGGCACGCCTGTTTCAAAATTTAGAGACTGGGATCAAATTGGATTTGTTTCTCAAAAGGCGAATAGCTTCAATACGGGTTTCCCTGCTTCTGTATATGAGGTCGTCGCAAGCGGATTGACCGCGAAAATTGGTTTGTTTAAACGAATGAGCAAGCAGGATAAATGGCAAGTGGAAGATGCCATTCGCTCAGTTGGTATACAAGATTTAAAGCATCAAAACATCGGGGAGCTATCTGGCGGTCAGCAGCAGCGCGCATTTATTGCCCGTGCGCTTGTCAGTCAGCCAAAGCTGCTCATTTTGGATGAGCCCACAGTTGGGGTAGACCAGCGGACAGTAGAAGGCTTTTATCAGCTGCTCGAAACATTGAACAAAGAAAAAGGAATGTCTTTAATTCTCGTCACACACGACGTTGGCACCGTTTCCGATAAAGTCACCCATGTGGCTTGTTTAAATCAGACACTGCATTTCCACGGGGATGCAGAAGCGTTTGATTCAATGGATGATCAGGCGCTATCCCAATTTTACGGGCATGACATTCAAGTGATTCATCACGACCATCACCATCATGGGGGACATGAATAATGCTATTTCCATTTTTTCATTATGAATTTTTACAAAATGCGTTTATCGCAGGGTTACTGATTGGTTTTATTGCGCCCTTACTTGGTGTATTTATTGTCGTCAGAAGGCTCTCGCTTATTGCAGATGCCCTCAGTCACGTATCACTTGCCGGTATTGCGGCAAGTCTATTTCTTGATAAAAAGTTTGGCCTTTTGACAGGGGTAAGCCCGCTGTACTTAGGGATGGCTTTTTCTGTTGCTGGTTCATTGTTTATTGAACGTCTGCGCTCCGTGTATAAGCATTATCAGGAGCTGGCCATTCCCATTATTTTATCTGGGGGTATTGGGATCTCCGTCATCTTCATTTCACTAGCGAATGGCTTTAATACAGATTTGTTTAGTTATTTGTTCGGAAGTGTCAGTGCGGTGTCAAGACTCGATCTTTGGATTATTGTAGGGATCTCACTCGTTGTTGTGTTAGTTGTTGTGCTTTTATATAAAGAATTATTTTTGCTTTCTTTTGATGAAGAGCATGCAAAGGCTTCTGGTATTTCAGCAAAATGGATTCATTTTATTTTTATCTTAGTCGTTGCACTTGTCATTGCGGCATCGATGCGTATCGTCGGTACACTGCTTGTGTCGGCGCTCATGACGCTTCCTGTTGCGGCAAGTATCCGCATTGCCAAAGGATTTAGACAGGCGATTTTCCTTTCGATCTTGTTTGGTGAATTGTCGGTATTAGCCGGATTGATTTTAAGCTATTATCTTGATTTAGCGCCAGGCGGAACCATTGTGATGCTGTCTATTTTGATTTTAATCGGGTGTATTAGTATTGGGAAATTCAGAAGGGGGAATCAACATGAACGTACAAGAAGCGCTTGATTTATTAAAGGAAAAAGGCTACAAATATACAAGCAAACGTGAAGATATGCTTCAATTGTTTTCTGATTCTGATAAATACTTGACCGCTAAAAATGTGCTGACGGCACTAAGTGAAGATTACCCGGGTCTTAGCTTTGATACAATTTATCGAAACTTGTCACTATATGAAGACCTTGGAATATTAGAAACTACGGAATTGTCAGGGGAGAAACTATTCCGTTTCAAATGTTCATTTTCCCATCATCACCATCACTTTATTTGTCTTACATGCGGGAAAACAAAAGAAATCGATGCCTGTCCTATGGACAAGCTTGACGCCGATTTAGAGGATTATCATATTAGCGGACATAAATTTGAAATATACGGAACGTGTCCTTCCTGCGAACCGAAGGAAGTTCACTCGTGAAAAAGCCAGCCATGGAGCTGGCTTTTTTGTTTTGTCATTTGAAAACGTTTTACAAAGAGTGGCTGTTTCATTAAAATGAGATCAAGGTACTACAGCGTGCAATTTGAGTCTTTTGGAGTAAAGGGAGGGGTCAAAAGTGGCTTATTACGTCGTGTTTGATGTAGGCGGGACGAGAACGAAACATGGATTAATGGATCAGGATGGAAAGCTGGTCACTAGCGGTGACTATCAGACGAACTGCCGGCAGCTTGAACCGTTTTTAGAAGCAATGGCGGGTGTGGTCAGGGATTATCAAAGGAAGCAGAATGTCAGGGGTATCGCCATCAGTCTTCCAGGCTTTGTGGACAGTGAATCAGGTTTTACAGAATTTGCAGGCGCCATTATCGCCTTAAATGGTCAAAATGTAAAAACACTTTTAGAAGAGAAAACATCTCTTCGTGTAGAAGTGGAAAATGATGCGAACTGTGCAGCTCTCGCAGAAAAATATAGCGGCCATGCGAAAGAGTGTGACAGCTTTATTTGTATGACGCTTGGCACAGGTGTTGGCGGTGGTATTTTCGCTGGTGGTCAGCTTGTGCGCGGGGCTTCCTTTCGCGGCGGTGAATTTGGCATGATGCTGACAGAAACAGACAATGGACAATTTACAACACTCAACAGCAGCGCTTCAACGGCTGGACTCATTCGCAGCTATAAAGAAAAGCAAGGAATTCCGCAAAGTACACAAATAGACGGACAAGACATTTTTGAAAAGGCGAAGCACGATCCGTCCATTGAAAAACTGGTGGATCAGTGGTACAAGCGAATCGCCATTGGCATTTACAATGTAGCAACCGTCCTCAATCCAGAAAAAATTCTCATTGGCGGCGGCGTGAGCGCAAGACCAGATTTACTATCAAGTATTGAGAAACACCTACATACACTGCCTGCGTGGAAGAACATTCAGGTGAAGCTGGAAACGTGTTATTACTTGAATCAGGCAGGCATGAAGGGAGCGTTGTACCATTTCCTCATGAAAGAAGGGCAGCTTGCTCCATCGAAAAAGCCGATACATTAAACGTATCGGCTTTTCTACCTTAATAAGCAGCTTGCAGACTTTGTTCATATTGTTTGATCCATTGAGACGCTTCGTGCCAGTTGTTTACGCGAATAATTCTGTCGTCAATTGGCATCTGGTTATAAGGGGAGTTAAAAAGTATAACCGGGATGTCTGCCTCTTTTGCAATCATTGTGGCATTGCCGTGATGGTCTTCAAAAAATACATCAATCTTGTGCTTTTGAACGGCTTCCAGCTTATGATGACCGCCAACCAGCTCAATGTCATCATAATGCACGTCATGTTCTTGAAACCACTTGTAGGTGATATCTGAATGCTTCTGCCTTCTTGCTGTAATATAAATCAATTTGTGCTGCTGCTTCATTTGGTCGAGGATTTCTTTAGCACCCTCAGCAGGCTTTGCCTGTTTATAAATAAGAGGCTCATGCTCATTCATCCAGCCCCAAAATTCTTCTTGAGAAATCTTTAAAAGCTTCGTCAAATCATATTCTGTCATATCATCTAGTGTCATGGCACATTGGAACGACTCGTTTAAATAGGGAACAAAAGTGTCCTGCGCCGTCACTGTACCATCAATATCAATTCCTAAACGTAACATGCCCACACTCCTCATTTTTATACTCTTAAAGTGTAACATAATCATTTCACAATTCCAGCAAGTTTTAGCAAACATGAAACAGACATTTTTGCTCATACTAAAAAAGCTCCTTTCTATTAACCAAAAGGGGGAATTGATCATGGAAAGAGACGAGGATTTCAGAAGAAATGATCGTGAAATCGACACACACTTTAGTAATGATGATGGCTATTTAGAGGAAACAGCTGCTGAAATTGCAGAGCCATATCAAGCATCAAGAGATCGAGAAGATAGACGAGGACGTGACCATGCAGGTGACGATTCGGGCAGTAAGGGGATAGGCTATACAGCACTCGCGATTGCGATTATCTCATTATTTGTCTTGCCGGTGCTATTAGGGGTAGCGGCAATCGTCGTTGGTTATATTGCAAGAAGAAAAGGAGCACATGCGCTTGGCGCGTGGTCAATCGGGATCGGAATTGTTTCCGTCATCCTAGGCATATTTATCACCCCGTTCTTTTAACAAGGACAGAAAAACGCCTGACAATGACGTCAGGCGTTTTTTGTTATGCATTCGCTTGTTTTTCTTTTTCAGCTTCCATTTTCGCATAATGTTCTTCAGCGATTTTATCGATTTCTTTTTTCAGTTCTTCGACCATTGTTTCTTCAGGTACTTTACGAACAATTTCACCTTTACGGAACAATAATCCTTCGCCTCTAGCACCTGCGATGCCGATATCTGCTTCACGCGCTTCACCTGGACCATTTACAGCGCAGCCGAGGACTGCTACTTTAATCGGAGCTTTGATTTTAGAAATATATTCTTCGACTTCATTTGCAATGCTGATAAGGTCAATTTCAATTCGTCCACAAGTTGGGCAGGAGATCAGAGTTGCTGCATTTGATGCAAGACCAAATGATTTCAACAATTCACGTGCTACTTTTACTTCCTCAACTGGGTCAGCACTTAATGAGATACGGAGTGTGTTCCCAATCCCCATATTCAAAATAGCGCCAAGTCCAGCTGCACTTTTGACTGTACCTGCAAATAACGTACCTGATTCTGTAATCCCAAGATGAAGAGGATAATCAAAGGCTTTAGCCGCTTTTTCGTATGCTTCAATTGCAAGGTTTACATCAGATGCTTTCATACTGACGATGATGTCATGAAAGTCTAGGTCTTCTAGAATTTTAATGTGATGCAGTGCACTTTCGACCATACCATCTGCAGTTGGGTAGCCGTATTTATCAAGAATCTTTTTCTCTAATGAACCAGCGTTTACCCCAATACGAATTGGAATGCCTTTTTCTTTTGCTGCTTTGACAACAGCTTCGACTTTTTCTCTTCTTCCGATGTTTCCTGGATTGATTCGGATTTTGTCTGCGCCTGCTTCAATCGCTTTCAGTGCAAGCTTGTAGTCAAAATGAATATCCACAACAAGCGGGATGTTAATTTGTTTTTTAATGTCCGCAATTGCATTTGCTGCACGCTCATCTGGACATGCGACACGCACGATTTGACAGCCTGCCTCTTCTAAACGTTTAATTTCAGCGACTGTCGCTTCGACATCATGTGTTTTGGTTGTTGCCATACTTTGAATGACAACCTCATTATTTCCACCTATAGTTAAAGGTCCCACTTTGACGGGACGCGTTTTAGTACGATGTGTGACTTCACTCACTTGTCAATCGCTCCTTAGTGTACAAGCAATTCTTTGCCGTGTACGTCGTGTTTTACAGTTCATATTGTAACAGTCTCTTTGTATGAATGACAAGGAATTAACGTTTTATCTCTTATAGACAGGAAACTTATATGTGCTGCCTGCTCTGATTTCGTTCGCTTTCACACCTTGATTCAGCTCCTCGAAATCTTTAATGACATCATCAAGTGGCTTGCTTGTATGTACGATGGAGAGGACCGTTTCACCTTGTTTTACCGTGACGTTCTTATATGTCTTTTTCTCAGCTGTTTGAAGGGCACTTGCTGGAACGGCTGGGTTTTCCTCAACAGGAATGGTTCCATTTTTTAAATCAAAAAAGATAATAAAGAGGACAAACAAACTGATTAGTAAAAAAAGAATTCGCCGCATTTTACTCACCGCTTTTAAGAGTTTACTTCAGTCTATGCATATCCTGAAATGATAGAACCAAAAAGAGGAGAAAAGCTGGAAAGGATGGTTCTAGTTAGTTCTAGTATGTCTTGTAATAAAACTGCTTGGATCGTTGGTGTAAATAGGAGAGCAATCTCATATGACGATTATGATAAAATAAGAAAGGGGGGAGATTTAATGAAGAAAGTTAGTCAGCATATATATGTGAGAACACTAACAGAAAATGATGCAGAATCACTGTTAACATTAGAGCTTGAGAATCGCTCATATTTTCAGGAATTTACACCTTTGATCAAAGATGATTTCTTCACGTTACCTCGTCAAATTGAACGAATTCAGCGGAGTAGGCAAAGAAGTGAACAAGATGAATCATACATGCATGGTATTTTCTTAAATGAAACAGGTGCCTTAATTGGGACGATCTCTTTAAGTTCTGTCGTAAGAGGTCCGATAGAAGGAGCTTGGCTCGGGTATGTACTCGATCAAAGGCAGGGCGGAAAAGGATATATGACAGAAGCCATTCGTTTAATCATTGACTATGCCTTTTTTGAGTTGAATCTCCACCGGATTGAGGCTGGAGTAAAGCCGAGTAACAAGGGTTCCATTCGTGTACTTGAAAAGACAGGTTTTGAAAATGAGGGACTAAATCGTAAAAAAGTAAAGATTAATGGCGTGTGGGAGGATCATTATTTATTTGCGATCATCCATCCAGATGAGTCCTAGTGCATGAACATACATAAAAAGCTCCTCCGAGACGGGGGAGCTTTCATTGTGATGGATCATTTGCTTTTTTTGGCAGGTATTTCTTTTACAACAAGATATAAAAAGATAAAGTTAATGACCCAATTTAATAAAAATGAGTTTGCAACAGGCGTGTTTAATGCACTCATGATAGCGAAAAAGACCGTTGTTAATGTGAGTGAATAAGCGGAGAGCTTCCAAAGCATTTGGAAAGACAGCTCTTTTTGCTGCATTCGTTTAATAAATGTACCAAGCATCGCAAGGAATGTTGCGCTAATAAACATGAGAGCCGCAGTTGATAAATATAGCAGTACACAGATGACAGGGATAATAATCGCTTGGTTCTGATTTGTGACGCGAGCAAGTTCGTCTTTTGTCAGCGTTCCGCCAAGGAGCTGGTATGGAATATCTGTCATTTGCCCATCAATCGCAATCACTGCTTTTTCCTTTAATAAAGCGATGGCTGTTTGCTTTGATTCAAGTTCACTTGCTTTTATTTTTTCAGCAGGATCAAAGATGATCGTAATGCCGTTTTCTTCTTTTTCTATTGGTGCACTTTGATCCGCTTGAAGCTTCCCTTTTTCAATTGAAAAGTCGGGTAAATCTTTTTTGATCACGTGCTGAAATCCTGACATCGCATTCGAGATCTCTTGGCTCATATGATATCCCTGCGGAACTGCTGCGATAATTGAGAGGATAAAAATGAATAAAATCGCTTTACCGATTCCTGTAAATCTTGCTTTGGCAATATCTTTTGGTGAATAAATTCCTTTTAACAATAGATTAAATACGTTCAATACCCATTCACTTCCTACATTCTTTTCTATTTCTCATATTGTATCAATGTCTATCCATCAAGTACAAGTATGGCCCTCATCACTGGTTAAGATAGAAGGAATGAGGCATAATGTATACAGCATATAAAAAGGAGGCGGCAGGGTCTTGGACGTGCTTTATTGGATACTGATTGGCTGTGCATTTATCATTGCGTTTGTTGGACTGGTTTATCCAATTATCCCGAGTGTGGTCTTTATGGTACTCGGATTTATTCTATATGGTTTCTTCTTTAGCTTCGAGCCGCTTACACTGACGTTCTGGCTCATTCAAGCGATGTTTACTGCCGTCTTATTTGCGGCAGATTATGTCTCAAACCTTATTGGGGTCAAGCGCTTTGGCGGCAGCAAGGCTGCTATATGGGGAAGCACCATTGGGTTATTGGCTGGTCCTTTTGTGATCCCCATTGCAGGAATTATTATTGGGCCATTTCTCGGGAGTGTCATTGCAGAGCTCCTTGTTCATCAAAAAGATTTGAAGACGAGTGTGAAAGTCGGATTAGGTTCATTAATTGGATTTGTATCAGGTGTTTTTGCAAAAGGATTGATTCAGGCGCTGATGCTGGGCATCTTTTTATTTTATGTCCTTCGCTAAGTTGAAAAAGGGTGTTTAAAACTTTATCTAAAGGGCTAAATACAAAATAAACACTGAAATGTTTCAGAACATGAGCAATAACGTTGAAACAAGCTGTTTCTTTTGATACTCTTTGAGTAGGGTGAATTGCTGACTTACAAAGGAAGCATTTCAGTACATACATTTTAAGGAGGAATTTAACCATGGCTTTTAAACTTCCAGAATTACCATATGCTTACGATGCATTAGAACCACATATCGACAAGGAAACAATGACGATTCACCACACAAAACACCACAACACATACGTAACAAACTTAAACAAAGCAATCGAAGGTGTATCAGCTCTTGAAGATCAATCAATTGAAGAGCTAGTGGCTAACTTAAACTCAGTGCCTGAAAACATTCGTACAGCTGTACGTAACAATGGCGGAGGACATGCGAACCACTCATTATTCTGGACGCTTCTTTCACCAAACGGTGGCGGCGCACCAACTGGTGAACTTGCAGATGCAATCGAAAAAGAATTAGGCGGATTTGAAAAATTCAAATCTGATTTCGCTGCAGCAGCTGCAGGACGCTTTGGTTCTGGTTGGGCATGGCTTGTTGTGAACAACGGAAAACTTGAAATCACAAGCACGCCAAACCAAGATTCTCCTTTAACTGAAGGAAAAACGCCTATTCTAGGACTAGACGTTTGGGAGCATGCTTACTACCTAAACTACCAAAACCGTCGTCCTGATTACATTTCAGCATTCTGGAATGTTGTGAACTGGGATGAAGTAGCTCGCCTTTACAGCGAAGCAAAATAATGATTTGATTCTAAAAGACCTGCTTTCAAGAGAAGCAGGTCTTTTTATATTTTCCCTCCTTTTTTTACATATCTGCCTTTTGATGAGACAGACTATTGTGTAGAAAAGGAGAATGAATTGTATGAGCAGATTAAAGAAAATGTTCGGGGACATGGATGTTACAAGAGATTTATTGCTCCTCCTCACGATTGGCGGGTTATACGCACTTGCCATTGCGCTTTCAAATACGTTTGTAAATGTGTACTTATGGAAACAGTCTGGGAAATTCACAGATCTTGCGATTTATAACTTGGCCATTGTGGTGCTTCAGCCCATTACGTTTTTATTTGCTGGCCGGCTCGCTAAAAAAATAGACCGGGCGTTTGTCCTTCGTTTCGGTGTCATCTTTTTAGCCGCTTTTTATTTAATTGTTTTAATGGCAGGAGAACAAGCGGCCGCACGGCTTGTTTTATTGGGAAGTGTCCTTGGGATCGGCTATGGTTTTTACTGGCTTGCTTTTAACGTACTCACCTTTGAGATCACCGAGCCTGAAACAAGAGACTTCTTTAATGGGTTTCTCGGGGTGCTTACTTCAACTGCCGGCATGATCGGTCCTCTCATTGCGGGCATTGTCATTTCTCAGTTAACGGATGATACAGGCTACACAGTCATATTCACATTATCGCTTTTTTTGTTTTCATTAGCGGTTGTGATGAGCTTTTTCCTCAAAAGAAGGCAGTCAAAAGGCAAATTTATCATCAAACAAATTTGGAAAGAACGCCATGCAGACGAGAATTGGCGTAGGATTACAACAGCTCATTTTTTTCAAGGGCTTCGTGAAGGGGTCTTTGTCTTCTTAATCAGTGTCTTCGTGTTTATTGCAACAAACAGTGAGCTTGCTCTCGGGACGTTTGGTTTAGTGAATTCAGGTGTTGCGTTTTTTGCTTATTTCTTCGCTACACGTTTGATTAAGAAAAAGTGGCGGAAGAAGGCGATTATGCTTGGCGGGCTGATTTTATACGGCGCCCTGTTTTTAATCGTTTTCCACTTGTCCTATGTTTCACTTCTGATGTATGCGGTAGCCATTGCGATAGGATATCCGCTCCTGCTTGTTCCTTATGTATCCTTAACATATGATGTCATCGGCCATGCAAGGTATGCCAGAAAGGCCAGAATTGAATATATTGTGGTCAGAGAGCTATTTTTAAATGCCGGCCGTATTAGTTCGATTGTTTTGTTCCTGCTGTCTGTCACCTTACTAGGTGATGAGCTCGGAATCCCAGCATCTCTTGTTGTGCTCGGGGCGGGACATACCCTCATTTATTATTTTGTAAAAGATATTCATTTAAAAGAAAAAACAGCTGATATGAAAGAGGCTGACGGTCAAAAGCCAGTTTCTCACACGAACCTTATTAAGGGAGAAAGGTAAAATTTCTTACCAATGGAACATCAAATTTCTAGATAAATGATAGAAAAACCGCTAAAATGATGATGGCACCTTTTAAACACAAAAAGGGGTGCCATTTCTTTCTTGATAGAAAAGGTGATGTGATGAGAAACAAGAAAAACAAAAAAGACGCGAAGGAAGGGCGCAAAACACTTCCGATCCGGCTGAATTTATTATTTTTAGCTGCGTTTATTATTTTTACTGGCGTTGTCGTTAGACTCGGGTTTGTGCAAATTGTCAATGGAGAAGATTATAAAAAGCAGGCAGAGAAACAAGAGGATGTGAATGTCAGCTCATCTGCTCCGCGGGGAAAAATTTACGATCGAAACTACAATACGATTGTCAGCAATAAAGCGCTAAATGCCATTACATATACGAGAACCTCGACGACTTCACAAGAAGAGCGGCTCAAAGTGGCATCAAAATTAGCGGATATGATTCATGTGAGTACGAAAAAAATCACAGATCGTGACAAAAAAGATTTCTGGATCTTAACGCATCCGAATGAAGCGAAAAAGCTTGTTCAAAAGGAATCAGAATTAAAGGATGACGATAAGGTCTCTGATGATAAACTATATGAGCTTCAGCTAAAACGCATCACAGACAAGGAATTGAATCAACTGACGAAAAAAGATTTACAAGTGCTTGCTATTAAAAGGCAGATGGATGCAGGCTATGCACTGACGCCTCAATTTATTAAAAATGAAGATGTAAAGCCAAGTGAAATTGCTTACGTCTCTGAGCATTTGGACGAGCTGCCAGGTGTTGATGTGACGACAGACTGGTCACGTAGCTATCCGTATAAAGGACTGCTCCGCAGTATGCTTGGCAGTGTGTCTTCGAGTGATGAGGGTCTTCCGCAGTCACTTCTTGAGCATTATCTATCACTCGGCTACAGCCGAAATGACCGTGTAGGAAAAAGCTATCTTGAATATCAATATGAAGATGTCCTGCAGGGCCAAAAGGAAAAAGAACAGAGTACAACTGATAAACAGGGCAATGTCACAAGCTCTAAAGTGTTAACAGAAGGTAAGAGCGGGAAAGACCTTGTGCTGACAATTGACATTCAGCTGCAAAAAGCGGTTGAAAAAATTATTGAAAAGAACTTGAGAAGTGCGAAACAAAGAGGGGGAACTGAGCTTCTTGATCGCGCATTTGTTGTCATGATGGATCCGAGAAATGGAGAGGTTCTCTCTGTTGCGGGTAAGCAGATTTCAAACAAAAACGGAAAATACAAGTTCGATGACTACTCATTAGGAACGATGACATCCTCATATGCGATGGGATCAGCTGTAAAAGGGGCAACGGTACTGACCGGATATAAAACAGGCGCTATTCATATTGGAAGTACCCAATATGATGAACCTCTCTATATCGCCCAGTCACCGCCAAAGAAATCCTATCAAAATATGGGACTCATTAATGATTTAACAGCACTAGAGCGTTCATCAAACGTGTATATGTTCAAAACAGCGATCGCTATTGGGAAAAGCGAATATCGTAAGAATCAGCCGCTCCCAATTGATCCGAAAGCATTTGATACGTTCCGCTACAATTTCAGTAAATTTGGCCTTGGCGTCAAAACTGGTATTGACCTGCCAAACGAGGCAACGGGCTACAGAGGAACGTCTACACAATCGGGTCTCCTACTTGACTATGCGATTGGACAGTATGATACGTTTACACCGCTGCAAATGGCGCAATACGTTTCAACCATTGCAAATGGCGGGTATCGTTTACGTCCGCAGCTTGTCAAAGAAGTGAGAGAGCCAGATCCGCAGCGCGGCATTGGAGCTGTGACAGAATCCGTCAAACCGGATGTATTGAATAAGCTAGACATGACAAGTGATCAAATCAAGCGTGTCCAGCAAGGATTCAAGCTTGTGATGCAGAACCCAAGAGGGACAGCTTATTCAAACTTTGGCAACAAAAAGTATAATCCAGCTGGCAAAACAGGAACCGCTCAATCATTCTATGACGGTCCAATTAAAAGCAAGCGCGGTACACCGACGTATAACACAACTCTTGTTGCATACGCGCCTGCTGATAATCCTGAAGTGGCCATTTCCGTTGTCGTCCCGTGGGTGTATCAAGACTACAACCAGCGCTATCCAATTACAAACGATATTGGGGAACAAGTATTAGACAAGTACTTTGAACTGAAATCAAAACAGGAAAGCAATGATACACAGGCGAAAAACAAAAACAAAATTGAAAATGAAGCAGAAACAAATAACTAGACCTTTCATAGGTAAAAACGCTCACTTTTTGTGGGCGTTTTTTTACGTTTTCTTCAAAAATTACGATATAAATTGACAAAATTCATAAAAAACGCCGCAATTTCTCTACAAAACTTCGACATTTACAAAACCTTAACATTCCATTTAAACGAAATTAATAAAGAACCTTTAATGTATTACTCGTAGGACAAATTATTCAGGGGGTATTCTTGAAATGAAAAAGAACAAATTATGGCTGCTTACTTTCCTTACTATCGCATTGTTAGCATTCGTCACAGCATGCGGAAACAGCAGCTCAAGCGGAGATTCAAAAGACAGTAAAGGAAATGCTTCAAACAAAGATGAGGCATCAGGTTCCATTACCATCTCAGGATCATCTGCGATGCAGCCTTTAGTTCTTGCGGCAGCAGAAAAATTCATGGATAAACATCCAAAAGCCGATATTCAAGTACAAGCCGGCGGTTCAGGAACAGGACTTTCTCAAGTTTCAGAAGGATCTGTACAAATTGGTAACTCAGATGTATTCGCTGAAGAGAAAGATGGAATCGACGCAAAAGCTTTAAAAGACCACAAAGTAGCAGTGGTTGGAATGGCCGCAGCTGTAAACCCTGAAGTGGGTGTCAAAGACATCACAAAGGACGAATTGAAAAAAATCTTCACTGGTAAAATCAAAAACTGGAAAGAGCTTGGCGGGAAAGACCAAAAAATCACGCTTGTCAACAGACCTGATTCTTCAGGAACTCGTGCAACATTTGTGAAATATGCACTTGATGGTGCAACACCTGCAGAAGGAATCACAGAAGATTCTTCAAACACAGTGAAAAAACTGATTGCAGAAACACCAGGTGCAATTGGATACCTAGCATTCTCTTATTTAACAGATGACAAAATTACACCGCTTAGCATTGATGGTGTGAAACCAGAAGAAAGCAATGTAGAAAGCGGTAAATATACAATTTGGGCATACGAGCACTCTTACACAAAAGGTGAGCCGGAAGGTCTAGCAAAACAATTCTTAGATTACCTTATGAGTGACGAAGTACAAAAAGAAATCGTTAAAGACCAAGGCTACATCTCAGTCTCTAATATGAAAGTAGAAAGAGACGCAGCAGGCAAACAATCAGATAAGTAAGAGGTCTTGAATTGCTGATGAAGGAAAAGTGGAGCATTTCACTTTTCCTTTTATGACATTCATAGGAGTGTAGAAAAAGATGAAGCAGATAGAACATACAGAAGCGAGCGATCGGCTGATCAGCTCGAAGAAAAATAGGCAAATGGATGAAGTAAGAGGAAGTATTTTGGTGAGATTCTGCGCATTCTTAATGATTGCAGTATCCATCGCCATCACCATCTTCCTTGGCATTAAGGGTTTACAATCTTTCATCGTAAATGGTGTAAGCCCAATTGAGTTCTTAACCAGTATCAATTGGAACCCAACAGCAGAAAACCCAGAGTACGGCGCATTTCCTTTTATCTTTGGATCGATCGCCGTCACGCTTCTATCGGCACTCATTGCAGCGCCGCTAGGCATCGCAGGAGCGATCTTTATGACAGAAATTGCACCTGCATGGGGCCGGAAAATTCTCCAGCCAGTCATTGAATTGCTTGTAGGGATTCCATCCGTTGTTTACGGATTCATAGGTCTTACAGTATTGGTGCCGTTTATCGGACATTTCAAGTCAAGCGGCTCAGGGCATAGCGTGTTAGCAGGAACGATTGTCCTGTCTATTATGATTCTGCCAACCGTTACATCTATTGCAACTGATGCAATGGCTTCCCTTCCAAAAAGCTTACGTGAGGGATCGTATGCACTTGGCGCAACAAGATGGCAAACGATTAGACGTGTGCTTGTACCAGCAGCTCTTCCAACATTAATGACAGCTGTCGTTCTTGGGATGGCGAGAGCATTTGGAGAAGCCCTTGCCGTTCAAATGGTCATTGGAAACACACGTAATTTACCAGAGAGCATTATGGATACAGCTGGTACATTAACAACCATTATTACGTTAAACATGGGTCACACAACGTATGGAAGTGTTGAGAACAATACACTTTGGTCAATGGGGCTTGTCCTTCTAGTTGTATCGTTTATGTTCATACTCATTATCAGATACTTGTCGTCTAGGAGGAAGATTTAATGAATAGCAAAATGACCGATCGTTTTGCCACGATTGTTTTTGGATTATGTGCCGCCATTATTACGGCGATCCTAGTTGGTTTGTTTTCTTATATCATTTTCAACGGTGCAAAAGAATTAAATTTTGACTTTTTGACAACTCGCTCAAGTGCGATTGGCTCTGGCGGCGGCATTAGGGACCAACTGTTTAACTCGTTTTACATTTTGTTTATTACAATGCTGATCACAGTACCACTTGGTGTCGGCGGCGGAGTGTACATGGCTGAATATGCGCCTCAAAACAAAGTCACTGATTTTATCCGCACATGTATTGAAGTGCTGTCTTCACTTCCTTCTATTGTCATTGGTATGTTTGGTTTACTCATGTTTGTCAATTTAACAGGCTGGGGCTATACAATCATCGGAGGAGCTCTTGCGCTCACGGTGTTTAACCTGCCAGTGATGGTCAGGGTGACAGAAGACGCGCTTCGCTCTGTACCGAAGGATCAAAAGGAAGCATCACTAGCGCTTGGTGTGACGAAATGGCATACAGTGAAGACGGTCCTAATTCCAGGTGCGATTCCTTCTATTATTACCGGTGCGATTTTAGCATCAGGAAGAGTCTTCGGTGAGGCAGCAGCGCTTCTTTTCACAGCAGGTCTCACCACACCGCGTCTAGATTTTACAAACTGGAGTCCATTTTCTGATACGTCACCGCTGAATATTTTTAGACCGGCAGAAACATTAGCCGTTCATATATGGAACGTCAATACACAAGGAATCATTCCAGATGCGGAGGCCATTGCAAATGGTGCATCAGCCGTACTTGTGCTTTCAGTTTTAGTATTCAACTTAGCAGCTAGATGGCTTGGTTCATTTATTCATAAGAAGCTTACGTCAAAATAATGTGAGAAAGGTGTGAAGGGGATATGGTTCAAATGCTAGCAGAAAAAAAAGAGATTGCAGCAAAAAAGGCTCCACTTCAAGCAGAACAGATTTTACAGGTGCAGGATTTAAGCATTTATTATGGGGAAAAAAAAGCGGTCAATCACATTTCATTTGAAATTGAGAAGAACGCAATTACCGCATTAATCGGCCCATCTGGCTGCGGGAAATCAACCTTTTTACGCAGCATTAACCGCATGAACGACTTGATCCCAGGTGCGAGAAGTGAAGGGGCGATCATGTACGAAGGGCTCAATATTTTGGATGACCGCATTAATGTGGTGAATTTACGAAGAGAAATCGGCATGGTTTTCCAAAAACCAAACCCATTTCCTAAATCGATCTACAATAACATTACCCATGCATTAAAGTATGCGGGAGAAAAAAGAAAATCAGTGCTTGATGATGCGGTAGAGGAAAGCTTAACAAAAGCAGCGCTTTGGGATGAGGTCAAAGATCGTCTGCACCGCTCAGCTTTGTCATTATCCGGCGGTCAGCAGCAGCGCCTTTGTATTGCACGTACACTTGCGATGAAACCTAGCGTTCTTTTATTAGATGAACCTGCTTCTGCCCTAGACCCGATCTCAAATGCAAAAATTGAAGAGTTATTATCAGATTTGAAAAATGATTATTCGATCGTCATTGTGACTCACAACATGCAGCAAGCGTTACGTGTATCTGATCATACGGCCTTTTTCCTAAACGGTGATCTAGTAGAATATGATGCCACTGAACGTATCTTTACACGTCCTGCGCAGCAAAAAACAGAAGACTATATCAATGGTCGATTTGGATAAGGCGGGTGGATTTTGATGAATGCAGTAGCAACTGAAACAGCAAAAAAAGAAGTGTTTCGTGTGAATGATATGAACCTTTGGTATGGACAGCATCACGCACTGAAGCATATTGATTTAGACATAAGAGAGCATGAAGTCACAGCAATTATCGGTCCGTCCGGCTGCGGAAAGTCAACGTTTATCAAGACCTTAAATCTCATGGTCAAAACAGTCCCAGGTGTGAAAATCACCGGGGATATGATGTATAACGGTGACAATATTTTAAAAGGCCGCGTCGATCTAGTGGAACTGCGTAAAAACGTCGGCATGGTCTTTCAAAAAGGGAACCCATTCCCTCAATCTATCTTTGATAATGTCGTCTATGGGCCAAGAATTCACGGGGTGAAGAGCAAGCAGCAATTGAAAGAAATCGCTGAAAAAGCGCTTCGTGATGTTGCCCTTTGGGATGAAGTGAAGGATCGATTAAGTGCGCCTGCATTAGGTCTTTCCGGCGGTCAGCAGCAGCGTCTTTGTATCGCAAGGGCTATTGCCACAAGCCCAGACATCTTATTAATGGATGAACCAACATCAGCGCTTGATCCTGTCTCAACATTAAAGATTGAAGAATTGATTATGAAATTAAAAGAGAAATACACGATTGCCATTGTGACGCATAATATGCAGCAAGCGGCCAGGGTATCAGATAGAACAGCCTTCTTCTTAATGGGGGAGCTTGTTGAGATCAATGATACAAATGTGATGTTCTCTGAGCCAAATGATCAAAGAACAAATGATTATATATCTGGTCGATTTGGATAATAAAAATCCCTGGAGGTCAGCGCCGCCAGGGATTTTTATTGTTATTTTGTTAAGGCTTTGACGATTTGTTTGAACGTCATCCCTGTTTTTAAATTGAACTTGCCTGCACGAATTTCTTTATGGTAGCCGGCGTCAATCACGTAATCATTAAAATCTTTAGACGAGTTGATGATTCCGTCCTTTTCAAGCATGTCTGAAACATCACTTGTGCTCATCCCGTTTTTAATAACGAATTTGACCGATTTGCCTTTAGGCTTGTCTGATGTTTGTTTATCATTTTTAGAATCGCCGTCTTCATTTGCTTTCAGTGCTTTTTCTTTATAATCAAGAAGCTGCTGATATGTTTCACGGCTGACGGAGACTTCTTTTTTAGAGTCTAAATAGTTTTTCACGTCAGTGTCTGTTACTTTCGCTGCGAGCGTTTCTTTTGTGGTCGTATCAGCCGTCGCTTCATCTTTTCCAGTGAGGAAAAAAACGATTGCCAGAACACCAGTTGCAAGAATCATACCTGCCGCAAACGTTTGGATGCTTTTTTTCGTCATACAAGCACCTTCTCGTTGTCTTTAATGATCATGTTGACTTCATCTACAGATACATGCTCAGCACGCGCAATGGCCTCAGGAGACATGCCATTTTGATGCTTTGAAATGATTTGTCTTGCGATAGATGGATCAATTTCTGAATGTTTGCGGACGACGATGTTTGTTTCAAGCAATTCTTCTTCAAGAACCTTCATTTTCTTTTTCAGTTTATAGATTTCTTGCATTGCAGATAGTTGAAGTGTTTCAAGTTCCTGCTCGACTTCTTTAATCGGCTCTCTTTGAAAATATGAGAATGCGATCAGTACGATACTGACAACAAGCAATCCGATAATTGCAATTTCCATGTTTCATCACCTTTTATTCATATTTTAATGCTGAAAACCATAAAAGGCTTTCATGATTGTTTCAGACAGTTTTCGACCCTTCTTTTTTATACCATAAAAAAGCTAGTTTCAAAAGGAATTGCTGAAAAAATCACCTTTTCTTCATCTTTTTTCTTTTTAAATGAAAAACGAGTATGAAAATCTTGCTCGCTGTCAAAATAAAAGAGGGTTTCTCACGTATACAGTACGACAAAGATTGACGTTTTATAGGGGAGCAGGCCATTTTTCATAAAATGACCGTGCGATATAGATCAGAACGTAGACGGATTGCACTGAAATTGAAATTGGTGAAAAAACATTCTAGCATTCCTAAGCTAGAAGTGGTATTATAGTTAGGTCTGAATGTGAATTGATTTTAGTTTGGAGGGAAAAACATGCGCGTAAATATTACTCTAGCTTGCACTGAATGCGGTGAGCGTAACTATATTACTAAAAAGAATAAGCGAAACAATCCAGATCGCGTTGAATTCAAAAAGTATTGCTCACGTGATAAAAAACAAACTTTACATCGTGAAACAAAGTAAGCAGCAGGGAATTTTCCTGCTGTTTTTTTATGATGGGAGATGATCTGTGTGAAAAAGGAACTCCGCCTTCAAACATTAGCCAAGCTGGATCAGATGAGTGCTGAGGAATTCGAGCGAAGCACCGCTTTACTTCATGAGCACTTGTTTCAGCTGCCAGCATGGAAACAAGCAAATACGATTGCACTCACCATGTCTAGAGGAAAAGAGGTACCGACAATGCCTCTCATTGAAAAAGCATGGCAGGAGGGGAAAACAGTATGTGTACCCACCTGTTTTCCGGAAACAAAAGAGATGACGTTTTATAAATATACACCGGAAACGAAGATGATATCCCGCTACTTTGGGCTATTGGAGCCCGACCCTATGGCGTCGGCCGCTGCATCTAAAGAATCAATCGATTTGATCATTGTGCCTGGGGTGTGCTTTGATCGACAAGGTTACCGTATCGGATATGGGGGCGGCTATTATGACCGCTACTTAGCTGACTATCACGGCGATACGCTTGCCCTTTGTTTGACAGTACAGCAAACCGAGCATATTCCGGTTGAAACGCACGACATCCCGGTCTTCATCATGGTCAGTGAGAAAGGTATCTTATATCAAAAATAAAGTCCGCTGCTTATACGTATGAACGGGCTTTTTGTGTTGAGCGAAGGTCTTGTTTGTGATCAAAAGTCACATGAACGATAGCGATCAACATTTTTCATTAAAAAGCATTTTAGCTGACGGGGGGATATGTTTTGAAAAAATTTCGTGGAAAGAAAAGATACTTCCGTAATATGTGGGAGGAAGTGAATACTTATCAATTAACGCTCGACCACGATTCGTGGTTCTCTTTTTCGCATACGCACCTTGATTTTTTTGGAGTCGGGGAAAATAGCTTAAAAATAAGGAGAGAACATATCAAAGCTCATATCGCTTTATATCATAGGCTGCTAAAACAGCTTGAAGGCTTTGAAAAGCCATACCAAACTTGGATTTGTATTCACGAGCATGACCCTGGTTTAGACGCTGTATATGTTCATACACCAAATCCATACGACAGTTACTTCCCGCACAAGGTGGAGGGGTTAGAGCGGAATTGTAAGCTGCCTCATACTTTCAAGGATTTAATCGACCTTCATCAATTTGACGTTTCTTATGATCAATCAGAGTGCGGAGAGGTTTATTATATTCAATCAAAAGAACAAGGGATTAGATTGTGAAGGCCTGCTTTTAGGCGATAAAAATGTTGGTTCATGCATAAACAAATCCTATTTAAGCCACGATACGAACATAGGAGGGAATATGATGAATAAAATGATTTGGAGCATTGTGTTCACACTGTTTGCATTCGTTCTCGTGCAAAATCGTTATCGGCTCATGAATTTGATTTTAGGCCAAAATCAAGTACGTCACTTTTTGATTAAATGGCTGATGAAAATCCCATATTTTCGGACGAAATTTATTCGCCAAGCATTCTAATCCCGCAAAAGCCGGGATTTTTTTGTTTTGAAATGCGGATCAGAACGATTCTTGCTATAATAATGTAAAAAATGGAGCGCGAATGTATGAATGTCATAGATAGTCTATTTTGGCGAGTTGTTGATGAACTAAGACAAAAAGGATACGAGATGATTCAAAGTCCGTACCCAGAAGATGAAATATTTTTTGAAGCACCACGAAACTCAGGCTATGATCTCATCCGTCTATATAGAAAAGATGTGAATTTTAGACAGGAGATTGTTCGAGATATCGAGGAGCAAACATATCGGATCAATCAACTGAGAGAAGCTATGCGTAAACGATCGCTTCATCTCTTGCAGCTGCAATTTACAACTGATGTTCCAGTAGATGATTGGGAAGACCTAAACGGTGAGCCGCAAAAAGAGAATAAGGTGACAGTTACTCCTGTGTTACTCAATGCAGACACGCTTCAAAACGATGTAAACGAACTGCATAAATGGCTCAATACATCTCTTGCAGTTGATGTAGAAGAAGCAAAGAGAGACACAGCTGAGGATGCAATGCAGCTTAAAAGGAACGTGCTCCAGGCATTTGATGATCAGGAAAAACAGCGTGAACGAGAACGGGCCGTGTTTCAAAATGGCAGACCCATTTTTACCTACTTGCTGATCGCTGTCCAAGTGGTGATGTTTCTTTTACTTGAGCTGTCTGGTGGAAGTACCAATACGGCAACTTTAACAGCATTTGGTGCTAAAAATAATGTGCTGATTTTAGAGGGTGAATGGTGGCGCCTGATAACACCAATGTTTTTACATATTGGCTTGACGCACTTACTCTTTAATACTTTTGCTCTTTGGTCCGTTGGAGCGGCTGTTGAGAGAATTTATGGGTCAGGAAGATTTTTGCTCATCTATTTGATTTCTGGCATTTTTGGCTCCATAGCGAGCTTTGTGTTTAATACGGCAATTGCAGCCGGAGCATCAGGCGCGATTTTTGGCTGTTTAGGGGCACTGTTATATTTAGCTATCTCAAACCGAAAGCTTTTCTTTCGGACGATGGGGACAAATATTATTGTCATTATTCTCATTAACCTAGGAATAGGCTTCACTGTATCAGGTATTGATAACGCAGGGCATCTTGGCGGCCTGGTTGGAGGTTTTTTCACCGCATTAGCTGTCCGTCTTCCTAAACAGACGCAGCCTGTCAAAATGCTTCTTGCGACTGCTGCCTTGCTCTTGATTGGTGGTTTTGGATTGTATACAGGGTTTCATTCAGATAATCAAAAGGAAGCAGCGGCAACAAGTGAGGCAGCGAGTTTATTTGATGAGAAAAAGTATAGCGAAGCAAGTGAACGACTAGAGGAATATGTACACGAAAAAGATGCATCAGCTGAGGCACTTCATATTTATGCACTATCGGAAGCGCAGCAGGGCCACCTTGATAAGGCCATTCAATTTTTACAAAAGTCGCTTGAAAAAGATCCAGATGAACCAAATAAACTGTATCATTTATCGTTGTTATTCGTAGAAAAAGGAGAGACAACGAAAGCAGATGATCTATTAGCGAAAGCATTAAAACAGGATCCTCAAAATGATCAATTTTTAAAGCTGAAACAATATATCGAAAATAGTCAAACACGTTGAATGACTTGACTGAAAGCGCATTTATGAATACGCTTATCCTATCTGTTGATGAGAAGAAATGGTGGAAACAATGAAAACGTTATATGATGTACAGCAGCTGCTTATGAGATTTGGAAATTATGTGTATTTCGGAGATCGTGAAGTAGAATTAGAATTTATGGCAGACGAATTGAAGGAAATGTATACATCGGGCATCATTGACCGCACTGAATGGTCAAACGCAATGACGATTCTTCAAATGGAACTAGCCAAATTAAATCGAAAAACAATGTGAAGGTGGAGGGCATATGACAGGGGATTGGTTTGTAGGTATTGATCTTGGCGGTACGACAATTAAGCTTGCGTTCATTAATCTATATGGTGAAATTCAGCATAAGTGGGAGATTCCTACAGATAAATCCGGGCAGACGATCACAGTCGATATTGCCAAATCAATTGACCATAAACTGGTTGAGATCAGTATGCCAAAATCAGCACTTATTGGGATCGGAATGGGTGCACCTGGACCTGTAGATAAAGTATCTGGAATCGTCTATAAAACAACGAATCTGGGCTGGACAAACTATCCGTTGAAAGATCACCTAGAGGCAGAGACAGGACTTCCATCTGTCATTGAAAATGATGCGAATATTGCTGCACTCGGTGAAATGTGGAAGGGTGCAGGAGATGGCGCAAAAAATATCCTGATGGTCACACTTGGAACGGGGGTTGGTGGCGGCATCATCGTCAACGGTGAAGTTGTTCAAGGGGAGACAGGAGCTGGCGGAGAAATTGGCCATATTTGTGCCGTTCCATTTCAAGGAGCACCTTGTAACTGCGGAAGAACAGGCTGTATTGAAACGATCGCATCTGCAACTGGCATCGTCCGGCTTGCAAAGAATAAATTAGAAACCGAGCAGCATACATCTTCACTTGGCACGCTCGCTTCGCTATCAGCAAAGAATGTATTTGAAGCGGCAGAAAACGGAGATGATCTTGCAATGCGTGTCGTAGAAGAAGTGACGACACATCTTGGACTTGTCCTAGCGAATCTTGCCAGTGCTTTAAACCCAACGAAAATTGTGATTGGCGGCGGTGTTTCAAAAGCAGGTGAGCTTCTTCGCAGTAAAGTAGAACGCGTTGTGAAACAACATGCGTTCCCGCCTTGCGCAGACGATGTCGAAGTGGTGATAGCATCACTCGGAAACGATGCGGGTGTCATCGGCGGTGCATGGATGGCAAAAACCAAATGGCTGTCTTGAACAAAAAAGTCATAATGATGTCATTTTTATTAAAAAAAGCGATAGATAGGCATGAAATTGGATGTTTAGCATATTCATAAGTTTGTCATGAGGAAAAAGACATTGATTTTCCATCATATACAGGATAAGATATACTTTAGTTATTTTTCTAGAAGCACCAATAATTAGGGTATATCTAGGACCTAGATGCGCGCTTAGCACAAGGAGGTTACAATGCGAAAGAATAGATTAAAGGCGATTTCATTTTTACTGATTGCGACATTGCTGATGTGGGTCAAAACCTATGTTATCTATAAATCTAGCTTCAATATTAAAATTGAAAATTTCATGCAGGAGTTTATCCTGTTTATTAATCCGCTTAGCTTTCTCTTGTTTATCTTCGGCATCGGTTTATTTTTCAAAGAGAAAAATCGAAATCGATATATCATCGTGACAAGCTTTATCCTGACATTCATTTTGTTAGCCAACATTGTGTTTTATCGATTCTATAGTGACTTTCTAACCATCCCCGTCCTATTTCAAACAAACAATATGGGTGACCTCGGGTCAAGTATTACCTCTTTAATTGAACCAGTCGATTTACTGATGTTTGTTGATATCATCATTTTAATTTGGCTCTATAAAAAACAGCCTTCCTTTAGAACAGATGTCACAGTTTCACGAAAAGAACGAGCAGCATATTACTTATTTGTGGCAGCTACATTTTTCTTTAACCTTGGTTTAGCTGAAACAGAAAGACCAGAACTGCTTACTCGCTCATTTGACCGTGAGATGCTGGTGAAAAATATCAGCTTATATAACTTCCATATTTATGATGGGGTATTGCAATCGAAGCAGTCTGCTCAACGAGCCCTTGCTGACAGTAATAGCTTAACTGAAATTGAAAACTATGTAAGCGCAAATCAAACGGACCGTAATGAAAAGACTTTTGGTCAAGCGAAAGGACGAAATGTCATTCTTGTATCACTTGAGTCTACACAGAGTTTTGTGATCAATGAAAAATTAAACGGGAAAGAAATTACTCCGTTTTTAAACAAATTGATCAAGAAGAGCTATAACTTTACTAATTTTTATCACCAAACAGGTCAAGGGAAAACATCTGATTCAGAGTTTATTGTAGATAATTCTCTTTATCCACTTGGAAGAGGGGCTGTGTTCTTCACAAATCCAAGTAATGAGTTTACAGCGACACCTGAGCTGTTAAAGGATGAGGGCTACCACTCTTCTGTTATTCATGCGAATAACAAAAGTTTCTGGAACCGTGACCTTATCTACGATAGCTTTGGCTACGATAAGTTCTTTGATATTAAATCATTTGATGTGAATGAGGAAAACTCAGTTGGCTGGGGACTGAAAGATGGTCCGTTTTTTGAGCAGTCCGCTGAATTAATGAAATCGATCCCGCAGCCTTTCTATACGAGATTGATTACATTAACGAACCATTTCCCTTTTGATTTAGATGAAGAAGATAAGCTCATTGATGAATATGATTCAAAGAGCAAAACGCTGAACAAGTACTTCCCTACAGTGCGTTATCAAGATGAAGCCCTTAAGCTTTTCTTTAAAAAGATGAAGGAAGCTGGGTTATACGATAAATCCATTTTTGTTTTATATGGGGATCACTACGGAATTTCTGAAAACCATAACGAAGCCATGGGACAATTTTTAAATAAAGAGATTACGCCATTTGAAGAAGTACAGCTTCAAAAAGTCCCATTTGTTGTACACATTCCAGGGGTAACGGATCAACATCCAAAAGAAATTGATACGGTAGGTGGTCAGGTCGATATCCGTCCAACTGTACTCAATCTTCTAGGTATTGATACAAGTAAACAAATTCAATTTGGTCATGACCTTTTATCAAAAGATACGAATGACTTTACAGTACTCCGTGATGGAAGCTTTATTACGAAGGACAGCATTTTTACAGATGGTGTTTGCTACAATAAAGAGACAGGCGAGCCAGCAGATGATAAAAATGTGTGTCAGTCTTATGAAGAGAAAGCGAAGCAGGAGCTTCAATTCTCTGATCAAATCATCTACGGAGATCTCCTTAGATTTTATGATCGAAACAGCCCGGACCATTCACCATCTAAAAAAGAAGGTGAAACGGAGCTGAAAAAGGCGTCCTAATAGATGAAAAAACCTCTGCTATTTTTAGAAGCAGAGGTTTTCTTTTTTTGCCTGACGGTTCATATAGTATGAGAGGAGGGATGTAAATGAAGACAACGTCGTTTGGAAAAATTGAATGGCAGCTGGATGAAGCGGAGAGGGATGCTGTGGCAAAGCAGCTTGGTATTGGCAAAGCTGCTTTCCATTTATCTAACACAAGCACTGATGACCTTCTTTTACCGGGATATAGACTTCCAGAAGGAGTCCATGTATTTGATTCCATCGGTGATGTGCAGAGATTTATTACGCCTTACAGACTGCAGCAATCCGATGATTGGATCAATGGAACATTTGAATATGATAGCGCTCAATTAGAAAAAGAGCTGAGCCACTTGAAAGCCATATTTCCTTTTCTTCATATCAGCATTATTGGCCATTCAGTGCTTGATACACCTATTTATGAAATCCGAACAGAGCCTGTTCAGCATTTACATTCTATTCATCTCAATGCCTCATTTCATGCAAATGAATGGATCACGACGTCTGTTTTATTAAAATGGTTGAAATCGCTTTGCTTAGCAGCGTCTGACCCGGTGCAGGCAAGACATTATGAAGCGGTTCATATTCTGCAGACCACCGCTTTATCCATCGTACCAATGGTCAATCCAGATGGAGTGGATTTGGTTCGTAATGGACCGGAGTCACTAGGTCTTCATCGTGAAGAATTCACACTGCTAAACGGTGGATATTCCGATTACCGGGAATGGAAAGCAAATATTCGAGGGGTGGATTTAAACAATCAATTCCCTGCTTATTGGGAGATCGAGTACTATCGTCATCAGTCGAAGGCACCGTCCTACCGGGATTATCCTGGGCGTGAGCCATTAACAGAACCAGAAGCGAAAGCGATGGCAAATCTTGCGTTGCGAAAACGATTTGACCGGCTGATTGCCCTTCATACACAAGGAGAAGAGATTTATTGGGGTTTTCTTGGCCATGAGCCAGCCATCTCAAAAGAAATAGTCAAACGATTCGAACAAGTGAGCGGCTACAAACCGATCCAATATCTCGACAGCTATGCAGGCTATCGCGATTGGTTTATTTATCAATTTCATAATGAGGGCTATACAGTTGAGCTTGGTCTAGGGAAAAATCCTCTTTCCATGGATCAATTTGATTCAATTTATGAAAAAACAAAGCGGCTTTTGTGGGAAGCGTGTAAGTGTTAAAAGCACCTGTCTGGTGCTTTTTCATATTGGAGAAACAATTAATTGCTTAAGGTCAATAAAAACAATGTTGAAGTAATTGACGAAGTCTTTCTTGTAAGCTATTGTGAAAGATATGGATGTAAAAAAAAGGATATGATTTAGGGAGATGTCGACTATTGAGTGCTCAAAGCCTGTGGAAAAGAAATTTTACTTATCTATTTGTTTCTAAAATGTGCAAAATTACAGCTGATAGTTTATCTTTCAACACCATCTTATGGCTTTTGGTACTAGGAGGGAAAGGAGCAATAGGGACAGCTTTTTTTATTGCGGTCAGCTTTGTCCCTCAAGCGATTGTTGGACCATTTATTACGCCCATGATGAAGCCGCATCAATTGAAGTTTTGGATGTGCTTTGCTGATTTAACACGAGGAGCGATTATTCTTGTGATCGTGGTTAGTTACTTTTATGGTTTCACACCATTAGTCCTCATCATCGGCTGCATGCTGCTTCATTCGGCGACAGGAGGCTCCTACGAACCGGCATCTGTATCGATTATTCCAAAGCTTGTCCATGAGGACCTCATACAAAAAGCGAATGCAACCATCCAATCAGCAAGTCATGTCGTAAGACTTGTGACGGTAACGATTTGTGGTGTCATGATTGCATTTGTAGGCGTAGGCTATACAATGCTTGTGATCATTCCCCTTTATCTTTTGTCCGCTTTATTGGTGTTCATGATTTCATATCAAACAGAAGCCATCATCGATAAAGCCAAAAAAGGATTATCTTACGGCAAAAGATTAATTCGAGGTTTTTCACTTGTTAAAAGCCATCATATTTTGTTTCCATTAGCCATTTTTTGTGTCTGCTCAAACTTTGCTGCGGCACCATGGGAAGCATTGTCTGTTATTTATTTAACTGAAGATTTACATAGTGGACCGATCGTCTATTCATTCATCAAAGTCACAACCGCACTAGGCGCCTTTTTGATGGGGTTTGTTTTGACAAAGATAAAGGTGAATCGGTATGGATTGCTGTTTATAGGTGCTGGGATTGTTGATGGAATCGCCTTCTTCATCACAGGTATGAACGCATTGTTACCACTTGTGTTTATATCAGCTTTTGCTTTAGGAGCAGCCATTAGTGCAGTTAACGTACCCGAACATACGATGATTCAATTGTCAGTAAAGGCAGAGGATCAGCCGCAAGTGTACGCGATTATCAACATGATTTCCTTCTTGATGATTCCGTTAGGCGCTCTCATTGGCGGTTATATGGCTACACTGTTTGGATCTGGGTATGTCATTGCGGCTGGCGGCATCATTGAAGCTGTTTCAGGTATATGCCTGCTTTTGTTTACAAAGATCGGAAAGGTAGAGAGGGCAGATTTGACGATAGAACGAGACAAACCTGCCGTAAACGCAACGTAAGCATGGCATGATTGATTGAAGATAGGTTACAATGGGGACGAGAAAATATGAGATTTGATTGAAAGGGGAAAAACGATGGCTATAGCAGACGTCACCATCATTCCGATAGGCACTGAAACACCAAGTGTCAGTGCTTACGTAGCAGATGTACAAAGAATTTTAGAAGGCTTTCAACAAGAAGGAAAAATCAAATATCAATTAACACCGATGAATACGTTAATTGAAGGCGAATTATCCGTTTTATTTGAGGTCATTCAGCGCATTCATGAAGCCCCTTTTGAAAAGGGATTGCACCGAGTAGCGACCAATATTCGCATCGATGACAGACGGGATCAAACCACAACGCTTACAAGCAAATTAGAAAGCGTGAATAAGCATTTAAATCAATAAAAAAAGCCTGCTATAAGCAGGCTTTTAATGTGCAGTTGGATAACCGCTATAGATGATGGTCATGACAGTGAACCATCCAAAAACCAAAAATGTAGCGCCAGCAAAAGCGATGGCAAGTACGTTCACTTTTTTTAGTGAGCGATAGATACCGAGCGCAGCTAAAATCGTGACTAGACCAAAAATAATGACGAGCATCATGTGAAAGTCCCCCTTTGTCATCAATCCCCTTGATTTCCTTTCTTTTCATTTTAACCGTTTTCATAAAGCTTGTCGAGTAGATTCCAGTTGACGATTGTTTGAATTTTTATTGAATAGCCTTCATAATAAAAAAGAATGAATAAAGTAGGTGATGAAAATGAATTGGAGAAGAATGCCACTAGGCTATGTACAAGCGAACGCATATATTTGGAAAAACGAGCAGGGAGAATGCTTAATTTTTGATCCAGGCGGTGAGGCGCAAAAGCTAATTTCCTATGTAAAAGAAAAACAGCTCAAACCGCTTGCTGTCTTATTGACACATGCTCATTTTGATCATATTGGTGCGGCAGATGAGGTACGCGATGAGTGGGGAGTGCCGCTGTATGTACACGAAAATGAAAAAGAATGGCTCACGAACGCTGAATTAAACGGTTCAGCTCGATTGATTGGAAATGGAATTACGGTCAAAGAAGCTGAAAAATTGATTACGACAGAAGGAACGCTTCAAATTGGGTCGTTTACATTAGAAATGTTCCATACCCCTGGGCATTCACCTGGCAGTGTGTCTTACTATTCGGCGGAAGAGGGCTTTGTTATTTCTGGTGACACGCTATTTGAAGGCGGCATTGGAAGAACAGATTTAGTAGGCGGCAGTCAGGAAGTGCTGCTTCAATCAATCCATCATAAATTATTGTCCTTGCCAGAATCAACTCTTGTATTAAGCGGGCATGGCGGGGAAACGACTGTGCTGACAGAGCAGGAGCAAAATCCGTTTATTAATGGTTTTTCTCTTTAAATGAAAAAGCATCTCTTTAAAAGAGATGCTTTTTCATTTAATGTCCGGTACCGGGAACCATGATGAAAATCGAATAATATGTAAATCCGGCAAAGAAAATCGTCAAGTACGCTCCGAAAATGTAAATATACATTCTTTCGGATAAATTCAAGTAGGATAAAAATACAAAAAGAACGGTTTGACCGAAGAACAGCAGCGATGCATCTTTCATATGTCCTAAATAGAACATGACAGCAAAAATACCCGTCCAAAAGCCAAGCACGCGGAACATGCGATTCATTTCTTTCCCTCCCCTTAAAAAACCCCTTTGATTCATATTATAGCTGATCACCACTTGTTATGTAAACATTTACATTTTTGACAACGTGTGAACAATTTATTTTGAATGTAGAAAAATTTTTTTGAAAAAGTGAAGAAAAAGTGTTTATGCTGAAAAACATGAGGGTACTTACTCCATAAGAGAAAAGGTTAACGACCTAAGGAGGAAGACTAATGAGTGACATTACTTTTTATTCATACCCGAGCTGCACGTCTTGCCGCAAAACAAAACATTGGTTAAAGGCGAATCAAATTGATTTTAAAGAGCGTCACCTTTTCAGAGAAACGCCAACTCTAGATGAATTAAAAAAGATTCTTTCTTTAACAACAGAAGGAATGGATGAAATTTTAGCCACACGAAGTCAAGCTTTTAAAAGCTTAAATTTAAATATTAATGACTTAAAAGTAAACGAGGTTTTGCAGCTTCTCATTGAAAAACCAAAACTGCTTCGAAGACCCATCATCATTGATGGAAATAAATTAGTAGTTGGTTATAATCCAGGAGAACTCATGAAAATATCAAAAAAGAAAGCGATTCATCAATCAGTTTCCTAATAAAAAACGAAGATCAGCTGAAACATGCTTCAGCCGTCTTCGTTTTTGTGCTGAACTGGGCTAGCTGGGTTCGAACCAACGATCACGGAGTCAAAGTCCATTGCCTTACCACTTGGCTATAGCCCAATATCAAACGTGTAATGATATTGTTCACCATCTACGGTCATTTATACATAAAAATTGTATGTCACGAGTTTTAAGTGCAAAAGGAGCGAAAGAAGTAAATGAGAAATGAAAAATCAAAGCAATTATACGAATTTATCCTAAAAGAAGCCCCTGTCATGACCGAAGAATGGCTAAAGACAAGAACAGAAGAAGGCTCATTATATTCTAAACATGCTTCAGAGGAAACGGAAAAGAAGCTGAAGGAACAGAACACAGCGTTTATTCAAACCATTGCAGCAACACTTGTGACACTGTCAGACAAAGTAGAAAATCATTTGAAAAAGTGGTCTGTTGATATTGCTCGTGATCGAGCAGTGCACGAGGTGCCGTTATATGAAATCATTGGACAATTTAAGATCTTTCGCCACATTTTCTGTTCGAGAATTGAGACATTCACCCAAGAAACCGAGCTTGAAGTGACGCTGCAAGATGTGTGTCAATGGAATCAGCACTTTCACGCCACATTTGATGATATGATTGAGCGTTTATCAGAAGAATATGACCGCGTGACACTCAGTCAGCTCAATGCACAAAGAGAGATGATTCAAGAACTGAGTGCCCCTGTTATTCCAGTATCAAAGGAAATCGGGATTTTGCCATTGATCGGAGAAATCGATACGTACCGGGCCAAAATCATTTTGGAATCCGTGCTAGAACAGGCTTCAAGACTGCGTCTAACGCATTTATTTATTGATATTTCTGGCGTTCCCGTTGTTGACACGATGGTTGCTTATCAGCTGTTTAAAGTGGTCGATAGTACGAAGCTATTAGGAATTGAAACGATTATATCAGGTATTCGCCCAGAGATAGCTCAAACTGTAGTGAAACTCGGCATTGATTTCTCAAAAGTAAATACAGAACACAGCCTTGCAAAAGCTTTAGAAAAAAGAGGATTTCGCATTTTTGAAGAGCAGCAGCAAGAAGCCACATCATGACGAAAAAACCTGTACTTGTAAAAGTCAGGTTTTTTTATATGCTCTTTTCTAAAAAATGATGTGATGCATCTTGAGTTGAGGGTTTTCATGCTTTATTAGTCATGAAAATCATAAAATGCTCTTTTGTCATTCAGGTTCCTCCATTCTACAATGTGATCAATGAAAGGAGTGATCCACTTGTATGGGATTGAATATTTAAGGCAAGAGCTGCTAGAAGAAGCATGCCGCATGAGAGCATCTGATGTGCACATTGTCCCGAAAGAAAAGGAAGCGTTGGTATCTTTCCGCGTAGATTCAGATTTAATCCAGCAGCGAACCATCGATAAAAAAACCGGCGAGCGGCTCATTGCTCATTTTAAATTTTTATCATCCATGGATATTGGAGAAAAACGGAGACCGCAAAATGGGTCATTAGCTGTGATGTTAAGAAGCGGCCAGGTGTTTATTCGAATGTCTACCTTACCAACTGTAAATGATGAGAGTTTAGTGATTAGAATATTGCCGCAGGATCATGCTCCGAAAATAAAACATCTGTCACTATTTCCGAAAGCTTCAGCCAGGTTATTGTCATTTTTGAAGCATTCGCATGGGCTCATTTTATTTACCGGTCCAACCAATTCGGGGAAAACAACAACCCTCTATTCACTGATCCAGTTTGCAAAAAAGAATTTCAACCGAAATATTATTACACTTGAAGATCCTGTGGAAACAAGAAATGAAGAAGTGTTACAGGTTCAAGTAAATGAAAAAGCCGGCATCACATATGCCGCAGGATTACGCGCTATTTTAAGACATGATCCAGATATGATTGTGCTAGGAGAAATAAGAGATGCTGAATCGGCCAGAACGGCGATTAGAGCAGCACTGACAGGCCATTTAGTATTGAGTACGCTCCATGCAAAAAATGCAAAAGGAGCCCTTTATCGTATGCTTGAATTTGGTGTCACGATGAATGAACTTGAGCAAACGATGGTTGCAATTGCTGCCCAGCGATTAATCGAGCTCACCTGTCCTTTTTGCGGAGAAACATGTCAGCTTTACTGTAAATTAAATCGACCGATCAGACGAACAAATGTATTTGAACTGCTGTTCGGAAAAGAGCTTGGTGAGTGTATCAAGGAGGCTAAAGGAGAATTTGCTCACTCGTCATATGAAACACTGCAAAGATTAATTCGTAAAGGAGTGGCACTCGGCTATCTATCAAAAAACACTTACCATCGCTGGGTTTATGAAGAAGCGAGCCTTTAAAATATGGTCTAAAAAGGACCAAGCTGAATGCCTATCAAAACTGGCTCAATTAATTCAGGCTGGATATACATTGATTGAGGCATTAGTAATGGTGAATATCCAGTTATCAAAACAACATCGGCAGCAATTAAAACTAGGTATTCAGTGGCTGCACGAAGGCGAGCCTTTTTATGTAGTGCTCGAGCGACTCCATTTTCAGCGGGAAGTCATCGCCATACTATGTTTTTCTGAGAAGCATGGCAGTCTAGCCCGTGCTTTAGAACAAAGCGCCCGTTTTTTAGAGAAAAAAGTCAAGCAGTTAGACACGTTTAAACGCATGTTACGTTACCCGCTCTTCCTCATCTTCACGGTTTTGGTCGTGCTGGTACTCGTTCAGCGAATGATCATTCCTCAATTTTCTGTTTTGTACTCATCGATGGATACCCGCATGTCTTGGCTGATTCAAGTAATGTTTGGAATGTTTCAATTCCTTCATGCTTTTCTGCTTATCATCAGTTGTCTGTGTATTTGTCTTATCGGATATTATGCTGTGTTTTTTAGGAAAAAGTCGACCCTTGAGAAACTCAGGGTGATGAGTAAGCTGCCTTTTTTATATAAAGGGATGCAGCTGATGCATACGTACCTTTTTTCTCTTCAGCTCAGCGGACTGCTTCAGGCTGGATTATCGATGTACGAGGGCTTGCAAGCTTTTAAACAGCAAAGCTACCTGCCTTTTCTTCAAGAAATAGGTGTACAAATGATGGATGAGTTAAGAAAAGGAGAAAGCATGGCAAACCAAGTAAGCGTGAGTCCTTTTTTCGAAAAACATTTTGCAGCTATCATCAAGCATGGTGAAGCAAGCGGGATGCTTGCAAGAGAAATGTACACGTATAGCCAATTTCTATTAGAGAATGCAGAGCTGAAAATTGAAAAATGGATGTCTTGGCTGCAGCCGGTGATCTATAGTGTAACGGCACTTCTTATACTCATCGTGTATTTATCTATTCTTTTACCAATGTATCAACTAATGGAGCAAGTGTAAGAAGGAGGACAAAGACATGAATGATAAAGGGTTTACCCTGTTAGAAATGTTAATTGTCATGCTCGTGATATCCATTCTTTTACTCATTACCATACCGAATATCACACGTCATCACCAAGCAATTCAAGCAAAGGGCTGTGAAGGGCTCAAATCAATGGTCAGCACACAAGTGATGGCATATGAATTAGAGCATGATGGGAAGACGCCATCTTTAGCTGAATTAGAAAAAGAAGGTTATGTTAAAAAGGGATTAACCTGTCCTAATGGAAAAGCGATTGTCATTCAAAACGGCAACGTGAAGCATGAATAAATTACTTTTACACGAGAAGGGTTTTACCCTCATAGAACAGCTAATGATCTTACTAGTTCTGTCGATCTTATTGTCGATCATAGGAGTGAAAATCCCAAATTTAATAGTAAGCGCTGAAGCCAAAAGACAAGTGAATATCATGAAACAAGATCTTCAATTGGCGTCATATACTGCATTTATCAAAAAAACACGAGTGCACGTTGAGATCCAACCGCCGCATGTATCTTATCAGGTAATAGATCAAAAGAGTAACGAAGTCATTGCTTCTTATCAGCATAAAAAGGGCAGCATCAAAACTTCTACATTCTCACAAGGTATCTATTTTAATGAAAACGGACATCCAAGCAGCGGTGGATCTTTCATTGTCGAATTTGGCAGTCAATCCTATAAACTCACGATTTATTTAGGAAGCGGGCGAATCCATGTTCAAAAGCAATAGAGGGTTTAGTACGATTGATACGCTGTTTGCTTGTCATATCTTCCTATTTGCAGCCCTTGTGATTATGCCGGCCTATGAAAAGATCATGCTGGGGAAAAAGGAAGTAAGAGCCAAACTTGAAGCTTACCAAATCTTACATGAACAGATGAATGAAGCATTCATAGAGGGTACAAAATCGTCTGTCAAAAAGAAGCGAGGCGACAACACATATGTATTCAATTGGAGTAAAGAGAAGGGATGTGTATCATACAACTTACAAAAAAAGCAGACCATATGCTTTCACCAGGTTGCGGAACGGTGAACAAGGTTTTACCCTTGTCCAGGCTTTGTGGCAATTGCAGCTATTTTTGTTCCTCTCTTTTGGATGTGTACTGATCTTTTCAGCAGCTGAGAAAGCCCTTCCTTTTGAAGAGATTAACCGATTTTCACAAATGGAGTGGAAACAGACTGTCCTGCAATTAGATGAGGATTTAAGCCGTGCAACGGCTGTTCGATCGGTGCAAGGAGGTAATGCGTTAGAGTATGTATCTGATCAAGGGCGAGTGGTAACGATTGAGCCATATCAAGAGATGCTTCGAAAACGTACGGATCAAGCTGGACATCTTCCATTATTGCACAAGGTGAAACAATTTCATGTGAGAACGAGTCAGTATAGAGCCATACTGAAAGTCAAAGATGGATCTGGTAAGGTTCATGAAGCCGTTTTTTTCACATATAAAGGGGTGGTTCCTAAATCGTGAAAAGAGAGGAAGGGTTTATCTATCCGCATGTGCTTGCTGTGATTCTATTTTTTCTCTTGATTCTAGGAGCGATAACGATGGGCTTTCAAAAAGAGCTGAGAAGTGCAGAGCTCACGATTTCTTTTTATAAAAAACAGCAGCTTTTTAGGGTGGGTGTGAGTGAAGCTGCCACCAAAGTAAAACGCATTTGTGAAAAGCGGAAGGTCCATATTGATACTGAAGAAGGCCATGTGGCACTGAAGCAGATGAAATGCGATCAACAGAAAAAACGTGTCCTCGCTTTGGTGAGGGTGAAAACAAAGGACGGATTATCCGATGAGCGGGAGCTGATGCTGGATTGGAAGACCGGTGAAATCATGAGATGGGCAAACCCTGATTAGCCAGTGTATAAAATCATCCTCTTTCTGGTAACACTTGAAGGAAGAAGAGGTGAATTTGCTTGAAAACAAATGACTATGTAAAATATATGACGCAGGAAATCATTAAATATATGAATACACCACGAGACGAACGTAAGGAACACAAACAAGAAAAAATGGAAACAAAACCTCCGTTTTCACAGCGATTATTTGGGGTTCTGCCGTTTGGTTTCTCCATGATGCTTAAAAAACGTCAGCGACATCGACGAAAGTAAAAAGCCGCCAGCAGGCGGTTTTTTTATGCCATTTTAGTTGTATTCCTCCACAACAATCACTTTATTCACCTTGTTTGAGTAAGGATTATAGGAAATGGTGACAAACACCCCAAATTCCTTTGTATGGTCTTTTAACGTAATATGATACTGTTTTACAGATTCCTTATCGCGGTGGCGGTCCCATACTTTTTGTTTAAATAAAACTTGCGTTAGCGGGTATCTTTTTTTGGCTTCTTTGACTGCTCGCGTTTCCCATTGGTCTGCGGTGGCAGTCAAACCTCTCGCAGCCACAGGTTTGACGTCTAGTATCATAGGACTCAGCAGTAAACTGAGCATGATTATGATTTTTCCATATTTCACTTAACATCACCTCACCTCTTCATATCCTGACCAAATCCTACATTTTTATGTAAGTTTTAAGAAGTACAAATGTCACACAAAAAAATATTGAATATGGCGAAAGAATGAGAAAATGGAAGAATTTTCTCGTAATTGTTCTTGTTTAAGAACAAAATGAACTAATTTGACGTTTTGGGTTTTATAGGTATTTCCTTATACTGTATATAATCGTTCTTTTTAAAGAACAACCGTTCAAGGAGTTGAAGGGATTAATGAAACAGTCGCTCTTTGTCCTTTTTTGTGCCATTTGTTTGATGTTGACGTCTTTCCTCATGACACCAACGAATGCCTCTTTTAACGATGTCGAGCACAAAAATTTTGTAATGAAAACATGTGAAAACTTTGAACAGACAGATCAGCATTGTCAGCCTAAAAAATGGGATCAAAGTCAATTGGAGCTTGTCGATCAAACGATAATCGAAGGAACAGTCTGCGCACCTCAAAGGCTGAGCATGACACTAAAAAATAGTGGACAGCCTATTGCGTACTCTGAATGGAAGTGGGAATTACATAAAGTGGGAAATGGTCAGGAGCCATTACAAGATGGTCATATTCTTGAAAAGGGCTCCATAAAGTCCCTATTGTCGCAAGAAACAGCGATTGTCACGACAGATAAAGCAAAAACAAATGGAATCTATGCATTTAAAATCTATTATCCTAAAGGATTTGGCGCATCTGATAAGGCGTACTTTTGGTCTAAACAGATGGTGCTCTCAAAGTGTCAAGAAAAGGCGTCCTAAATGGAGCTGTCTTTTAAAGTGAAAAAATGATAGGCGAAGGGGAGAAGGGGTCATGAAAAAATGGATGAAGATGTCTGGGAGTATTCTTTATGTGGTGGTGTTCACGGTGATGATAGCCTCAATTATTGTCGTGTTGTCATCAAGAACAACAGGAGGAGAACCTCAGATTTTCGGTTATCAATTGAAGCAAGTATTATCAGGTTCGATGGAACCAGAATTTGCAGCTGGGTCACTGATTGTTGTAAAGCAGGTCGCCTCACCTGAGACGCTCAAAAAAGGAGATATTATTACGTTTCAAACAAAGCAAGATCAGTCCTTTGTGACCCACCGAATTGTTGGGGTGAAGGGAAAGGATGCAAATAAAGCGTTTGAGACGAAGGGTGACAATAATATGTATCAGGACGGCACGCTGGTAAAAGCGGATCAGGTGACTGCGCAGTATATGGGAGTGAACATTCCTTATGCGGGAAAGCTTCTTTCGTATGCAGGGACATCAGCTGGAACTGCTTTGCTCCTTATTATACCAGGTGTCATGCTGCTTGTTTATTCAACCATTCATTTTGTGGGCGCAGCAAAACACCGTAGACACACGGCTGATGTACATATGTCAGAGGAACAAGCTTAAATCGTTTGTAACCTAATCAGGTTTCAATAAAACAAAATATTAGGGGGTTTATTATTCATGGCAATGAAGAAATCAATTCGTTTAGGTGTATTATCAGGGGCTTTAGGTCTTGCATTAATCGGCGGGGGAACATGGGCGGCGTTTAATGATTTTGAAAAGGCAAATGCGGTCTACTCGACAGGAGAGCTGGATTTATCTGCTAAAGAGAACTCCGGCGCCATCAACCTTTCGAACTTAAAACCTGGTGATCGGATCAAGAAGGAATTTCATTTTGATAATAAGGGATCACTAGCGATAAACCAAGTGCTGATGAGTCTTGATTATAGCCAGTTTACAGATGGATCTTCCGCGAAGAATGGCGGTAAGAATACAGCTGAAGAATTTCTCAGTCAGTTTCAGGTGAGTGTTCTGACGGTTGGAGCCGAAGGTGGAAATGGTTATCCGAAAAACATTATTTTAGACCATGCAAACCTGCTTGACTTGCATCAATTAACGTCAAAACAGGATCAGACCGCATTTGAAAAGCTTCGTCATGCCGTCGATGAGAAGTTTTTACATGAAAGTGGGAAAATTAATGTAGCAACTGTTGATGGAACAGTGGCTCCAGAGTATGACGGCATTCCAAAGAATCCGTTTGATTACGATAAAGTGGAAATGACCATTGAATTTATCAATGACCAGACGAAGGATAAAGCTGGTCACTATATCCAAAATAAATACCAAGGCGATGCGATTCAAATTGATCTTTCCTTCGAAGCGACTCAGTGGAATGGTTTAACGATCAATCCAAAAAAGCATACGGATGAAAAAGGCTACGTGAAAGAAAACGAAAAAGCACACAGCGAAGATAAAAAATAAAGCCAGTCTTTAGGCTGATATCAAGATCTGCATAGCAATTGGAGGAGTATGCGCTAAAACGTGCGCTTTACTCCTCTTCTTGCTTTTTTCTCCAGATTTGATAATCTAAAAATTCACGAAATTGCTTTTTCGAAACCCCTGATGTCATTGCATCTCGAACTAGTTTTTCCCATTCACTATCTAATTGACCATCGTATTCGGTTTCATCTTTTTCGTTTAAAAGTGTATGAACCGAGACGTCCAGAACAGCGGAGACTTTTTCAAGAAATTGAATGGAGGGGTTTGTTTGCAAGTTTCTTTCTATTGAGCTTAAATAAGACTTCGCTACCCCAGCCTTTTCGGCCAGTTCTGATAGTGAGTAGCCTTTTTCATTGCGGTATTGTTTAATACGCTGGCCAATCAATGTCATCACCTTCCTTTCGATATTATAGCACATTCAGAAAGGTTTGATAGAATGACTTCTTACCAGAGGGGGAGACTCAGAGGACTTTTCATTTGATTTGAGGAAATGACGGACTTCTTCAACTGTTAGTCCTGCCTTGCGAGCTTCACGTAATAATTGAACCCATTCACTGTCTAATTTGTTCGTTTTCTTTTCCATACAAATACCCTCCTAAAATACTGAATCATGTATTTCAGGCACTTAACGCATGAAATGGAAAGACATAGGTGGTAAGACCTCATAGTTTGCTTGCGTCATGTTTCCGCCCAATACAAACAGACAAACTTAGCTTTAGACTGATCGAAAATTGTAAGTCACATAAAAGGGGAGGGGACTATGGGTCAACCTCCTCTTTTTTGCTGTAAGTAAAAAAGTCCGCCATTTTCAATCGTAAGACTGATTTTTGGTTCGTATAAAGTTTTGAGTGCTTGCCTTTCTATTTCATATTCTACAGATGTGTCTGAAGTCCCTTCATAAAACTGGTTTAAAAGTTCGGAGTCTTCCTTCCATTTTTGAACGGCTCGCACTGCCCAGTCGTTCGGTTCCTCATGGGCATAACGCTCCATAAGGCTGTAGAGCCGTTTGATTCCGCTTTCTGGCTTAATCATTGTACTCATCGTAAAACAATAATCGGGAATTTGAGACGACAGCTCGCGAGCTTCCAGCTTTTCTTGAAATTGTTCAATGACTTCTCCGCGTATAAGATGGAGTCCTAATGATAAAAGCTTATCCTTCTTCCGGTCTGCAAGGTAAGAAATTTTTACATTGAGTCCAAGCCATGGCTCAAGTGCGATCTGATTGTTCGTGAGCGGACTGACTCGTTCATAAAGCCGGATAAAACGTCCCTGTTGTTTGACCGCCTCAAATATTTGAAATAACCGGGGGGAGCCGAAATGGATGAATTCACCACTGACCGTATCACCCGCTTTTTTTTGATCTGTGATGAAAGTCAATTGCCGCGGTTCAGGTACACCGCCAGTTTTTTCAAGCCAGTGCCAATAAAAAGGACGGTTCATAATCAATTTATCCATTTCAATTGTCAGCTGTACGGTCATATGTCCTGCACTTTCTTCTAATATACTGCATTGATTCGCCTTGAAAAAACGGAGAAGAAAGGTGTGAATGTCATGCTGCTCCATTGATCAACTCTCCTTTATGAGCCCTGCTGTCTCTTTTCTAAAAGTGGTGTTTGTGCTTCAGTTAAATAAGAAGCAAACTGGGTTAATTTCTTTTTCATGTCTCCATCGGATTCATGCTGGAAGAGAATTTGATGCAACTCTGTTTCGACTTCTTCAATATCAATTCTCGTTAAAATATCATCTAAATCGCCTATGACGTTTTCAAACAGCTGAATTTTTTCATATAAAAGCTTTAAAATATGCTCCTCAACTGTTCCGTTCGTTGACATATTGTAAATGTGAACATCTCGCTCTTGGCCAAGGCGGTGGATACGTCCGATTCTCTGTTCTAAACGCATCGGGTTCCACGGGAGGTCGTAGTTGATGATTTGATTACAAAACTGAAGGTTGATCCCTTCGCCGCCAGCTTCTGTAGCAATTAACACTTGCGCCCGTTCTCTAAATAAATCTTTCATCCAATCTTTTTTGCCCCGCTTAAAGCCGCCCCGAAATGGCACGGAGCTAATGCCGTTTTGCTGTAGAAACCATTGTAAATAAATTTGTGTCGCGCGGTATTCGGTGAAAATAATGACTTTCTCATTTAACTGCTGAATGAGTTTGACCACTTCAAGCGCCTTTGAGTTTTGCTCCACTTGATTGATTTTCTCCATGATTTGCGCTATAGCAGAAGAGCCGAGTATATGCTTTTCTTCTTCCTGCATTTTTTTAATCGTCATATAAACTGCCTCACGGCTTGAACAGCATTCTCGTTCCAAGGTCATAATGGAAAACATATGCTTTGTATAAGACGGATTCTCTTTCAGCTTGCAGATTTCATCATACAATGCTTGTTCTGTCGGAGAAAAATCAATGGAAATCGTTTTGACATGCCGTTTTGTCCACTCGATGCCTGTGTCTTGTCTTCGGTTTCGAATCATCACTTTATTGACGAGCTGTTTTAATCGGTCATGGTCTTCAAGCTGCAAGTCCTTTTTGGCAAAGATATCTTTAAATTGATGTTCATTTCCTAGGTGGCCTGGCTTCAGAAGAGAAACGAGATTAAATATTTCTCCGATCCGATTTTGAATAGGTGTCGCTGTCAGCAGCAGACAGAACTTCTTATTCAGGTTTCTCACAAATTCATAGTTTTTCGTTTTATTGTTTTTCAGTTTGTGTGCTTCATCGATAATGACCATATCGTAGGCAATCGATAAAATCGTGTCTCGATGCGGCTGTCTTTTGGCTGTGTCAATGGAAGAAACGACAACGTCGCACTGCTCCCACACATAGCTCTTTTTTTGTTCAACAGCATCAATATAAAATTTCGTCCGCAGCTCCTGTACCCACTGAGATACAAGGGAGGCGGGGACGAGAATAAGAATTTTTTTGGCAAGTCCACGAATCATGTATTCTTTGATAATGAGTCCTGCTTCTACGGTTTTTCCCAGACCCACTTCATCTGCTAGAATGGCTTTCCCATTCATTTCTTCTACGACTCTTCTGGCTACTTCGAGCTGGTGCTGTAAAGGGGTGAATGCAGGCAGGTGCGCAGGAGCTTGCAGCCCCTCGAATGAATCAATGGCTGTGACTTTTTGAACCTGCGTCGCTAATCGATACATATCCCAGTTCGCCCAGGGGCCGTCTGATGAAAGCCGCTGCTGAAATTCATTTGCCCATTCCTGATCAAAAATCGTTTGAATATTCAATGTGGTCGCCTGCCTTTCTAGTAGGGTCTGATAAATTGTTCTGTTTTTAAACGCTTCATTTTTTAAGAGGTCTCTAAAAGACTAGATATATGAATAAAAGCGAACGATATCGAAAGGTTATTTTAAAAATGTTAATGATTTTTCTGTTGCTCTCCATCCATTTCTAATGGTAGGATGTTGATAAGTGATCTAGAAAATAAGTCACCCATTTTGATAGTATGTCCAATAAATGTGAAAAATATGAGCGGATGATGGTATGGGGAGAGACTTGGCGGTTATTTTGCACTGGCAGGCGCCGAAGGAGCAAGCTGAATGATTCAGTGAATCTCTCAGGCAAAAGTACTCTTACCGGACGCAACTCTGGAGAGTGTTTGCTGATCGTTTTAGCAAACCACCAAAGGGGAAAACGCACAATGATGTTGTGCTGTAAACTTTCAGGTGCAAGGACAGAGACTTCTTTTTGATAAAAGGGAGCGCTCTGTCCTTTTTTGCTGTGATTTTTTTCTGAAAATTCAGCTTGCATTTGCACTAAAAAAAGGGGGAAACGATTGATGTTGAAACGAACACCGCTTTTTCATGCGTATGAAACGTTTGGCGCAAAAACCATTGACTTCGGGGGCTGGGAATTACCTGTCCAATTTTCTTCCATTAAAGAAGAACATGAAGCTGTTCGAACAAAAGCAGGGCTTTTTGATGTGTCTCACATGGGTGAGGTGGACGTCAAAGGTCAAGATGCCCTTCCTTTTTTACAAAGGTTATTAACCAATGATGTGTCTAAGCTGACAGACGGTAAGGCACTATATACAGCCATGTGTTATGAAGATGGCGGAACGGTAGATGACCTGCTCGTCTACCAAAAAGAAAAGAACCACTATTTACTTGTCATCAATGCATCAAATATCGATAAAGACGTGGATTGGCTTTTGAAGCACCAAGAGGAGGATGACGTATTGATCAAAAATATATCTGATCAAACCGCCTTGCTAGCGCTTCAAGGACCTCTTGCAGCTGACATCATCAAAGAGGTGGCGGATGAAGAGGTGACATCGCTTAAACCATTTACGTTTTTATCAAAAGCTGAGGTCGCAAATAAAGAAGTGCTCGTTTCCAGAACAGGCTACACAGGGGAAGATGGCTTTGAAATCTACTGCCAGTCAGAAGATGCGATTCACCTGTGGTCAGCTTTATTAAAAGCAGGGCAGCCAAAAGGATTAATACCGTGCGGACTCGGTGCACGTGATACCTTGAGATTTGAAGCAAGGCTTCCGCTTTATGGCCAGGAGCTGACAAAGGATATTTCTCCATTAGAAGGCGGAATTGGTTTTGCTGTCAAAACGGATAAAGAAGCTGATTTTATCGGAAAAGCAGCACTTAAAAAACAAAAAGAAGAGGGACTGAAGCGAAAGCTTGTCGGCATTGAAATGATTGAAAAAGGGATTCCGCGTACAGATTACCCAGTCTTTTCAGGAGAAAAGCAGGTTGGGTTTGTCACAACGGGCACTCAATCCCCAACATTAAAGAAAAATGTCGGTCTTGCTTTGGTCGAAACCTCAGAAGCGGAGCTTGGGGCAGAGGTGGAAGTACAAGTTCGTAAAAAACGTCTAAAAGCCAAAATCGTCACAACACCATTTTATAAAAGAACCAAATAACGAGGGGGAATAGAGGATGAAGCACAGGTATTTGCCGCAAACAGAGCAAGATCAAAAAGAAATGCTGGATGTCATCGGCGTTCAGTCGATTGATGAGCTTTTTTCAGATATCCCAGAGAAAGTTAGATTCAAAGGAGCATACAACATCAAAGAATCCGCATCTGAAACAGCGCTTGTCAGGGAATTATCCCGGCTAGCTGCAAAGAATAAGGATACAGTTTCCTATGCATCGTTTCTTGGTGCAGGTGTATATGATCATTACCAGCCTGTCATTGTCGATCATGTCATCTCACGCTCTGAATTTTATACAGCGTATACACCTTATCAGCCGGAGATTTCACAAGGTGAATTGCAAGCGATTTTTGAATTTCAAACAATGATTGCTGAGCTGACTGGTATGGATCTTGCCAACTCCTCGATGTATGATGGCGGAACGGCACTAGCTGAAGCGGCAATGCTCGCTGCGGGACACACAAAGAAGAAAAAAGTGGTGGTTTCTGAAACGGTTCACCCTGAATCAAGAGCGGTGCTGAAAACATACGCCAAAGGACAAAACATTGAAGTTGTTGAAGTGCCTGCGAAAAAAGGGCAGACAGATTTAGCTGCACTGGAAAAGGCCATCTGCGATGATACAGCAGCAGTTCTCGTGCAATATCCAAACTTTTTTGGTGTCGTCGAGCCGTTAAAAGACATTGAACCCATTGCACATAAAGGAAAAAGCCTGTTCATTGTCTCTAGCAATCCCCTCGCACTCGGGCTATTGACGCCGCCTGGAAAACTTGGGGCAGACATTGTCGTTGGTGATGCGCAGCCGTTCGGTATCCCGGCGGCATTTGGCGGACCTCACTGCGGATATTTTGCTGTGACGAAAAAGTTGATGAGAAAAGTGCCAGGTCGATTAGTCGGGCAGACAGAAGATGAAAATGGTGTTCGTGGATTTGTCCTGACTCTTCAAGCGCGTGAGCAGCACATTCGAAGAGATAAAGCGACGTCAAATATTTGCTCGAACCAAGCATTAAATGCGTTAGCTGCTTCTGTTGCCATGACGGCACTAGGAAAAACAGGCATAAAAGACATCGCCTATCAAAACGTGCAAAAAGCCCATTATGCCAAGACGCAGGCAGAAAAATATGGACTGCAGGCGGATGTAGAAGGGGCTCATTTTAATGAATTTGTGATCAAGTTACAGGAGCCTGTGAAAGAAGCCAATAAACGATTGCTTGAAAAAGGAATCATCGGCGGCTACGACTTAGGGCTAGACTACCCAGAGCTTCAGCAGCACATGCTTGTAGCCGTGACAGAGCTGAGAACAAAAGAAGAAATTGATACGTTTATCAAGGAATTGGGGGATCGCCATGAATAAACAAGATCAGCCGCTTATTTTTGAATTATCTAAAGAAGGAAGAATTGGGTACAGCCTGCCTGATTTAGATGTACCTGGACAGGAGATCCCGTCTTTATTTGATGAGACGTACATCCGTGATGAGGATGCTGAGCTTCCTGAAGTATCTGAGCTTGATATTATGCGTCATTATACAGCATTATCAAGACGCAATCATGGGGTCGATTCTGGATTTTATCCTCTTGGCTCTTGTACGATGAAATATAATCCAAAGATTAATGAAAAGGTTGCACGCCTTGCAGGTTTCTCGCAGGTCCATCCACTACAGGAGGCAGACACTGTACAAGGTGCATTGGAATTACTATACGATCTAGGTGAACATCTTGAAGAAATTACGGGGATGGACGCTGTGACATTACAGCCTGCGGCAGGAGCACATGGCGAGTGGACGGGACTCATGATGATCCGTGCGTACCATGAAGCAAGAGGAGATCATCAGCGTACAAAAGTCATTGTGCCTGATTCTGCTCATGGAACGAACCCGGCATCTGCGACAGTCGCTGGATTTGAAACCATTACTGTCGCATCTGATGAAAACGGGCTTGTTGATTTAGAAGATTTACGCCGCGTTGTTAATGAAGAAACAGCTGCTTTAATGCTTACAAACCCGAATACACTTGGCCTCTTTGAAGAAAATATTTTAGAAATGGCTGAAATCGTTCATGGAGCTGGCGGTAAACTTTATTATGACGGAGCCAACTTGAATGCGGTTTTAAGTAGAGCAAGACCAGGGGATATGGGATTTGATGTTGTCCACTTAAATCTTCATAAAACCTTTACAGGCCCACACGGAGGCGGAGGTCCTGGTTCAGGTCCTGTTGGCGTTAAAAAGGATTTAATTCCGTATTTGCCAAAGCCGGTGCTTGTAAAGAAGGAAGGTCGTTTTTACTTTGAATATGACCGTCCGGAATCAATTGGGCGTGTGAAGCCATTCTATGGAAACTTTGGCATTAACGTCAGAGCCTATGCGTACATCCGCTCTATGGGTCCAGACGGCTTAAAGGCTGTAACTGATAATGCCGTGTTAAATGCGAACTATATGATGCGACGCTTAAGTGCTCATTATGATTTGCCGTTTGATCGTCACTGTAAGCATGAATTTGTTCTTTCAGGTAAACGTCAGAAAAAATTAGGTGTGCGGACACTGGATATTGCCAAACGATTACTTGATTTCGGCTACCATCCGCCAACGATCTACTTCCCGCTCAATGTAGAGGAATGTATCATGATTGAACCGACTGAAACAGAATCAAAAGAAACACTTGATGCATTCATCGAAGCAATGATTCAAATTGCGAAAGAAGCAGAAGAGAATCCTGAAGTGGTGCAGGAAGCGCCGCATACAACGGTCGTCAAACGTATGGACGAAACAAAGGCCGCTCGGAATCCCATTCTCGTTTTTGAAAGAAAATAAAGAAAAAAGACTCAGGGGGAATCATGCTCCCAGAGTCTTTTTTGTTAGTTCTTCGTTTTAATGCGGCCGCCCCATTTTTTAAAGCCGCCTTTTAAATTATAAATCTCACGGCAGCCGTTTTTACGTAAAGTTTGGGCTGCTTTTCCGCTTCTGAAATTATTTTGACAATAGAGATAAACAGGCTTGTCAGGACGTATTTCATTTTTGCGCTGCTTTAGTTGGGAAAGAGGGATATTTCTTGCCCCTAAAATATGTCCGCCTTCAAACTCATTTGGCTCTCTCACATCAATGAGCTGGGCTTTGCGGTAACCTTTAATAAATTCTGCTTCCGTCAGCGTTTTCATAATGCGCTGCTGATAAATGTAGCTGCCGATGGAATAAAGAACAAAAAGTCCACAAAGTGAGAGGACGATATAGTTGAACATTGACAATACAACTCGACTCCTTCTTGAGCATCAGCACAGTAGCCTGTCTGATGGTACGTTTTAGACAAATACTATTATAGTAAAGCATAAGAAACTTGTCATCATAAATGGTAAGAATTATTTTCAATTCCGTTCCGATTTGATAGACTGATGAAGAGAGAAAACCGGTGGTCACCACCATCATCTAACATTGACTACGTAAAAGAGAAGGGATTTTATATGCAAAAAGAGAAATGGTGTTTCATTGATTCAGGAAACCAAGACCCTGCCTTTAACATGGCAATGGACGAAGCCTTGCTTTATTGGCATAGTGAGAAGCTCATTCCGCCTGTTATCCGCTTTTATGGATGGGATCCGGCGACATTATCTGTTGGGTATTTTCAGAACGTTGAAAAAGAAATCAACCTAGAAGCTGTCAAGCGCTATGGTCTTGGATTTGTCCGCAGACCAACCGGAGGACGAGGAGTACTACATGACCAGGAGCTGACCTACAGCGTGATTGTGTCAGAGGAACATCCAGAAATGCCAGCAACGGTGACAGAGGCGTACCGCGTCATTTCAGAAGGCATTTTAGAAGGCTTTAAAGAGCTGGGACTCGATGCGTATTTTGCCATTCCTCGTACAGATAAAGAAAAGGAAAGCTTAAAGAATCCAAGATCTTCTGTATGCTTTGATGCCCCTTCTTGGTACGAGCTTGTTGTAGAAGGCAGAAAGGTAGCGGGCAGTGCTCAGACGAGACAAAAAGGTGTCATCCTCCAGCATGGATCTATTTTAATTGACCTTGATGAGGATAAATTATTCGATTTGTTCCTTTATCCTAACGACCGGGTAAGAGAGCGGATGCAGCGAAGCTTTAAAAACAAAGCGGTTGCCATCAATGAAATCTCAGACCGAACTTGTACGATAGACGATGCGCGTGTTGCGTTTAAAAGAGGATTTGAAAAAGGATTAAATATTGAGCTTGAACCTTATGAGCTGACAGATGAAGAATTAGCGTTTGTCCATCATCTCGCCAAAACGAAATATGCCTCAGATGATTGGAATTACAAGCGTTAAGACGATGGACACTCCTTGTTTTTTAATGAACGATGGTGTAGAATTGGGTTGATTATTAAGTAAAGGTGCATTATGGAGGGGTTTTATGACTACACCTAGTATGGAAGATTACATTGAACAAATTTATATGCTGATAGAAGAAAAAGGATATGCCAGAGTCTCTGATATTGCAGAAGCACTCGCTGTCCATCCCTCCTCTGTAACAAAAATGGTTCAGAAGCTAGATAAAGATGAATACCTCATTTATGAGAAGTATCGTGGTCTAATTTTAACCCCGAAAGGCAAAAAAATTGGAAAACGTCTCGTATACAGACATGAACTGCTGGAGCAATTTTTAAGAATCATTGGTGTAGATGAAGAGAAAATTTATGATGATGTAGAAGGCATTGAACATCATCTCAGCTGGAACAGCATTGACCGCATCGGCGATCTCGTTCAATTTTTTGAAGAAAACGATGAGCGATCTGTTCAGCTGAAAGCGATTCAAAAGAAAAACGAACAAACAAATCAAGAATCTTAATCAAAAAGGACACCCTTAGCATGGGTGTCCTTTTTGATTAAAGTTCTAATTGAAAGCAAATGCTCCTACACTATTATTAGCGTGAAATCAAAGGGGGCTCCTTGATGAAGATAGATGGTGTGTTCTCAGGTGGAGGCATTAAGGGGGCAGCGCTTGCTGGTGCCTATGAAGCGCTTGAAGCGAGAGGATTTCAATTTGTCCGTCTTGCTGGTACAAGTGCTGGAGCAATCATTGCTTCACTCATCGCAGCAGGTTTTACAAGCCAGGAAATTCGGGAGCTTTTAGATGAAATGGATGAGCATCAATTGCTTGATAGAAGATGTCAATTCATCCCGTTCAAAATGCTTAGGTGGGTATCCATTTACTGGCGTCTTGGTCTTTATAAAGGAGATCGGCTGGAAAAATGGCTGACTGATGTGCTAAAACGAAAAGGGGTCACCGTGTTTGGAGACCTCAAAAAAGATTCGCTGAAAATTGTTGCGTCCGATTTAACGAATGGAAAAATCCTCGTACTGCCAGACGACCTTCCTTCATATGGCTTAAATCCAGAGCGGTTTTCCGTGGCGAGGGCCATTCGAATGAGCTGCAGCCTGCCGTATTTTTTCGAACCTGTCAAACTGAAGTCTTCAAAAGGCATTTGTACCATTGTAGATGGAGGAGTGCTTAGCAATTTTCCAATTTGGCTGTTTGCTGAAGAGAAAAAAAGACCGTTCGTCGGTGTCACATTAACGCCAAACGAAAAAGAACGCCCACAACACTCCATCCGCAATGCGTTTGAACTGTTTGGCGCTCTTTTTGAAACGATGCGTGGTGCTCATGACGAAAGACATATCGCCACAAAACACGAACGTCATATTATTTTTATTCCTGTAGAACACGTCATTGCCACTGATTTTCAACTCATGACAGAAAAGAAAAAGGCGCTCGTCGATCTAGGCAGACAGAAGGCCGAGCAATTTTTAAAAAGCTGGACATTTTAAAATAAGGCGCGATTCTTCTTTTTGTTTTTCTTGCCTTCAATCACAGTCAAATGTGTTTGGCTTTTCTTTTTGAGAAGGACGGGCTTAGACTTGTGGTCAGTCGGCACGCTTCGCAAATGAGTGACCCGATTTTTCATCTGGCTTTTCGTTTTTGGTTTAGGCTGCTGGTAGCGACGTTTTGATTGTTTGACTGCTTTGCGATAAAGATTGCCTTCTGTTCCAGTTCTTCGATTCATCAGCCATCTAAATAGGAAAAATAGGGCCGCTCCAATGATCACAACAGACAGCAGCATTGTAAAAAGTCTGCCTGGGTTCGTTGTGAGTAAGTACACAAATCCCAAAACACCTAAAGCGAAAATAATGGTAAAAGCAGGATGTACTCGGCGATTCATAACTGTCCACCTCCGAAGGAATTTACCGGATTTATAAGTTAGATCACTTGATGAGCAGAATCTGACGCTTGTTTTAGAGATGCTTCCTCTAAACGAAGAAGTTCATTAAAACTTGCAATGGCTACCTCGACTTGATCGTCAGAAGGTTCTTTTGTTGTAAGCAATTGCAGCCAAAGGCCAGGATAGCCAAGCACTTTAAGTACAGGCACTTCTCGGAGTTTGTTCGTGAGCTGAAGCACTTCAAATGAAATGCCCAGAACAACCGGAATGAGCGCCAAGCGGTTCAGAACTCTCACCCATAAAGGATCTGTCGGTACGAGTAAATAGACGAACATTCCAACAATGACAGTGAATAAAATAAAGCTGCTGCCGCATCGATAATGCAGACGGGATTGCTTTTGGACATTTTCCACTGTGATGTCAAGGTTCTGTTCATAGCAGTTTATGACTTTATGTTCTGCCCCATGATATTGAAATACTCTTTTAATTAAAGGGGTCATGGAAATAAAGTAAATATAGCCTAATAAAAGGACCAATTTAAAGAATGTTTCCACTGCGATTTGTGCGAAATTCCCTGAAAAGATGGGACGCACAAGCTCTGCTAAAAAGACAGGTACCAGGGTAAAGACAAATTTACTAAAGAGAAGAGAGAGAACTCCGATCACAGCAATGCCGAAAATCATGGATAATTTTGAGCCTTTTTGTTCTTTTTCAAGAGTATGATCTTCAGAAGGATCTAAGTCATATCGCTCACTGGAGAAGTTTAAGTGCTTACTGCCGTTTGCGCTTGCTTCAACAAGTGCAGCAACACCCCTGACAAAGGGGATTTTCTTGAGAAAGGCGGTTCGTTTATTGGAGGTCCGGGGAAGCTTCAAAAACTCAATGGACTGGTCCTTTCGCCGAATCGCTGTCACATAGTTCTTCTTACCTCCGAACATGACACCTTCGACAACTGCCTGCCCTCCATAAGCTGGAGGATTTGTTTGATTGGACATATTTCATCAACCTGCCTGTTTCCTGTAATTTACATGCATTTCCTTATACCTTTATTGTACAGGAAATGAGGGGAAATCACTAGCGCACAGGTCGATTATCTACTAGAATTCTATCTACCTCTTTTTAGCCAGTATACCCTGTTTTAAAAATTTTACACTCACGCATGGAAATCCTTTTTTTTCATGACATTTTGGACATACTACTTGCTGGAGGTGTTCACAAATGAAACGTGATGAAAAGAAAAACCAAGAAGAAAAAAATCAGTCCGTGCAAACGACATCACTTGTGGCAAGAGCAGCTGCTACAGGCTTTGTAGGCGGTGTTTTTTGGGGCTTTATCGGGTTTCTGACCCATGTGTTCCATTTTTCAGAGGTGAGTCCTAACATGCTGCTTCAGCCATTTGTGCTTGGAGAGTGGAAAAAGGGAGGACTTGGTACTTTTATAAGTATTATGCTGTTAGGAATTTTATCGATTGGAGCCGCCTTTATTTATTATGGGCTTTTAAAAAGGATCAAAGGCTTTTGGATGGGTCTAGTTTATGGCGGGCTTTTATGGCTGCTTGTTTTTTACGTATTTAATCCCATTTTCCCAGATGTAAAGCAAGTACAAGACTTGCAGCAAAGCACCATTGTTACGACATTTTGCCTATATATTTTATATGGAATGTTTGTCGGGTACAGCATTTCGTTTGAATATAATGAATTGACGAGTCAAAAGCTTGCGAGGGCACTCGGGAAAAAGACAGAATAAAGTGTAAATCACCTATTCATATGATAAAATATTTTTGGAAACGAAAGGTTTCTAAGGAAAAAGAAACAGATCTCAATATAGATTGAATTAGGGTGAAGGAGTGGTCATATGCCTCATTTTCTTGTACTGAATGGACCCAATTTAAATAGGCTTGGCAAAAGAGAGCCTGCTGTTTATGGAAGTAAGACGCTGACAGATTTAGAGACAGATTTGTTCCAGTTTGCAGAACGAGCAAACATTCAATTAACGTTCTTTCAATCGAATCACGAAGGAGATTTGATTGATGCGCTCCACGAAGCAGAAGATCAGTACGATGGAGTCGTGTTTAACCCGGGTGCATTTACCCACTACAGCTATGCGCTGAGAGATGCCATTGCAAGTATTTCTTTATCTGTCATTGAAGTACATATCTCAAATGTTCATAAGAGAGAGGAATTCCGCCATCATTCTGTACTTGCTCCAGTATGCCAAGGGCAAATCGTTGGACTTGGCTTAGAAGGGTATAAATTGGCGATTCGTTATTTAGTCAGTGAAGGGGGAGCAGTATCATGAAACTTGAAAAACTAAGAACACTTTTAAGCGAATTAGAGATCGATGGCCTTGTCATTACGAGCAGCTTTAATTTACAGTACATGACCAGCTTTACCGGATCTGCCGGCCTTGCAGTTGTGTCAAAGGACCGAGCAGCTTTTATCACGGACTTCCGCTATACAGAGCAAGCGAAGGATCAAGTCAAAGGTTATGACATCATTGAACATAAAGGAAACATTGTGGAAACGGCTGCCCAAACGGCGAAGGAATTTGGAGTAAAACGCCTTGGGTTTGAACAAAACCATATGACATTTGCCACGTATCAGCAGTACGCAGCCAAAGCAGGTGAGATAGAGCTTGTTCCAGTCTCTGAATCAGTTGAAAAGTTGCGCTTGATTAAGTCTAGTGAAGAGATTAAGATATTAGAGGAAGCTGCGAAGATTGCAGATCACGCCTTTGATCATATTCTCACTTACATCAAGCCGGGCCTGACGGAAATTGCTGTCATGAACGAGCTTGAATTTTTCATGAGAAAAGAAGGTGCTGAAGGATCTTCATTCGATATGATTGTTGCTTCTGGTGTTCGTTCAAGCCTGCCGCACGGAAGAGCGAGTGAAAAGGTAATTGAATCTGGTGATTTAGTGACACTCGATTTCGGTGCTTACTATAAAGGCTATTGTTCTGATATGACAAGAACGATTGCTGTCGGAACACCAAGCGACAAGCTAAAGGAAATTTATCATATCGTATTAGAAGCAGAAAACGCTGGTGTGGATAGAATCAAGCCAGGCTTAACAGGAAAAGAAGCTGATCGCATCACACGAGACATCATTGAAAAGTACGGCTATGGTCAATACTTCGGGCATTCAACCGGGCACGGCCTAGGTATGGAAGTACATGAAGCGCCAGGCCTTTCCTCACGATCAGAGGTCGTTTTAGAAGAGGGAATGGTCGTCACAGTTGAGCCGGGGATTTACTTGCCAGATGTCGGCGGCGTGAGAATTGAGGATGATATTGTCCTGACAGCTGACGGCAATAAACGATTGACCCACTCACCGAAAGAACTTATCATATTATGATGGTGAAATGTAGGAGGATGACAAAATGATTTCAGTAAACGATTTTCGTACTGGCCTGACAATTGAAGTGGACGGCGGTATTTGGCGAGTAGTGGATTTCCAGCACGTAAAACCAGGGAAAGGCGCAGCGTTTGTTCGTTCGAAACTGCGTAACCTGCGTACTGGTGCCATTCAAGAAAAAACATTCCGCGCAGGTGAAAAAGTAGCGAAAGCACAAATCGAAACAAAAACAATGCAATACTTGTATGCTAATGGCGATCAGCATGTCTTCATGGATACAAGTTCTTATGAGCAGCTTGAACTAAGTGAAGCACAAATTAAAGATGAGCTGAAATATTTGCTTGAAAATATGTCTGTTCAAATCGTGATGTACGGTGCTGAAACACTTGGAGTAGAACTTCCAAACACAGTAGAACTAGAAGTAGTAGAAACAGAGCCTGGTATTAAAGGTGACACAACATCAGGCGGATCAAAACCTGCAAAAACTGAAACTGGTTTAATCGTCAACGTTCCTTTCTTTGTGAACCAAGGAGATAAACTAGTGATTAATACATCAGACGGCTCATACGTTTCAAGAGCGTAATGAACGAAAAAAGGCTGTAAACCTCGTGTTTACAGCCTTTGTCTTCTTTTCAGCGTGATAGAAAACCTTTGCAGTCTAGGAAGGGTGAGCACTGGCGCGGAGCGAATTTGTTATTCGTGAGCACCAGCGCGCAGACCTGACACCGAATGCGAGGGTTTGTCTACACGCTGAGACTGTAAACCTCGTGTTTACAGTCTTTTTTTATTGAAAAATGACTCCTCAAGACTGGCCCTCTCTCAATTCTCTCATTCATCTCTCTTCCTTCCTGAAAAACAAGACTACTTCCAAATGGTCAAGCATATAGTGTAAAAAAAGCTGGAGGTTCTATATGAAACAATTTCTCCCAGGTCTACACCCGTCGGTCGCTGCAATGGCAGGCATGAGGTTCTTATCCGCTGCCATTGAACTGACGGCAGCCATCCTCATTTTAATCACAAATGATGTACGGAAAGCGGTGGTCATCAATAGTATATTGGCGATCATTGGGCCACTCATTTTTATTATCACGATGACGATTGGAATCTATCAAATTGCAGGGCAGCTATCCTATGCAAAGCTCGTGTTCATTTTCATTGGTGTCGTGTTTATTCTTGTTGGGATCTATAAGTGAAACGGCTTGGCATAATTAACGGCTCACATCATACATTTTAGAGAAGAAAAAAAGGAGGGGAATTCGTTGCGGAGTTTGTTGGATATTCTCCCGCACTCGATTGGACAAGAACTCAGACTGCTGAAAGAGGCAGAATGGGCGCAAATAGAAGAAATCCGCATTCGCACGGAACGTCCTATTGAACTGATGCAAGGAGGAAAAGCACGTTTTCTTTCTTATCACACAACCTGGGAAGATGCGTCTCAGCTATTAGGCAGGCTGAGCAATTACAGCATGTACACACTTGAGGAAGAGCTAAAACAGGGCTATATCACCATATCTGGCGGACACCGGGTAGGACTTGCAGGAAAGGTGATCGTTGAAAACGGATTTGTCAAAGGGCTAAGAGATATCTCTTCATTTAATATCCGCATTGCAAAAGAAAAAATCGGGATTGCGCTTCCCTTTCTTCCTTATTTATATGAAGAGCATTGGCACAATACACTGATCATCGGTCCCCCGCAAACGGGGAAAACCACATTGCTCCGGGATATAGCACGTCTTGCTAGTACAGGCACAAAGACAATCCCTCCTAGAAAAACAGGCATTATTGATGAGCGTTCTGAAATCGCCGGTTGTATAAGAGGGGTGCCGCAGCACCATTTTGGCCACCGGATTGATGTACTCGATGCGTGTCCAAAGGCTGAAGGGTTGATGATGATGATTCGGTCAATGAGCCCAGAGGTCATGATTGTCGATGAAATCGGAAAAAGCGAGGATGTCGAGGCACTTTTAGAAGCGATTCATGCCGGAGTCAACATCATCGTCTCAGCTCATGGCTATTCACTTGAAGATGTATATAAACGTCCTTCATTTAAGCCGTTATGGGAGCTTCGTGTGTTTGAACGATATGTTGAATTAAATCGAAACAATGGACCGGGTACGATCGGGCGGATGTACGGCGGGGACGGACAAGAGATGAAATGGAGGCGGGGAGTGGACGTATGTTAAAGCTCATTGGCGCTATTTTTATTGTTGCGGCCACGACTTGGGGAGGATTCGAGTTTGCCAAACGATATAGCGACAGACCTAAACAAATTCGGCAGCTACGGTTTGCTCTCCAGTCTCTTGAAGCTGAAATTATGTATGGCCAAACCCCTTTAGCGCGGGCGGCAGAGCAAATTGCAGCGCAGGTAGGTCCTCCTGTGAATCAGCTGTTTGAACAATTTGCAGAAAAGCTGAAGGTGGGGACTTTTTCTGCACGTCATGCATGGATCGAAAGTCTTGAGGATGTTTGGAAAAAAACCGTATTGAAAAAAGGCGAATATGAGGCATTGAAACACTTTGGGGAAACACTTGGCCAGCATGATGTCACATCTCAGCAAAAGTATATCAAGCTTGCTTTAGGCCATTTGGAATCAGAGGAGAAAGAAGCAGAAATCGCCCAAGCGAAAAATGAAAAAATGGTCAGAAGCCTTGGATTTTTAAGCGGATTGTTACTGATTCTTTTATTGATGTGAGAGGAAGGGAGTCGAGAGCATGGGCGTTGATGTAAACGTCATTTTTCAAATTGCCGGAGTAGGCATCGTCGTGGCCTTTCTCCATACGATTTTAGACCAAATGGGGAAGAAAGAGTACGCTCAGTGGGTGACGCTGCTTGGGTTTATCTACATTTTGTTTATGGTGGCAACCATTGTAGACGATTTGTTTAAAAAGATTAAAGCCGTATTTCTATTTCAAGGATAGGGGAGGGCTTACAAATCGAAATCATACAAATTGTTGGACTTGGTTTAATCGCTACTTTTTTAGCATTAATCGTCAAAGAACAGAAGCCAACCTTCGCCTTTATGCTTGTCGTTTTTACTGGATGTGTGATTTTCCTTTATTTAATTGATCAAATCTATGCCATTATCTCAATGATTGAAAAAATTGCAGCAAGTGCCGGCGTCAATATGAAGTATGTTGAAACCATATTGAAGATCATTGGTATTGCTTATATTGCGGAATTTGGCGCTCAGCTGACGAAAGATGCTGGGCAAGGCGCCATTGCATCAAAAATAGAGCTAGGCGGTAAGATTCTCATCTTGGTTATGGCAGTCCCGATTTTAACAGTTATCATTGAGACGATTTTAGGGATGATCCCGTCCATGACGTAAATGAAAAGAGGTGATGATAATGAAACGGGTGACCGCTGTAATGGGATTAATGCTTTTCTTTTGGCTGATTGCTCCGCATGCAGAGGCAGAAGAAAAAGAACCTTTATCTAATGAACAGCCAGCAGCAGAGGAAGTGGCGAATGGACAGGCTGATGCACTTGAGCTTCATTCCATCAGTGACTTTTGGGAAACCATTTTGGACGAGTATGGCGGCTTTTTGCCAGAAAGCCAAAAGGGCACAGTGAAGGAAATGATTGACGGTGATAAAGAGCTGTCTCCCCAAACATGGCTGAAAGCCTTTGTGCATTATCTATTTCACGAGGTCATTGCAAACGGAAAGCTCCTAGGTACTCTCATTTTACTCACCATCTTTTGTTCGCTTTTGCAACTTTTGCAAAATGCCTTTGAACAAAGCACCGTCAGCAAAGTCGCATATGCTCTTGTTTATATGGTGCTGATTATTATTGCACTCAACAGCTTTCATGTGGCGATTTCTTATGCCACAGAAGCCATTCAAACGATGACCAGTTTTATTCTTGCTCTTATTCCTCTTTTACTAGCGCTTATTGCTTCATCAGGCGGACTTGTCTCAGCTGGATTCTTTCATCCCGTTATTTTATTTTTAATGAACACGAGCGGTGTTTTCATTCAGTATGTTGTTCTCCCGCTCATCTTTTTATCAGCAATATTAAGTATTATCAGTACGCTGACCGAACAATACAAGGTCACCCAACTTGCGCAGCTGTTAAGAAATGTGGCAATTGGCGGGCTTGCCGTTTTTTTAACTGTTTTTCTCGGCGTCATTTCCGTTCAGGGTGCATCTGCAGCGGTTACTGATGGAATCGCTCTTCGTACAGCCAAATTCATTACCGGTAACTTCATCCCTGTTCTAGGCAGAATGTTCACAGATGCGACGGATACCGTGATCAGCGCCTCTGTTTTACTTAAAAATACAGTTGGACTAGTTGGGGTCGCCATTTTGATTTCAATTGCCGCCTTCCCGGCGATTAAAGTACTTTCGTTAGCCCTTATATATAAGCTTGCGGCTGCGATCCTTCAGCCGTTAGGGGGCGGACCCATCATCAGCTGTCTTGATGTCATTTCAAAAAGTGTGCTGTATATATTTGCCGCACTTGCTGTTGTGTCGCTCATGTTCTTTTTAAGCATTACCGTCATCATTACTGCGGGTAATCTGACCATGATGATGAAGTAAGGAGGGGAAACCTGTTGAGCTTTCTCACGGAATGGATCACAAGTATTATTCTCTTTATCTTATTTGCGATTGTCATTGATCTTCTGCTTCCCAATTCGAGCATGCAAAAGTATGCAAAAATGGTCGTCAGTCTGCTGCTCATCGTGGTGATGCTCAATCCGATTTTTGCTTTATTTCGAGCAGATCCTGACCAAATTTTTGCAGAATTGATGAAAGGGAAGGAAGAAGCGCAGTCAGAAGAAATAAAAAATCAGATGAATTTAGAAAAAAAAGAAATACAAGCCTCTCAGCGTGCATATATTTTAAAGCAAATGGCTGTCCAACTAGAAAAAAGCGCAAAGGAGCCACTGGAGAAGGAGAGCTATGAAATGAAACACGTAGAAGTGCTGGCTGATGAGGAGCATCTGGATCAGAATATGGAGGCGGATCAATTTCGCATCAAAGCAGTTCTTTCCCCGCTCACAGGTGATGCTGTAGAAACGGTGGCAAAGGTGGACATTGATCTCTCCAGGCAAAAGGAGGAAAGCGCTGAATCTTCTAGCAAAGAGATCACGAGTGTGAAAGAGACGCTGGCTAATGTTTGGAATACGAGTCCTGAGCACATCGCGCTGAACATTGAGGGAGGTGACGCAGCAGATCATGAATAACAAGGACTGGAAACAAAAGCTGAAATCCTTCTTCCAACCGCCTGAAAAAGGTGAAGGGAAACCCAAATTAACGAAGCACCATTACTTGCTGCTTGTATTCATTATCGGCGTATCTTTCATGTTAGTCAGTCAGATCTTGTCACCGCCATCAAGCAAACAACAAGCTGCGGTTCCTGCTGCTAAAAAAACATCCTCAGAAGAGCAGGAAGTATTCAAACCGGCATCCTCAGGTAAACCAAAGAATTCAATTGAGGACGTGGAGCAAGAATACGAAAACCAGCTGAAAGAAATTTTAGAGACCATCATCGGCGTTGAGGATGTATCCATTGTGGTCAATGTAGATGCAACGTCTTTAAAAGTGTTTGAAAAAAACAAATCCAATAAAAGTACAACGACCGAGGAAACAGATAAAGAAGGCGGTGTACGAAGTGTCACTGATCAAACAAAAGAAGAAGAAGTCGTCATCATCAAAAATGGCAATGAAGAAACACCAGTCGTTGTTCAAACGAAAAAGCCAGAAATCAGAGGTGTCCTCGTTGTTGCTCAAGGAGTAGACAACGTTCAAATAAAGAAAACCATCATTGAAGCGGTTACACGAGTGCTTGATGTACCGAGCCATAGAGTGGCTGTTGCCCCTAAAAAAATCAAGGAGGATTCGGAATGATGTTAAAAAAACAAACGGTTTGGCTATTAACGATGCTAAGTTTAGTTGTCGTATTAAGTGTGTACTATATCATGTCTCCACAGGGTGAAAATGCAGTGACAGTAGAAGATACGAAATCAAAAGGGACTGAAGAGAAAAAGGTTGAAACAGAAAAAGGAACGGACAAAGGAATGGAAAAAGGCGCTGATAAGAAATCCACTGACAAAGAAACAAACGGCAAACAGGAGGATATCGAAACAAGCGGTGAAGAAGGGAAAGCTGTGTCAGAGCAAACAGACGATGAGCTTTTTACAACATACAGACTAGAGCTTGAAGATAAACGAAGCAAGCAGCGCGAAGAATACAACGAAATCGTCTCAAGTGACGATGCAACGGCACAAGAAAAAAGTGAAGCATACGATCAAATGACAGCGCTTAGTGAAGCAGAAGGAACTGAGCGTCAGCTCGAGACCTTGATCAAAACAAAAGGCTATAAAGATGCGCTCGTAAGTGCTGAAGGAGATAAAGTGAGCATCACGGTTCGTTCTGATAAAAAATCAAAGTCTCAAGCGGCCGATATTATTGATATGGTCACAAAAGAAATGAGAGGTCTTGATAACGTAGCTGTCACTTTTGAGCCCACTAATCAATAAAAAATGAACTGGCGCCCTTTGCCGAAAAGGGCGTTTTTTGATGCGGCTTGACGCCCTCTCCAAGGTGCTTACGCGAGACGCTTCGCCACAATAGTAGTTGAATTCATTGAAATCCTCCTGTAAGATGGGTATAGTACGTACTTTTAGTACTAGCCTATAATAAAAAGATAAATCCATACATAGGGGTGCAAATCCATGTTAAAAATTGAAGAAATTCATGAACTGATCAAATTAATTGACGACTCTACAATCGACGAATTTACGTACGAAAACGAAGGTGCGAAAATCAAACTGAAGAAAAATAAAGAAGTCGTTCAGCAAGTTGCGGCACAAGCACCAGTGGCTCCTGTCCAAGCAGCTCCAGCTCAACAAGCTCCTACAGCACAAGCTCCAGCTCAGACTGAAGCCCCTGCACAAGAGGCAACTGCGTCTGAAAATCTGCATAAAATTACATCCCCAATGGTTGGCACATTTTATGCTTCATCTTCACCAGAAGCAGATCCATACGTGACAACAGGTTCTAAGGTGAAGGAAAATTCAGTTGTATGTATCGTTGAAGCGATGAAACTGTTTAATGAAATCGAAGCAGAAGTAAAAGGTGAAATCGTCGAAGTATTAGCTGAAAACGGTCAGCTTGTAGAATTCGGACAACCCCTCTTTCTAGTGAAAGCAGAGTAAGGAGTACGATCATGATTAAAAAGCTATTAATTGCAAACAGAGGAGAAATCGCAGTTAGAATTATCCGCGCTTGTAAAGAGCTTGGAATTGAAACTGTTGCGGTATTTTCTGAAGCGGATCGCGATGCGCTGCATGTACAAATGGCTGATGAAGCATATTGCATCGGACCAACTGCTTCTAAAGATAGTTATTTAAATGTCACGAATATCGTCAGCGTAGCAAAATTAACAGGAACAGATGCGATCCATCCAGGATACGGCTTTTTAGCAGAAAATGCAGACTTTGCAGAGCTTTGCGAGGAATGTAATGTGATCTTTGTTGGACCAACCGCGTCAGCGATTTCCAAAATGGGAACGAAAGATGTCGCGCGAGAAACAATGAAGAGTGCAGGCGTCCCGATCGTTCCTGGTTCTCAAGGAATTGTAAAAGATCTTGATGATGCTGTTTCAACAGCAGCTAGTATTGGGTATCCTGTCATTATTAAAGCAACTGCAGGCGGAGGCGGTAAAGGAATCCGTGTGGCTCGTACAGAAGAAGAACTTATTAACGGAGTCACCATCACGCAGCAGGAAGCGGCACAAAACTTTGGGAACCCTGGTGTCTATTTAGAAAAGTTCATTGAAGACTTTAGACATGTGGAAATCCAAGTGCTTGCAGATCAGCATGGCAATACGATTCATTTAGGAGAGCGTGACTGCTCGATCCAAAGAAGAATGCAAAAGCTTCTTGAAGAAACGCCATCACCAGCACTGAATGCAGACATCCGTGAGCAAATGGGTGAAGCAGCCGTAAAAGCAGCAGAAGCTGTTGAATACACAGGTGCTGGAACAGTCGAATTCATTTATGATTATAATGAAGAGAAGTTCTACTTCATGGAAATGAATACTCGTATTCAAGTAGAGCATCCTGTGACAGAAATGGTCACAGGTGTAGACTTGATCAAAGAACAGATCAAGGTTGCATCAGGTGAGAAGCTTTCTCTTACACAAGAGAATGTTGTATATGAAGGCTGGGCGATCGAATGCCGTATCAATGCAGAGAACCCAGAGAAAAACTTCATGCCTTCTGCTGGTGAAATTAAAATGTATCTTCCGCCAGGCGGTTTAGGAGTACGTGTTGATTCTGCCGCTTATCCGGGCTATGTGATTCCGCCATATTATGACAGCATGATTGCAAAAGTGATCACATATGGTAAGACGAGAGAAGAAGCGATTGCGAAAATGAAACGTGCGCTTCAAGAATTCGTCATTGAAGGAGTCTATACAACGATTCCATTCCACCTTAGATTGCTCGAGCATGAAACATTTGTGAGTGGTAATTTTAATACGAAGTTTTTAGAAACATACCAAATCATGAAATAATCACAGCTTTCGGAGGTGAATGATCGTGTCAGAAAACAATTTGCTTGAAATGAACCTTGATGAAGATCAATTGGGAAAAGTGCAAATTGCACCAGAAGTGATTGAAGTCATTGCTGGGATCGCCGCTTCAGAAGTCGAAGGCATTGCCGAAATGCGCGGCAATTTCGCTGCTGATGTAGCAGAACGCTTTGGTAAGAAAAATCACCGTAAAGGTGTAAAAGTAGATGTCTCTGATGAAGGCATCACAATCGATGTGTATTGTGTGGTTGAATTTGGCCTATCCATTCCAAAGGTATCCACTGCTGTACAAGAAAATATCCGTCAAACCCTTTTAAACATGACTGCCTTAACGATTAATGAAATTAACATTCATGTCGTTGGCATTCAATTTGATACAAAAGCACCTGAGGCTGAAGTAGATCAAGAAATGTAAAGAAGGGTTCAAGTGAAACCAAGGAGGCATTGCCTCTTTGGTTTTTTAAAGCCCATTTTTGGGTGATTTCCGAATATTGATAACGTCACGTGTTGATTGATTCGTTTTTCGTCAAAGCTCGCATGGATCTTGGTGCGACCACGGTCAAAATATGTTATGATCTCTGTATGGCTTAACGACAAGCGGATAAAGTGGTTAAAGGAGTAAATAATGAAAAGAAGAACTGCAAGAGAAAAGGCGTTACAAACATTATTTCAAATTGATGTGAGCAATATTGATCCGAAAGAGGCCATTACACATGCGCTGGATGAACAAGAATCAGATCCTTTTTTCGAGGAACTGGTTTTCGGTGTGCTTGAACAAAAGGACAAGCTTGATGACATGATCTCACAGCATCTAGTGAATTGGAAACTCGATCGTATTGCAAACGTAGACAGAGCCATTTTAAGGCTGTCTGTGTACGAGATGGTGTATCAAGAAGACATCCCAGTTAGTGTCTCAATGAATGAAGCGATTGAACTTGCCAAATTATTCGGCGATGATAAAGCACCGAAATTTGTAAATGGTGTACTTTCGAACATTAAAAACGACCTAAAGCAGCAATAGGAGGATTCGACATGACAGCAACAATCATCGATGGGAAAGAAACAGCAAAAGAAAAGCGTGAACAATTAGCAAAAGAAGTAGAAGAGCTAAAACAAAAAGGAGTCACACCTGGTCTTGCCGTTATTCTAATCGGTGATGATCCGGCTTCACTTTCTTACGTACGCGGGAAGAAAAAAGCAGCAGAAGCAATGGGCATGCATTTCCAGCTTGATCATTTAGATGCTTCTTTAACAGAAGAAGAATTGCTTCAGCTGATTGATCAGTACAATGCGAACGATCAATTCCACGGGATTCTTGTTCAACTTCCACTGCCTAAACACATTTCTGAAAAAGCCGTTATTGAACGTATTTCACCTGAGAAAGATGTAGATGGTTTCCATCCATTAAATATCGGGAAAATGCTGCTTGGGGAAGATACATTCCTTCCTTGTACACCAGCAGGTATTGTTGAATTATTGAACAAAACGGGTGTCGATCTTTCTGGAAAAGAAGTGGTTGTTGTGGGCCGCAGCAATATTGTCGGCAAACCAGTTGGACAATTGCTGTTAAATGAAAACGCAACGGTTACTTACTGTCATTCAAGAACGGCAAATATTTCAGAACACACGTTAAAAGCGGACATTTTAGTTGTTGCCGTCGGTCGAGCAAATTTTATTAAAGCTGACCAAATCAAAGAAGGCGCAATTGTCATCGATGTAGGAGTCAATCGTTTGGATACTGGGAAGCTTGTTGGGGATGTTGATTTTGAAGGAGCAAAAGAAAAAGCTTCTTACATCACACCAGTCCCTGGCGGAGTCGGTCCAATGACGATTACGATGCTTGCACACAATACGGTTAAATCAGCAAAACGTACATTAGCATAAGCTTTATCCATTCATCCACCTGCATGCTGCCGGTGGATGAATGTGCGTTTTTGAAGAGGAGGAATACGTCATGAGTGAAAAAGCCTTTGTGACGGTCACAGCCCTTACAAAATACATAAAAAGAAAATTTGATGTTGATCCGCATTTAGAAGATATTTGGATCAAAGGTGAGTTATCCAATGTGAAGATTCATTCAAGAGGTCATGTGTACTTCACCTTAAAAGACGAAAACGCACGCATGCAAGCTGTCATGTTCCAGCGTTCCGCAGCAAAGCTGCCTTTTTCACCAAAAAGCGGAATGAAAGTGTTTGTACGCGGCGGAATTCAAGTATATGAACCAAGCGGCAACTATCAATTATATGCAAAAGAAATGCAGCCTGATGGTGTTGGTGCTCTTCATCTCGCTTATGAAGAGCTGAAGAAAAAGCTGGCAAGTGAAGGCTTATTTGATGCGCGCTATAAAAAACCAATTCCTGAATATCCAGAGGTTGTTGGTGTCATTACATCCCCAACAGGAGCGGCTGTCAGGGATGTCATTACAACGATTAACCGGCGTTATCAGCAGGCGAAAATCATTGTGCTTCCGGCGCTTGTCCAAGGTGAAAATGCCACGCGTTCAATCGTAGAGAGGATCAAGGAAGCAAATGAAAAACAGCTTTGTGATGTCTTGATTGTCGGAAGAGGAGGCGGTTCGATCGAAGAACTTTGGGCCTTTAATGAAGAAGCTGTCGCAAGAGCGATCTTCGCATCAGACATTCCAATCATTTCTGCAGTAGGGCACGAAACGGATTTTACAATCAGTGATTTTACTGCAGACATGAGAGCACCCACACCAACAGGAGCAGCCGAGCTCGCTGTTCCAAGCACAGCCGATTTAATAGAACGAATCAAATCCATCGACATTCGGCTGACAAGGGCCGTGAAGAATCGAACATCACAAGCGAAAGACCGTCTTGTGGCGCTGCAATCCTCTTATGCTTTCCGTTTTCCAAAACGATTGCAGGAGCAAAAAGAGCAGCAATTCGATTTGGTATTTGACCGTTTTCAAAAACAGCTGACGAGACAAATTGAACAAAAACGCAGTCAACTAGACCGCCAGACATACAGGTTGAAGCCGCTTCATCCAAAAGAACAGCTGCTTCAAGCGAAAAAACGCCATGCCAATGAAACAGAACAGCTCATCCGAAGCATGAATGTGCAAATGAAAACAATTCATTCGCAGTTCCAATCTGTTCTTGGTAAACTAAATGCATTAAATCCACTTCAGGTGATGGAAAGAGGCTACAGTTTAGCCTATAAAGACGATGAACTGATTAAAAGTGTGAACCAAGTCGATACGAAGGATCAGCTGGCTATCACCATGAAGGATGGACGTCTGATTTGTGAGGTTATTGAGAAGGAGGGACAATCATCATGACAGAATCAAATAAACAAAAAGAAGAACAAATGACATTTGAAGAAGCGATGAAAGGTCTTGAGGAGATCGTTGGGAAGCTCGAAGAAGGAGATGTACCACTTGAGCAAGCTATTCATTATTTTCAAGAAGGCATGACACTTTCAAAGCTTTGTCATGAAAAATTACAGCACGTTGAAAAGCAGATGGATTTCATTTTAAAAGAGGACGGTGAGCTGGCTCCTTTCTCAGTGAAGGAGGCAGATGCTGGTGAAAAGTAATTTGCAGGATTTTTTAACAACACGAAAACAGGCCATTGAAGATTATTTATTTACATATGTTCAGGAATTGAAGATTCCTGAAGACCTAAAATCTTCGATGCTTTACTCTCTTAAAGCTGGAGGGAAAAGAATTCGTCCTGTTCTCGTTCTTGCTTTATTACATGCCTACGGCAAAAAAGAAGAAGATGGCATACCGGTTGGCTGTGCTGTAGAGATGATTCATACGTATTCATTGATACACGACGACCTTCCTTGCATGGACGATGATGACCTTCGCAGAGGAAAGCCGACCAACCATAAAGTATACGGGGAAGCAACAGCGGTTCTCGCTGGCGATGCTCTTTTAACAGAAAGCTTCCGTCTGATTACATCTCAGCTATCTAGCAGCGTCTCTCCTGACCAAAAACTCAAAATCGTAGATGAACTTGTGAAGTCAGCAGGTGCGCTAGGCATGGTTGGCGGGCAATTTGATGACATGGAAGCAGAGCAAAAACAAGTCCCTCTTGCAGAACTAGAATCCATTCACGCCCGGAAAACAGGAAAACTTCTCACATTCAGCGTCACAGCAGGTGCAATGCTGGCAGGTGCATCAGATGACGAAATCGAAAAACTAAGAGAATTCAGCTATCATATTGGCATTGCTTTTCAAATCCGTGATGACATTTTAGATCTCGAAGGAAGCGAAGAAAAAATAGGAAAACGTATCGGCTCTGATACGGCGAATGAAAAGTCGACATATCCTTCTTTATTAACGCTTTCAGGAGCAAAAGAAAAACTGCATGAGCACATCACACGTGCAAAAGAAATTGTCTCAAATCTTGAATTAGAGCAGCAATTGCTGCATGAGTTATGTGATCTGATCGCCTCAAGAGATCATTAAAAACAGCCTAGATTTGAGGGTCTTCGAGCAATTGTGGTAAACTGTAAACAGTTTATCATGATGAGACAACTCTTATTCCTGCTTGGTTTTCGTAGGAATAAGGCATTATATATGTAGATAGAAATTTTGTTGAAAGCGAGTTGATCCTGATTGGATCTTTTATCAATAAAAAATCCAACGTTTCTAAAAGGAATGTCAATAGCAGAATTAGAGGAGCTTAGTGCTGACATTCGCATGTTTTTAATTGAGTCCTTGGCTAACTCTGGCGGGCATATCGGTCCGAACCTGGGTGTCGTTGAACTTACGGTTGCCCTTCATAAAGTATTCGACAGCCCGAAAGACAAGTTCCTTTGGGATGTTGGACATCAGTCTTACGTTCACAAGTTGTTAACTGGAAGAGGGGCGGAGTTTGATACACTTCGTCAATATAAAGGACTTTGCGGTTTTCCTAAACGAAACGAAAGCGAGCATGATGTTTGGGAAACAGGCCACAGCTCAACGTCATTATCTGGCGCGATGGGTATGGCGGCGGCGCGTGATATTAAAGGAACAGATGAATATATCTTGCCGATTATCGGAGATGGTGCATTAACCGGAGGTATGGCGCTTGAAGCTCTGAATCATATCGGTGATGAAAAGAAAGATATGATCGTCATCTTAAACGATAATGAAATGAGTATTGCACCAAACGTCGGTGCGATTCACACAATGCTTGGCAGACTGCGCACAGCAGGCAAATACCAATGGGTAAAGGACGAGCTCGAATATTTATTCAAGCGGATTCCAGCTGTAGGCGGAAAGCTTGCTGCCACAGCAGAGCGTATTAAAGACAGCCTCAAGTATTTACTTGTGTCTGGCATGTTCTTTGAGGAAATGGGATTCACTTACTTAGGTCCTGTCGATGGACATTCTTATGAAGATCTTTTTGAAAACCTTGAATATGCAAAGAAAACAAAAGGTCCTGTCTTGCTGCATGTCATCACGAAAAAAGGAAAAGGCTATCAGCCGGCAGAATCCGATAAAATTGGGACTTGGCACGGCACAGGTCCATACAAAATTGATACAGGTGATTTTGTAAAGCCAGCAGCAGCTGCCCCGTCATGGAGTGGTCTTGTCAGTGAAACAGTCAGAAAGCTTGCGCGGAAAGATGAGCGAATTGTGGCCATCACGCCTGCGATGCCTGTTGGCTCAAAACTTGAAGGCTTTGCAAAGGAATTTCCAGAGCGAATGTTTGATGTAGGAATTGCTGAGCAGCATGCAGCCACAATGGCAGCTGGGCTTGCGACGCAGGATATGAAGCCATTTTTAGCGATTTATTCAACGTTCCTGCAAAGAGCTTATGATCAAGTGCTGCATGATATTTGCCGCCAGAACCTCAATGTATTTATCGGGATTGACCGTGCGGGTCTTGTCGGTGCAGATGGAGAAACGCATCAAGGTGTGTTTGATATTGCCTTCATGCGTCATATGCCGAATATGGTGCTCATGATGCCGAAGGATGAAAATGAAGGTCAGCACATGGTCAATACAGCCATTCAGTATGATGACGGTCCTATTGCCATGCGTTTCCCGCGCGGAAATGGTCTTGGCGTGAAAATGGATGAACAGCTGAAAACCATTCCGATTGGGTCTTGGGAGGTTCTTCGTCCAGGGAAGGATGCCGTCATCTTAACATTCGGTACGACGATTAAAATGGCGCTACAAGCAGCTGAGGAACTTCAAAAAGAAGGAAAATCAATACGTGTCGTCAACGCCCGGTTTATTAAGCCTCTTGATGAAGCGATGCTAAATGACATTCTTTCTGAAGGGATTCCGATTTTAACGCTTGAAGAAGCTGTGCTCCAAGGAGGATTTGGTAGCAGTGTATTAGAATATGTACACGACAAGAAAGCATCACATATTAAAGTAGAACGTATGGGTATCCCAGATCAATTTATTGAGCATGGAAGTGTTGATGCCCTGCTTGAAGAAATTGGTCTGACGAAAGCACAGGTTGCTAAAACTTTACGTGACCTGCTTCCCGCAGCACCAAGAAAAGGAATTGGATCATGACATCAAAGAAAGAACGACTTGACGTTTTATTAGTCGAACAAGGACTAATGGAAACAAGAGAGAAAGCAAAGCGTGCCATCATGGCAGGAATCGTTTACTCAAATGAAAACCGTTTGGATAAACCAGGAGAGAAAATTGCTCGTGATACTCCGCTCACAGTGAAGGGGAATCCTCTCAAATACGTAAGCCGCGGCGGGTTAAAGCTCGAAAAAGCGCTCAAAGAATTTGATCTGACAGTTGAAGGGAAATTGCTGATTGATATTGGCTCATCTACAGGCGGATTTACGGATTGTGCTCTTCAAAATGGAGCGATCAAATCATATGCTGTAGACGTTGGCTACAATCAGCTTGCGTGGAAATTAAGGCAGGATGACAGGGTGATCGTCATGGAGCGCACCAATTTCCGCCATTCCGTCCCAGCTGATTTTACTGAAGGATTGCCAGAAGTGGCTTCAATTGATGTATCTTTTATTTCACTTAAGCTCATTCTGCCAGCTTTAAAGCATATTCTTGTTCCGGGTGGTGACTGTATTGCACTCGTCAAGCCTCAATTTGAAGCGGGCAGAGAGCTTGTTGGGAAAAAAGGCATCGTGCGCGAGCCGTCTGTCCACCTCGGTGTACTAGAAGCAATGAATCAATTTGCTGCTAAAGAAGGCTATGATGTAAAGGATGTTTCATTTTCGCCTATCACTGGTGGAGACGGAAATATCGAATTTCTGCTTCATTTAGTGCTTCATCCTGATCAAGAGGAGAATACGGCGCTTCCGGTTTCAGAACTTGAGAAAGTCGTGAAGGAAGCCCATTCCGTATTGAAAGAAAAGAAAAACAGCCCTGAGCCGGCTGACACATGAGATGATTGATACAAAAGGAATAATAGCTCGCTATTATTCCTTTTCAGATTGTTGACAAAGGGTTAAAATGATCTTTATTTTAGCCCTTTGTCTTCTTTTCAGCGTGATAGAAAACCTTTGAAGTCTAGGAAGTTCGAGCACTGGAGCGGAGCGAATTTGACATTCGTGAGCACCAGCGCGCAGGACTGACACCGAATGCGAGGGTTTGTCTACACGCTGAAAGGAATAATAGCTCGCTATTATTCCTTTTTACATGGTCAAAAGACGAGAATCGGCTGGATCTCACGTAATGCTTGTTTTTTGAAGTGTGCATCATATAACATAGAACGTAAAGACAAACTGAGAATAAAACGCCTAGGGGGGTCAAATATGAATAAAGGTCAAAGGCATATTAAAATTAGAGAAATCATTGCAAGCCAAGAAATTGAAACACAAGATGAATTGGTCGATATTTTGAAAGCCGATGGATATAACATCACACAAGCGACCGTTTCTAGAGATATTAAAGAATTACATTTAGTGAAAGTTCCGACGAATAATGGAACATATAAATACAGTCTTCCTGCGGATCAGCGGTTTAACCCGCTGTCAAAGCTGAAGCGATCCCTAATGGATGCATTTATCAAAATGGATGCTGCCAGTCATTTAATTGTTCTGAAAACAATGCCGGGTAATGCTCAGGCGATCGGTGCTTTAATGGATAATTTAGATTGGGAAGAAATTATGGGAACGATTTGCGGAGATGATACCATTTTAATCATTTGCCGCACTCCAGATGATACAGAGACAGTTTCGAGCAAAATTTTAGAGCTTCTATAAAGAATCAGGTTTACTAAAAGAGGTGTCAAATGAGTGTTAGCAGAACTAACCATTAAAAACTTTGCAATCATTGAAGAGTTAACGGTTTCATTTGAAAAAGGACTCACAGTCCTAACAGGGGAAACAGGTGCCGGAAAATCCATCATGATTGATGCTGTCTCACTTCTCGTGGGAGGAAGAGGGTCCTCTGAATTTGTCCGATACGGTGAAAAAAAAGCAGAGCTGGAAGGGCTTTTTCTTGTACCAGCCGATCATCCTGTATTTGCTCTATGCGAAGAGCAGGGAATTGACGCATCAGATGAAATGATGATCCTCCGCCGTGATATTAACAACAGCGGGAAAAGCATTTGCCGGATTAATGGAAAGCTTGTCACCATCTCACTTTTACGTGAAGTAGGACGGCTTTTGCTTGATATACATGGTCAGCACGATAACCAGCTGCTTATGGAAGATGAAAATCATCTGCATTTGCTCGATCAATTTGGAGCAGAAGAAATTGCACCAGCACTCTTGCAGTATCAAGAAGCATATGATCAATATATGAAGACGGCTCAAAAGCTAAGACAGTTGTCCGAGAATGAGCAGGAAATGGTGCACCGCTTAGATTTACTGCAATTTCAGCTAGAGGAGATTGAGGCAGCGCAGTTAGAGCCGGGAGAAGATGAGCGGCTTCAGGAAGAGCGTCATCAAATCAGCAACTACGAGAAAATCTATTCCTCACTCCAAAACGCGTATAACGCTTTGCGTAATGAGCAAGGAGGACTAGATTGGGTCGGCATGTCCTCAAGCGAGCTTGAGCAAGTGTCTGAGATCAATGATGATTTGAAAAAGCTATCTGAACAAGTATCGAATTCCTACTACTTATTAGAGGATTCAACTTTCCAAATGCGAAGCATGCTGGATCAATTAGAATTCGATCCGGCTCGTCTTGATTTTATTGAATCCAGGCTGAATGAAATGAAGCAGTTAAAACGAAAATACGGCACAACCGTTGAGGAAATTTTGGAGTATGCGGCGAAGATTGAAGAAGAAATCGATCAAATTCAAAATCGAGACAGCCATCTGCAGACGCTCAAAAATAAACTGGATGCGATGAGCCGTGATGCCCTGCTGGAAGCACTTAACGTTTCGGAGCTGCGTAAAAAATGGGCCAAAAAGCTAGCGAAGCAAATTCAAACGGAGCTCAAGGATTTGTATATGGAGAAGTCATCATTTGATACAGCTTTTTCTATTCGATATGCGCCTTTTGGCAGCACCGATTGTCCGCTATTAGACGGAAAACCTGTCCAGCTCGGGAAAAATGGAATCGACCAAGCACAATTTGTCATTTCTACAAATACAGGCGAACCGATGAAATCTTTATCGAAAGTAGCCTCAGGTGGAGAAATTTCACGTGTCATGCTCGCTGTGAAGAGTATTTTCTCAGCCAAACAAGACGTCACATCCATTATTTTCGATGAAGTTGATACAGGCGTGAGCGGCAGAGTCGCACAAGCCATTGCTGAAAAAATTTACAAAGTAGCGTCTGGATCACAAGTGCTCTGCATTACACATCTGCCTCAAGTAGCTGCAATGGCTGACACACATCTCTTCATTTCGAAACGCTCGAAAGCGGGCAGAACACTGACGAGTGTCAAACCATTAAGTCATGAAGAAAAAGTGAGTGAAATTGGCCGGATGATTGCCGGTGTGGAAGTGACTGAGCTGACAAAACAGCATGCAAAAGAACTATTGCACCAAGCAAATGATGTCAAAACAACAGGGTAGCTGAATCATCAGCTGCCTTTTTTATATGTTGTGTAAAAGCCGGCGTATATACCCATAAAATCGTCTTTTTCTTTTATCAATTTATCCAATCATTTTCTAAAGCTGCCGGTTATAAATCCTCTCGAAGAAGGCAAAAGTAAAGATGTAGCCAAAACATGAGTGTTCTGGTGTGGGTAAGGAGCGAGGAGAGTGAAAAATGAATGCCCGAAAAGATGAGAAAAGCCATTGGTGTGATTCTCCTTGTTTCTTTAATAAGTACAGGGTTTATGAGCATAGTGAAGGAATACATCAGCATTCCAACAAATGTTGCTGTATTTGAAAAACAGAAGCACTCAATTGACACATCGATTGAAGCGTCAGCCAATGCTTCTTCGCCAGCCTTTAGCCTTTCAGAGAAAGAGAATCAGCTGGATATTACAGGACAAAAGGCGGGAAAAGCCGAAATTGTTTATGATTTTAAAGGATTTCCTATTAAGAAAACAAAAGTTGATGTTCTCCCTGAATTAAAAGTCGTTCCTGGAGGACAATCCATTGGCGTCAAGCTCCACTCTGTAGGAGTTCTCGTTGTAGGTTTTCATCAAATCACAACAGCAGACGGCAAAAAATCACCAGGTGAAGCCGCAGGCATTCAATCAGGGGATATGATCATTGAAATCAATGGTCAAAAAATGGAGAAAATGAATGACCTCACCCCATTTATTCAGAAAGCAGGGAAAACGGGTGAAACGCTTCGTTTGCTCATAAAGAGAGATCATAAAACCTTTCAAACAACATTAACACCCGCAAAAGATGCAAGTGAAGGCATCTATCGAATTGGTCTTTACATTCGTGATTCTGCAGCAGGCATCGGCACGATGACCTTTTTTGAACCTTCATCTAAAAAATATGGTGCCCTTGGGCATGTGATTTCTGACATGGATACAAAAAAACCAATTGTTGTCGACAATGGTGAAATTGTTAGATCAACCGTGACATCGATTGAAAAAGGCACAGGAGGCAATCCTGGAGAAAAATTGGCGAGATTCTCTTCCGAAAGAAAAACAATAGGAGATATCTCCCGCAACAGCCCTTTTGGTATCTTTGGTACGTTAACCGAAAAGCTTGAAAATCATGTAGCAGATAAACCACTTCCAGTCGCTTTATCAAATGAAGTAAAAGAAGGCCCAGCAGAAATTTTAACCGTTGTGGATCATGATAAAGTGGAGAAGTTTGATATTAAAATCGTCAGCACAACACCGCAGAAATTCCCAGCAACTAAAGGAATGGTATTGAAGGTAACAGATGAGCGGCTCTTAAGCAAAACGGGCGGAATCGTCCAAGGAATGAGCGGAAGCCCCATCATTCAAAATGGCAAAGTCATTGGAGCTGTCACACACGTATTCGTCAATGATCCGACTAGCGGGTACGGTGTACACATTGAATGGATGCTGTCGGAAGCAGGAATCGATCTTTATCAAAAAAACAAAAAAGCAAGCTGATCATTTAACTGCCGCGAATCTTCCGGCAGTTTTTTTCTACCCTTTCTTTCTCTTCCATCATGTTATAAAATAAGGAAAAAGAGATTTTTCGACAAAATGAAAAAAAGCATGTTGTCAAATTGCAATAATCGTCGATTCGTTAAGAAAAACATAGAAAAAGCTAGATAATGCTCTATTATTCGGAAAATTAAAGTTTTTTAAAGGGGATAGCATGGTTTTGTCGAATTGAACACTCAGAAGAGAAATGCAAAAGACTAAAGGAATCGACATTGGGGAGGAAAGAACGTGGAGAAAATTAAAGTGTGTGTAGCTGATGACAATCGAGAGCTTGTTGGCCTTTTGACAGAGTACATTGAGGGACAGGAAGATATGGAAGTACTTGGCGTGGCGTATAATGGTCAGGAATGCCTGACATTATTTAAAGATAAAGAGCCCGACGTTCTCCTCTTAGATATTATTATGCCTCATTTAGACGGTCTTGCTGTACTAGAACGCCTCCGTGAAAACAATGAAATGACAAAACAGCCAAGTGTGATTATGCTAACGGCCTTTGGACAAGAAGATGTCACGAAAAAAGCAGTTGATTTGGGCGCATCTTATTTCATTTTAAAGCCATTTGATATGGAAAACCTAGTAGGTCATATTCGTCAAGTCAGTGGAAACGGCACACAAGTTACCCATCGCTCTTCATCAATCCAAAACAGTGTTCTTCGAAACAAACCTGAACCGAAACGTAAAAACTTAGATGCGAGCATTACGACCATTATTCATGAGATTGGCGTGCCCGCTCATATTAAAGGCTATTTATACTTAAGAGAAGCGATTTCTATGGTGTACAATGACATTGAGCTTCTCGGAAGCATTACTAAAGTGTTGTACCCGGACATTGCGAAGAAATTTAACACGACCGCTAGCAGGGTAGAACGAGCGATTCGTCATGCCATTGAAGTCGCTTGGAGCAGAGGGAACATTGATTCCATTTCCTCACTCTTTGGTTATACTGTCAGCATGTCAAAAGCGAAACCAACCAATTCAGAATTTATTGCCATGGTAGCTGATCGTTTGCGATTAGAGCATAGAGCTAGCTAGTTTATTTTCATGAAAAAACGTTTCTTCATTGAGACGTTTTTTTATTTTGAAACATGTTGTCAAAAATTGGTTAGGTTGATAAAATCATTTTAATGTTTAAATTGGACAAACGGGCTGCTTTATTTTCAGAATAAAATGAAAAATAAAGCATGAAAAAAATAAAAAAGACATAAAGTAGTGGTAATCAGCTGCGCCAATCGATCATGAAGTCTTCAAAATAGAAAAAGAAAACGCTCATTCGTAAGAAAAAGGATGAGAGGAAAAGGTCTTATGGAATTGGTAATTAAAGCAAACGAGATCGAAAGTTCTATTTCTATTGACCTGATTGATTGGCGTTTTAAAGTCACTGGCTTCTTAGAGATTGTGCCATTTGAACTGAATATTCCCATTGTCGAATTTAATAATTTTCACATTCTTTTACTATGCTATAATAATGAAAAGAAGAGGGTGAGGTTATGGGAAAGCTGAAAATCCACTCTGCTGAGGTAGCGAACGAAATTAGCAAGTGGACGAGGGTCATTTCTCAGAATGACTTAGAAAAATCTGCTGTCTATAAAGAGAAAATTCAGAATTTGCTAAAAAATACAGATGAAGACCGTGAAGTTCTCCTTTATTATCAGCTTGTTGACGGCAGACATGAAATGTTACTTGGAAATATTGAAAAAGCCAATCAAATTATGAAAAGTGTCGGAACGCTCGATGAGAAGGCAGATGACATTATTAATTTTTATTTTTACTTTTACAAAGGCCAATATGCTGCATATGTGAAAAAGTATGATGAAGCCATTAGTTTTTACAAAATTGCAGAACAGCGGCTAAAACGTGTGAATGAAGACCTTGAAGTAGGAACTTTTCACCATAAGGTTGCTTCAATTTATTACGAACTGAAACAAAATTTCATATCCATTAATCATATTAAAAAAGCCATCGATACATTCAAAGCGCATGAAGAGTATACAGCGCAAGCAATTGACAGCTTGATTTTACATGCAAGTAATTGTATTGATTTGTTCCAATTCGATGAAGCAGAGGAGAAGTATCAAGAAGCTCTTGAGAAAAGTAAGCGCATTAACAATGAAGTGCTGATTGGGAAATGCTATCACAATTTAGCTGTTCTTTATTATGCAAAGCATGATTATGAAAAAAGCGCACATTATGCAAAAAAAGGAATGGGCATTCAAATTCACCGTGACAATAGTCATTATTACATCCAATCTTTATATGTTCTGGCAAACGCCTTAGTGCATCTAGGAGATCAAGAGGCGAGGGAATATATTAAAGAGGGTATTCTGTATAGTTGTGATATCCAAAATAATGAATATATAGTAAAATTTGAAATTTTGGATTTGATGTGCGAGAATAGTGGGGCAGCAGACGTATTCTCTGAAAAATTAGACTACATAGAAAAAAATAGATTATATGTGGAGCTTGAGGATTTGTCTGAACAAATATCGAAATACTTCAAGGAACGAAATGATTATCAAAATGCCATTCGTTTTCTTGAAAAGAAATTCGATGCACAAATACTTCAAAAGAAAGTGGAGGTTATCTTATGAAAAAGTTGTTGTTAGGTGTAACCGTTGTTACAGCAGTCGCAGTTGTTTCTTCCCTTTTTGCTCTTGACGTAGAGACGACAGAGCAAGCCATCAGAGCGATTACGTGATCGAATTTATCTGTCAACCTCTTCATGCGAATCAGAAGAGGTTTTTTTATGTGCTCAAAACTGGAAAAACGAAAAAAGACACGTCATAATGAAAGGAAGCATCATATTTAGAGGTGACCTATGACGAAAATTTTTGCACACAGAGGCTTTAAAGGCATTTATCCTGAAAACACCATGATAGCCTTCGAGCATGCACTCCATTCGGGAGCTGACGGAATTGAGCTGGATGTTCAGCTGACGAAAGACGGCAGACTTGCTGTCATTCACGATGAGAAACTGAACAGAACCACGAATATGAAAGGTTTAGTGAAAGACCATACATATGAAGAATTAAAAGCAGGAGATGCGAGTCATTCTTTTTATGAACAAACCGGTGCTGTATCCATTCCTCTTTTAGAGGAAGTATTAGAGCTAGTGACGCAGCAATCATCATTGATCATTAATATTGAACTGAAAAACTCCATTTATCGATATCCAGGTATCGAGGAGAAAGTAAAAAAGCAAATCGAGCATTTTCAAATAGAAGACCGTGTACTTGTTTCATCGTTTCATCACGGCAGTTTAGCTCTTTTTCACAAACTGATGCCGCATGTTGAACTTGCTGTACTCACAATGGATGTGATTCATCAGCCGGAAATGTATATAAAAACAGTACCAGCAAGAGGCTATCATCCAAATATTAAGGGTGCAGGCGTGACCAAAGAGGTTGTGTCAGCTCTACATGCATCTCAGCAAGTAATCAGGCCGTTTACAGTAAACAGTGAAAAGCAAATGAAAAACATGTTTTCCTTAGGTGTCGATGGCATTTTCACTGATTTTCCTGACCGAGCCGTGAAAATAAGAGAAGAAATGAAATAAAGACCTGCTATCATCAGCGGGTCTTTTTTCACGTTTTATCTCTGCTTAAAGCGAGCAGTCACTTTATTTCGTTTACGGTCTCTATATAAAATAAAGCCAGCCACTACATAAAGCCCTCCCCCTAAAAATAACAACCCTGCAATTCCTTGCAGCCATAAAAATGGAAATGGTGCAATGATGATGCCGAAAACAGTGTCACGCAGCAGCTTAATCCCAAGTGCAGCAAGCGCGCCAGGTATTAAAATAATCACTAGTGCAAGTATTCTCCCCATCAAATGTCCCCTTAAACGTCATTTACTTCCATTGTCTAATTCAAAAAATATTTTGTCAAGAAAGGAAAACGTGGTAATATAAGAGTTGTGCAATTTTTTGCAACGGAAAAATATGGTGTGCAAATTTTTTCATATAAAGGGGTAACGGGATGCAGAGAGTCTTGATTGTCGGTGCGGGACAAGGTGGATCAGCATTGCTAGAAACATTGCTGAAAACAAATATGATTCAAATCATTGCGATCGCCGACCTTGATCTTGAGGCACCGGGGATGGCAGAAGCGAAAAAGAATGGAATTGATACGACAACGGATTGGAAAGAATACATAAAAGATGACATTGATATCATCATTGAAACAACAGGCAGTTCAGCAGTGCTGAAAGAACTGATGGAAGAAAAGCCGGAGCATGCTGTCATTGTTCCTAGTTCAATGGCTTACGTCATATCAGAATTAATGTCAGAAAAACAACAGCTAATTCAAATATTAAAGGAACAAACCTATAAGCATGACCGCATTTTTAATGCAACGAACGATGGGATGATTTTTATAAACATGGACGAAGAAGTCGTCCTGTTTAATCGATCAGCGGCCAAAATGGTTGGATGTTCGCAAAAAGATGCGATTGGCCGCGACATACGAGAAGTGATCCCAAACACAAAACTTCCCGACATTTTAAGATCGAGAGAGCCAGAATTTAATCAAAAACAATTTCTGAACCAGCAAATACAAATTGTCACAACGCGTTTGCCAATTATTGATGACGCGGGGAGAATGCTAGGTGCTTTATCCATCTTTAAAGATATTACAGATGCCGTTGAGCTTGCGGAGGAAGTAACGAACCTTAAAGAAGTGCGAACCATGCTGGAGGCGATCATTCAATCGTCAGATGAAGCCATATCGGTTGTTGATGAGCAGGGAAAAGGGATCTTGATCAACCGAGCTTATACGAAAATGACTGGATTAACAGATAAAGAAGTTGTGGGGAAACCTGCAGGTGCAGATATTTCTGAAGGAGAAAGCATGCATTTGAAGGTACTTGAAACAAGAAGACCGGTTCGAGGCGTCAGAATGAAAGTCGGGCCAAATAAAAAAGATGTGATCGTCAACGTAGCGCCGGTTATCGTTGATGGCATCTTAAAAGGCAGTGTCGGCGTCATTCATGACGTATCAGAAATACAATCACTTACGAATGAACTAAATAAAGCAAGGCAGCTTATCCGGACACTTGAAGCAAAGTACACATTTGAAGACATCATTGGAGAAAGTGAGCAAATGCTTGTGGCACTTGAGCAGGCAAAGCTAGGCGCAAAAACGCCAGCCACCATTTTACTCCGGGGAGAATCAGGTACTGGAAAAGAGCTGTTTGCGCACGCCATTCACAATGAAAGTGACCGGAAATATAATCGCTTTGTACGGGTCAACTGTGCAGCCTTATCTGAGACCCTTTTAGAGTCAGAGCTTTTTGGCTATGAAGAAGGAGCGTTTTCTGGTGCAAGGCGCGGCGGGAAAAAAGGACTGTTTGAAGAAGCGAATCAAGGCAGCATTTTCTTAGATGAAATTGGTGAGATGACGCCAAGTACACAGGCGAAGTTGCTGCGCGTCATGCAGGAGAAAGAAATTGTAAGAGTAGGCGGAACAAAGGCAATACCAGTCGATGTTCGTGTGATCACGGCGACAAATGTCAATATTGAAAAAGCGATGGCGGAAGGAAAGTTCAGAGAGGATTTATATTATCGCATGAACAGATACCCGATCTCTATCCCGCCGCTAAGGCAGCGCCTTGAGGATATTGACTCGTTAAGCAAACGTCTCATCCAAAAGATCAATTTAGACTATGGACGGAACGTTCGCGGGTTAACAGAACAGGCACTTCATAGACTGCGATCATATAAGTGGCCTGGAAACGTAAGAGAGCTTGAAAATGTACTTGGACGAGCCATGATCTTTTTAAACCCGCAAGAAGAATGGATTGATGAGGGGCATATTTCTTTCATGGAGTCTGAAGATCAGGAAGAAAAAGAGCAGCAGGAACTGGCTGTCAGTCAATTTGAGGGGGAGACGCTTTCGGATGCTGTTGAGGCATTTGAAGCGCAGCTAATTAAACAAACCCTTGAAAAGCATCAATTCAATCGCACGAAAACAGCGAAAACGTTAGGGATCAGCATACGGAACCTTTACTATAAAATGGATAAATATCAACTTGCAAAAGATAGCATGCAATAAAATGCATGTAAACTGCAAAAGATTGCACGAATGTCATGCGAATTGCCTCATTTTACTGCATTTCAAACTGGCACGGAACTTGCATATAAAACATGAACCGAGCACAAGGAAAGGTGGGCATATATGAAGCTTGACGATCTGATTATGAAAGCCGCCCAGCTGCAGAATAAAACGGCGGCTGTGGCTCATGCAGAAGACGAAGAAGTGCTTCATGCCATCAAGATGGCAATTAAGCGAAAGGTCGCTCGCTTTCTCCTGGTTGGGAACAAACGCAACCTGAAGGAGCTAGTGAAACAGCATGAAATCGATGAGGACTGGATAGATATTATTCATTCAGATTCTCCCGAAGAATCTGCCAAAATAGCCGTGCAGGCAGTGAGCGAGAAGCATGCAGATATTTTGATGAAGGGGCATGTCCCGACAGCCGTTCTTTTAAAAGCGGTACTGAATAAAGAATATGGGCTCAGGACAGCAAGTGTCTTATCACATGTCGCAGCATTCGAAGTACCGGGCTTTGACCGCTTTATTTATGTCACAGATTCTGCGATGAACATCGCGCCCGATTTAAATATGCTGAAAGAGATTACGATCAATTCTGTTCAAGTAGCACAAGCTGTCGGAAACGACATGCCAAAGGTTGCAGTGCTTTCTGCGGTCGAGGTCGTGAATCCGGCAATGGATTCAACTTTAACTGCGGCAAGTCTAGCGCAAATGAATCGGCGGGGGCAAATTTCTGGATGCCTGATTGATGGGCCTCTTGCTTTAGATAATGCCATCTCTCAAACGGCAGCTTCTCATAAAAATATTACGAGTGATGTAGCCGGCCATGCAGATATTTTGCTTGTGCCAACAATTGAGGCAGGAAACATTCTTTATAAATCTCTCATCTACTTTGCACATGCGAAGGTGGGAGCTGTGGTGGCAGGAGCCAAGGCGCCGATTGCTTTAACAAGCCGGTCTGATTCAGCTGAAAGTAAGCTTTATTCAATTGCGCTTGCCATCTGTACATCAAATTAAGCGGAAGTAATAGGAGGAATAACACAATGGAACTTTTTAAATATATGGAACGATACGATTATGAGCAGCTTGTATTTTGTCAGGATGAGCAGTCTGGCTTAAAAGCGATTATTGCGATTCATGATACAACACTTGGACCTGCACTAGGCGGAACGAGAATGTGGACGTATGAAAACGAAGAAGCAGCTATTGAGGATGCACTGCGTCTAGCAAGGGGAATGACTTATAAAAACGCGGCAGCAGGACTTAATCTTGGCGGCGGAAAAACAGTGATCATCGGTGACCCGAGAAAAGACAAAAACGAAGAAATGTTCCGTGCCTTTGGACGTTACATTCAAGGGCTGAATGGCCGCTATATTACAGCGGAAGATGTCGGTACAACGGTAGAAGATATGGATCTCATACATGAAGAAACCGATTTTGTCACAGGTATCTCTCCTGCATTTGGTTCATCCGGAAATCCGTCTCCAGTCACAGCTTACGGTGTATATAAAGGGATGAAAGCCGCTGCCAAAGCTGCTTTCGGTACAGATTCATTAGAAGGAAAAACAATTGCTGTCCAAGGTGTTGGAAATGTGGCCTACAATCTGTGTAAACATCTGCACGAAGAAGGCGCACAGCTTATTGTCACAGATATCAACAAAGACTCTGTCAAGCGAGCTGTTGAAGACTTCGGCGCAAAAGCAGTCGATCCTGACGATATTTATGATCAAGCATGTGATATTTATGCACCGTGCGCACTTGGTGCAACCATTAACGATGTAACCATTCCAAAGTTAAAAGCAAAAGTGATTGCAGGTGCTGCAAATAACCAGCTAAGAGAAACGCATCACGGAGACCTTATCCATGAAATGGGGATTGTATATGCTCCTGACTATGTGATCAATGCAGGCGGTGTGATTAACGTGGCTGATGAGCTTTATGGCTATAATTCAGATCGTGCGATGAAAAAAGTCGAAGGCATTTATCAAAATATTGAACGTGTGATTGAAATTTCAAACCGTGATGCCATTCCTACTTATAAAGCGGCAGACCGATTGGCTGAAGAGCGAATTGAAAGAATGCGCAAATCAAGAAGTCAATTCTTGCAAAATGGTCAACATATTTTAAGTCGTCGCTAATTGGAAGAATGAGTTGAAACGGAGGTTTTGTTTTTGCTGACAAAAGAATGGCGTATTCTCACGATTAATCCTGGCTCTACTTCAACAAAAATTGGTGTGTTTCATAATGAACGTTCTATTTTTGAAACGACACTTAGACATACAGATGAGGAATTAAAGTCGTTTCCTCATATCATTGATCAATTTTCTTTCCGCAAAGAAACCATTTTGAAAACACTGCATGAACAGGGGATGAATATCTCAAAGTTTGATGCAGTGTGCGCGCGTGGCGGTCTCCTTCGTCCGATTGAAGGAGGCACATATGAAGTCAATGAGCAAATGGTGAAAGATCTAAAAGAAGGATATGCCGGCCAGCATGCATCTAATCTCGGCGGAATCATCGCGAGAGAAATCGCACTTGGCCTGAATATCCCAGCTTTTATTGTCGATCCAGTTGTGGTGGATGAACTAAAGCCAATTGCTCGTATTTCAGGGCTGCCAACGATCGAAAGAAAAAGCATCTTTCATGCATTAAATCAAAAAGCGGTCGCAAGAAAAACAGCGGCTTCTTTTGGAAAAAGTTACGAAGATTTAAACATGATTATTACTCATATGGGCGGCGGTATCACCATTGGTGTTCATGAAAAAGGGAAAGTCATCGATGTGAATAACGGTCTGCATGGCGAAGGTCCTTTCAGTCCTGAGCGTGCGGGAACCTTGCCGACAGGTGATCTTGTAAATCTTTGTTTTTCGGGTGAGTATACCCAAGAGGAAATGCTCAAACGCATTATTGGTGAAGGCGGGCTAGCGGGCTATCTTGGCACGACAGACGCTGTAAAAGTGGAACGCATGATTGAAGCAGGTGATGAGCGTGCGGCGCTCATTTATGAAGCAATGTGCTATCAAATTGCCAAGGAAATTGGTGCGGCTAGCGCTGTTTTAAAAGGAGCAGTTGACGTCATTGTATTAACAGGCGGACTTGCGTACAGCAAACAAATTACATCAAGTATTCGCGGCTATATTGACTGGATTTCAGATGTTGTCGTGTATCCAGGTGAAAATGAGCTGCAATCGTTAGCGGAAGGTGCGCTTCGTATTTTAAAAGAAGAAGAATCACCGAAAGAATACCCAAATGATCAACAGGAAAAGAAAGGAGTGACAAGTCATGGCAACTGAATATGACCTCGTCATTCTTGGTGGAGGCACAGGCGGCTATGTAGCAGCCATCCGTGCCTCACAGCTTGGATTGAAAACAGCAGTTGTAGAAAAAGAAAAGCTCGGCGGAACATGTCTTCATAAAGGCTGCATTCCGTCTAAAGCGCTGCTTAGAAGTGCAGAAGTATATCAAACCGTCAAACGCGCAGCTGATTTTGGAGTTGAGGCAGGCGGCATTGCCTTGCAATTTGCCAATGTGCAAAAAAGAAAAACAGAGATTGTCGAAAAACTAGCAGGCGGCGTCAAACACTTAATGAAACAAGGGGAAATTGATGTATATGAAGGGATCGGCCGTATTCTTGGCCCATCTATCTTTTCGCCAATGCCAGGAACGATCTCCGTAGAAATGGCAAATGGAGAGGAAAATGAAATGCTCATTCCAAAGCAGGTCATCATCGCCACAGGCTCAAGACCGCGGGTACTGCCAGGGCTTGAAGCAGATGGAACTCACATCCTCACATCAGATGATGCACTTGAACTGCCAGAGCTTCCGCAGTCGATGCTAATTGTTGGAGGCGGAGTGATCGGAATCGAGTGGGCGTCTATGCTCAATGATTTTGGAGTAAACGTCACTGTGATTGAGTTTGCAGACCGCATTTTGCCAACAGATGATCATGACATTTCCAAAGAAATGGAAAAGTTGTTATCTAAAAAAGGCATCACCTTTGTTACAAATGCGAAGGTACTGCCAGAGAGCGTAGAAAAGCAGGAGAATCTTGTCACAATTCAAGCGGAAAAGGATGGAGACATTCAGACGTTTGAAGCGGAAAAACTCCTTCTTTCAGTCGGCAGAGTACCTAATATCGAGGGCATAGGTCTTGAAAACACGGACATCCAAACCGAAAAACAAGGCATTGTCGTGAATGAACATTATCAAACGAAAGAATCGCATATTTACGCAATAGGAGATGTCATTGGCGGGCTTCAGCTGGCACATGTCGCTTCCCACGAAGGTATGATTGCTGTTGAACATATGGCTGGGAAAGATCCAAAGCCGCTCGATGAAACGCTCGTATCTAAATGTGTTTACTCTCACCCAGAAACCGCTAGTGTTGGACTCACTGAACAGGCGGCAAAAGAGCAGGGCTTTGAAGTCAAAATAGGGAAATTCCCATTTATGGCGATTGGAAAAGCGCTTGTGTACGGGGAGTCTGATGGATTCGTCAAAATCATTGCCGATCAAAAGACAGATGATATTTTAGGAATTCATATGATTGGTCCTCATGTAACAGATATGATATCTGAAGCTGGATTAGCCAAAGTACTTGATGCAACCCCGTGGGAAGTGGGGCAGACGATACACCCGCATCCGACCTTATCAGAGGCGATTGGCGAGGCAGCCCTTGCTGTTGACGGGAAGGCGATCCATTTTTAATCAAGGAGGGAAACATGATGAGTAACATGCGTCATCAGGAATTAGGATTATCAGATGAACAAGCAATTGATATATATAGAACAATGCTTCTAGCGAGAAAAATCGATGAACGGATGTGGCTATTAAACCGTTCAGGTAAAATTCCATTCGTCATTTCTTGTCAAGGGCAGGAAGCGCAGCAAGTCGGTGCTGCATTTGCCCTTAATAGAGAAGAAGATTACGTCTTACCTTACTATCGTGATATGGGGGTTGTCCTTGCTTTTGGGATGACAGCAAAAGATTTAATGATGTCTGGTTTCGCAAAACAAGACGATCCAAACTCAGGCGGAAGACAAATGCCGGGGCATTTTGGACAAAAAGCAAATCGAATTGTGACCGGATCTTCACCTGTAACAACGCAGGTTCCTCACGCGGTGGGAATTGCCCTTGCTGGACGATTAGAGCAGAAAAACTTTGTCAGCTTTGTCACGTTCGGTGAAGGCTCATCAAACCAAGGAGATTTTCACGAAGGCGCTAACTTCGCTGCTGTGCATAAACTGCCTGTTATTTTCATGTGTGAAAACAATAAGTACGCGATTTCCGTGCCATATGACAAACAAGTGGCCTGTGAACGCATTTCAGATCGTGCGATTGGATATGGGATGCCTGGCGTAACTGTAGATGGAAATGATCCGCTTGAAGTATATGCCGCTGTCAAAGAAGCGAGAGACCGTGCGGCTAGAGGCGAAGGCCCGACATTGATTGAAACAATCTCTTACCGTTTAACTGCGCATTCAAGTGATGACGATGACTCAAGCTATCGAGAAAAAGAAGAAGTGCTCGAAGCAAGAAAGAAAGATCCGCTCATCCAATATGAAACGTATTTAATCGAAGGAAACGTCATGACTTCTGAAATGAAAGAAGAGATGACAAAAGAAATCATGCAAATCGTAAACGAAGCCACTGATGAAGCGGAAAACGCAGCTTATGCTGAGGCAGAAAGCGCACTTCGTTACGTGTATGCGGAGTAAGGGGGAAGAAAAATGCCTGTTATGTCATATATAGACGCCATTACATTGGCGATGAAAGAAGAAATGGAACGAGATCCGAAAGTGTTTGTGCTCGGAGAGGATGTCGGGAAAAAAGGTGGCGTATTTAAAGCGACAGCGGGTCTTTACGAGCAATTTGGAGAAGCGCGCGTCATGGATACACCTCTTGCAGAATCAGCCATTGCTGGTGTAGGTATTGGGGCAGCGATGTATGGAATGCGCCCAATTGCAGAAATGCAATTTGCGGATTTCATTATGCCTGCAATCAACCAAATCATTTCAGAGGCTGCAAAAATTAGATACCGATCAAATAATGATTGGAGCTGTCCAATGGTCATCCGCGCACCATACGGAGGCGGAGTACACGGGGCACTTTATCATTCACAATCGGTCGAAGCGATTTTTGCTAACCAGCCTGGTTTGAAAATTGTGATGCCTTCTACACCTTATGATGTCAAAGGTCTTTTAAAGGCTGCAGTGCGTGATCCAGATCCTGTATTGTTCTTTGAACATAAACGTGCATACCGCCTTATTAAGGGAGAAGTGCCTGAAGAGGATTACACTCTTCCGATTGGAAAAGCAGATGTGAAACGTGAAGGCGATGATATTACGGTCATTACATATGGCCTTTGTGTGCATTTTGCGCTGCAAGCAGCAGACCGCCTTGCAAAAGACGGCATTTCCGCTCATATTCTCGATTTGAGAACAGTGTACCCGCTTGATCAGGAAGCGATCATAGAAGCGGCTTCTAAAACAGGGAAAGTGCTTCTGTTAACGGAAGATACAAAAGAAGGCAGCATCATGAGTGAGGTTGCGGCAATCATTTCGGAGCATTGCTTATTTGATTTAGACGCACCAATCAAACGCCTGGCAGGACCAGATATTCCGGCAATGCCTTATGCGCCGACAATGGAGAAATTCTTCATGGTCAACCCGGATAAGGTAGAAGCTGAAATGAGAGAGCTAGCGGCGTTTTAAGAAAGAGGAGGGTTTCAAAGTGGCAATTGAACAAATGAAAATGCCTCAGCTAGGTGAAAGTGTAACAGAAGGAACTATTAGCAAATGGCTCGTTTCACCTGGCGATCATGTGAATAAATACGATCCAATTGCGGAAGTCATGACGGATAAAGTGAACGCAGAAGTCCCGTCTTCTTTTACAGGAACGATTACAAAGCTATCGGCTGAGGAAGGCGAAACGCTGCAAGTAGGAGAAGTGTTCTGTGAAATTGAAGTTGAAGGAAGCGAGCAGCAGAGCGAGAAAGAAGCAGCACCTGAGCAAAGCAAAGCGCCTGAAGCAGATCAAACAAATGAGAATCAAAGTCAAAAGAAACGATACTCTCCAGCTGTTCTTCGTTTAGCAGATGAGCATGGCATTGATTTAGCAGCTGTTCAAGGTACGGGAGCAGGCGGCCGAATTACTAGAAAAGATTTGCTGCAGCTTATTGAAAACGGCGGCGTCAAAGAGAAGACAGCTCCTGTCAATGAACGTGCTGTTCAACCGGAGCCTGCGCAGCCAACTCAAGCAAAAGCGACTCCTGCCATCCCTTCCATGCCTGGTGATGTTGAGCTGCCAGTCACGCCGATCCGACAGGCAATTGCGGCCAATATGCTGAGAAGCAAACATGAAATTCCGCATGCATGGACGATGATGGAAGTCGATGTGACAAATCTAGTGACAAGAAGAAATCAGCTGAAGGATCAGTTTAAAGCAAAAGAAGGCTTTAACTTGACGTTCTTTGCGTTCTTTGTCAAAGCTGTGGCTCAGGCCTTAAAGGAATTCCCTGAAATGAACAGTATGTGGGCCGGAGATAAAATTGTGCAGAAGAAAGCGATCAATGTTTCGATTGCTGTCGCTACAGATGACGCGCTTTTTGTTCCAGTCATTAAGGATGCGGATGAAAAGACCATTAAGGGCATCGCCAAAGAAATTCATGAGCTGGCGTCTAAGGTGAGACAAGGAACGCTCAAGCAAAGTGATATGGAAGGCGGTACATTCACTGTCAACAACACGGGATCATTTGGTTCAGTACAATCTATGGGAATCATTAATTATCCGCAAGCGGCGATTTTACAAGTAGAATCGATCGTGAAGCGTCCAATGATAGTAAACGGAATGATTGCGGCAAGAGACATGGTCAATCTTTGTCTTTCATTAGATCACAGAGTACTAGACGGTCTTGTATGCGGCAGATTCCTTCAGCGAATTAAACAAATCCTTGAAGGCATCGACGAGCAAACATCTGTTTATTAAAACAATCATTTTCCCCCTCCCGGCATGAGAGGGGGATTTCCACATCTAGGGGAAAGGAGCGATGATATGTCTGGACTAGATTTTTTTGCTTTTCTAACGATTGGTCTCATGTTTATCACAGCGATTGCCTTCGCTTTTCTGCGGTACATTTCTAAATCACGTAATCATCCTGAACGATTACTGCTTATCATATCGATCGTTTCAATCATTCAAATCGTGTACTGTCTGCTGATTGTCGGTGGCTTCAAAGGAGCTGCCAATAGCTTTTTAGGAATATCACTTCTAGCTGGTACACTTCTCGGATATGCACTTGAATATTTATACAGACGCTATATCAAAAAAAAGCCCGAATCAAAATGATGTCGGGCATTTTTTTATTCTGCTGGAACAATAAAGGTCAAATGCTGCTTTAACACTTCTAAAGAAGAGGGAGCCTTCATATAAACCTCACCATCCGTATCAGCATCCATTTCCTCTTTTGTGTGGATACGAATACTGGACGCTTGAATGAGAGACAGATCGCCGGTGAAATCCTCCAGCTCTTCCCGGTTCATTGAGAAGATCTCTTTCAAAGCAGAGAAACTCGTATTTCTGCAAATTAAGATTTCAGCTTTTCCATCATCAATGGATGCATTAGGCAAATCAATTTTATTTGTACCGATAAAATGTCCATTCATGACAAGAACGATGACAGCTTCCTCTTCCCAGCTTTCCTCTTCGGTCTCAATCCGTACGTGAAAAGGATCTGTTTGCTGCAGTGTGCGCAGGGCACTTGTGAAGTAGCTGATTTTACCGAGTACGGCTTTTTCCTTGTCGTTAATGTTGTTGGACGTGTCTGCGATCAGCCCAATTCCCCAAAAGTTTAATACGTATCGATCCTCTGCTTTGATTAAGTCGACCTTTTTCTCTTTGCCGTCTACAATCATTTGAGCGGCTTTTTGCATCTGTTGAGGAATACCAAGCGTTCTAGAAAAATCATTGCATGTCCCGCCTGGTAATATCGCTACAGCGGGCCTTTTTTCTAAGCCGCCAATACCGTTCATACATTCATGCACGGTTCCATCTCCGCCTAATATGATGAGCAATTCCACCGTCTCATCAATATGACGACAGAAATCATAAGCATCATTTGGCTGCTTTGTTGGTTTAAGAATGAGTTCATCAATATGTAGAGAAAGAAGAGGCACTGTTTGACCGAGTGTTTTTTCCATGTTTTTTTGTCCAGCATTTCCATTATAAATGAGCATCGCTTTTTTGAATTGTGCCATCACGCAGTTCTCCCTTTCATCTCTTTATCATCACTTTTCCCCAATTTGACAGCTCATAAACGATGTTCGGAAAAAGAGGCGATGGATAAGACAACACATTTGCCCGCAGGCGTTTTCCTTGTTATGATGGAGTTAAATGGTTATGGTACGCTAAAGGAGTGGACGGACATGAATATTGATTTTAATTTATTTATGAATGATATTGTAAAACAAGCGAGAGAAGAAATTAAGCAGGCAGGCTACACTGAGCTCACGTCAGCTGAAGAAGTAGACGAAGCACTGACTAAAAAAGGAACGGCACTTGTTATGGTGAATTCAGTATGCGGCTGTGCAGGCGGTATTGCAAGACCAGCTGCTGGCTATTCTGTTCATTACGATAAGCGTCCAGATCAATTGCTGACAGTGTTTGCTGGGCAGGACAAAGAGGCCACAGCAAGAGCTCGTGAATACTTTGAAGGCTTCCCGCCATCTTCACCATCCTTTGCCTTATTAAAAGATGGAAAAATCATCAAAATGGTCGAGCGTCATGAAATTGAAGGACACGAGCCAATGGAAGTCGTGTCAAAACTACAAGCCGCTTTTGATGAGCATTGCGAAGAAATCTAACATATGACTTTTGAATGAATAAATATAAAGCAGTCCGGTCTTTAGATCGGTCTGCTTTTTGTTTTATAAGACAATAGAATCAAAATAATTTTAGCAAAATACTATTGCATCTTAAAAAGAAAGTGTTTAAAATACATTATAGTGAATAAATATTCAAATCAATACATGATTTTAAATACTGGGAGGCATCATCATATGAAAAAGTGGTTATTATTACTTATGACAGCTGGTCTTGCAGCTGCACTCGCAGCATGCGGAACTTCTTCTAATAATTCAAACGCATCAGGAGATGACAAGACAATCGTGATGGCGACATCAGCAGATTATCCGCCATTTGAATCAAAAGACGGAGATAAAATTGTCGGTTTTGATGTAGATCTTGCAACAGCACTAGCGAAAAAGAACGGCTACAAGCTAGAAATTCAAGATATGGACTTTGCTAGCCTTGTATCAGCCCTCAAAACAAACAAAGCTGATATTGTCCTTGCAGGAATGACACCTACAGAAAAACGTAAAAAGCAAGTTGATTTCTCTGATGTTTATTACAATGCTAAAAACTTGGTTGTATCAAAGAAATCTAGCGGTATTAAAGTAGAGAAAGATTTAAAAGATAAAACAGTCGGCGTTCAATTAGGTTCTATTCAACAAGATGAAGCAAATGGTTTGCAAAAGAAATATAACCTTACAGTTGAAGACCGTAATAAAATTTCTGATATCATTCAAGAGATCAAAGCAGGCCGTTTTGATGCAGCAATTATTGAAGATAAAGTAGCTGCTGGTTACTTGAAAAAGGAAAAAGACTTCCAAGCATTTGGATTGAACAGCTCAAACGAAGGTTCAGCCATTGCATTCAAGAAAAATAGCGACTTAACAGCGAAGTTTAATAAATCATTAAATGAAATGAAAGATAATGGTGAACTTGATAAATTAATTAAAAAATGGTTTGCTGATGAAAAGTAAGTCAGGAAAAGGATCAGCGTCATTCAAGAAAATCAAGTAGAAAAGCGCTGAAAAGTTCAACTCGTGTTGAACTTTTTTCCTGTTTTGTATGAAGGCAAAAAAAAGGAGAATGTCATGTTTGATTTTAAAGATGTAATACCTCAGATGCCCTTTATTCTAGAAGGGCTTAAGGTCACGCTTTCTATTGTAGTGGTATCCCTTTTCCTTGGATTTATCTTAGGAATTTTATTAACGCTTTGTAAAATTAGTGTGTTTAAACCGCTCATTTGGATTGCAGACTTTTATACGTCAATTTTCCGAGGCACACCGCTTGTGCTTCAATTGCTCATTATTTATTTTGGTCTGCCTCAGCTTCTTGGGTTCCAAATCGATCAATACTGGGCTGCTGTAGCGGCATTTTCACTCAACTCGGCGGCATACGTATCTGAAATTATTCGTGCGGGTATTAATGCCATCGATAAAGGTCAAAAAGAAGCAGCCGTTGCTTTAGGCATCCCTTATGCTAAAATGATGAAGGACTTATTGCTTCCGCAGGCGTTTAAAAATATTTCACCTGCACTTGTGAATGAAACGATTACACTGACAAAAGAATCAGCGATTGTAACAGTCATCGGACTGGGTGATGTCATGAGACGAGCCTATCAAGCTGGGGCCGTCACGTATAATTATCTTGAACCGCTTATTTTTGCGGGTCTTATCTATTATGTCATCGTGCTTGTTCTCACCTTTGTCGGCAAATCGGTGGAAAGGAAGTTAAAATCAAATGATTAAAATAGAGAAACTCACAAAATCTTTTGGTAAAAACGAAGTTTTAAAGGGGATCGACACGACCATTAAAGAAGGGGAAGTTGTTGCCGTTATTGGACCATCTGGTTCAGGAAAATCGACCTTCCTCCGCTGCATCAACTTACTTGAAAAGCCGACTTCCGGTGTAATAACAATTAAGGACACTGAAATCACCAATCCAAAAACGAATGCACTAAAAGTGCGTGAGAACATCGGAATGGTATTTCAGCATTTCCATCTGTTCCCGCATAAAACCGTGCTGGAAAATATCACGTATGCTCCAATGAATGTGAAGAATCAATCGAAGGAAGACAGCATCAAGCAAGCTGAAGACCTGCTCAAAAAGGTAGGGCTTCTAGAGAAAAAAGATGATTTCCCGAACCGTTTGTCCGGCGGTCAAAAGCAGCGTGTGGCGATTGCACGTGCGCTTGCAATGACACCAGACATTATGCTGTTTGACGAACCAACGTCTGCCCTAGATCCAGAAATGGTCAAGGAAGTATTAGAGGTCATGAAAGAGCTGGCTCAATCTGGAATGACACTCGTCATCGTCACACATGAAATGGGCTTTGCAAAAGAAGTGGCTGACCGTGTGATCTTTATGGATGACGGGAAAATTGTAGAGGATGCAAACCCTGTACAATTTTTTGAATCACCGTCTTCACAGCGTGCGCAAGACTTCTTACAAAAAATATTATAAAGAAAAAAGGGAAGGAGACTTAACATCTCCTTCTTTTTTTGATTATAATGGGGAAAGTAAAAAAAGTTCATCATTTCACAAAAGTGAATGGAAACAAGACAGAAAAGAGTGAATCACATCATGTTTAAAATCGGCTACCGAACGCTGAAAACAGCATTAGGAACAGCGATCGCTATTTATATTGCACAATTGCTTGGCTTGCAAAATTATTCAGCTGCCGGGATTATTACGATCCTGTGTATTCAAGTGACAAAGAAAAGATCCCTCTTAGCATCGGGAGCCCGCTTTGCAGCATGCAGTCTCGCTATTTTATTTTCTTATTTATTTTTCGATCTGATCGGGTATCATCCTTTTGTGATCGGTTTGATGCTGCTTGTCTTTATTCCAACAACGGTTCTGCTACGAATTAAAGAAGGGATTGTCACAAGTTCAGTCATCATTCTCCATTTATACATGTCTGGCGGGATTACCCTGCATCTCATTTGGAATGAACTGCTGCTGATTACCATTGGTGTTGGGGTAGCGCTGATTATGAACCTCTATATGCCTAGTGTTGATAAAAAGCTCAAACGCTACAGCGAACAGATTGAAGCCAACTTTGCTAAAATCTTTGAAGAAATCGAGCAATACTTAATGACAGGGAAGCAAGACTGGACAGGAAAAGAAATACCAGAGACACATCAATTGATTAAAGAAGCAAAAGCTCTTGCATATCGTGATGTTGAAAACCATGTATTAAGACATGAAAACCTGTATTATCATTATTTCAACATGAGACAAAAGCAATTTGAAATCATTGAGCGTGTGCTGCCCAAAATTACGTCGATTTCCGTCACAACGGAGCATGGACAAATCATTGCAGAATACATTAGAGACTTACGCGAACATATTCACCCAGGGAACACAGCGCATAAGTTTTTAAGACGTCTCATTGATATGAAAGAAGAATTCGACGCACTTCCGCTCCCGCAAACACGAGAAGAATTTGAGGCAAGAGCGGCACTCTTTCATTTCCTCGGTGAAATGGAACAATATTTAGTACTGAAAAGCTATTTTAAAGGGATGAAAGAATAGAGACGCATGAGTTCCTCCTTCATTGGTCAATCTAATGAAAAAGGAGGAGCCTATGCGTCTTTTATTTTATACCGTACTGACCATGTCCCTTTCACCTATCTGGCCGCTTGGGCAAAACCCGCTGCCAGGTGACCCATTTGTCATTATTAATAAACAAACAAATGAACTTGCCTTTATTGATCAAGGGAAAATTCAAAAAGTATATCCTGCCTCTACAGGAAAAACAGCAGATTTAACGCCAGAAGGTGAATTTACCATTATGATCAAAGCGAAAGATCCCTATTACAGAAGAAAAAATATTGAAGGCGGTGCGAAGAATAATCCTCTTGGACGAAGATGGATTGGATTTGATGCACGAGGAACAGATGGCAGAACCTACGGAATTCATGGAACGAGTGATGAAACTTCGATTGGGAAATTTATCACGGCAGGCTGTGTGAGACTTCATAATCAAGATGTAGAGCTGCTGTTTGATCAGCTTCCAATTGGAACAAAGGTATGGATTACAAAATCAAGTGCTTCCTTTGAAACGCTTGCCAAAGACAAACAGGCCATTCGTTGATATCCCGAATCACCTGCTTGTCTGCTTTTATTCAATCCTTATAAAAAGGCTGCTGCTCCTGCTAAAAGTGAAGAAACTAACAGCAGGCTAATCATAAGCAATACCATAAATTTCATGAATTTTTGAGACATATCGCACCCCTATAACCGAAGATTTTTGCGACAAGCGCAGTTGTCTTTATTTTATCTGGTTTTTTCATATGCGACAAGTGATCAGCAAAGGAAGTGAACGGATGACACAAATCGATCATATTGCCATTGCCGTCTTTTCTATTAAAGAAACATCTCAAACGCTTCATCAGCTATTTAATTGGCATTTTTCAGACATACAAGAGATTCCTGAGCAGGAGATTAAAGCGTCCTTCACTTCACTTGATGATCTGCACATTGAATTAATTGAGCCAATCTCAGCCCGCAGTAAACTACATAATTTCTTAACAAAAAGAGGAGAGGGGCTTCATCATATTGCGCTAAAGTCGGGTGACATTCAGGCTGATCTTAGCCGTCTCGATCACCTTGGCGTGCAGCTTCTCCAAAAAACAGCACAGATGGGCGCCAGCGGAAAGCAAATTGCATTTATTTCACCTAAAGAAACGTCAGGTGTGTTATTTGAATTGTGCGAGTCCTTGAAAGGAGAGAAACATAGTGATGAATGAATCATTCAATGACTTGTCTGAATGGCGGAAGAAAGCGCTAATGGGTGGCGGCGAAAAACGAGCAGCGGCTCACAAGAACAAGGGAAAGCTGACGGCTCGAGAGCGGCTTCATGAACTTCTTGACGAGGGCAGCTTGATGGAAATTCAGTCATTTGCAACAGGCGAGCTCTCAGAGCATGTTGGAGACGGTGTCGTCATTGGAACGGGACTCATTCATGGAAAACCAGTATGTGTTTATGCACAAGATGCAACAGTATACGGAGGCTCTTTAGGCGAAATGCATGCGAAAAAAATAGCCTCTTTAATGGATCTGGCCGCTAAAAATCAAATGCCGGTCATCGGTCTAAAAGACTCAGGTGGTGCGAGAATTCAAGAGGGTGTGGTATCATTAGAAGGATACGGACAGATTTTTAAACGGAATGTGCTGTACTCTGGTCGAATCCCGCAAATATCTGTTATTTTAGGATCATGTGCTGGAGGTGCAGTCTATTCTCCTGCATTGACTGATTTTGTCTTCATGACAGAGCAAACAGCTCATATGTTTTTAACTGGTCCGAAAGTAATAGAAAAAGCAACAGGAGAAACGGTCTGTCCTGACCGTCTTGGCGGTGCAAGTGTTCAGCATCAGACAAGCGGGAATGTGCACTATACTGGGAAAGATGAGAAGGACGTGTTAAAAGCGGTTCGAACTCTTTTAACGTACATACAAACGAAACAACAATCTGTCACACGCGCTGGGGCACGAAAGCACGATTCCGCCGATCCAGGCAGAATTCTGCCAAAGGATCCATCACGCACCTATGATGTCAAACAAGTGGTGACAGCGATAACCGATCCAGACTCATTCTTTGAAACGCAGCCTTGTTTCTCAAAAAATATTGTCACAGGTTTTGCCAGATTACAAGGAGCCTCCATTGGTATTGTTGCCAATCAGCCAAAGGTGCTGGCAGGCAGCCTTGATCTTGACGCTGCCGATAAAGCGGCCAGGTTTATTCGATTTTGTGATGCGTTTCATATTCCGATCTTAACCCTTGTGGACGTTCCTGGTTTTTTACCAGGGGAGAAAGCTGAGCATGCAGGAATTATCCGCCACGGTGCAAAGCTTTTATATGCGTATGCTGAAGCAACCGTTCCCAAAATCACTGTGATTTTAAGAAAGGCGTTTGGCGGTGCTTATGTCGCGATGAATAGCAAGGGCTTAGGCGCTGACTTTGTTTATGCATGGCCAGAGGCCGAAATTGATGTCATGGGGAAAACGTTCGCAGACGAAATTGTTCATCCTGCTTCGCGCGAGTCTGAAAACAAACCAAGTGTATGGAAAGCTGCCCAGGCAGGTCTGATAGACGATATTTTTATGCCAGCTGAAACGAGAGAGCGATTGATCCGCTCATTTGATTTGCTTCGCAGTAAGGAAGAAGATAGACCGTTAAAAAAGCATGGCAACATGCCGCTATAAGAGGAGGAGCATCATCATGATCAATGAAAAACGCTTACTAGACGAATTTTTAGAATTAGTTCAGGTTGATTCAGAAACAAAACACGAAGAGAAAATTGTTGAAGTATTAAAAGAAAAATTCTCGCAGCTTGGTCTTAAAGTGGTTGAAGACGATTCAAAAGCGGCAACAGGTCACGGTGCAGGCAACCTTGTCTGCACATTAGAAGGAAATCAAGAGGCAGATACGATTTATTTCACTTCTCATATGGATACAGTTGTGCCGGGAAATGGCGTAAAGCCAGTCATTGAGGACGGCTATGTGAAAACAGATGGAACAACCATTCTTGGTGCTGACGATAAAACAGGACTTGCTGCTATGTTTGAAGCGATCCGTGTGCTGAAAGAGAAAAATTTACCGCACGGGAAGATTGAATTTGTGATCACAGCAGGCGAGGAATCAGGACTTGTTGGAGCAAAAGCGTTAGACCCAAATTTGATGACAGCGAAATACGGCTATGCCCTTGATTCAGATGGCAAGGTTGGTACGATTATCGTAGCTGCACCAACACAGGCAAAAGTACGCGCAACGATTTACGGAAAAACCGCTCACGCAGGTGTCGCGCCTGAAAAAGGTGTGTCTGCGATTACTATTGCATCTAAAGCAATTGCCAGCATGCCACTTGGCCGAATTGATGAAGAAACTACGGCGAATATCGGCCGTTTTGAAGGCGGAACACAAACGAATATTGTGTGCGATCAAGTCGATATTTTGGCGGAAGCACGCTCTTTAGAGCCAGCAAAAATGGAAGCTCAAGTAGCGAAGATGAAAGAAGCCTTTGAAAAAACCGCTAAAGAAATGGGCGGAAGTGCCGATGTACAAATTGACATCATGTATCCAGGCTTCAAATTCTCACACGGCGATCAAGTCGTAGAAGTGGCGAAAAAAGCGGCAGCAAAAATTGGCCGTCCTTCAGAACTGCAGACGAGCGGCGGAGGCAGTGATGCAAACGTCATTGCAGGCAACGGCGTCCCAACTGTCAACCTAGCTGTTGGATATGAAGATATTCATACGAAAAATGAGAAAATGCCGATTGAAGAATTAGTCAAAACAGCTGAAATGGTTCTCGCCATTATCGAAGAAACGACAAATCCATCGTAAAGGCAGGAGACTCTGTGAGCGCGCAAAAGATTATTATTTTTCAGGTGGGGCAAGAGGAGTTTGGCATCAGTGTAGAGCATATTCGTTCGATTGAAAAGGTCCCTTACTTACAAGAAGTATCGAACCTTCCAAAAGAAATTAAAGGGCTGATGTCATTAAGAGGAGAGGTCATTCCTGTCAGTGACACAGGTGTGATGCTTCACGGAAAGCCTCTTGATGTAAACGAGCAGTCAAAGGTGCTGCTATTTGAAGTAAACGATCAAATGATTGGCTGTCTTGTCTCAGATGCAAAAGATATTATCGATATCGAGCAAAGCGAGATCAAGCCATTTCATATGAACACGAAGGCCTCTGAATATTTCTTCGGCGTTGTGGAGAGAGAAAACAAAATGATTTTACAAGTGGACCCAAATAAGTTCCTTGGGAAAATTGAGGACCTCGATCAATTGCCAGACCGGTTGAAAGAAGAATTGGCATAATGAAAAGCCCCTTATCTTTAGATAAGGGGTTTATTTTTATTCAGCAGCTGGTTTGGCTTGTTCGTTAGCCGCAGCTTTCGTTTTTGATTTTTGGTACATGACATTTAAAATAATCGTTTGAATCGTGAGTAGTAGTCCGCTTGTCATCCAGTATAAAGGAAGAGCAGCGGGTGCATTAATTGAAAGAAACAGCATCATGATCGGGAAAATCATGCCCATCACTTTCGCCTGCTTCAGCGCAGCCTCTGTCTGGGTGCCTGATTGCTTCGCATATTTTTGCGTGACATAAAATTGTAAGAAATACATAGCCCCTGCAAAAATCGCCACCAATAAATCGGTTTGTCCTAAATTAAACCATAAGAACGTATGAGTTGCGATCTCAGGTGTTGAGCGGATTGCTGAGTAAAAGCCAAGAACAATTGGAATTTGAATCAGCATCGGCAGACAGCCCATGGCAAGCGGGTTCACATTGTTCTCTTTATATACTTTCATCATTTCCATTTGTAGTTCTTTTTGTTTTTCAGGTTCTTTCGTTTTCTTCAATTTGCTTTGTATTTGGTCAATCTGAGGCTTCACCAATGCCATTTTTTCCTGCATGACTCTTTGCTTCTTAAATTGATTCGCAAAAAGCGGGAAAATCAGCAGGCGGACAATCAAGGTGACGAACATAATCGATAAACCATAATCATCATGAAAGAAGTTCGCAAGCCAAATGATCAGCTCAGAAAAAGGCTGAACAAAATAATGATGGAAAAACCCATCAGAGCTCGTATTCGTTTGCGCACTCGCTGCAAATGCAGGTGACGCAATCATCATCAAACATAAAGTCGTAAAAACAGTCAATAAACGTTTCAATTCGTTTCCTCCTCATGATTAAAAAAATTTAATTAGCGAGAGGAAGCGAATGGTCTTCATCATCATTAGATGATCTTTTCATTCGAATGACTTTACTAATCCAAGTTGTAATGCGATCATATATGATAAACAGAAAGTCTGTTCGATTCAAGCAAGATGCGTCCAACTCTTCCAAACGATGCCCACCAAGGTGTTCGTTCATACGGCAGTCTTTTAGTAAAAACGCAATGCCGATGGCCGTCAGCGCTGGAAGAATAATCGTAAAGAATTCAACAAGGAAAAAGACTTCATTGAATGTATCAATAATCATGATTATCACATCCATTTCATTACTCACAGTGTACTATACACATGGTTAAATGTCTAACAGAACCGCGTGTTTTCTCCATTAAATAAAATTCCTTATTATGTATAAAATAGTAAATGTCATCCAAACTTCATATTTCCTATCCTATAATGAGGGGGATGAAAAGAAATGGAGGTTTTGAATATGACAAGTATTTACCCAAAGTTTCGAGCAGCTGCGGTACAAGCAGCACCAGTCTATTTAAATTTGGAAGCAAGCGTTGAGAAATCATGTGACCTGATTGACGAGGCAGCTTCAAATGGTGCAAAGCTTGTGGCATTCCCAGAAGCATTTTTACCAGGTTATCCTTGGTTTGCTTTTATTGGTCATCCAGAATATACAAGAAAGTTCTATCATGAATTATATAAAAATGCAGTTGAAATCCCTAGCTTAGCCATTCAAAAAATCAGTGAAGCAGCAAAAAGAAATGAAACGTACGTTTGTATATCATGCAGTGAAAAAGATGGCGGCTCTCTCTATTTAGCTCAGCTTTGGTTTAATCCAAATGGAGATTTAATAGGAAAACATCGGAAAATGAGAGCTTCTGTAGCAGAAAGACTCATTTGGGGGGATGGAAGTGGCAGTATGATGCCAGTGTTTGAAACTGAAATTGGAAACCTAGGCGGATTGATGTGCTGGGAGCATCAAGTCCCGCTAGATCTTATGGCGATGAATGCCCAAAATGAGCAGGTACATGTAGCCTCTTGGCCAGGTTATTTTGATGATGAAATATCAAGCAGATATTATGCCATCGCGACACAGACATTTGTGCTGATGACATCATCTATATATACGGAAGAAATGAAAGAGATGATTTGTTTAACGCAGGAGCAAAGAGATTACTTTGAAACATTTAAGAGCGGGCATACGTGCATTTACGGGCCGGATGGGGAGCCGATCAGTGATATGGTTCCAGCTGAAACAGAGGGAATTGCTTACGCTGACATTGATGTAGAAAGAATCATTGATTACAAGTATTATATTGATCCGGCTGGACACTACTCCAATCAAAGTTTGAGTATGAATTTTAATCAACAGCCTACTCCGGTTGTGAAACAATTATCCCCTCAAAAAAATGAAGTATTCACATATGAGGACATTCAATATCAACATGGTATACTTGAAGAAAAAGTGTAAATGAACGTGAAACCTTCTCTTTTTTAGAGAAGGTTTTTTTAAGGAAAGATGAAGTAAATCAATGTATAATCAAAAGCAACTGATCAAAATTTAGGTAGACAAGAAAATGGGGTTATGCCAATGTCAAATATTATTTTTCATATAGACATGAATGCTTTTTATGCCAATGTAGAAATGGCGTATGATCCTTCTTTGCGAGGGAAACCTTTAGCCATCAGCGGAAATGCAAAAGAGCGTAAAGGGATTGTTGTGACGTGCAGCTACGAGGCGAGAGCATTAGGTGTGAAGCCCCCGATGCCCTTGTGGGAGGCGAAGCGGCTATGTCCGGGACTCATTGTCCGCACACCGAACTTTGACCGGTACCGCAGCTCCTCACAAGAGATGTTTACAATACTTAGAGAATACAGCGATTTAGTCGAACCTGTATCGATTGATGAGGGCTACATTGATTTAACGCATACGCCATATGCCGAGCATGCGGTAAAAACGGCTCATGATATTCAAACAAGGCTAGTAGAGGAGCTGATGCTTCCTTCAAGTATCGGCATTGCACCGAATAAATTTTTAGCGAAAATGGCGTCTAATTGGAAAAAGCCAATGGGCATCACCATATTGCGTAAACGAGATGTTCCGAACATGCTTTGGCCGCTCCCTGCTGGTGATATGCATGGGGTTGGACAAAAAACGGCAGATAAATTGAAAACCATCGGAATTCATACTATAGAAGACTTAGCGAAAGCGAATGAGTATACGCTAAAAGAATTGCTTGGCATTAATGGACCGAGATTAAAGCAAAAGGCGAACGGTGAACATGACGGCATCGTGGACCCAGAAAGAATATACGAATTTAAATCCGTCGGCAATTCATCCACTCTGCCTCATGATTCGGATGATTCAGATGAACTTGTCACGTTAATTGATAAGCTGTCACAATCTGTGAGTGCAAGGTTAAGGAGAAAAGAAGTGATGGCGAATCGGCTGCTCATCATGATTCGGTATGCAAGCTGGAAAAATATCACGCGAAGTGTCATGCTCACAAATCCAACGGATCGAAAGGAAGACATATTTGAAGCGGCAAAGCAGTTATTCCTGAAACATTGGAATGACCAGCCAGTGAGGCTCTTAGGTGTGACGGGGACGGACCTTGTCGAACGAAAAGCAGCCGTTAAACAGCTTGATTTATTTTCATATACAGAAGATGCAAAAGAAGAGCCCCTCCAAACCATTTTAGATGGACTGAAAGAAAAATATGGAAAGCCACTGGTGCAAAGAGGGATCACCATTAAGGAAAAAGAGAGTAAAACAAGCGGGACAAGTTTTAATAAAGATTTTTTTCAGGACGAAAGAGGAAATGACTAGCCTGAAAACTTGATAAAAGTGGTGATGTTGTGGTAATTTCAAAGGGTACATCATTTCAGCAGTAATCAATATAGTGTGTTAGAAGGGACGTCAGAATTATGTCAAAACAACAAATCGGTGTGGTTGGACTAGCCGTTATGGGGAAAAACCTTGCCCTCAATATTGAAAGCCGCGGTTTCTCCGTATCCGTTTATAACAGATCTAGCAGCAAAACAGAAGAGTTTCTTCAAGAAGCAAAAGGAAAAAACGTTGTTGGCACATACAGCATCGAAGAATTTGTTCAGTCGCTTGAAACACCGCGTAAAATTCTTTTAATGGTAAAAGCTGGAGCAGCAACAGATGCAACCATTCAATCATTACTTCCTCACCTAGAGAAAGGTGACATTTTAATTGATGGTGGAAATACATATTACAAGGATACACAAAGACGTAATCAAGAGCTTGCAGAAAGTGGCATTCACTTTATTGGTACAGGTGTTTCCGGCGGTGAAGAAGGCGCGCTAAAAGGTCCTTCCATCATGCCAGGCGGTCAAAAAGAAGCGCATGAGCTAGTGAAACCAATTTTAGAAGCGATCTCTGCGAAAGTAGATGGCGAGCCTTGTACAACGTATATCGGCCCAGATGGAGCAGGACATTATGTCAAAATGGTTCATAACGGTATCGAGTACGGAGATATGCAATTGATCTCTGAATCATACTTTATCTTGAAGCATGTTGCTGGATTGTCAGCAGGGGAGCTTCATGAAGTATTCTCAGAGTGGAACAAAGGCGAGCTTGACAGCTATTTAATCGAAATTACAGCTGACATTTTCACAAAAGTGGATGAAGAAACAAACCAGCCGCTTGTGGATGTGATCTTAGATAAAGCTGGTCAAAAAGGAACTGGAAAATGGACAAGCAAAAGCTCACTTGATCTAGGTGTCCCGCTTCCAATCATTACTGAATCTGTTTTTGCGCGCTACATTTCAGCAATGAAAGATGAGCGTGTGGAAGCAAGTCAATTGATCCAAGGTCCTGAGCCTGCGCAATCAGCTGAGAATAAACAAGAGCTGATCGAAGCGGTTAGAAAAGCCCTATTCATGAGTAAAATCTGTTCTTACGCACAAGGCTTTGCGCAAATGAAAGCAGCGTCTGATGAATATAACTGGGATTTAAAATACGGTGAAATTGCGATGATCTTCCGCGGCGGATGTATCATTCGTGCAGCCTTCTTACAACAAATTAAAGAAGCATATGACCGTAATCCTGAACTGAAAAACTTATTGCTTGATCCATACTTTAAGGATATTGCTCAAAACTATCAATCATCACTTCGTAAAGTCATTTCACTTGCAGTGGAACAAGGAGTTCCTGTTCCATCATTCTCAAGTGCACTTGCTTACTTTGATAGCTATCGCACGGCTGTCCTTCCAGCGAATTTAATTCAAGCACAGCGTGACTATTTCGGTGCACATACGTATGAGCGCACAGATAAAGAAGGCGTATTCCATACTGAATGGATGAAATAAACAGAACGACTGATAAACCTTACCTTTGGTAAGGTTTTTTTGTTTGCATATTTTCGGCTAAAAATGAGAAAAAGAGGGATGCTATGTAAAAAAGACAAGAAAGTAGGGATAGAAGTGGGCATCTTATATGCACTTCTCCCAGCGATATTTTGGGGAAGTATAGTTCTCATCAGTGTCAAACTAGGCGGGAATGCGTATCAGCAAACCCTCGGCATTACGCTCGGCGCGTTTTTATTTTCGATTGTAGCTTTTTTCATTAAAATGCCAGAGCTGACCCCGCTTATATTTGCGGTTTCCGTCATTTCAGGCATCTTTTGGAGTATTGGACAAATGAATCAGCTTTCAAGCGTCGCTTTTCTCGGCGTGTCTAAAGCGGTTCCTTTATCAACGGGCATGCAGCTTGTGAGCACCACCCTATTTGGCGTCATGGTCTTCAAAGAATGGCAAACGATGACGGTCATTCTCATTGGTTCCTGCGCCATTTTACTAATCATTGCAGGTGTTGTCATGACATCGCTCGGTCAAAAAAAGAACGGCGGCGAGAATGGCAGAGGCAATTTTAAAAAAGGGATCATTATTCTACTCATTTCAACCGTTGGCTACGTCGGATATGTTGTCATTTTAAGATGGTTTGATATTGATGGCTGGTCTGCACTCGTCCCGCAATCTGTCGGCATGCTGCTTTCATCCTTAGCGATTAGTTTAAAGCAGGATCCATTTAGTAAATATACGTTTAGAAATATCATTGCCGGTCTTGTTTGGTCAACAGGAAATCTTGGGCTGCTTTTGGCCATTCCATTAATTGGCGTAGCCGTAAGCTTTTCAATGTCACAAACAGGGATTGTCATCTCAACACTAGGCGGCATTTACTTATTAAAAGAGAAAGCATCTAGAACAAGCTTTGTCATTGCAGGCTGCTTGATGATTATTGCAGGCGGTGTGCTGCTAGGCTTTACAAAATAGGAGGTAACACGAATGTATCCAGATTTAGAAGGAAAAACAGTTCTGATTACAGGCGCAGGTACAGGAATTGGCCAAGCGATGGCACGCCGATTTGGACAAGAAAAAGCCAATGTGGTGATCAATTACTTTTCTGATAAAGAAAATCCGGATGACACCATTGCAGATATTCAAAAACATGGCGGACAGGCTGTGAAAATCAAGGGAGATGTATCAAAGGAAGAGGATATGCAGGCAATGATTAATAAAGCTGTTGATACATTCGGCAGTCTTGATGTGATGATTAATAATGCAGGCATTGAAAATGAAGTGCCTTCCACCGAAATGACGCTGGATAATTGGAACAAAGTGATGTCTACCAATTTAACAGGTATGTTTCTAGGATGCCGTGATGCACTGAGGTATATGACGGATCATGGGATAGAAGGCTCGATCATTAATATGTCGTCGGTTCATCAGCAAATTCCTTGGCCTCATTTTGTGCATTATGCAGCTAGTAAAGGAGGCGCCAAGCTTTTGACAGAAACATTGGCGCTTGAATATGCCCCTAAAAAAATCCGTGTTAACAGTATTGCACCAGGCGCCATTGATACCCCGATTAATGCGGAGAAATTCGATGATCCAGCCTTGAAAAAAGGTGTGATTGAGCTGATTCCAATCGGCTATATTGGAAAGCCGGAAGAAGTGGCAGCATGTGCTGCCTGGCTGGCATCAAAAGAAGCAAGCTATGTTACGGGCCTAACGTTATATGTAGACGGCGGCATGACAAAGTATCCTGGGTTCCAGGCAGGAAAAGGATAATATAAAAAAAGAGCGTACAATACGCTCTTTTTTTATATTAAATACAGACAAATAAAATTAAATGTCTAGACATTTAAAAATAAAAATATATAATATTAATTGGAAGCGCTTTTATTACAACAATGGGGTGAGAGAAATGAAACGTATTTTATTAGCATGCAGTTCAGGAATGTCTACGAGTTTACTAGTGACAAAGATGAAAGCACATGCCGATTCAATTGGGGACGAAGCAGAAATTTGGGCAGTTGGGCAAGATCAAGCGAGAAAAGAAATGGCGAATGCAGATGTTGTGTTAATTGGACCGCAAATGAGCTTTTTAAAAGGAGATCTGCAAAAAGAAGCAAAAAAATACGGGATTGAGGTAGAAGTCATTGATATGCAGGCATACGGGCTTGCCGATGGACAAAAAGCGTATGAACAGGCACTTGCACTGATGGGGGAATCTTAAAGGATGGAAAAGAAAACACTCGAAGGGCTCACGGAGGAACAAGTCAGCTTTCAATTGATCTTACACAGCGGGAATGCACGCAGTAAATTGCTCGAGGCTCTGAAACAATATCGAGAAGGTCTAGAAGAAAAGGCTTTTGGTCTCATGAAAGAAGCGGAAGAAGATTTACGGCATGCACATGACATCCATTTTCAACTCGTGCAGAAGGAGGCAGGAGGAGAAACAACATCCTTTTCCTTACTGCTCATGCACGCCGAGGATCACTTAATGTCGACTATTACCATCAAGGAGCTTGTGGGAGAGCTCCTGCCGATATTCCAATCGCTTAAACAATAAAGGGTGTAAACAAGGGGGGAAACCAATGTTTGATAAAATAAGTGCCATTTTGGTTCCGATTGCTGGGAGATTGAACAACAACCGCTATTTAGGCGTATTACGGGATGCCTTTATGCTTGCGTTCCCGCTCACCATCTTTGGTTCCATTATGGTTGTGCTGATGAATTTGCCATTTTTAGATAAAATCATGAGTAAAACCGTACTGGAAGGCGTCCAGTCTGCACTGAATATCGCACCGAGTGCGACCATCAGCATTATGAGTGTGTTTGTTGTATTTGGGATCGGCTACTATTTATCGAAAAGCTATGATGTAGAAGCTGTCTTTGGCGGCGTGATTGCTTTAGCCTCTTTCTTGCTTCTAACTCCGTTTTTACTAGAACAAGAAGGCGGTGCAACGATTGCAGGCGTCATCCCAGTCGATCGTTTAGGTGCAAAGGGGATGTTCCTAGGAATGATCACAGGCTTTTTATCTGCTGAAATTTATCGTTATTTTGTCCAGAAGAAATTTGTGATCAATATGCCGCAAGGGGTTCCGCCAGCTGTTTCCAAGTCTTTTGCTGCACTGATCCCGGCTACTTTGACACTTACAACCTTTTTATTAATTAATATCATCATTACACAAGGCTTCAAAACAAATATGCATGATCTGATTTATCATGCAATTCAGGCGCCGCTTGTCGGTCTTGGAAGCGGTATCATTCCGACGTTGATCGCTGTTTTCTTTATACAAATTCTTTGGTTCTTTGGGCTCCACGGTCAAATTATTATCAACTCTGTCATGGATCCGATTTGGAATACATTATCCATTCAAAACCTAGAGAGCTATACAAAAACAGGTGAGGTTCCTAATATCATCAGCAAGCAGTTTATTGAAATCTATACGGTTGGAATGGGTGGAACCGGTATGACGCTTGCTGTTGTGTTTACCATTTTAATTTTCCTGAAAAGTAAGCAATTAAAACAAGTAGCCAAGCTCGGCTTAGGACCAGGATTATTTAACGTCAATGAACCGATTATCTTCGGTTTACCAATTGTCATGAATCCACTTATTCTGATTCCGTGGATTTTGGCGCCAATGGTCATTACATGTATTACTTATTTTGCGATGGCATCAGGCATTGTACCGCCGCCTACAGGCGTGAATATCCCGTGGACAGTACCGATCTTTATTAGCGGAATGATGGCGACAAATTCACTAGCTGGCGGTCTGCTTCAGTTGTTTAACCTGATGATTGTGTTTGTCATTTGGTTCCCGTTCCTGAAATTTATTGACCGGATGAATGTGAAAAATGAAAAAATAACGACAACAGAAAATACGAAGACAGCAAACATCAAAGGTGAAGGAGACTCAATACATGTCGATGGAAACTAACAAGCAATCATATACATTTCCAGAAGGTTTCTGGTGGGGATCTTCTGCTTCTGCGACGCAAACGGAAGGGAGCGTCCCTGGTGATGGAAAGGGACCGAACATTTGGGATCATTGGTTTGAACAAGAGCCTACTCGTTTTTTTGATGGCGTAGGGCCGAACGTGACATCTCAATTTTATCGAAAATATAAAGAGGATATCCGTCTCATGAAAGAAATTGGCCACAATTCATTTCGGCTGTCGATTTCATGGTCACGCCTTTTACCTGAAGGAACAGGTGCAGTCAATGAAGAAGCGGTGTCCTTTTATAATGATGTGATCAATGAACTGATTGCACATGATATCGAGCCATTTGTGAACCTATACCATTTCGATATGCCAATGGCGCTGCAGGAGAAAGGCGGCTGGGTGAACAGACAGGTGGTCGACGATTATGTCAGCTATGCGACATTATGCTTCCAATTATTTGGTGACCGGGTGAAAAAATGGTTTACCCATAACGAACCGATTGTTCCTGTAGAAGGCGGATATATGTATAGCTTTCATTATCCAAACGAAGTCGATTTCCAAAAGGCTGTGCAGGTCGGTTTTCATGAACTTTTATCAAATGCGAAGGCGATTGCGGCTTATAAAGAGATGCAGCAAGGGGGTAAGATTGGCATCATCTTAAACCTGACCCCTTCGTATCCGCGAAGCCAGAATCCGCGCGATGTAGAAGCAGCTGAGATGGCCGATGCTTTCTTTAACCGCTCCTTCTTAGATCCTGCGGTGAAAGGACATTTCCCGGAAAAACTAGTAGAAGTCTTAAAGAAAGAAGGCTTTATGCCAAGTATGGAAGAAGGGGACCTTGAGCTGATTCAAGAGAATACGATTGATCTTCTTGGCATCAACTATTATCAGCCAAGAAGAGTGAAAGCGAAAGAGCATATACCGCATCCTCAAGCACCATTTATGCCGAACCATTATTTTGATTCTTTTGAAATGCCGGGAAGAAAAATGAATGTGTATCGAGGCTGGGAAATCTATGAAAAGGGTATTTACGATATATTGAAAAAAGTCCAGACAGACTATGATAATATCGAATGCTTTATTTCTGAAAATGGTATGGGTGTCGAAGGAGAAGAGCGATTTAAGGATGAAGAAGGAATGATTCATGACGATTACCGTATTGATTTTATATCTGAGCACCTCAAATGGGTGCATCAAGCCATTCAAGAAGGAAGCAATGTGAAAGGTTATCATCTGTGGACATTTATGGACAACTGGTCCTGGTCGAATGCATATAAAAATCGTTATGGATTTGTCTCAGTTGATCTTCAAAAAGACGGGAAACGAACGATTAAGAAGAGTGGATACTGGTTTCAATCAGTTTCAAAGAATAACGGTTTTTAATCAAAATACTTGCTCTTTCCTTGAAAAGGGCAAGTATTTTTCTTATGTGACGGTAAGTGGATGAAACAAAAATGGCTGGCACCTTTTAAGCTCACATCCCTTAGTGTAGAATGAGAAGAAGGCTAAAAAAACGCCATATTCCTTCTAGAAATAAGGCGCTATGAAAAAACAAGTCAGTTGGTGGTGTGAGATGAAGAAGTACGAACTCATTTCAGAAGAAATCAGAAAACGAATAGGAACAGCTTATTATCCAGAAGATCAACCCATTCCAGATGAAAACTCGCTTGCCGCTGAATTTCAATGCAGCAGAATGACGATGAAGCGTGCGCTTGATCTTCTCGTTGCAGAAGGTCTGCTCTTTAGAAAAAGAGGCCACGGTACATTTATTGTAAAGGCAGCGCTCAATCAAGGGGCCATCAATGTATCAGGCCATGAAAATAAAGGGTTCACAAAAGTCATGGCGGATAAAAACGTCACGACTCAAATCATTCACTTTGATGTCCATTTTCCAAGCGAAGAGGTGGCAGCCCATCTATCTATTGACTCAACCACACCTGTTTATGATATCATCCGGCTCCGTCTTGTGGATGAAGAGCCTTATGTATTAGAAAAAACGTTTATGCCTGTAAATCTCATTAAGGGCATAGATGAAAAGGTTCTACTGGGTTCTATCTATGGCTACATTTCAAATCAGCTTCATTTAAAAATAGCAGGAGCGCACAAGAAAATTAGAGCGGCTAAATCAGATCAGCTGGATCAGCAGTATTTAGGGTGTGACCCAACAGATCCTGTGCTTGAAGTCGAGCAGGTTGCTTATTTAAACGCAGGGCAGCCATTTGAATATTCATTTAGCCATCATCGCTATGATAAATTTGACTTTTCAACGGTTGAAATCACGAAAACAGGACGTTAAAAAAAGAGCAGAACCCCCAAGGGAGACTGCTCTTTTTTCATTTGATTTTATATGTTCCACCAATGATATCCATCTTTTTCTAGAAGCTCATCAGCTTCTTTCGGTCCCATAGAACCAGCAGGATAGTTTGGTTTTAATGTTTTGTTTTCTGCCCATTTCTCAGAAATCGGATCAACGAAGTTCCAAGAAAGTGCCACTTCATCCCAGTGAGCAAAGTTTGTTGCATCGCCTAGTAAGCAGTCATGAATCAGTTTTTCATATGCTTCTGGTGTATTCATGATGTCGTTATAGTTTGTCTGGTAGTCGAGTTTAATCGGTTTCGCATACGTGCCGCCATCCAGCTTGCGAGCATTCAGGTGAAGGGTGATGCCTTCATCTGGCTGAATATGAATGACAAGTAGGTTTGGATGCATGGCATTTCCGTTACCATAGTACAGGTTCATTGGAATGTCTTTAAATTGAACCACGATTTGAGTAGATTTCTTTTCTAACCGTTTTCCTGTACGAATGTAAAATGGCACCCCGGCCCATCTAAAGTTATCAATCAGCAATTTCCCAGCAACAAATGTTTCTGTGTTTGAGTTCGGGTCAACATTTTGCTCTTTCAGATAAGAAGGAACCTCGCTGCCATCAATCGTACCAGTATCATACTGTCCGCGGACAAAGAATTGATCGACCTCATCTTTAGAGAAAGGACGAAGAGCGCGCAATACTTTCCGTTTTTCGCTGCGGATTTCCTCTGTATTCAGTTTAATTGGCGGCTCCATTGCTAAAAGGGCAACCATTTGAAGCATATGGTTTTGGACCATATCTCTTAGTGCACCAGAATTTTCGTAATATCGAGCCCGGTCTTCAACCCCCAATGATTCACTGGATGTTATTTGAATGTTTGAGATATAGCGGTTTGTCCAAAGCGGTTCAAAGATGGCATTCGCAAAACGGATAACCTCAATGTTTTGAACCATTTGTTTACCAAGATAGTGATCAATACGATAAATTTGATCTTCTGTGAATGCATCACGAATTTCTTCATTTAATGTTTTCGCACTTGGCAGATCATGCCCAAATGGCTTTTCAATGACAAGACGTGACCAGCCGGTTGTTTCTGATACGCCCTCACTCTTTAGGAACTTCGCGATCGTTCCGAAGAATTCCGGTGCCATAGCTAAATAGAACATGCGGTTATTTGGAATACTGTACGTATCTTCAAGGCCTGTTAGAAGCGTGTTAAGTGATTGATAGGAAGCAGGGCTTGATACGTCAAAATCGTGATAATAGAAATGTGAAATGAACTCTTCTGTTCTCGCTTCTGCATCATCAGAAGAAACAGATTCCTTTACCACAGATCTGAGGTCCTCATGAGACCACGGACGGCGTCCAACTCCGACAACAGCGAATTGATCACCGAGCTTTCCGCTATGATAAAGTCTATGTATAGAAGGGTAGAGCTTGCGTTTGGCAAGGTCTCCTGTTGCGCCAAAAATGACAATGACTGCTTTAGGGTTGTTAGTTTCTGTATTCACGAGAAGTACCTCACTTTATTCGTAGCATTGTTGTAAAAACCGAGAATGTATGTACATTTTCTTTATTTTAAAGGTTCATTGTTCGTAAAGCAAACATTTGATTCGACTTTTTCTGCTCTCGTTTCACTTTTTTCAAAAATTCCGCTGAATTCACATTTACCTTGTCTTCATGTATTCTATATGAATGAAGATATTGTATACCGGCTTTAGGAGGAAAAGTAATGGAACTGCTCTTTTTAGGAACAGGTGCAGGCATTCCTGCAAAAACAAGAAACGTCACTTGCACAGCGCTAAAGCTTTTAGAAGAACGAAATGCAGTGTGGCTTTTTGATTGCGGAGAAGCAACACAGCACCAAATCTTACATACAACGATTAAACCGAGAAAGATCGAGAAAATATTTATCACACATATGCACGGAGATCATGTATATGGCCTTCCGGGACTTCTTGGCAGCAGATCCTTTCAAGGCGGGGAGGATGAATTGACGATCTATGGACCAAAAGGCATCAAGGCCTTTGTAAACGCAGCACTTTCAGCCTCGCAATCGCATTTGACATATCCGCTGCATATCATAGAAATAGAAGAAGGGATCGTATTTGAAGATGATACCTTTCAAGTAGAAGCAAGAAGAGTCTCTCACGGGATTCCGGCTTTCGGCTACCGGGTTGTGGAAAAAGATCTACCTGGTTCATTAAAAGCCGAAGACCTAAAAGAAATCGGTGTAAAACCTGGACCTTTGTATCAGAAGTTGAAAAATGGGGAAACCGTGACACTCGAAGATGGAAGAACCATCGATGGAACCGATTATTTGGAACCCCCTAAAAAAGGGAGAATCGTTGCATTTTCAGGAGATACCCGTTTGTGCGAGAATATAACAAGGCTTGCCAAAAATGCGGATTTGTTAGTCCATGAAGCAACATTCGGTAAAGAAGATGCAGATTTAGCCTACAATTATTATCACAGCACAACAGAACAAGCAGCGAAAACAGCACAGTTAGCAGGCGTAAAAAGGCTTATTTTGACCCATATAAGTGCACGTTACCAAGGAGAAGAAGCACTGAAACAACTGTTGAAAGAAGCCCGCGATATATTTCCGCTGACAGAAGCTGCACATGATTTCTCTTCTTTCCCCATTGAACGCACCCTGTAAAAATTGGATGAATCGTCAAAAAAAGTTGTGTGATTTTTTTGATATTTATGATGACGCTCTTTTTCAGGTAGTGGTAAAATGGTGAAGAAAAAACAAATGACGAATCAAACTATGAAGAATACGGGAGGCACAATCAAAGATGAGCGGTTTTACAGCATTAAGTGAAGCAGAATTGAATGACCTATATGTGGCACTACAAAATGAGTATGAAACTTACAAAAGTAAAAACTTGCACTTAGACATGTCTAGAGGGAAGCCTTCACCAAAACAGCTCGATTTGTCTATGGGCATGCTCGATGTTGTGACATCAAAGGATGCAATGACAGCTGAAGATGGCACAGATGTGCGAAACTATGGCGGCTTGACAGGCCTTCCTGAAACGAAGAAATTTTTTGCAGATGTACTTAATTTAAAGCCTGAACAAATCATCATCGGCGGTAACTCAAGCCTGAATATGATGCATGATACCATTGCACGTGCGATGACTCACGGCGTATGTGACAGCAAAACACCTTGGGGAGAGCTGTCAAAGGTAAAATTCCTTGCACCAAGCCCAGGGTATGACCGTCATTTTGCCATTTGTGAGCTATTTAACATAGAGATGATCACGGTCGATATGAAGGCTGATGGACCTGATATGGATCAGGTAGAAAAATTGGTCGCAGAAGATGAAGCGATTAAAGGCATTTGGTGTGTACCGAAATATAGCAATCCAGACGGCATTACGTACTCAGATGAAGTCGTTGACCGCTTAGCTTCAATGAAAACAAAAGCAGACGATTTCCGCATTTTTTGGGATGATGCATATGCAGTCCACCATCTAACGGATACACCTGACACGTTAAAAGATATTTTTCAAGCAGTTGAAGAGGCAGGATACCCGAACCGTGTGTTTATGTTTGCGTCTACGTCTAAAATTACATTCCCTGGCTCAGGTGTTGCGCTGATGGCGTCTAGCCCGGACAATGTGAGCTTTACTCAAAAGCAATTATCGATTCAAACGATCGGACCGGACAAAATCAATCAACTAAGACACCTTCGTTTCTTCCAAAATCCAGAAGGTTTGAAGGAACATATGAAAAAGCATGCAGCGATCATTAAGCCAAAATTTGACCTCGTTCTTTCCATTCTTGACGAAAAACTTGGCGGAAAAGATATTGCTGAATGGCACAAGCCAAATGGCGGATATTTCATTAGTTTAAATACACTTGATCATTGTGCAAAAGCGGTTGTGCAAAAAGCTAAAGAAGCAGGTGTCACAATGACAGGTGCTGGTGCAACATATCCATATGGAAAAGATCCGCTTGATCGTAACATTCGCATTGCACCAACATTCCCGGCTCTTGAAGAACTAGAGCAAGCGATTGACATCTTTACAGTATGTGTTCAGCTTGTCAGCATTGAAAAGCTGCTTTCTAAAAAAAGTCAATCTGCTCCAACGGCATAAATAAAAGAAACTCCTTGACTCATAACGGGTCAAGGAGTTTTTCGGTTTAATTAGCAGTTTGATAATAGGAGACAGGTTGTTTGGCTGCGCACCATACATCATAGATGGCAAGCTGTACAATATGCGGTTCATCATGATGAATATAGTGCGAGCTGTTCTGCGCTTGAATCCATCCGCTTTGGGATGACAAAGACAGCATGCGTTTATGAAGTCTGAGCCAAGCTTCATGCGCTGGATGAAACAATCGGCTCTTACCTGATGAAATGACAAGAAGCGGCATCATCCCATAATGGGCTTGCTCCTCTTTGATTGTGTTTAACATTTGCTGAAAGTCCTCATGCGTACATTCTGCTGTAAATTGCGCCATATATGAAGTGCGTTCTTCCTTTGATAAAAGCGGCAGGATCACCTGCTCTTGTTCCTCACTTGCTGGGTCTAGCAGCACCATGCCGATGACATCATCTCCTCTTCGGCTTGCCCATAGCCGGCTGACAAGAGAGCCGAATGAGTGAGCGACGATGAGAAATGGCGGCTGAATATTGGCTTCTTTCAGCAGCGCATCTAAATCATCAGCGAGGTCATGCAAGGTTCTTCCTTCACCGCTCTCACTGCTCTTTCCGTTTCCTAAACGGTCGTATAAGAAAACCCCAAGCTCTGGGTCAATATCACGGGCCATATTTGACCACGTATCACTAGAAATGCCGTAGCCGGCTTCAAAGATAATCGTGGCTTGCCTTTTGCCTTGACGATGTTTTGTATAAAAATGGTGTTCATCTATATGATACATTTTTTCAATCATTGCCGAATTCATTCTTCCATCTCCTCTAAGTGGTTCTTTAGCTAAAAGACGGCACAAAAGGCAGATATGTTTCTCTTAAAAACAAAAAAGATGCCTATTTCGAAAAATAGACACCTTTTTTCCTAAGAGCTTTTACCAAGCGCGATCATATTGATGCGGGCTTTCAATGGATGTACGGAGCTCTTGAGCAGCTGTTTTTGGAAAGTATGGATCGCGTAAAAATTCTCTGCCAATAAAGATCAAATCTGCACGCTGATTTCGTAAAATCTCCTCTGCCTGTACACCAGATGTGATCAGACCGACAGCTGCTGTTTGAATGCCGGCACCTTCTTTTATTTTCTCAGCGAATGTTACTTGGTAGCCGGGGAATGTGTTGATTTTCGCCTGTACGACAGCACCTGAGCTGACATCGATTAAGTCGACACCTTGCTCTTTGAGCCAAGTGGCAATCCCAATATAATCTGCAATATCAAGTCCTTTTGTTGTGTAATCAGAAGCCGACACACGGACAAATAAAGGTCCGTCCCATACGGCGTTGACCGCGTCTACGACTTCTCTTAAGAAACGATAACGGTTTTCTGGTGAACCGCCATAGTCGTCTGTTCGGTGGTTCGCCAGCGGTGAAAGAAATTCATTGATCAAATAGCCATGTGCACCATGAATTTCAATGATGTCAAATCCCGCTTTTTTTGCCCGTACAGCTGCATCCTGAAACGCCTGAACGGTATCTTTGATTTGATCAACAGACATCTCGACAGGGGTTTTAGATGTTTCATCAAATGGAATGCTTGATGGTGCAAGGATGTCCCCATCAAGTTCAGCTTTACGTCCTGCATGGGCTAGCTGGATGGCTGTCTTCGTTCCGTATGCTTTGATTTGTTCGTTTAATGAAGCGAAACCTTCAATGTGCTCATCGCTCCAAATACCGAGGTCGTGATCACTAATTCTTCCCTCAGGAGATACAGCACTTGCTTCCACCATGATGAGGCCAGCCTGACCTTGTGCACGGGAAATATAATGTGTGAAGTGGAAAGGCTGTAATTTCCCATCACGGTCATAAGATGAATACATACACATCGGGGACATCACGATGCGGTTTTTCAGTGTAACACCTTTTAATGTCCAAGGTGAAAAGAGTTTTGTTTCCAAAATACTTTCGCCTCCTCATGGAATTGTATAGCCGATTATAACAGCCATTCAAACTTTCGTCATAAAAGGTGCTCAAAGAATATAGCTTTTATACACGTTTTTGTATAATGGAGAGATAGAGACATCAAAGGGGGAGAACGGATGAAATGGCAAACAGAGAGTGAACTAAAGGAGCTCCTGACAGCTCTTATGCAATATGAAAGCATATCAGGTACAACAGGAGAAGTCGCGTTAGCGGAATACTTATATTATTTGCTAAGGGAACGGCCTTATTTTGAGCGGAACCCTGATCATTTGGCTTTGCATCCGATGAAAGATGGCCGGTATTATTTAACGGCACTTGTGAAGCGCAGTACGATGCGTCGTACCGTGCTGCTTCTTAGTCACTTTGATGTAGTTGATACAGAAGATTACGGCGAATTTCAAAACATGGCATGCAAGCCTGAAGAGTTAGTGGCATCTTTTTCGCAAAAAAGTGCGCTTCTTCCAAAGAGGGCAAGAGAGGACCTTGCTTCAGGCGACTGGCTGTTTGGGAGAGGGGCCATGGATATGAAAGCAGGGCTCACCGTGCAGCTTTCTATGCTGGAAAGAGCGATGACAGAAACATTTGATGGAAATGTCCTGCTTGTCACAGTTCCTGATGAAGAAGTGAATTCACAAGGAATGCTTGAGGCTGTCCCGAAACTAAAGGAGCTTAAAGAAAAGCATGACCTTGACTATACCGCGTGTTTAAACAGTGAGCCCATGTTTGAAAAGTATCCAGGGGATGAACATCATTATATGTATACAGGCAGTATAGGAAAGGTATTAGCCGGATTTTTCTGTAAAGGGATTGAAACGCATGTAGGAGAGCCATTCTCAGGCTTAAATGCGAATTTTATGGTATCTGAACTAAACCGGCTGTTAGAGCTCAATAGTGATTATTGTGAGGAAGTAGATGGTGAAGTAACGCCGCCCCCAACGAACTTAATGCAAAAGGACTTGAAAGAAGCCTATTCCGTTCAAACACCTCACACAGCCGTATCTTTATTTAATGTGCTCATGATGAAACGTTCAAGTGAAGAACTGCACGGCCTTCTCTATGATACTGCGAAGCAAGCAGCAGACCAAATCGAGGCCAATCTTCAGCAGAAAACAGCTGACTTTCAGCGCTTCAAACACTTTACACCCATCGACGCGAGGGTTACGGTTCTCACGTATCACGAGCTGTATCAAAAGGCCGCAGAACGCTCTGGCGAACAGGAGGTTGAGCGCATTGTCAACTATGCCTTTGCCAACCGGGGTGAGCTTGGAGATCGTGATTTTTCAACGAAAATTGTCTCGGAGCTGACGACGCTTTGTAAGGAAGAAGGACCGCTGATTGTTCTATTTTATAGTCCGCCATTTTACCCTTCTGTGTCCTCAACAGAAGATCCGCATATTCAGAAGACATTCAAGAAGATTCAAGAAGAGGCAAAAGAGGTGTACGGACTTGAAGTGGAGGAAGTGAAATATTTCCCGGGATTGTCTGATTTAAGTTACTTACAGCTCGAAAAGCAGGAGGTAGGTCATTACACGACCAATATGCCGCTTTACCAAAAAGGCTATTCTTTACCGCAAGGAGAAAAGGAAGCCCTTTACGTTCCAGTCATCAACGTGGGTCCATTAGGAAAGGACCCGCACAAATGGACAGAGCGGCTGCACGTCCCGTTCTCTTTTGGCATTTTGCCAGAATTACTAGAATCAACGATTCATGCTTTATTAGAGAAAAAGTAAGTAGATGTGATGAAGAGCCCTATCTTGGTGATAGGGCTTCTATTTTTAAATAAACGATCTTTCCACTTAGATAAATAGAGTATGATATTGATGAAGACTTACATTTATTTGAAGGGGGTAAGAACATTAAATGGAAACTGGGATATTAACAAAAACAGACATCATCACATCGCTTCAGGAAAGTATGCGTGAACTTGAGAAGCTAGTGGGGGCTTGTGATGATAACACACTGGATCAATCTTTAGGGGAGGGGAAATGGTCAATCAAGCAGCTCGCCGGGCATTTGTATGACACAGAAGAAGTCTGGTCAGAGCGGATAGAGCAGGCGATATCAGATGATCACACGCCCTTTCAATCGTATGATCCTGAAATATATGTGAGAGAAAGAGCGTATGAATGGTATAACGCAGAGGAGATCAAAGCATTGATCAAACGGATGAAAGAGAGACGAAACAACACGCTTCGGCTATTAGAAAAAGGCATATGGGAACGATCAGGCCTGCATCCGGAAGAAGGACTAATGACCGTTCAAATATTAGCTGAAACCATCGCTTTACATGAACAACATCATCTGGATCAAATCAAAGCCATCATGTCAATGAGGCAGTGAAAAAGCACCTGTCATCAAAACAGGTGCTTTTCAAATTCATTTATACGTGCTTGCTGAAAACATTTCGTTTAATTCTGCTGCGCGTTTAGTTGCTGTTTTGACACAATCGACAACAGCTTCTTCAAATTGATAGGCAGCCAGTGTGTTCAGGCCGGCTTCTGTTGTTCCGCCTTCACTTGTGATTTCTTTGCGCAGTTCGGCAGGTTCTTTTCCGCTGTCTTGAAGCATATTGGCGGCGCCTGCAATCATTTGGCAAATGAGTAATTTCGCAGTTGCTTGGTCCATTCCAAGTTCCGAAGCACCTCGCTCCATTCCTTCAATCAAATGATAAATGAAGGCAGGGCCGCTGCCTGCGATGGCTGTCACCGCATTTAGCTGCGATTCATCTAATACGGTGACATGCCCGATCGTTTCAAACAGCTCGACGGCCTTTTTCTTTTGCTTTTCAGTAACTTCACGACTTACGGCAATACCTGTTGCTGACTGCTGAATCGCCGCTGATGTATTTGGCATCGCACGAACGACTGCACTCTTTCTGCCAGCATAGTGTTGAATTGTTTCGATGGAAATACCCGCTAAAATAGAAATGATCAGCTGGCCATGTAAATGAGGCTGGACTTCAGAAATTCCGCTTTCTGCATCCTTCGGTTTTAGGGCAAAAACGAGAATATCCGCTTCTTCATAAATAAAGGAGCGAGCGAAATCCGTTTTGACCCCATATCGCGCCTGTAATTCCTCTAATCGTTTTTCATTCGTTTTGTTTGTGACAATGATATCTTCATTCGACATCATGCCGCTTTTTAATAAACCTTTGATCATAGACTCTGCCATCGAGCCTGCACCGATAAATCCAATTTTACTCATAAGCTGCTCCTCCTTGTAGAAAATAAAAAAACCTCTCGCCTGAAAAGGACGAAAGGTTTTTCGCGGTACCACCCTCAATTAGCATGCAAACATGCATACTCAGCTCTAGTCCCTTAACGCGGGAAACGTTTAGGTTTGCCTAACAGCTCAAAGGGCAGGTTCAGCAAATAAGAGGATGGTGAAGTCTTACAGCCGGCGGACCTCACTCTCTTGCATCATTATTTTGCTTACTAATCCTTGTCATCGCGCATCATATATTTGTTGTTCATTATGCAACGATGGACAAGTTTATGTCAATAGGGGCAGTTAAAAAAATTGCCCATCTAAACCGCATGACAGTCTGCCTTTTGCAAGATACAATGAAGTAAGAAGACTGAGTCCCACAATCATGAGTCAAAAAGCAGGAGATGACATATAAAAGTGAAAGAAGACATCATTCAATTATCCATCCCGACGCCGTTTGCCGTTGGGGATGTGCATGCATATGTATTAAAAGGAGAGGCCGTAACCTTAGTAGATTGCGGGCCGATGACAGAAGAGGCAGAGCATGCCTTTGTCACGCAACTAAAGGAACATCGTTTATCGATAGACGATATTGATCAAGTGGTGCTGACCCATCATCATGCAGATCATGTCGGTCTATTGAATTTGATGAAACCTCATGTCCGTGTGATCGGACACCAGCTAAATGAGCCGTATATTAGTCAGGATCCAGTGTTTAAGCAGCACCAAGTGGACTTTATGGTTCCTTTTTTTCAGCAGTTAGGTGTGCCGCTTCGACAAAATGAGTGTGAAAAAATGGTGAAGCAATCTTATACATATTCTTGTACTTCACATGTAGATGAGGTCATAAAAGAAGGTGATCGTTTAAGCGGGCATGAACACTTCTTTGTGATGGAAACACCCGGACACGCACAGTCTCACCTTTCCTTTCTAGACGAAAGAACGGGGAATTTTATTGGCGGCGACCTGCTTTTGACGACCATTTCCTCAAATCCGTTAATGGAAGCACCGTATGAAGGTGAGGAACGTCAAAAATCACTGCTTCAATATAAAGCATCACTTAATCGGTTATTGCGTCTGCCAATCAAGACGATTTATCCGGGACACGGTCAGCTCATCACGGCTCACCATGAATTGATCGAAGAAAGATTTAAGAAACAAGAAAAACGGGCAAACACAATGTATCAGCTGCTCAAACAAAAAGAAATGACAGCCTTTCATCTTTGCCGTAAGCTATTTCCAGTGCTATATGAAGAGGCCTTATTTTTAACGATGTCAGAGACAGTCGGTCAGCTTGATGTGCTCTTAGCGGCTGGTCAAATTGAAGAATTAGAAAAAGACGGAATCGTCTATTATAGGGCAAACTAAGGAGTGAAACGCATGGGGCGATTGACAGGAAAAAGAATTTGGATTACAGGCGCATCTGGGGGCATTGGTGAAAAAATGGCGTACTTGGCAGCAGAAGAAGGCGCAGAAATCATAATTTCAGCAAGACGAACAGAAAAGCTTACAGATGTGAAAGAAAAAATTGTGAGCGCTGGCGGGGTGTGTCACATTGCTCAGCTTGATGTCAGCCAGCTTGAGGATATTGATCGCGCGTATGAAGAAGTGGGGCCGGTCGATATTTTGGTCAACAATGCCGGCTTTGGTGTATTCGATCTCGTCGAAGATGCGTCCATCGAAGAAATGGTGTCGATGTTTGAGGTGAATGTGTTCGGTTTAATCGCCTGCACGAAAAAGGTCATCCCTGAGATGAAGCAAAGAGGGCAGGGACATATTATCAATATCGCATCCCAGGCAGGAAAGGTTGCGACGCCAAAATCAGCCATTTATTCCGCATCAAAGCATGCCGTTCTTGGATTTTCAAACAGCCTCAGAATGGAGCTGGCAGACTCAGGCATTCACGTGACGACAGTCAATCCAGGACCGATTGCAACAGATTTCTTTACCATCGCTGACCGCAGCGGTGAATATGTGAAGAACGTTGACTTTATGATGCTGAGTGCGGACAAGGTGGCAGGCAAAGTCGTATCTGCCATGATGACGAAAAAGAGAGAGATTAATCTGCCCGGGTGGATGAACGCTGGCAGCAAATTGTATCAGTTATTCCCATTTTTATTTGAAAAAGCAGCACGCAAAGCGTTGATGAAAAAGTAACAAAAAAGAAACCGGTTTTGAACTGGTTTCTTTTTTTGAGGTAAGGCTTCATTGCGCCACTTTCTATATCCGTCTTGCCGCTTGCTGAAGCGGGTCCCATACACTGTTGAAGGGCGGTGCATAGCTAATATCTAAATCTTCAAGATCTGTTATGGTCAGCTCTTGGTAAAGGGCAGCCGCCACGATATCGATCCGTTTATCTACACCGTTTCTGCCGATGATTTGGGCACCAAGCAAGGTATGGTCATCGCTTCTGTAGATCAGTTTGACTTTCATTTTCTGCGCATCTGGGTAATATCCTGCGTGATCCGTACTGTCAATGGTGATGGTGGAGAAAGGAATGTCCGCTGCTTCTGCTTCTTTTTCTGATAAGCCTGTTCTTCCCGCTGTCAAGTCCATAAATTTCATGATGGCTGTTCCAGTCACGCCTTGAAACGCCCGGTTTGTTCCTGTCATATGAAAGCCTGCGATTCTCCCTTGTTTATTCGCAGTTGTGCCAAGCGGAATATAATCCAGTGATTTTTTGATGCGGTGATAGGTCGCCGCGCAATCACCAGCAGCATAAATGTCTTTTATATTGGTTTGCATGTATTGATTTACTGCAATAGCGCCATTTTGAAGACGCTTGATACCGGTACGATGTAAAAAGGAGGTTTGCGGAGTGACGCCGATGGCCATGATGACCATATCTGTTTGAATGGTTTGTTTGTCTGTGATAACAGCTGTGACATGTGACTTGCCTTCTAATTGCTGCACTGTTTCTCCAAGTGATACGTGAATACCCTTGGCGTCAGCCTCGTCTTTAAGATATTTTGCCATATCGGAGTCAAAGCCCGGGCCGAGTGCTGCTCCCCGCTGAATGATATGTACGTTTTTTCCGAGCGCTTTTAAATTTTCAGCCATTTCAAGGCCGATATATCCACCGCCAATGATGGTGACATGTGTGATGTCCTTTTTTAAATGGTTCAAAATGGACAGCGCATGCGGGATGGTTTTTAATACGTGTACGCCTTCTAATGGCTGAGTGTCTAAATCCAGTGTGACAGGGCTTGCTCCTGTTGCAATTAAAAGACGGTCATAGCTTTCTGTAAAAGGTTCTTTTGTTTTTGTATGATGACCCGACACTGTTTTTTGCTCTGGGTCAATGGAGGTCACTTCGTGTAAGCATCTGGCGTCAATTCCATATTTCTCACGAAAAGTTTCAGCACTGCGTGCGATCAGCTTTCTGTGATGATCAATGAGACCGCCGATCAAGTAGGGGAGTCCACACTGTCCATATGAGAAAATCTCTCCTTTCTCAAAAGCAACAATGTGTGCATCCGGATCCTCTCTATATATTTGCATAGCGCAGCTCATTCCTGCTGCATCTCCGCCAATCATCACATATTTCATTTGGTGTGCTCCCTTCTATCTATCGTACTGAATACTCTTATTTACCCTCATATCCCTTTTTTTAATGCTTTTTTTGCAAAAGAAGCAAACTTTAGTTGAAAAATAAAGACAGCGCCTTCATTTTAAGCTACAATCGGATTATCGTCTTTTTGGGTTACGAGTTTAGTGAAGATTGGTGGGAAAGACTTTGAGTGACACGCGACTAGATTTTAATACGCTATACACGCGCCATACGAGAGAGGCCTGGGCCGCTCTTGGAGAATATATGCCGGTATCTGTTTCAGAAGAGGAAGCGAGAGCGCTGCAAGGGCTAAATGACTATTTATCGCTCGAAGAAGTTCGAGATATTTACATACCGCTTATTCGTTTTCTGACATTACATGTCTTTGCAGAAAAACAAAAAAACCAGCATGTGAATGCCTTTTTAAACTACCCGCATCATGCCAAAATTCCCTTTTTAATTGGGATTGCTGGAAGTGTAGCTGTTGGGAAAAGCACAACGGCTCGTATCATTGAAACGCTTTTATCGAGGCTTGGAGATGGGCTGAAGGTAAGTCTTGTGACAACAGATGGCTTTTTATATCCTCAAAAAGAATTAAAGGATCGAGGGCTGATGGAAAAGAAAGGATTTCCAGAAAGCTACGATGTCAAAGCCCTGCTGTCTTTTTTAAATGAATTAAAATCAGGTAAACAAACTGTGCATGCCCCGGTATATTCGCATCTGACCTATGATCGGCTTGAAGGGGTGTATGAAACAGTAGAGGATGCGGATATTGTCATTATTGAAGGAATCAATGTGCTCCAATCACCAGCGCTGGATGATCTGAAGGATGAACCGCGTGTGTTTGTATCAGATTTCTTTGATTTTTCGATTTATGTAGACGCCGCTGAAACGCAAATTCAATTATGGTATAAAGAACGGTTTCGTTTGCTAAGAGAAACAGCCTTCCAAGACCCTGAATCCTTCTTTCATCAATATAAAGATTTGACGGATGAAGAGGCAGATCAGATGGCAAGCACGATTTGGAATACCGTGAATCGGCCTAATTTATATCAAAATATTTTGCCGACAAAATATCGAGCTGATCTCATTTTGAAAAAAGGTGATCAGCACAAGGTGGAAGAGATCGCCATCCGCCGGGTATAAAGAAAAAACCGCTCAAACGAGAGAGCGGTTTTTTTTAATGATCTCCACTTACTTTAACAGCTACGTCTGCCGCCGATCGCTTTTTTAAACGGTAATATCCTATGAGTAAGAATGGAACGCCTGCAATGGTGATCATCGACAAGACCGTAAAAATGGAGAGGGGATGGGCTGCACCAAAATAGTCAATGCACAGTCCGCCGACAAACGGTCCGATGACGCTGCCGAGCTGAGAAAATCCCATCGCACCAAAGTACGATCCCTTCACTTCAGGCTTTGCAATATTGTCTACAAAAAGATCCATCATCGCAAACAGCAGAACCTCGCCAATCGTAAACACGACAATGATGAAAGCAAGCATGCCGAGACTCTGTGAAAAAGCAATGGCAAACAAACTGCCTGCAAGAAGAATATTCCCAGTGGTCAGCGACAAAATGGTGGAGTAGCGCTTCGCAATCATGATGAGCGGGTATTGTACGACAATGACAACCACTGCATTTAAAGACAAAAGATAGCCAAACAGTTTAGGACCATCCTCAATCATAGGTGACGCTGATAAGTATTGAGGCAGTGTTGAGCTTAAATGCGAATACCCGAACGAACATAAGGTAACGCCGATGAGGATGATGCTAAAGACCGTATCTTTTTGAATAATGGAAAGGGCTTTTTTGACGCTGATTTGTTTTGTGCTTTCTGGAGCAGCAACTGGATGTTTCTGAAATTGCCAGGCCAGTGTTAATCCGTATAACAAATAAATAAAGGCAGCGACAAGAAATGGAAACGTTGTTTTCGATGACCCGAGATATAAGCCAAGCAGCGGGCCGAAGATTACACCAATATTAATGGCCGTATACCTTAAATTAAAAACAAATAACCGAATACTTGATGGGGTGACATCAGATAAGAGTGCTTTAGACGTCGGTTCAAACAGTGCTCGGCACAGTCCATTTAAAGCGTTCATGAGGAAGAAGACCCAAATGGCATCTGCAAACGCAAAGCCAACAAAGACAAATGACCAGCCAAAGATGGATAGAAGCATGACTTTTTTTCTGCCGATTCGGTCAGAAACATAGCCGCCGTAAAAACTCGCAACGATCCCAATAAGGGAGCTGACGGCAATGATTAACCCAGCTGAAGAAGCTGAAGCCCCTTTGACTTGTGTCAAATAAACGGCCAAAAAAGGAATGCTCATGGACGTCGCCATTCGGCCGAATATGGTGCCGATGATGATCGTCCAACTAAGTGGATGTAAAGTACGTAAATTATTTTTCATGCTGTTTCTCCCCTGAGTGTTAAGATGTTCCAATCATACATGAAAAATTGTGCAAATTAAATACACAATTTGATGGAGGGGACATCCGCCATATGACAGAGGAGCTCCGAATAGCCCGCAAATTTGGAGAGCATGTTTTTCTGCCGATGCTTCTATGTCTTTTAGATCTGCTGATTCGTACGATCACTTAAAGACCATTTAATCAAGATCAATCGCGGCAATTTGCTGCAAGGACAGGTGGAGGACATCTTCATCATTGACGATTTTTATGCGCTGCGTTTCATAATGAATGGCTTTCACCCAGCCCCAAAACTGCTGTTTCATACCTGCTGCAGCATATGTCACGCAAATCGCTTGATCCTCTGTAATCGACTGTGTGATCAAAAAATTCATTTCCTCTAGCTGATCAGTGCTCAGCGGAGGAGGCGTGTATTCTTTTTTCTTCCGTTTTTGAGCAAGCAGCTGTTCACGGTGCTCTGGGAGCATCATTCGGCTTGATTCCCACATGATGTTATATCCAGGTGTTAATTTATTGGGATTCATGGATGTTCGCCTCCGTTATTTGTAATGTCCACCAATTTTTTCGGCGCGGTGATACGCCTGCCCTGCGCTTGTTAGTGACGAAGCGTGCAAGAGTGCAGCAGGTCCATACTTCATATGGATGGCATCAAATACTTTGCTGAGTCTGTCTTTTTTTAAATGGTGATCAAATAAACTCAGCTGATATTGGCTGTCAGGCTGCAGCTGCGAGAGAGTAATACCTACACTGCGAATGGGCTGGCCGTCCCAGTGCTGCTGACATAGCTGAATGGCTGCGTCTGCAATATCTGTCCCATACTGTGTGGGTGAATGGAGCTTGATTTGTCTATGAAATCCAGTCGGATGAGAAAAATCAGCACCTCTTACGCCAACAGACACCGTTTGCCCAACATAATGCTTAAAGCGCGCACGTCTTGCCACTTCTTCACTCAATTCAAGAAGGGCGACTTTGATGTCCTCAAAGGACGCATAATCATGGGGAAGGGTCATATGATGCCCAACCGCTTTTTGCTGATCATGTGTGTGAAGAGTGACCGGGGAAGGGTCGTGGCCTAAAGCAGTTCGTTGCAGAAGCTCCCCGTTGATTCCCCAGCGTTTTTTTAGCCGGTCTGACGGATAAGTAGCAAGCGTCCCAATGGTACTGATGCCCATTCGTTTTAAATGGTGCTCCATTCGTTTGCCGACGCCAAATAGTTTTCCAACCGGAAGCGGCCATAAATCTGCCGCGACCCGGTCTGCACGAAGCTCATAGATGCCAGATGTGTTTTTTTTAGCAAAATGGTCACAGGCCATTTTAGCGAGCACTTTATTAGGACCAATGCCAACACGTGCGTAAATGCCCGTCTGGTTCATAATAGTCGTTTGTATATTTTGGGCGATCTCGCGGGGGGAACCGAGTAGTGTCACACTCCCCGTAATATCGAGAAACTGTTCATCAATTGAATAGGGTTCGACAAGATCTGTGTATTGTTCAAGCAGTTCTGTCATCATGACAGAAACATCAAGGTAGCGCTGCATACGTGGACGTACGACGACGGCTTCAGGGCATTTCTCCTGTGCTTCCCATAATCTTGATGCATTTTGTACGCCCCGTTTTTTAGCGAGCGGGCAGGCCGCAAGTACGACCCCGCTCCGCCGCTCAGGATCTCCTGAGACGATGAGCGGCACATCCTTCAAATGGGGAGCCTCCACTTTTTCGACCGACGCATAAAATGACTGCATATCCACAAGCAGAATGGCTCGTTCATTCATCATTTTCACCTCTTAGAACGTATGTTCTGTATATATTTTAACCGCCAGCAGGTGAAATTGATACTGGTAAATCATTCAAAGAGAAGAGTGTAAATCCATACAAAAAAGACGAAGTGTCTCCACTTCGTCTCATCTGTGTAAAATGAGCCATTTTAAGCATGTGCCAAGTTATTAGATGCTTGGAGCGGCTCAGAACGCAAACGATAGGCCGTTAGTTTTTTCTTAGGCTTATGAGTAAACTGCCGCACTACATCCACGTGGTCATCGTAATGATACAGATAAAGGGTCACATCATGCTTGCCAAGCTTTGTTTGCATGGTAAGCGGCGCCGGTCCTTCCTGTGGGTGAAGAAAACGCTCTTCGTCACCAGGGTAAATATAATAGCGTTCAATAAAGATCGCATCATTAAAATGTTGAATAATTTCAGATGTTTGCTGATCATCGAGAGGACGTCCTTGAAACGTCATCGTTGTTTGATCACTTGTTACTTTTGCATGCACTGCATAACGACTAAAAAGTCGTTCAACAACACCAGAAGGCAGCGAAGTGACAAGCAGCTTTAAAAGACTAAACACAACAAGTGAAGTAACAATCCAAACCAATATCATCATCTCCAATAAACTTTTGTTACATTTCTTATATGAACAATTTTAACATAACAAAAGAATGGATCTTTCGCACAAAAAGTGAACTTTTTGAAATAAGTGTGAAGATTTAAAAGGAGATGACAGCAAAAGAACGAAGAACCAACAAAGCTGAAAGGAAAAAAGGCTGATACATCACCTTTACAAACAATTGATCAGACAGGTAGACTATTGAAACAGTTGATTTTTTGTGAAACGGTACAGCTAAAAATGAAAAGGGGCGAGGCCATCATGATACGTCAAGTGAAGCCGTCAGATTTTTATGCGGTCACATCCGTCATTCAAAGCTGGTGGGGAGGCAGAGATTTGCGCGCAAAATTGCCAAAGCTATTTTTCGAACATTTTCAGCAAACAAGTTTTGTCGTTGTTGAAAAAGGTGAACTGATCGGCTTTTTAGTCGGTTTTTTATCGCAATCGGATTCAGATGAAGCGTATATTCACTTTGTGGGGGTACATCCAGACCACCGAAAATTGAAGATTGGCAAAATTCTCTATCAAGCGTTTTATGAAGCGGCTGAAAAGGAAGGAAGAACAACGATTAAGGCCATCACAGCTCCTGTCAATAAAGTCTCGATTGCTTACCATACAAAACTCGGTTTTCAGATAGAAAAGGGAGATAAGACGGTCGATGGCATTTCAGTTTTTTCAGATTACGACGGCATTCATGAAGACAGGGTGCTGTTTGTGAAAAAGCTGGAGGCGAAAGCATGATCATTAGACTGGATCAAAAAAATAAAGAACAAGCAAAAGAGATGTTACATATCCAATTGGCCGCATATCAGCGGGAGGCAGAACAAATAGGCTATCAAGATTTACCGCCCTTAAAAGAAACGGTTAAAGATATAATAGAAACAAATGAGATTTTCATAGGATTTGAAAAAGAGGGGCATTTGTTAGGGATCGCTTCATATGAACTGTATGACGACCGGATCATCCTCAGCCGGTTAGCTGTGCACCCTCATCATGTCAAACAAGGCATCGGGACAGCGCTCCTGCAATCCATAATCCAGCATCAAAAAACAATTGAGCTCACAACAGCGGAAGCAAATATACCAGCAATCAAGCTTTATGAAAAACTAGGGTTTAAACAGAAGGACCGTTTGCAGGTGGAAAACAATCTGATGTTAACAAAGATGGAACGTTTAATGCTTCGAAAAGTGGAAGTGATTGAATACCAACCGAGCTGGCCAAAACAATTTCAAGATGAGCATGACAAGCTGAAAAAGATAGTTGGCGACAACTGGGGATATGGCCACCATATTGGCAGTACGTCAGTCATAGGAATGGCGGCTAAGCCAATTATTGATATATTGCTAGAGGTGAAGCATATCAGTCGCTTAGATGAATGTAACCACCTGTTTCGTCAGCTTGGATATGAACCGCTCGGAGAAAATGGACTCAAGGGAAGACGTTTTTTTAGAAAAGGCGGCTTGAATCGAACACATCACGTTCACGCCTATGAAGCTGGACATGATGATGTAAAAAGGCATTTGGTGTTCCGAGATTATTTACAAGCTGCACCTGATCGTGCCAAAGCCTATGCCAATAAAAAGCGTCAATTGGCAAAAGCATATCCTGAAGATATGGCAAGTTATATGAAAGGAAAAGATGGGCTCATTAAAGAAATTGAACAAGAAGCGTACAATTGGTCAGAGCAGTTAAAGAAAAACGATCAGACATAAGAACTGGCAGGACGTGAACATGTTTAATTAATGACTGATATGTTACAATGTAACAATCAACGAAAAAAGGATGTTCGGCATGTATATTCATATAACAGAACCAGCAGCAGCGTTCCTTACAAAACAACAAGCAGCGCATGAAACAAAAGAACTGCTCCTTCGATATGATTCAGATGGGTGCGGCTGTGCGGTAAGCGGTGTCCCAATGATTTGGCTCACAGGTGAAAGAACAGGCGAATGGGAAGAGCTCAAGCATAATCAGCTCTTTAAGCTGTACATACACACAGCACAAAAGGTCTTTTTTGACGAGGAAATGACGATTGATTTTAATGAAAAAGCCAACACACTCATGTTGAAAAGTCCTCAACAAATACTCAGCCCGAGAATGGGTATACTTGTAAAGTAAGGTGGAAATGTAGTGGATCAAAAGCTAAAAGTGATACAAAATACGGCACAAAATAAAACATGGGTGTCGTTTTTAAATAACAATCATCCCTATAGCCTTTTGCACTGGTCAATAGGTGGAATGGATTCGGTGAAAAAGGACGTTTGGCTTCTTCAAGATGAAGTCACATTTGAAACGGAAGAATTTCCAACACTCGAATTAGCTGTCAATTGGATCAAAGAGAATATGGACCAAGTAACAGATGTATTATAAAAGCCCTTTTTCGAAAGGGTTTTTTTCGTGCGTTCATCATCTATCAAACGGCACGGTTGTCTAATCTGAAAAATGATCTTTTGAAACAGAAAAAGGCGTTTTCAGCAAACAATTCGACAAAATGAGCAAGCTGGAAATAAAAAAATAATGGCTGTAAATGCCGAAAAATAGGCATTTGCAGCGTTTATTGCGGGATACCGAAAACTTTGCGAAAAATGACATTTCATATTTCTTCCATTCGAGGAAATGTGATAGAATACAACATGTATCGTATATGAGAAGGGAGGTGCTAAAGTGAATTGAAGCTCAAGCTGTCATCGCCTCAGGTTGGAATCAAAATAAACGAATGGTATAGGCAGATTTGCGGATTTCATGTGATGAAAGCAGAGAAGCTGAAGGCGGAGATCGAGCAGGAAATCCTCGAAATGGAGCAGGATCAAAACTTGTTATTGTTTTACCAGCTGATGGATTTTCGCCACAAGGTAATGCTTGAATATTTTGAACCGGCAAAGAAAGCCTCGAATGATGAAGAGATTAAGAATTTGCTAGAAACGATCGAACATTCACAAACGAAATTAACGGATATGCTTGAATACTATGTTCATTTTTTTACAGGAATGTTTGAATTTGAACAGAGAAACTACTTAAGTGCCATTGCTTATTACCGCTCAGCAGAAAAAAAGCTCAATCTCATATCAGATGATATAGAAAGAGCAGAATTTTACTTTAAATTAGCAGAAATTTACTACCACATGAAACAAACCCACTTTTCGATGCACTATGCCTTGCAAGCGTTAGATACGTATTCTGCCTACAGAACGTACACGCTGAGAATCATCCACTGTGAATTTGTCATTGGTGCAAACTATGATGATTTGAAATGCTATGAACATGCATTGCCCTACTTTAAAAATGCTCTAAAGCGAGCACGCTCAATTGGAAACCCTCGAGTCATAGGTTCGGCCCTTTTCAACTTAGGTAACTGTTATTATCAAATGAACGACCTTGCGGAAGCAAGCCGTTATCTGAAAGACTCTATTGAAGTGTTTGAAAAGGAGAATTTAACCCATCTTAATCGCTCTCTAGACCCACTATTTATGCTGACACAAATCCTGTTTAAACAAAAACAAATAGAAGAGTCGTTAACCCTCTATCAACAAGGTATTATGAAGGCCTGTGAATTAGAAGATGAAATTTACATCTGCAAATTTCAGTTCTTAAAAGCATTATACGTTGATGCAGACATAACAATCATAGACGATACATTAGACCTGCTCGAGGACAAGCGCTTATACCCGGATATTGAGGAATTGGCACTTGATGCGGCTCATTATTACAATGAGCTTGGACTGTTTGAAGTATCTACCCGGTTTTACGAAAGGAAAATTCAAGCCATATCAAAAATTCAAAATGGGGGTCATTTATATGAAAACGAGTTTGATAGTTCTTTTATTGGCAGCAACTGCAGGATTATCGGTCATGAGTCAGCAACAATCGGAAGAGAGCCATATGGAGCTTGCGGGCAGACACCATACAACAGTGGTGACTATCGCATAAGTTAGCTCAAAAAGAGGGGACGAACTGCTGTTCATTCTCCTCTTTTATTTTCATTCAATTCAAACCTTTGAAGAAATGTTTGAATTTCTTGCTCATAAGCTTCCTTATTTTCGCTAAAAGACATTGCATGCGCACCGTGTGGCGCAATAAACAACTGTTTGTCACCCTTTTTTCGTGCATATAACTGCTGACTTTGCTCACAGGGGATATAGTCGTCATGGCGGCTATGAATAAAAAGTACAGGTTCTTTCACCCGATCGATCACATCAAGAGGGGAAACTTGCCGGATGCGGTATCCGTCCCGCCATTTTAACACTTGATCACTTAATGGAAGAATCCATTGCCCTGAAAGGCGAAAATCTGTTTTTAATCGATACAGAAGCTGGTCCTTAAAAGAAGCAAAAGGGCAGTCTGCTATGTAAAAATTGGCGTTTGCTTCCAGCTTTGCGGCATATAACAAGGTCGTGACTGCACCCATTGATTCTCCGTGTATCCCAATGATGGCACTTTCTCCGAGTCTTTGTCTGAGCCACTTTACGATCTTTGCTAGATCTTCTTTTTCATAATATCCATAACTCGTGGTTTTCCCGCCGCTCATCCCGTGTCTTCTATGATCATAAAGCAGCACATTCCATCCGAGCTTTTGGAATAATTTCATATACTTAACGGAATTAATCAAACTGACTGTCACACCGTGGCAAAGTACGATTGTGCGTGTTGTATGAGGATGCGGCACAAAATAGCCATGTAGATTATAACCAAATGCTGAAGGAATACACACTTTCTCTTTCTTAAGCTGCTGAAATTCCTCGTGATGATAATGGCCTCCATCTGATTCTCGTTTGATGAGCTCTTCATCCGTTAATTTTCGAATATACATCATTTTATTGGTGAAAAAAATGCCGATTACAGCGAGTGGACATAATATGAAGGCAAATATAGCAATCCATTTCTTCATCTAGCCAATTCTTCCTTTCCGGAGTTTTTTCTATGACGATCATACCACATCTTGGTAGATTGGCGTGCCTCTTGCTCAGAAAATAAAACGGATGATACACTAAGTCAAAAGGAGAGAGGCACAATGAAAAAGACCAATCAGGATCAAGCGAAATTAAAGGACGGCATAAAGGACGATGTCAAACAGCAGCTTCTTCAAATGAAACAGAACCTCGCCGTCGAAACAGAAAAAAGAGAAGAACAAAAACGACAAGACCTCCTTCGGCAGCAGAAAGAAAAAGAAAAAAACAAAAGCTTTTCAGAGCTGCTAGATGAAAGCCATTTAGACTGGAGAAAGTATAAAAGCTAAAAAAGGGAGCAATGATGCTCCTTTTTTCATGTCATCATCATTGAGATAGATCCACAGAGAATAAACATAGGTCCATAAAGAGAAAAGCATTTCTGCCCCCTTCATATCACTTCATTTCAGAATCGCGACAGTATAATCTTTATAGTCAAACGAGACGAAATCCCATAACTTATGTTTTTAAACAGAAGTAAAAAGGTGAGTAATGATTTATTTAAATTCCTTTTTATTGAAAATATGGTCATTAAGACCCTTTTGATAGAGGATCGTTCTCCTTATAATGAAGGTGTATTACAAAATTTGGGAATGGAGATGATTCACATGAAATTGAGAAAAACAATGGCTGGAGTCGCTTTATCTTTAGGATTGCTTTTACCTGTTTCTGGACAAGCTCTTGCAACAAATGATTTAACGAATGCGGATGTGAGTACAAAGGCTACTTCAATTGTAGATTGTTCCAAAACTCCTTTTAAAAAAGAAGATAATAGATTATGTATGTTTTCAGATAATGGCGTTTTTGCAAATAGTTTCAACCAATTTGGTACTACATTTTATCTTAAAGGCAAATCTGGAAATTATGCATTTTATGAAAGTAAAAATAAAAGTTAATAAGACAACGGGGGCTCTTAGCCCCTCATACTGAGAGAAAACAAGATCGCATTTTTGTTCCTCTGGTTGAGGAGAAAATAAAATGTAAGTGCCAAGTTCTTCTCTCATCTGCATATGAGAACATGAAAACGTTCATTCATCATACATACACTAAAATAAAAAATTGTAGAAAAACACGAGTTTTTCTACAATCTGAGAGATCACACCATGTGATCTCTTTTTATATTATTTAAACCGGTGCGCTTCATACACAAACGGTTTTGTATAGTAAGTTACTGCTTTGACTTCTTGGTCGCTTAAAGAACGTGCATTTGCTGCTGCTATGTTTTCTTTTAACTGATCCACTGAGCTTGCGCCAAATACAACGGAACTGACCGCAGAATGTTTCAGTACATACTGAATGGACAGTTCAGTGAGGGACAGGTCATAAGCGACTTTCTTTAAAGAAGGAATGATCTGCTGGAGCTCTTCAAATGAATATTGAAGATAGCCGTTTTTTTGAATCACTGCACTTGCTTGAGAAAGTGGTTTTTCAGTTAATAATCCTTTCGCTAAAGGACCTCTTGCGACGACGCTAATGCTTTGTTCTTCAAGAAGAGAGAACCATTCTTCCGGGCGGCGGTCGAGTAAGCTATATTGCATCATCACGCTTACGATATTGGACTTTTTGGCATATTCCTTAATGACATTTGGGCGGATAGATGAAATGCCATAATAGCGAATAACGCCTTCCTCTACTAATTCTTCAAAAGCCTCAATGGTTTCATCAATGGGGTCATCAATCGTGCCTCCGTGCAATTGATATAAATCAATATAATCTGTTTGAAGCCGCTTGAGGCTTTGTTTTACTGCTTCCTTTATGTACGCCTTTGAAGGGTCCCAGTCCCAGCCTGGTTTGCCTTTTTCAAAGCGGTTGCCGCCTTTTGTCGCCAAAATCAAATCCTGCCGTCTATTTTTGATGGCTTCCCCAACAATTTCCTCATTTGTCCCAAAATCATATAAATCGGCTGTATCCAAATAGTTAATTCCGAGATCAATGGCCTCATCTAATAAAGAGAGCGCTTTTTCTTTTTCAGTCCCAAGAGACATGCATCCTAGTGCCGCCTCGCTCACTAAAAGATCTGAGGTGCCAATTCGTCTTTTTTTCAATTCCATCACACTCCTATCCTTTCACATTAAGTGAAAAAAATCAGGAATTCAAGCTAGGTGATTTCAAATGGCGCATTGAAGCAAGCGTTCTGCTTTTCGCTTCTCTTAAATCATCTATGTTAAAATAAATGAAGTAAAAAGTGAAAGTAGAACGAGGAGCTGACAAAATTGAAGGACTTTGAAGAAAAAACATTATCGTCGAAAGAATTATACAACGGAAAAATCATTGATTTGGTACTTGAAGATGTAGAATTGCCGAACGGAAAACAAGGCAAACGAGAAATCATTAAACATCCTGGTGCAGTAGCTGTCATTGCACGTACAGACGAAAATAAAATCATCTTGGTCAAACAATACCGTAAAGCACTAGAGAGAGCCATCGTTGAAATTCCGGCTGGAAAACTAGAAAAAGGGGAAGAGCCGGCACATACAGCATTAAGAGAATTAGAAGAAGAAACAGGATATACAACTCAGCAGCTTCAAAAGCTGACGGCCTTTTATACATCACCTGGTTTTGCAGATGAAATTGTTCACATTTATCTAGCAGATCAGCTAGTTCCGCTTGAAGAAAAAAGAGAGCTGGATGAAGATGAATTTGTCGAAGTAATGGAAGTTTCATTAGAAGAAGCCTTGCACCTCATTGAAAAGCAGCATATTTACGATGCAAAAACAGCCTATGCCATTCAATACTTACAACTGCAAGAGGTACTTGAGTCAACAAAATGAAGGAATTTTTTGCTGACATCCATATTCATATTGGCAGAACAAGAACAGGCAGAGCTGTCAAAATTACAGGTGCAAGGTCATTGACAATTGACCAAATTCTCATTGAAGCAGCAGAAAGTAAAGGGATGGGGATGATTGGTGTGATTGATGCACAATCTCCAGAAGTCTTAGAAGAGTTAATAGAGGGTGTAGAGGAAGGCCGGTACACGGAACTAAATGACGGCGGTCTATCATTTGGACCGACAGTGCTGCTTTTAGGCAGTGAATTAGAGATCAATGATGACCATTCAAAGGGTCCGATTCATGTGCTGGCATTTATGCCCACATTACACAAAATGTCTGAGTTCTCCGCATGGCTTTCGCTTCATATGAAAAATGTGCATTTGAGTTCACAGCGCCTCTATGTTGATGGGAAAACACTTCAGCGCAAAGTAAAGGAGCTAGGAGGATTGTTTATTCCTGCTCATATTTTTACGCCGCATAAAAGTCTATACGGCAAAGGGGTGAACACTTCTTTAACGGAAGTATTTGACCCTGATCTTATTGATGCTGTTGAGCTTGGTCTTAGCTGTGATACGTCAATGGCTTCCCGGCTGAGTGAGCTGAACCGGTATCCCTTTTTAACGAATTCAGATGCTCATTCTTTAGGGAAAATCGCGCGAGAATATACAAAAATCAAAATGGATCATGCCTCTTTTGCCGAATTCAAGCTAGCCCTTGAAGAAAAAGATGGTAGAGCTGTCACAGGAAATTATGGACTTGCTCCGCGGCTTGGGAAGTATTATCATACGACCTGCGAGAAATGCGGGGTAAGACCTCACGCATCAGATCAGGAAGAGTGCCACGAATGCGGACATACCCGGATGACAAAAGGAGTAAGTGAGCGTTTAAAAGAGCTTGCTGACCAAGAAAGTGAAAAAAGAATGAGACCTCCTTATGTTCATCAGCTCCCACTCCAGTTTATTCCGGGTGTTGGACCTAAAACGCTGGAGAAGCTAAAAGCCGTGTTTCACACAGAGATGAATATTCTGCATCAAGCAACAGAACAAGAACTAAAAGCCGTTTTGCCAGAAAAGACAGCGGGCTACATCATCAAAGCAAGAAAGGGCGAAGTCGGACTAATCGCTGGTGGAGGCGGAGTGTACGGTAAGGTGGATATCAATCATGAGTCACATTAAATGGACATGTCAAACGTTTGAACAATTGTCAAAAGAGGATCTTTACTTGATTCTTATGGAAAGAGTTAACGTGTTTGTTGTAGAACAAACATGTCCTTACCCTGAAATTGATCACAGGGATCAAGAAGCAATTCATCTCATCGCAAAAGAGAATGGTACCATTGTGGCTTATTGCCGAATTTTTCAAAACGGGATCGTGTACAAAGAGGCGTCCATCGGCCGTGTTCTTGTGACGCAGGCCGGCCGGAAAAAAGGGTATGGAAAGATGCTGCTCATCAAGGCTTTGGAAAAGCTTAATGAACTAGGTGAAACAAGTGTCAAAATACAGGCGCAAGCCTACCTGAAGTCATTTTACGAATCATTTGGTTTCAAGGTCGTCTCAGATGTTTATGATGAAGATGGGATTCCGCATTTTGATATGATAAAAACAGAAAGATAGACGTATTTACGTCTATCTCAGCGTGTAGACAAACCCTTGCATTCGTTGTCAGGTCTGCGCTCCGGTGCTCGCCCTTCCTAGACTGCAAAGGTTTTCTATCACGCTGAAAAGAAGACAAAGGGCTAAAATTAAGATCATTTTAGCCCTTTGTCAACAATCTGAGATAGACGTATTTACGTCTATCTTTTTTATGTAACATCGTGTATCATAACGTCAACGAAAGGGGTTTTGCCAAATGGGAAAAAGCAAAGCAAAGAAAAAACGAGAGCATATCCAAAGGCAGCACAGCCGTAATCCAGAACTGTCGAGAGGAAACATGCCGCATTTTAGCACACACGAAAGGAAGACAAAAACAAAACAAGAAGTCTTGCAGCACATGATGAAAAAACATAAAGGACGAAATGCTTATGATCACTATCAAGAGGATCATAAGCATTTTTATTTTGCTTTTTTGTGACAACTAGATCAAATAAATGGAAAAATTTTAAAAAATAGGACAAACGGTCGTTTCTTTTTGTCTAAAAATGTAGTTAAATGACAAAAAGAAACGAAAGGGAGAGTGAGTATCGTGAACGTCAAGTCATTTGGAGCAGGGCTTTGTATGGCAAGTGTGCTTGTGGCATCGGTCATGTTTGGCGCGTCAGATATTTCTGCAAAGGAGCAAGCAAAAAAAGAGTACATGATCGGCTTTTCTTCTTCCGTTCAAGACAAAATACAAAAACAGCTTGTAGAAGAAGCTGGCGGGCATGTGAAAGAATCCATAGAGCAAATAGATATGATGAAAGTGTCGTTGAATGAGACATCGAAAAAGAAACTGAATGAAGCAAAAGAAGTGACCTTCATTGAGGAAGATCAAAAAGCAAAAACAAGCAGTCAAACTGTTCCATATGGCATCAAAAGCATCAAAGCACAAAAGGTACATAAACAAGGATACGCTGGACAGAATGTCAAAGTAGCAGTTCTTGACAGCGGGATCGACGGCAAACATGAGGATTTACATGTCACCGGCGGGGTGAGCTTTGTACCGACAGAGTCCGATCCGCTTGTAGATCCGCATAAACATGGCACGCATGTGGCAGGGACAATTGCCGCTTTAGATAATAAGGTAGGTGTCGTTGGTGTTGCGCCAAAAGCCTCTATCTATGCTGTTAAGGTGGCAGATGAAAATGGTGACGGCTACTATAGCTGGATCATAAAAGGGATTGAATGGGCCATTGAGAATGACATGGATGTCATCAATATTAGTATGGGGGGAGCAAGTGAATCTGAGGCGCTGAAAGAAGCGGTAGATCGAGCGTATGATAAAGGGATTCTCATTGTGGCTTCTGCGGGGAATGAAGGAAGTTATGGATCTCTCAATACGATTGACTATCCGGCTAAATACAGCTCCGTGATGGCTGTTGCCTCTGTTGACCAAAAAAAGCAAAGAGCTTTTGATTCATCTGTTGGCGAAGAACTGGAAGTCTCAGCACCAGGCGTTTCAACGCTGAGCACCATTCCTCATAACGAATATGGCTACATGAGCGGAACGTCAATGGCATCACCGCATGTAACGGGCGCTGCGGCTGTCATTCTATCAAAACATCCGAATCTGACAAACGATGAAGTGCGTGAGAGACTGTCAAAAACGGCGACAAAACTTGGAGAACCTTTTTATTACGGTGCCGGGCTTGTGAACGTACAAAAAGCCGCACGATAAATGAAAAAGAGAAAGCAGTGAGCAGGCTGCTTTCTCTTTTTTCTTTCAATAAAACTGTCATGTTTCGTAATCTCTCTCATAGAATCTAGTAACCTTACGATTTGGGAGGAAGACACATGCGGAAAAAGTCTTGGAAGGAGCATCTTCTTCAGCACGTAAAAGATCATCTCTCGATTTATTTATTTGTCTCTGTACTCTTTTTAATGGGTGTGATCTTCGGTGCCATCATTGTCAATAGCATGACATTCAGCCAGAAAGAGGATTTATTCTATTATTTAAATCAATTTTTTGGTCAGCTGACGAATGAGAAAGCAGCAGAATCAAAAGAAATGTTTTTACAAAGCTTCCTGCATCATATGAAATATTTAGGCCTTATGTGGATACTGGGAATATCCATCATTGGTCTGCCGCTCATCTTTCTCATGATCTTTTTAAAAGGAATTGTTGTTGGATTTACTGTTGGTTTTCTCGTGAATCAAATGGGGCTGAGTGGATTTTTTCTCTCGTTTGTATCGGTGCTTCCGCAAAACATTCTGCTTATTCCAGCCTATTTAGTGATTGGCACCTGTGCGATTGCGTTTTCCATCCGTCTCATTGGACAGCTCTTCATGAAAAAAACCATCAGTCAAGCACCCGTCCAGTGGTTTGGCCGGTATGCATCGGTTCTGCTGATGATTTTAGCGCTTGCTGCACTTTCATCTTTTTTTGAATCGTACATATCATTCATGCTCATGAAAAAGCTGGCAGGCGTTCTTTTATAATTGTTATTAATTAAAAATCAATTTATTTATCAATTTAAAATGATTATAGTTGGCTCTCAGCACATCATTTGATATAATGATCAAGTAATGTGGCGTAGGAGGGAAAGTCAATGGAAAATAGGATTGATCGAATTAAGAAACAGCTTCATTCTTCCAGCTACAAGCTCACGCCACAGCGTGAAGCCACAGTAAGAGTACTGCTTGAGAATGAAGAAGACCATTTAAGTGCAGAAGATGTATACCTCCTCGTAAAAGAGAAGTCTCCTGAAATTGGTCTTGCTACTGTTTATCGGACGTTAGAATTGCTCACTGAACTGAAAGTTGTTGATAAAATTAACTTTGGAGACGGCGTTTCGCGATATGATCTTCGCAAAGAAGGAGCCGCTCACTTCCATCACCATCTTGTCTGCATGGAATGCGGAACAGTCGATGAGATAGAAGATGATTTATTAGAAGATGTCGAAGAGATTATTGAACGTGACTGGAAATTTAAAATTAAGGATCATAGATTGACATTCCATGGTATTTGCCACCGGTGTCATGATGATGAATCCGGCAAATAATCCGAATTGGAACCTTTTCATTTAAGATGAAGAGGTTTTTTGCATTTTCGCTGTATATTCCTTGTCCTACCTGGCATATGCTGAAGTAATGAGAAGGTGAGAAAGGACTTGAAGATCATGCGAAAATGGCTCAAAACAACAGGTGAAGTGATCAAAGTATTTATCTTGTTCACAGGTTTTACCGTCCTGTTCTATTATGCTATGATATGGATAAATTCAGAATATGAAAGCTACCATCGTTATGATAAACCAGAGGGTGCAGCAATTAAAGTGATGGAAATGGATCAGCCGAATCAAGACAATTGGCAAGACCGATTGATTTATTTTTATCAAAACGGGGAGTAGAAATCATTGAACGATCAATTATCCGACTTTATTCATTTTATGACCGTAGAGAGAGGACTCTCTGAAAATACCATTGTTTCTTATAAAAGAGATTTGCAGAACTACTTGTCTTTTTTAATGACACATGAACAGCTGACGGATATTAGCGATGTCACGCGCCTGCATATCATTCATTATTTAAAGCAGCTAAAAGAGGAAGGGAAATCGAGTAAAACGTCTGTACGGCATCTATCATCAATCCGTTCTTTTCATCAATTTCTGCTTCGGGAAAAAGTGACAACGGATGACCCGTCATGGAACATTGAAACCCAAAAAACAGAGCGAACATTACCGAAAGTTTTATCATTAGGGGAGGTCGAAAAGCTGCTTGATACACCAAATCAGCACACTCCCTTTGACTACCGAGACAAAGCAATGCTTGAGCTCTTATATGCAACCGGCATTCGCGTTAGTGAAATGCTGGATCTGACTCTTGCCGATGTTCACCTCACAATGGGCTTTATCCGCTGTTTTGGAAAAGGAAGAAAAGAGCGAATTGTGCCAATCGGTGAAGCTGCCGCAAGCGCAATTGAAGAATATATCGAAAAGGGAAGAAGCAAGCTGTTAAAAAAACAGCCGTCCGATGCCTTGTTTCTCAATCATCACGGGAAAAAAATGTCGCGCCAGGGCTTTTGGAAGAACTTAAAAAAACGAGCCATTGAAGCAGGGATTCAAAAGGAACTGACGCCTCATACGCTCAGACATTCATTTGCTACACACCTGCTTGAAAACGGTGCGGACTTAAGAGCCGTACAGGAGATGCTCGGACATGCCGATATCTCAACAACACAAATTTATACACATGTGACGAAAACAAGACTGAAAGATGTGTATCACAAATTCCATCCAAGGGCATAAGTAAAGCATGACACGATGAATGGGTGTCATGCTTTTTCATCTTTACGCCGTTTATGGTTGTCAACTGGCTTGTAAACGGTTTATACTTGAGATGTCTGACCTCTTACTGTTTGTAAGGTCAAAAGACAAGAATATTGAAGGAGGCGCTTTTTAATGCCTGATTATCAGTATAAACGCATTTTCCTCGTCGTAATGGATTCAGTAGGGATTGGGGAAGCACCAGATGCTGCTGATTTTAATGATGTAGGTGCAGATACACTTGGACATATTGCTGAAAAAATGAACGGGCTTCATATGCCGAATATGGCGAAGCTTGGGCTGAGTCATATTAAAGAAATCAAAGGAATTCCAGCGGATGAAAAACCGCTTGCGTATTATGGAAAAATGCAAGAAGCATCAAATGGTAAAGACACAATGACAGGGCACTGGGAAATCATGGGTCTTTACATAGACACACCGTTCAAAGTCTTTCCAGACGGATTCCCAGATGAACTATTAAATGAATTAAAAGAAAAAACTGGCCGGGGTATTATTGGAAATAAACCTGCGTCTGGTACGGAAATTTTAGATGAGCTTGGCGAAGAGCACATGAAAACAGGCGATTTAATCGTTTATACATCTGCAGATTCTGTGCTGCAAATTGCTGCGCACGAAGAAGTTGTGCCATTAGATGAGCTTTACCGTATTTGTGAAATTGCCCGTGAACTCACATTAGATGAAAGGTATATGGTTGGACGGATTATCGCTCGTCCGTTTGTTGGAGAGCCTGGTGCTTTTGTTAGAACGCCAAACCGTCATGATTATGCGTTAAAACCATTTGACCGTACAGTCATGAATGAACTGAAAGATGATGGGCTCGATGTCATTGCGATCGGAAAAATCTCTGATATTTATGACGGCGAAGGAATCACATCATCTCTTAGAACAAAATCGAACATGGATGGAATGGACAAGCTGGTCGATACACTTAAAACAGACTTTACAGGACTCAGCTTTTTGAACCTTGTTGATTTTGACGCTCTTTACGGACATAGAAGAGATCCAGAGGGTTATGGAAAAGCATTAGAGGAATTTGATGCACGTCTTCCTGAAGTATTTGACCTGTTGAAAGAGGATGATCTTCTTGTGATCACAGCAGATCATGGAAATGACCCGGTTCATCACGGAACAGATCATACAAGAGAATACGTTCCGCTCATTGCTTACAGCAAAAAGCATCAGGAAGCAAATGAACTGCCAACAGCAAAAACGTTTGCTGATCTTGGGGCAACCGTTGCAGATAATTTCAAATCAACGATGCCTAAATACGGAACAAGCTTTTTATCTAAACTCAAATAGGGGGAAATCTCGTGGGAGCACAGTTTTCAGAAGCGGCGGCATATATTAAACAAGCATCGACATATGTACCAACAGTTGGATTGATTTTAGGATCAGGGCTTGGTATTTTAGCAGATGAGATTGAAAATCCAATCAAAATAAAATATGAAGATATTCCCGGATTCCCTGTTTCAACAGTAGAGGGACATGCAGGGCAGCTCGTGATCGGAACGCTGAGAGGCACTGTCGTTTGCGCGATGCAAGGACGTTTTCATTTCTATGAAGGATATGATATGAAGCAAGTGACGTTTCCTGTCCGTGTGATGAAAGAAATTGGTATTGAAACATGCATTGTCACAAATGCAGCCGGCGGAGTGAATACGTCATTCCGTCCGGGGGATCTCATGCTGATCACAGATCATATCAATATGATGGGAACCAATCCATTAATTGGCCCAAATGACAGTCAAGGCGTTCGTTTCCCTGATATGTCTGCACCGTACGATAAAGAATTGCTGGCACTTGCAGCAGAAACAGCCCAGCGTTTAGGTATATCTGTACAGCAGGGGGTTTATGCAGGGATGACAGGCCCTTCATATGAAACACCTGCTGAAGTTCGTTTCCTAAGAACACTTGGAGCAGATGCGGTAGGAATGTCGACTGTTCCAGAAGTCATTGTTGCGCGTCATGCAGGAATCAAAGTACTTGGCATTTCATGCATTTCCAATGCGGCATCTGGTATTTTGGATCAGCCGCTGTCACATGATGAAGTGATCGAAGTAACGGAAAAAGTGAAAGCAAGTTTTCTTGATTTAGTAAAAGACATTGTCGAACAACTTTCATAGCATGTGTCCAGAAGCCTTCTGCTACCCAAGCAGAAGGCTTTTTTTATTTGCAATCATACGATCTCTGAATAAAACAGCCTGTATGAGGAAAAAATAGAAAGGATTACGATAATGGAGGTCTGCCACTTGAAACGTCATATATGTGCATTGTTTATTTTAATGATCCTTATCTCAATGGTTTCACCATCTGCGACAGCAAAAGAAAAGATTGAAAAACCAGGAGAAAAACAAACATCAGAATTGGCACACGAAGCCAAATCAGCGATCTTAATAGAACGTGACACGGGAAAGGTGCTTTACAACAAAAACAGCGATGAAAAGCTTGCACCCGCAAGTATGACCAAAATCATGACGATGCTTCTCATCATGGAAGCTATAGATCAGGGTAAACTGAAAATGACAGACAAGGTCAGAACGAGCGACTATGCAGCGTCCATGGGAGGCTCACAAATCTTCCTTGAACCAGGAGAAGAAATGACCGTGAAAGAAATGCTGAAAGGCATTGCGATTGCTTCGGGAAATGATGCTTCAGTTGCCATGGCAGAGCATATTGCAGGATCTGAAGAACAGTTCGTAGAGCAGATGAACAAAAGGGCGAAAGAGCTTGGCCTCACCTCAACAGTCTTTCAAAACCCAACAGGACTTCCTGAAAAAGACCATTACAGCACAGCTCACGATATGGCAATAATGGCAAAAGAGCTGTTGAAATATGAACAAATCACCAAATTCACAGGTGTCTACGAAGACTATCTACGACAAAACACAGATAAAAAATTCTGGCTTGTAAACACAAACCGTCTGATTAAATTTTATCCAGGTGTCGATGGGGTGAAAACCGGTTTTACAGGTGAAGCGAAATACTGTTTAACTGCATCTGCTAAAAAAGGCAACATGCGCGTCATTGCGGTTGTCTTCGGCGCAAGCACCCCGAAAGACAGAAACGCTCAGGTAGTCAAAATGCTGGACTACGCATTTAGTCAATATACGACTCATCCGCTTTACAAACGAGGGCAAGATGTGGCGGAGGTCAAAGTGAGCAAAGGGAAAAAGAAAAATATTCAGCTCGTTACTTCTGAACCGATCTCCCTTCTAACGAAAAAAGGCGAAAATGTGGATCAGATCAAAAAAGAAATCAAATTGTCTCATGATGTCAAGGCTCCATTTTCAAAAGGAACGGAACTTGGTACGATCGTCTTGAAAAAAGATGGAAAAGTGCTGCATGAAAGTCCTGTAGAAGCAAAAGAAGGAATGGAAAAGGCAGGCATTTGGACTTTCTTCAAACGAGCAATGGCTGATTTTGTAAAATGGAAATAAAAGGAGAAAGGCTGCTGAAATTGGCAGTCTTTTTGCTATGAGGAAAAAGAAAAGAACATCTAAATGTGACGAATGGTCACTAGTTTTGTCATGGTGAAGGATTTACTTCTTATAAAAGAGAAACACTCTTTATCCGAAATTAGAGCAAGGAGGAATAAAAAGATGAGCCTTGGTATTGATTTTCAAGTAAAAGAGAGCGTACTTTGCATTCGGTTAACAGGAGAGCTCGATCATCACTCCGCAGAAACATTGAGACAAAAGGTGACGAATTATTTGGAAACAGAGGACATTCGCCACATTGTGCTGAATCTGGCTGATTTATCGTTTATGGACAGCTCTGGACTCGGAGTGATTTTAGGAAGATATAAAGAGATTAAGCAGCTTGGCGGAGAAATGGTCGTCTGTGCCATCTCGCCAGCAGTGAATCGGTTATTTGATATGTCTGGTTTGTTTAAAATCATTCGTATGGAGCCTTCAGAGCAAACGGCTTTGCAAACATTGGGGGTGGCGTCATGAGAAATGAAATGAATCTGACTTTTTCGGCATTAAGCCAAAATGAATCGTTTGCGAGGGTGACAGTCGCGGCGTTTATCGCTCAGCTTGATCCGACTTTAGATGAATTAACAGAAATCAAGACCGTCGTATCCGAGGCAGTGACAAACTCCATCATCCATGGCTATGATGGGAATCCAGATGGCAAGGTGCATATCCATGTCACATTAGATGACCATGTCGTCTACCTCACCATCCGTGACGAAGGCATGGGTATTACCGATCTTGAGGAAGCAAGACAGCCGCTTTTTACAACAAAACCAGACTTAGAGCGCTCTGGAATGGGCTTTACCATCATGGAGAATTTTATGGATGATGTCATGGTGGACTCATCTCCAGAAATGGGCACGACCATCCGTTTAACAAAGCATCTATCAAAAAGCAAAGCGCTTTGTAATTAAAGGAGCTGCTCATATGGATGTGGAGGTAAAAAAGCAAGCTAAAAAAGCCCAGCTGTCAAATGATGAAGTCAAAGAGCTCATCAAAAAAAGCCAAGACGGTGATCAGCAAGCAAGAGACCTCCTCGTAGAAAAAAACATGCGTCTTGTTTGGTCCGTTGTTCAGCGCTTTTTAAATAGGGGATATGAACCAGATGATCTGTTTCAGATTGGCTGTATTGGACTGCTGAAATCTGTGGATAAATTTGATTTGTCATATGATGTAAAGTTTTCAACGTACGCCGTCCCAATGATCATCGGGGAAATTCAGCGATTCATTCGGGATGATGGTACGGTCAAAGTCAGCCGGTCATTAAAGGAACTCGGAAATAAAATCCGGCGAGCAAGGGATGAGTTGTCTAAGTCTCATGGAAGAATGCCGACCGTTCAAGAAATTGCCGAATACCTTGATATCACACCAGAGGATGTCGTCCTCGCCCAAGAAGCGGTCCGCTCCCCATCATCCATTCATGAAACGGTGTATGAAAATGATGGGGATCCAATAACATTGCTTGACCAAATTGCCGATCATTCTGAAGAAAGATGGTTTGACAAAATTGCTCTGAAAGAAGCGATCAAGGAATTAGAAGAAAGGGAAAAACTCATTGTGTATTTAAGGTATTATAAAGACCAGACACAGTCTGAGGTTGCAGAAAGACTTGGCATTTCACAGGTGCAAGTCTCACGGCTTGAAAAGAAAATTTTAAAACAAATCCAAATGCAAATGGATCAAAAAGACAGCTAGCCAATTCGGCTGGCTTTTTTTGTGTGGTAATTACCGGTAAATCAAGTTCTGTCAGTATGAGAACCATTTTTCACCACATACTATTTTTAACCCCTCGTATAGGAAGTGACTTGGATGGACGGACAAATCTTTATTCGGCTGCGCCATCGAATCAAGACCGGAATAGATCAGCTCATTTATTTAGAGGATATCGCCCAAATCACTGGTGATGAGTTTGCTGTGCAAAAGCTTAGCAAAATGCCGGTGTATCATGTCAGCAAAAAGGATCGTCACATCGTCGTTCTTGATATCATGCATGTCGTCAAAACGATCAAAAAAACGTGGCCAGATATCGACATTCAAACCGTTGGCGGCTCTGAGGCCATTGTTGAAATTGATACAGGCAAACGCCAGCTTTCTCCCGTTTTATTTGTGTTTGTATGGCTTCTATTATTTGTCGGAGCGGCGCTTGCCATTATGAATTTCCACGAGGATGTCAGTATGCGGCTCGTTCATATCCGCCTATATGAAATGATCACAGGGAAAACGGTTGAGCATCCGTATTTATTACAAATTCCATATAGCTTTGGACTCGGCTTTGGCATGATTTTGTTTTTCAATCATGTATTTAAAAAGCGTTTAAATGAAGAACCAAGTCCGCTCGAAGTGGAAATGTTTAAATATCAGCTCGATCTCGATCATTATGTCGCACTCAATGAAAATAAAGAAACATTGAAGGATATCCATGATCGGTAAATGGCTTTTTGTCGTACTCGTTGGACTTGGCGGCGGTTTAACAGTCGGAGCAGGATTTGTGGCATTTCTTACAGTGCTTGGCATCATCCCCCGCTTAATGCAATTAACCAAAACGCAGCGCTTCATACAAGGGTACGAGGCGGCTGTCATTAGCGGGGCGGTTGTTGGCGGCTGGGCCACCTTAAGTCAAATACATCTGCATTTAACCAAATGGCTGGCGCTGCCGGTCGGTCTTTTATCAGGCATCTTTGTCGGCATGCTTGCAGCTGCACTTACTGAAGTATTAAATGTACTTCCTATATTAACGAAAAGAATTGGAATGGACGGGAAAATTGTTTTGCTGCTCATGGCCATCGTCTTAGGAAAGATATTTGGTTCACTATTTCATTGGCTTATTTATATTTAAGAAATTGGAGGGAACAACACGTGTCGAGTTTAAAAGAGAACTATCCATCTAAGGTGAAAACGTATCAGCCCAAACCACCTTATGTCCTCAACTGCATCAAGGCGTTTTTAATTGGTGGCTTGATCTGTCTAATAGGTGAGGGGCTGCAGAATTTCTATATCCACTTTTTTGATTTTAACGAAAAGACAGCAGGGAACCCAACAGTGGCAACCCTCATTTTAATTTCTTCTATATTAACTGGAATCGGTATTTACGATAAAATCGGCCAGTTTGCTGGAGCGGGATCGGCCGTACCAGTGACAGGCTTCGCTAACAGTATGACAAGTGCTGCCCTTGAGCATAGAAGTGAAGGGCTTGTTTTAGGTGTTGCCACAAATATGTTTAAGCTCGCTGGGAACGTCATTGTGTTCGGTGTCGTCTCGGCATATATCGTAGGGATCATTCGATACATCTTGGAAAAGATGTTTTCGTAGGAGGAATGAAAGGTGAAACTAACAGGTAAACAATCTTGGGTATTTGAGCACAAGCTTTATGTCAATGCAGAAGGAACTGCTGCAGGACCTAAGGAAAAAGAAGGTCCAATTGGACATTTAATTGATAAAACATACGATGAAATGCACTGTGATCAAAAGAACTGGGAAATGGCTGAAAGGAAGCTCATGGATGATGCGATATCAACCGCTTTATCAAAAGCAAATTTGCAAAAAAGCGATATTGATCTGTTGCTGGCTGGAGATTTACTCAACCAAAACGTCACTGCAAACTATGTGGCAAGAGAGCTGAAGATCCCGTTTCTCTGCTTGTTTGGAGCATGCTCGACCTCAATGGAATCGGTCGCCATTGCGTCAGCACTCATTGATGGTGGCTTTGCAAATAGAGCCATCGCAGCAACAAGCAGTCACAATGCGACCGCAGAACGCCAATTTCGAAACCCGACCGAATACGGCGGACAAAAGCCAGATACAGCAACAAGTACCGTAACAGGGAGCGGAGCCGTTATTATCAGCCAAGAGCCCTCACAAATTCAAATTACAAGTGCAACGGTAGGCAGGGTCATGGATCTTGGCATTACAGATCCATTTGATATGGGGTCGGCCATGGCACCGGCCGCGGCAGACACCATCAAGCAGCATTTAGAAGACTTAGGAAGAACAGTAGATGATTACGATTTGATTTTAACTGGAGATTTATCAGGCATTGGTTCACCGATCTTAAAGGATCTCCTGAAAGAAGAAGGTATTCAGCTTGGGCGAAAGCACGATGATTGCGGTTTAATCATCTATACGCCCGATCAAAACGTATTCGCTGGAGGCAGCGGCTGTGCTTGTTCAGCGATTGTGACATTTAGTCATATTTTTCAAGAAATGAAAGCAGGGAATTTGCAAAGAGTACTCGTTGTGGCAACCGGGGCGCTACTCAGCCCGATGATGGTTCAGCAAAAAGAGACCATTCCAACCATTGCGCACGGTGTCGTATTTGAGCGTGCAGGAGGAGAGAGCTAATGGATTATCTTATCGCTTTTGTGGCAGGCGGACTTATTTGTGTCATTGGCCAGCTTTTGCTAGATGTACTCAAACTCACGCCTGCACATGTCATGACTACTTTTGTTGTGGCAGGTACCATTTTAGACGGATTCGGTATTTATGATAAATTTATTGAATTTGCCGGTGCAGGCGCAACCGTACCAATCGTCAGCTTTGGTCATAGCTTGCTTCACGGGGCGATGCATCAAGCGGATGTACATGGATTCATTGGTATCGGCATCGGTATTTTTGAATTAACCTCTGCTGGTATATCAGCTGCGATTTTATTCTCATTTATTATCGCACTTATCTTTAAACCGAAAGGATAACCTAATATGGGGCAAAGACGGAAAGTCATTTTAGTGACAGACGGAGATATATATGCTGCCAAAACCATTGAGCTCGCCGCTAAAAACGTCGGCGGACGATGTATTTCTAGCTCAAAAGGGAATCCAAGCAAACGAACAGGACCTGAACTTGTTCAGATGATTTTAAAAACGCCGTATGATCCAGTTTTTGTGATGTTTGATGATTCTGGACTGACCGGTGAAGGAACAGGCGAGACGGCGATGAAACATGTGGCACGCCACCCTGAAATCGAAGTCATTGGCGCGATTGCAGTTGCATCCAAGACGCACCAAGCCGAATGGACAAAGGTCCATGTCTCCATTGACCGGGAAGGTGAACTGACAGAATACGGTGTCGACAAACACGGTCTTCCCGAAATGGAGCCCCATAAAATGAGCGGGGATACAGTGTATTGTCTTGACTCCCTCAATCTCCCGTTCGTTGTCGGGATTGGAGATATTGGCAAGATGGGACGGAAAGATGATCTGAGCAAGGGATCTCCAATCACGATGAAAGCAGTGGAATTAATATTAGAAAGGAGTGGCTTCCATGAAGAAAGACAAGGTAAACGTGTACCGAGACCCGAAGAAAAATGAAGATTACTTCAAAGAAAATGTCGGAATGGGTCTCAGCTTTGACCTTGGTGTTCGGAAAATTTATATACACGATCAGGAAATCCAGCTTTACTATGTAAACGGATTGTGTGATACACAGTATGTCATCTACTTATTAAAAGAACTAATCGAAATCAATGACAACGAACCAGAATCAGATGATCTTGCACATGTAGTCGAGAACCGCCTTGTCAATCAGCAGGTCTCCAAGGTAGAAACGCTGGATGAAGCGGTGGATCAAGTACTGTCCGGGCTTGTAGCAGTTGTTGTAGAAGGTGAAAACTACGCCTTTATCATTGATGTTAGAAGTTATCCTGGCAGAATGCCTGAGGAGCCGGATACAGAAAAGGTTGTCAGGGGAGCAAGAGACGGTTTTGTTGAAAACATTATTGTAAATACAGCGCTTATTCGAAGAAGAGTGCGGGATGAAAAGCTGCGATACAAAATGCTCAAAGTAGGCGAACGTTCCAAAGCCGATGTTTGTGTTTGCTATATTGAAGATATTGCAGACCCAGATCTTGTAGATATTATAGAAAAAGAAGTATCAGGAATTAAGGTCGATGGGCTGACGATGTCTGATAAAACGATTGAAGAATTTATTATTAAGCAAGGATATAATCCCTTTCCGCTAGTGCGTTATACCGAGCGTCCAGATGTCGCCGCTAACCACATATTAGAAGGGCATGTCATCATCATTACGGATACATCCCCTAGTGTCATCATTACACCAACCACTATTTTTCACCACGTTCAGCATGCAGAAGAATATCGCCAGGCACCTGCCGTTGGTACATTCCTAAGATGGGTACGCTTTTTAGGCATTTTATGTTCTACCTTTCTTTTGCCGATTTGGTTTCTTTTTATCCTTGAACCAAATCTTTTGCCTGACAATTTAAGCTATATTGGGTTTAACAAACCTTCTCATATCCCTGTGATTCTCCAAGTGTTCCTTGCTGATTTCGGGGTGGAATTTTTAAGGATGGCAGCAATTCATACGCCAACCGCATTGTCGACCGCCATGGGACTGATCGCGGCTGTTTTAATTGGACAAATCGCTATTGATGTCGGTTTGTTTACACCAGAGGTCATCTTATACGTTTCACTGGCGGCGATCGGTACCTTTACAACGCCAAGCTATGAGCTGAGTGTCGCCAATAAGATTGTCAGGCTCATCATCCTAGCACTAGTGGCGATCTTCAAGCTGAATGGACTCATCATTGGTTTTACGTTGTTACTCATTTATTTAACTTCCATTCGTTCATTGCAGACGCCTTATATGTGGCCGTTCCTCCCTTTTAATGGGAAGGCTTTGTGGCAAGTGCTGATTCGGACGTCTGTTCCTGGCTCAAAAGTAAGACCGAGCATCGTTCACCCTCAAAACAGATCAAAAATTCCGCCAAATTCTTAAGGCTCATTGAAAGTGGCTGAAGATTGTGATATTGTATTTTTAACTTTGAGACAAGGCACAAGGCAGCTCACGCAGCTGCCTTTTTTCAGCCGAAGCGGAGAAAGAGGGAATGACATTGTATTTACACGGCACTTGCAGACAAAATGAACTCGGTCATTTAGAAATTGGTGGTGTTGATGCCGTTTCTTTAGCTGAAACGTATGGGACACCACTTTATGTATATGATGTGGCTTTAATACGGGAGCGCGCAAAAAGCTTTCAAAAAGCATTTATAGAGGAAGAATTAACAGCGCAGGTAGCATACGCGAGTAAAGCATTTTCTTCTATTGCCATGTTTCAGCTTGCTAAAGAAGAAGGATTATCTCTTGATGTTGTCTCAGGCGGTGAGCTTCACACAGCCATTTGCGCTGGGTTCCCAGTAGAAAAAATTCATTTCCATGGCAATAATAAAAGCAGAGAAGAATTAAAAATGGCTTTAGAGCATGGGATCGGCTGTATAGTTGTGGATAATTTCTATGAAACGAAGCTCATTGAACAGCTTGGTCAAGAGCTGTCAAAAAAAGTGAAGGTATTGCTCCGCATCACGCCTGGTGTCGAAGCGCATACGCATGATTACATTACGACAGGTCAAGAGGATTCAAAATTTGGCTTTGATCTTCACAATGGACAAGCAGATGAAGCGGTGAAACAAGTGCTTGGTTCAGAAGTGATCGAGCTTTTAGGTGTCCATTGTCATATCGGTTCACAAATTTTTGATACGGCTGGTTTTGTCCTTGCAGCAGATAAAATCTTTATGAAGCTGGATGAATGGAGAGAATCATTTGGTTTTATTTCTACAGTGTTAAACTTAGGCGGCGGCTTTGGGATTCGTTATACAGAAGAGGATGAACCACTTCCTGCGACAGAATATGTCGAGAAAATAATCCAAGCTGTGAAAGAGAACGTGGCCCGTTATGAGTTTGATATGCCAGAGATTTGGATAGAACCAGGCCGTTCTCTTGTTGGAGATGCAGGGACGACTCTTTATACGATCGGATCATCAAAACATGTACCTGGCATCCGCGATTATGTTGCGGTAGATGGCGGAATGAGTGACAACATTCGTCCGGCTTTATATCAAGCGAAATATGAAGCGGCAAGTGCCAATAAAATGAGTCAAACGCATGATCAAACCGTTTCAATTGCCGGTAAATGCTGTGAAAGCGGAGATATGCTTATTTGGGATATCGATTTGCCAGAGTTATCACAAGGGGATTTATTGGCTGTCTTTTGTACCGGAGCTTACGGCTATAGTATGTCAAACAACTATAACCGCATCCCGCGCCCAGCGGTTGTGTTTGTAGAGGACGGGGAAGCGCAGCTTGTGGTTGAGCGTGAAACCTATGAGGACATTGTCAAACTTGATTTACCGTATCAATCAAAAGTGAAATCATCTAATTAAAAAAGCTGCCTGGGGTACAGGCAGCTTTTTTAATGAATTATTTTCCTCCAGTGAATACAGAGACGATCGCGTTCCAGATGGAGACAAAGAAATCCCAAATCTTTTGAAGAAGGTTTTTCCCTTCATCCGATTCTATGAATTTTGTAATCTTGTCTTTTGCTTTATCAATTTGAGATCCTACTTGATTCCAATCGATATTGATGTTTTTCATTTTATCAAATAGCGAGACAAGCTGATCTTTTTGATCCTGCGTCAGATTTAAGTTCAAATCAGAAGCAGCCTGATCGACTTTTTCTTCTACTTCTTTGGTGGTTTTAGGGACACCGTTTTTTGCAATGTCATCTTTGATTTTTGCAATAAGGGCAGAAGCGTTGTCTTTCCCGATAGAGTCACCTAATTTAGATGTAGTCACAAGCTCTTCGTTTGCCACCTGCTTCACATCTTCTGGAATGGCTTTGTCGCTTGACACCTCATACGCTTTAAGTAAGCCCGTCAGTGCGGCTGTACCAGATACTTCAAATGGAGCAGTGACGACAACCTTGGCATCCTTGACACCTGCTGTCATTAAAGCATTTAAATACATCTCATCTGTAATGGTCTTGATGTTGTGTGTATCCACAGTCAGACCAGTACCTGATTTCTCAATGGTGATAGATGAAGATGATAATGCTCTCGTCCCGATAGAAGAACGAGGGATATACTTTCCTAAATATTCGTGCTCTTCTTTATTGGTTACTTCAATTTTTGTCGCATTTTCAGGTGGATTCAACTCGTCAAGAACCTTTTGTCGATCAGCTGGTGTTAAGTCTTGCCCGAGTGTGACGATGACATCGCCGACAGCTGCATCCGCTAAGCTGACTTTTGGCGCACCAATTAGGAAAAGGAGCGCTGCCATCATACCAAGCATCATTTTTTTAAACATGTTGACCTCCTTCAAGTCGAAAGCGTTCCTCTTTCAAGAGAAACTCAGCTTTTGAGTACACGTACAGAAATGCACTCCATCATATAGACGTAACAAATTGACTCGACGTTTCAATTTTCTTTTTAAGATGTGTTCCTTTTCCAATAAATGAAGACATGTCATTTCGTCACATATCATTTTATTAGGAAAAAAGAATCAAGCAATCCTATTTTATCAATCATCAGTTAAGAGGTAAATGACAATCGAAGAGCAGGGGATGTTTAACATCACCGAAAATGTGCTATAATGAGCGTTGTTTAACCTGAAAGGAGAATGTGAAAAATGGCGAAAAAAGGATACATACAATTAACGAATGGAAAGAAAATTGAGTTTGAACTTTACCCAGAGGCTGCTCCAGGTACAGTAGCAAACTTTGAAAAATTAGCGAATGAAGGCTTCTACGATGGATTGAAGTTCCACCGCGTGATTCCAGGCTTCGTAAGCCAAGGTGGCGACCCAAACGGCAATGGAACGGGTGGTCCTGGTTACACAATTAAATGTGAAACAGAAGGAAATCCACATCAGCACGAAAGAGGTTCATTATCAATGGCACATGCTGGTAAAGACACAGGCGGCAGCCAATTCTTTATCGTACATGACCCGCAGCCGCACTTAAACGGTGTTCACACTGTTTTTGGCAAGGTAACATCTGGTATCGAGGCTGTACTTGATATGGAGCAAGGCCAAGGCATGGAAAAAGTTGAAGTTGTAGATGCTTAATCTAAAACACCGCTAAACGCGGTGTTTTTTATTTTGTATCTGATTTTACAGTTATTTGTTCTGTTAAGCGGTAGGTGATGATCCAATACAAAATGGCTGTGGCGCTGATAGCGGCACCAAATAGACATACCCCATTCCAGCCATAGTTTGCGTATATGCTGGTTGAAACAATTGAACCGGTCGCACTACCGATGGAGTAAAAAATCATGTAAGCAGCCGTAAGCCGGCTTCTCGCCTCAGGCCGCACTGTGAAAATCATAGTCTGATTCGTTACGTGTACTGCCTGCACAGATAGGTCAAGAATGATAATGCCAATGACTAAGGCAATAAGTGAATGTTCAGTCAAACTGATGAAAAACCATGAAATGAATAATAGGACAAGGGCTATACCGCTTGTGAACTGTCCAAAACCTCGATCAGCAAGGCGGCCAGCCCGAGCAGCCCCTAACGCTCCGGTTGCTCCAGCAAGACCAAATGCGCCAATAGCAGTATGTGAAAGAGAGTGTGGCGCAGTACTGAGAGGCAGCACGAGTGAAGTCCACAACGTACCAAAGACGATAAAAATCAGAAGAGCTAGAATCCCGCGGATGCGCAGGATCCGTTCTTGTATGAACAATACAAACATTGAACGAAGCAGATGAGCATAGGATAATGACTCTCTTTTGCTGTCATCACGCGGGAGTACTCGGAACAATACGCCAGTTAGGATCAGCATGGTGACGGCAGAAACAAGATATACAGACCTCCAGCCAGCAAAATCGGTTAATACACCAGCAAAGGTTCGTGCGAGAAGAATACCGATGACGATTCCACTTTGCACCAAGCCGACGATACGGCCGCGCTCTTCTGGAGCAGCCCAACTTGCTGCAAACGCAACGAGTACCTGAGTGACTACAGCGAGCAGTCCGACCAATGCTAATCCTATAAATAGGACGGTGACGATAGGAGCGATGCCGACTAGAATGAGGGCAAGCACAGATAAAAGCATCTGACCAATGATGAGCCGGCGTCGATTCAACAGATCACCAAGTGGTACGATCAGTAGCAGCCCCGCCGCATAACAAAGCTGAGTAATCGTAATGACAATACCGATGGATGAATACGTGATATCGAACTCGGCTGCCAGTGAATCTAGTAACGGTTGTGCGAAGTATATGTTTGCAACAGCCATCCCGCAGGCTGTTGCAAAAAGTAGTGCCATATAGTGAGTCATTTTATCTTTAACCATTCATTGCATCCCCTTCTTTTTATACTAAAAAGAATAATATACTGATCGGTACAAAATGATTACTGTTAAGGATAACCATCAAAATGTTTTAAAGTCAAGAATTTATTCTGTGTTAATCTTGAAAGAAGAAAGACGGTTTGACAATTTTACCTGAACAAAATACAATCATAATGTACTGATTAGTAATGAAAAGAAAATGATATCCTTATAAATAAAGAAATAGACAATTGTTATCGTGAAAGGATTTTATTGTTGAAAAGAGGAATTGATGATGGTTCGACAGCGTGAGTTTGATGAGGAAAAAGCGTTGAATGATGCAATGATGCTTTTTTGGGAAAAGGGGTATAGAGCTACAACGTTAAGCGATTTGACTGCAAAAATGGGAATACAGCGGCCAAGTTTATACGCAGCCTTTGGAGATAAAGAGGAATTATTTGAGGCTGCATTACGCACATATACAAAGCAGCATGCAGCCCGTATTCGAACAAAACTTCAAAACAATCGATCTGTAAAGGAAGCATTTCATCTATTATTGACAGATGTAGTGGAAGAGGAATATGGAGATGGCCCAAGTAAAGGCTGTTTTTGCATTAATACAATAGTGGAGCTTGCTCCACACGAAGAGAAATTTGAAATTCTGACAAGAGAGCATCAAATGTATCTTTCGGTTATTTTTGAAGAAAAGATAGTGCAAGGTATTCGCTCAGGTGAGCTCGAAAGCGGCTCAAATGCTAAAGCCTTAGCACAAACACTGGTCGTTTCTTTCATCGGGCTCACCGTCCTAATGAAGTCACGTCCAGAGCGTTCATTTGTAGATCATTCTATAGCGACGATCCTATCCATTTTAAAATAAAATGGACAACACGCTATGACTGCTTCTGAGAAAAAAATTATACAAAATAGTGAAGCGTATTTTGATCCATTACATCAAAATACGCTTTTTCTTTTAGGGCAGTCATGCACAGAATCTTTTTTTATGATATGATAAGAGAACAAACATTCGTATTTGTGAAAAGCCAGCACATCCAGCTGCAAATGAAGAAAATAGAAAGAAGGGGAGACTTTGAAACCACTCACTAAAGAAGAAAAAAATCAAATGATGATGGCCATCCAGCGTTACTTTGCCGAAGAACGAGAAGAAGAGATTGGTGAATTAGCAGCCATTAATATACTAGAATTTATCACAAAAAACCTTGGAAGCTACTATTATAATCAAGGGGTTCGCGACAGCCGCAGCATCGCTGTTCAGCGGTCACAATTGTTAGAGGAAGACTTATTCGCACTCGAAAAAAGAATATAATCGAAAAGCCTGTAGTATCGGGTGGGACGAAATGATAAATAAGAAAAAGACCCCCTTAATAAAGAACGCATATTCGTATCATATGTAATGATTAAGAGGTGGAACCAAAGGGCCATCTGAATCGTTATATAAGTAACCATTAATGAAAATCAGCTTTTTTGGTTTTATTTCAATAAAAGAAGGAATAAAACATACAAATAGGCGAAGTGCAGATGATGGAGGTTCTAAATATGGGGAAAATTAAATTAAAAATTGCAATCTTATTTGTTTTACTGCTTTGTTTAGGCGCAGGTTATTTATACATGAATGGCATGAAAATTGAAGATGTGCCAACAGCCATTGGCGAGAGCTTAACAAATAATGATAAAGATTACACTATCTATGAATATACCATTACGAAAATTGATGGAGATGAATATTACGGTCAAGCAAAGAATGGCACCAAAATCATTTTTAATGGAAAGAAATTTGAAGATGATGTGGCCGATCTGAAAAAAGGCGATCGTATTAAAGCCTACTTTAGTAATGAAAAAAGAATAGATGGACTGATAAAAGTAGTAAAAGTCGTTAATTAACATGTCTCCTTTCCTATAAGGAGGCTTTTTTTGTGAAGAATCATGATTGTTGCATTTGAAAACAAGTATCGCTATAATAGCTCCTAAGGACAGCTAAATATCGATTGTATCCTTCGGGGCAGGGTGAAAATCCCGACCGACGGTAATAAAGCAAATGCTTTACAGCCCGTGACCCGTTAATTTATTAACGGTTGATTCAGTGAAAAGCTGAAGCCGACAGTGAAAGTCTGGATGGGAGAAGGATAAAGAAAGCTATGAACGAAAAATATTTGTTGATCATAGTCTTATTTCTGATGCAAAAAAACCACAGCCCCGGAATTTTTTCCGGGGCTTTCTGTATGTTTTTGTTGTTAATAGACGCATGCAGTGTTTATTAGGTGATCCCTCATCTACCTTGTATGGACCATAAAAAGCGACGAAGGTGCTCAATCGATCACATGTCCCTAACATCGCTTTTTTAAAAAGTGAGAAATACAAATGAAAAGAAAGGGAGGATCACATGTTTACGGGGATTATTGAAGAAGTTGGCACCGTTCAGTCATTAAGTAAAAAGTCAGCAGATGCCATGGAAATTGTCATTACATGCAGCCGTGTGCTGGAAGATGTTCACCTCGGAGACAGTATCGCCATTAATGGAGTATGTCTGACAGTCACAAGCTTCACAAAAGGACAGTTCGCGGCAGATGTGATGCCAGAGACGGTCAAATCGACATCACTGGATCAGCTGACAAAAGGCAGTCCAGTGAATTTAGAGCGAGCCATGTCCTCAAATGGACGATTTGGCGGCCATTTTGTCTCAGGCCATGTTGATGGAACGGCTGTCATTACCCGAATAGAAAAGAAGAGTAATGCCATTTACTATGATTTAAAGATGGACAAGACCCTCACAGATATGCTCACCCAAAAGGGTTCGATCGCAATAGATGGTGTCAGCTTGACCATTTTCGATTTGCGAGATTCACAAGTCACAGTCTCTATTATTCCTCATACGCTTGAAGGAACTATTTTCCCGACTAAATCTATGGGGGATATCGTGAATATAGAGTGTGACATGATCGGTAAATACATTTATCGTTTTTTAACAAAAGAGCAAGGCGATAAACAGCCATCTCGATTGACCCCATCATTTCTAAAAGAGCACGGATTCTAGGAGGCGATTGTATGTATCATTCTGTTGATGAGGCAGTAAATGCCCTTAAACAAGGAGAAATCATTATCGTAGTGGATGATGAAGACAGAGAAAATGAAGGAGACTTTGTGGCACTTGCTGAGCATGCCACACCTGAAGTGATTAACTTCATGGCTTTACATGGAAGAGGCCTCATTTGTACGCCAGTCGATGCGTCGATCGCCAAACACCTGAATTTGCATCCAATGGTTGAACATAATACAGATGCACACCATACAGCATTTACAGTAAGCATCGACCATGTGACAACGACAACTGGTATCAGTGCTTTTGAGCGCTCCACGACCATGCTGGCCATGTTAAATAAAGACGCAAAGCCAGACGAATTTGCCCGTCCAGGCCATGTTTTTCCGCTTATTGCAAAAGAAGGCGGCGTACTAGAAAGACCAGGTCATACAGAGGCGGCGGTTGATCTTGCTAAACTGGCAGGCTCAGAGCCAGCGGGAGTCATATGTGAAATTATGAATGAAGATGGATCAATGGCTCGCGTCCCTGAACTAAAGGAAATTCAAAAACAGCATGACTTAAAGATGCTGACAATAGAAGCATTACAGACATATTTAAACAATAATCAAACAGCGACTATCGAAACAAAATAAAAATCACAAAAAAGGATGATCAACATATGAATACAATACAAGGTCATGTAGTAGCAGAAGGACTAAAATTTGCAATCGTTGTAGCGAGATTCAATGATTTTATTACAAGTAAACTGTTAGATGGAGCAGAAGACACATTGCTCAGACACGGAGCAAATGGTGATGATATCGATGTTGTGTGGGTACCAGGCGCTTTTGAAATCCCGTACATGGCAAAAAAATTAGCTGAAACCAAAAAATATGATGCAGTCATCACACTTGGAACCGTGATCAGAGGCGCAACGACTCACTATGATTACGTTTGTAATGAAGCTGCTAAAGGAATTGCTCAAAGTGCAATGTCAACAGGGGTACCGATTATCTTTGGTGTACTGACAACAGAATCGATTGAACAAGCCATTGAAAGAGCTGGTACAAAAGCTGGAAATAAAGGCAGCGAATCGGCTGCAGCTGCTATTGAAATGGCGAATCTCAATCGAACTTTCTCTTAATTTAGTGAAAAAGAGTTTAAAAACGGTATAAAAATGTTTATAATGTGTGATGAGTAAATGAATCATAAGACATTTGCTGGAAATCAGGATAATTTGAATATTGAGGGGTATATATGTTAATTCGTTACAAGAGGTCTTTTGAAAAAATTGCCATGGGACTCCTGTCCTTTATGCCGGGTGAGAAAGACGTCAAACAGCTTCAGCAGACGATGAAGTCATATGAAATGGATGAAGATCGGCAGCTGTTCCTATGGAAAGATGGCGAGGATATTGTAGGTGCTATTGGTGTGTTGAAAACAGACGACCAAGTACAAATCGAACATATTAGTGTGAATCCATCCCATCGTGATCAAGGAATCGGCAAGGAAATGGTTTTAGCCGTGGAAGACATATTTAAAACCAAAACACTCATTCCAAATGAATTAACGCAAGGCTTCTTTCATAAGTGTCACAGCGAATCAAATTAAATATCACACATGTAAAAGCAGGGGCTACAGTCCTCTGCTTTTTTTACGTTCAATCTGCTTTTTTCGCTCCAGCAATACATCTGTCCGGTCACGGAGTCTATGTTTTTCGATTAAAAATGTATGGGATAAGTTGCTTTCCTGTCCAAAAAGCAGTCCTTCTTTTTGGGCCATTTCTTGGCATAAAGAAAGAAGTGCTTCATCTTTGATCGGCAGCATCAAACTTTCATAAGGCATATCTTCATCCATTTTCTTTTTCAGCGTTCTCAGAAGCATCAGAAATGCCTCATCATCCAGACCGAGATTCGATAATACTGAACGGTTTGCTTCTAACAAATGAAGACTGTTAGAAATGAGCCTTTTTGCTCCTTTTCCATTTCCCCGTCTTTGATGATACAAGGCAACAGCGAGCTGAATGAGCCCGACCCAATATTCTTTGCGCTGCTCAGGGGGATCTTCCTTCCAATATTCCTCTAGAATTTCATGACACTCAAAATAATCTCTTGTCGTATGAAATTCGTGTAAAAAAGCTACGTACGCTTCAGGATACACAGCGGTCATCTCCTTTTCCACTTTCAGTCTAACATATTGAAAAGAAAAGAAGAAAGAGCGTCCCTTTAGTGAAAAGGACGCTCTGTTTCTTTAATAAACCCAAGCCGCGCCAACGATGATCAGCAAGATGAAAAGCACGACAATAAGCGCGAATCCTCCGCCGAAGTTATAGCCATCTCCCATAATGATACGGCCTCCTTTTTCATCAGTTCTGATTACAATGGTATTCTATGTATAAATGCCCTTATTGGTATGGGCGAATCCACTGTTTTTCTTGATTTGCCCAAGGCATCATGGCCGAAATTATATTGGACGAGAGCTTTATCCTGTCTTATACTAAAGGTTAGCCGGTGAAACGGTACTTAGAAGACAGTAGAAATGGTGAGAAAAAGATGCTGGAATATCAGGTGAAAATAGATTCGTTCGAGGGTCCTTTGGACTTGCTTTTACATTTAATAAACCGGTTGGAAATTGATATTTATGATATTCCCGTCGCTAAAATTACGGAGCAGTATTTATTATATGTCCACACGATGAGGGAGCTTGAGCTCGATGTTGCGAGTGAATATTTGGTCATGGCTGCAACCCTCCTCAGTATTAAAAGCAGAATGCTTCTTCCGAAACAAGAGGAAGAGCTGTTTGATGAAGACCTGCTCGAAGAGGAAGAGGATCCTCGAGAAGAGCTGATTGGCAAATTGATTGAATACCGCAAGTATAAAAATGCAGCACAAGAACTAAAGGAACGCGAAGAAGAAAGGCAAAATGCCTTTACAAAACCACCGAGTGATTTAAGCGAATTTGCAAAAGAATCAGAAGCGAAGGACACAAATTTACACGTAACGGTGTATGATATGTTAGGTGCGTTCCAAAAGGTATTAAACCGAAAGAAAATAACGAAACCAGCACCATCAAAGATTACAAGACAAGAAATCCCGATTGAAGACAAAATGAATGAGATTATGAACCATTTAAGAAAAACAAAAAAGCGAACCAATTTCATGACTCTATTTCAACATGATCAAAAGGAACACCTTGTCGTGACGTTTCTTGCTGTTCTCGAATTGATGAAAAGTCATCAAATCATGTTAGAGCAGGAAGGGAACTTTGAAGACATTTATATCATAGGGAGTGAAACGATTCATGACGCTTGATATCGTGAATTGGAAAGCCATCTTAGAAGCGCTGCTGTATGCAGCAGGTGACGAAGGCTTAACAAGAAAACAGCTCATGTCTGTTCTTGAAGTAGATGAGTCGGTATTACTCGACATTATGTCTTCCGTAAAGGAAGAATATCAAAAACAAGAACGAGGGATTGAGCTCATTGAATATGCAGATTCATATATGCTGCTGACGAAAAAAGAATACAGCATGTATTTAAAAAAATTAGTCGAGACACCATCCAAAGGTTTGTCGCAGGCAGCGCTGGAGGTCCTTGCCATTGTTTCTTATAAACAGCCGATTACACGCAGTGAGGTAGAGGAGATCAGAGGAGTCAAATCAGAGCGGGTACTTCATAGCTTAGTAGCCAAAGCGCTGCTCTGTGAAGTAGGACGTGCCGATGGTCCGGGACGAGCGATTCTTTATGGGACAACCCCTACCTTTTTAGAGCAATTTGGCTTAAAAGCCTTAGATGAATTACCGCCGCTTCCAGAGAATGTGGAAGCAGATGGAGTACAAGAAGAGGCCGATCTATTTTTTGAAAACTTCAATCAAACATTTGAAGACATAAAATAGTTCAAAAGAAGGAAAAGTGTATGATAAAATATAAAAAAGATTTTAGGTCTAAAATCTTTTGATGAAAGATAAAATGGTGACAAAGCCATGAGGGGAAGGTAAACAAGAAACAAATGGCACATATGAATGTAAAGGCTCAAGTTGATCAAGCAGGCGTCTTTTTATCAAAGGTTGCAATTGAAATGAATAGTTTTCTGAACGAAGCCACCTTATCAAGCTTGAAACGATTAAACCCCGAAGCGGAAGCCTATTATTGTGACATATTGAGTACATTACGGAAGCTTGCAGTGTACAGCGAGGATGCAGCAGCAGTTTGCAGGAAAATGGGGCAGCAGCAGACATTTCCGCAGCAAGCCGCACAGCAGATGCTTCACCGTATTTATCATCAATGTATTGAAGAATTTTTCACGCCGAAAAAGGATACATGGTATGAAGACAGCCGTTCGGCCTATACAGGAAAAAGCAGCATTGTTTTTCACCATGAAGTATCCGCTGATATGAAACAATTATTTTCTTCATTAGAAAAAGACTTTTTAGCGATGAGAGAAGAGCTGGAATATACGACTTCTCATCAACAAGTGAAAATGGTATAAGTAATTCGAAGAAGCGCCTCTACATGTAGAGGCGCTATTTTTTATGGACGAGGCATCATAACTTTTTCAGCTGAGCATACACTTGTACAAAACGGACAAGGACGTGAATGAACATGCCCTATTTAAAAATTGGAACAGCAGTCCTTCTTCTATTTACACTCTTACTGCCTTTTTCCTCACATGCCAAAGCAGACATTTCGTTATCAGTGAGTGCAAGAAGTGCCATTTTAATAGATGGACAGTCAGGCAGAGTCCTATTTGGAAAGGACGAGCACGAAAAAAGAAGAATCGCCAGTATTACAAAAATCATGACGGCTGTATTAGCTATTGAATCAGGAAAAATGAAAGATACCGTCAAAGTATCAAAACGCGCGATTCAAGCGGAGGGCTCATCTATTTATTTAAAGGAAGGGCAGAAGGTGAGCTTAGAAGATTTGACATACGGGCTCATGCTGCGTTCTGGAAATGATGCAGCTGTTGCCATTGCAGAGCATGTTGGCGGCAGCTTAGAAGGCTTTATTTTTATGATGAATCAAAAGGCGGCTGAACTAGGAATGGAGAATACGAATTTTCAAAATCCGCACGGACTCGATGATCATAAAAATCATTATTCATCAGCCTATGACATGGCGATCCTAACAAAATACGCGATGAAACATAAACAATATCAAAAAATTGCCGGTACGACTTTCTATAAAGCGAAAACAATGGAAGGCTATTGGAAAAATAAAAACAAGCTACTCACCGGTTTATACGAATATTCAACTGGAGGGAAAACAGGATATACAAAACTTGCAAAACGTACACTCGTCTCCACCGCTGAAAAAGGGGATGCTGAGCTGATCGCTGTGACCATTAATGCGCCGGACGACTGGAAGGATCACATCTCGATGTTTGAATATGCATTTGATCACTACAAAACGTATGTGCTTGCTGAAAAAGGAAGACTTGCTTCTTTAAAAGGGACCTTTTACGAAAAAAAAGCGTTTATCAAGCGTGATGTGGACTATTTTTTAAATGAAGATGAGAAAAAACTTGTCAAAATTGAAACAGAAATGCTCACCCCTAAAAAGAAATGGAAAAAAAACGCCGAAGCCATCCCAGATGTTGTAGGGAAAATGACGATTTTATTAGATGGACAGGTGATCGAGCAATTACCGATTTTTTATGAGAATAAACGAAACCGCATGCCTCAGAAAAGCTTTCAAGAAATGTTTAAGTCTGTCTTTCAGACATCTATAGGCGGATCTTCATGGTCAATCTAATTTGGGTATTTCTCACTGTCATCGGTCTTGTCTATGCGATGTTTAATGGAACGATGCATGAAGTGAATGAGGCTGTATTTAAGGGCTCAAAAGAAGCGGTTACTATTTCAATTGGTCTGATTAGTGTCCTCGTTTTTTGGCTCGGGCTCATGAAGATTGCCGAAGAGGCAGGGCTGTTAAATTTCTTTAGTAAAATGTGCCGGCCCTTTATTTCAAAGCTATTCCCGGATATTCCGCCTAATCATCCTGCAATGGGGTATATTTTGTCCAATCTCATGGCAAATTTCTTTGGTCTTGGGAATGCCGCTACACCACTTGGGATTAAGGCGATGGAGCAGATGAAAGCATTAAATGGCGGAAAAAATGAGGCAAGCCGTTCTATGATTACATTTCTAGCGGTCAACACATCCTCTATCACACTTGTGCCAACAACCGTCATTGCTATAAGAATGACCTATGGGGCAGATCAGCCAACAGACATTGTAGGACCAACCATTTTAGCAACACTCATTTCAGGAATCGGAGCAATTCTCATCGATCGTTATTTCCACTATCGCAGAAGCAGGCGGGGGTGATCTTGTGGCATTTATTAACTGGCTGTCACTTGCTTTGATTCCACTGATCATCGCAGGGATTTTGATTGCTGGAACCATTAAAAAGGTACCAACATATGAAACATTTGTGGAGGGAGGAAAAGAGGGCATTCAAATTGCCTTTTCCATCATTCCCTATTTAGTGGGCATGCTTGTAGCTATTACGATATTCCGTGCGTCAGGTGCGCTTGATTTTGTTATGGGACTTTTAAAACCAGTCTTTACAGCGATTGGTTTCCCGGCAGAAGTCGTTCCGCTTGCGTTTATTCGCCCGATATCAGGAACGGCTGCACTTGGAATGACATCAGATTTGATAGCGACGTATGGCCCAGATTCTTTTATTGGCCAGCTCGCGGCTGTCATGCAAGGGTCAACAGACACCACCCTTTACATTTTGACGGTTTATTTTGGAGCAGTCGGTATTAAAAAAATGGGAGATGCGCTAAAAGTAGGTTTGTTAGCAGATCTCATTGGTGTCATTGCATCTGTGATTATCGTCAGTTTGTTATTTAGCGGCGCCTAATCAGGCGCTTTTTTGTATTTCATGGATGGAAAATTGCTTTTTAGCTGAAATTAGACAGACGAAACGCTTATTTTTCCACGAATGCTTGTTTGTTTTAGGTCAAGCAAGTAAGATAGTACATGAGGTGAAAGACAAATGGAACGTTTACAGAAAGTAATTGCACATGCCGGCGTCGCTTCAAGACGAAAGGCTGAAGAATTAATTAAAGAAGGACGAGTTACCGTTAATGGTCAAACAGTGACAGAGCTCGGAGTGAAGGTGGGCTCTTCAGATAAAATTGAAGTCAATGGCTTAAAGCTTGAAAGAGAAGAACCGGTTTACTTTATGCTTTATAAACCGCGCGGCGTCATTTCTGCTGCCGAGGATGATAAAGGACGTAAGGTCGTCACAGACTTCTTTGATGATGTCCCGCAGCGCCTTTATCCAATCGGCCGGTTAGATTATGATACGAGCGGTTTGATTTTGATTACAAATGATGGGGAATTTGCCCATAAGCTCATGCACCCGAAATACGAAATTGATAAAACGTATGCAGCGAAGCTAAAAGGCATACCATCAAAGGAACTGCTTAGAAAGCTAGAAAAAGGGATCATGTTAGATCATAAAAAAACAGCACCTGCTCGTGCGAAAATGCTTTCTATTGATAAACGAAAGCAAACTTGTATTGTCCAATTAACCATTCATGAAGGCAGAAACAGACAAGTACGCCGCATGTTTGAAGCGATCGGCCATGATGTCTTAAAGCTAAAGAGGGAGCAATATTCGTTCCTTCATATTGAAGGTATGAGACCAGGAGACCGCAGAGAATTGTCTCCACATGAAGTAAAGCGCCTGAGAGCAATTGCCGATCATGGGAAAAGCGCTTTTTAATTTTCACATAAACTTCAAAAAATGAAGAAGCATCAAAAGAAGGAGAATGCTATAATTTACCTGAATGTCTATGGGGAAGGGGTACTTCAGATGAAAAAAAGACGGTTTTTCATACGGACGGGCATTCTCCTCGTGATGCTTGCTGCACTATGTTATACAATGTATAACTCAGTATTTGCCAAACAGGATCGAGTCAAAGAAGGATCTATTGCGCCAAACTTTGTCCTTCAATCTGTGGATGGGGATCGGATTGAGTTAAAGGACTTAAAAGGCAAAGGTGTCTTTCTTAATTTTTGGGGTACATGGTGTGGTCCGTGTAAACAAGAATTTCCTTATATGGCGAATCAATATGAAGTGTTCAAGGATCGCGGTGTGGAAATTGTCGCAGTCAATGTTGCGGAATCCAAGATTGCCGTGAAAAATTTTATGGAATCCTATGGCGTGAATTTTCCTGTTGCCATGGACAAAGATCGTCAAGTAACAGAGGCGTATGATATTGGGCAGCTGCCAACTACGCTTTTACTTAATCCTGAAGGCAAGGTAATCAAAGTCATAAAAGGAACAATGACAGAACGTCAAATCTATGAGTATATGAATTTGATTAAACCAAAGGGGTCATAGAATGAAAGAGGTAAAGTGCGAGTGTGGACATATTAATCCAATCGGTACTCTTCTATGTGAATCATGCGGGAATCCTATTGCGGCTAAAGAGAAGAACTCTTCAAAGCTGCTTGATATGAGATATGACGGCAGTGCAAGACGCTCGCAAACATACAACAAAACGATTGTTGATAAAGTATGGAACTTTTTTTCTTCGGTTAAAGTGGGTGTGTGGCTGATTGTCATTACACTGCTTGCTTCTTCGCTTGGAACGATTTTTCCGCAGGAGCGATTTATTCCGCCAGGTGCATCTGCTTCCACGTATTATGAAGAGCAATATGGATCGTTTGGCAAGCTGTATTATACACTTGGATTCCATGATCTTTATAATTCTTGGTGGTTTTTAGCTCTTATCGCATCAATCGGAATCTCCCTTGTTATTTGTAGTCTCGACCGCGTTATTCCTCTTTATCGAGCACTCAAAAACCAAGGGGTCATTAAAACAGAAGGCTTTATGAGAAGACAGCGTCTGTTTAGTGAGACAGACAAAACATTAGATCAGCATACATATGAAGGCATCATCAGAGTAATGAAACAAAAGCGTTACCGCGTGCGAGAAGAAAATGGGTATATTTTAGCCGAAAAAGGACGTTTTTCACGCTGGGGACCTTACGTCAATCACATTGGATTAATCATCTTTCTCATTGGATCGATGCTCCGGTTCGTCCCGGGCATGTACGTAGACGAAACGCTGTGGGTCAGAGAAGGTGAAACTGCACCGATTCCAGGTACGGATGGTCAATATTTCTTGAAAAATAATGCGTTTTCAATTGATCGTTATGAAACTGGAAATGAAAAAGAAGTGTTTGAGAATGCCATTGAAAAAGCTGGCGACGGTCAAGTGGTGAAAAGCTATAAAACGGATGCCGTATTATACAAACGTGAAGGAGAAGTTGTATTGGGTGAAAAGCCCAAGCTGAAGCAGGTCACAGAACACGATATCAAAGTGAATGAACCGCTTAAGTTTGACAATTTCTCATTATATCAAGTGGATTTTAAACAAAATGAACTCGATCAAATGGTCTTTCAGCTGATTCGTAAAGACACAGAAAAATCTTTCGGTACAGTGAAGATTAATCTGCTGGAGCCTAAGTCAGAATATGATCTTGGTAGCGGTTACAAAGTCAAAGTGATGAGCTATCTGCCTGATTTTTATTTTGACGATGATGGAACACCAAGTACGAAAACAAGGAATCCAAATAATCCTGCTTTCGTGTTTGAAATGATTTCTCCTGAAAAACCTAAAGGTGAAAAAAGCTTTGTCGCCATTCAAGAAACAGTAGAGGGTTCTGATAACAATCTATATAAAATGAAGTTTGATCGGGTTGAAACGAAAAACGTCACAGGGTTAACTGTTAGAAAAGATTTAACACTAGGGGTGCTTATTGTAGGCGGAATCATTTTCATGATTGGTGTCGTGCAGGGGATGTATTGGCAGCATAGAAGAATCTGGCTGTCGGCAAAGGATGGAAAAGTATTGGTGGCAGGACATACAAACAAAAACTGGTTCGGCTTAAAGTCCGATCTTAACGTGTTACTGAGCGGCAGTGGCATCAAACAGCCAGTTGATCAAAAAGAGCTGCCTGATACAACAAGTATCAGCAAAAGCAAGGGGGAAGGATTAGATGGCGGCAGTCAGTGAAAATCTGTTATTTGCAGCTTTTCTATTTTATTTAGCGGCAGTTCCTTTTTTTGGTGGTGCCATTAAAGGAAAAAAGAAAGAAGATGGACCGCGAAGGAATAAGGCGGCACTCATTGGCATTACGCTTACTATCATCGGTTTTTTGAGCCAGTTGGGCTATTTTATTTCAAGATGGATTGCATCTGGTCATGCACCAGTCAGTAATTTGTTTGAGTTCACTACGGCTTTTGGCATGATGCTGGTGCTTGCATTCATCATTTTATATTTTGTGTATCAAGTGTCTGTACTTGGTTTATTCACACTTCCAATCGCTTTATTGATTATTGCCTATGCAAGTATGTTCCCATCAGATATTTCACCACTGATCCCTTCACTTCAAAGTAATTGGCTTTATATTCACGTGACAACAGCAGCACTTGGTCAAGCCATTTTAGCCATCAGCTTTGTGGCAGGCGTCATCTTTCTATTAAAGCATGTGGATCAAACAAAGCCAGGAAAGAAGACGTTTGGTTTAGAGCTTGTCATGTTTATGATTGTGGTGACACTTGCATTTATCGCTGTCACGTCTATCTTTAGAATGACAGGATATGAAGCGACATTTAATTGGATCGATAAAAATAAAGAAAAAAGTGTGATGGTCTATGAGCTACCAGCTCTTGTCGGACCTCATAAAGGGGAGCTTGTGACGGAAGATCGTTTGGAGCCGTTTGTTGAGCTGCCGCCTGTTTTTTCAGGCAGAAAGGTCAATACAGTGTTATGGTCATTTAGCGTAGGGCTGATTATATACGGACTCATTCGATTGATCATTCGCAAACGACTGAGCGCACTGCTTCAACCGCTAGTGAAACAGGTGAACCTAGATTTAGTCGATGAAATTGGGTATCGGGCTGTTTCGATTGGTTTCCCTGTATTTGCATTAGGCGGGCTGATCTTTGCCATGATCTGGGCGCAAATAGCATGGACTAGGTTTTGGGGCTGGGACCCGAAGGAAGTATGGGCATTGATTACGTTTCTCTTTTATGCAGCCTATCTTCATCTTCGCTTGTCGCGAGGCTGGCATGGTGAAAAGTCCGCTTGGCTTGCTGTGATCGGCTTCGCCATTATTATGTTTAATCTCATCTTTGTCAATCTTGTCATTGCGGGGCTTCATTCCTACGCATAATCACAAGGAAAAGCCAACTTTTATGATTCAATTCGGCTTTTTGTTAAAATGAATGTAACAACGGAGAAAGCAGGAGGACTGTCTAATGGAACACACAACTCAAACGAAAATATTAGTCGTAGATGATGAGGCAAGAATTCGCCGCCTTTTAAAAATGTATTTAGAACGTGAAAATTATGAAATCGATGAAGCGGAAAATGGAGATGAGGCGATTCAAAAAGGGCTTCAAACCGATTACGACCTCATTTTGCTCGATTTAATGATGCCTGGTACAGATGGAATCGAAGTGTGTAATCAAATTCGAGACAAAAAAGCGACTCCAATCATTATGCTGACGGCAAAAGGAGAAGAGGCCAACCGCGTTCAAGGATTTGAGGCAGGAACGGATGACTATATCGTCAAACCTTTCAGCCCGCGTGAAGTTGTTTTACGTGTGAAGGCATTGCTCAGAAGATCGTCTCAAACGTCTTATCTTAATACTGGGACAACAACAAAAGATGTTCTTGTGTTTTCTCATCTTTCTATTGACCATGATGCCCATAGGGTGACGGCTGATGGCAAAGAAGTCAGCCTCACGCCGAAGGAATATGAGCTTTTATATTTCCTTGCAAAAACACCAGATAAAGTTTATGACAGAGAAAAACTGTTAAAAGAAGTATGGCAATATGAGTTCTTTGGAGACTTACGAACAGTCGATACCCATGTCAAACGACTTCGTGAAAAACTGAATAAAGTGTCACCAGAAGCAGCGAAAAAAATCGTAACTGTATGGGGTGTCGGGTACAAATTTGAGGTCGGCGCTGAATGAAACTGTGGAAAAGTGTTGTAGGAAAGCTATGGTTAACCATTCTTTTCCTCGTCCTGATCGTTTTATCTATTTTAACTGTGCTTCTTTTAGAGTTCATTGAGAATTATCATGTAGAAGAAGCAAAATCTGATTTAACACAAATGGCGAACAAAGTAGCGGTCATTTTAGAAAGCCATGAGGATCAATCGCTTGCAAGATCGATAACATCAGAACTCGCTGACAAATTGACGAGTATTGCGATCATCCAAGAGGACGGGCTAGAGTGGTATTCGTCTGAAAAAGACGGGAAGCTTCCTGCGATTACAAAGAAACAAATTGAAGCGGACAGCGATTTAAATCAAGCACTGAAAGATCGTAAAAAAATCAGTAAACGTGCAGAACCTGATGCAGGCAATCAAAAAGATGAACGAATTGTAGTCGGTGTTCCATATGAGGCGAACGGAAAAAAAGGCATGGTCTTTCTTTCTCAGTCACTCCTCGCTGTAGAACAAACAACGAAACATACGACGCGATACATCTTCTTAGCCGCTGGAATTGCGATTGTACTGACCACTATATTCGCTTTCTTCTTGTCAACACGTGTCACCTATCCTCTTAGAAAGATGAGAGAGGGTGCACAAGATTTGGCGAAGGGGAAATTTGATACAAAGATTCCTATTTTAACGCAAGATGAAATTGGAGAACTGGCGATCGCCTTTAATCAAATGGGGAAGCAGCTTAAATTCCATATCACCGCCTTAAATCAAGAAAAAGAACATTTGTCTAATATTTTAAGCAGTATGGCTGATGGCGTCATCACGATCAATATTGATGGAACGATCTTGATGACCAATCCTCCTGCAGAACGATTTTTGCAGGCGTGGTATTATGAGCAAAATATGAAGATCAAAGATGGAGATGAACTGCCGCCAGAAGCGCGCGAGCTATTTCATACAGCTGTCAGCACAGAAAAGGAGCAAATGATCGAAGTTACGCTGCAAGGGCGTACGTGGGTTCTTCTCATGTCTCCGCTTTATAATCAGCAGGATGTCAGAGGAGCAGTTGCAGTCCTTCGTGATATGACGGAGGAACGAAGACTTGATAAGCTGAGAAAAGACTTCATAGCCAATGTCAGTCATGAACTTCGTACACCAATTGCCATGCTGCAAGGGTACAGTGAGGCGATTGTAGATGATATTGCAGGATCAGAAGAGGAAAAGAAAGAGATTGCGCAAATTATCTACGATGAATCACTTCGAATGGGACGTCTTGTAAATGATCTTCTAGATCTAGCGAGAATGGAAGCAGGTCATATTACACTGAATCTTGAATCAACAGATACGGAAGAGCTGACTGAGAAGATCTACCGCAAGTTTCTAGGGATTGCGAAAGAAAAACAAATCGATCTTACGTATAATATTCAAGTGGATGAACCGTACTTTGTATTCGATCCAGATAAGATTGAGCAAGTGTTTACGAATCTCATTGATAATGCCATTCGTCATACACCAGAGGGCGGAGAGGTTCACTTTTCGGTTCAATCGGTGGAAAACGGGCTGAAAATGGATGTGAAAGATTCGGGAAGCGGAATTCCAGAAGAGGATCTGCCCTTTATTTTCGAGCGCTTCTATAAAGCTGATAAAGCAAGAACAAGAGGACGTTCTGGTACTGGGCTTGGCCTTGCGATTGTGAAGAACATCGTCGAAGCGCATCAAGGCTCTATACATGCTCACAGCAAAACGGGTGCAGGTACACACTTCACCTTCTATATTCCGAGAAAAAAGCAGGAACTCGTCTAATCTTGACGAAGAATCTTGTTACATGAGAAACACTTCTTTTCGCAAGAAAATGAAGTGTTTTTTCTATTTTGAAATTTTTAAGGAGAAGTTAAACAAAAAGCCCTTTCCAAATTGTCGAACTTGTAATATATTTGTCATAAAGTTGTAATGTAACGTTTTATAAGAGTCACTCGACAAAAATAAGTGAACGGAGGGGTTTCCTATGCATGAAACCTTTCAAAAAATATATGATTCGTACCATCAAGATTTGTACCAGTTTTTATTTTATATGGTTAAAGATAAAAATCAGGCAGAGGATCTCGTGCAGGAGGTTTACATTCGGGTACTTCACTCATATAAAACTTTTGAAGGAAGAAGCAGCGAGAAAACATGGCTGTTTTCAATTGCAAGGCATGTGGCGATTGACTGGTTTCGCAAACAGCAAACCATTAGACAACGGGTGCTCGGCACGTTTGATTGGGATAAGCAGGATGTAAAAGACCCAGACTTGCTCCCAGACGAACTAGCTGTACAGGATGAAAATACAAAAGAAATTTATGCCGCACTTGATCACTGTACGATTGATCAAAGAGCTGTCATCATTTTAAGGTTTATCCAGGGCTACTCAATCATGGAGACGGCAAAGGCGCTAAAGTTCTCGGAAAGCAAAGTCAAAACAACGCAGCACCGAGGCCTGAAAGTGCTCCGAAAACATATGGAGCTTTTGAAGGAGGAGCTAGTGAATGAAAACGAACAGGTCCGATTGGAGCGAAGAACGAATCAAGGTGTTACTAAGTCAGCTTCCAAAAGTGGAGGACAACCGTTCATCTAAGCAGATATACCAGCAGATGCTGATGGCAAGCGGGAAGAAAAAGAAAAGTGTCAGATGGATCGGTCCAGCGGTGGCAACCGTTGTGGTTTTATTTATGGCGTTTTTAATTTCTCCTCATTTATTTCAGCGTGCTGCTCAAGAACAGCATCAACAGATGAAAATGGAATCAAGTGCTGACAAAGGACAGGTGAATGCCACATTAGAGCCGGTGAAACAGGCAAATGGTACCGCGCACGTTGTTTCTCATGAAGACAAGCAAAAATATATGACGGTTGCATACATAGATGAATCAACATCTCAAGTGGTTCCTATTAGTATTGAAAAAGAAAATGAACATGACCATTTGCAGGAAATGATGAACACATATGAACAGGTGCAGCTGCCTGAAATGACAAAGCCACTTCAATCTTATCTTGAGATGGTGGACCTTCGTGAAAAAGGGAATACACTTGTCTTTCAGTTAAAAAATGATTTGTCCCTTGATACGATAAAGGAAGCCAATCGGTTTAAAGATATGGTAAAAGAAACGCTGAAATGGAGCAGGTATAAGCAAGTGGAAGTCAAATCTGTCAAAGGCTCTCAGCTTCAATTAGGGGCAAGTGGAAGCATCGGCAGGGTATCGATTGATAAACAAACAAAGCAAGCTTATTACGTATTAGAAAATAAGAGCGGGACTTTTTTGGTGCCCTCAAAAACGCATTATTCTTCTTATGAAGAGGCGGTAGAGGCCATGAAACGGACGAGTGATTCTGGGCTCGAACCATTAATTAAAGAAGAATCCATTAAAGAAGTGACATCAAAAGGTAAGCATGTGACCATCACGTTTGGAGCATCAGCGAAATTATCGGACTCAATTGATCATATTCTACTCATTGAAGGTCTGCTGCTCACAGCGAAAGATTTTGGTTTTACAGATGTCACCATTCAAAATGTAGGAACAGATCAAGTAGGACCATATGAATTAAACGAACCAATAGAGGTACCGGCTCTGCCGAATCCAGTTGTCATCAAAGATCGTTAAAGGACGCAAGCAAGTCATTGCGTTCTTTTTTTATGTATAGAAAATGGCCTTCTTGCTGTATACTAAGCTGTCATGAAAAGAACCTCAAAGAAGGGGAGTCACTGATGAAAAGGTATTGCTTCATAGGTGCAAGCTGTTTTTTGTTCTTCATCTTAGCACCATTTGCCCATGCGCAGCAGACAAACGAATGGGTGGAGCCAGTGAAAGGAGAAGTCACTGACTTGTTTGGGACAAGGGGCGGCTCGCATAAGGGATTAGATATAGCTGCGCCAGAAGGAGAATCCATTTTTGCTGCAAGTGAAGGTGTGGTCACGCGTTCGTATGTATCGGCTACATATGGAGAGGTTGTGTTTATTCAGCATCCAAACGGATACGAAACCGTCTATGCTCATTTACACGACCGTTTTGTCAAAAAGGGTGACCAAGTACAAGCGGGAGAGCCGATTGGCATCATTGGCAACACAGGAGCCTCTAGAGGCACTCATTTACATTTTGAGGTACATCGTGGCAATTGGTCAGTCAGCAAAGAGGATGCGATAGATCCGCTCAAAATGATTGCAGTGGAACGTTTCAAAGAGCCAGCTCTTCATGTAAATGGACATGAAACAAATACATATGTCATTAAAAAAGGGGACACTCTTTGGTCAATAGCAAAGGCGCATGAAATGACTGTGGAACAATTGAAAAAGATCAATGAGTTGACCAGTCACCTCATTCGAACAGGAGACCGTTTAATGGTTTCAAAAAAATAAACCTCATGCAAAAGCATGAGGTTTCAGCGAGTAGACAAACCCTCGCATTCGCCCGCAGGTCTGCGCGCCGGTACTCACGAATGTCAAATTCGCTCCGTTCCGGTGCTCGCCCTTCCTAGGGCTGCAAAGGTTTTCTATCACGCTGAAAAGAAGACAAAGGGCTAAAATCAAGATCATTTTAGCCCTTTATCACTGTTTTTTAAAGGTCAATCAGGCGGACAGAAAGAATATCCTGTACTTCCGTTAATTTTTTCACAATTTCATCCTCTAGATGCTTATCGAAAGAAAGCATCATAATGGCTTCGCCGCCTTTTTCTTTACGTCCTACCTGCATTGTTGCGATGTTGACATCGTGGTCGCCTAAAATCTGTCCAACCTTTCCAATCACACCAGGTGCATCTGTATGCTGGATGTAGACAAGGTGTCCATCTGGATAAAAATCAATATTAAATCCATTAATAGAAACAACGCGTTCCCCTAGATGCGGGATGTAAGTCGCTTTTAGAGTAAAGGTTGAAAGATCACCTTTGACTTCAATAGAAATACTGTTTTCGTAACCAGATTCGCTGGAAGAAATTTTCTCACTAAAGCTAATGCCGCGTTCTTTTGCGACCATTCCAGCATTTACTTCATTCACAGTCGAATCAACGCGCTCTTTTAAAAAGCCTGAGAGGAGACTTTTTGTGATAAAGGATGTTTCGAGTTTTGAAATAGAGCCTTCATAAGAAATGCCTACTTCTTTTACAGGTTCTCTCATTGATTGAGAGACAAGACGTCCAAGTTTTCCTGCAAACTGATGATAAGGCTGAATCTTTTTAAATTCGTCTTTTGTCATCGCTGGTAGATTAATAGATGACATGACAGGAAGGCCTTTGGCAAATTGAAGGACTTCTTCAGATACTTGCGCTGCTACATTTAATTGTGCTTCTTTTGTAGAGGCACCAAGATGCGGAGTTGCAATGACGTGTGGATGATCCACAAGCGGATTATCAGTTGGAGGTTCTACCTCGAATACATCGAGCGCAGCTCCTGCGACATGGCCGCTTTCAAGTGCCTCAAGAAGGTCAGCTTCGTCAATAATGCCGCCGCGTGCACAGTTTACAAGGCGAACACCTTTTTTCGTTTTTGCAATCGTTTCTTTATTGAGAAGTCCTCTTGTTTCTTTTGTTAATGGCGTATGTACAGTAATAATATCTGATACTTCGAGTACTTCATCGAGTGATTTCGCATTGACGCCAATTTTTTCTGCACGTTCCTTTGTGAGAAATGGGTCAAACACGTTGACTGTCATGCCAAACGCTCTTGCACGCTGGGCGATTTCACTTCCGATTCTGCCTAAGCCGACAATCCCAAGAGATTTTCCGTAAAGCTCAGCACCAACATATGCACCTCTGTTCCATTCTTTTGATTTGACAGAAATATTGGCTTGCGGAATATGACGCATAAGTGATGAAATCATGGCGAACGTATGCTCAGCTGTCGAGATCGTATTACCGTTTGGTGCATTGATCACAATGACGCCATGCTTGGTTGCTTCATCAATGTCAATATTGTCTACTCCCACACCGGCACGGCCGACAATTTTTAATGAAGTCATTTTTTCATAAAGCTCTTTCGTTACTTTCGTGGCACTTCTGACAAGTAAGGCATCAAACGTGTGTAATTCATCTTCTGCTTCTGCTACATTTTTTTGGACAATTTCAACAAAATCTGACTCTAAAAGTGGTAGAAGACCATCATTGCTCATCTTATCTGAGACTAATACTCGAAACATCGTAAGATTTCCTCCTAAAATAAACGTCATAAATATCTGATAATTTACCATATTCCTTTTCACTGTGTCAATCAAATTAAAGCAGTAAAGTGAAAAAGAAAACACGAACATTTCTTTGTGTCTTTATAAAGAATGAACACCTTTAAACAAAAGATAACCAATTTTTGCGCATTTGTCATTAGAATTTTTGTGTTTTTTACGATTTCTTAAAACTGATGAATTTGCTCAGGATTTTTATCTGTACAAATGCTCATATATCATATATAATGATGTCGAATTGAATAATGATCAATCTTCGGGGCAGGGTGTAATTCCCTACCGGCGGTGATGAGCATAGTCTCTAAGCCCGCGAGCCTTTTTGGCAGGATTCGGTGTGATTCCGAAGCCGACAGTATAGTCTGGATGGGAGAAGATGGAGGTTCATAAACGTTGAAAACATTGATGTTTACACGTTTATTTGTCTAGCCCAATTTCCCCGCTCCTGTTTTCAAGGGCGGTTTTTTTGTGGCTAAAATGGAACAATCCTCTTTTCGAAAGATTTGATCGAAAAGGAGAGAGAATATTGAATCAAAGTAAAGTAAAGCGTTTAGTCGTTACCAGTATGCTCAGCAGTATTTCGTTTGTATTAATTTTATTGGATTTCCCTTTCCCGGGTCTTCCAGCGTATTTGAAAATTGATTTCAGTGATATCCCGGCGATTATCGCAATTTTAATTTATGGACCGGGTGCAGGAATTGCTGTTGAGGCATTAAAAAATGTACTGCATTACCTCATTCAAGGCAGTATGTCCGGCGTTCCAGTTGGGCAAGTCGCGAACTTCATTGCAGGTACATTATTTATCTTGCCAGTCGCCTTTATGTTCAAAAAAATCAAATCAGCAAAAGGGATGGCATGGTCTATGATCGCGGGTACATTGCTTATGACTGTGATGATGAGCATTTTAAATTACTTCTTATTCCTGCCAGCTTACACATGGTTCTTAAACGCGCCAGAACTATCCGATCATGCGCTCAAGACGACTATTACAGCAGGGATCTTACCATTTAACTTTATTAAAGGCATCATCATTACCATCGTGTTTAGCCTCATTTTTGTGAAAATGCGTCCATGGTTTGAAAATAAACGCCGACTTCAAAATAGTTAATATAAAAAAAGCCCCTGCATAAGGGGCTTTTATACTATTCATGCTTAAGTGGGTCACCCTCGAAAGATTCGTCCGCAACTTTGATTGAATCCGTTGGACATCCTTCAAATGCATCAAGCATATCTTCTTCAAGTACTTCTGGAACCTCTACAGTTCCTTGGTTGTCATCAAGCGTAACAAATGCAATGCCTTCATCATCATAATCATAAATGTCTGGAGCAGCTGCACCGCATGCGCCGCAAGCAATACATGTGTCTTTGTCTACAATTGTATATTTTGCCATGTTAAAAAAATACCTCCCAGATTGTTCGATGGAACAAATGGTCTAACCTTTTTAGTTTCACCGATAAAAAACAATTTCCTCAAACCTTATTGTAATGATTTTAATTTCACATTTCAACTGTAAAGTGATTGATAATGCTTATCACATAAGGGTTTGTTCATAACTTTCCCCCACAAATTGAGTTTAAACATTTCTTCTTCTATGAAATCTGTTAAAATAAAGGGAGAATATATTCGAATTTTGTCAGGAAGACAGGTGCTTTGGCGAATGACTCTTCATTATTTGGATGTCATGTTAATGGACAGCGTATATAAATTGAACGGCGAACGCTCCATAAGTGCTGTCTACCATCTTTTTAAAGGAAAAAAATCATCACAAACCATACAGGATGCCAGTTTATTTCAGCTTTCAAAGTACTTCGGCTGTTATCCGGGGTTTACGAGGGATCAGCTGAATCGCTCTACTATAAAACTTGACGAAGAGCACTACATCAAAAAAACGGGGGAGACATTCACTGTTACAGATGCAGGACAGCGTATGCTAAACCAGTATTTTTTAGAAAAACCGATGCCCGTTTATTTTCATGGTGCAAAATATCATGATAAAGCAAAGGTGCTATGGATGAGGCTCTCCTTACTTGTACAAGTGCTTTCTCACCATATGGCTGGATCGTATCAATATGTCCCAATACAAAGAGATGTATCCGTACAAAGCTGGACGAAATCCTTCTTAAAACAGCATCACGAGAAGAATAAACTTTCAGAAGAGCTGCATCATGAACTAGAAACGCTTCTTAGCCGTATAAGTGATCAAGAGGCGCTGATTTTTGTTTATTCATTGACGTCAAATGAAAGAATCGGGCGTACGTATCAGCAAATGGCAGAGTGGCTAAAAGAAGATGTGTGGTATGTGTACCTGCTTTTTTGGAATGTCCTTCATTATTTTATTCATGCTGCCCAAAAAGGTGAGGCACTAGTCATGCAGCAGCTCGTAGGTGACCTTGAATTCAAACGCGTGCTAACAACCTCTACTCACAAAACGCTCGAACTTGTGCAAAAAGGCTTTGATATTGATCAGATTGCGCATATTCGTTCATTAAAAAAGGCAACGATCGAAGACCATATTGTCGAGCTTTCCATACATGAACCGAACTTCTCAATAGAGCCGTATGTGAGCGAAGAAGCGCAGCAGGCCATTCATGCAGTAGCCAGGGAGCTTCAAACAAATAAAATGAAGCTGATTAAAGAAAAACTCGAACATTCATTTACTTATTTTCAAATACGATTGGCTCTGACAAGGATGGTGAAAGCAAATGGATAAGCTTCATCAGACGCTCATGCGATATTTTGGTTACGACTCATTTAAAACAGGTCAAGAGGACATTATTCAAAGTGTACTAAATCAAAAGGATACCGTTGCCATGCTGCCTACTGGCGGAGGGAAATCCATCTGCTATCAAATTCCCGGCTATATGACAGATGGATTAGTTCTCATTATTTCGCCGCTGTTATCGCTTATGGAGGATCAAGTAGAACGAATGAAAATGCGCGGAGAAAAACGAGTGGCGGCACTGAACAGCACATTGTCTTTTCAGGAGAGACGACATATCATTCGGCATTTGCCATCATATAAATTTTTATTCGTCGCCCCTGAGGCATTAATGTCAGAGGTACTGCTAGAACAGCTCAAATCGATGCATATTGGTCTGTTCGTCGTCGATGAAGCCCATTGTATATCCGAATGGGGGCATGATTTCCGTCCGGAATATTCTAAGCTGGGAGAATGGAGAGAAGCGTTAGGTCATCCTGTCGCCTTAGCACTTACGGCAACTGCAACAAAACAAACACTTAAAGATACCGTGCAAACGTTAAGATTGCAGCATCCGGACTTTCATATTCATTCTGTCAACCGGCCAAACATCGCTTTACTCAAAGAAGCGCACGAAACGAAAGAAGCAAAAGAGAAACGGGCCATTGAGCTTGTGGAATTCCTGCAAGGCCCCGGTCTGATTTATTGCCCGACTCGGCAAATGACTGAAGACATGGCGCTTTTTATGAAACAAAAAACCCATCAGCGTGTAGAGTATTACCATGGCGGAATGGATGCAGGAGACCGCATGCTTATTCAGCAGCAATTTATCAGCGGACAGCTTGATCTCATTTGTTGTACAAGTGCTTTTGGAATGGGAATTGACAAAGCAGATATACGATTTGTTATTCATATGAGCCCGCCTCAGTCAATTGAAGCATTTATGCAGGAAATTGGAAGAGCAGGACGGGACGGGAAAAACAGTGTGAGCATTCTTTTATATACAGAAGAGGATGCGGACATTCAACAGCATTTAATACAAGCCGAGGGCTTTGATGATCCAGAAATTGATTTTTTCTTAGCTAGACTGACACAAACGCAGACAAATGATGAAAAAAAATTACGTGAACAATTGATGGAATCAGGGCTTCAGGAGACACGGGCAAGAATGTTGATCCACTATTACAGGATGTATCAGTCTGAACAGCCTCGTGTGCTCCTGATGAAACTGAAAGAGAAATTGCAGGACAGACAAACAGAAAAACTGAGAAAAGTATGGCAATTTAAGGAGCGGATCACAGGTCATAGCTGCTTTAGACAATCTCTGTTATCATACTTTTACGAACAGCTTGATCAAACGGAGACCGCATCCTCTGGCAATTGCTGCTCTTCTTGCGGACTTGACCTGTCTGATTATGAAAAAAAAGAACAACCATTGGAGCTGAATGAAATGAAACACTGGAATACAGTGCTGAATCGTATGTTTCATCTGACAAAAGAGGCGCAGCATTGATCGAACAACATCGCCGAATCATTGAAAAATTAACCGATCGACAAGTCGTAGAACAGCTATATTTTACGCAGCTGCTGATGCTGGTTATTTCTTTTTTACTAGGGATATTTATGTTCGATCATTGGACAGATTTCACATCCCTTTGGGAGATTCAAGATGCGCGGATACTGACTTATGGAATTGGCGGCGCTGTGCTTGTAATCATTGTGGATGCGATTGTCATGAAGGTGTTTCCTGCTCATATGTATGATGATGGCGGATTAAATGAAAAAATGTTCAAAAACCGCAGCATCCCGCATATTGTTTGGTTAACACTGCTCATCGCCTTTTCAGAGGAAATTCTATTCCGAGGGATCGTCCAGCAGCAATTTGGATTGGAGATTGCTAGTATCGTATTTGCACTCCTTCACTTTCGCTACTTATCAAAAATACTCTTGTTTATCCTTGTGGTTTCCATTAGTATTTTTTTAGGACTTTTATACGAGTGGACGGGGAATTTATTTGTTCCTGTCATGACCCATTTTGTCATTGACTTAGTCTTTGCTTGTCAAATTCGTTTAAAATATAGGGGGAGGGATGAACATGGAAGAAATGTCGAGAATGAAGAGAAAGAAAGAGCAGCTGACAAACATCCATGACGATGATGTTGAGAAGATTTTTGAAGAAGAAGTACAGCCTTCAGATGACTCTCACTTTCCTACACGAGAAGATTTTCATGAATATAAAAAGCAGCGCACAAAAAAGGTTCGCAATCCATTGTTTACAACACTGGCTATTATCTTTCCTATTATCGTCGTCACGGTGTTCTTCCTTTTGATCTACTACACGTCAAAGGAAATTAACCATAATAATAATCAAGATGTATATAATATTGATTCTACATCAAGTGCTGACACAGACCCAGTCCCGTCAGCACTTGCCGAAACGAAAAATGACTCAAGCGCTGATAAAGCGGATGTGTCTGATGATGAGAAGCAAAAGAAAGATGAAGAAAAACAGCGATCGAAAGAAAAAGCTGAACAGAAGAAAAAAGAAAAAGCTGCTAAAGAGAAAGAAGAGCGTGAACAAGCAGTGAAAGAAAAAGAGCGGGAGCGAGCTGAAGCTGCCAAAAAGCGTGAACAGCAGCAGCTAGCCCTGCAAAAGCAACAGGAAGAGAAAAAACGAAAAGAAGCTGAAGAGAAAAAGAAGCAGGAAGAAAAGCCAGTTCGTGTCGTGCAGCACACTGTTGGTCCAGAGGAAAACCTGTATCGAATTTCAATGAAGTATTACAAAAACCGTTCGGGTGAAGAGAAAATTAGAGCCTATAATCATTTGAAAGGTAACAGCGTGTACAGTGGTCAAGTGCTGAATATTCCACTAGAAAACTAATCATCTGACATGAATGAAGAAGCAGGCACATACATATGTAGAAAAAAGGGACAGGGTGTATGTGATGACATTGCACGCAATCAGCCGATATATGGATCAGCCAACACAGAAGATGATGGAAACATTGATCAAAAGAAAGCATAAATATGAGGGTTTTGCCAAGCAGTGCAAAAGGTGGCAATGGACAGCCCTTCTATCGCTGGCCATTCTTTTGTTTTATTTTGTGATCACGGCAAATGCGGGAGGCGGCTCGCTTCAGCCGGAAGCCATGATTGCCACACTGCTTGGTCATGAAGTATTTCTGTTTTGGATCATGGCTGAGGTTTTTGCTTTTTATGCTTCTTATTACTATAAGAAAAAAGAAGAAAAGGCTGAAGATGAATATCATCGGCTTCGATGTGAAATTATACAAAAGAGCACAGACTTATGGCCGCAATCAAATCAGTGGAAAGAGCGCGAGGCAGTTTTTCACTATATGCAGAAGCAATATGACATTAATCTCTATTATGAAAGTAAATAAATGAGAAAAAAAGACGTTTAACAGTTGAAACGTCTTTTTTCATTCAAGCGTCTTATGAAAGAAAGATATGTAAGGGAGCCATTTGCGATGAAATATGCCATCGGATTTACTGCCGCCATTGCGGCTGTTACAACAGGTGTGTGTGTAACGGCAAAAATGGTGAAAACGGCAAAACAAAACAACATCAAAAAGCATTACTTTACAATAGAAGCACTTCAATCAGACCGACCTGCTGTCATTTTCTTTATTTCTGATACACACAGACGTCTCATAAGTGACACTTTATTAGCAGAAATCAGACAGGAAGAGCCAGATGTGATTATGATTGGCGGAGATTTAGCAGAAAAAGGTGTGCCCTACGCAAGGATTGAAGAAAATGTGAAACGTTTATCAAGAATTGCGCCGGTTTATTTTGTTTGGGGAAATAATGATCATGAGCTGCACCAGCAAAGGTTGAAAGAGATTCTTCATGCATACGATGTCACGACTTTGCAAAATGAAACGGCTGTATGGAATTTCGAAGGCCAGCGAATTAAAATCGGAGGAATTGATGATATTCGGCTTGAAAAAGCAGATTATGAAGCGATACGGCCAGAGTTTGTGAAAGAAGATGTCAATATTCTCTTATCACACAATCCAGATGTACATCATTTGATGAGTGAAGAGGAAGGAATTGATCTTGTCCTGAGCGGTCATACGCATGGGGGACAGATCCGAATTGGGAAATTTGGACCGTATGAAAAAGGAAGAACAGGCCAGGTCAAAGGTGCGTTCTTTCTCATTAGTAATGGCTACGGAACAACAAAAATTCCCATGCGTCTCGGAGCAGAACCAGAAACCCATCTGATCTATTTAATGCCTCTAAAAACGCGTTAACTTGCGGAACCCTCAATATTTTCCATAAAAGTCAGCGTAAGCATAGCTTCATGCTTGTCTTCCGTCTTGACACAGTGTAAACTGAATACAAAATTAAGAACCTATGACTCATCATCTCATATACTACAGTATGATGTGTGTTTAGAAGAGGCAGGAGGGAACGTTATGCGACTGGAGCGTCTGAATTATAATAAAATCAAAATTTTTCTCACACTAGATGACCTGACAGACCGAGGTCTTACGAAAGAAGACCTTTGGAAAGATTCGTTCAAAGTCCATCAACTGTTTAAAGACATGATGAACGAGGCGAATCAGGAGCTCGGTTTTGAAGCGAATGGACCGATTGCTGTTGAAGTATTTTCTCTTCAGGCGCAGGGGATGGTCGTCATTGTCACAAAGAGTCAGCAGGAAGATGCTGATGATGAGTTTGATGAAGATTACATTGAGATGCAAGTCAAGCTCGACGAGAGCAAGCATGTGCTCTATCAATTTGCCTCGTTTGAAGATGTGATTCAACTGTCCCATAGTTTAAGTCGTATTGGACTTTTAGGGGGTACAGTTTACCATTATGAAGGTCAATATTATCTCAGCCTAGATGATGTTGGAGAACTATCTGCTGATACAGTCATTTCAATTTTAGCAGAGTTTGGTTCACCTACGACACTAACCATTCACCGGCTAAAAGAGTATGGAAAAGTGATCATGCAAGAAGATGCTGTGAAAACGATTCAAATGTATTTTTAATCACTTTTTTCTATTATATTTAATACTGTTGTGATGAAACAACAGTATTTTTTTATATCTTTTTTTATATTTATAAACGCTGATATTTTATTTTGATAAAAAACGCTTTTTACCTTTGCTTTACCAGTACGAAGGTGTATACTATTGCTTGAAAGGGAGCAGTAGATCATGAAAGATTTCTAGGGGGTTTATTTTAATGGCAGCCGATCAAAACGCCGCTCATAACGCAGAAGATAAGCTAGATGTTTTAAAGTCAACTCAAACCGTCATACATAAAGCGCTAGACAAATTAGGGTATCCGCAGGAAGTGTATGAATTACTGAAGGAGCCAATTCGTCTATTAACGGTCAAAATTCCAGTACGTATGGATGATGGATCTGTGAAAATTTTCACTGGTTACCGCGCACAGCACAATGATGCTGTCGGTCCAACAAAAGGCGGAATTCGTTTCCACCCGAACGTTACGGAAAAAGAAGTAAAAGCGCTTTCAATTTGGATGAGTTTAAAATGTGGAATTGTGGATCTTCCTTATGGCGGAGGAAAAGGCGGTATTATCTGTGATCCAAGAGAAATGTCATTCAGAGAGCTTGAAAAACTTAGCCGCGGCTATGTTCGCGCCATCAGTCAAATTGTTGGACCAACAAAAGATGTTCCAGCACCAGACGTGTTTACGAACTCTCAAATTATGGCATGGATGATGGATGAATATTCTAGAATTGATGAGTTTAACTCGCCAGGATTTATTACAGGAAAACCAATTGTTCTTGGAGGATCACACGGACGTGATACTGCAACAGCAAAAGGTGTGACGATCTGCATCAAAGAAGCGGCGAAGAAAAAAGGAATTGACATTAACGGAGCTCGTGTTGTCGTACAGGGATTCGGAAATGCAGGAAGCTACTTAGCTAAATTCATGTATGATGCTGGAGCGAAAATCGTAGGGATTTCAGATGCGTACGGCGGATTATACGATGAAGATGGTCTAGATATTGACTACTTGCTTGACCGACGTGACAGCTTTGGAACCGTCACTAAATTATTTAACGATACAATTACAAACCAAGAGCTGCTTGAGCTGGATTGTGATATCCTAGTACCTGCAGCCATTGAAAACCAAATCACAGAAGATAATGCGGCAAACATTAAAGCCAAAATTGTCGTTGAAGCAGCAAATGGTCCAACGACACTGGAAGGAACCAAAATTCTTTCAGATCGTGGTGTACTACTTGTCCCAGACGTACTTGCGAGTGCGGGTGGTGTAACTGTTTCTTACTTTGAATGGGTTCAGAATAACCAAGGGTTCTACTGGACTGAAGAAGAAGTTGAAACTCGTTTAGAAGATATGATGGTGAAATCATTTAATAATATTTATGAAATGGCGCAAAACCGCCGGATCGATATGCGTCTTGCTGCATATATGGTCGGTGTACGTAAAATGGCTGAAGCTTCTCGATTCAGAGGCTGGATTTAAGCGGCTTATTTGCATCGCGCCTTAAAATCTCCTATCCTTAAATAGGAGATTTTTTTATGGAATGGAACAAAGAATCAAACAGCCCAGCAATTGTTATTGCAGTGAAATGACAGGAGTGGAACAAATGAAACAAGAAAAAGCGATCATAATAGGAGGCGGACCATGCGGGCTATCAGCTGCCATCGCATTCAAGCAAATTGGGATTGATGCACTTGTGATTGAAAAGGGGAATGTCGTGAATAGTATTTATCATTACCCAACACATCAAACCTTTTTTAGTACAAGTGAAAAGCTTGAAATCGGTGATGTCGCTTTTATTACTGAAAATCGTAAGCCCGTTCGTATTCAAGCACTTTCCTATTACCGAGAGGTCGTCAGACGAAAAAGCCTGCGTGTGCATGCTTTTGAAAAAGTAAACGCCGTGACGAAACAAGATGGCCGTTTTACAGTGAATACATCAAAAGACGACTATTCATGTGATTACGTCGTCATTGCAACTGGCTACTATGATCATCCAAACTATATGAACGTCAAAGGAGAAGACCTTCCCCACGTGTATCACTACTTTAAAGAAGGACATCCATATTTTGATAAAGATGTGACGGTGATCGGCGGGAAGAACTCCAGTGTGGATGCTGCGCTAGAACTTGTGAAATGCGGAAGCAGAGTCACTGTGCTGTATAGAGGAACTGAATATTCATCCAGCATCAAACCTTGGATTTTACCAGAGTTTGAAGCGCTTGTCCGTAATGGAACGATTCGAATGGAGTTTGGCGCGCAGGTGAAAGAAATCACAGAAGAAGAAGTGATCTTTACAAACCAGCAAGATCAAACGGATCGAGTGAAAAGTGACTATGTATTTGCCATGACTGGCTATCATCCAGATCATTCTTTCTTAGAAAAAATGGGTGTCACGATTGATCAAGAATCAGGCCGTCCAGCATTTGATGAACAAACGATGGAAACGAATGTTGAAGGTATTTTCATTGCAGGAGTTATTGCTGCTGGGAATAATGCGAATGAAATTTTCATCGAAAATGGAAGATTTCATGGCGGACTCATTGCAGAAGAAATCAACAAAAGAATCAACGGATAAAAAAGAACTGGATCCTTCAAAAGGGATTCGGTTCTTTTTTATATAAATTGGGATTATATAGAAAGTTATTTTTAGAAAAATGGGCCCGAGTCATATAAAAAAAGGGTAAATCATGGTACGATAATGAAGGATAATGTAGGGAAAGAGGTCTGGTTATGATCGCAATCATCTCAGCAGGTTTAGCTCCCGGCATCGCACTTTTAAGTTATTTTTATTTGAAAGATCAGTACGACAATGAGCCGGTTCATATGGTCATCAGATCTTTTATGCTAGGTGTCATACTTGTGTTTCCAACCATGTTTATTCAATATGTCCTTCAAGAGGAAAATATCGCAACAAACCCTATCTTGATTTCATTTGTGACGTCGGGCTTTTTAGAAGAATCATTAAAATGGTTTATTTTAATGGTCAGCGTTTATGCGCATGCTCAGTTTGACGAACATTATGACGGGATTGTGTATGGAACGAGTGTCTCACTTGGTTTTGCAACACTTGAAAATATTCTTTACTTAGTCGGTCATGGGGTCGAATATGCATTTACCCGTGCTTTATTACCTGTATCAAGTCACGCATTATTTGGTGTTGTGATGGGATTTTATATCGGAAAAGCCCGCTTCTCTGATAAAAAGGAGCAGCGCAAATGGCTGATCCTTTCTTTAACGCTCCCTGTGCTGTTTCACGGCCTGTATGATTTCATTCTATTAGGTATGAAAAACTGGGGATATATCATGGTGCCGTTCATGATTTTTTTATGGTGGTTTGGTTTAAGGAAAGCAAAAAAAGCCCGTGCGGTAAAAATGGTGCAAATTTAATTTTTGAAAACGTCCTATTTGTTGATAGGGCGTTTTTTTGTCTTTTCCATCCAATTCTCTCCTGTGTTGAATGTATAAAAATAGGGATCGGAAGAAACATATATTCAAACATCAAAAGTACAGGAGGATCAAATATGGATAAAGCTCGTTTCATAAAACAAATCGTTCTTATCTTCTCAATCGTTCTTCTTGCGTCTTCACTTTTGACAGAGAGTAAAAGTGAAGCCTTCACCAGCCAAGTCATCCAGCGGGGCGCAACAGGAGAAGATGTAGTCGAACTGCAAGCGCGTCTCCAATACAATGGTTTTTACAATGGCAAAATTGATGGCGTCTATGGCTGGGGGACGTACTGGGCCGTTCGTAACTTTCAAAGCCAATTTGGCATCAAGAAGGTCGATGGACTTGTAGGCGAGAAAACAAAAAGCTTATTAGTTCAAAAGACGAAATACTACAAAGAATTTGTTCAAAAGCAGCTGCAGCAAGGGAACCAGTTTACCCATTATGGCGGAAAGCCTCTTGATCAGCAAACAAAGGCTCCGAAAAGAAGCACGCAAAAAAAGACAGCTCAAGGTACAAAAGAAAATCAAAAAAGTCAAAGTGGATCATCTGCGAAGTCTGGCAATCAGTCAGGCAGCCAGCAGGGAAATCAAACACCGAAACAAACAGCAGCCAACATGCCTGGTGGTTTTTCTAGTAATGACATTCAGCTCTTGTCGCAAGCTGTTTACAGTGAAGCAAGAGGTGAGCCATATGAAGGACAGGTGGCCATCGCGGCCGTGATCTTAAACCGTTTGAACAATCCGACCTTTCCAAATACGATCGCAGGGGTCATTTTTGAACCGCTAGCGTTTACCGCTGTTGCAGATGGGCAATTTTATATGACGCCAGATGAAACGGCAAAAAAGGCTGTGTTTGATGCAATCAATGGCTGGGACCCATCTGAGAGCGCCATTTATTACTTTAATCCTGATACAGCAACAAGTCCATGGATTTGGGGAAGACCACAAATTAAACGAATCGGGAAACATATATTCTGCGAATAAAAAGAGGTGTAAATAAATGATCAGAGGAATATTGATTGCTATTTTAGGAATTGCTGTCATCTCAACAGGTTACTGGGGCTATAAAGAACATCAAGAAAAAGACGCCGTGCTGCTTCATGCTGAGAACAACTACCAAAGAGCCTTCCACGATTTAACGTATCAGGTGGATCAGCTGCATGACAAACTGGGCGCAACACTTGCGATGAACAGCCAAACATCCATCTCACCAGCACTTGCAGATGTATGGAGAATGTCATCAGAAGCGCATAACAATGTTAGTCAGCTCCCGCTCACATTGATGCCTTTTAATAAAACGGAAGAATTCCTGGCGAATGTCGGAGACTTTAGCTATAAATCATCAGTCAAAACTTTATCAGACGAACCATTAAATAAAGATACACACAAAGCCATTTCAGCCCTTTATAATCAAGCATCAGATATCCAAAACGAACTTAGACAAGTGCAGCATCTCGTCCTTAATAAAAACTTAAAATGGATGGATGTTGAAATGGCGCTGGCTGACGGCGATCGAAAGAACGACAACACCATCATTGACGGGCTGAAAACAGTTGAGAGAAATGCAGATGCGTTTGCAGATGTCGATCTTGGGCCTACAAATGTGTCGACAGAAAAAGAAACACAAGGCTACAATCATTTAAAAGGCGATAAGATTTCAAAAAAAGAAGCGATCCGCATTGCACAGCAATTCACACCCGACCATAATCAACATTTTAAAGTGAGAAAAAGCGGCAGCAAAACCAATCGCGACGTGTACAGCTTATCGATGTCTGATCCAGACAGCCATGCTAACTTTTACTTAGACTTAACTGAAAAAGGAGGACACCCAGTCTACCTTCTTCAGAATCGTGACGTGAAAAAACAAAAAATCAGTTTGAATGATGCATCAGAAAAAGCACTCAGCTTTTTAAAGAAGCACGGATTTGACACAGAATCGTTCCATTTAGATGAAAGTGCACAATTTGATAATATCGGTGTATTTACCTATGTGCCTCTTCAAAAAAATGTATTGCTTTATCCAGATAGTATACGCATGAAAGTCGCATTGGATGATGGCGAGGTTGTTGGGTTTTCAGCGAAGGACTACTTAACGAATCATAAAACTCGAGACATCAAGGCACCGAAAATCTCTCAAAAAGAAGCACAGAAAACATTGAATCAGCATGTAAAGATCGAAGATACTCATTTGGCGATTGTGCAAAATGATATGTCAGAGGAAGTTCTATGCTATGAGTTCCTCGGAACGATAAAAAACGATACGTACCGCATGTTCATTAATGCAGATACTGGAAAAGAAGAACGTGTAGATAAACTGAAAAATGCAGAACCTATATATAAAGACCTATAGAAAAGGAAGCGAGGAAAAGGCTAATAAGTCTTTTCCTTTTGTTTTAGACATGGTTTAATATAGGAGAGGATACGATTTCACAGATGAAAAGAGTGATGAGGAATGTTACAAATAGGGGATGCAATCACAATTGAATATGTCAATGAGAATAAAGAAGTGAAAACAGCAAAATCGAAGGTTTTGGAAAATAATAACGATGATATTTTCATTAATTATCCAGCAGATAAAGAAACGGGCCGCACCATCTACTTAAACCAGCAGACAGAAATCACCGTCTTCTTTTTTGATGAAAATCAAATTCCATACAAATGTAAAAGCGAAGTAATTGGAAAAAGAAAAGAAGATATTCCGATGATTGTTATTTCCATTCCGCCAAAAGAAGAAATGGTCCGGCTTCAGCGAAGAGAATATTTGAGAGTGGATACGATGATCAAAGCCACTATCATGCAAACGGATGAAGAGCCCTTTGACACGTTTATTGTGAATATAAGTGCTGGCGGCGTGGCGATTGCTGTTCCTGAGGGCGTGTCATTGAAAGATTATGGAGAAGTGGCCACAGAGTTTGAACTTCCCTTAAAAGAGCCTGTGAAAATTAAAGCGGTTGCAGAGATGAATCGAGTATATCAAGATGAACAGTCTGGCAAAACAAGAGCGATCATGGAGTTTTCAGAGATTACAAATGATCACCAGCAGCACATTATGAAATACTGCTTCCAGCAGCAGCTTTTAACACGTGTGAAAAAAGCATAAGAATAAAGGGTGTAAAAAGCTTCCATACTAGAGAGGAAAGAATCTAGCGTGGAGGCTTTTTGTATGAAGACAATGGAAAGATGGTTATTGAAAGTGGTGCTCATTCAGCTTGTTTTATTGCTAACTGTTCAGATCACACTTCATTTGACGAAAGGAGAACTTTTTTTGTCAAAAGTCGTGCAGTATGAGGGTGTGAATAACATGAGCATTGAAGAATGGATTGAGACGTTTAAGCAGAAGGATTGATAGAAAATTCCCCCGTTTGAGCGGTGATCGTGTTACAATTCATAAGGGAGATTCAATCAAGGAGAGGTATTATGAAAAAGAAATTATCTATTGCAATTGATGGTCCTGCAGCAGCAGGCAAAAGCACTGTGGCAAAAATTGTCGCAGCCAAAAAATCATATATTTATATTGATACAGGTGCCATGTACCGCGCGATTACACTTGCGGCACTTAATCAAGGTGTAGACCTTGAAGACGAACAGGCACTTGATTCATTACTGAAAAAAACAGTCATTGAACTTGTAACAACAGGCGAGGGTCAAAAAGTCCATCTAAACAATACGGATGTCACAGAGGATATTCGTACAGACCGCGTAAGCAACCAAGTATCGGTTGTTGCAAAGCACAGAGCTGTTCGGGAAGAAATGGTCCGCAGGCAGCAAGAGCTTGGCAAACGAGGTGGTGTCGTTATGGATGGAAGAGACATAGGCACTCACGTACTTCCAGATGCCGAAGTGAAAATTTTCTTGCTTGCATCAGTAGAAGAAAGAGCAAAACGCCGCTTTGAAGAGAATCAGAAAAAAGGCTACGATGTCAATTACGATCAGCTGATTGAAGAGATTGCAAGACGTGACAAGCTTGATTCTGAGCGTGAAGTTTCACCTTTAAAGAAAGCGGATGACGCCATTGAAATTGACACAACCTCCCTTTCTATTCAAGAGGTGGCAGGGAAAATTTTAGATGCAGCAGACCGCGTAGAGAAACAGTAAGAAATTTTAGAAAACTTTAATAAGTTAGAGGTTTATCTCTTGACAAACAAGGTCTTTTATTAGAAGTTTATACTAATACTATTTTTATTGATCATTCAAGCAATTATATTGATTTGAATGTTTCTATAATACATATTCGGCTGGCATTCATCATGCTTAAGACACATATTCGCCCAGTCGTTTTAACTAAGCTGTGTAGGTTTGGACCAAGGAGGTTATCGAAATGACAGAGGAAATGAATCAAATCGATGTTCAGGTACCAGAGGTTGGAGATGTAGTGAAAGGGATTGTTTCTAAAGTTGAGGACAAGCATGTCAATGTAGATATCGTCAATGTGAAACAACCTGGTATCATCCCAATCAGTGAATTATCAAGTCTTCACGTTGAAAAAGCATCAGATGTCGTGAAAGATGGCGACGAGTTAGAGCTTAAAGTAACAAAGGTCGAAGACGATGCTTTGATTTTATCTAAACGTGCTGTTGATGCAGACCGCGCTTGGGAAGACCTAGAGAAAAAGTTTGAAACAAAAGAAGTATTTGAAGCTGAAGTAAAAGACGTTGTAAAAGGTGGTCTTGTCGTTGATATTGGTGTGCGTGGATTTATTCCTGCATCTCTAGTAGAAGCACACTATGTAGAAGACTTCACAGATTACAAAGGGAAAACACTCTCACTTGTCGTGGTAGAACTTGACCGCGAAAAAAATCGCGTGATTCTTTCGCACCGTGCAGTGGTTGAGCAAGAGCAGTTAGACAAAAAGCAAGACTTCCTGCAAAAGCTTGAAGTAGGCAGTGTGATTGATGGTAAAGTACAGAGGCTTACTGATTTTGGTGCATTTGTTGACATTGGCGGCATTGATGGATTAGTTCACATTTCTCAACTATCCCATGCGCATGTTGAAAAGCCATCTGACGTAGTAGAAGAAGGACAGGAAGTCCAGGTCAAAGTACTTGCTGTTGATCGTGATAACGAACGTATCTCACTATCTATTAAAGAAACATTACCAGGACCTTGGAGCCAAATTGGTGAAAAGGTAAAACAAGGTGATGTGCTTGAAGGAACTGTTCAACGTCTTGTGAGCTTTGGTGCATTTGTTGAAATTCTGCCAGGTGTAGAAGGGCTTGTGCATATTTCCCAAATCTCTCATAAACATATCGGCACGCCGCAAGAAGTCCTTGAAGAAGGGCAGACTGTCAAAGTGAAAGTGCTTGATGTGAATGAAGACGAAGAGCGCATCTCACTAAGCATTCGTGATTTAGAAGAAAATCCTGAAAAACAAATCGAAGAGGATTATCGTCAATATCAGGCGAAAGAAGAAAACACAAGCGGATTCCAGCTTGGTGACCTGATCGGCGATAAACTCAATAAACTAAAATAATTTGGTGATCAAAATTGACGCGAGCAGAAAGAAAGAAACAGCATATTGAGCATGCGTTGTCCACTGGCCAGCATGCAGCAACAGGTTTAGAAGATGTTTCCTTCGTTCACGCCAGTTTACCAGATCTTGCAACATCACAAATTGATACACATACGACAATTGGCGGACTGACTTTCGGTTCGCCAATTTTTATCAATGCAATGACTGGCGGGGGCGGAGAATCTACCTATGAGATCAACCGCTCTTTATCGATCGCAGCGAAGGAGACCAATATCCCAGTAGCAGTTGGATCACAAATGGCTGCACTGAAAGATAAAGAAGAAAGACGAACATATGAAATCGTTCGTAAAGTCAATCCGGTTGGAATTGTATTTGCGAATTTAGGCAGTGAAGCGACGATTAAGCAAGCTCAAGAAGCAGTCAGCATGCTTGAGGCAAATATGCTCCAGATTCACCTGAATGTCATCCAAGAGATTGTCATGCCTGAAGGGGATCGCGATTTCAGGGGGGCGCTTGAGCGGATTGCAGCTATCGTTGAATCTGTTGGTGTGCCTGTTGTCGTGAAGGAAGTCGGATTTGGCATGAGCAAGGAGACGGCAAGAAAGTTATTCCATGCTGGGGTTGCAGCCGTTGATGTAGGCGGATTTGGTGGGACGAACTTTTCTAAGATTGAAAATCTCCGTCGCCAAAAAGCCCTTCGTTATTTTGATCAATGGGGGATTCCAACTGCAGCGAGTCTTGCTGAAGTACATACAGCCTTTCAGAATCAAACAATTTTAGCCTCCGGAGGTATCAAAGATGCTCTTGATGTAACCAAATCATTAGCTCTTGGCGCATCTGCTGCTGGTCTTGCTGGATTTTTCTTAAAATCATTGACCAGTGGAGGAGAAAGCGGCCTCATCGCAGATATCATGGATCTTCAAGAAGATATCAAGATGATGATGACAGTGCTTGGCGTGAAGACGATTGAAGAACTGAGACAAGCTCCAGTTGTGATCTCAGGGGAAACAAGTCATTGGCTCAAAGAAAGAGGCGTTGACACAACGTACTATAGTTTAAGATCTAGTAAGAGAGGCATGTGATATCACATGCCTCAGCGCGTAGACAAACCCTCGCATTCGGTGTCAGTCCTGCGCTCCGGTGCTTACGAATGTCAAATTCGCTCCGCTCCGGTACTCGTCCTTCCTAGACTTCAAAGGTTTTCTATCACGCTGAAAAGAAGACAAAGAGCTAAAATCAAGATCATTTTAGCCCTTTGTCAACAAATCTAAGGCATGTGACCATCACATGCCTTTTTTTATTGATTTCTTTTTCGAGCGCTTTCTGGACCTTCTAATGTTGTTGCACCCTTATGATGAATGGATTGATCACGATCAGATTCCACTCTTTTTGACGCCTTTAAACGCTTTTCCTGTCTATCTTTTCCCATCATTCATCCCTCCTCAATCATTAGGGTGTCACCTCTTGTTTATTTCATACAGAGCCGGTAACGATCCGCATGTTTAAAAATTGGAGATTTTCCCATAATGTAATTGAGGTGATGAGGCGTTGGAGGCTTTGTACTATTATTGGTCTATATGGTTCGTTTGGATCATGGTGACATTTATCATGGAAAAAAGTTTGTGGCGCAGCGTGCTGGGCATCTGTGTACTTGTCCATATTATATCCAGTCATTTCATGATATCCGTTTTAGATATGAGCATGAATGCGGGATTCTTGATGACTTTTTTATATGCATGTGCCGCTTTCGTCATATTCAGGCCTGGTTATCGATTCATGAGAATCATGCAATCGGGCTCAATGGTGAGCGCGTATGCCTTTTTTATGATGTTTGCATTATATGACCCTGTTTGGTTCACGATAATAAAGGTGGATTGGGTCGTATTTGCCTTGCTGATCTTAATGTGTATGACATATGGACAGCCGTTAACGGAAAGAATCACCCTATGGATGATGTCAGTGTGTCTCGGCGAAGCCCTTTATGCGCTGACGATTCACCGCCTCACATCATCAATTGTCATAGGGGATCTCTCTTTTCTTTCCTTCGTTGTGCAAGGAGCGGTCTTTCTATTAGGTGTCGATCAGCTTGAAAAGCTCTTGAACGCCCGTTCATCAAGAAAATCAGTAAAAGGGGCTGCAAAATCAACATGACAGACTATACGTTTCCTGTGATTATTGGTGTCATCTTTGGGATGGCGGCCAGACTTTACATGTTAAGAACCGATTACCGGCAATACCCTACGTATATTCATGGACAAGTGATTCACATTGCGCTTGGTTTTATTGCGTCAGGATTAGGTGCGATCATTATGCCTGCACTGATTCAGGAGGAATTTACGGCGATTACCTTTCTCACTTTGGCAGCCACGCAATTTCGCGATGTCCGAAATATGGAAAGAAATACGTTAACCCAAATGGATTCGTATGAGCTTGTCTCACGAGGCAGTACATATATAGAAGGCATTGCCATTGCCTTTGAAAGTCGAAATTATATTGCGATTCTCACTGCTCTCATTACAACGACAGCCTGTATTTTCTTCTCGCTTGTTGTTGGAACAGTGGTCGGTATTCTTTGTTTTTTCATGGCAAAGCTATTAATGTCAGGCAGTCAATTAAAGGATATCGTCAATATTCAAAAAGGGGAACTTCGCTTTGATGGGGCGGGGCTTTATGTGAATGATATATACATTATGAATATCGGGCTGCCTGAAAAGCAAAAGCTCATTTTAGAGCATGGGATGGGCTTTATTTTGACGCCGAAAAATTTCAACTCTGCTACAACGATTGCCAACCTTGGACAGCGGCAAGCCATTTTATTTGATTTATCGAACGTACTTGGCGTGTATCGCGATTCTGGGGAACCATCGCTCTGTCCGCTCGCAAAACGTGATCTGAATAACGGCACACTTGGCGTATTCATTTTACCTCAATGGTATCGTGAAGATTTGGCTGTCCGTGTATTAGAAGAGGTGCCTATTTTAGAAAATGCCATTCGAATGCCGACAGATTTCATTAAAAAGAAAGTGAGGTAATAGGGCATGGCGAACACCATTGAACAATTTATATTGGCTGTGGCGACAACAAATAAAGAGCGGGTCATTGGCGGAACAGCCGTTTTTTTCTGTGAAAATAAAGAAGAGCTCGACATGTATGCCATGAATTTAGAGGCCATTTTAGATGGAATTGCACACGGCATTGGAGAAGATCTTTACTTGATTGTCAAACATTTTTAAGTTATTCATTGTGGTCTGATTAAAAATTGATATAATATATAAGTTGAACCCTTCATGTTTGAAGGGTTTATTTCATAAAACTGAATGAAAATTATAAATCCCGGTTGAAACATGATGATGAACATATTGAATCGCGGCTGGATTGAAAGGAAGGGTACTATGGGTAAACCTGTCGTAGCCATTGTTGGAAGGCCCAACGTTGGAAAATCTACAATTTTTAATCGAATCGCAGGCGAAAGAATATCGATTGTAGAAGACACACCTGGTGTAACAAGAGATCGAATCTATAGCTCTGCTGAATGGTTAAATTATGACTTTAATTTAATAGATACTGGTGGAATTGATATTGGAGATGAGCCATTCTTGGCGCAAATTCGCCATCAGGCAGAAATCGCAATGGATGAAGCAGATGTCATTATCTTTATGGTAAATGGCCGAGATGGCGTGACATCTGCGGATGAAGAAGTCGCAAAAATTTTATATCGCACGAAAAAGCCAGTTGTACTTGCTGTCAATAAACTGGACAACCCTGAAATGAGAAGCGACGTGTATGACTTTTATGCACTCGGATTTGGCGAGCCGTTTCCGATTTCTGGAACACATGGATTAGGTCTTGGTGATCTGCTTGATGCAGTCGCAGAACATTTTAAGAATTTACCGGATACGCAATATGCTGAAGAAGTTGTCCAGTTCTGCTTAATTGGCCGCCCGAATGTTGGGAAATCCTCATTAGTGAATGCCATGCTGGGAGAAGACCGCGTCATTGTCAGCAACATCGCTGGTACAACAAGAGATGCTGTCGATACGATGTTTACGTACAATCAGCGTGACTTTGTCATTGTTGATACAGCAGGTATGAGGAAAAAAGGGAAAGTATATGAAACAACAGAGAAATACAGTGTGCTTCGTGCATTAAAAGCCATTGATCGCTCTGATGTTGTCGCTGTTGTACTTGACGGCGAGGAAGGCATTATTGAGCAGGATAAACGAATTGCGGGCTATGCACACGAAGCTGGTAAAGCGGTTGTCATCATTGTGAACAAATGGGATGCTGTTGAAAAAGATGAGCGTACGATGAAGGAGTTTGAGCAAAACATTCGTGAGCATTTTCAATTCCTTGATTATGCACCTGTCTTGTTTATGTCTGCTCTTACGAAAAAGAGAATTCATACATTAATGCCGTCGATTATCACAGCGAGCGAAAACCATGCAATGCGCGTTCAAACCAATATTTTAAATGATATCATCATGGATGCGGTGGCGATGAATCCAACGCCGACCCATAACGGACAGCGCCTCAAAATTTACTATGCAACACAGGTGGCCATTAAGCCTCCGTCCTTTGTTGTGTTTGTAAACGATCCAGAGCTTATGCACTTTTCTTATGAGCGTTTCCTAGAAAACCGCATTCGAGATGCATTTGGTTTTGAAGGAACACCGATTAAAATATTTGCGAGAGCGAGAAAATAAAAAGGGTGAGCAGGATGAAGAAAATTTCCGTACTTGGAGCAGGCAGCTGGGGAACAGCTCTTGCGCTTGTATTAGCTGATAATCATCATGATGTACACATGTGGGGACATAGACAAGAGCTCATTGATCAAATCAATGAGAAACATGAAAATCATGATTACTTGCCAAATGTCGAACTGCCAGCGTCTATTCAGGCAACAACCGATTTGAAGCAGGCTTTAGAGGGGACAGAGGCGATTATTGTCGCTGTGCCGACAAAGGCCATTCGTGAGGTATTGAAGCAGGCAAATGAGCTGATTTCATCGAAGGTGCCGTTTGTCCATGTCAGTAAGGGAATCGAACCAGATACACTTCTTAGAATTTCTCAAATGATTGAACAAGAAGTCCCATCTGAGAAAAGAGAAGCTGTCGTTGTCCTATCAGGGCCAAGTCATGCAGAAGAAGTAGGTCTGCGTCATCCGACAACTGTCACTGTCTCGTCAGAAAATATTGAAGCAGCTCAATTTGTTCAAGATTTATTCATGAACAATCATTTTAGAGTGTACACAAACCCTGATGTGATTGGGGTGGAAATTGGCGGCGCCTTGAAAAATATCATTGCTCTTGCGGCTGGGATCACAGACGGACTTGGATATGGGGACAATGCAAAAGCGGCGCTTATCACTAGAGGGCTCGCTGAAATCGCACGTCTAGGAACAAAAATGGGAGGGAATCCCCTTACCTTTGCTGGATTAACAGGCGTTGGCGATTTGATTGTGACATGTACAAGTGTTCATTCACGAAACTGGCGTTGCGGGAATTTACTCGGTAAAGGATATAAGCTCGAAGAAGTGCTTGAAAAAATGGGGATGGTTGTCGAAGGCGTCCGCACAACAAAAGGCGCTTATCAGCTCTCCAAAGAATACAAGGTCAGCATGCCGATTACAGAGGCTCTTTACGGCGTCCTGTTTGAAGGGAAAAAGGTTGACGATGCTGTAGAATCATTGATGGCACGTGTGAAAACGCATGAGATGGAAGACCTTGTGAACATGTTTGAAAACCAAACAAAATAAAAGGAAAGACTGAACTTAGGCATGTAGAGGATGCAAGAAGGGGAAGACTTGCATAACATAGCAATGAAGTTTGAATAGAGCTTTGCCTCTACAGAATGAGGAAAATAGTCGATCTAATGACTGAAGCAGAGTCCCCCTCTTTGCTTCAGTTTTTTTTATGCGCTTTTTTCTGAATGATTGGAAAAATGATTGATATTTACCTTATTTTTGGTTTAGAATGAAATATAAACGCTTACAATTCGTTCGTTTTGAAGGGGGACAGGCACGATGAGTTTTGCTTTAATCAAGATGTGGTTTGCGCTTGGTTCAATGGGGCTCATGTTTTTAGCCGTAGTAACCATTTATTTCAGCAGGTTTAAGCTGAAAAGCAAATTTCTTAAAATAACGGCCTCAACCGTCGCATACAGCTTGATGCTGATATCAGGTATCATTGTGTTTTTAGTTGTCTTTAGCGGACCGGTCAATGAATAAAGAAAAAGGAAGAATGTGATGATCAGAGCAAAAGTCAGTGTCACGCTGTTAGCACTTATGTTATTAACAGGATGTCTGTATCCAGAGAATCGCAAAGCTGAAAACCGGGTGCCATACGAAGAGCAGCTGCAAAGTGTCCAGACAGCGATTGAGGAATTTCAAAAAGCAACAAATGGTCTTCTGCCTATAGAAACGAAAGAAGCAGACACGCCGGTTTATCAGAAATATGTCATCGACTTTAAGCGCTTGTCACCAAGATATTTACACGATGTACCGTCTACATCTTATGAAGGCGGGGGCGAATATATTTATGTCCTCACAGACGTCGAAAAAAACCCAACTGTGAAACTGCTTGATGTCAAAATGACGCAGACCATCAATGAATTACGTCTTAGGATCAAGATGTATCAAGATGAACATACATATCCGCCATACGGAAAAGTCGTATCAGCCAATTTATATACGTTAAATGAAAAAAAATTAGGATTAAAATCGCCGCCTGCGGTCATGAGTCCTGTGACAGGGAATTCCCTCCCATTACTGATTTCATCAAACGGTGACATCTATGTGGACTACCGCAGTGATTTTGCTCATATTTTGAAGAATACGAAGCAAAAGCTGAAACCAGGTGAAAACATTCAAGATGTATATTGGCAGGAAACCCCGTTTGTACCCGCGTTTTCTGTCCCATATACCATCAACAAAAAAGGTGAGCCTGCCTTTTTAGAAAAAAAGACGTCATAAACAAGAATGAACCTTTTTCCTCTGCATATAAATGAGGAGAAAGGTTTTTTTATGGCTAAACATACTCTCAAAACAAAAAGGTGTCATATTCAAATAGGACAACGTCATACACATATATTGTCCAGACACCTTTCAAGCACAGTTTGATTGAAGAATAGAGTATTTAATTTGAAAACGAGGATAGCAAGTCCGGGAGGGGATCACTTGGAAAAAGTCGATATTTTCAAGGATATCGCTGAACGAACAGGAGGCGATATATATTTAGGAGTCGTTGGCGCTGTTCGTACAGGGAAATCTACGTTTATTAAAAAGTTTATGGAGCTCGTGGTGCTCCCGAATATCAATAATGAGGCAGATCGTGCAAGAGCACAGGATGAATTGCCGCAAAGCGCAGCAGGAAAAACCATTATGACCACAGAGCCAAAATTTGTACCGAATCAAGCAGCATCTATTCACGTGAGTGACGGTCTTGATGTCAACATCAGGCTTGTCGATTGTGTGGGATACACTGTCCCTGGTGCGCGCGGGTATGAAGATGAAAATGGCCCAAGAATGATCAATACGCCGTGGTATGAAGAGCCAATCCCGTTTCATGAAGCAGCGGAAATTGGTACACGCAAGGTCATTCAAGAGCATTCAACAATAGGTGTAGTGATTACAACAGATGGGTCCATTGGAGAAATCCCTAGACATGATTATATTGAATCTGAAGAACGTGTGATTGATGAACTCAAAGAGGTTGGAAAGCCATTTATTATGGTCATCAACTCAGTGAGACCATATCATCCTGAAACAGAAGCGCTCCGGCAGGAACTTAGCCAAAAGTATGATATTCCAGTACTCGCCATGAGCGTAGAAAGTATGAGAGAGCAAGACGTACTCAGTGTACTTCGTGAAGCATTATATGAATTCCCAGTTCTAGAGGTGAATGTGAACCTGCCAAGCTGGGTGATGGTGCTGAAAGAAGATCACTGGCTGAGAGAGAGCTATCAGGATTCAGTGAAGGAAACCGTAAAGGATATTAAAAGATTAAGAGATGTCGACCGTGTCGTTGGTCAATTCAGTGAATTTGATTTTATCGAAAGAGCGGGTTTAGCAGGAATTGAAATGGGTCAAGGGATTGCTGAGATTGACCTGTATGCGCCAGATGATCTATATGATCATATTTTAAAAGAAGTCGTGGGTGTAGAAATTAGAGGGAAAGACCATCTACTAGAGCTCATGCAAGATTTTGCTCATGCTAAGACAGAATATGATCAAGTATCAGACGCATTAAAAATGGTGAAGCAGACTGGTTATGGGATTGCAGCGCCAGCGTTGTCAGATATGAGTTTAGATGAGCCAGAAATCATTAGGCAGGGATCAAGATTCGGCGTGAGATTAAAAGCGGTAGCGCCATCTATTCACATGATCAAAGTAGATGTAGAGAGCGAATTTGCACCGATTATCGGAACAGAAAAACAAAGTGAAGAGCTCGTCCGCTACTTAATGCAAGACTTTGAAGATGATCCGCTTTCGATCTGGAATTCAGATATATTTGGCCGCTCCCTCAGCTCCCTTGTCAGAGAAGGCATTCAAGCAAAGCTGTCTCTCATGCCGGAAAACGCAAGATATAAGCTGAAGGAAACACTTGAAAGAATCATCAACGAAGGATCAGGCGGTTTGATTGCGATTATTTTATAGCAAGTGAGACCTCTCATTGATAGGGGTCTTTTTTTGCGTATTGAATGAGTCATAAAAAGACAATTGTATAAAGATTAGTCAGATTCAGGTTGAAATTAGGAATATTCGTTCGCAAAAGTGCCCTTAATCCTTGACGAATAAGGATTCTTCCCTTTAAAATGCTTGATATGGTATTTCATATGTGTTAATCTACTTACAGAAAATCTTCACTTTGTTGGACAAACATTCCTTCAAAGAGTTGTTTTCTAATGAAAAGCCATGTATAACGCTTTCTAGGACGCTCTTTTTTTCTAAAAAAGGGTATAGAAAGAAGATGAATTGTGAAGAAATGATAACAATCTATTGAATGCATATTTTTGGGAGGAGGTGAAAGGCATGAACAAGACAGAACTTATTAACGCGGTTGCTGAAGCAAGCGAGTTATCTAAAAAAGACGCGACAAAAGCAGTTGATTCTGTTTTTGATACAATTTTAGATGCACTTAAAAATGGTGACAAAATCCAACTAATTGGTTTTGGTAACTTTGAAGTACGTGAGCGTTCAGCTCGTAAAGGACGTAACCCACAAACTGGTGCAGAGATCGAAATCCCTGCAAGCAAAGTACCTGCTTTCAAACCAGGTAAAGCACTTAAAGACGCGGTGGCAGGTAAATAATCGTTATGTGTAATGATCCTGTTGAAGGAGTTATACATATACAGTTTCACACTGGTCTAGAAAAGCCCCTTTCATAAGGGGCTTTTCCTTTTGAATCAAAAGGTTCGTTTAGAACGCTCTCCTTTGCTTTTAGGATCTGAAGTGTGCTAGAATCTGAATGAAATGTAATCGCCTTTGGAGGATATAATACATGAGTGAAATAAATAAAGAATTAATCGAACACGCTGTACGCGATATATTAAAAGCAATTGGAGAAGATCCAGATCGTGAAGGACTTCTCGATACCCCAAAACGAGTCGCAAAAATGTATGAAGAAGTGTTTTCAGGTTTAAATGAAGATCCAAAAGAACATTTTAAAACCATTTTTGGCGAAGACCACGAAGAACTCGTCCTTGTAAAAGATATTGCTTTCCATTCAATGTGTGAACACCACCTCGTACCTTTCTACGGGAAAGCCCATGTTGCTTATATTCCGCGCGGCGGAAAAGTAACGGGACTTAGCAAGCTGGCAAGAGCAGTCGAAGCCGTGGCAAAACGCCCGCAGCTTCAGGAACGCATTACATCAACCATTGCAGATAGTATGGTGGAAACACTTAATCCGCATGGCGTGATGATTGTCGTTGAAGCAGAGCATATGTGTATGACGATGCGCGGAGTGAAAAAGCCAGGCGCTAAAACAGTGACCTCAGCAGTACGCGGCACATTTGCAAATGATGCAGCCGCAAGAGCAGAAGTGCTTTCCTTTATTAAAAACGACTAATTCAATAGATGGACGGTGAACAAAATGAGTGAAAATAAAGCATCTGATTTTGTGGTGATTAAAGCCATTGATAATGGTGTAAACGTCATCGGCCTAACAAGAGGCTCTGATACAAGATTTCACCATTCCGAGAAGCTCGATAAAGGTGAAGTGATCATTGCACAATTTACTGAGCATACGTCAGCGATCAAAGTAAGAGGCGATGCTGTCATTCAAACAAGCTTCGGTGAAATTCAAAGCGAAGCAAAGAAATAAAGAACTTGTATGCACTTGATAGCATAAAAGTGAGAGCTGATATGGTATAATAAATCTCTATACAATGTGCAGGTCTACATATGAAACTGTAATTTTTGGGACAAGGGTGATATCTTTGCAAGACATCTACGGAATTTTATCTAATCTAAATATAAAATTAAATAAAAAGCTTTCTCATCCTTATTTGGCGAAGCATTTACGCGCGCCACTCATCGATGAAGATAAGCTCCTTCTTTTTCATGCAATGTTTGATGAAGCTCAAATTGATGCAGAGAAAAAAGAAAATTATATTTTAACGGCGATGCTTGTGCAAATTGCCCTTGATACCCATGACGAAGTCACAACTGCTGCAGCCATCAAGCAAGACGAATTTAAAAATCGTCAGCTGACCATCCTGGCAGGAGACTATTTCAGCGGTCTCTACTATTCTCTTCTCTCTGACATGAAAGACATTTATATGATCCGCACGCTCGCTACGGCGATCAAAGAGATCAATGAACATAAAATTAGACTTTATGACCGGTCCATTCAAGATGCAGCGCACTTTTACAAAAGTGTAGCTACAGTTGAATCTGCGCTTTTCCAAAGGATTTCTGAGCATTTTCAATTAACGCATTGGAATGAGATTGCAAGTCGTTTTCTTGTTTATAAACGTTTCATGAAACAAGCAGAAAATGACAAACATTTAAAACTTTTTTTGAACGATAGTTATACGGACGCCTATTCATGTTTTGACAACTTTGAGAATGATGGCTATGAAAAGGCCAAACGGCCGATCAAGGAGCATCTTGTTTCATCTCCGGTCGTTCAAAAAGAGCTATTAAATCGCTTGGATCATATGAAAAATGAGCCTGCGTACCATCAGAAAGTGGAAGAAGGGTAAGTCATGCAGCAATCAAAAGAACAGCGAGTACACGGTGTATTTGAAAAAATTTATAAAAACTATGATCAAATGAACTCTGTTATCAGCTTTAAACAGCATAAAAAATGGCGTGATAAAACAATGAAGCTCATGAATGTGCAAAAAGGCTCTAAAGCATTAGATGTATGCTGCGGGACAGCCGATTGGACAATTGCGCTTGCTGATGCTGTTGGAGAAAAAGGCGAGGTCAAAGGCCTTGATTTCAGTAAAAACATGCTGAGTGTTGGAGAAACGAAGGTGAAGACTGGGGGCTACAAACAGATTGAATTGCTTCACGGCAATGCGATGGAGCTCCCTTTTGAGGACAACTCATTTGATTATGTCACCATCGGTTTTGGTCTTCGAAACGTCCCTGAGTATCTAACGGTGCTAAAGGAAATGACAAGAGTAGTGAAGCCCGGCGGAATGGTTGTCTGTCTTGAGACATCACAGCCTGAGATGATCGGCTTTAAGCAGGGCTACTACATCTATTTCAAATACATTATGCCGCTCTTTGGTAAACTGTTTGCCAAAAGTTATCAGGAGTATTCATGGCTTCAAGAATCAGCCAAAACATTCCCTGGAATGAAAGAGCTGGCGGCTCTGTTTGAAGAGGCCGGGTTGTCTGATGTCTCGTATCATCCATTTACAGGCGGTGTAGCAGCAACACATATCGGAAAGAAGCTTTGAATAAACGATATTTGGGTGAAGATAATGAAACTAAAAGCAATGATCTCTTTTTTAAATCATGATATCGATATAATTGAAAAAGAGCTTGAACAAACAGTTCGCTCTGATTATGCATTATTAAGTGAAGCAGGTCTTCATTTGCTGCAAGCGGGCGGAAAACGAATCCGCCCCGTTTTTGTTCTCCTTTCAGGCATGTTTGGTGACTATGACATTAATAAAATAAAATATGTTGCCGTTGCTCTCGAGCTAATTCATATGGCATCACTCGTTCACGATGATGTGATTGATGATGCAGAGCTGAGAAGAGGTAAACCAACGATAAAGGCAAAATGGGATAACAGAATTGCCATGTACACAGGGGATTATATGTTTGCGAGATCACTTGAATACATGACAAAAATCAATCACCCAATGGCACATGAAATTTTGTCAAAAATGGTCGTTGAGCTCTGTCTTGGTGAAATAGAGCAAGTGAAAGATAAATACAATATGGAACAGAACCTGCGTACATATTTAAGAAGAATCAAACGAAAAACAGCCTTGCTTATTGCGGGCAGCTGTCAATTAGGCGCTATTGCAGCAGGTACAGATGAAAAAACACATAAAGCCCTTTATTGGTTTGGATACTATGTCGGCATGTCTTATCAGATCATTGATGATGTCCTTGATTTCACATCAACAGAAGAAGAACTGGGCAAGCCTGTTGGAGGAGACCTTTTACAAGGGAATGTCACACTCCCAGTTTTATATGCACTGAAAAATCCGACACTAGAAGGTCAATTGAAGCTGATCAATAGTGAAACGACGGAGAAGCAGCTGAAGCCTGTCATTGAAAGCCTCAAACAAACAGATGCGATCGACCGCTCGATTCGAGTGAGTGAAATGTATTTGAAAAAAGCTTTTGAACAGCTCGACAAGCTTCCTCGAGGACGAGCGAGAACGTCACTCGCCTCCATTGCAAAATATATTGGGAAACGAAAATTCTAATCAACGTTATGTTGATTGGTTTTTTTGTGAAATTTTTTGTCAAAAATTGATTATTTTAAAAAAAAATGATACGATCACTTTGTAACAATGTAAGCCTATACATACATAACGACGGGGTGGAAAACGTATATGGACAAAACATTTCTTATGGTCAAACCTGATGGTGTGGAAAGACAATTAATCGGTGACATTGTGTCAAGATTCGAAAAAAAGGGGCTTCAGCTTGTTGGTGCAAAACTAATGAGTATTCCAAAGGAAGTAGCAGAAACACATTACGGAGAGCATAAAGAAAAACCATTTTTCGGGGAATTGGTTGACTTTATTACGTCAGGACCTGTATTTGCAATGGTATGGCAAGGCGAACAGGTGGTAGACGTAACAAGACAGATTATCGGCAAAACAAATCCGAAGGAAGCGCTTCCAGGCACAATAAGAGGAGACTATGGATTGACTGTTGGGAAAAACATTATTCATGGGTCAGACTCACCAGAAAGTGCTGAAAGAGAAATTAACTTATTCTTCAAACAAGAAGAACTCACAAGCTGGGATCAAACCATCTCAAGCTGGATTTATTAAGGTTCAAGCCAAGGTGTTCATCCAATGAGCACTTTGGCTTTTTTTATATTGAACTTTCTACACGAAATTTCGTATGAGAAGATACAAATTTTCGATAAAAACAGCTATACTAGGACAAAGATAGATGAGACAGGAGAGGACATTGATGGATCCATATCAAGTATTTGTTGGAAAATGGAAAAAACTAACCGGGGTTGATCTGAATTTATATAAAGAAGCACAAATGAAACGAAGATTAACATCACTTTATGATAAAAAAGGATTTAAAGATTTTGAAGCATTCGCTGCCGCGCTTGAAAAGGACAGAGCACTATTAGATGAGACTATGGACCGCATGACGATTAATGTGTCAGAATTTTACCGAAACTATCAGCGCTGGGAAGTACTTGATCAAAAAATCCTGCCGCTGCTTTCGAAAAATGGCGGCACCTTAAAGATTTGGAGCGCAGCATGTTCGACAGGAGAAGAGCCATATACACTCTCTATGCTGCTGTCAAGTCATCCTCTAGTGAAAGACTTTCAAATTATTGCAACTGACATTGATGATAAGGTTCTGCAGTCAGCTCAAAAAGGCAGATATCATGAACGCTCTCTGCAAGAGGTACCAGATCATATCAAGCAAAAATATTTCACAAAAGAAGATTCTTCATTTTACACTGTGAAAAATGAGGTTCGAAAGCATATTCAATTTAAGAAGCACAACCTTTTAGCTGATCCATATGAAAAACAGCTTGACCTTATCGTTTGCCGAAATGTACTGATTTATTTTACTGAAGAGGCGAAAGAAGAAATTTACTTGAAAATGAGCAGTAGTTTAAAACAAAATGGCGTATTATTTGTTGGTTCTACAGAGCAAATTTTTCACCCGGAAAAGTTTGGACTGACATCTGCTGATACTTTCTTTTATCAAAAGAAGGGTATGTAGCTGACTTTTTAGTAGCAAGTGTGTTATTATATTTTTACTTAAAAGCGTTAATGCGATGAAGGGAGATTAAGTCAATGAGGTACTTAACAGCAGGTGAATCACATGGTCCACAATTGACCACAATTATTGAAGGAGTTCCAGCAGGACTTTACATAGAGCAGGATGACATCAATTATGAATTGGCTAGAAGACAAAAAGGTCATGGCCGAGGAAGAAGAATGCAGATAGAAAAAGACCAGGCAAAAGTGTTAAGTGGCGTTCGCCACGGGAGAACATTAGGTTCGCCAATCGCTCTTGTTGTTGAAAATAACGACTGGAAGCACTGGACAAAGGTGATGGGAGCAGAGCCGATCACAGAAGAAGAAGAAATTGAAATGAAGCGTCAAATCTCTCGTCCAAGACCAGGACATGCGGATTTAAATGGTGCGATTAAATACGGACACCGTGATATGAGAAACGTATTAGAGCGCTCGTCAGCGCGCGAGACAACTGTTCGCGTAGCAGCAGGCGCAGTTGCCAAACAAATCTTGGCGCATCTAGGGATTAAAGTAGCTGGCCACGTTCTTGAAATTGGCGGAGTGAAAGCAGCTCATACAGCATATGAGTCTATTGAAGATTTGCAAAAGGTAACAGAAGAATCACCTGTTCGCTGCTATGACAGTGAAGCAGGTCAGCAAATGATGGATGCAATTGATGAAGCGAAGAAAAATGGCGATTCAATTGGCGGAATTGTTGAAGTCATCGTTGAAGGGATGCCGGTTGGGGTTGGCAGCTATGTTCATTACGACCGTAAATTGGACAGCAAGCTTGCAGGCGCTGTACTTAGTATCAACGCTTTTAAAGGGGTTGAATTCGGTATTGGCTTCGAGGCAGCCTCTAAAAATGGCAGTGAGGTCCATGATGAAATCATCTGGGATGAAGAAAAGGGCTATACGAGAAAAACAAACCGCCTAGGTGGCCTTGAAGGCGGAATGTCAACTGGTATGCCAATTGTCGTAAGAGGGGTTATGAAACCAATCCCAACGCTTTATAAGCCGCTTCAAAGCGTTGACATTGAAACAAAAGAACCTTTCTCTGCAAGTATTGAACGCTCTGACAGCTGCGCTGTTCCTGCTGCAAGTGTTGTTGCAGAAGCAGTCGTGGCATGGGAAATTGCCAATGCGGTTGTGGAGCAGTTTGGCCTTGACCAAATTGACCGCATTAAAGAAAATGTTGAAAAAATGCGCCAGCTTCAGAGGGAATTTTAATGAAAACACTGGAAGTTAAGACGTCATCAGCCACTTATCCTGTATTTATCGGTGATGGGATTAAACGCAATATCGTCGACTTGATAACTTCCACTGGGCATTCCTATACGAAGCTCTTAATCGTCACAGATACAGCTGTTGATGCCATTTATGGTGATGAAATGGTTCGCTTACTTCAAGAGAAGTGGCCTGTGAACAAAGTGGTTGTGCCAAGCGGAGAGCAGTCAAAATCCTTTGCCGAATTTGAGCATATTCATACGAAAGCCATTCAATTTCAGCTTGATCGATCCTCCTGTATTATTGCGCTGGGAGGCGGTGTGATTGGAGATTTGGCTGGCTTTGCTGCTGCCACTTATATGAGAGGCATTGACTTTATCCAAGTGCCGACGACGCTGCTGGCACATGATAGTGCAGTTGGCGGGAAAACAGGGATCAACCATCCGCTCGGTAAAAATTTAATCGGTGCGTTTCATCAGCCGAAAGCTGTGATCTATGATACTAGTATGCTTGAGACTCTATCTCAAATTGAACGAAGATCAGGCTTTGCAGAAGTCATCAAACATGCATTGATTTCTAGTGAAGACTTTTTATCAGAACTAATGTCCATTCGTTCTTTGTCGGATTTATCAAAGAGTGAGCTGGCACATATGCTGTATCAAGGTATTCAAGTCAAAGCGTCAATTGTTCAAGAAGATGAAAAAGAACAAGGCGTGCGTGCATTTTTGAATTTAGGCCATACACTGGGGCATGCCATCGAAGCAGAATACGGATACGGCGTCATCACGCATGGAGATGCCATTGCAATCGGCATGCAGTTTGCGCTGTATGTGAGCGAAAAGCAGCTAGGGCTCAGCCTTAATCGTTTGGAACTAAAAGAGTGGATGCAAGAGCTTGGATTCCCTGTACAAGTCACACCAGATATTTCAACGAAAACATTTGTTGACCGGATGATTGGTGATAAAAAAGCAAGAGGCGGAAGTGTTCAATTTGTTTTATTAAAACAGATTGGAGACGTCACCTTACAGTCTTTCACAAAAGATGAGCTGCACTACTGGCTCGAAGAATGGAAACGGGAGGAGGGATGTCTATGATGTTTCGCGGGATACGTGGGGCTACAACTGTGATAGAAGATACAGAAACTGAAGTGTTAAACAAAACGAAACAGCTGTTAGAAGCGATTATTTCAAGAAACCAAGTAGATCCAGAACGTGTCGTGCAGATCTTGATTTCAGCTACACAAGATATTCACTCCGTTTTTCCGGCAAAAGCACTTCGTCAATTTGAAGGATGGACATATGTACCGGTTACTTGCATGCAGGAACTAGACATTGATGGCGGTTTAAAGCAATGTATTCGTGTCTTAATGACTGTCCAGACAGATACAAAGCAGGAAGACATACAGCATGTGTACTTGGAAGAAGCTGTGACGCTTCGCCCTGATTTACAGTTGACAAAAAACAAGGAATTATAATACGATATGAACAGCCGAAGTTTACACACAGGTGTAAACGGCATTGCAAGCTTAGAGAAGATGAGAATGAGACTAGGGTAGTTGAGATGAGTAGAGTTGAGCAGAGATACGATACTTCTATTTAATCATACTGCCTAAAAGAGAAACCCTCTTTTAGGCTTATTTCGTATACTCATACAAACCCTCTATATGTCCCCTCATTCTCCTTAATCCCATTTAAGGAGTGTGCTTATGAATTCCCAATCAAACCTGACCCAATTTTTAAAGGACAGTGAGTCCTACAAAACGATCCCAATTGTTGAAACCATTACAGTCGATACGCTCTCACCGATTCAAATTGTTGAAAAACTCAAACAAGATATTGTGTATTTGCTAGAAAGCAAAGATGAGTCTTCCAGCTGGTCGAGATATTCCTTCATTGGATTGCATCCGTTTTTAACCTTACATGATGACCAAAACAAATACATTGCACGTGACGCTGCGGGGCAGGAAGTCATGCAAAAGCAAGAGCTGAAAGAACTGCTGGATTGGATGAAAGAGCAATATCAAATCAAAGCGCCAGATATTGATATCCCATTTACAGGTGGGGCTGTTGGGTACTTAAGCTACGATCTGATTCCAAATATTGAACCTTCTGTCAGGCCTCATCGAAACGCATCGCTGGCAGAAAATTGCACATTATTTGTCTGCCAAACGATGATCGCCTTTGATCATGAAACGAATCATGTTCATTTTATCCAGTACACCCAGCTAACCGGACATGAAGCAGAAGACGAAAAAATACGCGCTTACAAAGAAAATCAAAAACAGCTTGAACAGATGATTCACAAGCTCCATTCAAAGACTGATATGAAAGAACTGATTTTAACAGGGAATATGAACGAGCCGCCATCCTTTGAACATGTGACGTCAACCTATGAAAAAGCGCAATTTTTAAAGGACGTAGAAAAAATCAAAGAATACATTCGAGCGGGTGACATTTTCCAAGGCGTCCTCTCGCAGCGATTTGATATCCCTGTATCAGTGAGTTCATTTGAGTTATACCGCGTGCTTCGGATTGTGAATCCATCTCCATATATGTATTTTATGAAATTAAAAGATCGTGATTTAGTCGGCAGCTCGCCAGAACGATTAATCCATGCCAAAAACAGGCATCTAGAAATCCATCCTATTGCAGGCACAAGAAAAAGAGGAAGAACAAGAGAAGAGGATGCTGAGCTAGCAAAAGAGCTGCTTGAAGATGAAAAGGAAAAAGCGGAGCATTACATGTTAGTGGATCTTGCCAGAAATGATGTAGGCCGTGTGGCAGAATACGGCAGTGTGTCCGTACCGACCTTTACAAAAGTAGTGAATTTTTCACATGTCATGCACATTATCTCCATTGTGACAGGAAAGCTAAAGCGGGATACACATCCAGTCGATGCGCTCATGTCCGCTTTCCCAGCAGGCACATTAACAGGTGCCCCGAAAATAAGAGCGATGCAATTATTAAATGAAATGGAGCCTGAGCCAAGGGAAACGTATGGCGGCTGTATTGCTTATATTGGATTCGACGGTAATATCGACTCCTGTATTACCATTCGTACGATGAGCGTCAAAAATCAGACCGCTTCTATACAAGCAGGCGCCGGCATTGTGGCTGATTCTGTCCCAGAAAACGAATGGGAAGAGACTTGTAACAAGGCAGGAGCACTTCTGAAAGCCATTCAGCTTGCGGAACATATTTTCTCAGAAAAGGAGAGTGTGCAGGATGAATCACCGACTATCAGCTCTTGTTAATGGAGGCTTTCTATCAGAAAATGAAGCAAATAAACTCATGCATGATATGATGAGCGGCGTTTTAACAGATGCTGAAGTCGCTGCAAGTCTCTCGATTTTAGCGCATAGAGGAGAAACCGCTGAAGAAATGACGGGTTTTGTGAAAGCCATGCGGCAAAATGCAGCACCAATGGAACGATCGCTTGATGTTGTTGATACTTGCGGCACAGGAGGCGATGGCCTCTCCACCTTTAATATATCAACTGCCGCTGCGATTGTCGCTTCCGCTGCTGGAGCCAAAATCGCCAAACATGGAAATCGATCAGTTTCTTCTAAAAGCGGGAGTGCCGATGTACTAGAGTGTCTTGGGATTCACATTCAATCCACACCGGAAGAAACAAGAAGACAAATACAAGAGAAAAACATGGGCTTTTTATTTGCACCATTGTATCATTCATCTATGAAACAAGTAGCCACAGTCCGCAAGCAGCTCGGCTTCCGGACGGTATTTAATCTGTTAGGACCGCTTTGCCACCCAATGCAAGCCAAAAAGCAAATCATCGGCGTCTACTCAAAGGAAAAGGCAAAATTAATGGCAAAAGCCCTTGCGCCATTAGAGCCAGAACATGTGCTGTTTGTTTGCGGAGAAGATGGGCTGGATGAATTAACGATTACAGCAAATTCATATGTGATTGAACTCAAAAAAGATGTCATGACAGAATATACACTCAATCCAGAAGACTTTGGGCTGCAAAAAGGATATTTATCAGATATTCAGGTCCAATCACCGGAAGAGAGCGCCAAATTGATTCAGAATATATTGAATCATCAAACAGTAGGGGCGCCGCTTCATATTACAGCCCTGAATGCTGGAGCGGCTTTATATGTCGCAGGGAAGTCAGAAAACCTCATGGCAGGAACATTAAAAGCGATTGAAACGATTAAAAACGGCGCAGCCAAAGAACAATTGGCTCGTTTAAAACAAAAAACGAGAGAGGAAGAGATCTATGCTTAATCAAATCATTGCCCGCAAAAAAGAACATGTCCAAACATTGCAGTTACCAGTAGATGAACACTTTGAAAGACGATCATTTAAAGAAGCACTCATGAATCCTCATCGCTCAATTGGTCTAATTGCTGAGGTGAAAAAGGCGTCTCCTTCCAAAGGAATCATTCAACCAAATTTTGATCCTTTACAAACAGCAAAAGCTTACGAAAAATCCAACGCTGATTGCTTATCTGTTTTAACGGATGAACCATTCTTTCAAGGAAAAAACGAATACTTATCCCTCATTAAAAAACACGTAGATCGTCCAATTTTAAGAAAAGATTTCATCATTGACTCCATACAGGTAGAAGAGTCAAGACGTATAGGAGCAGATGCCATTTTATTAATTGGAGAAGTACTTGAGCCGCAAAAGCTGCACGAGCTCTATGCTGAAGCGAAAGAGAATGGACTTGATGTCCTTGTCGAAGTACATGCAGCAGATACACTGGAAAATATTTTAAAGTTGTTCACTCCTGAAATCATTGGAGTGAACAACCGGAATTTAAATACATTTACAACAACAGTTGAACAAACAAAAGAGATCGCCCCCCTCGTTCCAAAAGAGGTCTTACTAGTGAGTGAGAGCGGTATTCAAACATTTGATGATCTAACCTTTGTGAAGAATCATGGAGCGGGTGCAGTCCTTGTAGGAGAATCATTAATGAGAGAACAATCACAAGAAAAAGCCGTTCAGGCATTGTTTGGAGAATGAACAGGATGAAGCCTTATGTAAAATATTGCGGGGCAGTATCACAAGAAGATGTGGAATGTATTGCGCAATCTCACGCAGAGGCCATCGGATTTATTTTTGCTCCAAGTAAAAGACAAGTCCTTCCAGATCAAGTGAAACAATGGCTCACCCAAACAAAATGTAAGAAAAAGATTGCCGGTGTATTCGTAAATGAAAAGATTCAAAGAGTGCGCGAGATCTCAAAACAGATACCTTTAGATATCGTACAGCTTCATGGAGATGAAACGCAGGATGACGCAAAAGAAATCAAACAACAAACAGGGGCTGTCGTTTGGAAAGTGTTCCATCACGAGCTCGATTTAACAAGAACGCTTGAAAAAATGACGTCATTTGCGCCTGTTGTCGATGGCTTCCTCATTGATGCGAAAGTAAAAGGGATGAGAGGCGGCTCTGGAACAGCTTTTGCTTGGGAGGCAGTGCCTCTATACGTTAAACATGCAAAACGGCTGGAGAAGACTTGCGTAATTGCAGGCGGCATCACACCAGAAACGATAGCAGATCTGCTCGCCTATGGTCCAGAAGCGATCGATCTTTCAAGCGGAATAGAAGAAAACGGAAAGAAAAGCAGCGCTAAGATCGAAGCGCTCGAAGAAAGGATGTTAAATGATGTACGCATATCCAAATGAAATTGGCAGATACGGAGAATTCGGAGGGAAATTTGTCCCGGAAACGCTCATGCAGCCACTTGCAGAAATTGAACAGGCATTTCGTGAATTAAAAGAAGATCCTGCTTTTCAAGCAGAGTATGTATCACTACTTCGAAACTATTCAGGCAGACCAACTGCGCTTACATATGCTGACCAAATATCAGCATACCTCGGCGGCGCAAAGATCTATTTAAAAAGAGAAGATTTAAACCACACTGGTGCTCATAAAATTAACAATGCGCTTGGGCAGGCCCTGCTTGCGAAAAAAATGGGGAAATCAAACATCATCGCGGAAACAGGCGCAGGTCAGCACGGAGTAGCTGCTGCAACGGTAGCCGCAAAGTTCGGGTTATCCTGCACGGTCTTTATGGGAAAAGAAGATGTGGAAAGACAATCACTCAATGTCTTCCGAATGAAACTGCTTGGCGCTGAAGTCATACCTGTCACAAGCGGAAATGGTACATTAAAAGATGCAACAAACGAAGCCATTCGCTATTGGGTTCAGCACTGCAGTGATCATTTTTATATGATCGGCTCCGTTGTTGGCCCTCATCCGTATCCTCAAATTGTCAGCGAGTTCCAGCGCATGATTGGTGATGAAGCAAAAGAGCAACTGCTTGAAAAAGAAGGAAGACTTCCTCATAAAGTCATTGCTTGTGTTGGCGGCGGAAGTAATGCCATTGGAATGTACCGGGCATTTTTAGATGAAGAGGTAGATATCATTGGTGTAGAGGCAGCTGGAAAAGGAATCGATACGCCACTCCATGCTGCAACCATCACGAAAGGAACCAAAGGTGTGATCCACGGGTCTTTGACCTATTTAATCCAAGACGAATTTGGCCAGATTATTGAGCCATATTCGATTTCCGCTGGTTTAGATTATCCGGGAATTGGACCAGAGCACGCCTATTTACATGCGAGCGGACGGGTTCAATATGTGAGTGCGACAGATCAAGAAGCACTAGATGCCCTAAAACTGCTGACTGAAAAAGAAGGAATACTTCCAGCAATTGAATCTGCACATGCGCTCGCCAAGGCGTTTGAGGTAAGCAAGACGATGAATGAAGATGAAATCGTCCTTGTCTGCCTGTCAGGAAGAGGCGATAAGGATGTGCATACATTAATGAACGTGCTTGAAAGTGAGGGGAAACAAAATGATTAGATTTCAATTAGAGCAAGGCGAAAAATTATTCATCCCATTTATCACAGCAGGAGATCCGTCAGAAGACATCACGATTGATTTAGCTATCTCCCTTCAAGCAGCCGGTGCACATGCGATTGAACTCGGTGTTCCTTATTCGGATCCACTAGCGGACGGTCCTGTCATTCAAAGAGCCTCCAAAAGAGCTCTAAATCATGGCATGAATATCGTAAAAGCGATAGAATTAGCAGGGAAGATGAAAAAAAACGGTGTAAAAATTCCTGTAATTCTATTTACGTATTATAATCCTGTGTTACAATTAGACACAGAATACTTTTTCGCTTTACTGCGCAAAAATCATATTTCGGGACTCTTAACACCCGACTTGCCGTTTGAAGAGAGCAGCGAGCTGCAAAAGAACTGTCAAACCCATGACATTTCATATATTTCACTCGTTGCACCAACAAGCAAAGAACGATTAGTAAACATTGTAGAGCAGGCAGAAGGTTTTGTGTATTGTGTTTCATCTCTTGGTGTAACAGGTGTCAGACAATCCTTTGACGCGTCAATTACAGATTTTATTCAACAAGTGAAACAGCTGAGTCACATACCGGTTGCGGTCGGTTTTGGCATCTCAACAAGAGAGCAGGTAGACTCAATGAATAAACTGAGTGACGGCGTCGTTGTCGGCAGTGCACTTGTGAAAAAAATTGAAGAGCTTCAAGAACAATTGCTGGCAAGTGATACACGTCAAGAGGCTTTAAGAGAATTTGAAACATATGCAAAAACATTTAGTCCCCTCTATTCATTCAAATGAGGTGAAACATTTTGCAAATCAAAGATCAATTAAAACAGCTAAAACCGTATCAACCTGGGAAACCAATTGAAGAGGTCAAAAAAGAATATCAATTAGACAAAATTGTGAAATTGGCTTCAAATGAAAACCCTTTTGGATGTTCCGTACATGCAAGAGAGGCGATACAGGCCGAGCTCGAACATTTAGCGATTTATCCAGATGGATACAGCGCAAGTTTAAGAACGGAGCTGGCTGAATTTCTTCAAGTAAGTGAAAAACAATTAATTTTCGGGAATGGCTCAGATGAACTTGTGCAAATTATTGCAAGAGCATTCCTTGATCAACATACAAATACTGTAATCCCATCTCCATCTTTTCCGCAATACCGTCACAATGCAGTGATTGAACATGCTGAAATTCGAGAAGTGCCTCTTTTAGACGGAGGAGCTCACGATCTGAAGGGCATGCTGGATGCGATCGATGAAAACACGAAGGTTGTCTGGGTATGTAATCCAAATAACCCGACGGGAAATCATTTGTCAGAATCTGAGATTGTGGCGTTTTTAGACGAAGTGCCGGCTCACGTGCTTGTTGTACTAGATGAAGCGTATGTTGAATACGTTCGTGCAGAAGATTTTCCAGACAGTTTATCTTTATTACAATCCTATCAAAATGTCATTGTACTTCGAACGTTTTCTAAAGCGTATGGACTTGCAGCACTTCGAGTAGGCTACGGGATTGCATCAGAAGAGCTGATTACTGCCATTGAACCAGCGAGAGAGCCGTTTAATACTAGCCGTATCGCTCAGGCAGCTGCGCGTGCAGCGATAAAAGACCAAGACTTCATTCAATCATGCAGACAGAAAAATGAAGCAGGTCTCAAGCAATACCAAGATTTCGCTGAACGTTTTGGACTATATATCTATCCATCTCAAACAAACTTTGTGCTGATTAATTTTAAACGAGATGCAGATGAATTGTTCAATGCATTATTGAAAAAAGGTTACATTGTTCGTTCCGGTAAAGCACTTGGTTTTCCGACTTCTTTACGTATTACCGTCGGAACAAAAGAGCAAAATGAAGAAATTCTAAGTACACTTGCCGATTTACTGCAAGGCATTCGTGCGTAGCATAACCATAAAGTCATATCCTAATGCAGGATATGGCTTTCATTGTACCAACCTCCTATACATATAAGCCGTTGAAATATGTTGTTTAATTTTCGCGAAAAATCAGGTGATGAATATGAACGATGCAAACGAAACTGTATTAATCGCTGGACTCGGTTTAATCGGTGGGTCCATTGCACTCTCGATTAAAAAAGAGTATCCTCATAAAAAAATTGTAGGATTTGATGTTTCCAAAGAGCAAATGGTTGCTGCAACAAAGCTGGGAATTATTGATGCAACAACTGATTCGTTTCTGACTGGATTAGAAGAATCTTCGACCATTATTTTGGCAACACCTGTCCAGCAAACTGTAAAGATGCTTAGTGATATTGCAGACTCTGGAATTGAAAGAGAGCTCACAATCACTGATGTCGGCAGCACAAAGCAAAAGGTTGTCCATTTTGCTGAAAAAGTGCTGCCTGAACATTACCAATTTATTGGTGGACATCCAATGGCAGGCTCTCATAAGTCAGGTGTTATTGCAGCAAAAGACTTTTTATTTGAAAATGCGTTCTACATTTTAACGCCTGCAAAGGAAACAAACCGTCAAGCTGTTGATCGGTTGATGGATTTGTTAAAGGGGACAAATGCTCATTTCATCGAGATGACACCAGAAGAACATGATGCTGTGACAAGTGTCATTAGCCATTTTCCTCATATTGTTGCAGCCAGCCTTGTGCATCAAGCGCATCATTTTGAAGAACAATTCCCACTTGTTAAACGGTTTGCTGCTGGTGGCTTTCGTGATATCACACGAATTGCTTCAAGCAATCCTGCAATGTGGCGGGATATCCTGCTGCACAATAAACACAAGATTTTAGACCGTTTTCATGAATGGAAAAAAGAGATTAACCGCATTGAGACCTTCGTACAGCAAGAAGATGCTGAAGGATTGTTCTCTTATTTTCAAGATGCAAAGGAATATCGAGATGGACTTCCTCTAAGGAAAAAAGGAGCCATTCCTGCTTTTTATGATCTGTATGTCGATGTTCCGGATCATCCTGGGGTCATTTCGGAGATTACAGGGCATTTAGCAAGTGAAAACATTAGTATTACAAATATCCGTATTATAGAGACGCGAGAAGACATTAATGGGATTTTACGCATTAGTTTTCAAACAGATGACGACCGGAAGCGTGCAGAAATCTGTATAAAAAATAGAGCGAATTACGATACATTTTATGCTGACTGAGGTGACAAACATGAAAATTCATAAAAATGCTCCAATGAATGGAGAAATTCATATCCCAGGTGATAAATCTATTTCACATAGATCAGTGATGTTTGGTGCAATTGCTGATGGAACCACAGTAGTGAAAAACTTTCTTCCTGGAGCTGATTGTTTAAGTACGATTGATTGCTTTAGAAAGATGGGCGTTGAAATTGAACAAAAAGGGACAGATGTTGTCATTCATGGTAAAGGACTGAAAGAGCTCAAGGAGCCGTCTGACATTCTCGATGTTGGCAACTCTGGTACAACCATTCGTTTAATGATGGGAATATTAGCTGGTTGTGAGTTTCACAGTACACTAATTGGTGATGAGAGTATTGCCAAAAGACCAATGAAACGTGTGACGGGCCCGCTTAAACAACTAGGAGCCAAAATAGACGGCAGAGCAAATGGCGAGTATACACCGCTGTCTATTCGTGGCGGTCATTTAAAAGGCATAACTTATGAGTCTCCAGTGGCAAGTGCACAAATTAAGTCAGCTGTCCTTTTAGCAGGGCTGCAAGCAGAGGGCACAACGACATTAACTGAACCACATAAATCAAGAGATCATACAGAAAGAATGCTCTCAATGTTTGGTGTAAAACTAGATGAAGATGAACAAAGTGTTTCCATTGAAGGCGGCCAAACATTAACAGCAACAGATATATTTGTTCCTGGGGACATCTCTTCAGCTGCATTTTTCCTTGTAGCTGGATCAATCGTTCCTAATAGCCGGATTGTCTTAAAAAATGTCGGGCTAAACAAAACAAGAACAGGTATTATTGATGTACTGAAACTTATGGGGGCAAATCTTGAAATCAATGAAGTAGATGCCAAAGGCGGAGAACCGTACGGTGATTTAACCATTTCTACTTCATCATTAAAAGGGATTGAAATTTCTGGTGACATGATTTCAAGACTCATCGATGAAATTCCGATAATTGCGCTTCTTGCGACCCAAGCAGAAGGAACAACAATCATTAAAGATGCTGCTGAGTTAAAAGTAAAAGAAACCAATCGAATTGATACAGTCGTATCAGAACTTAAAAAACTCGGTGCTGATATTGAAGCAACAGATGATGGTATGAAGATTCATGGTAAAACTATGCTTCAAGGCGGCGCAGTCGTCTCAAGCTACGGAGATCACCGTATCGGTATGATGCTGGGAATTGCCGCATGTGTGACAAAGCAAGCAATTGAGATTGAAGATACAGAAGCTGTTCGTGTCTCATACCCGAATTTCTTTGAACACATTGAATATTTAACAAAAACAGTCTGAGGATGTCCTCAGGCTTTTTCTTTCCTTCTGCATATTTGTCAGAAATATAGCATAGCTTGTCTCAAGGTGAAACCTTGAAAAAAAACATTTTGTCCGATAAAAATAGTGTCTGCAGTTTACAAATCATCAGTTTCGTATAGGATGAAATGAAAAACAGTCTTTAAAACACAAAAATGGGTTCATTTTAAAAGAGCAACATATTTGCTGGATGTGCACCTGTCGATTATGATATGAAGTAACAATAGTTTAGGTTTTTGGAAACAGAAAGGAACGGTTTGATTTGAATAGTTCATTACAAGAAGCCATAAAATTAGTTGAGGCGGGTGAGACTGAAAAAGGACTCCAAACACTTGCTCAAGCAGAGAAACATTTGCACGATGAAGAAAAAGCGCAAGCGGCTCAATTATATTATGATTGGGGAGATATCGATAAAGCACGGAATCTCATCAGTGATTTACATGATTTATATCCAGAGGAAACAGGTTTAACGTGTTTTTATGCAGAGCTGCTGATTGACTCTGATGAAGAAGAGAAGGCGATTGCAGTATTAGAAACGATTCCTGAAGATGATGATGCGTACCCAGAGAGTTTATTGTTAATGGCAGATTTGTATCAGATGCAAGGACTATTTGAAGTCAGTGAACAAAAGCTTTTAAAAGCGAAAGAACTACTTCCGAATGAAGCTATCATCGATTTTGCATTAGGTGAGTTGTATTTTTCTCAAGGTCTTTCAAAGAAAGCGGCTGATTTTTTCTACAAAGTGGCAGATCAACAGCATGAGGTTGGCGGTGTCAATGTGTATCAGCGGCTTGCTGAATCACTCAGTACAGCTGGAGAATTTGAGGATGCACTTGAATGGTACGAAAAGGCAGTAAAAGATCAAGCAGACCCGAACACTCTTTTTGGCTACGGATTTACAGCGATGAGGGCTGGCAGAACAAAAACAGCCATTCAGCAGCTTACAGAACTGAAAGATATTGATCCGTCCTATTCGTCACTTTATATGCCTTTAGCGAAAAGTTATGAGGAAGAAGGACTATATCACGAGGCTTTAGAGGTAGTAAAAGAGGGTATTAAAGTTGATGAGTATAACAAAGAATTATATTTATATGGTGCCAAGATTGATTTGAAAAATGGGGATTCAGTAGATGCGAAAAAACTGCTTCAAGAAGCACTTGCTCTCGATCCGGGTTATATTGAAGCAGTTCAAACATTGCTGGCGATCTATTTAAATGAGGAGCTGTTTGATGAAATTCTAGATGTTATTAAAGAGGTTAAAAGCTTTGGGGAAGATGATCCAAAATGGAATTGGTATGCAGCATCTGCTTCTGTCGGGCGAGAAGAATACAAAGAAGCTGCCGAGTATTTCAAGCTTGCCCTGCCTGATTTTGATGAGGAACGTGACTTTTTATATGAATACGCTTCGTTCCTTTTAGAAGAGGGCAGACAAAAAGAAGCATTGCCGTTATTACGCAAAGTTCTAGAGAAAGATGGCACGAATGAAGAAATTGAAGAAACGATTTTAAGAATTGAAGACGAAATTTCCTTATAGTTTGCAGGAATGAAGAACTGGTTTGTTGAATAATTCATGTATAGCAATTTAATTTACGATAGAGGAGGGAATAACATGCAGACCCCTGTTTCTGTCAATGAAAAGAAGGAATTTATCCGGTGGTTCTTAAACCATTATCAGCTAAAGCGAAGAGAGTGTGTTTGGATATTAAATTATTTAATGAGTCACGACTCTTTGATGGAAAAGGTTCATTTTGTAGAGCAAGCAGAATTTTGCCCAAGGGGAATTATTATGTCAACACACTGTGTGGATGAAGTTCCCTTTAGATTTTATAAAGAAAACATCATGACGACAGATGCTGAAAAGTCATTTCATGATATTCGTTTGAATAAACAGCAGGATTTGTTTATTCAATTGAATTTCCGTTCTGCTTATCGTTCGCCGGAATATGCAGCTGTTCTTGAAACAAATCCCCATATTCCAAAGGATCTTTATGAGAACGAAAAAGATAAGGATCTTGCTGAAAAAGTGCTTGAGCACTCAATCGCAACTTTCCAAAAAGAACGGCTCATGAAAGAGATAGATGAAGCACTCGACCGTCATGATCAAGAAACATTTAATAAGCTGGCAAAAGAATTAAGCCTATTGTCATAAACTGAACGAATAAGCCTTGCCCTATACAGGCAGGGCTTATGTCATGAAAGAGGGGAAATTGATGAAGTTTCAAGCAGAGGACGCGGATCGCTTTTTGCAATCTAAAGCTTACATTGATACCGCTATCATTCCATTAGTTGGGATTGATGCAGAGCAAATGAAACAAACCGTGTCTTTAGGAGAGTTTACTATTCTTGTAGCAGAGGAACTTGAAAGACAATTAAAAGGGCGGGTTTTTCTTTTTCCACCACATACATATTTGGAAGTGAGTGACCAGAAACAAGAAGACATACTCACAATGAAGCAGTCGCTCAAAAATCATTTTCAGCATGTCGCACTGATCACATCTGATCACCAGTGGAAAGAGCATGCTGAGATTAGAGAATCGCTATTTTTGCTCAAGCCGGTTCCGCTGGAGCATTTGAAGGTTGAATTAAAGCAAAAAGTCATTCAAGACAGTGTAGAACAAATTTTGAACTTTTTGTTACAAAAATGGAACCCTTCATAAAAACCCTTACATTTGCATTGTACATAGCTTTTTAGGATGTTGACCTTGTGAATAGATTGATATATTATGAGGGTGTCCTAGTTTTATGAAATTTTTTCTAATTCAGTTATAAAGTAGCTGACGACCTGAGGGGGGGAGAAAAAAATGAGCGAGAAGAGACATGGAGTGTCCAGGCGTCAATTTTTGAATTACACGTTGACCGGCGTGGGGGGATTTATGGCCGCTGGAATGCTCATGCCTATGGTTCGCTTTGCGCTTGACCCTGTGCTTAAAGGAACAGAGGATCAGGATATGGTTCAAGTTGTCAGTGTAGATGAACTGACAAAGGAACCGAAGCGCTTTGACTTTAAAATTGATCAAGTAGATGCATGGTATGAGTCAAAGGAATCTAGGTCAGCATGGGTGTACAAAGAAGGGGATGAAATTGTCGCTTTATCGCCAATCTGTAAACATTTAGGATGTACAGTGAACTGGAACAGTGATCCGAAAAATCCAAACAAATTTTTCTGCCCGTGCCATTATGGGCTGTACGACAAGGATGGTACAAACGTACCCGGAACTCCACCGCTTGCACCGCTTGACCATTATAAGCAGCAAGTGAAGGACGGATACCTCTATCTTGGAAAAGCTGTGCCGAAAGGGGAAGGGTAACGATGCTTAACAAGATTTACGATTGGGTAGATGAGCGGCTAGACATTACACCGATATGGAGAGATATTGCGGATCACGAGGTGCCAGAGCACGTCAATCCAGCACATCATTTCTCCGCTTTTGTGTATTGTTTTGGCGGTTTAACGTTTTTTGTGACAGTCATCCAAGTCCTGTCGGGCATGTTTTTAACGATGTATTACGTGCCGGATATTAAAAATGCCTGGGAATCTGTCTATTATTTGCAAAATGAAGTGGCATTTGGCCAGATTGTCAGAGGGATGCACCACTGGGGTGCGAGTTTAGTCATTGTGATGATGTTTTTACATACGCTAAGGGTCTTTTTCCAAGGGGCGTATAAAAAGCCTAGAGAGCTGAACTGGATTGTTGGTGTGCTCATTTTCTTTGTGATGCTTGGACTTGGTTTTACAGGTTATCTTTTACCATGGGATATGAAGGCGCTGTTTGCGACGAAGGTTGGTCTTCAAATAGCAGAAGCAACACCTTTCATTGGTAAAGAGATCAAAACGCTGCTTGCAGGTCATCCTGACATTGTAGGGGCACAAACGCTGACGAGATTCTTCGCTATCCACGTCTTTTTCTTGCCAGCGGCATTATTTGGGCTGATGGCTGCCCACTTTATTATGATTCGTAAGCAAGGAATTTCTGGACCGCTATAAAATGTTGCGTTTGATGAATGTTCAATGAGGAGGGGATGACTTTGCATAGGGGAAAAGGGATGAAGTTTGTCGGAGATTCCAGAATACCGGCAGAAAGAAAACCTAACATACCTAAAGACTATTCCGAATATCCGGGAAAAACAGAAGCCTTTTGGCCGAACTTTCTTTTAAAGGAATGGCTTGTAGGTGCCGTTTTTTTAATTGGATTTCTTGTCCTAACTGTTGTTCATGCGCCTCCGCTTGAGCGGATGGCTGATCCGACAGATACTGGCTATATTCCGCTGCCAGACTGGTATTTCCTATTTTTGTACCAGTTATTAAAATATGAATTTGCTGCAGGTAGCTTCACTGTCGTCGGCGCGATGATTATGCCTGGAATCGCGTTTGGTGCACTTTTGCTCGCACCATTTCTTGATTCAGGTCCAGAACGCAGACCGTATAGAAGACCAATTGCAGTCGGGATGATGATCCTTGCAGTTGGCGCAGCAACATATTTAACGTGGGAGTCTGTTGCAACCCATGATTGGGAAGCAGCGGCAAAACAAGGTGAGATTAAGAAAGAAGCAGAGATTGATACTTCAGCTGAAGAATATAAAATTTATCAAGAGCAGACATGTATCTCCTGTCACGGGGATAACATGCAGGGCGGAGCAGCCGGACCGTCACTCGTTGACAACGGTCTTTCGCCTGAGGAGATCGCTAAAATCGCTGTAGAAGGAAAAGGCAACATGCCTAAGGGTGTCTTTAAAGGCAGTGATGAAGAACTCGAGAAGCTCTCTAAATATTTATCTGAGGTCAAATCAAAATAATTCAGTTGTTTAAATGCAAGTACAAGGATATACTCAAAAGAGAAAAAGCTGGCGCTGTCAGCTTTTTTCTGATTTTAACAGATCGTGAGTGAAGAGACATATGAGATGGATTCAATATTTGCTAGCGACGCGCTACATGCTTGTGCTGGTGCTTATGATCAATTTCCTTGGCACTGTGTACGGATACTATTGGTATATTCCGCAGCTCGTAGAGACGCCGGCTGTCTTTTTAGCTTTTGTACCAGACAGTCCAACGGCCAGCTTTTTCTTTTTATTTGTATTACTTGCGTTTTTGATGAAACGAAATGCTCCTTATTTTGAAGCACTTGCTCTTGTGACCTTGATTAAATATGGGCTATGGGCGGTAGGAATGAATATCTTTGTGCTTTTATCTGTTGATGAATTTCCGTGGGAAGGCTACATGCTGATTGGGTCTCACTTTGCGATGGCGGTTCAGGCTGTATTGTTTGCGCCGTATTATCGTTTTCAAATGCGTCATCTCGTGGTAGCGGGAATTTGGATTTTACATAACGATGTGATTGATTATGTATTTGGTATGATGCCGCGTTATTCTATGCTGTCTGCCTATTCAAACGAGATCGGCTATGCGACGTTTTGGTTAAGTATCGCGGTTCTTCTTGTTTCGTATTATCTCGTTCTATCGAAAAAATCGGTCAAGCTGGAACTCCCTTAACAATGTTGGTCTAACCTTGTCCTTTTCTTCATACGCTGTATGGAGAAGGGCTAGGAGGGACTTGCATGAAACGAAAGCCAATCGCGATGATTCTATTATTTTTTCTCGTATTACATCCGGCTGTTGCCAAAGGTGAGGAAACAGCTGCTAACACGCTGCAAGAATTAACGGAACTATCAGATTCCATCTTTCAATTAACGAGACAAGCTAAATATGATGAGGCATTACAAGTCGCATTGTATGTTGAAAAGACATTTAAAGCTGAGAATTGGCGTGGAACTTTGACGAATACGCAGATTCGGCAAATTACACTTGGCTATCAAGATATGATAAAAGGGCTGCCGCAGGAAGAATTGAATGAGCGCGAAAAGCTTCGTTATGCTTCTCAATTTAGAATGCTGCTTGATGCGATCCAGTCGGATTCTGAGCCTCTTTGGGGTTCGCTCGAGAAGCCCATTATGGGGTCTTTTCCTACTTTGAAAAAAGAAGTGAAAGATCCAGAATCAACGACATTTTATGAAACTTGGAATGAGCTGGTTTCTTTATACGATATGATCTATCCGAGTTTAACCATTGATATTTCGCCTGAAAAGCTCCAGACGATTAAGCAGCACATGGAAGTGATTGAGCAAGGTGAATTTTTAAAAGCATCAAGTGGGACAAAGCTTGAACGTCTCACGAAGCTGGAAGAGGATTTATCGAGTGTGTTTGCTCACGTCGATGAAGATGAAGCTGATCCATCGCTTTTATGGGTCATCTTAACAACCGGGAGTATCATTTTATTAACGTTAACGTATGTTGGATTTCGAAAATATCGTGCTGAAAAAGAAAAGAAGCAAAAACGTCAGGCTGATTATCCTAAATCATAAAAAAAGAAGCCCAAAACTGGTGCTTCTTTTTTAATGCGGGTTGAGCGGCTTTTTGTGTTCATCTAATGTAAAACCTTCGCCGAGTACATCATGCACGTCACTGACAGATACGAACGCATGAGGATCGACTGAGGTCACGACGCTTTTGAGGTGGACAAGCTCGTTTTTCGGAACGACGCAATAAAGGACGTTGCGCTCCTGCTTCGTATAGGAACCGACCCCTTTTAAGATGGTGACACCGCGCTCCATTTCATCCGTGATTTTCTTTTGAATGATGTCATCTTTTTCAGAGATAATCATGGCGCCTTTGGCAGCGTAAGCGCCTTCTTGCATGAAGTCAATGACCTTCGCAGCAACAAATACTGCGACAAGTGTATACATCGCTTCTTTATAATTTAAGTAGGTAAGAGAGATGGTAATGACGCATGCGTCGAAGATGAACATTGTTCGTCCCATGGCCACCTGATAATGCTTGTTGATCAGTCTTGCAATGATGTCCACACCGCCTGTTGTACCGCCGAATTTAAAGATGATCCCGAGGCCTGTTCCGATAAACACACCTGCAAAGAGGGCGGCTAAGGCTAAATCGTGCTGGAGAGGCATATGTATTTGAAAGCGCTGGAAGATGGCAAGAAAGACAGAAAGACTGACTGTGCCTACAATTGTATAAGTAAACATCGTTCTGCCGAGCATTTTCCAGCCAATAAAAAAGATCGGAATGTTTAAGACAAGGTTTGAAATAGATGGGTCAATGTGAAATAGAAAATATAAAAGCAGTGTAATACCTGTAAATCCGCCTTCCGCCAAATTGTTCTGCATATTAAAATGAACAAGACCGAAAGAAAAAATCGCAGATCCTATTAAAATAAATACGATATTTTTAAGACGAATTTCTTTTAGCAAGAGATCACTCCTTTTTTTGCTTAGACAGCGATAATATTATATGGTATGGGAGAGAAACAAGCAAACTGAGTCTTAAACATTTGTCAAATATTTATGATTTCGCTAACATGTAAGAGATGGATAGGAGGATGAGCTTCATGACGAAAGAAAAAACGCTGGGTCACGTGCAGCAAGAAGTAGATGATTACATAGGACAATTTAAAGAAGGTTATTTCAGCCCGCTTGCCATGATGGCCCGTCTGACAGAAGAATTGGGAGAGCTGGCAAGAGAGGTTAACCATTACTATGGAGAAAAGCCGAAAAAAACAACGGAAACAGAAAAAAGCATGGAAGAAGAAATAGGCGATGTATTGTTTGTGTTAACATGCCTCGCTAATTCACTTGATATTTCACTAGAGGAAGCACATGACCGTGTGATGCATAAATTCAACACAAGAGATAAAGACCGCTGGACGAAAAAAGAAGGGAAGTAGAGACGATGACGAATGAAACCATCAAAGTAGTAATCGCTGGAGCAAGAGGAAGAATGGGGATCGAGGCTGTGAAGCTGGCGGAAGAAACAGGCCATTTTCAGCTGGTGGCCGCACTTGATCACGTGCATGAAGGGAAAAAATTATCTGATGTGATCCATACGACCTCTCATGCGCCAATTTATACAGATATTGATGTGTGTCTTTCAGAAACAGCACCAGATGTATTAATTGATCTGACGACACCAGAAATCGGGAAAGTACATACAAAAAAAGCACTTGAACATGGCGTGCGTCCAGTCGTAGGCACAACTGGATTTTCAGAAGATGACCTAAAAGAGCTTCAGCAATTAACAGAAGAAAAGGGCATAGGTTGTATTATTGCGCCAAACTTTGCTGTCGGTGCGGTCTTAATGATGAAATTTGCCAAAATGGCCGCGAATTATTTTCCTGACGTTGAAATCATTGAGCTTCACCATGATAAAAAACTAGATGCCCCAAGCGGTACGGGCTTAAAAACGGCTGAAATGATTGCAGAAGTTAGAGAAAGCAAAAAGCAGGGACATCCAGAAGAGAAAGAATTGATCGAAGGGGCACGAGGAGCAGATTATGATGGTATCCGTCTGCACAGCGTCAGACTTCCTGGTATGATTGCACATCAAGAAGTGCTGTTTGGAATGGACGGACAGACGCTTACCATTCGTCATGATTCTTATAACCGTGCATCCTTTATGTCGGGTGTGAAGCTTTCAGTGGAACAAGTCATGCACATTGATCAGCTCGTCTATGGTTTAGAAAATATCATCGACTAATAAGGAGTGGATTCCTGATGAACATTGCTTTAATCGCTCACGATAAGAAAAAAAGTGACATGATACAGTTTGCCACCGCGTACCGTGATATTTTGGCAGATCATACACTTTACGCAACAGGGACAACAGGTTTGAGAGTGAAAGAAGCGACGGGGCTTCCCATTCATCGTTTCCAGTCAGGACCACTTGGGGGAGATCAGCAGATCGGTGCTTTAATTGCTGATAATGCAATGGATCTTGTGCTCTTTTTTAGAGACCCGCTAACTGCGCAGCCGCATGAGCCGGATGTATCTGCACTCATCCGGCTTTGCGATGTGTATACCATTCCATTAGCCACCAATATGGGAACCGCTGAAATTTTAGTCAGGAATTTAAATAAAGGTACGTTTGATTTTCGAGATGTAGCAAAAAACGGAGGAACAAATGAAACGACTTGATATCCTTGCATTCGGTGCCCATAGCGATGATGTAGAGATCGGAATGGGTGGAACGATTGCAAAATACGTAAAAAAAGGGGCGCGCGTCGGGATTTGCGACTTGACCCAGGCCGAATTATCTTCAAATGGAACACTAGAGAGCCGCAAAGAAGAAGCAAAAGCCGCCGCCGCTATTTTAGGTGTCAGAGCGAGAATCCAGCTCACACTGCCAGATAGAGGGCTGTATCTAAATGACGAAGCGATGAAGGAAATTGCGGGCGTGATTCGAACATACAAACCGAAACTGATTTTCGCTCCGCACCACCAAGATCGGCATCCAGATCATGGCCATGCGGGCTCACTTGTAGAAGAGGCCGCTTTTTCTGCAGGTATACATAAATTTGAAGATTCATACAAGCAGCCAGCGCATAAAATAAGCCAAATGTATTATTACATGATTAATGGGCACCATCGTCCAGATTTTGTGATTGATATTTCTGAGGAAATGCACCAAAAAATTGATAGCTTGCATGCGTATAAAAGCCAATTTATTAAATCGGCAAATTCAGTAGAGACACCTCTTGTGAACGGTTATATTGATTTTGTCAAAATGAGAGAGTCTATGTATGGAAGAGAAGTCAACAAAGCTTATGCAGAAGGGTTTATCACAAAGAAACCACTTTTGATGGACGATGACTTACTTGGGGGGTAATTATGAAAAAACTGAAGGTCGGAATTACATGTTATCCAAGTGTCGGCGGATCGGGCATTATAGCCACGGAGCTTGGAAAACGTTTAGCTGAAAAAGGGCACGATGTTCATTTCATTACCTCTAGCATTCCGTTTAGGCTTAATAAAGTGTATCCGAATATTTATTTTCATGAGGTGGATGTGAATCAATATGCTGTTTTTCAATATCCGCCTTATGACCTTGCGCTGGCAAGTAAATTGGCAGAAGTCGCAAAACGAGAAAAGCTTGATATTATTCACGCACATTATGCGGTCCCGCACGCTGTCTGTGCGTTTTTAGCCAAACAAATGACTGGACACTCTGTGAAAGTCGTTACGACGCTTCATGGAACGGATATTACGGTTTTAGGCTATGATCCATCATTAAAGGAAGTCATTCGGTTCGCCATCGAATCATCGGATCGTGTGACGGCGGTGTCGCATTCATTAGCTGCACAGACGTATGATCTCATCAAACCAGATAAAAAGATTGATACGATTCATAATTTTGTTGATGAACGGGTGTATTTGCGTGAAGATCACGATTTGCTAAAGACACATTATGGTCTTTTACCGAACGAAAAGGTCATCATCCATGTATCAAACTTTCGAAAAGTGAAACGGGTGCATGATGTGATTCATGTGTTTCAAAAGATTTCTGAACAGGTGCAGGCAAAGCTGCTACTCATTGGTGATGGTCCTGAAAAATCGGTCGTATGCGAACTTGTGAAAAAACTGGGACTGACAGACCGCGTGTTGTTTTTAGGCAAGCAAGAGAAGGTTGAGGAGCTTTATTCAATAAGTGATTTGAAGCTGCTTCTTTCAGAGAAGGAGAGCTTTGGGCTTGTGCTTCTTGAAGCAATGGCGTGCGGTGTCCCTTGTATAGGAACGGATGTCGGAGGTATTCCAGAGGTCATTACACATGGAGAAACAGGGTTTCTTGTCCCGCTCGGCGATATAGACGGAGCAGCAAAGTACGCAGTGTCTCTGCTAAATGACGAAGCGCTTCATGAAAAAGTGTCAGCGGCAGCTCAGTCTAGTGTTCAGGCTCATTTCTCCTCTGAAAAGATTGTGAGTGAATATGAAAAGCTTTACCTAGAATTGATCGAAGGTGATGTTGAAGATGAATGAACCATTCACACATGCGATCCCTATATTACATACACTGCACGAACATGGGCATCAGGCTTACTTTGTCGGCGGAGCGGTGAGAGATGTTCTATTAGGACGAGAAATCGGCGATATCGATATTGCGACAGATGCAACACCTGATAAGGTTGAGTCCTTATTTGAAAAAACAGTAGATGTCGGTAAGGAGCATGGCACTGTCATTGTTTTACATGAGGGTGTCAGCTATGAGGTCACGACATTTCGAACGGAATCAGAATATGAAGATTTTCGCAGACCGAAAGAAGTGGCGTTTATCAAGTCGCTTAAGGAAGATCTTTTAAGAAGAGATTTAACGATTAATGCGATGGCTATGGATATAAACGGGGAAATCATTGATCATGTAGGTGGTAAACAGGATATTAAGCGGAAACGAATTCAAACCGTAGGAGATCCTGCGTGCCGCTTTCAAGAAGATGCGCTTCGTATGATGAGAGCTGTCCGTTTTTTAAGCCAGCTTGGCTTTGAGCTGGCTGATGAGACGGCTGAAGCTATGAAAAAAGATAAGCATCTGCTTGCCAACATATCGGTTGAGCGCAAAAAGATTGAAATGGAGAAGCTTTTAAAAGGTCGTCATTGTGAGCAGGCCATTCAAGTGCTCATCTCAACTAAGTTATATGAAGAATTACCAGGTCTCAAAGAGGATCGTCTTCACGAATCCTTTCAATCCTTTCCATATTACTTGCTGGATGGACTAGAAGAGGTATGGGGGGCTTGTATCCATTTGCTTGGCCTAGATGAAGCGGAGGCTGCGGTCTTCTTAAAAGAATGGAAGCTGTCAACGAAGCTTTTGAAAGACGCAATAGCTATTAGTAAATACGTTGATTGTGACTGGGATGCGGAAAACATGTTTGAAGCTGGTGAACACGTGCTCTTATCTAGTTTGAAGATCACGCAGCTAAAACATGAACGCCGCATTTTCTTTGATGAGCTGGAGGCAGCGAAGCGTTCTTATGATGCACTGCCGATTAAAAAGCTCCAAGACCTCGCTGTTTCAGGAAAAGATTTAATGGCCTTTCGGCAAAAGACGTCTGGGAAATGGATTGCAGAAGAGCTTCATTTTGTGAAAAAAGCTGTTTTGCAAAACCGTTTAGAAAACCGAAAAGAAGCCATAGAGGAGTGGCTTAAAGAATGCGATCCGCAATTAGAAAACGATTAATTGAACTATTTACAGCATCCAGCCAGGATTTTGTCTCAAGTCAGCAAATTTGTGATGAGCTTGGCTGCTCCCGAACGGCTGTATGGAAGCATATGGAAGACTTGCGAAAAGAGGGGTATGAGGTAGAAGCGGTCAGAAGAAAAGGATACCGTCTGCTTCGTAAACCGGACAAAATTAGTGAGGACGAAATTCTGTTTGGTCTTGAAACAGAGAGCTTCGGCAGGCATATTTACTTTCAGAAAGAAGTCGCTTCAACTCAGCTGATTGCCCATGATCTTGTAAATGAAGGTGCGCCCCACGGCACGATCGTTGTCAGCGATCACCAGACAGACGGAAAAGGCCGCCTTCAAAGAACGTGGCATTCACCAAATGGGACAGGCATTTGGATGAGTCTCATTCTCCGGCCTGAGATCCCGCTATATAAAGCGCCGCAAATGACGCTTTTGGCATCAGTAGCCATCGCAGAAGCGATTGCGAAGCAAACAGGACTCACTCCATCAATTAAATGGCCAAACGATATTTTGTTGAATGGAAAAAAGGTCGTTGGCATTCTGACTGAATTAAAAGCAGAAGCTGACCAGGTTCATGCGGTCATTATTGGACCGGGCATAAATGTGAACCAAACAGCTGATGACTTCCCAGCTGAACTAAAGGATGTCGCCACAAGTCTGCGAATGGAACTGAATGAAAAAGTGGATCGGGCTGCACTCATACAACAGATCATGTCCGCCTTTGAAAAAAGATATGATGATTATATGAAGCAAGGATTTGCACCAATTAAACAACTATGGGAATCGTTAGCGATGACGATCGGTCAACATATTGTTGCCCGCACCGTCAATGGGCAATATACGGGGAAGGCGCTTGGAATCAATGAAGAAGGTGTTTTATTGCTTGAAACGGAGGACGGTATCCAAAAAATCTACTCCGCAGACATTGAGATCAAGTCAACTTGAGTGGAACACCCGGCACATTTTTGATATACTTCGTGTGGGCAGTATCTGCAAAGAACTGTACCTGTTAGGAAGAAAAATTTGATAAATTTCTGCCTTGATCCTAAGGGACTTGGACAGAGGGATGATTCGCCGCACATGAGAAATTAACGCATGTGATGTGAGGCAAGCCATCTCCTCTCCAGAATGAGGAGGAACAAATGAAGACAAAGCTAGATTTTTTCAAAATGAAAGAACAAAATGAACCTATTGTGATGCTGACCGCATACGACTATCCAGCTGCAAAGCAAGCGGAAAAAGCGGAAGTCGACATGATTTTAGTTGGTGATTCACTTGGGATGGTTGTACTTGGATTAGATTCCACAGTTCAAGTCACGATGGATGATATGATCCATCACACAAAAGCAGTGAAAAGAGGCGCAAAAGACACATTTGTTGTGACTGATATGCCATTTATGTCTTACCATTATTCGTTAGAAGAAACAATGAAAAATGCAGCACGCATCATGCAAGAAAGCGGTGCCGATGCCTTAAAGCTAGAAGGCGGAGATGGAGTATTTGAATCCATTCAAGCTCTAACAAGAGGCGGCATTCCTGTCGTCAGTCATTTGGGCCTCACACCTCAATCTGTTGGTGTACTTGGCGGGTATAAGGTGCAAGGAAAAGACCACGAAAGTGCTCAAAAATTGATTGAAGACAGCTTGAAATGTGAGGAAGCTGGTGCAATCGCACTTGTGCTGGAATGCGTACCTGGCGAACTGACAAAACGAATTACCGACATGCTGAAGATTCCTGTGATCGGAATTGGTGCAGGAGCTGAGGCAGACGGACAAGTTCTTGTTTACCATGATGTGGTAGGATACGGGGTGTCTAGAACACCTAAGTTTGTGAAACAATACGCGCAAATTGATACTGTTTTAGAAGAAGCGCTCATTCAATATACAAAAGAAGTAAAAGCACGCACATTTCCAGAGGACATGCACACGTTTCATATCAAAGAAGAAGTCCTTGATGGCTTATATGGGGGAATCAAAAAATGAACGTTGTCACCCATATTCACGAGCTAAAAGAATTAATCAAGCAGCATCAAGATAAGCAGCATTCCATCGGTTTTGTTCCGACGATGGGCTTTCTTCATGAAGGACATCTGACGCTTGCGAAGGAGGCAAGAGGACAAAATGACATTGTCGTGATGAGTATTTTTGTCAATCCTTTGCAATTTGGACCAAATGAAGACTTTGAATCCTATCCAAGGGATATGGAAAGAGACCAGCGTCTTGCACAAGCAGCAGGAGTGGACATTTTATTTACACCAGATGTGAAAGAAATGTACCAAAATGAACCATCTATTACGATGACGGTTCAAAAGCGGACGGATGTGTTATGCGGAAAAAAACGTCCAGGACATTTTGACGGCGTTGTCACTGTGCTTACAAAGCTGTTTCATCTTGTGTTACCAACAAATGTCTACTTTGGTCTAAAGGATGCACAGCAAGTCGCTGTGATTGATGCGATGATCAAGGATTTCTTCTTTGATCTTCACCTTGTATCTGTACCAACAGTCAGAGAAGAAGACGGTTTAGCGAAAAGCTCAAGGAATGTATACTTGTCAGAAAAAGAAAGACAAGAAGCACCTGCATTATACCGCGCATTAAAAAAAGGACGGTCAGCTGTTGAAAAAGGTGAACGTGATGTCAGCCGTGTGTATCAGCTGATTGAAGAGGAACTTGTTCAGACGAGCGGGGAAATTGATTATATTGAGATCTACTCATATCCAGAACTTGAGCCGCTTGAGCAGTTAGCAGGTCAAGTCATTATGGCGATTGCGGTGAAATTTTCACGGGCAAGACTGATTGATAATGTGATTTTCCATGTACCTGAAAGCGGTGAAAAACATGTATAGAACCTTTATGACATCTAAGCTTCATAAAGCGACGGTAACAGAAGCAAACTTACATTATGTAGGAAGTATTACAATTGACGAAGATTTACTTGATGCGGCAGGTATGATGGCAAATGAGAAAGTACAAATTGTCAATAATCATAATGGCGCGAGACTTGAAACATATATTATTCCTGGCGAAAGAAAGAGCGGTGTCATTTGTCTAAATGGGGCGGCGGCGAGATTGGTTCAGCCAGGGGATGAAGTCATTATTATCGCTTATGGGATGCTGTCAGAAGAAGAAGCAAAGACACATACACCAAAAGTGGTCGTGTTAAATAAACAAAATCAAATTGAGCAAATGATTGGGCAAGAGCCTGCGAGAACGATTTTATAACGCAAGCTCCGTAGAAACAGAACAGTTTCAGGAAGGGAAGCTGTTCTGTTTCATCTATTTTGTCCAGAGTGTGTTTCACTTCAGGGTGAAACGAGGAATTGAGGTGTCCATTTTATGACCGATCAAAGGTTTGTTGTCGTTGATATTGAAACCACCGGGAATTCACCTAAAAAAGGTGATAAAATCATTCAAGTAGCTGCGGTGGTCATTGAAAATGGACAAATTGTCGAACGGTATTCAAAATATGTGAACCCGGGAAAAGCAATCCCTGGATTTATTGAACAGCTGACAGGCATTCAGCAGTACATGGTTGACGATGCAGTGTTTTTTGAGGACATTGCCCAAGAGGTGTATGATCTCATACAGGGTGCTTATTTTGTTGCGCACAATGTTCATTTTGATTTGAATTTTTTAAATGATGAACTAAAAGCATGCGGGAAAAATGAGCTGGATGTGCTAGCAATTGATACAGTTGAGATTTCTAGAATTCTTTATCCTGAGCTTGAAGGTTATAAGCTCACTGAATTAAGTGAAGAGCTCATGCTTCCACATGACCACCCGCATAGGGCGGATAGTGATGCGGAAGTTACTGCCATGTTATTTTTAACTTTATTAAATCAATTAAAACATACACCGCAAAATGTGCTGAAGCAGCTGCGCAGATTATCCTCTTATCTTCTAAGTGATATAGGACTCTTAATTAAGCAGCTTGAAACGAGTCATGCCAGCCTGGAAGATTCTTTGGTGGAAGTCGGCTCTTTTTCTGTAAAAGATGTCACCAATCCTATCAGTAGGGGGACACATTCAGTAGGTGAAGATGATGAAAAGCTGTTTGAGGAGATCAAAAAGAAACTTCCGCAAACGGTAGAAGGCTATGAGGTAAGAGAAGGCCAGCTTACGATGATGAATAAAGTGAGAGACGTGTTTCATGAACGAGCCTATGCATTAATTGAAGCGGCACCAGGTATTGGGAAAACGCTCGCTTACCTCATCCCAGCTGCTTTAGAAGCGAGGAAATCAGGAAAACCTGTCATTATTAGTACATATTCCATCCTGTTGCAGCAGCAAATGCTTCAGCGCGATGTGCCGATGTTGAATCAACTGCTCCCGTTTGAGCCTGCTGCCTGTGTCTTTAAAGGCCGGGCGCATTATATTTGTTTAGATAAGTTTGAGCATGTGCTTCATGAGGAAGATGATAACTATGATGTGGTCTTAACGAAGGCGCAAATTTTAATGTGGCTCCTTGTAACGGAAACAGGTGATTTATCTGAACTGAATTTACCGTCAGGAGCCGCCAATATAAAAGACCGCATTTCCTGTGTACATATGCCGTTTACATCAAAAAAGCGCCGTTTTAAAGAGTATTGCTTTTATGAGCGCGCCAAAAAAAGGGCAAAAACAGCTGATTTAATTTTAACGAATCATCGTCTGCTCTTATCACAAACAGAGGCATCGTCTATCTTTCAGCATGCTGACGTATATGTGATAGACGAAGCCCATCAATTTGAGAAAACAGCCAATGAAACACTAGGGGATAGTGCGTCTTATATCCAGCTACATGCGAAATTAACGCAGCTTGGCTCCTTGCAAGGCGGACTGTTAAAGAAACTGAAAAAAAGATTTCATCATGCAGGGTTACAGACGGACACTTTTATTGAAATGGATGAGTATCTGAATCAGCTTCAAATGGAAAGTGACGCTTTCTTTAGCACCGTTCATTCATTTGTGAAAAGGACAAAACCAAAAGCCGACATCAATCGTCTCATTCATAGAGTACGTCATCATTCAAAGCATGCTCAGTGGAAACGGATTAAAGAAACGGCAAGTAAGCTTTGTTCCTTGTTAATTGCTTGTGAGAAGCTGTATGAACAGCAAAAAAATGAGCTTCTTCAAAAAAGTGATCAGCTGACAGAACACTTTGCCTTTGAAGCAGAGGAATACGACCAAGTCATGTCGTTTATGCATACTTTTTGCAGTACGCTTTACCGGTTTATCTTTGAACCGAAAAACGATGAAACGGTTTGGATTGAAATTGATGCAAAGGGCGCCAAAAACGCTGTCTTTATGCATGCACAGCCGTTAGATACTGGGGAGCTTTTGGCTGATCGTTTCTTTATGAACAAAAAGAGTGTCGTCCTTACATCAGGGACGCTTACGATCAATCACCGCTTTGATTATTGCTTGGAACGGTTTGGCCTGCAAGATTTTTACCCTCATCTTGTGCAAATTGATTCACCTTTCGAACTTGAAAAACAGCTCAAGGTCATTGTTCCAGCAGACATGCCGCCGATTACAAATCGTGATGAACGAGATTATGTAAAGCAAGCTGCGCAATATATTAAGATTATGGAAAAGCAGCAGCATGCAAAAATATTGGTTTTGTTTAATTCACATGAGATGTTAAAAGCAGTCTATGATGAGCTAAAAACAGAAGGGATGCAGTCCGCCCTTTTTGCTCAAGGTCTGACAGGCGGAAGCCCTGTAAAATTAACGAAAATGTTCAAATTAGCAAAACAAGCCATTTTGCTTGGTACGGGTAGCTTTTGGGAAGGTGTTGATTTTCCAGGCTCAGAGCTGACAACAGTCATCATGGCACGTCTTCCGTTCCGGCCGCCTGATTCTCCGCTCATTGAAGCAAAATGTGATGCAGCTAAAAAACAAGGGAAGAATCCATTTAAAGCCGTCGCTTTGCCAGAAGCTGTGTTAACCTTTAAGCAAGGAGCTGGACGCTTGCTGCGCTCTGAAAAAGACATTGGCACATTGCTGATTTTAGACCGCCGAGTGAAAACCGCTTCATATGGAAAACTATTTTTAGAATCACTCCCTCATGCGCCAGTTCACGAGATGTCAAAAGAGTCACTTGAGGCGTATATAGAAAACCTTAACAACGAAAAGCCGCTGTCATAAGCGGCCTTTAGCTGGTGTGGGTTTGGAGTTAATTTATCGTAACGGTTTTTTGTGTTCCGTTGTAAAAATAGTATCGGTTCCCGTGCAGAAAAGTATGACTAACAATATTTACGTACCGAGGAGGAATTAGAAGTGGAAAGTAAAATAGAGGTACTTTCAACTGTTCAAATTAAGCATTCAGAAGACCTATACAAAATCGTTGATGTATTGAACAGAACGCTTAAAAGAGAAGATCTCATGTTTGGATTAGCATTAGATCAAGAAGACCAAAATCAAGCGGTATTCACGATATATCGCACATAGGGGAAGCTTGACATGAAAAAAATAGTCTGGATTATTTCATCTGTAGTGGCTCTCGTTCTGCTCATTGGCATCATCAGTTTTACGTGGATTTATCAAATTGCCATGGGACAAAGAGAACAAGGGCATGAAGCCGCGATCGAACGAGCAAAAGAACAAGCAAACATCGTACAAGTGGAGCAAGTGGAAACCTTTGTCGGGAAAGAAAAGCAATTTATTGTTGAAGGGAAAAACAAACAGAATGAAACGACCTACGTTTGGGTTCCTGCCAGCAAAAAAGAAAAAGTGATCGCAAAAAAAGCAAAAGAAGGCATTACCTCGAATCAAGCAGTACAAGCCGTTCAAAAGGAGAACACGGTCTCTAAGCTAAAAGAAGTCAAATTAGCGAGAGAAGGTGACGTACTCCTTTGGGAAGTGACGTACTTAAATGAGAACAATCAATATAGCTTCAGCTATGTCGACTTTTCGACAGGACGCGTGGAAAAAAATTTAACACCGTAGTTTCTCCTGTCTTGCGTTGACCATGCTGATTTAGAACGGTTATAATAAAATGTATGAAAAAAGATTCACACCTGACAAATAGGTGAGTTTCTTTCTGGCTTTGGAGGGAATTATGTTGAAAACAACGATTAATCAAGTGTTCAAACACGTCGATCAAGAAGTAACCATCGGCGCATGGATTGCCAATAAACGTTCAAGCGGAAAAATTGCATTTTTGCAGCTGCGTGACGGGACAGGGTTTATTCAAGGAGTCGTAGTAAAAGCAGAAGTGGAAGAGGAAGTCTTTAAGCTTGCGAAATCAGTCACACAAGAAACATCTGTCTATGTGACAGGTCAAGTGACAAAAGATGAGCGTTCACCACTAGGTTTTGAATTACAAGTGAAATCCATTGAAGTGATTCATGAAGCGACAGATTACCCAATTACACCGAAAGAGCATGGAACAGAATTCTTAATGGATCACCGTCATTTATGGCTTCGTTCTAAAAAACAGCATGCCATTATGAAAATCCGTAACGAAATTATTCGTGCTACATATGAATACTTCCATCAAGAAGGTTTCGTGAAAGTAGATCCGCCAATTTTAACTGGAAGTGCACCTGAGGGCACAACGGAACTGTTTGCTACTAAATATTTTGATGAAGATGCGTACCTTTCTCAAAGTGGTCAGCTTTACATGGAAGCTGCAGCAATGGCACTCGGAAAAGTATTCTCATTTGGCCCAACATTTAGAGCAGAAAAATCTAAAACAAAACGTCATTTAATTGAGTTTTGGATGATCGAGCCTGAGATGGCTTTTGTCGAATTCAATGAAAACCTTGAGTATCAAGAAAATTATGTGTCTCATGTTGTTCAAAGTGTACTTGAAAACTGTAAAGTGGAGTTGCATACACTAGGTCGTGATACAGCGAAATTAGAAAACATCAAAGCACCATTCCCGCGCATCACTTACGATGAAGCGATTAAATTCTTGCAGGAAAAAGGCTTTGATGATATCGAATGGGGAGATGATTTCGGAGCGCCTCACGAAACAGCGATTGCCGAAAGCTATGATAAACCAGTGTTTATCACTCATTACCCAACATCATTAAAACCGTTCTATATGCAGCCAGCACCAGATCGTGAAGATGTTGTCCTTTGTGCAGACTTGATTGCACCAGAAGGCTACGGAGAGATTATTGGCGGTTCTGAGCGTGTTCATGATTTAGAGCTTCTTGAAGCAAGATTGAAAGAACATGGGCTTGATCAGGAAACTTACAAATGGTATACAGAATTAAGACAATACGGTTCTGTACCGCATTCAGGTTTTGGTCTTGGACTTGAACGTACAGTTGCTTGGATTAGTGGAGCGCCGCATGTGCGTGAAACCATTCCTTTCCCAAGATTATTAAACCGTTTATACCCTTAAGACGTGAAAGCCTCCAACAAATGGAGGCTTTTTCAAACGTCTTTTTAGGGAGGCACGTGAAATAAAACGTGATATACTTAAAATGAAGAGGTGTATCCGATGAATAGGCAGCAATTTATTAATATGCAGCAAATGGGGGCGACAAGTTTGCCTAATTTGCTGATTGCTCATTATGAGCAGTTAGGACTGAATGAATCACAGATGATGGTCATGCTCAAGATTAAAATGAATGAAGAACAAGGTGTTTTCTTTCAAACATTTGAAGAGCTTTCTCATGGAATGACCATATCAGCGGAAGAGTGCGCGTATATGGTGCAGCATCTGATTCAAAAAGGATTTATCTCAATTCAGCCATTTGAAGACAGGTCTGGTATTCAGCATGACCGTTACTCAGTAGAACCTTTATGGGGCGTGCTGTTTGACTTTTTAGAAACAAAACAGGCGAAAGAAGCTCAAAAACAACATGTGCAGGCAGAAAAATCTTTATATGCTTTATTTGAAGATGAATTCGGCAGACCGCTGTCTCCTCTTGAAGGAGAAACACTTTCGATCTGGATGGATCAAGACCATCATGATGCTGAAATGATTCGGCTAGCGCTAAGAGAAGCCGTTTTATCAGGGAAATTAAATTTCCGTTATATTGATCGAATTTTATTTGAGTGGAAAAAGAAAGGGCTGAAAACAGCGGAAGAAGCAAAAGAGCATAGCCAGCATTTCCGTTCTCAGCAGAAAACGCCACCTTCAAAAGAAGAGACGTCCACTTATAAACGACAAGTTCCTTTTTATAATTGGCTGGAACAATAACCAATAAAGGAGAAGGCATGTTATCAAAAAAACAAATCAATGAGTGTTTAGATATTATAGGAGACATGTTTCCAGAGGCTGAGTGTGAGCTTGTTCATGCCAATCCATTTGAGCTTGTGATTGCTGTTGCGCTCTCTGCTCAGTGTACAGACGTGCTTGTAAATAAAGTCACCAAAACGTTATTTCAAAAATATAAAACACCAGAAGACTATTTAAGTGTACCGCTTGAAGAACTGCAGCAAGATATTCGCTCGATTGGTCTTTATCGAAATAAGGCTAAAAACATTCAAAAGTTGAGCAAAATGCTGATTGAAGAATATGGCGGTGAAGTACCAAAGGACCGGGATGAGCTTGTCAAGCTTCCTGGGGTTGGCCGGAAAACAGCAAATGTCGTCGTTTCAGTCGCTTTTGGGGTACCGGCAATAGCAGTAGATACACATGTAGAACGAGTCAGCAAGCGTCTAGGCATCTGCCGATGGAAGGATTCTGTGCTTGAAGTAGAACAAACCTTGATGAAAAAGGTGCCAAAAGAAGATTGGTCTGTGACGCATCACCGCCTGATCTTTTTTGGGAGATATCATTGTAAGGCGCAGCGGCCGCAGTGCGAATCGTGTCCGCTTCTTGATATGTGCAGGGAAGGGCAGAAGAGGCTGAAAAAAGGACTGGTGAAGCTGGCATGAGCGGGGCAGCTGTTTTCACCTCATATGTCGAAAAGCTAAAAGAGAAAAAGGTAGAGATTAAAGGTGATCGAGTAGACATACTGAGAGCCAATCCGCTCGCATATGATCTATCTTCGGAACCTTTAACAGACGAGCTTCCATGGCAGGGAACAGAAGAATTTGTTCCTGTCATGTTCGAACTGTGGAACGAATTAAAAGAAAAAATGCTCCCACGTTTCCAAACAAGGAAATCCCGCTGTGAAGAAGATGATATGCTGCAAGGAATCATCGGTATGATCGCGATGTTTTACTGGATCAAAGGGGAGAGTGTCCAAACGTTTGAATGGGAACTTATCAAGCAAGAGACATTTCCTGTTGCACCGATTAATTGGACGGAACGTTTAGAGTTCATTTTGTTAAAACCTACTCAATATCACTGCTTTATTCAATTGGACGAGCTATACACGGAATTAAAAAAGCAGTATGGAAAATATGAAGCACTTAAGAAAATCAGACAGCAGCGTTAAAAAAAAGCACTTGCCAAGGAGGCAAGTGCTTTTTCATTATTCATCTTCTTTACGAGAAGTAGAATTTGATGGCGAATTGGAACTTTGAGAGTTGGCTTTCGCATCATCTTTCTTTTTATCTTTATGATCAGTTTGTGAGTTGCTGTTCCCATTTGTACTGTCTGAGCCATCATCTGAAGAACCATTATTTCCGTTTTCGGTATTTCCGCCTTGGTCTTTATCCTTATCTTGATCTTTTTTGTCATCAGGCTTTTGCTCATCAGTGCCAGGTGGCTGATTTTTGTTATCGTCTGTTTGGTCTGTCTGCTCGTCGTCAGGCTGCTGCGGTTCTTCTTCTTCTTTATTCTCATCATCCGCTTTTTCTTCTTCATCAGCGTCATCCTTAATGGTGAGGAAGGTAGAAGCCGCTTTACTTGTGACATCCTCTACAGTGGCTGTCACTTGGAATTTATATGTGGAGCCAGGCTTCACATCAGAGATGACCGCTTCTTTAGCAGAGCTGTTTTGAATCTCTTTATAGCCGCCATTATCAACCGCTTGCTTGACATTAAATGTAGCATCAGCGTCGTCAGAATAGCCCCAAGTCAGTGTAATGGATTTTTTCTCTTCATCATACACCGCTTTTAAGTCAGAAGGCTTATCGGCTTCTTTTTTCTCATATGTGTCAGACACTTTGGTTGGAACTGTTCCTTTAACAAAGTATTCTGTTGTCTTCTTGTCACTTGGTGTATTCGGTCCGGCTAATTTTGCTGGATCTGAACCTTTTTCAACCGTAGCTTCGACGACACTGTCTGGTTTTTCAAATGAGCCGCTTCCATCATCAATTTGAGAAATTAATCGCTGGAAGACGATTTTGGCAACACGCTGCTCGTAATCAGTCAGCCACATTTTACCGTCTGCATCTTTTGAATTACCGATTCCAGTCCAAACGGCTGCTGTATATTGCGGCGTATAACCGACAAACCACGAATCTTTCGCACCGCCAGAAGGGATATTGTATTTATTAATATCATCTTGTGTAAAGTTCGTTGTACCGGTTTTACCAGCTACTTGAACGTTCGGTACTTGTGCAAGTGTACCAGTTCCAGATTGAACAGCAGTTTTCAGCATGTCTGTGATCATAAATGCTGTGTAATCACTCATCGCTGCTTTCGAGTCCGGCGTAAGGTCAAGCTTTGTCCCGTCATTAAATTCAACAGATGTGACAGCGTGCGGTTCGTTATAGTATCCGTTATTACCGAATGCACTAAATGCTCCAGCCATCTTCAGAGAGGAGACACCATCGTCAAATCCACCGATTGAGTAGGACTCTGGAATGTCAGAAGGTAAATCCATACCTAAGTTATTAGCGAATTGAACGGCATTGTCCATGCCAGCTTCTTGGAAAGCTTTTAGGGCAGGAATGTTACGTGATTGTGCCAAAGCACTTCTCATCGACATTTTCCCTAAATGTCTTCTGTCAAAGTTATTAATCGGCGTCCCGTTTGAGTACGTATATGGTGCATCATCAATTTGCTGATATGTTGACCATTTTTTGTTTTCAATGACTGGGCCGTAATCTAAGATCGGTTTAATTGTGGACCCTGGCTGGCGTTTTGCATCTGTCGCATAGTTAAAGCCGCCGGCTGGTACATCACGTCCACCGCCAATGGCGCGTATTTCACCATTTTTCGTATCAAGCAGGGTAACGCCCGCCTGCATACCTTTCGTAAATCCAACTGAATCTCCATTGATGATATCATCTAGGTGATCCTGTGCTTTTCGATCAAGTGATGTATAGATTTTTAATCCATCAGTTGATGCATCCACTTTAGCTTTTTTCTGTACTTCTTCCATCACTTCTTCAATGTAGGCAGAGTACTTACTAGAGTTTTGGCTCTTATATTTACTAGCTGAAACAACTGTCTTGTTGACAGGGGTTGCTTTTGCAACGTCATAATCTTTTTCAGAAATATAGCCTTGTTTTTTCATAAGGCTTAAAACGATATTACGGCGTTTTTCCGCTGCCTCTGGGTGTTTCACTGGGTTATAGGCAGAAGGACTCTGCGGCATACCTGCAAGAGTGGCAGCTTGTGCAACGGTTAGTTTATTTAAATCTGTGACTCCGAAAAATTGTTCAGCTGCTTTCCCCACACCATAAGCATAAGGGGAGAAGAAAATACGGTTTAAATACATTTCTAAAATTTCATCTTTAGAGTATTTTTGCTCAAGCTGAATCGAGAGCCATACTTCCTGTACTTTCCGTTTTAACGTCTTTTGATTGCTCAGGAGGGAGTTTTTCACAACCTGCTGTGTAATTGTACTTCCGCCTTCAGCGCCAAAGCCGTCCTCAACGTTTGCGACAAGGGCACCGCCAATACGGATTGGGTCAATCCCGTGGTGCTTATAAAAACGTGCATCTTCAGTCGCAATAAAAGCGTCTTTTACCACATCGGGTATATCTTTTATCGAGACATACGTTCTTTTTTCTGCACCAACTTCTGCAAACACTTTCTTGTCTTTATCATAAAGTTTTGAAGAGTATGGTGTTTTAAGCTTACTATCATCAATAGAAGGAGCGCTTGATGCAAAAACGGCAAAAGTTGTGATTCCGGCAACTAAACAAAGTAGACCGATCACGAGTAAAGATAAAAATATTTTTTTAAATAGACCTGCTTTCTTTTTGCCTTTTTTGTTCTTTTGCTTCTTATTGTTTTCTTGACTTGCTTTACGTCGCTGCTCACGACTTGTAAATTGATCAGACATCACATCTCAACCTTTCGTGTTAAACCTTTTTCGAACGTAATTGCTGCTTGCTTTCATCCGAAAAATGAAGTGTCTCCACTACTTTAATATAATCAATTCTTGGCGAATATCCAAGTGTCATTATGTGGCCAGCTTCCATTAATTCGTCTTTGCTAATGGATTTACGGCCGTTTTGCTTCTGCCGCTCCCAGAAGAAAAAGAGATCTGAAGCGGGCAAATAATAAACGGAGCCAAAAGCGGATATAATAACGAAACAAATGCCGCCTTGCTTTTCAACCTGTTTCATATGCTCAATTTGATGGTCGTGGAAATTTTTGAGCGGAAACGAGGTAGTGCTTTTGGTTTCCTTTGCTTCAAAATCGATATAGCGGCCTTTGTACACCCCGTTATAGTCTGTTGTGGAGGATTGTTTAAAATAGGCTTCTTTAATGACAGCAGCACTTCTTTTTGGATAATCCACATTCACAATTTGAACTGGGGTAGGCTTTTTATGAATGACTGCGATCCCGTTGACCAAATAGTATTGGTTCGTTTCATTTAAATCAGCCTCAAGCGTCATCCCGCGGTTACTATAAGAGGATTCGCCGCTGATTCTTTTTTTTGTCCCAATTTGTTGAATGGGCTGATACGATTTTCCGTTTGGATACCGAATCATCAAGTTTCAGCCTCCTTTTAATGCATTTTGTATTGGAGAGATCACCATGTTGTCCCAAGAAGAGCACATCATCACTCAGCAAATTTTGCGTGAAACGAAAGCAAAAAATAAAGACAACCTGACGAGGACAAATGCTTACAAGCGGTTTTATGACCGGCATCCAGAGATGAAATGGTCGCTGCTCGCTTCCTTTGTCTCGAGAAATGCAGGGTGGTCCATGACAGATTTAAAGGGCGAACTCTTCCATCCAGGTTTAACGGATCAGCAGGGGCATCTTTTTTTCACAGCATATGAAAGAGCGAATTGGCTGATCTTTTCGGATGCTTATCCTCAGCTTCTTTTGTATGAATGGTCTAAGAGATGCAGTCAACCTTTGTTTCATCTGCTGCCTTATTTCTCCGTGTCTCGTTTTATGAGCGCTGAGTGGAAACATTTTTGGCTAAAGCATGACACAGAGCGTCTGCTTTATGCACTCATCATAAATGAACAATATACTATACAATCTCCTATTATACAAAATCCTCTTCTGAAAAAGAATGTTTTTCACTCGATTCAATATCTTTTCAGCGAGTGGGGACATTTCCAAACCGTTGTTTTTCCAACGGTGGACGGGCATTTGTACGGCTTAACCATACGGAAGTTTTCCAATGTAAAGGAACGCATTACATTAGGTAAAAAACTAGCGAAACTATTATTTCGAGCCGATTTGTTTTCGGATTTTTATCATTTTTTGCATACCGTTCCGCATACTGGGTCTCGGTTTGATTTTGAGCCGTTTTTAGGGATCGCTAGAAGGTCAACACCTTTTCTTCGGACGGTTTATCCGGTGATGACACATTCATTAGACGATCAAAGGGAAGATTGGTTTCAAAAGAAATTGAGTCCATCTTTATTTGAGGCAGAGGCGCTGCCAAAGCAGATTGAGCTAACGGACTGGTATTTTCATAAAAAAAGACAGCTTCGTTTTCTTTTCTCATTAGAGCACTATTTTTTGCATAAATAAAAAGCAGGGGGTGCCTGCTTTTTTTACGTAGATGGACGATTAGGACCGCCGAGCTTTTTATCAAGCTGATCTGTACTGTTTTCTTTCCCTTTTGGATTTTGCTCTTTTGGTGCTGGCTTCTTTTTCATGAAATCTACCTCCTTTTGTCCTTAGAATTTACACAATCGGACGCAATCATACAAAGAAGGACAAGCATCTGTCGAAAAGGAAGAAATAGCGCTTATCTACACTTAGATTGGCGATTTGCTTCTAGTTTTGTCATGTGTGAAGGAGGGTGAGAAAGAAAAGAGAATGTAACGAGAGACGATAAAGGAGGAATCTGATGATGAGCGAATTTGTATCAAAAGAATCCATTATGCAGTTGTTAGAGGAAATCGAGCGAAAAATTGATGCGGTGGAAGCGGAGCTGTCTCTTGCTGTGAATCAGACAAAACGTGCAGCGATAGAAGAGCAAGAACAAATAATTGACCGCCTTGAATCAGAAGTAAAGGACTGTGAAGTGAAGCTTCATGCAGCCGAGTATAAACTGGCGGCAAGACCGGCATATCACGCCGGATAGCTTTTCTATTTGAGCAATAGGTAAACGTTTGATAGGATGGTTCATAGAGGTGAACACTTTGGATAATCAAACATTACTTGAACATACACAAAACTTGAGAATATGGATCGAAAAAGCGTATGAGCAGTACCAAAAGGGAAAGGCTGAAGAGGAGTACCCATCGTATGATTTTTATACGGATATTCAGCCAGCCGTTGATACATTTGATCAGAAAATGGAAGAGTGGCTCACCGCAGCTATTTCCTTTGTTCAACAGGTCAAACCTAGATATTTACACCAAGAACAGCTTGAAGCCGTAAAAGAAAATGGTAAAGAGGTTGTCCTGCAATCTTATTTTGGCAAACAGCATGCACCCCGTGTAAAAAATTTAGTTGAGTCAGTGGTTTACACACTGAACCTTTTAATAGAAGAAATCAAACAGCGCAGCTAAAGACATAATGCTGCGTTTTTCTTATGACTTCTTTAGGCACATCTTCTGCTTTTGATCATAATATATGAGTGACATCAATATGTGTTGAGAGCGAGAGGAGCGAGATAGATGTTCCCTTATTCAAACCAGCAGCCTTATGAATTCAATCAATTCAATCAAAGGCCTTTTCCGTATTCAGAGATGCAGCAGCAGCCTCCGCAGCCTCCAGACTATTTCATGCCGCCATATCAAGGTGGAATGAACCAGGCACCATCTACTGTTTATCAGCCGCCTTATGGATACCAAGAAAATGTGCCGCTTATGCAGCCGCCAGAAGCGATGAATCCACCCCAAATGCAGCCGCCAGGCATGATGCTCATGCAGCAGCCTATGAACCCATATCCTTTGCCAAGACCGCAAAAACAGCAGCCTTCTCAGTTTAAAAGTGTGCTGTCGCAATTCAAAAAGACGAATGGGCAATACGATTTTAACAAAATGTTTGATACAGCCGGCCAAATGATGAGTACAATGAATCAAGTAGGCTCATTGGCGAAAGGATTTACAAGTATTTTTAAAGCATAGTTAAAACCCAATAGATCGATCTATTGGGTTGTTTGCTTTGGCGCAGATACACGAAGCGATTGATCTTTCCACACACTTTGCATTTTCGTTTCATCTATTTTTGCCGGCATTAAAATGGTTTTGGTAAAGCTTGAATACGAGGAAGTCGTATCCGTTTTGATTTTTTCCTGCACTGATAAGTGTAAATATTGGGATTTTACTTCTAACGCAATGTCACCTTCGACAAAATGGTCTGGAAATTGAATCTCGATATAGACATTCTGTTCATCCTCTGTCACATCAGTCGTAATTGATGCAAGTGATTGCGATGTGGTCATGAGTGCCTCCGCACTATTTAATATCTCGTGAAACGGGGAGGATGCAAAAAATTGTTCAATCGCTTCATATAGCATATCTTCATTTGCCAGCAATTCATGTTTGTTTTCGCCATCTTGTTTCATTTGAATCACCTCTCATCTACAGCCTATGCAGAAAGGGCTCAGGCGGTTATCAATTGATGAGAGGAAAAAATTATGATTAAATAGTGTTGAATGAAGCAAGGTGTATAGGCGTAAAGTTTCTTACACTAAATAGATTTAGGAAGCAAAGCTTGAAGGGAGCAAATTGACATTGCTGAAAAAATTATTCGGTTTCGGAAAAAACCAAGATGATGTAAAGGAAGAAGTCATTTATTCTCCAGTTGATGGAGAGTTAATGGATATGACTGATGTACCAGATCCCGTCTTTTCTCAAAAGATGATGGGAGACGGCGTAGCAGTAAAACCAAAAAGTGGGACGATTGTGTCACCAGTAGAGGGTGAAATCATTCAGCTCTTCCATACAAAACATGCAATTGGCATTCGAACACTCTCGGGGCTTGAGCTTCTGATTCATATCGGACTTGAAACAGTTGGTTTAAATGGTGAAGGATTTGAAGCGCACATTAAAGAAGGGGATAAAGTGAAAATCGGTGACCCTCTCATTACGTGTGATTTAGAACTGATTGAAGAGAAAGCATCAAGTACAGTGACACCGATTGTGATTATGAATGGTGACCTAGTCGAACGACTTGATAAAGAACCAAAAGGCTCTGTAGAAAAGCAGATGTCCAAGCTCTTTACAGTGAAAATGAAATAATTCATGAATAGAAAAAACTACCCGTTAATAGGGTAGTTTTTTTATTGAGGATATTAATCCTCCATTGGAACCCAGCCTTGACTCGCTTCCATGACAGACCACAATCCTTCTGGAATGAGATACTTGTCTTTTTGGCTACGTTTAATGACGGTTTCAATCTTCTGTTCTCTGCCTTCTTTAATCTTTTTAGCCCAATCTGGGTCGACGATCAGCTCTCGTGCGACAGCAATCAGAGGAATCCCTTGATTGTAAGCATGGAGAGCATCTTCAGCTGTAATGACGCTGCCTACTCCAATAAGCGGAAGAGTATCGCCGCATCGTTCTTTTAGCAGTTCCATACGTGTTTTATTAGAATCTGCACCTCGTCTTGCTTTAGAGCCAATCTCCATTAAAGAGATATGCAAATAATCGAGGTTTTTTGTTTTGAGAACATCCACTAATGTAAACGTCTCTGTCATTGTTAAACCAGGTGTTTCAGGTTCTTCAGGAGATAACCGGTATCCAAAGATAAAAGGTTTAGCCGCATGTTCTTTGATGGCCTCTTTGACTGCATCTACAACAGCAATAGGGAAAGCTAGACGTTTTTCTTCATTTCCTCCCCATTGATCTGTACGCTGATTGCTATGAGGTGAGTAAAATTGCTGTAATAAATAACCGTTTGCTCCGTGAATTTCCACGCCGTCAAAACCTGCTTGAACCGCTCGTCTTGCCGCTTCTTTAAAGGAGTCGATAATATGAGTAATTTCCTCTTCTTTTAAAGCGCGTGCAATTTGTTTTCCATCTTTGAACACATCACTTGGCGCAACCACATCACCGTTTGGAACTAAATGAGGGAGAGCCTGTGAGCCGCCGTGATGAATTTGGATAATGGCTTTTGTTCCTTTTGCCTGGATTGCTGAAGCCAGTTTTTTCAGACCTGGTATATCTTCATCTCTTGCGATAGAAGGCTGTCCTTCAAATGCCTTCCCATCTGGAGTCACGTTCGCACATGCTGTAATCACCATACCCATTTCACTTGATCTAGCTGTAATGAAATCAATTTCGTCTTTTGAAATGGTGCCATCGTCATGAGAACCAAAGTGTGTCATTGGAGCAACCACTAACCTACCATCAATAGAGGCGCCTCCAGGAAACGTAAATGGTTCAAATAAAGGCTTAAATTCGTTTTTCACTCTGATCATCTTCTTCCTTGATAAAATCATTTCACTATAGAAGTGTAATGGATACTGTTACAACAGTTCAAAGTATTTGCTCATAAGCCCAACATCAAAAAATTGCCGCCTAGTCATGCAAACAAATATTCGGTACACTAGAATGAGAGGTGGACGCAATATGAAAAAGAAAACAATGAACGAACTGATAGAAGAATTAAAGAAAGACGAACAGGTAGAGCATTGGCATGAAATTGAAGCAAAGCCTGCACAGACCTCTCCCGTTCCTGAAAGAGTGGATGACAGGCTAAAAAAGGCGCTTGAAAAACGAGGCGTGAAAGAACTGTACATTCATCAAAAAGAAGCCTTTGAACGAGTAATGGATGGTGAACATGTTGTAACGGTTACACCAACAGCTTCAGGTAAAACGCTTTGCTACAATCTGCCTGTTCTTCAGTCGATTGCAGAAGACCAGACAAACCGCTCTCTTTATTTATTCCCAACAAAAGCGCTCGCGCAGGATCAAAAGAGTGAACTTAACGAGATCATCCACGAGATGGATGTTCCGATTCATAGTGATACATATGACGGTGACACCTCACCAGCCATTCGGCAGCGAGTGAGACAAGCAGGACATATTGTCATCACAAACCCAGATATGCTGCATTCAGCCATTTTGCCTCATCATACGAAATGGGTCAGCTTGTTTGAGAATTTGAAGTATATTGTCATTGATGAGCTTCATACATATCGAGGTGTGTTTGGCAGTCATGTGGCCAATGTGATTCGCAGGCTAAAGCGAATCTGCGCATTTTACGGAAGTGATCCGGTGTTTATTTGCACTTCAGCAACGATTGCGAATCCAAAAGAGCTGGCGCAGCAGCTCACAGGGAGCAAAGTGCATCTTATTGAACGAAACGGAGCGCCTAGCGGTAAAAAGAATTTTGTGTTTTATAACCCGCCAGTGGTGAATAAACCATTAAATATTAGACAAAGCGCTGCCACTGTCGTCAACCAATTGGCTAAAACATTTTTAAAAGAAAAAATTCAAACGATCGTTTTTGCTAGAAGCAGAGTACGAGTAGAAGTGATTTTAAGTCACATTCAAGAGCTTGTGAAAAAGGAAATCGGTCCAAAATCGATTCGCGGGTATCGTGGAGGCTATTTGCCAAAAGAGCGGCGCGTGATTGAAAAAGGGTTAAGAGAAGGAGACATTTTAGGTGTCGTCAGTACGAGCGCCCTAGAATTAGGGGTAGATATAGGTCAGTTAAAGGTATGCATTATGACGGGGTATCCTGGCAGTGTAGCGAGTACATGGCAGCAGGCAGGACGTGCTGGAAGGCGTCATGAGGAGGCGCTTATTATCATGGTGGCAAGCTCCTCACCCCTTGATCAATATATTGTCAGACACCCTGAATATTTCTTTAATAGACCGCCTGAAGCGGCCAGAATCAATCCTGAAAATCTCATTATTTTAGTGGATCATCTAAAATGTGCTTCCTACGAGCTGCCATTTCGGACGGATGAACAGTTTGGCGACATGGAAGTAGAAGATATTTTGCAATACTTACACGAAGAAGGAGTTCTTCATTTTAGCGGGAACCGGTATTATTGGTCAGATCAATCGTTCCCAGCGCATGGCATCAGCCTGCGGTCTGCAAGCCAGGAAAATGTAGTGATTGTGGATCAATCAGATGTAGCGAATGTCCGAATTATTGGAGAGATGGATCGATTCAGTGCGATGACATTACTGCATGATGAAGCGATTTATTTACATGAAGGGGTTCAGTATCAAGTAGAAAAGCTAGATTACGAGCATCTGAAGGCTTATGTGAAACAAGTGGATGTAGAATACTATACAGATGCTAATTTAGCTGTTCAGCTCAAGGTGCTTGAAATCGATCAGACAACAGAGAAAGAAGCGGTATCTGTTCACTACGGTGATGTCACTGTCAACGCAATGCCAACAATTTTTAAAAAAATTCGGCTCAGCACTGGTGAAAATATCGGCTCTGGTCCGATTCACTTACCGGAAGAAGAAATTCATACGAGTGCGGCCTGGTTTGAATTACATGAAGCAGAGCGGAGATTTGAAGAGAAAACACTTGAACAGCTGCTGCTCGGCATCGCAAATGTTCTTCAGCACATTGTACCAGCCTTTGTGATGTGTGACCGTTCAGATATTCATGTTGTTTCACAAATTAAAGCGGCACATACCGGTAAACCGACAGTCTTTTTATATGACCACTACCCTGGCGGAATTGGCTTAAGCAAAGAGGTCCAAGCTCGTTTCGATGAAATAGCAGGTGCAGCCATTCAGCTGATAGAGCGGTGCCGCTGTGAGAATGGCTGTCCATCCTGCATTGGCATGGAAATGAAAGAGGTGAGCGGAAAAAGCAGCATTGTTGAATTGATGTCTGTATTTTAAGGGGAAGGAGGAAGAGAGCTACTCATGTCATTAAAAGGGAAATTAAATAGAATGAAGAAGCACTTATCGCACAACCAGCCAAACGAAAAACGGCAAAAAGCAGTGGAAGGAAAGCCCCAGCCTGTGACGGCTGATAACATCCCTTTTTTAAAGGAATGGGAGCAACTGGGTGCAGCTCCATATCACTTTGAGGATTCCTTTTGTCTCATTCGAGAAGTCACCTATTCATTAGATGACAAGCATGGACTCTATTCGTTTGCGGAACTGTCAAAGATCATCGAGGCATGGAACAAAAGCGGCATCCAGCATTCACTATCGGCTAAAGGTTACAAACCGCATGAACTGTTTTTCTTTGATACAGAAACAACTGGATTATCTGGCGGGACGGGAAATATGATCTTCTTGCTTGGACATGCGCGGGTTTTTGCTGACAAAGTAGTGGTGAAACAGCACCTGCTCACAAATCCGGGAAATGAAGCGGCTCTTTATAAAAGCTTTCTTGATGAAGTGAACGTAGAATCGCTCGTTACATATAATGGAAAATCATTTGATTGGCCGCAAGTGAAAACGAGACATACTTTGTTGCGAGATCAAATCCCTGCGCTTCCAGAGTTTGGCCACTTTGATCTTCTGCATGGGTCAAGACGATTGTGGAAGCATAAATATGAACGAATGGCGCTGTCTGTGGTTGAAAAAGAAGAGCTGCACGTTCACCGGGAAGGCGACACACCAGGTTTTTTGGCACCGATGATCTATTTTCATTTTTTAAAGGAACAAAATCCGAAGCTCATCGAAGGGATTTTGACTCATAATGAATTAGACGTCCTTTCGTTAATCAGCCTCTACATCCATCTATCCAAAAAAATTCTATCTATGGATGCGGTAAAGGAGCACGATGAGAAATACGCGTTGGCTAGGTGGCATCTTGCGCATCGAGATGTACAGGAAGCTACGAAGCATTTGCGGGAATTAACAGGTGCTGATTTTGAACATGCCAATCAGGCGGCTTATGATCTCTCCTTACAATATAAACGGCTAAACGAGTGGGATGAAGCAGTTCGAATTTGGGAAACATTATTTGAATCAAGTGATGTCCTTTTAGCATTAAAAGCGGGTATAGAGCTTGCGAAGTGTAAAGAGCATCGCCAAAAAGATGCAAGGTCAGCTCTTTCCATCACGGAATCTTTATTATCTTTCTCATCGTTAAGCGAACGAGACACGGAAGAGCTTGAGAAACGAAAAAAACGGCTATTGAGAAAAGCTTGGCAATGAAATATTATTACCCGGGAAAGCGCAAAAAATGACAACGTTCGGCTCTCGGCCGAAAATAAAAAATGTTTAGCACTTTTATTGTAGAAAGGCCGCGAATCCTGTAAAATAACGTTAGATATTGAATGAGGAGCGTATAGCATGTATAAGGGTCTTTTCTACTTGTTTTTTCTTGTGGTCATTTTGGTCGCTTTTGTGTTTTCAAACTATAAAGATATTTTTCTTGCCAACTTTTAAAATAGGTTAATGCATTAGTACATGTACACCTCTTGATTCATACATTGTTAATGTAAGAAAATAAAGGAGAGGGGAATGCTACATGTACCATCATCATCATCATTGCCATCCGAATGTTACACAGCCAATTGTTCATCCGACGAATCATTGCTGTACACACAGCGAGTCAACAACAATTGTGCCGCATATCCACCCGCAGCATGTGACAAATGTTCACCACCATAATTTCAAACATGTTCACTACTTCCCGCATACGTTTTCTCAGGTGGACCCGGCAACACATCAACACTTTAACTGCGGTGGACCTTGCTGTAACAGATAAAGTGAATGGGACTTTTATAAGTCCCATTTTTTAAAAGCAGGTGAAGAAATGAAAATTATTGCTGTCACAGGGTACAAGCCGTTTGAGCTTGGGATATTCAAGCAAGACGAGCCTGCACTTCAATACATAAAAGCGGAGCTTCAAAAAAGGCTGACAGCCCTTATCGAAGAAGGTCTGGAATGGGTGCTCATATCAGGCCAGCTTGGGGCAGAAATCTGGACAGCCGAAGTGGTGTTTGAGCTTCAGGAGGAATATCCAGCGTTAAAACTTGCAGTCATTACGCCATTTTATGAACAGGAAGAGCGCTGGAATGAGCAAAACAAAGAATTGTACGAAGGAATTCTTTCACAGGCCGATTTTGTAGAAAGTGTCACGCATAGACCGTATGAAAGTCCGGCACAATTTAAACAAAAGAACCGCTTTTTTATTGAAAAAACAGATGGTCTTCTCGTCTTATATGATCCCGAGCATGAGGGATCGCCGAAGTATATGATTAGAGAAGCAGAAGCCTATACCGATTACCCCATTATGTACATCACAATGGATGATCTAAGAGCACAGGTTGAGGCGGAAGATCCGTTTTTTGATTAAAAGCAAGAGAAAATTTGACAACGTCACGTATTTCTGAAAAAATATACTATGAATTCACGATATGAGGTGAAAAAGATGCTTGCTGATAAAGTAAAGCTTTCTGCGAAAGAAATTTTAGAAAAAGAATTTAAAACAGGTGTCAGAGGGTACAAACAAGAAGAAGTCGATAAATTTTTAGATATGGTCATTAAAGACTATGAGACCTTCAACCAAGAAATCGAAAAACTTCAACAAGAAAACCTCCACTTGTCAAAACAGCTTGAAGAAGCTGTTGAACAGGGGAAAAGACAGCCTGCACAGTCTAATACAACAAACTTTGATATTTTAAAAAGACTATCGAACCTTGAGAAACACGTTTTTGGCAGCAAACTTTATGATTGAGTCTTGCTGAAAAAGCTTGTGTCAGATGTCATTGTCGTTTATAATAACGCTTATTGATTAACGTTCGGGTAATCGCTGTAATGCTATTTAGGGCATTGCAGAGGAAAGTCCATGCTCGCACGGTGCTGAGATGCCCGTAGTGTTCGTGCCTGGCGAAAAAATAAGCCAGGGCAGCCTGGGAAAGGCTGACGGCAGGAAAAATGCCTACGTCCTTTTTAGGATATGGCAAAGTATCCTTGAAAGTGCCACAGTGACGAAGTCTCACTAGAAATGGTGAGAGTGGAACGCGGTAAACCCCTCGAGCGAGAAACCCAAACTTGGTAGGGGAACTTTCTCAAAGGAACCAAACGGAGAGAAGGACAGAGAATTCTGTAGATAGATGATTACCACCTGAGTACGAGGCATTTGCCGTTTGCAGTACGATGGAACAAAACATGGCTTACAGAACGTTATATCCGTTATAATAAACATGATGAAAACAAAGCTCTCCTATTTCAACATATGGAGAGCTTTTATCTTGAATACATAAAAGGACGAGAAAACAGGTGATAAATCAATGAAAACCTATACACTCATCGCAACAGCTCCAATGGGGATTGAAGCAATTGTTGCAAAAGAAGTAAGAGACCTTGGCTATGAGTGCACAGTCGACAATGGAAAAGTAATTTTCAAGGGGGATGCTCTTGCGATTTGCCGTGCAAACCTTTGGCTGCGTACAGCAGACCGGATCAAGGTACAAGTTGCTGAATTTTCGGCAAAAACATTTGATGAGCTTTTTGAACGGACGAAAGCGATTGACTGGGCCGCTTTTTTACCGAAAAATAGTACGTTTCCTGTCATCGGGAAATCTGTGAAATCTCAGCTTGCCAGTGTGCCGGACTGCCAGCGCATCGTCAAAAAAGCCATCGCGCAAAAGCTGAAATCCTCCTACAACATTCAGTCTGAATGGCTTGAAGAGACGGGACCTGAATATAAAATCGAGATCGCTCTTTTAAAAGATAAAGCTGTGCTTACTCTTGATACATCTGGTGTAGGTCTTCATAAACGTGGATACCGCATGGATCAAGGCGGAGCACCTATTAAAGAAACGCTTGCAGCTGCGCTCGTCCTATTAACGAACTGGACACCTGACCGTCCGTTTGTTGATCCTTTCTGTGGATCAGGAACAATCGCCATTGAAGCAGCGATGATAGGACAAAACATTGCCCCGGGATTCAACCGGGATTTTGCGTCTGAATCATGGGAATGGATCGGTGAAGACGTATGGAACAAAGCGCGTGTAGAAGTAGAAGAAAAAGCAAACTATGACCAGCCGCTCCGCATTATTGCAAGTGATATCGACCATCGTATGGTAGACATTGCAAAAATGAATGCAGAAGAAGCAGGACTAAGTGAACTGATTGAGTTTAAACAAATGCAAGTAAAAGACTTTCAAACAAAAGAAGAGTATGGTGTGATTGTCGGAAATCCTCCTTACGGTGAACGACTGAGTGATAAACCAGCAGTTGAAAAAATGTATCAAGGAATGGGTGAAGCATTTAAGAACCTAGATACCTGGTCCATTTACATCTTAACGTCACACGAAAAATTCGAAGAATGCTTCGGAAGAAAAGCGACGAAAAAGAGAAAGCTGTTTAACGGTTTTATCAAAACAGACTATTATCAATATTGGGGAAAACGCCCGCCTAGAAAACAAACAACCGAATCGTAATAAATGGCCGCACCGAAAGAAGGTGCGGCTTTTTTGTGCTGAAAAGGTATAACTCTAAGCGAGAAGGAATAAACTGAACTTGATTTTAAAAAAAGAGGTGTCTTTATGATTCATTATGATCAAATTCAGTTAATCCAAAAAGCACTCACTTCGACTGCTCAAGAAATAGAAGGGCATGAAGGTGGACAATCTGCTCAGCTAACGGCAGCCATCGAAGATTTGGCACTGGCTCAGGCATACATAGAACGTTCTGAGCATGCATATTTAATGAAGGAAAGCTATCAACATCGCCTGCGGTCATAAAAAAAGATTGTTTTTCCCCAGCGTAAATGGTACTATTGAATGTCTGAATGATTCAAAAGTTGGGGGTTGAAGCAGGTGACAGCATCTCGTTTGCCTTTTTCATTATCAAAAGAACACAATTTTTACGAAGAACTGGGCAACTGGATTGGTGATGTGTTTTATGACATTTTGCCAGAAAAGGGCTTTGATCTTCGAGATGAACAAATATTCATGGCTTTTCAGCTAGAAAGAGCCTTTAAAGAAAAAAGTGTGATGTTTGCCGAAGCTGGGGTAGGCACAGGCAAAACCATCGTCTATCTATTATTTGCCGTCACATATGCAAGGTATACAGGGAAGCCTGCGATTATTGCATGTGCAGACGAAACGTTAATTGAACAGCTCGTTAAACAAGAAGGTGATATCTATAAAATTGCCAATCACCTTGATATTCAAATAGATGCGAGATTAAGTAAATCGCATGATCAATATTTATGCTTAAAGAAGCTAGAGAAAACGATGCAGCGTGAAGATGATGAAAAGTGGCTCGATATTTATGAATCACTGCCTTCATTTGTTCATGAATCACAAGGTATGCAAACCTTTTATCCGTATGGCGATCGAAAAGAGTATCCAGAGTTATCAAATGATGAATGGTCACGAATTGGCTATGACTCATTTCAGGACTGCCTGACGTGTGATATGCGTCATCGCTGCGGTCTGAATTTATCAAGAGATCATTACCGGAAAGCGACAGACCTCATCATCTGTTCACATGATTTTTACATGGAGCATGTGTGGACGAAGGAATCCCGAAAACGTGAGGGTCAGCTTCCGCTGCTTCCTGAGCATAGCTCCGTCGTATTTGATGAAGGACATCTTCTCGAGTTTGCCGCACAAAAAGCGTTAACGTACCGAGTGAAGCAATCAACGCTCGAAACATTTTTGGAACGTCTTTTGCAAAACGACATACGCGAAGAATTTGCAGAGCTTGTTGAAGATGCACTTGCAACAAACGATGAATTCTTTTATCTCTTAAAAACACATGCCAAAGAAGTCAAAGGCTCGCACCGGCTTGAAATTGGGCGTGTCGATGAGGTGAAGCGTTCTGCAAGCGAATTGTGTGACTTGCTTGAAAAAATCGGAGAAGCGCTCGTGTTTGAATCTGAAATGTATACGATCGATCAATACGAATTATCTGTTGTGGAAGAATACATTGAACAAATGGCGTATTCTCTATCGCTCTATCAAAAAAATGCCATTAGCTGGCTGGAAAAACAGGAATTAGATACGACATTTGTTGTGATGCCGAAGACGGTTGCAGAGGTACTTGGCGAAAAAGTTTTCTCGCAAAAAAGACCATATATTTTCTCTTCCGCTACATTGTCTGAGAATCAATCCTTTGATTATTTAGCTGAAAGTCTTGGGATTAAAGATTACTTATCAATGAGTGTCGCTTCGCCGTATGATTACGATGAACAAATGAAGATTTATTTCCATGGAATTCAGCAGATCGCTGAGCAAGAGGAAAAAGCACAGCAAGTGATCACTCAGCTGAAAGAAAATGGAGGGCGATCTCTGATTCTATTCCCTTCATTTGATGAACTCCATTTCTTTAGAAAACAGCTGGAAGCAGCAAATGAATCACTGCCGTTTGACGTATATTTTGAGGGGGACGAGGAAATCAGCACAATTGTTCAAAAGTTCCAAGCTGATGAGACGTCTGTGTTAAGCTCTGTTCATCTGTGGGAAGGGCTTGATATTCCAGGTGAATCATTAACGAATGTGATCATCTGGGGACTTCCTTATCCGCCGCATGATCCGGTATTTGAAGCGAAAAGAAATGAAGCAAAGGATGCACATGCTGAAGTTGACCTTCCGTATATGCTGCTTCGCTTACGCCAAGGGATCGGAAGACTGATCCGGACAAGCCAAGACGCAGGAAGCATTCATATATATTTTGATCGTAAGGAAGATACGGCGCTTCAAAGTAAAATTGAATCCGTCCTGCCAGTGAAGCCCATCATCACATCTTAATTAGCTGAAAACTTGTAAATGAGGAGGATACCGCTGTGTATCCTCCTTTTTCATTGACAAAAGAACATTCATTGAAGTAGCCTTGAAACGTACATACATATTATTGATTGGGGGAACAAACGCATGAGTCTTGAAGCAACTGAGAAAGCGTTTTATCAATTACTAGGGAAAATCGCCCATTATACAGAGGCGCTCCATTTACTTTATTGGGACTCTAGAACACAAGCGCCTAAAAAAAGTGCGGATTTTAGAGCGGAAACGATCGGTCAATTATCAAGTGATATTTTTAATATGAAGACTTCTGACGAAATGAGAGATCTTCTTCACGAATTAAACAAACATCGAAATGAGCTGTCAAAAGATACACAGAAGGCGCTCGAATTATCACAAAAAGAGTATGATGAAAACAGCAAAATTCCGAAAGAAGAATTTAAAGAATACTCGATTTTGCAATCAAAAGCAGAGCATGTTTGGGTAGAAGCAAGGGAGAAATCAGACTTTTCACTCTTTGCACCATACTTAAAACAGCTTATTGACTTTAACAAGCGTTTCATCCAATATTGGGGCGTGAAAAAAACGCCTTATGATGTGCTGCTCAATAACTATGAGCCAGATATGACGGTTGAACAGCTTGATCAAAAATTTGGTGCACTTCGTGACGCCATTGTTCCTCTTGTGAAAAAAATCGAAGCTTCACCTAATAAGCCGGATACTTCATTTTTATCGAAAAGCTTTCCAATCGATAAACAAAAGGAATTGAGCCTCTTTTTCTTAAAAGAATTGGGATATGACTTTGACGCAGGCCGCCTTGATACAACCGTCCATCCATTTGCAGTGACATTAAGCAGAGGTGACGTGCGTGTGACGACCCGTTATGATGAGCATGATTTTCGAATGGCGATCTTTGGAACGATTCATGAATGTGGTCATGCGATTTATGAGCAAAACATTGATGAAGCACTGAGCGGAACGCTTTTGTGTGATGGCACTTCAATGGGTATCCATGAATCACAGTCTCTTTTCTTTGAGAACTTTATCGGCAGACACGAAGACTTCTGGAAAACGTATTATCAAAAGCTGCAAGAAGCATCTCCTGAGCAATTTAAAGATGTTTCTTTAGAAGACTTTGTGCATGCAGTGAATGAATCGAAGCCGACTTACATTCGAATTGAAGCCGATGAACTGACGTATCCGCTTCACATTATCATCCGCTATGAAATTGAGAAAGCGATTTTCAATGAAGAAGTAGCGGTTGAAGACCTACCTGCACTTTGGAATGAAAAATATCAAGCGTATCTTGGTATTACGCCTCCTAATGATGCACTCGGTATCTTGCAGGATGTTCACTGGTCTGATGGAAGCTTTGGCTATTTCCCTTCATATGCCCTTGGTTATATGTATGCGGCCCAATTAAAACAACAAATGATTAAAGACTTACCAAATTTTGATGAGCTGATTCAAAATGGGTCTTTTGCACCGATAAAAGAATGGCTGACGGAACATGTTCATCAGCATGGAAAACGGAAAAAGCCATCTGAAATCATTCAAGATGCAACAGGTGAAGAATTAAATGTTCAATATTTAATCGACTACTTAACGGATAAATATACGAAACTGTATTTATCATAAAAGAAGGGCACCCTTTCATGAGAAGGGTGCTTTTTTGATGCTTGAATATTCTAAAAACGAACATTTTGTTCTGATCTATTATTTAAGTTCGGTATTTTTCTAGAAAAGTGCTTTCCAAGCGTCTGAAATCTTGTTATAATTTGAACACTATAACACTCATATAATCGCGTGATGATGGCACGCAAGTTTCTACCGGACACCGATACGGTCCGACTATGAGTGAGCAAATGAAACAGCTCTTGTTTGAGCTGAAGATCCGTTGATCGTTTTCGCATTGCTTGCTCCTCATGGACAGCAATGCTTTTTTTATGCAAAAAATCGAATGTTTGCCAATATGCTAGGGGGAAGAATGATGGAATTGTTACGTCAAAAAATTGAGAACGAAGGAATCGTTCTGTCAAATCAAGTGTTAAAGGTAGATGCTTTTTTAAATCATCAAATTGATCCTGTGTTAATGCATGAGATTGGGCAAGAGTTTGCTAGATTATTTAAGCATGATGGCATTACAAAAATCATCACAATTGAATCTTCAGGCATCGCACCTGCTGTGATGGCTGGGCTTGCTCTTCAAGTCCCTGTTGTGTTTGCAAGAAAACGTCAATCACTCACATTAACGGATAACCTGTTAACAGCCAGTGTGTACTCTTTTACGAAAAAAGTAGAAAGCACGATTGCTGTCTCAAATACTCATCTGAGTGAACATGATTGTGTGTTAATCATCGATGACTTTTTAGCAAATGGTGAAGCTGCGAAAGGACTTGCAGCGATTGCAAAGCAGGCAAAGGCGAAAGTAGCCGGATTTGGCATTGTCATTGAAAAATCATTCCAGCCTGGAAGAAATGCGCTTGTGCAAATGGGCTACCGCGTCGAGTCCCTCGCACGTATTGAATCACTTGAGGAAGGGAAAGTCACGTTTGTACGGGAGGTACAATCATGAGTGCCGCTAAAAAAGTCAAAACGCTCTCGCTGGGCATTCAGCATGTACTGGCAATGTATGCAGGTGCTGTTCTTGTACCGCTCATTGTTGGAGATGCGCTTGGGCTCACGCCTGCACAGCTGACTTACCTAATCTCTGCGGATATTTTCATGTGCGGGGCTGCTACATTGCTTCAAGTATGGAAAAATCGCTTCTTTGGGATCGGTCTGCCTGTTGTATTAGGCTGTACATTTACTGCGGTTTCGCCGATGATTGCGATTGGCTCTAAGTATGGAATTTCGTCTATCTATGGCAGTATTATCGCTTCTGGGTGTATTGTCATTCTTCTTTCTTTTTTCTTTGGGAAGCTTGTGAAATTTTTCCCGCCTGTTGTCACAGGCTCTGTCGTCACCATTATTGGGATCACCCTCATTCCTGTAGCGATGAACAATATGGCAGGAGGAGAAGGAAGTGCGGACTATGGTTCTTTTGAAAATCTAGGGCTCGCTTTCCTTGTACTGTTTATCATTGTACTGCTCTATCGATTCACGAAAGGGTTTATGAAGGCGATCGCCATTTTAATTGGTATTCTCCTTGGGACAGCAGTTGCTGCGTTTATGGGGAAAGTGGAAACAGCTGAGGTGGCAAACGCCCAGGTTTTCCGCATGATTGAGCCATTTTATTTTGGGATGCCGACCTTTGAATTTGCACCGATCATGACCATGACGTTAGTTGCGATTGTGTCACTAGTTGAATCAACAGGCGTTTATTTCGCACTAGGTGATTTAACAAACCGTTCATTAAAAGAAAAAGATTTGGCTAAAGGCTATCGGGCAGAGGGGATTGCTGTGTTATTAGGTGGAATCTTCAATGCTTTTCCGTACACAGCCTACTCACAAAACGTTGGGTTGATCCAGCTAACTGGAGTCAAGAAAAACCAAGTCATTGTCGTAACAGGGGCATTACTCATGTTATTTGGTCTTTTTCCTAAAATCGCTGCCTTTACGACGATTATTCCAAAGTCCGTTCTTGGCGGTGCAATGGTTGCCATGTTTGGTATGGTCATTGCATACGGTATTAAAATGCTCTCGCGCGTGGACTTTGCAAAGCAGGAGAACTTGCTGATTGTTGCTTGCTCCGTGGGAATCGGCTTAGGTGTTACCGTCGTACCGCAAATGTTTGAGCATCTGCCAGAATCGATTAAATTATTAACAAGTAACGGCATTGTGGCCGGAAGCTTTACCGCTATTTTGCTTCATATTATTTATCACATGATTCCTTTTAAAAAAGAAACCGGGCATGACCTGGTAGAAGAACCTAAGCAATCTGTTATGTAAACCCCTCTCCAAGAGAGGGGTTCAGATTATGGACAAAGAGCTAAAATGACCTTTTATTTTAGCTCTTTGTCTTCTTTTTAGCTTGATAAATGATAAAAAACCTTTGAAGTCCTAGGATCCTAGGAAGGAGCGTGTGAGGGTTTGTCTACAAGCTGAAAGCCCGCATCTTTTGGATACGGGCTTTTTGTGATTAGCACTATTAATGTTGTACCGGCGGCATTGTTTCGTTAATGACTGCAAATGTATAGCCCCTTGCTTTTAGCTGTATAATCAGGCTGTCTAAATAGTTTGTGGTAGAGGGTTGATCATGCATTAATATAACTTTTGGTTCCCATGGTTTATTTTTCTCAAACATTTGCAATTGATTCAATACCTCTGGAACATATTGTGAGTTTTTATATCTCCAGTCAAGGCTATCAATCGTCCAGTCCCAGTAAATAAAGCCATTTTGGTTTAAACGTACTTTTTGATGATATGTTAAATTTGGAACACTGCCATAGGGGGTTCTTACAAGACGGCTGTAGACGCCTGTAACAGAGGCAAGAATACGCTGAGCTTCTCTCATTTCATTTGAGGGAGACTCGCTGTTCTGATAAAAGAGGTTTATATCATGCGTCATGCCATGAAGACCTAATTGATGTCCTTCTTGATAAAGTCTTTTCACAGCTGATTGGTGTGCTTGGATTTGCGGTCCAAGCATGAAGAACGTCGCCTTCACGTGATGTGCTTTTAATACATTTAACAGCTGATTTGATGTAGCAGAAGGACCATCATCAAATGTTAAAAAGACCGTTTTATTCGTTGCCTGTTGGTTTGGATTGGACTTAAAATGTGTATCCAATGTTCTTGTAGACTGATCTTTTGCTTTCAGACTGATGCTTGTGTCACGGAAGTCACTGCTGGCAACATTTTTTGCATGCCCATTTGTCGCCTGCAAATGGGGTTTAGACATATCCCAGATAAAAAAGAGAAACAGTGTAAGAAGCACTAAACCAATTACCTTTGAGAGAAGTATCATGTTGTAGGGTGTCTTTTTTTTGGAAACCTTTTTCATTACAATCACTCCAGTCAATTAAATTTTGAGCCGAACCATGTTGTAGATTCTTTCTTTTTTCACTGTTTTTCTTGGTACACATATTGATTATGTATATAGTGGAAAAAATCCTTTTTTATATAGAAAATTCAAATGAATTAGAAATTTATGGTTGTTACTTTGTGTTGATCAGCAAAAAAAGGTGATCCATTCATGTTTAAATAAAATCATTCTGAATAATGATTGAACCGTTAATATTTATACGCTAAGATAGCAGCAGATTTGACCATTAATTCGAAGCGAAAGGGAGATTCCTTATGAAAGTGTTGTATAATGACGATTTCATTGAAAAAAGGGTGCTTATGTGAAAAGTGGAGACAGAGGCGATTAATCTCAAAAAACATAGAGAAAAGCTCGTAACACTACAAAATAAAGAAGATATCGGCAAATTCGCTCTTACCATACAACGACTAGAGAAGGATTTAAACAATATGTGTCCGGTTTTCTTTTCTAGATAACTGTACACAAAGTCAAAATCATACCAAGCAAATTCATCGCATATTTGGCAAGACTAGATGAAGTAAACTACCTAAGACTCACTGAAATAAATAAAAGCAACTATGCAAAGCGGAGAGAAATAAAGAACGCGTCTTTGCGGATGCAAAAGAAAAGCATAGTATGCGTTGGGCGAAACTTCGTGTACTAAAAAAATTTCAATGCAAGCGATGCTTACTCTCGCTGCCATGAATCTTAAAAAATTAGCTAACTAGACATGGAAAACACTATGTCCAGCGTAAACCCTTTATAATGATAGTGAAAACCCCACTTTTATTTAAAGTAAAGGGAGGTTCTACGGCCTGAACACTTCTCTTTTAGAAGTGTTTTTTTGCATAAAAAAAGCAGGTTCGCTTGGCTTAGAACGAACCTGTGAAGGAGGAAAACTACATCATGTTTTCACCTATATTATCCAATATTTATCAATTGTCGTCAAGACAAAAAGTTAGACGGAGGAAAATATTTTGACTGAATTGTGACGTTTTGGCATGTATATCCTTTTTTCGATAGGGGATATTAATCGAAAAAAGAGGTGAAGCCGATGGCGTACATTCTTTCTGTTGGAACGAGTCTGCCACAACATCATGTGAATCAGAAAAAGGCGGCTGATTTTGCTAGATCCCAATTTAAACGATCGTTTAAAGATATCGACCGGCTGCTCAAAGCTTTTCAAAATGGAGAAATCGAGAGCAGACAGTTTGTGCAGCCAATTGAATGGTATCAGACGCACCACTCTTTTGAGGAGAAAAACAACCTCTATTTGGAAAAAGCATTGGCTCATGCAAAAGAAGCGGTCATACACTGTCTTCATGAGAAGGCATTCCTGAAAAAACCGATTCCGTTTGAAGAGATCGATGCATTGTTTTTTATTTCAAGCACCGGACTTTCGACACCAAGCCTTGATGCAAAACTGATGAATGCTCTTCCTTTTTCGCCTTATACGAAACGAGTGCCGATCTGGGGCTTAGGGTGCGGGGGCGGAGCGGCGGGGTTGTCTCGGGCTTACGAATACATAAGAGCATTTCCAGAAGCAAAGGTGCTGGTTGTCGCCTGTGAAATGTGCAGTTTAACCTTTCAGCCGCAAGATCAATCAAAAAGCAATTTAATAGGTACATCTTTGTTTGGAGACGGGACAGCAGCGCTTTTGTTAACTGGAGAAAAAGGCGTATCTGAATATACCCATTTAAAAACAGTTCCTAAAGTGATTGGTACACAATCCGTCACAATGAAAGAGTCTGAGGATGTGATGGGCTGGGAATTTACAAGTGACGGCTTTCGGGTTATTTTCTCCCGTGACATTCCTTCCATTATTTCCGGCTGGTTAAAAGAGCAAGTCGATCAATTTTTAGAACAGCAAGGGTATTCGGCAGAAGACCTATCAGTTTTTCTTGCCCATCCTGGAGGGAAAAAAGTGATCGATGCCTATATTAAAAGTCTTTCTTTACAAGAAGATCAGCTCTTTTCATCAAAAGAAGTGCTCAGACAACACGGAAATATGTCCTCTGCCACAGTTTTGTATGTGATCAAGCATTATCTTGAACATCAATCCGCTGAAGCGGGAGATATGGGTCTTTGCGGAGCGCTTGGTCCGGGATTCTCATCAGAGCTGCTGCTCATGAAATGGGAGGATGTCTTATCATGATTATTTGGCTCATCATTGGTTTCTTCGTGTGTCAGCGTCTTATTGAAATGCTTGTGGCTAAAAGAAATGAAAAGAAAGTGAAAGCGATCGGTGCCATTGAATTTGGTGCAAGTCATTATCCTTATATGGTCGCTATGCATGCGGGCTTTTTTCTCTCACTCATGGTTGAGGTATGGGGGTTAAACAGGCCGCCGTCGCGCTATTTTCTTGTGCTGCTCGTTTTCCTGCTGGCTACACAGGTTATTCGATATTGGGCATTATGCTCTCTTGGAACGTATTGGAATATAAAGATTTTAGTTGTACCAAATGCGATGATGGTGAAAAAAGGACCTTATCGCTGGTTAAAGCATCCTAACTATGTCGTGGTGGCGATTGAACTTATGCTGATCCCGCTTTTATTTAATGCCTATTTTACCGCCATTTTGTTCACATGTTTAAATGCATGGATGATGGCTGTGAGAATTCAAACAGAAGAGAAAGCGCTCAATCAGTATTTGTTAAATTAATATTGAAAATCATTATCAATTGTGATACACTTTCATTAATGATAAGCATTCTCAATCACGAAGGATGGACGGTGATCACATGACAATGGTTTTCTTACTCGGTACGGTCTGTGTATACAGCCTATTAATTGGCTTCGTATTAAAAGGTGTTTCTAAAAAATCTGCTTCCTGATCGCAGTCAATTGCGACTGATCGGGCAGCAGATTTTTTTTATTTCCTCAGATCAGAAGAAAAATCTCTTGATTTTGTGTAAAATGGTATCACATACATAACTGACTTTTCTAAAAACAAAGGGGTTTATCGTCATGGAAGACTTGTCTATTCGAGATTCGCTCGTTCAAACTACAGGTGCTTTATATCAAAGCCTTCTCAAAAGGGATGATCATGAACGCGCAGCCAAACTTGCATCGATTATCAAAAAGGAAGCAGAAGAAGAAGTATATATCGCATTTACCGGTCACTATTCAGCTGGAAAGTCATCACTTGTGAATCATCTGCTTCATGATCACATCCTGCCAACGAGTCCAATTCCAACAAGTGCAAACTTGGTCGTCGTGAGGAAAGGGGAGAGTGAAGTAAAGCTTCACACCTCAGATGGCCGTTTTGCAAAAATGAGCGGTTCTTATGATAAAGAAGCAGTTCAGCGTTTTTGTAAGGACGGAGAACAGATTGAAATGGTGGAAATTAGCGGGGACTATAGAGGATTGGAAGAAAAGGTGGCACTGATTGATACGCCTGGAATTGATTCAACGGATCATACCCATTTTTTATCTGCCGCGTCTATTCTACATCAAGCAGATGCTCTTTTTTATGTCGTGCACTACAACCATGTTCATTCGGAAGAAAACATTCGTTTCATTCGCTCCATTAAAGAGAAAGTGCCAAATCTTTATTTCATCGTAAATCAAGTCGATCGACATGATGAGCATGAGACAGCGTTTGAAGACTACAAAAATCAAGTGGTTGATATGCTTCTTAAAGAGGGCATTGAAGAAGAACATCTATACTTTACATCTGTAACCGATGAGTCGCATCCAAGAAACGAAATGATTCGTTTAATCGAGAAACTGCAAGAATTACAAACATTGCCGAAAGCATCTCTTCGCGCCTATACCGAGCAGAAAATAGAGAATGTTTTAAAAGAACATATTGACTCATTAAAAGAAGAGCTGCAAGAAGAGGATCTTGATTCACTGGTTCAAGAAAAAAGAAAAGAAGTCAAGGAGCTTGAAGCGAAAAGGAGCTTTATTGAAAATGGAGCAAAACAGTTAGAAGATGAAGTGTCTTCTGAAGTCGAGAACATTTTAAAAAATGCAAACCTAACCCCATTTAAAATGAGAGAGCTCGCAAGTGACTATATTGAATCGAAAGCTCCTGGCTTTAAGGTAGGACTACTGTTCGCTAAAAATAAAACCGAGCAGGAAAAAGAAAAGCGGGCGAACGATTTCTTAGTAGATGTCAAAGCAAGAATGAAAGCTGAAGTGGACTGGCATATTGCTGAGCTGCTCAAAAGAGAAGTCAAGAAACATCAGCTTGGTGAAGAGCTATTAAATCAAGTGATGGCATTTGAAACACCTGTGGAAGAATCACTACTTGAGAACGTCATCCATCATGGTGCGACATTTTCAAATGAATACGTTTTGCAATATGCAAAAGATGCTGGTGAAGCACTGAAAAGACAGACCAAACAGAAAGCAATACCATTGATTGAACAAATGACTGAGACGCTGAAAACCCAGCTCATGAATGAAAAGGGAAAGCAGCAAGATAAATGGGCCCAGGCAGCACAGGAGCTCCTAGCGCTCGAGCAAAGCATGGCAAAAAATGATCATATCAGAAGAGATATTGAGCATATATGGGATATATGGCAAAACGGAACAAATGAGCAGATCACAGATGATTGGTTTTATGTGAAAAAACATCGGATGCAGCATGATGAGCTAAATCAGAATCATACGTCCACTCATGCGGAAGAAAGCGAGAAAGAAAATCAGCAGCAGACAGAGCTTGATCAAATGCGTCAATCACAGCATATTACGACAGCTCAGTCAATTGACCAGTTTGAGCAGCTTTCTCAAATTTTAATGCCATTAAACGCGCTTCAGTCTCAAAGAAAGTCCTTTGAACAACGAACAAAACGGCTGCAAGCGAAGGAATTTACACTCGCCTTATTCGGTGCTTTTAGTTCGGGGAAATCTTCGTTTGCCAATGCCCTAGTTGGGAGAAAGGTGCTGCCATCATCTCCTACACCAACGACGGCCACAATCAATAAGCTGACGCGGCCGACAGAAGACCATCCGCATGAAAGTGTGAAAGTGGTGTTCAAAACCGAGCAGGAAATATTAGAAGAGCTCGATCAAATTCTTGGTTTTTCTATAACGGAAGAAAAGGGAGATACGTTTCAAGCGAAACTCGATCGAACGCTGAAAAAAAGAGCGCTTGAACAGGATCACCGCATCATTGTTGAACATTTTTTAAACGCTCATGAAAAGTTCCGTGATTCCATTCAAAAACAAACGCCGCTCAATGTCACCCTTCAAGAATTAAAGCCATATGTGGCAGAAGAGGCTGTTTCTTGTGTGGTGAAGGAAGTGACGGTGTATTTAAGTACACCTTTAACAGATAAAGGACTGACGATTGTTGATACACCAGGCGCCAGCAGTATGAATAAACGTCATACAGAGATTGCCTTTCAATATATGAAGGATGCTGATGCCCTTCTTTATTTAACTTACTACCAGCATTCTTTCTCAAAAGCAGACCGATCATTTTTACGTAAACTCGGGCTTGTAAAAGATTCATTTAGCATGGATAAAATGTTTTTTATTATCAATGCAGCTGACCTCGCTAAGGATCAAACAGAGCTTGAAACTGTCTTTGACTATGTGAAAAATGAGCTCACAAAAGAAGGTATCCGGCATCCAAACCTTCATCATGTATCCAGTAAGGAAGAGATCGAAGGAAAGGGTCAGTCGCCTTATAACCAGTATGCACAGCTTAGAACACAGCTTGACTATTTTATTGAGGAAGAATTAACGAAAGATGCGATTGAGCTGCTGTATTTTGAAGCGAGTACATTATGTAGAACAGTCGACAAGCTGCATGAGACGCTGCATCAGTCAGAAGATGAAAAGCAAGCAGAAAAGAAAAAGATAGACACATCCTATGAAGTGATCGTTGATCAAATGAGCCATATTAAACGATCTAAGCTAGTGACAGAAAGTGTGAAAAAGGACTTGCACGAACAGCTTTACCACATTGTTCAGCGCTTGTCACTTTATGCAAATGATCTGTTAAAGATAGCCTTTTATCCTGGAATATCTCAAGGGGACTTCAGGCAGGAGTTGAAAAAAGCGCTTGAACAGGCGCTAAAGGATTATGAATTTGAATTTGTACAGGAGATAAAGGCGCTTGATATTCGAATGGAATCGTTTATCACTCAATATTTCAAAGAGGAGTGGGAGAAAGGATTGCAGGCTGCGTGTGCAGAAGATCCTTACTTTTCTCTCCGGCTGTCGCCGCCAGATGAGAAAAATGCAGAGCTGAAACAAATTGAAGTGGAAGCGGACCTAACGCCGTTTGAGCCGCTCTTAAAGAAGCAAAAATCAGCGAAAGCTTTCTTTGAACAGAACGGGAAGGCAGCGTTTATTGAAGCGATTCGAGATGTTCTTTTCCAGTTAACGACGAAATGGGCAGATAAAGAAAAAGAAGAATTACAGAGCAGATACGAAATGATGGTGAAGACCTTTACTGAAAGATATGAGACAGAAGCGCTCAAGCAGCTGAATGAACAAAAACAAACATTTATCATGAGCTTGACGACAGATGCGAAAGAGCAGGCGATGATAGAACAAGTATACAAGCAGACAAATGAATGGAAGAATCAGTTGAAAACCATTTGATTCATGATAGACTATATAAAAAAGAAAGCAGTTGATAAAAAATGACGAGCGTACATGAAGAGATTTCCGCACATTCACAAAAACAGAATGCTCATATCAAGTCGTTTCTTGCGCTTGAGCAGAAAAGAGAGCAGGCAATAGAGACTGCTGTTTTCAAGTGTGAGCAAAACGAACCATTTACAACTGACGATATCAATGCGATTACTTCGAAGATGAATGAGCTTGCACGAGGCGGTATTGTTCCGCTGCGTAAGCATGTTACGATTGATATGGTTAAGGAGTATGTCGAACGAAAACAGAAGTAAAGAGTAACTTTCTCTTTTTTGGTCATCTTAACAAGTGAACCGAGAAAGGGGAATGATGATGGAAAAAAAGCAGCATGCAAAAAAGCAGGATGAGCGTAACCCGAAACAAAAAGAGATGCCGTCCTACGCAGAAGCAGAATCGAAAAAAATGCAATACGGTCAAAAATAATCCAAAGGTGCCACTTCTTTTCCAAAAGAAGAGGGCGCCTTTTTTATGTCGAATTCTATGTTCTGTGATAGAATAGGAGTATTGTTTTGAAAAAGGGAGTTTATAAGAATGAATAAACACGTACTGCTTGTTGATGGTATGGCGCTTCTGTTCAGATCGTTCTATGCAACGGCTGTCCATCGCAATTTTATGATAAATGATCACGGCGTCCCGACGAATGGTGTGAATGGTTATTTGAAGCATTTATTAACCGCTGTTCAGACATTTGAGCCAACTCATATTGTGTGTTGCTGGGATATGGGAAGCCAAACATACCGAAATGAATTGTTTCAAGATTATAAAGCAAATCGAGGAGAGGCGCCTGTCGAGCTCATTCCGCAATTCGATTTAGCAAAAGAAGCGACAGAAGAACTAGGAATTGTAAACGTTGGTTTAAAAGGCTTTGAGGCAGATGATTGTATCGGCACGCTGGCGGCAGTCTATCAGAATGAAGCACGTGTGACGGTTCTAACCGGCGACAGAGATTTGCTGCAGATATTGAATGAACGAGTGACTGTTGCTTTGATGCAAAAAGGGATCGGGAACTATAAACATTATACAAAAGCCTTATTTGAAGAGGAAATGGGCATCTCTCCAAAGGCGCTGATCGATATGAAAGCACTTATGGGGGATTCAAGTGACAATTACCCAGGTGTGAAAGGAATCGGAGAAAAAACAGCATTAAAATTTATTCAAACATATCAAACCATTGATGGATTATTAGAAAATGTTCATGAACTAACGGCCGCACAGCAAAAGAAAATGCAAGCAGGATTAGAAGATTTGAAGCTCTCCCGTTTATTGGCAGAAATCAAATGTGATGTCCCGCTGAGCTGTCCAATTGATGAGACGAAGATGAATATCAATCAAGAGCGGGCTGCTGCTATGCTGCGATACCATCAAATCAAAGGAATTGAACCGATGGTGAATCGATTAAGTAAAATAGAGATCAGCTAAGCCGATCTCTCAGCGTATAGACAAACCCTCGCATTCGTTGTCAGGTCTGCGCTCCGGTGCTCACGAATGTCAAATTCGCTCCGCTCCTCGCCCTTCCTAGGGCTGCAAAGGTTTTCTATCACGCTGAAAAGAAGACAAAGGACTAAAATAAAAATCATTTTAGCCCTTTGTTAGAGATAAGCTAAGCTGATCTCTAAGGTCATCTTTTTGTATTGCTTTTCTTCGCTCTATTTTCGAGCTGAGATAGTGGCTGCTTATCTTTTGTTTGCGCATCACCTTGAGGGGTTGTCCCATTTGTGACACGACCTTTATTCTCTTTATCCAATCAGTATCACCTCATACATTAGCATAACCGAAAAAAAGCGATTCATCCTTTAGAAAGGTGAATCGCTTTTCTAGCGAGCTGATCAGCTACTTGATTTTCCTTGCTTGGAATCCACTTTATGAAAAATAAATCAAACTGCCGTTGAAGCTCGATCATCTCTTTTATAAAAGGCTGAAAAGCTGGATTTTTAGCAAATCCTGCATTGGCCGCACGGTCAACTACCTGTGAATCTGTTCGAAACGAAACGGAACGCAGTCCTTTTTCTACGCAGATTTTCATCCCTTCAATGAGAGCAGAAAATTCTGCTTCGTGATTGCTCATTGATCCGAGAGGAATCGAGAAAGATTCTGCCTTTCCATCATATTTAATGAAAATGCCGATGCCAGAAGGACCTGGATTACCTGCGCTAGCACCATCAATGTATATTTCAGCTGGCAATTTATTTCACCCTTTCATCAAGCGGAACCATTCTTTTCGCTGCATACGCATATGGTGTCCCAATCGCGGCGACGATAAATTTAATCACATAAGTCGTGATGAAGATTTCGATCCATACATGAAATGGATAGGTGCCAAGAAAGGCAATGGTTGTGAAGATCAGTGTATCAAGCAGCTGGCTGATCATCGTACTTCCAGCGTTGCGCACCCAGAGCGCACCATCGGAAGGAAATATCCGGCGAATAAACGAATATACATAAACATCTAACATTTGACTGATGATATAAGCAGCAAGACTGCCAAGTGCGACCCTTGGCATAAAGCCAAATATCGTTTCGAGCGATGTTTGAGACATGTCAGATGGAGCGGGATGGAAAAGCAAAGCCTCCTGCATGACAACGGTTAGCGTTAAAAGGGTAGCAAAGCCAATCCAGACAGCTTTCCTCGCTTCATTTTGTCCATATTTTTCATTCAATACGTCCGTTGCAAAGAACACACTGCCATATAAAATGTTTCCAAGTGTTGCCGTTAAGCCAAACAATTCAACGGTTTTGACCACTTGTAAATTTGCAGCAACCGTCGCAAAGCCAATCCAGACGAAAAGGCCCATCTTGCCAAATCCTTTATAAAATAGAAGAACAATGATAAAATTAATGATCGCAAATAAGATCCAAATACCTTCATTAAACAAGTGACATGAACTTCCTTTCTCATTGTAAAATGTAACTTTTTGATTATAGCATAACGAACGTTTACCTTAAAAGCACGGGAAGGCGATGTGATCAATGAAATTAAGAGCGCACTATACAATGAAAGTGAAATCGATTGGGTCCATTGCTTTTTTCCAAGAAGATTGGATGGAGCTAAAAGAGGCCTTGATTTTAGCAAAACATATCGATAAAAAAGAACCACAGTCACTCCTATCATTTGAAGATGAAAAAGGGGCGATGTGGTCTATTAAAGAACTTGAAAAGCTAAATGAAGAATTAAAGCTTGAACCTGATCAGCTTCAGGTCTATTTTGATGCAAGTTTTCACAAAGAAACAGGCGACTCTGGCCTTGGGGTTGTCGTCTACTATAAGCTCGGAGAAGATGCTTATCGTTTGAGAAAAAATCAGTCCTTTCAAGGAATCACCAATAATGAAGCGGAGTATGCAGCTTTATTTGAGGCAGTAAAAGCTTTGAAAGACCTTGGGGCAAGCAGAAATTCTGTCACGATTAGAGGCGATTCATTAGTTGTCATGAATCAATTAAAAGGAGAGTGGCCTTGTTATGATGATATACATAACAAATGGCTCGACCGGATTGAAGCGGCTTTAAAGGAGCTGAGGCTTACGCCAACATATGAAGTCATCGATCGTAAACAAAATGCAGAAGCGGATCAGCTTGCAAGGCAGATACTTGCAGACGTCCCAATTGAAAGTAAATTGAAATTAGAAGCAGACGGAGCTGAATAATGTGGATAAAAAAACAGCAGTACAAGAATTGACGGATCTCCAAGACACGTATTGTTCAGATTGCTTGATTAAGAAGCACTTTCGAAAAGAATATGGCAAAAAATACGCCCACTCCTTTTGTATTCAGCAATGCACAGTAGGAGAGAAAATAAAAGAATACGGACAGACGCTGCTTAAAAAGTAAGCGGCTGCCCCGGTTTTCCTTACTCAAACATCCGCTCGTGAAAAAAAACGGATAGAATGTGTTAAAAAAGAACATATTCTGAAAAATGAGCCGATATAACTATAGAAAGTTTTGGTTGAGTTACTTTTTGACTAAGTGACGGATAATAGAGGAAAAGGGGAAGGCCGGCATGAATAATAAGGATTTCGAAACGGTATTACATCGAACATTTCAAGAGGTATACAGCGATCTAGAGCAGCTAGTAGATGTAGCAAAGAAGGGAAGACCTTTTCTCGAAAAAGATATTTCTGAAATTGAACAACGACTGAAGCAAAATATTTTAGCCATTGAAATTCAGCTGAAAATCAAATAAGAGAGGCATATGCCTCTCTTTATTTTGTCGTTTCATCATTGATTTAGTTGATTAAATTTTTGTTACGTTTGCAGCTTGAGGTCCACGATTACCTTCAACGATTTCAAAAGAAACTTCTTGTCCTTCTTCTAAAGACTTGTAGCCGTCACCTTCGATAGCTGTGAAGTGAACGAATACATCGTCTCCGCCTTCAACTTCAATGAAGCCGAAACCTTTTTCATTATTGAACCATTTTACTTTACCGTTTTGCATATTGCTTTTTCCTCCTAGTACTGTAGCACACCTTTTGGGCATACTAAAAAAAATTTTCATCACCTAACGACTTTACAGTTGTTAAATGATGGTTCCACTATACACCATCAAAAGTAACGCGTCAAGCAGGCGAGCCAAATTTTGAGCAGAATGTTTGATTTTTTTGTTTTTTTGGTGAATAACAATGAAAAATAAAATGTTCTTTTCGGAACCTAACGTGCAGCTTGTCCGTAAATAAAAAAAATACAGAAAGAGGTGCAATCATGAATCGTTATACACTTGAAGAATTTGTTCAGAATACGCAGCAAGAAGATAAGGGAGAAGGGGTCTTTGAACTTGAAACATCAAGGCTTCTAGAAATTAATTTGACTGACACCATTTGGGCAAAAACAGGTTCCATGGTTTCCTATCGAGGGAAAATCAAATTTGAACGTGAGGGTGTTTTTGAGCACGGCGTCTCAAAGATGTTCAAAAAAATGCTCTCAGGAGAAGGCACCTCACTAATGAAGGCGACAGGTGATGGGAAATTATATGTGGCAGATCAAGGCAAAAAAATCTCAATTCTCCGTTTGGCCCAAGGGGAATCTATTTTTGTTAATGGAAACGACCTGCTCGCATTTGAACCGTCTGTCCGCTGGGATATCAAATTAATGAAAAAGGTATCAGGCATGCTTGCAGGCGGATTATTTAATGTCAAATTAGAAGGGCCGGGCTTAGTTGCAATCACAAGCCATTATGAGCCGCTGACACTCATTGTTCAGCCTGGTGACTCTGTTTATACAGATCCGAATGCGACTGTTGCGTGGTCAGGGGATCTAAAAACTGAATTTGTGACAGATGTTTCCTTTAAAACTTTTATTGGCAGGGGAAGCGGAGAGTCCATTCAAATGAAGTTTAGCGGAAGCGGCTTTGTTGTCGTTCAGCCGTTTGAAGAAGTATACACAACAAATGGAAATCAAGGGTAAAGAAAAAGGTGTCCGTCATTGACGGACACCTTTTTATGATAATGCGCGAGCATATGTTTTGTTATTCATGATGAGATCTGACTGTTCGACGATATCTTCCAAAATGGTTTGAGAAGATTGTTTTAAGTGCAGTTTTTTCATGTTTTGTTTCATTGTTTCTAATTTTTCTTCGTCCTGAAGCAAGTTGGTCACAGATTCTAAAATGTCTTCATGTCTGTTAATGACGATGGCAGCGCCATAATCCTCAAAGAAAAGAGCATTTTCTTTTTCTTGGCCAGGGACAGGCTTGTAAAGAATGACCGGGACACCGATTGCAGTTGCTTCTGTTAAAGTAATGCCGCCTGGTTTTGTAATCATACAATCTGTTACTCTGAACAATTCATCAATTTGTTCCACATATCCAAGCGCCTTCAATTGATCTGGGTGTGCCTGCTCAAGAACGCTAAGCGATTGTTTCAGTGCGGCGTTCTTTCCGCATACAACAACAATTTGTACTTCACTGTCGAGAAGCAGCGCCTCACATAATTCCTTCACATTTTTTAGTACACCGTGAGCACCGGCCATGATAAGAAGTACTTTTTTGTCTGATGATAATCCATATTTTTTATAGATCATCGATTTTGGCACGTCTGCTTCAAACTGTGGTCTAATAGGAATACCTGTCACTTTGACATCGCTTGGATGTGTGCCGATTTCCACTAATTTTTGTTTCACATAATCGGTTGCAACATAGTATCGATCGATGTTTTCATGTACCCAAATCTTATGGAGACAAAAATCGGTCATGACATTAAAAGTTGGAATCACTTTCCCTGTTTTGTTTCGATATTCTGGTACAACAATCATCGGGAATGTAATAATGATGATATCTGGATTGTGTAACTGAATTAATTCATCGAGACGCTTATTTCCCATCTTTAAATAAATGTTAAATTTGCGTTTATTGTAAATTTTATCAACACCGTAATAAAACAAGCGATAAAATTGTTTCCCAATGGAAAAGCTCTTCAAGTATAAATATTGAGTCACTTCTGACACAATGGGATTCGATTCTTGATACAAATTAGAAACTACAACATGTTCAAATCCTTGGGATTTGCATTCATCATACAGTGTTTTTGCTACCTGCATATGTCCATTTCCATAATTTGCGGTCAAGATTAATATTTTTTTATTGGTATTCAAGAATATTCACCTCAAATGTAATCAACAACAACAAAACTTCGTACGAAACTATTAATCTCATAGGTCTACATATACATAAAGATAACATATAAACAGTTAGAGCATATCATTCGTTACGAAAGAATTAAACTAATTTTAAAAAACAAACAGATTCAATTGATAATGGAAGACAGAGCCATTTGTATTTTAACACATTTTGCCGATTTATCATCAGGCCACAGTCTATTTTATTCCCAAACGTATGGTGTTTCTTGATAAACATAATAATTAAGCCAATTCATAAACAATAAGGTTGCATGGGCTTTCCAACGATTTACTGGGATTAATGTGTCACCATCTTCTATAAAATAGTGGACAGGTTTTTGGACTGTATCATGTTTCAACAAATCTCTTTCATATTCCTGCATCAATGTATCTGTATCATACTCAGGATGTCCAGTTAAAAATACTTGTTTATCATCATCTGAAACAATTAAACAAACACCTGCTTCTTCAGACATACTCAAGACTTTCAAATTCGGCGTGTTTTTTAATTGTTCTGTATTAATATCTGTATGCCTAGAATGTGGGACATAGTATACTTCATCAAAACCTCTGACTAATCTTTCTTTTTTCTCTTTCACAATATGCTCAAATACACCAAATTTTTTCTCGGGAAGCTTGATCTTTTCAATCCCGTAATGGTGATATAAACCTGCCTGTGCACCCCAGCAAATATGAAGGGTAGACGTCACATTGGTTTTACTCCAGTCCAAAATGTCCTGCAGCTCTTTCCAATAAGAAACTTCTTCAAAAGGTAAGTGCTCAATTGGTGCGCCAGTGATGATCATTCCATCAAATTTTTTATGGCGAATCGATTCAAAGGTCGTATAAAATTCATCTAGATGCTCTCTCGACGTATTCTTCGGTGTATGTGTACTTGGAATCAAAAACGTAAAGTACACTTGTAAAGGAGAATTTCCGAGCATTCTCAGCAGCTGCGTTTCAGTTTGTATTTTTTTTGGCATTAAATTTAAGATCACGATATTCAAAGGACGGATATCTTGCTTGAATGCCCTTGTCTCATCCATGACGAAAATATTTTCGCTCTCTAGTATTTGTTTTGCCGGCAGATGAACTGGTATGTTAATAGGCAACTCGCCACCCCCTGAACCAAAGCTAATTTCACTTCATTATAGGAACTTTCTGGCGATATTTCAATGTTTCAATTATGTTACAATGAAAAATAGAGCAAAAAAGAATGCTGTTTCTGTAAAAAAAGGAGGCCGTTTTGTTATGATCACAAAGCATTTATCAGATATTGACATTGCCCAAAAGGCTAAGCTAAGACCAATTCAAGACATCGCAGCAAAGCTGCAACTACATGACGAAGAATTAGAATGCTATGGTTTCACAAAAGCGAAAATATCTTTGACTATTTTTGACCGTTTAAAGGAACAAAAAGAAGGACACGTGATTCTTGTCACTTCCATCAACCCAACGCCAGCAGGTGAGGGGAAATCCACGGTAACAGTCGGCCTTGGTCAAGCCTTCGAAAAAATTGGCAAAAAAGCGATCATTGCGATGCGTGAGCCATCATTAGGTCCTACAATGGGGATTAAAGGCGGGGCAGCGGGCGGAGGATATTCACAGGTGCTGCCAATGGAAGAAATCAATCTTCATTTCACAGGAGATTTTCATGCCATTACATCTGCACATAACGCCTTATCTGCTTTTATTGATAACCATATCCATCACGGAAATGAACTCGGCATCGACATGCGCCGCATTGTATGGAAGCGGGTGCTTGATTTAAACGATCGTGCATTAAGACAAGTCGTTGTCGGACTTGGCGGTCAGTTAAATGGGTATCCTAGAGAAGACGGATTTGACATTACAGTTGCTTCTGAAATGATGGCGATCCTCTGTTTAGCAGAAGACTTAACTGACTTAAAAAAACGTCTTTCTTCTATTGTTGTTGCCTATAATCAAGAAGGCGAGCCAGTCACAGTGGGAGCACTTGGATATGAAGGTGTCTTGACGTTACTTTTAAAAGACGCACTCAAGCCGAACCTTGTTCAAACGATTGAAGGAACCCCAGCCCTTGTCCATGGCGGTCCTTTTGCCAATATTGCACATGGATGCAATAGTTTAATTGCAACCAAAATGGCAGCGAAATTAGCTGATTATGTCGTAACAGAAGCTGGATTTGGAGCAGATCTTGGAGCAGAAAAGTTCCTTCACATTAAAACAAGAGCTGGTGATTTCAAACCTGGTGCAGTTGTCATTGTGGCGACAGTGAGAGCATTAAAGATGCATGGCGGAATGAAGAAAACCGAACTCAAAGAAGAGAATGCATACGCCGTATTAGAAGGTATACATAATTTAGAAAAGCATATTGAAACCGTTCAAGCTTTTGGTCTTCCATATATTGTCGCGGTAAACCGTTTTATTACGGATACAAAAGAAGAGATTCAAGCGATAGAAGATTGGTGCGGCAAACATGGCCATCCAGTTAAAGCCGTGAATGTATGGGAAGAAGGAGGCGAAGGCGGGACAGCTCTTGCAGAGGAACTAGCGGAACTCATTGAAAAGAAAAAGAACAACTTTACCTATTTGTATGAAGAGAATGATTCCATCGAAGAAAAGTTATCTAAAGTGGCCAAAGTGGTTTACGGGGCAGATGGGGTCACGCTCACATCCAAAGCAAGAAAGCAGCTGGCTGCCATTGAGGAAAACGGCTGGGCTCATTTGCCGGTATGTATGGCAAAAACACAGTATTCTCTTTCAGATGATCCAGCTTTAATCGGCAGACCTAAAGGCTTTACCATTACGATTCGCGAGTTAAAGCCATCTGTAGGAGCAGGATTTATTGTGGCCTTAACCGGAAGCATTTTGACAATGCCTGGATTACCTAAAAAACCTGCGGCTCTCGAAATGGATTTATTAGAAGACGGCAGTGTGACAGGACTCTTTTAAACGGAAGCATAAAAAGCGATTTTCTAAAAGAAGCATGTTACGATAGGAAAAAGTGAATCCTAGGAGGCTATGAGATGTCAATTTATGATATTCAGGTCAAGACCATTAACGGTCAGGAAAAATCGATGGCAGATTACAAAGGAAAAGTGCTCATTATTGTAAACACAGCAAGCAAATGTGGACTGACTCCTCAATTTAAACAATTACAAGAACTATATGATCAATATCATGAAAAGGGCCTTGAAATTTTAGGATTTCCGTGTAACCAATTTATGAACCAAGAGCCAGAAGGAGAAGAAGCCATTCAAGAATTCTGTTCTTTGAATTATGGAGTGACCTTCCCTATGTTTGCGAAAATAGATGTTAATGGCGAAGAGGCGCACCCGCTATTCAAGCATTTAACAAGTGAAGCGAAAGGTGTGCTTGGGACAAAAACAGTGAAATGGAATTTCACAAAATTTATCGTGGACCAAAACGGAGAAGTCACTGAACGGTTCTCCCCGAAAACGCCACCAAAAGAATTAGAAAGCTCAATCATCGCTCTGTTGGACAAATAAGATGCTGACAGTCATGCAGCGAAAACAATTGGAGGCAGCTGCCTCCTTTGTTTCAGACAGGCTGAAGGATGAACCAACTGGACACGATGCGGCTCATGTTGCTCGTGTGCGCGAGCTTGCCGTCCGTATTGCACATCAGGAAGGCGGCTCTTTATTTATCATCGAAATGGCGGCAATTGTACATGATGTCATTGATGAAAAGCTGTCAAGTGAATGGAAGATCACTACGGAGCAGCTTGAGTACCAGCTCCTTTTGTGGGAATTGGACACGCGGGATATCCGCTATATCATGGACATCATTACAACGATGTCTTTTCGTCACCGGCATAAGCAGTTTAGGCCGATGACGTTAGAAGGGGCTATTGTTCAAGATGCGGATAGGCTGGATGCGATAGGAGCAAGCGGTATCGCTAGAGTGTTTACGTATGCTGGCGCAACAGGTGAGCCCCATTATACAAAGGACACGCAGCAGGGCTCTGTGCTAAAGCATATGGAAGAAAAACTGCTCAAATTAAAAGACTTGATGAACACTCGTGCAGGGAAGCAGCTTGCTGATGAGCGGCATGAATTGATGAGTTTATTTATCAAGAAATGGAAAGAAGAATGCGGCCTTACAGATGAGTAGGGTCTTTATGTGTGTAAGGAGGATATATCAATGAAAATAACAGCCATAGAACCGACGCCAAGTCCGAATACCATGAAGGTTATTTTGACAGAAGCACTTGCCGGCGGTAAAAGCAACAACTACAAAAAGGATCAAAAAGACGAAGCCCCAGAAATGATCAAGCGTATTTTAAACATTGAAGGTGTAAAAGGGGTTTATCATGTCGCAGATTTCTTAGCAGTCGAGCGAAATGCAAAGTTTGACTGGCAGGGTATTTTACAGCAGGTCAGAGAAGCCTTTGGACAAGAAACAGAAGGCCTTCAGGAAGGATCGCAGTCAGGCGATGACACATTTGGTGAAGTGAAAGTGTTTGTCCAAATGTTTAATGGGATACCGATGCAGGTCAAACTGTCAGACGGTGAAAGAGAAGAGCGGTTTGGCATGCCTGAACGTTTTCAAGCAGCCATTTTAAAGCTTAGAAGTAGCTCAGACAATGTCGTGTTTGAACGTGTGTGGAAAGAACACGGCGTTCGTTTTGGGGAATTTGCTGATATCGGTCAGGAAGTCACAGAGGAGCTGCAAGCAGCCTATGATGATGAGCGTTTAGCCCGATTAACAGAGGCAGTTAAAGAAGGGCAGGAAGCTGTAGATAGACAGGTGAACCGAAAAGCATATGATGTAACAGAAGACATGCTGCAAGAGGAAGATTGGAAAAAACGTTTTGCCCATTTAGAGCAAATGCAGCCAGAGCAAAAGGATATACCTGTTTTAATGAAAGCAATGGAGGATCCAAAAACGTCTATTCGCAGACAAGCCGTTGTGAATGCTGGCATGATTGAAGATCCTGCCATTCTGCCTATTTTATATAAGGGGCTCGAGGACAAAACAGTGACAGTCCGCAGAACGGCTGGCGACTGTATTTCTGACCTTGGTGACCCTAGCGCTATAGAAGCCATGATCGCAGCATTAAAGGACCCGAGTAAGCTCGTCCGCTGGCGTGCAGCGATGTTCCTTTATGAAGAAGGGGACGAAACGGCACTTGAAGCATTAAAAGAAGCAGAGCAAGACCCTGAGTTTGAAGTCAGTCTTCAAGTCAAAATGGCGATTGAGCGCATTGAGCATGGAGAAGAAGCGAAAGGCTCTGTGTGGAAGCAAATGACAGAAAGTAGAAAGAATGCATCAGAATGATGAGAAAAATGAACAAGCTGCTAATGAAAAGCAGCTTGTTTTTCTAAAAAAGATAGACAGAAAAATTTTTTTAGAAAAATTATTTTGAATATTGTTGAAATATGCGAAAAAACTCTATATAGTAGTACCAATATAGAATATTGGAGGTCAGATTTTATGACACGAACCTTGCTGAGCGCTTGCTTCAGCAGCCATGTTAGTCATCAGTCATTCATAGGTGGCTAAATAAACAGAAAATTTGTAAAATAAAATCAACTCAAAATCATGCAGTCAACAAGACTTGTAGTATAGGAGGCTTTTTAAACAGATGGCAGAACTACGCAGTAATATGATTAAACAAGGAATCGACAGAGCACCTCACCGAAGCTTACTAAGAGCAGCGGGGGTAAAGGATGAGGATTTCGGCAAGCCATTTATTGCCGTATGTAATTCCTATATTGATATTGTCCCAGGACATGTCCATCTTCAGGAATTCGGGAAGATTGTGAAAGAAGCCATTCGTGAAGCTGGCGGCGTTCCATTTGAATTCAATACGATTGGCGTCGATGATGGAATTGCCATGGGTCATATCGGGATGAGATATTCATTGCCAAGCCGTGAAATCATTGCTGACTCTGTAGAAACCGTTGTATCTGCTCATTGGTTTGATGGAATGGTTTGTATTCCTAACTGCGATAAAATCACACCAGGAATGATGATGGCAGCGATGCGCGTGAATATCCCGACTGTTTTTGTGAGCGGCGGACCGATGGAAGCGGGTAGAACAAGTGATGGCAGAAAAATTTCTCTTTCTTCTGTATTTGAAGGCGTTGGTGCATACCAGTCAGGTAAAATCAATGAAGAGGAATTAAATGAATTAGAGCAGTTTGGCTGTCCAACCTGCGGATCTTGTTCAGGTATGTTTACAGCTAACTCAATGAACTGTTTGGCAGAAGCACTCGGGATTGCTCTTCCTGGAAATGGAACAATTTTGGCGACATCACCAGAGCGAAGAGAATTTGCGAAAAAGTCTGCAAAACAACTCATGGAGCTCATCAAAAAAGATATTAAACCACGTGATATTGTCACTGAAAAAGCAATTGATAATGCATTTGCATTAGATATGGCACTTGGTGGTTCAACCAATACCGTTCTTCACACATTGGCGATTGCGAATGAAGCAGGTGTTGAATATTCACTTGAACGCATCAATGAAGTAGCCGAACGTGTGCCTCATTTATCGAAACTTGCTCCAGCTTCAGATGTTTATATTGAGGATTTACATGAAGCAGGCGGCGTTACAGCCGCACTAAATGAATTGTCTAAAAAAGAAGGAGCTCTTCATTTAGATACAATGACCGTCACTGCGAAAACGCTTGGCGAGAACATTGCGGGACATGAGGTAAAAGACTATAACGTCATTTATCCAATTGATAAGCCATTTACTGAAAAAGGCGGCTTAGCCGTTTTATTTGGAAACCTTGCGCCAGATGGAGCCATCATTAAAACGGGCGGGGTACAAGACGGGATCACACGCCATGAGGGACCTGCGATCGTATTTGAATCCCAAGAAGAAGCCCTTGAAGGCATCATTAATAGAAAAGTAGAAGCAGGACATGTTGTCATCATTCGCTACGAAGGACCTAAAGGCGGACCTGGCATGCCTGAAATGCTTGCACCTACTTCACAAATCGTCGGTATGGGACTTGGACCAAAGGTTGCTTTAATTACAGACGGACGTTTTTCCGGCGCTTCTCGCGGATTGTCTATTGGACACGTCTCACCAGAGGCAGCTGAGGGCGGCCCGCTTGCCTTTGTTGAAAATGGTGACCATGTCGTTGTCGATATCGAGCAGCGCATTTTAAGCGTAGATGTTCCAGAGGAAGAATGGGAAAGAAGAAAAGCAAACTGGAAAGGCTTTGAGCCAAAAGTAAAAACAGGTTATCTTGCTAGATATTCAAAACTTGTGACATCAGCCAATACAGGCGGAATCATGAAAATTTAATCTGATATCGAACATTTGAAAATTGGCTCTCTCTATAGTATCCTTTATTCACAACATAAGGATTATAGAGGGGGCTTTTTTATGTCAATGGCATATGAAGAATACATGCGCCAGCTCGTTGTACCGATGCGTCAAGAGCTGACAAGTGCAGGATTTCAAGAACTAACAACGGAAGAAGAAGTAGAACAAACGATGCAAGAAAGAGAAGGAACGACATTTGTGGTTGTCAATTCTGTATGCGGGTGCGCTGCCGGCTTAGCACGCCCAGCTGCTACACAAGCTGTGATGAAGGCAGAAAAAACGCCAGATCGAATTGTCACAGTTTTTGCTGGCCAGGACAGGGAAGCAACGGCAAAAATGAGAGAATACTTCACAGGCGAAGAGCCATCGTCTCCATCTATGGCACTTTTAAAAGGAAATGAACTTGTTCATTTTATTCCGCGTGACGAAATTGAAGGTCATGAAATGGAAGACATCATGAACAACGTCTTATCTGCATTTGAAAAACATTGCTAATACACATGTTGAAATGTCCTGTGATCAAATCAGGGCATTTTTTCTTGATCATGATGGAGGAACCGCATGCTTATCACAACAAGCTTTAGAGCAAATGAACAAACGATAGAAACAGCAAAAGCCCTTGCGGAGGATTTACATGGCGAGTATGTAGAGAGGCGCAAACAATCTGTCAAGCAGCTTGCGATAAAACGAGGAGACGTCCTTGTCGTGGGGAAAGAAAGATTCGAATGGTATCAGACAAATGGTGAAAAGTTTTTCTTTCATCCAAGCTCAGCAATGTTCAGGGTGAAGCGGCTCATGCGCGGAGAAAAGGATCCTTTAATCGAAGCCACGCAGCTTCAGCCTGGCGATTCCTTTTTAGATTGTACGCTTGGCTTAGGATCAGATGCCATTACAGCAAGCATGCGAGTAGGTACGAATGGAAGGGTCGTTGGTATCGAAAAGAATCCCATGACAGCATTGCTAGTGCGAGAAGGACTAAACACATGGGAGACAGGGATAAGAGAAGCAGATGAAGCGATGAAACGGATATCTGTTGTAAGTGGAGACAGTATCGAGCAGCTAAAGAAGCTCTCTGATGGTTCATTTGATGTCGTCTATTTTGATCCGATGTTTGAGGAGACAATTCAAGAATCTGCAAGTATCGCCCCGCTACGTCATGCAGCAGAGCACCACTTTGACCACGAAATAGCCGTCCAAGAAGCGCTGAGAGTGGCGAGAAAAAGGGTAGTTTTAAAAGATCATTGGAAAAGCACCCGATTTCTAGCAGACTCCTATCAATTTCACGTTTTAAAACGAAAAACAGCTCAATTTCATTATGGATATATTGAGAAAGAAAAAAGCCCTCACTAATAGACAATGCTTTGAATTCCTTGTCAATCATCTAAAAAAGCCCTTATTTAGGGCTTTTAATCTGTAATCTCCATATAGACAAAATAAAATAACGTCAACAAGGAAGCCGTAATGAAAAACCCTTCAAGCATACCCATTCCTCCCAAATTTTAGTCGCCTTTGCTACCATTGTAAACGTTTTATTATGAAAAAGAAAGTCTCAAATCGGTGGCCAAATTGAATGACTGAAAATTCATTATATGCTAGAATAGCAGTATGATAACTTATGGAAGGAATTAGATATCATGAAGATGTGGATGAGAAAAACGCTTGTTGCGCTCTTTACGATTGCAACTTTTGGTTTAGTCTCTCCTCCGTCGGCTTTGATGACAGACAAGCCCTCTGAACTTTCTTCATCTGATAAAACGCCTTATACAGCTGTTTATGATAAATCAGATGAAATGCGCAGCTGGGAACTAACGCAACAGGAAAGCAAAGAGCAGACAGATCCCTTTGAGCAATATAAGCAAGAGGTGCTATCAAATGCAGAAAATCAATCCTTTCTCAAATTTGGTCGTAAAATCACACCTGTCATTGAGGACGAGTACAGAGAAGAGATTCAGCCGAAGATTGAACAAGTGTTAACCGACTATTTAACAAATTTCAAAGATGACGAAAAATTTCAAGATGTTGTTTTAACTGATCAGCCTTCAAGCGGAAATGGCGAAAAAATCTTCCACATTTACAACCGCAAGACCGGAGAAGATTTGCTCCGTTTCCATGTCAGAAGAGATCAGCCGCCTCACAGCGGATATTGGTTTAACTTTCATTACCATACAGCAGAAGATGGATTCCAGACGCATCATGAACTCGGTAATATTTACTGGGATAAAAACACCCCGCCGAGCTGGATGAGCCACTAGAAGGAGATGTCATGCCAATTGAAAAAATATACAATGAACGAAATGGTGCAGATTACAAAACAAATGTTAAACGATCGCGGAGTGAAAATTGAAGATATCGCACACATTGTGCTGAAGCTCCAAGAAAAATATCATCCAAACCTTCCACTTAGTGTCTGTATTGAAAATGTTGAAAAAGTGCTGAATAAAAGGGAAATTGTCCATGCAGTTTTAACAGGACTTGCCCTTGATCAGCTGGCAGAACAAAAGCTTTTGCCAGAGCCTTTACAGCACTTAGTTGAAACAGATGAGCCGCTATATGGAATTGATGAGATTATTCCACTTTCCATTGTCAATGTATATGGATCAATCGGTTTGACCAACTTCGGTTATTTAGATAAAGAGAAATTTGGTATTATTCGTGAATTAGATGAGGGCCGTCCAGGTGAAGTGCATACTTTCCTTGATGACCTAGTCGCTGCACTTGCCGCAGCAGCTGCAAGCCGCATTGCTCACTCACACCAAGATATTAAAGATGAAGAGCAGGAACGAGTGAATCAAGTATAAAAAGAAAAACATGTCTGCTCATCATGCAGGCATGTTTTTTTGGTTTCAACAAAAGCAGAAATAAGGTAAACTACAACAAGAACATAAATAAAGGATGAAAAAAATGAAACAATACAAAGAGTTATGCCGTCATGTATTACAGCACGGGGATGAAAAAGGTGACAGAACGGGTACAGGTACAATCAGCACGTTCGGTTACCAGATGAGATTTGATTTACAGGAAGGATTTCCTCTTCTAACAACAAAGAAATTACACCTGAAATCAATCATTCATGAGTTGCTTTGGTTTTTAAAAGGTGATACAAATGTCAAATATCTTCAAGAAAATGGTGTCCGGATTTGGAACGAATGGGCAGATGAAAATGGAGAGCTTGGCCGTGTGTACGGTGCACAGTGGAGATCATGGGCGAGTGGAGACGGCGAGACCGTGGATCAGATCACAAAGCTGATCCATGATATTGAGCACAACCCGAATTCAAGAAGACTGATTGTCAGTGCTTGGAACCCGGGGGAAATTGATCAAATGGCGCTGCCTCCTTGTCATTGCCTGTTTCAATTTTACGTATCAAACGGGAAGCTTTCCTGCCAGCTATATCAAAGATCGGCAGATATCTTTTTAGGCGTGCCGTTTAATATCGCTTCATATGCTCTCCTAACGATGATGATTGCTAAAGTCACAAATCTTGAGCCAGGCGAGTTTATTCATACACTTGGAGATGCTCATATTTACCAAAATCATCTTCCACAGGTGAAAATGCAGCTAGAGCGCGAGGAACGCACGCTTCCTAAGCTTCGCATCACAAGGGATGTAAAGAGCATTTTTGATTTTACGTTTGATGATTTTATGCTTGAGAACTATGATCCACATCCGCATATTAAAGGAGAAGTCAGTGTATGATTTCCATGATTGTGGCGACAGGAGAAGACAGAGTCATTGGTCAAGATAATCAAATGCCTTGGCATTTACCAGCAGATTTAGCGTATTTTAAAAAAGTCACAGGCGGTCATACGATTGTCATGGGCAGAAAAACCTTTGAATCCATTGGACGAGCGCTGCCTAACCGCCGAAACATTGTGCTGACCACAAGTTCTTCTTTTAAAGCAGAAGGATGCGAGGTTGTTCATTCAATTGCTGACGTTTTGGCAATTGCGGAAAGCGAGACAGAGCTATTTATTATTGGCGGGTCTAAGCTGTATGAAGAAATGATGCCATATGCGGATCGTCTCTATATCACGCACATTCACCATGCGTTTGAAGGAGACCGCTATTTCCCGTATTACAATGAAGACGAATGGACGATTGTATCACGCGAAAAAGGCCATCGTGACGAAAAGAACCCCTACAATTATGAATTTGTCGTCTATGACAAAAAAGGATAAGTGAGTAGGAGGAGTACGGTTGTTTCGTTATTGGTTTTTAACGATTTATGTTGTTGTATCCTTTTTAAAAAGTATGAGGCATTTGTACGATCATGAATTAACGGATCCACGCATTTCCTATACGAAACGAATGCATCTCATTCATGAGCATGCAAAAAGGTTTGCCCGGGGATGTATTGACCAATCAGGATCAGTCATGACCATTCATCAGCAAAAGAAACTGCCAGATGGGCCGGTTATTTATGTCACAAAAGAGCTGAATCCAGTCACGACGACATTATTGATCGGCCACCTTGAGCAGCCATTTGCTTTCATGGCAAAGCCGAAGCTCTTTCGGTGTCCGATTTTAAAACAATGGCTGAAAAAAATGGCGGTCATTCACCAGAATCAAACGGATGAGGTTTTATTAGAAGCAGCAAAGGAAATAATCATGTCTGGGCAGAGTCTACTGCTTTCAGAAGAGTATCGTCAAGTTGCAGAGGCGCTTGCTGAAGAATTCGATTGTCCGCTTGTACCGATTGAAACGAGCGGAACGGATCGTCTTTTAACGGGGAAGTTTGTGAAAAGAATGCGTCCTGTTAATGTCGATATTCATATTAAAGCTCCTGTCATGATCAGTGATTACGCACAAAAGCGCGCATAGAAAAAACCAGCATCCGAATAGTGGATGCTGGTTTTTTTATGCAGCAGGAATGTTTACGCAATAGAATAAAATACAGAAGAACATCGATGCACTGCCGCCGAGAACAAAGCTGTGCCAAATCGCATGATGATAGGGGATTTTCCGCCAAATATAAAAGATGGTTCCGACTGAATATAATATACCGCCTAACAGTAAGAGTCCAAATCCTGCACCTGTTAATTGGATATAAAGCGGTTTGATGGCAATGATAATCATCCAGCCCATTAATAAATAGACGAGGGTAGATACGATAATAAAGCGTTTGACGAAAAAGATTTTAAAGACAATCCCACCAGCAGCAAGCGCCCATACAATCGCAAGGAGCGTATAGCCGAGTGCACCTTTTAGTGGTCCAAGTAAAAAGGGTGTATATGTACCAGCAATCAATACATAAATAGCCGAGTGGTCGAGGATTTCAAAAATATCTTTTGTTTTTTTGTGCCGAATGCTATGAAGCAAGGTTGAACTTAAATAGAGCAGCAGCATGGATGCGCCAAATATCGAAAAGCTGATAATATCTGTGACTGTGCCGTATTGAACAGCGAATAAGACGAGAAACACAATAGCTGGTATGGATAAAATAACACCAATGCCATGTGTAATGGCGTTTGCAATTTCTTCTTTTACAGTAAACAATGGATGTCCTCCTTTTATTGAACCGGTATATAACCATCAAGCGACTTCAGGAATGAAAGACCTTCAAGTGTAATCTTCGTTCCGGCTCTGCCTTTTCCTTTCGTCACGTATGCTTTTTTCTCAAGATCATCTAAGCGGTTTCTCACCTGCTGAGGGGTGAGCGGAATGTCTCCTTGCTTGCTTAGTTCAGACAAGATGCGTCTGCTGGCTGCTTCTCCTTTTTCATTGAGAGATTTAATGGCTTCCAGCAAGAAAACAAACTCTTGTTTTTCCATTAGTGTAAGCTGGTGTTCTTCCTTTTTACCTTTCACGGCTGATGGAAGAGGTGCTAACACAAAGGGAGGTAAATGATGTAAAAATACCGTGTGGCCCTCGAGTATGGATGCAGCGTAATGAACGATATTTTTGAGCTCTTGCACATTTCCTTCAAATGGATACTGCTGCAAGGCTTCCCAAACACTTGGATCAATGTCAGGAGCCATGTTCAGCTCTTGAAAGAAAGCATTTGTTAACACAGGAATGTCTATTTTTCGTTCAGCTAAAGCCGGAAGGGCCAAATGAAGAACATTCAAACGATAAAACAGCTCGGGTAAAAAGGTTGAAGAAACCCTAAGTGCCTCTATTGATAAAGACGAAGAAGCGATTACTTTTGTTGCAGGTGAGGTTTCTAGAAAGTGAATGACCTTGTGCTGCATAGGAATACTTAATGCGGCGACCTCATCTAAATAAAGAATTTGATTGTTTTTTTCTGTGAAGGCTTTCTGTAAGATTTCTTCATTCAAGATGGGGCAATACATGTGTGTCATTGCTGCGTTCGCCATTTCTTGGGCAAATAGTGTTTTGCCTGTGCCGGTGTCTCCTGTTATCAAGACTGGCTGTTCGTTTTTCGAAAATTGTTTTGCCAGATGAATTGCATGCTTGATGTCTTGATGATCTCCATATATAGACGTGATCGATTGTGTGGCCATGAGGTGGTTCCTTTCTTTGTGGTTCTAATTGGTTCAATTGTAACACCCAATTAAAACAAATGTACAGGAAAACGAAAAAGTTTATAAAATTTATGATGGATCCGTGATCTATTGGTTTATTTTTTGAATATTCATGTTATAATGACAAATTAAATAAGGTTAAAGAGAAAGGATCTTGTACATGAAACCGTTGCTCAAAGAAAATACGCTAATTCAAGTGAAAGACATCTTAAAAGCCCATCAAAATTTGAAGGATGTAGTCATTCATACACCACTTCAAAAAAATGAGCGACTTTCTGAACGATATGAATGTAATGTCTACTTAAAAAGAGAGGATCTTCAAGTAGTTCGTTCCTTTAAATTAAGAGGCGCTTTTAATAAAATGAGCCAACTTCCAAAAGATAAACTAGAAAATGGCATTGTCTGTGCAAGTGCTGGAAATCACGCGCAGGGTGTTGCCTATTCTTGTAAATATTTAGGCATCCACGGGAAAATCTTTATGCCTGCTACGACGCCAAGGCAAAAAGTATCCCAAGTGGAGCTGTTCGGAAAAGAATATGTTGAAATTATTTTAACCGGAGATACGTTTGATGATTCATATCATGAAGCCGTAAAATGCGGAGATGAAGAAAAGCGCGAATTTATCCATCCGTTTGATGATTTGGATGTGATGGCAGGACAAGGAACGACTGCTGTCGAAATATTAAATGATATCGAAGTGGAGCCTCACTTTTTATTTGCAAGTGTCGGAGGTGGAGGTCTGTTATCTGGTGTTGGTACATATATCAAAAATATCTCACCAGAAACCGAAATCATTGCAGTCGAACCGCTTGGCGCAGCTTCACTGCATGCGTCACATGAGAAGGGCGAGGTTGTGACACTTGATTCGATTGATAAGTTTGTAGACGGAGCAGCGGTTCAGCGGATTGGCGAAAAGACGTTTACATCGCTTCAGTCTGTTGTCGATAAAATCAGTCTAGTACCAGAAGGGAAAGTATGTACAACAATTTTGGAGCTGTATAATCAATGTGCGATTGTAGCAGAACCGGCAGGCGCATTGCCGATCGCAGCATTAGATGCCCATCGCGAGGAGATTAAAGGCAAAAATGTTGTCTGTATTGTCAGTGGAGGAAATAATGACATAGGCAGAATGCAGGAAATCAAAGAACGCTCAATGATCTATGAAGGGCTTCAACATTACTTCATTGTCAATTTCCCGCAAAGAGCAGGAGCACTTCGAGAATTCTTAGATGAAGTGTTAGGACCAAATGACGATATCTCACGCTTTGAATATACGAAAAAGAATAACCGAAGCAAAGGCCCTGCGCTTGTCGGCATTGAATTGAAAGAAAGAGATGACTATGCCGCGCTGATTGAGCGGATGGATAAAAAAGGCTTCCACTATGTTGAAGTAAATAAAGATCAAGATTTATTCCACCTATTTATTTAGGCTTAACAGATAATTGGAAAAGAGGATTGATCGTTTGTGCTGCTCAAAACAATATGTTTTAGACGGATGGATGGAGCTCAGATCAAGGTAACAGAAGTCCCTGTTCTAAAGGGAGATGAGACGTATCGTTTTATGCTCACCTTTAGACTTGAAGCTTTCTTGAAAAAAGTCTATGTATCTAAAGGAAAGAGAGCTGTGTACTCTTTCAGAGAGGATGTGAAACGTAACGTCAAGTGGAGCACATATGAACAGATCTATCAGGAGCCTACACTGAAACACAATGCGTAAGCAGGAATCTTTGTCAAAAGGGGGAAGCAGCCATTTTGAAACGGCTGCTGCTCAGTTTGGCAAGGATTTTTTTCGTGACTAGAAGAAATTGTGACAATTTCAAAAACGTTAGGTCAGTTGTTTTCAAGTGTGCAGGAAATAAGGTAATATCATAAGTAAAGACTAAGACAGCAAGGATGAGACGATAGTGAAACAAATTAAAATTGTAACAGATTCAACTGTGGACCTTCCGCAAGACAAAATCAATGATCTTTCCATTCACGTGATTCCGCTCAATATCTCCATTTCTGGAGTTGATTATATTGACCGAGTGAATATACAGCCAGATGAATTTATTGAAAAAATGGAGGCCGCTGAGGAACTGCCGAAAACGTCTCAACCTGCGATCGGTCAATTCGTCGAATTATATGAAAAGCTGACTGCAGATGGAAGTGAAGTGATCAGTATCCATTTAACTGGCGGGATGAGTGGTACTGTTCAAACTGCTGAAAGCGCTTCGAAAATGGTAGATGGAAACATCACGGTGATTGATTCGAATTTTATTTCCTATGGATTAGGATTTCAAGTCATCAAAGCAGCAGAACTAGCCAAAAAGGGTGCAAGCCGTGAAGACATTATCACAGAATTAGATAAAATCCGTCTTCAAACAAAGCTATATGTCACAATCGATACATTAGAAAATCTCGTCAAAGGCGGCAGAATTGGAAGAGGAAAGGCGCTGATCGGCTCACTTCTTCACATCAAACCAATTGCCAGCTTAACAGACGGGGTATATACGCCAGAAGCGAATGTGAGAAGCTATTCTGCGCTTGTCCGGCATCTGACAAAACAGTATGTACAGGCGGTGAAGGGGAAAACAGTTCAAGCCATTGGGATTGCACATGCAGATGCATTAGAACTCGCTGAAAAGCTAAAACAAGCGCTGCTTGATCACACACCTGAAGCATTGATTGACATTGCCTACACAACACCGATTATTTCGTGTCATACCGGAAAGGGCGCAATAGGCTTTACTTTTTATACCGATTGATGGAAAAAGGGGATGGGCATATCATGGATAGAAAAAGGGGAGCCTTGCTTGGTGCGCTTATGATGATAAGCGTGCTTCTTTTAGTCTCATGTTCAAATGGACAAATCAAGGATGCGTTAAATTATCAAATAGAGCCGTTTGAGTTTGAAAACCAAGATAGTCAAAAGGTGTCATTGGATGATTTAAAGGGGAAAGTATGGGTAGCAGATTTTATTTTCACAAGCTGTGAAACGATCTGTCCGCCGATGACCGCTCATATGACAGAGCTGCAAAAACGGTTAAAAGAAGAAAAATTGGATGCGCATATCATTTCCTTTAGTGTGGACCCAGAGGTCGATTCACCGAAAAAGCTAAAAGAATTTGCAAAAGCCTATCCATTGTCCTTTAAAAATTGGGATTTTCTCACGGGATATTCACAGTCAGAAATCGAAAAATTCGCAATGAAAAGCTTTAAGACCATTGTCAAAAAACCTGAAGATGAAGACCAAGTGATTCATCAGTCCCTGTTTTTCCTTGTTAATCAAGAAGGGAAAGTGATGAAAAATTATGATGGCGTGCAAAACACACCTTATGATGACATCATCAAGGACATCAAAACGTTGAACCGAAGCTAGCATAAGGATGTTCAAATGGGCGAAAACATGATACACTTTTTTAATCAGAAAAAGGAGGGACATCATCGTTTGAAGGCTCGTTTGATTTTGATTGTGATGTCTCTAGCTTTTGTTCTTTCTGCATGTTCCGCGCAAGAGGCTGGCATAAAGGATAAACTAGAAGACACACAAAACGTAAAAGAACATATTACCATCGCAGCGGTTGGAGATTCCTTAACAGAAGGAATTGGAGATCAAGATAAAAAAGGCTATGCAGGCATGACCCGTGACAAGATAGAAGCGGTAGACGGCGTGCAATCTGTCACATTAAAAAACTATGCCATTAAAGGCAGTAGAACAGTAGATTTGTTAAAAAGATTAAAAGAAAAAAAGGTGCAGGACGGACTGAAAGACGCTGATTATATTTTCTTTACAATCGGCGGGAATGATCTCATGCATGTTGTCCGTCAAAATGTGCTTAATTTGACGTTTGCTCCTTTTAAAAAAGAGCAGGGTCCTTTTGAGGAGCGCTTTAAAACCATTCTTGCTCAACTGAGAGAACAGAATGACCATGCGAAAATCATGTATGTCAGCATGTACAATCCTTTTAAGTTCAGTTTGTCTGAGCTGCGAGATATTGATGAAGTCGTCAAAGACTGGAATGCCGCTGCCAAAAAGGAACTCAAAAAAGACGGCAATGCGGATATGATCAATGTAGCAGATTTATTTGAAGAAGGTTCTGATGAAAAATTACTGGCAGATGATGATTTCCACCCAAACCAAAAGGGGTACTCTCTTATGGCAAATCGTTTATTCTCCGAAGTGAAAAAAGAAGGACTGCCGAAGGAATAGGGTGAAATAGATGAAAAAATGGAAAAGCTTATTTTTTATTTTACTTGCAATCAATCTATTGATTGTGATTGCCTGCGGTATTTTAATGCTGCTACCAGGCGGTCAATCCGCTTCAACCAAAGAAGTGAAAAGCGAATATGCTTTTAATATATCCAGCTCAAAAGAATCGCTCACCAGCTTTGTGAATGATTATTTGAAAAATCAAGGATCAAATGATATGCCAGACTTTCATGTAGCGATCGATCAAGATGTGAAAGTAACAGGCGCAATTAAAGCTTTCTCTTCGACGATTGATGCAAACGTCTCATTTACGCCAACTGTTGAAGATAATGGTGACGTGCTTTTGAAAGTGGATGACTTTTCAATTGGACAATTGAGCATTCCGATTAGTTTTGTTTTAAGCTACATGGGTCAGTTCTATGAGTTGCCAGAATTCGTTCATGTTAAACCGGATCAAAAAACGGTTGAAGTGCGCCTTTCAGAAATGCCGTTGACGAATGATATGTATGTCAAAGCGAACAAAATTGATCTACAGAACGATGAAATTGAATTCTCATATTATCATCCAAAGCAATAGAACGTGTGAGTCAGGAGTGAAATCATGAAGCGAGTCTATCAATATTTTAGTTTACTGTCGTTTTTATTTGCTGCGTACTTTGGCATAACAGCTGCCAATGCTTTAAAAGCAGAAAATATCGATCAGTTTTACTTAAATATTGCCTACTGTGCATTATTTCTAGGCACGATGATTCTTTCTTTTGATTTTCAAAAGCAAGAAAAAGCTGAAGATGTCTCTTAAAGAGCCTTTTCCATTGAGGAAAGGCTCTTTTTTATAGTTGCTGAGACAAGACGACCTTCGCCATAAGTTCAGGTTCTCCGTTAGCAAATCCATGAAGCAGAATCAGGTATGCGCGCTTTGTTTGCAAATGAACTTTGGGGATATCAAGCAGTACACTTTGAGTGCCGGTGGCTTTCAATTCAAAATGATATTTATTCGGGGAGAAATGATGAATGTGGGTACTGTTTACATAATCAAGTTCCTTCGATATGATCCCTTGGTCTCGTTCATATATATCTATGGAAGGAAGGTCTGGAGACAGCTGTACAAATGTAAGTGCTGACAGGTCTTCTTGTTTGATCAAAGTAGTCTGCTGCTCAGTCAGCAGTGCAAAGCCTGCACGAGCACCTGTGATACAGAGTGTATAGACCTCGCCACTCTTAAATTGAATGCGAGAATGAAGAATTTTTTCATTTGTAGCCAGTTTGAACACTTCTATTTCATACATTCCCTCATCCCATTCCGTATAAGCGGTCAAATGGCTGTAAGGCATTGTTTTCATCAGCTGCTTCCGGTTCACATAAACAGCAAGCTCACTGAGATCTGGTGCAGCGTGAAATAATCGAATAAAGGCTTTTGATGAAGGGCTGCTTTGAAGATGCTCATAGGCGGCAGTGAATGGCCGATATGGAAAGTCATGATAAAAGAGCTGCTGCATGTCATCAATCCCTTCTTTCTTATACAAATGGTGTTTTTTGTAGCGTATGCATGAAAAAGACGATCTGTATAGGCAAAAGAAGCAAAGAAAAAAGCCTGACGGAATACGTCAGGCCGGCATGTTAAGAAGGAGAAGAATATTGATGATATTCAGCTAGTTTAATGAACGTTTTTTCATCCTCAATTAAACCACAAACGCCGCACTGGACCTTCATTTGAGGACCTTGATAGCTCAAGTGAAAAGGGGACAGCTGCTCTCCTTCGTATCTTTCAACAACTGCTCCTGTCGCTGGATCTAGCTTTACAGGTTCTGAAAGCTGCTCAATGAGATTAAAGCGCGTTCTGTTTGTTTTACAGTTTGGACAAAGATAAGGGCTAGTCATGGTTCATTCCACCTCTTTTTATCCGTAGCATGTCCTAAGCGCTAAAATCTATGCTTAATCCTTTTGACTTTTATCCAGCTTTTTAAATAATTTGATCATCGTTTTGAGTTCTTCGTCATCAAATGACTCAAATCGCTCCATAAAGTATTCTGTTTTCTTTTTCTCAAAATGCTCAGTAATTTCCTTACCCTTATCGGTTAAGTGGATTTTGATGATGCGACGATCCTCTTTTGAACGGATACGGGTGATCCAGCCTTTTTCTACGAGTGTGTCAGTCACAGCGGTAATATGACTTGCCGACACTCCAAGAATGGAAGCGAATTCCGTTACTTTTTTTGCACCTTGCTCACGGAGCAGATTTAAAATAAGAAATTCATTCCGAGATAATTCGTTTTCGAGCAGGCTGTTAATTTCATAACGGATCTGCTTAAATACGGTTCTCAGTAAAGTGTCCATTTCGTACATCATTTGTTTTCTTTGTTCCAATCATTAAACCCCCATTATATTTTAAAGATACGACAGAATGCTTTCTTTTATTTTAGGTATACAAGTCGTATCATTTTCATTATTTTTTATCATGTTATAATATGATGATACCATTTTTTAAATGAAGGGGGCACTAATATGTCTGAAAAACAAGAATTAGCCACATTTGCAGGAGGCTGCTTCTGGTGTATGGTTAAACCTTTTGATGAACAGCCGGGCATTATCAAAGTTGAATCAGGGTATACTGGCGGACATACAGTGAATCCGACCTATGAGGAAGTATGTACAAATACAACGGGACATAGAGAAGCGGTTCAAATCACGTTTAATCCTGACGTGTTCCCGTATGAGAAGCTGCTAGAACTGTATTGGCAGCAAATAGACCCAACAGACGATGGTGGGCAATTTGGTGATAGAGGAGAATCTTACCGTACTGGTATTTATGTTCATCATGACGAGCAGCGAAAGCTAGCGGAAGCATCGAAAGAGCAGCTGAGCCAAAGCGGGGTTTTCAAAAAGCCAATCGTGACAGAAATTTTAGATGCAGGTCCTTTTTATCCAGCAGAGGAATATCATCAGCATTATTATAAGAAAAACAAAATGCACTACGAACGATATCATGTCGGTTCGGGCAGAGCCGGTTTTATTGAGTCCCATTGGAGTGATAAATAATGGCAAATGAAAAAGAAAAGCGTATAAAAGAATTAAACCGCATGCAGTACGAAGTCACTCAAAATAATGGTACAGAGCCGCCATTTCAAAATGAATTTTGGGATCATAAAGAAGAAGGTATTTATGTGGATATCATTTCAGGTAAGCCGCTGTTTTCTTCTTTAGATAAGTTTGATGCCCACTGCGGCTGGCCAAGTTTTACAAAACCGCTTGAAGAGGAAGAAGTAGCAGAGAAGGTTGATACGAGTCATGGAATGGTGCGGACAGAGGTTCGCAGCAAAACAGCTGATTCTCATCTTGGCCATGTTTTTCCTGATGGACCAGGGCCAAACGGTCTTCGGTATTGTATTAACTCAGCCGCTTTGAAGTTTATCCCAAAGGATGATCTTGAAAAAGAAGGCTATGGGGATTTGAAACATCTATTTGATTGATTCATTTAAAAATCGTCACATGGAAAGCATTTGCTTCCGTGTGACGATTTTTTATTTTTTATGGTGTGTATGATGTAATTGTTCGATGATGTGGAACAGCTTTTCTTTTGTAATGAGCGGTGCTTCTTTTGAGGTGTAATTCGTTAAGTCGACTTTTTGAAAGGCAGGGTACAAATGTGGTCTCGGTAAAATGGCATAAAATTGTTCATGTTCAAAGAGTGCATCTGCTTCGTGCGGGAATGTGAGCTCCTCGTGAAGCTTTTCGCCAGGTCTTTTTCCGACTACAAGTACATCTGGAGATTTAGCATTGATTTGGGCGGCATATTCATGAAATGCTTTTAAGAGATCGGCAAGCTGTAAGGACTCCATCTTGAGAATGAAAGTTTCGCCGCCTTTCATCATGATTGCTGCTTGAAGTGTGAGGGAAACAGCTTCTTCAATGGACATAAAAAAACGTGTCATATGAGGATCAGTCACGGTTAAAGGTTTTTCATTTAATAGCTGCTGGAGCATGATCGGAATGACGGAACCTCTAGATCCAAGGACATTGCCAAAGCGTACAGAGCAAAACTTGGTTTTTTGATTCGGAATACTTTCGTTTGCTTGGAAAAATAATTTTTCTGAAATCAATTTTGTTGCACCCATGGCATTAGTCGGAGAAACTGCTTTGTCAGTTGAAATGTTGACAACATGACTCACTTCATGTTCGAGGGCGGCTTCAATGACGTGCTGCCCGCCGATGATATTCGTTTGAACGGCTTCGAACGGATTATCTTCACAAGTGGGTACTTGTTTTAAGGCCGCTGCATGAAAAATGATATCTACACCTTTGACGAGCTGTCTCACGCGGCTTGCATCCCGGACATCTCCTAAAGCGAATACGACCTCTGGATGATCTGCGTACTCATTTTTCATCATGTATTGTTTGCTGTCATCTTTACTGAAGACGATTACCTTTTTTGGAGAGCAGCTTGTTAATTTATTCACGATTTGCCGGCCGATGGATCCTGTTCCGCCTGTAACTAATATCGTTTTGTCACGAAAAAAGGTCTTCAAAGTCGTTTCTATCTGATTGGACATATCTAATCCCCCAACTCTCATTTCTCTACTTTGCATCATATGTGAAAGAGCGGCATTCGTTTGAGGAAAAGAACCACTTCATGTATAAATTAGGTGAACAAATTATAACCATCTGCTTGCCGTCTTAATAGAATATGGAGAGATAAGAGATTAACTAGAAAAACGAGAGACCTGATTACTTCAGTACTGCGATCAGCTCGGTCAGAGAAGAAAATTGTAAGGGAGCTGTGAGCGAGGGGAGAAGAGAAGACATGTATAGGGGAAATCGTATTTTAGCTATGATACCTGCATTTAGAAGTCACGACGGCCAGCATGATGAACATATACGCATATTGGCAGAGCGGCCGCTTATCTATTGGACCATTCAGCCGCTTTTGCAAATGATTGAGTTAGATGAAGTCATCGTCTCCTCAGAGGATGTCAATACGCAAATCATTTCATCTCACTACGGAGCAAATGTGATTGAATTGCCAAGTACACATGTAACAGAACAAACGCCGTCGCTGTTAGCTGTGAAGCATGCGCTTGCTTATTTAGAGCGGGAGGGGAAAACTTTTGATATTGTGCTATTTCTGCAGCCATCGTCTCCTCTAAGACAGCCGGCAGATATCGAGAAGTGCTTGCAGCTTTTAGTGGAGGGGGGATATGACTGCACCGCATCTTTTACAGAGGCGTTAGAAAACCCAAATGAAACTTGGACACTGCATGAAAACAATGAAGCTACTTTATATAAGGACAATCATTACTTTTTCATGCCAAAGCATGAGCAGCCATATACGTATGGCCGCCTAAATGGTGCGGTATATGCTTTTCATGCTCATTATGCCAAAGAATGCATTCATTCCTTTTTAGAAGGGTCTGTCGGAGCATATATGATGGATCACACGCGGTCGCTTGTGGTGAAACAGGAGGCAGACCGGAAAGAGGCCGAGCACGTCTTATTGGCTCGCCGAGATGCAGAAGATCATGCATAAGCTGGCCTTCAATAAGAAAAAGCGCCCAGTTATAGGGCGCTTTTTACGATTTCATAAAGCCTTTGCGGCATCGTATCAAATGTATTCCAGCGAACGGCTTGCTCGTAGTTGTTCAGTGCGGCCGCCTTTCTTTCACCTGCATTTGATCCATAGTATTCCACCTGTTTGATCAAATCGTCCTCATCTTTGTAAAAAGCAAAGCTTGAAAAAGTAGGCGGCGGATGTAGATCCGTCAATTGAAAACTTCCAGTTGCAGCAATGTCAAATGCTCTGTTATTGAGGCTCATATTTTGAATCATGGCTTTATTTTTGTTATATACAAATTGAGACGGCCTATGCGGATTCAGGACAATCGCTGTCTGTTGATAGATGTCCGCCATTTGCTGAGGACTCAGCCAATTCGTTATAAGGGTGAAATCACGATAATGTCTCCGTGATTTATTTAAGTGACGGTGCCATTCCTTACCTGCAACGAGAATACGCCATTTGTTTTGCTTTAAGAGTGTATCGATGGCTTTGATTCGGTTGGGATAAGGGTAGCCAATGAGTGCAATGTCAAACGTGCACATCTCATCTGGTGATTCATTTTTCTGAAAGACACGTGTATTTGTCGGAATGGGAAAGTAGTGTGTATTTTCGGCGCCTAATTGTTTGTAAAATGGCAAAATCCCTTCATCAATCGTTAAGATAAGCTGAGCATCACGTGCGCAAGCAGCTGATATATCAGTATAAAAAGGATCTTCTGTCATCCAAAGAACAATCGGAATTTTTTCTTGTTTGAATTGATGAAGTACATCTTTCGGAACATGATCACCGATCATCATCAAAACAAAATCCGGAGAAAATGTCCGGATTTTGTGCATGTTAGTGGGTAGAGATTCTCTATCAATCTTTACAAATGAAAAGGGGGAATCAATGAAGCTTTCTTCTACCCATTGATCAAACATGTGATAGATTCCGCCGTAGCCAGAACTGATATAAAGAAGCTTCATGATGACCCTCTCACATTAAGATGTGAATGTAACACTTTCAACTTTATCTACATCTAAAAGAGTCGTTGCTGAGCCGGTAGGTGTGACAGAGCTTTCTTGTGTAACAAATACAACACCTGTTGAAGCATCGAATGATACAAATTGAACTGGCCCAATTAAATCTCCTGAGTCAGTGACAATACTAATGACTGTTCCTGGTGCAAGTCTTGCAAAGATCCATCTTGCTGGCTGAGATACATCGAGTGTTGTAGCAGAATCTGAAGGTGATGCCTCAGCTGCCACTTCACTTAATAAATCGTTCAATTTCTCTTCCACTTGAACTCCTCCTTCTTCGAGATTAGCTGTTAATGCATGAGTAATTGGTTTGAAAAACACTTTCAATAGTTCTTTTTTTAATTCAGCACGCTTTTCGCTCATTTTTTCCCCATCCTTTCTTCATCAATTCAAACTCACCCCTATGTATATGCCGTTCATTTTTTTTGGCATAAGCAGAACGCTGATTCCTGATTCTTTTTTTCAATTAATCACTTCACACATTTTTAAAAATGTTTTCAAATGCTGAGGCTAAATGAAGTGGCGCTCATACTCTAGTAAAGATTAAATGTGAAGAGAGAGGGATTATGAATGGAATTTGAACAATTATTAGATGGTTGGAACGAAGAATTACTAGAGTCGGAAGGAGTGCTTGAAGTCATCTTGATTTTACTTCTTCTTCGCCTTTTAGAAGAAAGTGAGGAAGAGAATGTGTCAGACATCAAAGAATTACTTCGTCCATGGCTTGAGCTTGGCATTCCAGTGCCGCGTGTTCATTTAGTCAATGGAGATGTACTTCAAAACGTGGTTGTCGTGCAATTGTTTGATACGGTCGCGGTCTTTAAAAACGCGACAAATCAGCTAAGAGTGAGTGTTCCTTTTGTGAACATTGTCAGCTGGGGGGCATTTTAAACTAATCAAAAAGGATAATGATCATGAAAGTATCGGTGATTTTAACAAGCTACAATAAACCAGATTTCATTGATCGTGTGCTAAAGAGTATGGTAGAACAAACGTATCCGCATTGGGAGCTTTTGATTATGGATGATGGCTCAGAACAGGGCACCATTCAAAAGATCCAGCCCTATTTAAGTGATGGACGCATTCAGCTGTATTCGCACAAGGTTCATCCGGCAAATCGGCTGTTAACCGCACGATATGCGACGCTTATTAATGAAGCATTAACCCGTATAACAGGTGAGCTCATTTGTTATTTAACCGATGATACCGTGTACCATAAAGATCGTTTGCTTAAAATGGTGGATGTTTTTCGGTCGAAGCCTCATATAGATATTGTGTATTCCTCGCAGCGGGTCGTGCATGTGAATCAGCATTTAGTGGAAACGATGAGTTTTGTTCGAGAAGCAGATCAAATCTTAGAGCATGCGTCCTTTCAAGTGGACCATTGTTCGGTCATGCACAGAAGCCGCTTGCTTCCACTGATTCATGAAAAATACGGACAATATTGGGATGATGAGCCAAAGCACTGGCATCATGCAGATTCTGTTTTTTGGATGAGGCTGAATCATTTCGCTTCGTTTTTTCCATTAAAAGCTGTACTGGATACAACATATAAAACGCCCCATTCCTTTCATCATCAGTTTTCGAGTATGCCGTATGATTTAATTGACGGAACGATCATTGAAAAAGAAGGGGATTATTATCAAATCGCAGACGGGAAACTTCATGGAATTGAAAAGCGCTGGATCAATGAAAAGAACAGGCGTGCGATCCGTGTTCCGCTATTATGTGAGATGAAATATGAAATAAAAGAGAAGCTGGCAGTACCCAATTATACAGTTGTCACCGCAGATCAGGGGAAAACGTTCTTTTATATTGAAAAACAGAAAAAAAGAAGGTTTGCTTCAAAACGTGACGTGCAATATTTTCAGTTTCACCCAAAGGAGACCTATACGATTTCAAATGACCAGCTTCAGTCATTTGAGGATGGCGATATCATCAAAGTTTCTCCTGTATTCAGTCCGCCAAACAGGCGGCTGTTTAAATGGAAACAAGATGTTTATTTACTTGTGCATCATGCCTTTTGCCGTATTGATCCTGAGGTGGTGAAGCGGTTTGCTTTTTATCATCAGCCGATTAATCTGTACCCGTCCCAATTTACGTTATTTCAGGAAGGAAAGTCGATTGTTCCGCTGTATAGGGAATCGCTGCAAGAATTCGATATGTCTCTTTATCAAACATCCGGGCGAAAGCACTCCTCATAAGAGGGGTGCTTTTTAAAATTTTTGCAGGAAGTAGAAAGGAAAAAGCGAAACATGAAAAAGACAGGGAACCATTTAGAAATGATCAAGCCGCTGAAAACTCGGCAATTGATGCCGGTTTTTTGGCACTGAAAGTGAGGGGGAAAGAATGGGGAAAGTTGTCGAAAGAGCAGATTGGTTTGAATTAATTTTAGAAGCCATCGATGAAGCCATTCACGTTGTAGATGATCAAGGGATGACGATTTTTTACAATCATAATGCCGCTAAGTTTGACTGTTTACAAAAAGAAGAGGTGATTGGCAAGTACATCCTTGATGTGTATCCCTCTTTAACTGAAAAAACAAGTACGCTTATGCATGTGTTGAGAACAGGAAAGCCCATTTATCATTCGCTGCAAACCTATTTGAATAAAAACGGAGAAAAAATTGAAACAGTGAACACGACATTGCCTATTATTGAAGATAACGAGTTAATAGGTGCGGTCGAAGTCGCAAAAGATGTATCCAAGCTGTCAGCCCTTTCCAATCGTTTAGATCAAAAAAAGCGAACATATGACGTGGATGGGGTAGAACAAATGCATGATTTTGCTTCATTTTTAACAAATGATCCGCTTTTAAAAGAAATGCTTGAAAGGGCAAAAAAAGCAGCTGCTTATCCGTCATCAGTTGTTGTCTACGGAGAAACTGGGACAGGAAAAGAAGTGCTCGTTCAAGCCATTGTCCATGAATCTGACCGAAAAAACCAAGTGTTTATTCCGCAAAACTGCGCAGCACTCCCAGAAACATTACTTGAAAGTCTATTGTTTGGATCTGTCAAAGGGAGCTATACGGGCGCAATTGATCGCAAGGGACTTTTCGAATTGGCTGATGGGGGCACGCTTTTTCTTGATGAGCTGCAAGCGATGCCTCTCACGCTTCAGACGAAATTATTACGTGTGTTAGAAGATGGCGTTGTCCGCCGCATCGGTGATGCAAAGTCCATACAAGTGGATGTTCGGCTCATTACTGCGCTCAATATGGACCCATTCGAAGCAGTGAAAAAGCAAATTTTAAGAGAAGATTTATTTTATAGACTGCATGTATCATCTTTTCATATTCCGCCGCTTCGTGAGAGAAAGCAAGATATCACGCTGCTATCCCGCCACTTCATTCAAACCTATCATCAGCAGTTTTCAAAAAACGTCACACGCCTTTCTGAAGAAACGGAACGATTGTTTATGGCGCACCACTGGCCTGGGAATGTTAGAGAATTAAAACATACGATAGAGCATGCCGTGTTGATGATGCCAAAGGAAGCGGAAGAGATCACCCCTCTATACCTTCCGACTAATTTACGTGAGCAAAAACTGGAAAAGGAAACATCTGAATCCTCCTTAAAAAATCAAGTGTCTTCATTTGAACAAACATTGATTCAAGAAGCTTTACATCAGCATAATGGGAATATTAAAAAAACCGCCGCCGCCTTAAAAATCCCTCGACAAACGCTGCAATATAAACTGAAGAAATATGCAGATGCCGAAATCTAGGCACAGCATCCAATTGAATATGACGGGTAAAGCTCCTTTTGTAAAGAATAGGGGCATTTTCCCATGTTGGCACATAACTTGCATAGTATAAAGTGAATGCTGATAGGGGGAATGGATATGAATCAGAAATTGTATGAACCGGCGCGTCACTGGAAGGACATTGAGCTTTGGAAGGATGTACCTGAGGAAAAGTGGAACGACTGGATTTGGCAGCTGACGCATACCGTGAAAACGCTTGAGGATTTAGAAAAAATCGTAAACTTAACAGAAGAGGAACGAGAAGGGGTGAAGATTTCCACCAAAACCATTCCACTCAACATTACACCCTACTATGCCTCACTGATGAATCCAGACGATCCAAGATGTCCAATACGTATGCAATCTGTGCCAATTGCAGAAGAGCTTCATAAAACAAAATATGATCTGGAAGACCCGCTGCATGAAGATGAGGACTCACCTGTCCCGGGGCTCACGCACCGGTACCCAGATCGCGTGCTGTTTCTTGTGACAAATCAGTGCTCGATGTACTGCCGCTATTGTACGAGAAGACGTTTTTCCGGTCAGATTGGTATGGGTGTGCCGAAAAAGCAATTAGATGCTGCCATTGGATATATTAGAGAAACACCAGAGGTGCGGGACGTGTTAATTTCTGGTGGAGATGGGCTGTTAATCAATGATCAAGTGCTTGAATACATTTTGAAAAACTTAAGAGACATTCCGCACGTTGAGATCATTCGGATTGGAACCCGCGCGCCGGTTGTCTTTCCGCAGCGTATAACAGATGAGCTGTGCGAGATATTGAAAAAATATCACCCAGTTTGGCTGAATACTCACTTCAACACAAGTATTGAAATTACAAAAGAAGCAAAAGAAGCGTGCGAACGTCTTGTGAATGCCGGTGTCCCTGTAGGGAATCAGGCCGTCATCCTTGCAGGTATTAACGACAGTGTGCCGATTATGAAGAAGCTGATGCACGACCTTGTGAAGATTCGGGTCAGACCATATTATATTTATCAATGTGATTTATCTGAGGGCATTGGCCACTTTAGAACGCCGGTATCAAAAGGGCTTGAAATCATTGAAGGCTTAAGAGGACATACGAGTGGTTATGCAGTGCCAAGCTTTGTTGTAGATGCGCCAGGAGGCGGAGGGAAAATCGCCTTACAGCCAAATTATTTATTATCGCAAAGCCCTGACAAAGTCGTCCTTCGTAACTTTGAAGGTGTCATCACCTCTTATCCAGAACCAGAGCATTACGTCGCAGGCCAGGCAGATGCGTATTTCAATGAAATTTATGAAGAGAAACAAGAACCTGCAATTGGTGTTACCGCACTATTTCAGGATGAAGCGAGATCGTTTACGCCTGAGAATTTAAACCGAATGAAACGTAGAGAAGCATATGAGACAAATCCAGAACACGACACACTCAAAAACAAACGTGAAAAACGGGATGAATTAAAAGAGAAGAAATATCAAGCGCAGCTCAAAAAAGAACAAACCGTGAAGGAGGAGAAATAGCCTTGCTGACATGTGATTGGTGTGAGGAAAACAAAGCAAATGCTGAGCAGACAACAGTCTATTGGGAACTGATCACGGGCACACAATCAATTGAAATCATCAATACGCCGTCCATCTCCTGCACGCACTGCGGTATGACCTATCAAAAGGATGAGACGGTCAAAGAGATTGAAGATCAATTAATTTTAGTGGACCAGACAAAACTTCCAGAAAAAATCTCCTATGAAGAATTAATGAGCATGGAGCGGTTATTAAAGCGAAATTACTTTGACTTTTCTTCATAAGTTGTACCTCCGCCTATACAAGTCATCAAATTGCTGTATAATATAACAACAAAATAGAGTGTCGCGGAGGGAAAAACAGGTGAAGTCGTTTTACCATTATTTAATGAAGTTCAGACATCCAAAACCGAAAGATGAAATCAGCCATTTTGCAAATGCTGCGTATGAGGATCACAGCTTTCCTAAAGCTTCCACAGATTATCATGAGCTGTGTGCTTATTTAGAATTAAATGGTGATTATTTAAGCTCAATGACAACATTTGACGAAGCGTTTGAGCAATACGAAGTAGAAGTCAAAAAAAAATAACACACAACCGCTTGTTCCATATGGGAGAAGCGGTTTTTTTATAAGAAATAAAATGGCGTTTTGCATGGTGTGGTTGCCCATGCAGAATTCCTTGCGCCGGCATACGATACGTTAAGACCAAAAGTCGGGCAAGGGGGAGACAGAATGAAGGCGAAAGCACCAAAATATCAAGTAGGGGATATTGTCGTCGTTGTCATGTACGGCACAGTCGGAACGATTACAAAAGTCCATCAAATTGACCAGCACTATTTATATGAGGTCAATCATAATGAGGTGCTTTATTTTGAAACATCACTTCAGCTTTACGATGAGTATAGCGGGGTGATTGTCGATACAGAAAAGCTGGACATTGAATATGAGTTCCTCATTGGCGATGTTGTATATGTAAAAGATTACGGAAAAGAGCTATTTAAAATCATCGGTCATCGGACTGAAATTTGGCGCTACCTTGAAGATGGCTGGGAAGATGTCATTTATGAACTCACGAGGCTAAAAGACGGAGAGTGGCTGGAAACAGAAGAGGAAGATTTAACGCTTGTCCTAAGGAAATATGAGATGGACCAGTTTGTTCATCAGCTTCTTTTTGTGCATTACGTCGGAGAAACCTCAAAAGAGTTTGAAGAAGATATGGTTCAAACAGCTCTATTGCAGCTAGAAGAGAAACAAGAAAGCGAAGCTTCACTTGAATTTCTCGCTGTATCTATAGTGGATGAGCTTCTTGATATCTATAATGATTATAAAATTCTCTACGAATTTTTCAAAGATCCAGAATATAAGGATATGATGGATTTTATTTTGGAAAGTTTACACGAACATTTTGGTTAAAGAAAGACTTGTCCTAACACGAATAAAAAATAAGGCACACAAAAAAATGCAATCACATAAAACCATCCCCTCAAGATACGGCCCATCACCTGATCAAATGTTTCTCCATCTAATATGCTTAACCATTTCATTGCCTCAAGCCCCTTTTCTTTTTGTTTACTGCATTTATATGTATGGAATGAGCCATTATGACAAACTGTAATAAAAAACAGCTGGCGTTCATACATCATAAAAAAGGAGGCGGAATGCAATGAAAGAAGCAGATTTGGTGATTGATACAGAGGAAATTGCGGAGTTCTTCTACATGGAGCTGATCAAAAGAGGGTACATACCTGCTGAGCTTGAAACATTTGAGCTGGCTGACATTACATTTGAATATATGCTGAAAAAAGCAATGATAGTTGAAGAAGAGGCGTGGTAGGCACTATACTTTGAAGAGATTCTGAAGAGAGAGGGAGGGGAATCCTTCGCGTGTACATCCTATTTCTTTTCATTTTATTTGGCGCCATTGCTGCGCTTATGGTATCTGGGGCTTTTCAAGATTTGGACAACCAGATCATCTTATGGTTTGAAAGCATCAGACTCCCTTTTTTAAATGATGTCATGCTGGCTTTGACAGACTTTGGCATCAGCGCGCTGCTCGTTCCAATCATGCTCATTTTTAGTGTGGTATTGTTTATGTATAAGCGCTACTACTCTATCATGATGCTTTTTCTATTATATCTTACAGAAAAAACAATCAATCATGAATTAAAGGGGCTTTTTGCTAGGGAGCGTCCGGCCTTTGATCATCTTGTAGGTGAAACGTATTACAGCTTTCCGAGTGGACATTCGATGAATGCAGCCACCATCTATCCTTTTATGGCTTATCTATTAGTTGAGATGATTCCATGGCTGAAAGAACGACAGAAAATTGTCTATTTGCTCACAGGACTGGGCGTCCTAGTCATTGGCATCAGCCGGATGTATATTGGCGTGCATTATTTGACAGATGTCGCTGGAGGCTTTGCGATAGGACTCGCTTTATTTCTCATTTGTAAAAAGATTGACGAAAGATTGCCTGTCATTCGACAAAAATAGAAGAAGGAAATTGACAGATCCCAGCCAATTTTATATAAAAGGGGAGGGATTTGAATGCAATTGACGTTGAGATTTTTTCAAAAGAAACCTTCAGCATTTCACTTAACCATTTATCAAACACCTGAATATGGCGCTGCAAGTGGGCATCAGCCTGTGTACCGGACAAAGATTGGCGGCAGAACACACCTTGATGTACTGGAGAAAGCATTCTCGACATTTAATGTACAAGATACAGTCCCTAATGATTACAATGCGCGGTTTATCACAACTGGCGATATTGTTGTGATTGATGATAGGAAAAAGGGGAAGTGCTATTATCAGCTTTCTCCGGCAGGATGGAAACGCAGTGAACGACTAATGACGATAGGCTAAATAGATGATGAATGATGCCAGCTTGAGATCCAGCTGGTATTTTCTTTTTTAAGCTCTATCGTTTATAATAAATAGGATAAAATACATAGTAAACGTAAGTGGAGGCTAAAAAATGAGTGTACATATTGGAGCAGAAAAAGGACAAATTGCAGAAACGGTATTGCTGCCAGGCGATCCGCTTCGTGCGAAATATATTGCAGATACATATTTAGAAGATGTTAAGTGCTATAACGAAGTGCGCGGGATGTATGGCTATACTGGAACCTATAAAGGAAAACGTGTTTCTGTACAGGGCACTGGGATGGGCGTACCATCTATTTCAATTTATGTGAATGAACTCATTCAAAGCTATGATGTTCAAAATTTAATTCGCGTTGGATCTTGCGGAGCTATCAAAAGGGATGTCAATGTACGTGACGTCATTTTAGCGCAGACATCATCAACAGATTCACAAATGAACCGTGTGGCATTTGGACCGATTGATTATGCGCCATGCGCTGATTTTGGCCTGCTCAAGAAAGCCTACGACACTGCAGAAGAAAAAAATGTCGCTGTACGTGTCGGAAATGTATTTACAGCAGACCAATTTTACAATGAAAAACCACTTGAGCTCATGGCTCAGTATGGTATCCTAGCGATCGAAATGGAGACAACCGCTCTTTATTCTCTTGCAGCAAAATTTGATCGAAAAGCGTTATCCATTTTGACAGTGAGTGATCATGTTCTAACAGGAGAAGAAACAACGGCTGAAGAGCGTCAAACAACGTTTGATGAAATGATCTTAATTGCGCTAGACTCCGTTTTATAATAGTATAAAGGGTGTGCTACTATGTAGCGCATCTTTATTTTTTTAGAAGAGCAAAAGGAAGGTATGTCATGAAGAAAAGCTACAAAATACTCTCAATCGCATCGATTCTTGGTTTGACAGCCGCATTATCAGGCTGCCAGTTGCTGGATCAAAAAAGCGGTACATCTGAATCAAACAAAACAAACGAACAAAAAAACGCAGCAAGTTCTTCTCCCCAGCACAACTCAAACGATACGGCAGATTCATCGAATCAAGAGCTGACGTTAAAGAGTGAATATTTCAATGACATCAAGGTTGTGAGCGGTCTGAAAACCATTCAAAATCCTGAAAATGTGCTAGCACTTGTCAACAAAGAATATGCATTACCAGGAACCTATAAACCTTCTGATCTCGTTGTACCAAAAGTAGAATTCTCTTTTTCGGAAGATATTGAAAAGCGATATATTCGCAAAGAAGCAGCGGAAGCGCTTGAGAAGTTATTCAAAGGTGCAAAAAAGGAAAACTTCGAGCTTGCTGCAGTATCTGGCTATCGCTCCTATGACCGTCAAAAAGTCATTTTTGATAGTGAGGTCAAATTAAAAGGTAAAGAAAAAGCACAAGAAGCAGTCGCTCTACCGGGCGTAAGTGAACATCAAACAGGTTTAGCCATGGACATTTCCTCAAAAAGTGCCGGCTTTGAGATCTCTGAAAAGTTTGGTGAAACGCCAGATGGCAAATGGGTGGCTAAAAACGCCTATAAATATGGCTTTATCATCCGTTATCCAAAAGGAAAAGAAGACATTACGAAATACGAATATGAGCCGTGGCATTTGCGCTATGTTGGAAAAGAAGCCGCAAAAGCGATGCATGATCACGATTTAACATTTGAAGAATACATGAACAAAGTAAAGAAAATCTAAACAAGTAAAAGGCCTCCCAGCTATTCGGGAGGCCTTCTCTTATTGTTCTTTTAAAAAAAGAACAATCCTGCTAATGCGAAGCCGGTAATGAAACCGAGGCCGATGCCATACGCTGCACCCCAGCCATAATATCCGCCCCAATAGCCATAACCATAGCCCCCGCGAGACCCGCCGACTGGACGAATATAAACTTTGCGGTTTGTCACACGCTCAATGCGTCCGACATGTACTCTGCCATTACGATCAGTGATTCTAGCGACTTTCCCCATGTGCTGCTGACAAAGCTTGTAGTAGCGCTCCATGTTTTTCCTCCTTATGACAAACTCTTTTCACTCTTATCCTATGCGAGAGACCTCATAGAGTTTGGACAAAACATATAGGAGATTCGCTCATTTTATACGGTGCATTCAAATAGAATGTGACTTAGCTGCTTTCTGTGTGCTTGAATGAGATCGTAGTGTGTTTGCAGCGTCTCGTAAAGAGAAGGTGGTATGTGTTCAGATAATTCCATTTCTGTAGGTTCCTCCTGCACCATATGTTCATCGAATGAGAGAATCTGAATGTCACGGAAGCCTGCTGCTGTTAACTGCTCCTTCCATTCTTCAAGCGACAAGAGCGAGTGAAAACCATAAAAATCCCGAACAACGGTCATCTCTTCAGGCGTAAGAGGGGCTTTTAACACAGCTTCATTTGCAATCAATTGGCTTCCAGGAGCAAGGACACGCTTGATCTCAGCGAGTGCAACAGGCAGCTTGGTAAAGCTTAAAACAGATTCACTGATGAGTAGAGAGAACGCTTGATCTGGAAAGGGCAGCTGCTCAATGGATGCCTCTAAGGCGCGGGTTGGCAGTTCTTCCCGCTTGAATCGCAGGTTCGCCTTTTCAATCATCAATGGATGAGTATCAATGGCCTCCACCTGATAACCTATATTTCCTAAATAGGCGGCCGTCTGTCCTGTACCGCATCCGGCATCCAGTATACGTGCATGAGGCGGCAGTTTTATATGCTCAATCATCGTTTTTGTTAACTCAATTCCGCCAGGATGGGCACCTGATACGCCAAAATAGGCAAGCATTTCTACATAATCACTCATATCATCCCTTCTTTCCTTATCCTGTTCCTCTCTAAAGATTATGCAATAGAGGAGCAAATGGCTTATCTTTTCAAGTAGAAGTTGATCCTTTGGTTGACGGATGAAGCATCGTCCTTGATAATAATGAAAGGAGATAAAGGTGGTGTTTTTTTGAAAAAACAAATGAAGTTCGTGGTAGCCATTTTGGTGACTGCTGCACTGTCCTCTGCGATTACATTTGTGATCACAAAACAAGGTGCTGTCAGCGTCTCTGGAGACGAGAAGTTTAGTAAACTCATGGCTGCGTATACGAAGGTAAAGGATGAGTATTACGAAAAAACGGATGATCAAAAACTAGTAGATGGTGCGATCCAAGGAATGATTGGATCACTTGATGATCCATACTCTACATATATGGATCAGGAGGAAGCCGAAGGATTTAACAACACCATTTCTTCATCATTTGAAGGAATTGGTGCACAAGTAGAAGAGAAGGATGGACAAATTTTAATTGTCGCTCCGATTAAAGGCTCTCCTGCTGAAAAAGCTGGTTTGAAACCTCATGATCATATTTTAAAAGTGGATGGAAAAAGCACCAAAGGCATGTCGGTCAATAAAGCAGTCTCTCTCATCAGAGGAAAAAAAGGAACGGATGTCCAGTTGCATCTCAACCGTCAAGGAGTGGGCAATGTAGATGTGACCATCACAAGAGACACGATTCCGCTTGAAACGGTGTATGCCAAACTCACAAAAGACAAAATAGGAGAAATCCAAATTACGTCCTTTGCTGAAACTACATCGAAAGAGCTGGATAAAGCGATTGATGACCTCGAGAAAAAAGGGGCAAAAGGTTTTGTCATTGACCTCAGAGATAATCCAGGCGGCATTATGACAGAAGCCATTGAAATGAGCAATGACTTTATCGATAAAGGAAAAGTCATTATGCAGGTTGAAGAAAAAGGGAAGAAACAAGTGTACAAGGCTGAAAAAGAACGCAAAGTCCATCAGCCGGCAGTTGTTCTTGTAAATGGCGGCTCAGCCAGCGCTGCTGAAATCATGGCGGCGGCTCTGCATCAGTCTTCAGGCATTCAAATTGTGGGTGAAAAGACGTTCGGCAAAGGAACTGTTCAAAATGCGCAAAACTATAATGACGGTTCTAGTGTCAAGTTAACCATTGCAAAATGGCTGACTCCAGACGGTTCTTGGATTCACAAAAAAGGAATCGAACCACAGGTCAAAGCAGCTCTTCCAAGTTATGCAAAGCTGCCGTACTTAAGCCCGAAAAAATCGTATGAGCTAAATGACAATGGAGATGAAGTCAAAGCGGCTCAAAAAATGTTCCAAGCGCTCGGCTACAAAGCAAAAGCAAACGGTGAATACGATCAAGCATTCCAGACTATCGTCAAAAGCTTCCAAACAGACAACGATTTAAAGGTAGACGGTATTCTGACAGGAGATACAACGACCGTTCTGATGACAAAGATCCAAGATAAGTTAAAGAACAACGATACACAAATGAAAAAAGCCATTGAAGTCTTGAAAAAAGAAATGAAATAAAGAAAAAGCAGTCCTCATCAGGGGACTGCTTTCAGATTGTCGACAAAGGGCTAAAATGAACTTTATTTTAGCCCTTTGTCTTCTTTTCAGCTCAGCGTGATAGAAAACCTTTGAAGTCTAGGAAGGACGAGCACTGGCGCGGAGCGAATTTGACATTCGTGAGCACCAGCGCGCAGGACTGACAAAGAATGCGAGGGTTTGTCTACACGCTGAAAGCAGTCCTCATAGGGGACTGCTTTTTCTTATCTTGTGATCGCTTCTGTTTTTTCATCATCCTTTTCAAATAGTTCATTCATGACAGAATTGGATGTGACCTTCTTTTGGAAGAATGGATTTAAAATCAAGATGACTACGACGTTTGCTAGTAAACCAAGAAAACCTTCATAAAGACCAAACGTGACTTGTGAGATATTCGCTGTAAAGGTGACGATGATTCCAATGACTAACCCAGCAATCGTTGCTTCTCTCGATTGTTTTTTCCAGAACAAGCTGATGGCAATAGCTGGGAAGATTTGGACCATTCCTGAAACACCAATGAGCTGAAGTGTGACAAGTGCAGTTGGGAACAGCATCCCGAATAAAAGAGCGAGCCCGATGACGATAAATACCATCGAACGTGTAATGATGGTCAATCTTTTAGGTGACACATTCGGATGAATTAAGTCACGGTATAAATTATTGGCAAATAAATTCGATGCGCCAATAGCCATGATGGAGCATGGAATGAGGGAAGCCAGTGCAATCGTTGAATAAGCGAGCCCCTGCATCACGCCGCCATATGATGTTTGAATTAAATGAAGAAGAGCAAATCTTGGATTTGTATCTTCTGGTAAGACTAAAAAGGCAATAAATCCAAGGAAGATGACCAAAATCAATACAATATTATAAAGAGGCAAAAACATGCTGTTTTTACGGATGGCATCTGCGCTTTTGGCTGTAAAAACCCCAGTTGCCGCATGTGCCCACATAAACAAAGCAAGGGCAGAAACGCCTGAAGCAGTAATGAACCATAAAATCCCCTTAGGACCGCCTTCAGGGATCGTGAGAAGCTGAGGCGCTTCTTTGGCTAACGTGTTCATCATCGGTGTCCAGCCGTTAAAATGAATAATTGGCAGTGAAACGACCATAAACAGCATGATCACCCAAACGAGAATATCCTTAATAATGGCTGTATATGTAGGACCTTTAATACCACTGAAAAATGTATAAAGTGCGACTAAAATAAATGAAATGATAACAACTGCATTGACATTAATATAATTAGTTCCAGCGACAGTTAACGTATCTTGAATCCCGCTCAGCTGAAGACAAATATAAGGAATCAGCATAAGTACCCCAACAATCGCAATCAAACTAGATAACAGCTTGCTGTCAAACCGCTCACGTGCATAATCGGCAAGTGTTGTAAGGTTGTGACTTTTCGCTACCGTCCATAGTTTCGGTAAAAAGAAATAAGCAATAAAATAAGCTAGGACTGAATACGGAATAGCGAAAAAAGCGACGCTTCCAGCTGTATAAGCTGTACTTGTAAGCCCTAAAAAAGTATAAGCTGTATATAAGTCTGCGCCAACGAGGAACCAGACAAGCAGTCCGCCAAATTTTCTTCCGCCGACAGACCATTCTTCTACTGACTGTCTTGATGATTTGTCACGACCAGCGGCAAAACCGATGACCACGACGATGAAAATAATACTTGCAGTAATCAATAAAGCTGTTAAATTTCCTTGCATTAGTCAGTTCCTCCATTTGAATGTTGCATCTTATAAATGATAAATGTGCAAATTGGTGTGAGTACAATCCATAGTAAGAGCCAGAAGTGGAAAAAGGGAAGGCCGATGACAAATGGATGAATGCGATTCGCAAATGGCAGTAATGCGAGCTGTCCAATGAATGGAATCGCGATAAGTAGTGCCAGCATCAATTTTTTGTTCATGATTTCCTCCTGAATATTTTGTAATTTCATAATAATAGCAGTTGTCAGATTAGATCACAAGACCATTTTCAGAAAAAACAATCATTTTGGTGGATATCATACTAATATAACGCTTTCATTCTTAAAAAAGGAGAAAGAGTGAAGATGTAAAGAGGGGGAAGGTGAAAGAAAGTATGTAGAAATAATATTTAAACCAAATAAAAAAGCCTCAGCATAAAAGCTGAGACCTTGCCAATTTTTAAAGGAAATCAGATACTTCTTCGATGTCGAAACGATTGCTTTTATGAGCTTCTTTTGCTGCTTTACCAACAGAAATCAGCATCACTGGGTCGTAGCGGCCGCTTACATTGAATTCTTTGATGTATGCTTCTTTACTGAAGCCACCCATTGCACACGTATCATAGCCCATTGCTTTTGCCGCAATCATTAATTGCATAGCAGCTAATGAAGCATTTGAATACGCTGCTTCTCGTGCATATTGCTCACTTTGATATGCGCCATTGATTTGAGTCATCAATGTTTCTTTAATGTCTTCAGTAATAAAGCCTTGTTCAGCCAGCTCACTGTAGATTTTTTCGCCATTTTGGTTAGCTTCAAGGTCACCTAGAACTGCAATAACAGCTGATGCTTGTGATACTTGCTTTTGGTTGTACGCGATTGGAAGTAACTTCGCTTTTGCTTCAGCACTATGGAAAACAGTGAAGTGCCAATGTTGAAGGTTCCAAGCAGAAGGTGCTTTTGTTGTGATTTCAAGAAGCTCTGTTAACTCTTCTTTTGTCATTTCATGAGTAGTATCATACTCTTTTACTGAAGCTCTTTGTTTTAAGATGTCAATCGTTTTTTGATCGGTCGCCATATGGATATTTCCTCCCGTTTTTGCAAATAGTATGGTACAATAACTAAAAAGTGAGAAACTTACTTATTGTAACTAGACATATTTTAAATTGTACACCGTTAGTTTGTCAAACAATCATGAAAAGAAAGGCTGAAATTTATGGAATTCCAATTATGTCCACACATTCAGCAAGCTTTTTTACTCCTAGGCAAAAGGTGGAATGGGCTTATTATACATGTATTGCTTGATGGTCCAAAGCGTTTTAAAGACCTCACAGACACGATACCGTCTATTAGTCAAAAAATGCTTGCAGAGCGTTTAAAAGAGCTCGAGCAAGAAGGAATTATAGAGAGGACTGTCCTGCCTGAGACGCCTGTCAAAGTCATTTACAGTTTAACGGAAAAAGGGAATGCGTTACATGATGTGTTTCATGAGGTATCTCGGTGGGCAGGGGAGTATACAGACACTCACGACAAAAAGGAGCAAGCCTAGTTTCAGGTTTGCCCAAACATTTTAACTCCTGATGAATATGCTGATGTTAGGCACATGACAAAGGAGGAGAAATGCATGTACCCTCATACTCCGTATTTCCGAGGCGGCGCCCCTGGCATTCCGCCATATGAATCTAGAGTCCCTTTGTTTTTTGGTTTTGGCGCTCCTTTGGTCGGCGGACTACTTGGCGGATTTCTAGGAAGTGCGATTTTTAATTATCCCCGCCCATATTATCCCCCGCCACCACCGCCTGCTCCACCACCTTATGGCGGCGGATATCCACCATATTATTAAGAAAAAAGAGTAAGCCTGCTTCCATTCCAAAGCAGGCTTTTTATAATGGAATATCAATTTCAGAAATTCCTGGATCATCATGCTTTAAAAACATAATTTCCAATATACCGTCTTGGTACGACGCCTTCGTTCCTTTTCGCTTCACAGCAGCAGGGAGGACGACTTTCTTCTGCGCCCCTTCTTCAGGAAAATGATCAATAAACAGCAGATTGGCTGTATGTTTGATTTTGACTTTTTCTGTGTTTGGACGAGCAAGTTCAATTTTGACAAACACATGATCAGTCGTCTCGAACACTTCGACTTCTGGCTCTTTTTCCTTTTGGACGTCAGTTTCTCTCGTTTTTTGATTTTGAGAAAGGGGGTCCTGAAATGGGAACTGAGCAGGATAATTGGAGCCGAATACACTTTCCATGACTTGATTGACATACTGCTCAACGTCTTTAGGATCTGAATTCTTTAAGGCTTCTTTTGAGAACTGCTTTTGAAAAGGGAATAATCGGTTCCAGTCGAACATGCGAATCATCCTTTCTAAATGCCCTGAATTAGTATATGCCCATTCGTCAGCGTGCGTGCTATAATATACGTTAGATTTAGAAAGGGATGGTTACATTGAACGAACAGCATTCAAAAGGTGTTCTCTACACGGCAGCATCTTTTACACTCTGGGGTTTATTCCCGTTATATTGGAAGCTGATGGAGCATATTTCGTCAGGCGAAATTTTAGCGCACAGAATTGTATGGTCATTTGTGTTTATGTGCGGTATTCTTTTGTATTTAAAACAAGTCCGCCCAGCGATGCAGACAGTAAAAGGTCTCATACTAGATGGTAAAGCATTTTTTTCATTACTTTTATCTGCTATTTTAATTTCGGTCAACTGGTATGTATATATTTGGGCAGTCAATCATGGTCTTATGCTAGAAGCAAGTTTAGGGTACTATATTAATCCGCTTGTATCCGTTCTATTAGGGATTATTTTCTTAAAAGAACGACTAAATAAATGGCAAACCATTGCCATCCTCATTGCCGCATTTGGGGTGGTCCTTTCAACAGTTCAATACGGGTCATTTCCTGTCGTTGCTTTCTTATTAGCCTTTAGCTTCGGTTTTTATGGTCTGATTAAAAAAAGGATGAGCTTCACGAGCGCGATTGGTTTGACAATTGAAACACTGCTTCTCGCACCGGCTGCACTAGTGTACTTATTATTTTTCTTAAAAGAACCTGTTGTGACTATGAATCCTAACAGCTTCGGATCGCTCGGACTCCTATTTTTTGCAGGTGTTTTTACAGCCGTGCCGCTTCTTTTATTCTCAGAAGGCGCAAAAAGAATTCCTCTTTATCAAGTGGGCATTTTGCAATACATTGCACCGACAATTACGCTGTTTTTAGGGCTGTTTGTCTATCACGAACACTTATCCGCAGCTAAAATTGTGACGTTTCTTTGTATTTGGGTGGCGATTTTACTGTTTACCACCTCTCAATTACGCATGAAAAAAACAGCGAATTCTCATTAAGTCAAACGAGCAGTTTGCTTTTTTTTGCAGGCGGATCATGTCATAATAAGTTGTTACCAAAACTGTAGAGGTGATCATATGTCGTCAGCTCATGAGCTTGCAGCCGCCTATCAATCTTTATGGAAAAATCGTCAGCTTGATGTTGAAGATATGTCTTCTTTACACGAGGCCATATGTGATGATTTACTTGATGCACGAACTCATCCGCGGGCGAGGAAATCATTACATCAAAAGTATGTGCTTGCTGTGGAGAGGATTTTAGAAAGTGAGCTTAAGCATGATCATCAGCTGCAGCTGATCAGCTTACATACGAAAAAGCTGCGAGAATTAATTCAAAATGAAGGAAGGAACCACTCATGAAACCAATTCAAACGGAAGATGTCACAGCACATCTTGAATCGTTTTTAAATCGTCCAGTCTTCGTTCATCTTGAAACGACAACTGGTTCTTATTCAGCTCATGTAAACGAACAAAATATGACGGTTGTGGCGTATATCCGCAACGCGAAAGTCGTCTATTCACAGGCGAAAATAAAAGGACAAGGTCCATACCGTGTTGGAATGAAAACAGAAGATGGCTGGATTTACGCAGAAGGATTAACCGATTATGTGTTTGATGACCAAGGCCGCCTGCTTTTAGCTGGGCACTTGCCAGACGGGAAACTAGCGATCTCATTACAAATTAGTGAAACACCATTTCAGGTGTAGAAGAAAGGGTGACGAGTCATGAACGAACATGTACTAGTGATGCTGCCTCACCCCGATGATGAATCCTTTGGGGTTGCAGGTCTCATTGCACAAAGCAGAAAACGCGGAATTCCCGTCACATATGCATGCGGGACACTTGGGGAAATGGGCAGAAATATGGGAAGCCCAACATATGCTAACCGTGAAACACTTCCGGAATTAAGAAAACAGGAATTAATCAATGCCTGCAAAGAAATGGATATCACAGACTTACGTATGCTTGGCTTGCGTGATAAAACATTGGAATTTGAAGACGACGAGTATTTGGCAGATGTGATGGAATCCATCATTGATGAAGTCAAACCGACACTCATTGTGACGTTTTATCCAGGGCACGGTGTACACCCTGATCATGATGCGACAGGCGAAGCTGTGATTCGTGCTCTATACCGCAAGAAAAAAGAAGACCGCCCTGTCACATACTGCATGGCCATTACGAAAAATAGAGAAGAAGTGCTTGGAAATGCGGATATTGTCATTGATATTACAGATGTTGCAGATATCAAATTAAATGCACTGAGAGCGCATAGAACGCAAACAGAAGGCATGCTGAGAGAACTGGAACAAAAACTGAAAAACAAAGAACCTGTCGTCCAAAAATGGTTTGATGAAGAAATTTTCTGGACGTACCAATGGAATGATTAAACAAAAAAGCAGCTGACATAGATCAGCTGCTTTTTTGTTGTATTTAGTGATTCGATACATATCGAAGTTGACGTTTTTGAATCAACCTGAGACGGATAAAGAGGACGATGGCACCTGCGGCAAGGCCGGCAATCAGCCCTATCCAATAACCAAACGCACCAAAGGAGGTATATGTGCCAATGAGATAACCGGCAGGAAGACCGATGACCCAGTAAGAGACAAAGGCAGCAATCAGCGTATAATTCACGTCTTTATAGCCGCGCAGAGCCCCTTGAATGGGTGCAGCAATCGCATCTGACAGCTGGAAGAAGATCGCGTAAATCAAAAAGTGCTGTGTCATTTGTAAAACAGCTGATTCAGCTGTATATAAACCAGCGATCTCTGGTCTGAATAACAAAATAAGTGCGGCCGTACATAATGAGAATAATACCGCCGTACCAATGCCGATATAGCTGTAGCTTTGCGCGTCTTTATATCTCTTAGCCCCCGCTTCAAACCCAACAACGATCGTTAAAGCCATAGAGATACTAAGCGGTAAAATATAAAGAATAGAAGCAAAGTTCATCGCTGCTTGGTGACTGGCGATTGTAATGGTATCAAAGTGACCCATTAAAAGCGTCACTGCTGCAAAGATACTCGTTTCAAAAAAGATCGCAAACCCGATAGGAAGGCCAATTTTCAGTATTTGCCCTACACGGGAGATATTCATTCGAGGCAGTTTTTGAAACAAACGAAATGAGGCGAATGGCTCTACTTTAATGACAATACAAATACTCATGATGAAAATCGCCCAATACGTCATTGCAGATGCAAGGCCCGCACCCGCACCGCCAAGCTTTGGAAAGCCAAAATTTCCAAAAATCAATACGTAATTTAAAACAAAGTTAATAGGAAGTGCTGTGAGCGTGATGAACATCGTCACACGTGTTTTCCCTAATGCATCAATAAATGACCTTAGCACCGAATAACCAAACAGCGGGATGATGCCAAAAGCAAGAAAGCTGAGAAAATGCCGGGCAATATCCTCTACAGATTGCTCGAGTCCAAGTCCTCCGAGTATGTAAGGAACGCTGATCGTACCAATGACAATCACAGCGATACTTAAAAGAAAGGACAAATAGATCGCCTGAAAGACAGCCCGGGGAACATCTTCTTTATGCCCAGCCCCCATCAGCTGAGCCACAATTGGAGTAACGGCCATCAAAATACCGGCAAGTCCTGTATAAACAGGTGTCCAAATACTAGAACCGATCGCAACACCCGCAAGGTCTTCTGCACTTACTTTTCCAGACATCACCGTATCTAAAAAGGTAATAAGTGAAAGACCTGCTTGGGTGATTAAAATCGGAATCAAAATGGTTAAAAATAGTGTCAGCTTTGCTCGAATGCTATTCGTTTCTCTCATCATAAGTTCCTCTCTGAACAGAAATAACGAGAGGAATTATATCATGCTATGTAAAAAAATCAATTCTCCGTCGGATTATTTTTCTTAGATGGCTTCGTTTTTTTAAACATTTGGGCATAAATAAAAGAAAGACTGACAACACCTAAAATGCTGCAAGCATATTGGATGATTTTCTGAATGGTCATATTAAGTTCACCTCCATACAAATAGAATGTGCACAATTTGCTATTTTATAACAACAAGCGAAAGAAGGAGGGAAAAGGTCAGATGATCCACCGGACGAACGAAGAAGTCATATTTAAAGCCGGAATGAGAACACACTTGATGAACATTATGAAGGATGCAAGTGACATCATTGATTCTCTTGATGAAACAGAGCAGTGCTTACTTTGTGATCTCGAATCATTGCATGATCAGTTTAATGAAATGCATGCAGAGGCTTCGTCGTTTTATTTACAAGCGTATATGGAAGAATTCACACCAGGATTTGCTCAATTTTCTTTGGCCATTGAGCATTTATCAAAACAAAAGCATGGTGCACTCATTGTGATCCAAAGAAGGGATGAGGTTGAAGATTTTATTCAAAAAGGGACAAACCTCCATGCGAAAATTAGTGCTTCCTTAATAGAAAGCATTTTTTACCCGGGAAATCCACTTCATGATGGGGCTCTTTTAGTCAAAGAAAATACACTTGTTTCTGCTGCAAATGTGCTGCCGCTTACATCAAAAAAAGTGAGCCCGTCGCTTGGCACAAGGCACAGGGCAGCGATCGGACTCTCTGGTATGACCGATGCACTTGTTCTTGTCGTATCAGAAGAAACGGGAAAAATGTCGTTTGCGAAAGAAGGCGTGCTTTATCCGCTTACCGTAAAAGATCCGGAAATAAGAAAATAAAAACGAACGCTGCATTCTTCATTCGGAAGGATGCTTTTTTATTTGTGGAGAAAAAATAGCCAATTAAGCAAAAAGTCATTTGATACAGAAAAATTTGTCATGTAGAATAGAACTATGAAACTAGCAGCGTGCTTGTTTTGACAAATTTCTAAACGTCAACTTAAAAATTCCTTAAAAAATGTTTATAAATAAAACAAACAGCCGATAGAAACGATATGGCTTTGTTTTTTAGCATTTTGAGTTGGCTGCTTTAGCCTATTTGTTATTGCCCAACGTCTTCATGTCGAGTAATATAATAGAAATAAAGATAAAATAGTGCAAGAGAAGCAGAACCATTAAATGCTAAACTCGAAACTAGTACATAAGTCTTAATGAACCAAATTACGAAAGGCGGAGATTTCTTTATGAAGAAAAAAGTAGTAACCGGCCTCACAGTTTCAGCGATCGCTGGCTCAGCTGTGTTTGCTGCACCGGCAGAAGCACAGACGATCAAGGTGAAAAGCGGTGACTCACTTTGGAAGATTGCCGAACAGTACAATACAAGTATTTCGGAGCTTCAATCTCTTAATCAATTAAAAACGACAATGATTTTTGCAGGACAAAGCTTGAAAATTCCTGGCGAAAAAAGCAAGAAATCCAGTTCATCAACAGGATCAAAAGCAACGAAGAAATCAAGTGCCTCAACGACTTCCAGCTACACTGTAAAGCTTGGAGATTCTTTATGGCTGATTGCAAAAAATCATAAAATGTCAGTTGCGAGCTTAAAAAGCCTAAACAGCTTAAACAGCGACTTGATTCGTCCTGGTCAAAAGCTAAAGGTATCTGGCAGCACGAAGACGAGCGGAAGCCAGTCATCAAATTCAAACTCATCTTCAAATTCCAGCTCAAGCAATAAGACAACGAACTCAAATAGTTCATCGTCTTCAAGTACATACAAGGTTAAATTAGGGGATTCTCTTTGGAAAATTGCGAATTCGCTAAATATGTCGATTGGTGAAATCAAAACATTGAACGGATTAAAATCTGATATGATTTATCCGAATCAAGTATTGAAAGTAAAAGGGACGGCTGCATCAAAACCAAGTCAGTCAAAACCTACTAAACCAAGCAATTCAAACAGTAACCAGTCTTCTAGCGGGAAAACAACATCTTATACTGTAAAATCAGGCGATTCGTTATGGAAAATTGCGAATCAATTCAAAGTACAGGTTCAATCCATCCGCACAGCCAACAGCTTGAAAAGTGATGTGCTTAGAATTGGACAAGTATTAAAAATTAATGGTGCAGCTTCCGGCTCAACTGGATCGAACGGATCTACGTCTAACGGTTCAACAACTCCGGTCAACAATAACAAAAACGATGTACCAATGAACGCAAAGATCACGACAATGATCCAAGAGGGGAAAAAGCTGACAGGCGTTCCTTACAGATGGGGTGGTAATACTCCAGCAGGATTTGACTGCAGCGGCTTTGTTTACTATCTCATTAACAAAGTTTCATCTGTATCCAGACTAAGCACAGCAGGCTACTGGAATATGATGACTTCTGTTAGCACACCACAAGTTGGAGATTTTGTTTATTTTACAACGTATAAAGCTGGCCCTTCTCATATGGGACTATACCTTGGCGGGGGAGATTTCCTTCATGCAAGTGACAATGGAGTAGGGATCTCGAACCTAAGCAACCCATATTGGAAAAAAGCCTACTTAGGTGCAAAACGTTTCTTCTAAAAAAAGCCGATTTTCGGCTTTTTTTGTTTGCCCGCTGCTGTGATTGTCCATACTGATAACAAAAGGGGGCAGTCATAAATGAAAAAGTCAGTGTGGATGATCATGATATGTTTAGTCTTTGCTGCGTCAGCATGTCATGCACCGCCGAAAAAAGAAATGACAGAAGAAACAAGCGAAGTTGCCGCACCTAAACAATTACCAGTCACGACGTCACTCATAAACGAAAGCGGGCAAAAAATAGGAAGCATTGAAATCAGAGAATCCTCAGAAAATGGGCTGGATTTGCATGTGAAGGCGAAAGGGCTGCCGCCAGGTCCTCACGGTTTTCACATTCATGAAACAGGAATATGTGAAACGCCAGATTTTGAAACGGCAGGAGCTCACTTTAATCCAACCCATAGAGAGCATGGTTTTGACAATCCAAAAGGGCATCATGCTGGAGATATGCCTAATTTAGAGGTAGGGGCAGATGGACAAATCGATGTTGTCGTGAACGTACCAGATGTGACGTTAAAGGGAGGCCAAAATCAATTAATCGATCAAAATGGGCGAAGCTTTATCATTCATGCAGAAGCAGATGATTACTTAAGTAACCCTTCTGGAAACTCAGGGAAACGCATCGCTTGCGGTTCAATGACAAAAGAAATGGTAAAATAACAGAAGTCTAACCTTTATGTATTGAGTGCATAAAGGTTTTTTTAGTATACTTGGTGAGGAAAATGATCGAAGAGAGGAATTAATTATACATGTTTAACGAACAATCACTCCCAGAAGAAATTCAAGCAATGATTGAAGCAAAAGCAAAAGGGCTGGAAGATGAATTTCGTCCACTTATTGGAACAGGCGGCTATGAATCACAGGATACTTCTATCATTCAAGATGCCATGATTGCATTAGCACTAGGAAAAAACGTTCTTTTAAAGGGACCGACCGGCTCAGGTAAAACAAAACTAGCAGAAACATTATCCGCTTTCTTTCAGCAGCCGATGCACAGTGTGAACTGCTCCGTAGATCTTGATGCTGAAAGTTTGATTGGCTATAAAACCATCCACAATGATGGTCAGGTGGCTTCGATTGAATTTATTGAAGGACCTGTGACGAAAGCAATGAAAAAAGGCCATCTTTTATATATCGATGAAATCAACATGGCAAAGCCAGAAACATTGCCTATTTTAAACGGTGTACTCGACTACAGAAAAATGATGACAAACCCATTTACAGGTGAGGTAGTTAAAGCAGAAGAAGGCTTTGGCGTCATTGCAGCAATCAATGAAGGATATGTCGGCACAGTGCCTCTAAATGAAGCGTTAAAAAACCGTTTTGTTGTCATTGACGTTCCATATATCGGCGGCGGTATCCTGAAAGATGTACTGCAATCTCAATCTGTTTTAAAGGATGAGCGGTTAATCGATCAATTCGTACAGCTCTCATCAGACTTGATTACACAAGCTCATAACGGACAGGTGAGTGAAGAAGCAGCATCCATCCGTGCGCTCTTAGATACTTGTGATCTTGCGCAATACATCCCGCCGCTTCGTGCCATTGAACGAGGGATTGTTGAAAAGCTGGAAGATGACCGGGAAAAAGCAGCGGTAAGAAATATCGCTCAAACATTATTCGAGTGAGGTTCTGACTTTTGAAATTCATCAAATTTAATGACAGCAGAATCGATTCATTTCTATTTATGGAATTAACGGATTTAGCCAAAACATTAGCAAAAAGTGATGATGTCGAGCTTGAATACGGTGTGCAGTCCTACTATGAACCGTTTGAAAAGAAAATTTTCATCAGTCATTTTTGGGATGATCGTAAACAAGAAGATATGCTAGCAGGGCTGAAAAGTGATGTGTTCCTTCGTGCAGTAGGGACGGTTTATAGTGATCTTACTGTATTTCAGGAGATCATTCGTTATGCGCATACATTATCCATTCCTGATGTATGTAAACAATTGTTTATGCTGTTTGAAGATATCCGGATTGAAGAGCGGATTAAACATGACCGCCCAGGAACAAAAAAGGTATTTAAACGAAGAAGAGAGCTGTACCGGCGTCACTTCAAGACACAATTAACGATTAACCAAGAACGAAGCATTTTAACGGATGCACTCTTTTGTGCGATTTATGTGAAGCTGACAGCTGATTCTCCGCTCGAAGAGATTCCGCCTCTTCATGAGCAGATCAATCCGATGATTCCGTTTATTGAGTCAAGTCTTGAACGTGTGTATGATGCGGGTTCAACAGCAGACATTGCAGCTATTGTCAAAGAATTGATGGAAGGCTTTGATGAGCTGCTTGAAAAGGACATGCTGAATACGTACTTTTTCTTCCCTGAATTGGACTATGAACAAGCGGCAAAAGAACCACTGTTCCATGACTTAAAAAGAAAACCTAAATTAAGTGAGGACATCAAAGTCGACCGGGAAAAAGAAGGCGATGAAGACATTCACCAAGAGTACATGGAAGTATGGCATCGAGAAACCGAAGCGCCATCAAAAAGCTTCCTTCAATTTGATTTAGAGCATGGCGGTAAAAGTGATCTTGGTAAGGATGCAGCAAGAGAAGGCGATGACGGAGATCAGGCACTCGGAACTGTCCAAGGCTCTGCAAAGCAAACACACCGAAAAGATTATTCAAAACTTGAGGCGCTGGAAGAGGCTGAAGGTGAAGAAAGCGGAGCAGACGGTCATGAAAATGGAAAAGAGAACAAATATGCGTTTCCAGTCATGATTTCACCAGATCCGCCTATGCCAGAACAAATCAATGTATACAAGCAGCATGCGAAGGAAATTGAGCCTTACCAAAAACGTTTAAAACAAATGATCCAAAAAACTCTTGAACATAAAAAATCTTGGCCTAAAACGGACCTTCATGCAGGACGTCTCAGCAAAAAGCTGATTCGCTACTTTACAGAGTCTAATCCGCGTCTTTTCTATAAAAAACAAGCACCGTCTTCTCAGATTGATGCTGTTTTCACCTTATTAGTAGACTGTTCAGCGAGCATGTTTGACAAGATGGACGAGACGAAAAAAGGCATTGTTCTATTTCATGAAGCGTTAAAATCCGTACAAGTCCCACATCAAATTGTTGGGTTTTGGGAAGATACAAACGACGCAACAGAAACAAGTCAGCCAAACTACTTCAACACAGTCGTGTCGTTCAAAGATTCTTTATTTGATGCAGGGCCTTCTATTATGTCTCTTGAGCCAGAAGAGGATAACCGGGATGGTTATGCGATCCGCCAAATGACAAAGATGATTTTAAAGCGAAGAGAAGAGCAAAAGTTTCTGATTGTCTTTTCAGACGGAGAGCCAGCTGCGTTCAGCTACGAACAAAATGGGATTGTCGATACGCATGAAGCAGTTCTTGAAGCGAGGAAAAAGGGCATTGAAGTGATCAATGTGTTTTTATCCAATTCGCCGATAGAAGAAGCACAGATGAAAACCATTCAAGATATGTATGGCAAGTTCAGCATTTTTGTACCAGATGTCGATACATTGCCAGATGTTTTATATCCACTACTGAAGAAACTGCTGCATAAAAGCATTGGGGCATAAGGTTTTGCCCCTTTCTTTAAATTATTTTTCGGAATGATTTAAATTTTTTGTTTTTCTGTGAATTTTTTATCTTTAATTGAACAAAGAATGTAGAAAGTAATCCAAAACAGTGGTAGAATATTATTGGAAGCGTTTTATTACATAAATTTGGTCATTGTGTTCTGGAAGTTATATCGAGATAGTGTTCAATCACTTGATGATCAAAGTTGGGGGTAGTGTTCAAAATGTTTCAAAATGATGTGAAACAACCGTTGAGTTGGGAAGAATTTCATGGTCCGAACCTCGGCTATGTGCTCGAGCTCTACGATCAGTATGTCCAGGATCCTACTAGTGTTGATGAAGATCTAAGAGGCATATTTGATGAACTTGGTGCACCACCGAGTGAAATGAAGGAGGAAATTGGGAAAAAAGAAAATAGCGTAGTTACTTCTGAACAAATCCAAAAGATAGCATCAGTCGTTAAACTGGCAGAAGACATCAGAACGTATGGCCATTTAAATGCTTCCGTCAATCCTCTTCGCAAAGAAAAGGAATTACAAGAACTGTTTCCTTTAAAGGAGTACGGTTTAACAGAAGAAGATGTCAAGAATATACCGATATCTATTATTAGTCCGGATGCACCAAAACACATTTCAAACGGCATAGAAGCCATTAACCATTTGAGAAATACGTATAAGCGTACCATTTCATTTGAATTTGATCACGTGCATGACTTCGAAGAGCGAAATTGGCTCTCAAAATCAATCGAGTCTGGTGAACTATTTAAGAAAAAACCATCAGATAAACTAGTTTCTGTATTCAAGAGATTAACAGAAGTTGAGCAGTTCGAGCAGTTTCTTCATAAAACATTTGTTGGGCAAAAGCGCTTTTCTATAGAAGGTTTAGATGCACTTGTCCCAGTACTTGATGAAATTATTTCAGAGTCCGTTACACAAGGGACTTCAAATATTAACATTGGAATGGCACACAGAGGCCGTTTAAATGTATTAGCACATGTGTTAGGGAAGCCATATGAGATCATTTTCTCAGAATTCCAGCATGCGCCAAATAAAGAGCTTGTTCCATCAGAAGGCTCTATCGGCATCAGCTATGGATGGACGGGGGATGTTAAGTACCATCTTGGAGCTGACCGTCAAATCAAAGACGAAGATACAAAGAGTGCGAGAGTCACGCTTGCTAATAACCCAAGTCACTTGGAGTTCATTGATCCAATCATTGAAGGAAGCACGCGTGCCGCTCAGGAATCACGTACTCAAAAAGGCTATCCAGTTCAAGACGTTGAAAAAGCGTTAGCCATCTTAATTCATGGGGATGCAGCATTCCCTGGAGAAGGAATTGTGGCAGAAACATTAAATTTAAGTCAACTTGTCGGCTATCAAGTGGGCGGAACCATCCATATTATTGCCAACAATATGATCGGGTTTACAACGGAAAGCAATGAATCTCGTTCGACGAAATATGCAAGTGACCTTGCAAAAGGGTTTGAGATTCCTATTGTTCACGTCAATGCAGATGATCCAGAAGCGTGTTTAGCGGCTGTTCAGCTAGCTGTAGAATACCGCAAACGTTTCAAGAAGGATTTCCTTATTGACTTGATTGGCTACCGCAGGTACGGTCATAACGAAATGGATGAGCCTTCTACAACTCAGCCAATGCTGTACGATGCGGTCAGAAAGCACAAAACGGTCAAGAATATCTTTGCGGATAAACTTGTCTCAGAAGGTCTTTTGACAAAAGAGCAGCGTGAAGAAATCGAGCAGGCTGTGACGGCAAAAATAGAAGAAGCTTATAAAAAGGTGCCTTCAAAGAAAGAGCATACGATTCAAGAAATCGAACTGCCGGAGCCTGTATCAAACGGCTTCCCAGCAGTGGATACTTCAGTAGAATTTGATGTATTGCGAAAGCTGAATGAAGAATTGATCAGCTGGCCGAATGATTTCCAAGTATTTGGTAAGCTGAAACGGATCCTTGAAAAACGTGCAAAAGTGTTTACAGATGACCGTAAAGTAGAATGGTCACTTGGGGAAGCACTCGCATTTGCATCTATATTAAAAGACGGTACGCCAATTCGAATGACCGGACAGGATTCAGAGCGTGGTACTTTCGCTCAAAGAAACCTTGTTCTTCACGACAGTCAAACGGGTGATGAATTTATTGCTCTTCATGAACTGAGTGATGCAAATGCATCGTTTACTGTTCATAACAGTCCACTGTCAGAAGGCTCAGTCATCGGATTTGAATATGGTTATAATGTCTATTCTCCTGAAACGTTAGTGATTTGGGAAGCTCAATTCGGAGACTTCGCAAATGCGGCTCAAGTGTATTTCGATCAATTTATCTCAGCTGGCCGTGCAAAATGGGGACAAAAATCAGGTTTAGTGATGCTGCTGCCGCATGGATATGAAGGACAAGGTCCTGAGCATTCAAGTGGAAGAACAGAGCGCTTCCTGCAATCAGCTGCTGAGAATAACTGGACAGTTGCGAATCTGACAAGTGCAGCGCAATATTTCCATATTCTTAGAAGACAGGCGAAAATGCTGCTTCGTGAAGAGATTCGTCCGCTTGTCATTATGACACCGAAGAGTCTGCTTCGTAACCCGAACACATTGTCTGAAGTCCAAGAATTAACGGATGGACAGTTCCGTCCTGTTCTTGAACAGCCAGGTCTTGTACATGATCACGAAAAAGTATCGCGTCTCGTGCTATCTAGCGGGAAGGTATCCATTGATATTAGTGATCGTTTTACTCAAATGGAAGAGCCGAAAGATTGGCTTCACGTTGCAAGAGTGGAACAGCTATATCCGTTCCCAGCCAAAGATATTAAAGGAATTTTAACAAAGCTGACAAACTTAGAAGAAATCGTATGGGTGCAAGAAGAACCGCAAAATATGGGAGCTTGGGGATACATTGAGCCATATTTACGTGAAATTGCGCCTGAAAAAGTAAAAGTACGTTACATCGGCCGAAGAAGACGTTCAAGTACGGCTGAGGGTGATCCAACTGTGCATAAAAAAGAACAAGAACGAATTGTATCTGATAGCTTGACTCGCAAAAACTAAGGGGGAAATGAAAAATGGCGGAAATTAAAGTACCTGAATTAGCGGAATCAATCTCGGAAGGAACGATTGCTCAATGGCTAAAGCAGCCGGGCGATTATGTGGAGCAGGGGGAGTACCTGCTGGAACTTGAAACAGATAAAGTCAATGTCGAACTGACTGCTGAAGAATCTGGTGTATTAAAAGAAGTGCTCAAAGATTCTGGTGACACTGTACAAGTTGGAGAGGTCATCGGAACGATTGCAGCAGGTGAAGCTGGCGGAAGCGAGTCCGCAGCTCCAGCACCTGAGCAAGCTTCTGCACCAGCTTTGAAAGAAGAACCGGCAGCTGCTCAAAAAGAAGAAGCAGTGAAAGAAGAGCCGAAAGCTGGTAATGGCAGAACCATCGCTTCTCCTGCAGCTAGAAAACTAGCGAGAGAGAAGGGATTAGACTTATCTGAGATTCCAACCGTAGATCCGCTGGGCAGGGTACGAAAGCAGGATGTCGCTTCTTATCAAAAGAATGAAGCACCTGCAAGTGCACCGAAAGCCGCGCCAAAAGCAAATGCGGCGGTGCAAACTGAACAACCAGGAAAGCCAGTTGAACGTGAAAGAATGTCACGCCGCAGACAAACAATTGCAAAACGTTTAGTTGAAGTTCAACAAACGGCTGCGATGCTGACGACATTTAATGAAGTCGATATGACAGCTGTGATGGATTTAAGAAAGCGTCGTAAAGATGCCTTCCTAGAACAAAATGATGTCAAGCTTGGCTTCATGTCCTTCTTTACAAAAGCAGTTGTAGCAGCACTGAAGAAATATCCGCTGCTTAACGCAGAAATTCAAGGTGATGAGCTTGTCTTGAAGAAATTCTATGACATCGGCATCGCTGTTGCTGCAAACGAAGGACTTGTCGTACCGGTTGTCCGTGATGCAGACAGATTGTCATTTGCAGGGATTGAAAAAGAAATTGGTCATCTTGCGAAAAAAGCAAGAGATAACAAATTGGCTCTTAGTGAGTTACAAGGTGGATCATTCACGATCACAAACGGCGGAACATTTGGTTCTCTGCTTTCAACACCGATTTTAAACAGCCCGCAAGTTGGAATTTTAGGAATGCATAAAATTCAGCTTCGTCCGGTGGCGATTGATGAAGAACGTTTTGAGAACCGTCCGATGATGTATTTAGCTCTTTCTTACGACCATCGTATTGTCGATGGTAAAGAAGCAGTTGGATTCCTTGTTACGATTAAAAACCTGCTTGAAGATCCAGAGCAGCTATTGCTTGAAGGATAATTTTCCATTATAAAAAGCTAGCACTTGTTAAGGTGCTAGCTTTTTTTCTTTTCACTGTCAGGTTGTCCTCGTTTTGACCAATACGTCGCAAGCCAGGAACCAGATAAGTTATGCCACACACTAAAAATCGCACTTGGTACGGCTGCGAGCGGCGAGAAATGTGCTGTTGCAAGGGCTGCACCAAGCCCGGAGTTTTGCATGCCTACTTCAATCGAAATCGCTCTTTGAGAAGGGATATCCATTTTGCACCATTTAGCGATTAGGTATCCAAATAAAAGACCGAGCCCATTATGTAAAATGACAACGGCTAATATCAGCAATCCAGATTGAAGAATCTGCTCTTTATTTGCACTGACAACCGCTGCAATGATCACCACAATTCCAGCAACAGATACAAGCGGCAATGCTTGAACCGCATAGTTTACTTGTTTTTTGAAAAACACCTTAACAATAACCCCTAAGATAATAGGAATAAGCACAACTTGGACAATTGACAAAAATAATGCCTCCGGTGATACAGGTAACCATGATCTTGCAAAGATAAAAATAAAAAGAGGCGTTAAAAAGGGAGCAAGAAGGGTCGATATAGTTGTGACCGCTACGGATAATGCCATATTGCCTTTTGCCAAAAAGGTCATGACATTGGATGCAGTACCGCCTGGGCAGCAGCCCACAAGAATAACGCCTACTGCAATTTCAGATGGCAGCCGTAACCCGTAAGCTAATAGAAAGGCGATCAGCGGCATGAGTGTGTACTGCGCCAAAACCCCGATTAGTACATAGAGAGGTTTACGAAAAAGCTCCTTAAAATCTTCACCTGATAACGTAAGCCCCATCCCAAACATAATGATTCCTAGTAAAAAAGGGATATACGGTCCAATCTGAGAAAATACGTCAGGAAAAGCAAATCCAAGACATGCAAAGATAATGACCCAGATTGCGAAGGTTCTTCCTGCAAATTGACTAATGGTTAAAAGAATGTTCATTCATTGCTTCATCTCACTTTCCTCACATATCTTTCCTATTTTAAACGAATTTTCTGAAAAAACAACCTGTTCTTTATAAAGGTGTTGATAATTTGATTATGTAAACTAAAAATACCCCATATAAGCATGAGCCTATATGGAGCATCGTCTTAAAAAGGGGTCCACTTCACTTGCTGTGCTTGCTTAAGCCTTGCTTCTGGCTCACGCCAGTCAACTACATTCCACCAACGATCTACGTATTTCGGTTTTTCATTCAGATATTGAAGATAGTAGGCGTGTTCCCATACATCAAGGGCTAAAAGAGGAATAACGTCCCATTGTGACAAAAATTGATGGCGTTCTGCTTGTAAAATCTCTAATCGCTGGGATCTGGGCGCCCATACGAGAATGGCCCAGCCGACACCCTCTACTTGTTTGGCCGCTGCTGAAAATTGAGATTTAAATGCGTCATAACTGTCAAATGATTGTTCAATGAGACGAAGCATTTGTCCAGTGGGCTTTCGTTTTCCTGAAGGACTCATGGAAAACCAAAAAATACAATGTAAATAGTGCCCCGCACCATTGAAGGCAAGCTCTCTTTCCCAATGCTTGATCATTTTAAAATCATTGGTTCTTCTTGCATTTTTTAATGCAAGCTCAGCTTGGTTCAAACCATCAACATATGATTGATGATGCTTCTGGTGATGCAAATACATAATCTCTTTTGAAATAAACGGTTCTAGTGCATCATACCGGTAAGGGAGAGGAGGTAGCTTATGATTTCCCGCTGCTACCTCTCGCAGGTCTTCTTGTGGTTTCATGTCCTCAGAAATACGTTCTGCCAGTTCGTACCACTCTTGTTCACTGGAATGTTCATCATCCATTGAAAACCATAAATGGTCTACTTTCTGACGGATGTTGTCATCATGAATCGCGGATTGAATGGTGCTAAGCCACTCTTTGAGCTGCATTCGATACTGTTCCTTATTCATTCTTACGCCTCATTTCATCTAAAAATGTAGAACAAGCCATCATGGGAAAGACAAATGGGTAGCTATGATAGGTGATGTAAAATTGCTTTGGCAGGCCAATGCCTACTGGATAGTGCAAGGCTTCACTCGTGTGCTGATGATGGGTCAAAAATGAGATGGCTTTTAAAATCGCTTTGTCATCTGGCTTCTCATATTGTAAAAGTGCCTCTGCTGCCCAAGCCGTCTGCACCACTGTGCCAAACGGGAGGGGGACATACGTTTTTACCTCTGCACTTTTACACGATTCTCCGAAGCTGCCATCTTCTCGTTGAATCTGCTTTAAAAATCGACACGCTTTTTGAACAGCAGGATGGGTAGAGGGGATGCCGGCCGCTTTTAGTCCTGTTAATGCTGCCCACGTCCCATAAATATAGCAAACACCCCATCTGCCAAACCATGATCCATTTTTCTCTTGATGATCTAGGAGCCACTTGACACATTGATCTTTTTGCCTGTGAACGGGTGGTGACATGTTTTTCTCTTCAAGACCAATGAGATGAAGCACCCGGCCTGTAATATCGGGAGTCGATGGATCGATCGCTGCATCCTCCGCAGATTCAAGCGGCAGATGTCGAAGCAGGAAGTGATCTTGATTTTTTTCAAAAGCAGAGAATCCGCCGTCACGGTTTTGCATAGAAAGAAGCCAATGAAATCCTCGTTTCCATTGAACTGGTGCGTATGTTCGCGGAATGGCTTTTAAGACAATTTGCGTATCATCACAATCAGGGTTATTTGTGTTGATATCTGAAAAACCAAAGCCTCCCGGAGCAGTATGCCGGTTATGAATCGCCCAATCTGCTTTCTTCATTTGCTGCCGGTTCAGCAAGTATGAGAAAGATTTAGTGATGACTGGGTCTTCTTGTTTTTTGCCAGCTTTTTGAGAAGCATAACTGACAAGCGCTGTATCCCAAACTGTGGATGTGGAATTTTCTGCATACATTCTGCCCTGACAGACAGTGACTAGCTTTTTCATGCCTTTGACTGCTTTTAAAATGAGATGATGTCCCGGGGAGTACCCAAGACTCATAAGTGCATAGACCATAAAAATACTGGCACTTAAATAGCTGTACAGCGTGCCATCTTTTTCAAGGCGATCAAACATATATCGCTTTGCTGCTTCATATCCGAAAAAGTCCAGCCGGCTGTCGAGTGCTGTATACGATCGCATGTAAGTCAGAAAGTGTTGAGCGGAACGTTCTTCTCTTGCCATAAACCAGTCAAATGGATTCTTAGACATGTTTGCATCAAGGTGTGCCAAGCTTGGAAATTTCTCATGAGAGGTATATCGTTTGTTGAGTGCAATCATCATTGGTACAAAGTGAATTCTTGCATATGCACTAAGATGATAAAAGTGCAGCGGAAAGTATGTAGGGATGAGTAAAAAGGAAAGTGGTGCATAGAAATACGGCCAAGGGTGCATGCCGTTGACAGCGAGCATCCACTTTGTCATAAAGTGAACGTTCTTTAATCCACCTTTTGATCGAATATATTGCGCTGCTTTTTCCATATGCGGCTCATCTTGTTGAAACTTGCCTGATACGAGCATTCCGCAATAGCCCTGCACAGTGGCAGTTACATGTCCCGTTTGATCATGATACAAAGAAAAAGACCCATCCTCATTTTGTTTTTCGCGTATCGCTTCTGCTAATTGATGAACCAAAGCCTGATCCGAATCACCGACAGCCTTTAACAGCATAATCAAAAAAGCATTTGTCATCATAGGACCTTCAAAGCAGAAAACAAAGGCGCCATCTTCTCGTTGTCTTCGCTGCATTTGTATGTGCAATTCTTCGATAAATTCGTTTACTTTCAATTGAAAATCTTGCATATGCGGCCATGCTCCTTTCTTTTCATACTATATTCAGGAGCCGGCCTGTCACATGCAAACACAAAAAAAGCCGATGACAGGGTCACCGGCTCAGCGTGTAGACAAACCCTCGCATTCGGTGTCAGGTCTGCGCGCTGGTGCTCACGAATGTCACAATTCGCTCCGCGCCAGTGCTCGTCCTTCCTAGACTGCAAAGGTTTTCTATCACGCTGAAAAGAAGACAAAGTGCTAAAATAAAAATCATTTTAGCACTTTGTCAACGATCTGAGCCGATGACAGGGTCAAAGGCTTTCTTGACGTCATTAGTCTTGGAGATTAATCCATACACTTTTGACTTCTGTATAGTTGTTAAGGGCATATGACCCCATTTCTCTGCCAAGACCTGATTGCTTATATCCTCCAAACGGAGAGGCGGCATCAAAGACATTATAGCAGTTGACCCAAATCGTTCCTGCTTCAAGACGTGCAGCAATATCGTGGGCATGCTTTAAGTTTTCTGTCCAAAGTCCTGCTGCTAATCCATATTCAGACTGGTTGGCCCGTTCGACCACTTCATCAATGGAATCGTAAGGAATTGCAGATAAAACAGGTCCGAAGATTTCTTCTTTGGCAATGGTCATTTCATCTTCTACATCTTTAAAAATCGTAGGGGAGACGAAATAGCCAGCCTCATAAGGGCAATCGCCACCGACAACGGCTGTTGCCCCTTCGGATTTACCTTTTTCAATATAGCCTAATACGCGTTCGTGCTGTTCTTTACTTACAAGAGGTCCAATTTGTGTATCTTGATGAAGACCAGCGCCTTGCTTGAGTGATCCTGCATATTTGGCCATTTGATCGACCACTTCATCATATTGGCTCCGATGAACAAAGACTCTGGAACCCGCGCAGCATACTTGACCTTGGTTAAACATGACGCCATTTAAAGCACCTGGAATGGCTTTCTTTAAATCAGCATCAGGTAAAATAATATTCGGTGATTTTCCGCCAAGCTCTAATGTGACCCTCTTAATGGTTTTAGCCGCTTTCTCCATAATTAATTTTCCAACGCTTGTTGACCCAGTGAAGGCAAGCTTGTTCACATCAGGATGTTCAGTTAAGGCATTTCCGGCTGTTTCGCCAAATCCAGGAACGATGTTAATGACGCCTTCTGGGAAGCCGGCTTTGTCCACTAATTCTGCTAAATAAAGAGCAGAGAGTGGAGTTTGTTCGGCTGGCTTTAAAACGATGGTGCATCCTGTTGCAAGTGCGGCACCCATTTTCCACATGGCCATGAGCAATGGGAAGTTCCATGGGATGATTTGTCCTACAACGCCAACCGGCTCATGGCGGGTATAATTAAAATATCCTTGACTGACAGGAATGGTTTGTCCATTCATTTTTGTCGTCCAGCCTGCATAATAGCGCATGTGCTCAATAGCGAGGGGGATATCTGCATTTGTTGTTTCATTGATTGGTTTTCCATTATCTAAAGTTTCAAGCTGTGCAAGCTCTTCTTGATTTTCTTCCATTAAATCAGCAAGCTTGAACATGAAGCGGGCGCGTTCAGCGGCAGACATTGAGCGCCAAGGACCATGAAAGGCTTTTTTTGCAGCTTTTACTGCCTCATCAATATCTTTTTCACCTGCTTCATATACATCAATAAGGGTTTCGCCTGTGGCTGGGTTAGGAGTAGCAAAGGTTTTATTATCGTGACTTGTGACAAACTGACCGTTAATGTAGAGTTTTTTCGTCCCTTGGAGAAAAGATTCGAGTTTTGAACTAATTTGAAGTGTTGTAGAGCTCATAAATAAACAAACCTCCTTAAAGATATGGATTGTTTTCTGCGAGTTCTAGGTGAGAAAAGCGGACATGCAACGAAACTGTATACGCACAAAGATGTAAACGTATACAATTATCATATTACACGACATGTTTGAAAGCAATCCATAACACTCATTGCATTTCATGAAAAATTGGCTACAATAAATGTATAGATGAAAAAAGGAGTTTTTAAATCATGATCCATCAAAACTGGCAAACGGCTCAAACGTTAAAACAAGTAAAATGTGTACATACAAATGCGAAAAAATATATGGTCGACCGGGCATTAACGGTTGGAAGCACATATGAAGTGAAAAATGAAACAGAGGAATTCCTATTTGTCGTTGACAATACGGGTAAAGTAGGCGGGTATTACAAAGAGTATTTCGAAGATATTTCGGCTGAATGATTTTGAGGGTCATCACTCATACTAAGAAAAACAGTAAAGGGTGATGATGATGAAAAAGCAGCAAAATGACGAGCAGAAAAATCAAAATGCATGGCATGAACACGAAGATGCTGATATGGCGATTACACTTGAACAGATTTCCGATGTGTATGCCGAGGGAACGATTGATACACCAAAAGATGAATAGTCATTTAAAAACAGTGATTTAGCATAATCACTGTTTTTTTATTGGAATGATTCAGCATTTTTTCTCGAAAAGAACTGAAACTTTTTTCCTGCTTTAACAGTCTAAATAAATAGAGGAAAGAGCATCGGATCAAAAAGAAAAAGTTAAATGAAATTTAATCTATTCGTAATGGAATAACGATCATTTATAGCGTATTCTATAAGTGAGAATAAAACGTACCCACAGAGCCGTGTGGCCGTTTTGTCATAAAGGAATTTGATGCAGGAAGAGGGGGTTTACGTGGGTATTTTTTCTGTCAGTAAACAAAATGATAAGAAATTCGAATCCTTATTGATTGAAGGGGAAAGAATTGAGGCTGTTTACAGACTGCGTCACGACCAAATTTGCTTTACAAATAAACGACTGATCTTTGGCGATAACCGCGTATTTTCTAAGAAGAAAGTCAGGGTCTCCTTGCCGTATCGATCAATTGAAAGTTTTGCCATTCAAGAAGCTGGCGTGTTTGATCAGGACACAGGTATGCTGCTTGTCACAAGCTCAAAAGTATTTGAACTCGACTTTTCCAAAGAGACGGATTTGAGTGATGTGCAAGCCATTTTGACAAAACATCTTTGCTGATCAATCTTGCGATTACATAGATCATATGCACTTTTCTCATTCTTCGTTCTTATTTTCATAGATCGCACATTTCTGAGCCTTTCCCATCTGATGGGAGGGGCTTTTTTCTGCTTAAGTGTTTGAATGATAGCAAAAAAGGTTAAAGATGAAACAGATACAGAAAGGAGAATGAACAATGAAAGTGTTAGTTGCAGGAGCAAATGGACATACAGGAAGACTTGTCGTTCGTTATTTAAAAGAAAAAGGACATGAGCCGCTTGCTCTCATTCGAGATGAAAAACAAGCTGATGCGCTAAAAGAACTTGGTGCAGCACCTGTCATCGGTGATCTTGAAAAAGATGTGACAGATGCTGTGAAACAAGCAGACGCTGTCATCTTTGCAGCTGGTTCAGGCTCAAAAACAGGTGCAGATAAGACCATTGCGGTCGATCAAGAAGGGGCAAAACGCCTTGTTGATACAGCGAAAAAAGAAAACATCCAGCATTTTGTTATGCTCAGTTCCTATAATGCTGATGACCCAAACCAAGGAAAAGGGCAAGGAAGTATGGAAACTTATTATGAAGCGAAAAGACAAGCTGATGAGCACTTAAAACAGTCTGGTCTTTCCTATACGATTGTTCGCCCGGGCGCCCTGCTGCATGAGGAGAAGACAGGAGTGATTGAAGCTGCCGAGCATATTCCAGATGATCAGAACATCGAGATTTCAAGAGAGGACGTAGCCATTGTTCTTGTGGAGAGCTTAACAGAATCGAATGTGAAAAATAAGTCCTTTGACTTGATTAAAGGCAATAAACCAATCGAAGAAGCACTTCGCCATCTGTAAGAGAAGAAAGCTGCTGCCAAATAGGTGGCGGCTTTTTTGATGTTTTCTTTTCCCTTCCAGCGGGAAGGTAATGAGAAAGGAGTGATTGACCGTGGGCTTAACGAAAGAACAACAAGCTGATTTATACGAAAGATTGATTCAATTAAAAGAAGATGTGACGGGATCAAAAAAGAAAGAAGAATCGATGCTCGTTGAATCGAGTGAGATATCAAATGGTGTTGGGAATCATATCGCTGATCATGGGAGCATCTATTTAGACCGCATGACAGAACAAACGCTGGATCAAGTCGATGATCAACTTGAAGGTGAAATTGATGCAGCACTGAAACGAATGGAAGACGGAACATATGGGATTTGTGAGAAAACAGGGAAAGAGATCTCATATGAGCGTTTAAAAGCAGTTCCATATGCACGTTTTTCAATTGGTGCAAAGAAAAATGAGGAAACGACTCAAGATCCAAACGAGTTTGACCGTTCATTCTCCGATCAAATGCGTGATTTAACGAATAGAGAAACAATGGATCAAATGCATTCAGATACGTATGAAAGATTAGAGGAAGAGCAGGATATTGATGTGGATGAGGAAAAATAGCAATATATGAGAAGGTTAAATTTTTTCAGAATAATGTTTCCATATGTACTCGTGGACAAAAATCTTGTATACATGAGTATTTCAAAGAAAAAAGATCTCTTGAAATTTAATTAACTTTCGTGTAGTATAGTTTAAAGGCTGCGATGCGCGTAATGTTAATTAAGTTTTAACCTTTAAGCTGTAATAGGGAGTTTTATATTGAAGCCGGAATGTCATGCCTCCTTAGAGAGGAAGACAGGAACGTTTCTGCAAACACCCACTTTGAGGAGTGGTGGTTTAAAACTTTCTTACTTAGATTACGGCATCCGCAGCTTTTCTTAGGATGATTCAAGCCATTTTCCATTTCGGAAAATGGCTTTTTATTTTGTGAAAAAACGAAATTGCACAGACCGCCGGATGAAGAAGGAATGTATGTTAAAATAGACAAAACAAAAGACGGAGAGGGAATTGGATGTTAGAACAAGCAGAAGCACTCCTGAAACAATACTTTGGCTTTGACACCTTTAGGCAGGGACAGAAACAAGCCATTGAATCGATTGTAAACAAACAGAAGGATACCGTCTGTATTATGCCGACAGGCGGAGGGAAATCGGTTTGCTACCAGATTCCTGCCCTGATGATGGAAGGAACAACGATCGTTGTATCCCCGCTAATTTCTTTAATGAAAGATCAAGTCGATGCGCTAAATGAGATGGGCATACGATCGTCCTTTTTAAACAGCACACTTTCTGCAGCTCAAATGAATGAAAGGCTGAAAAAATGTGAAGATGGGGAATATCAGCTGCTTTATATCACACCTGAACGTTTACAAAATGAACGTTTTTTTCAGCTGCTTGATCGGTTAACGATCCCTTTAATCGCAATTGATGAAGCGCACTGTATATCTGAGTGGGGGCATGATTTTAGGCCAAGCTATCGCTTTATTCAAGAATGCTTAGATAAATTGACAAAAAGGCCAGTGATTGTCGCATTAACGGCTACAGCCACGAAAAAGGTCCACCGAGATATATGTGAACAGCTTGGCATGAACGAAGAAGAAACCATTTTTACTGGGTTTGCTAGAGAGAATTTATCTTTTCAGGTGGTCAAAGGAGAAAATAGTGACCGCTTTATCACACATTATATGAAGAAAAACAAGCTTGAGTCCGGCATTATCTATACAGCTACAAGAAAAGAAGCTGAAAACATTTACAACCGGCTAAAGAAACAAAAGATCAAAGCTGGCATTTATCATGGCGGGTTAGATGACGATGTGAGAGAAGAGCAGCAAAACCTGTTTTTAAATGATGACATCCAGGTCATGGTCGCTACATCTGCATTTGGCATGGGAATTAATAAGTCAAATGTCCGTTTTGTCATTCATCATCAAATTCCAAGGGATATTGAGAGCTACTATCAAGAAGCTGGGCGCGCAGGCAGAGACGGTCTTGAAAGTGAATGTATTCTACTGTTTTCGCCGCAGGGCGTACGAATGCAGCGCTTCCTCATTGAACAGTCAACAGAAGATGAAGTGCGCTATCAGCATGAACTGCTTAAACTAAGACAAATGGTGGATTACTGTCATACTGAGCAATGTTTGCAGCAATTTGTGATGGACTACTTTGATCAATCAGCAAGTACTCCTTGCCAAAAATGCAGCAACTGCCTTGATGAAAGAGAGCGGGAAGAGGTCACTCGAGAAGCGCAAATGGTTTTATCGTGTACGGTTAGAATGAACGAGCGATTTGGAAAAATGATGATTGCTCAAGTACTGGCAGGCTCTAAAAATAAAAAAGTGCTTGATCTTGGTTTCGACCGTCTTCCTACATACGCTTTAATGAAGCAGCAATCAGCCCAGCAAATCAGTGATTTCATCGAATTCCTAATTACAGAAGAGTATTTGCACATGTCTGAAGGGGCTTATCCAACATTAAAAGTGACACATAAAGGGAAGAAAGTGTTAGTCGGACAAGAGGCGGTGTATAAAAAGCAGGCAGTTAAAAGAGAGGCGATTCAAGAAAACGATGCATTATTTGAGCAGCTGAGAGCGGTGAGAATGAAGCTGGCAAGAGAGCAGGGCGTTCCGCCATTTGTTGTATTTTCTGATCAAACCTTGAAGGAAATGTCAGCTGTTCAGCCTAAAACAGAAGAAGAACTACTCCATATTAAGGGAATAGGCTCTCAAAAAAGAGAGAAATACGGGGATGTTTTTCTAGAAGAAATCCGTTTATTTATAGAAAAAGAGAAAAATAAAGAGGTTGAAGAAGAAAAATAAATTTTTTTCGCTGCGTTTGGACACGTTTTCAACAGGGAGTTTCTGATCCTTTCAAAACCTTGATATGGCGGGTAATTGAGCTGTTTTGTGGTCTGATTTACCAATGGAGAGAGATGTTTCATGTAAAGGAACTGTAATCTAAAACATATCGTTTTGTTATTGAATTGACATTTACATATGTTACGATAGCACTCGTTAGCCGCCATAAAAAGCTAACAAGGGAGGATTTACTTTATGAAGAAGACTATTATGTCCTTGGTTGCTGTTGCAGCAATCTCAACAACAGCATTTGGAGCACAGCAAGCTTCTGCAAAGGAAATCACTGTGAAGAAAGGTGATACACTTTGGGGAATCTCTCAAAAAAATGATGTGTCTCTAAAGGACCTAAAGGGTTGGAACAATTTATCTACAGACATGATTTATGTAGGTGATAAATTGACAATCTCTTCAAAAGAGAAAACTCAGGAGCAGTATAAAGTCCAGAAGGGGGACAGCCTCTGGAAAATCGCTCAAAAATTCAATGTGTCAATTAGCGATATTAAGTCTTGGAATAACTTAAACTCAGATATAATTGTGACTGGTTCAACACTAAGTGTTGCTGGTCAAAGCTCAGCTCCGGTAAGCTCAGAGCCTGTACAAAAACAGGAGCCTGTCCAAAAAGAGCAAACAACACAAAAAGCTGCTCCTAAAAAGGAAACAGCTAAAGCAGAATCATCTTCTGCTAGTCAAAGTGTACAAAAAGAATTGACTGTAACGGCTACGGCTTATACAGCAAATGATGGTGGCATCTCAGGTATCACTGCAACAGGGGTAAACTTAAACAAAAACCCAAATGCGAAAGTCATTGCAGTAGATCCTAATGTCATTCCATTAGGAAGTAAGGTTTATGTTGAAGGCTACGGTGAAGCTACCGCAGCAGATACTGGCGGCGCAATTAAAGGTAACAAAATTGATGTACATGTACCAAGCAAATCCCAAGCAAAAAATTGGGGCGTAAAATCAGTCAAAGTGAAAGTACTTAACTAGTAATCTATTGTTTTTTGGAAGAAAGCATCAGGTGGCGGCCTGATGCTTTTATTGTACCCTTTTTTTGGTCAAAAAAACACATATTTTTCAGAAAAATTTGCATTTTCGACAAAAACCAGCGTATATTCTATCATACACGCTGGTTTTTTGGCGTTAGCTGTCCACCCAATAAATTTCCCCGCTTTGTTCTTCCCAATTAATTTGGACATCAAATTGGTGCTTTTCATAAAAGTGGATCAAGCGGTCCACGTGATTCCAATCTCTTTTGACGAGGTCACCTGTGATGACTGGGATGTTCTGCTCTCTTGCGATTTCTTTTAAATGCTTCATGCAAATTGAGCCGTATCCATTATCAGGAGGGCCTTTAATATCAGCAATATGAATCTTTCCTTCTTCAGGATATTCCGCGATTAAGGAAAAATCAGATTGTCCGCGAAAAGCTTTTTCACAATCGCTGAGCATGATTTTGCATGTATCCGCACTTTCAATGGCAGAGACAATCATCCATTCTTCTTCTTTCGCCTGATCAATGCCAATGATCTTTGCTTTTTTCGAAATATCTTTCATATTTTCTTGCATTCGATACATTTGGAACTGCAATTGCTGTAATTCTTGCTCTAACGTCTTCACATCTTTGGTTGTTTCCTGTAAGATTGACAAGTCCATTACTCCTTTCATATAAGAAATCATAAAAACCACATAAATTCCCATTCTAAAGGAAGTGGATGGATCTTTCAAGCCGTTAGAACGCCAGTAATCGGCAAGTTTGTCTAAAATTCGACGAAGACAGCGAATTCATTGACTTTATAGAGAAAGTTAAATAACATACTCTTAGTCGGAACTAATAAAGAGAGGTTTTCAAACATGAACGAACAGAATCAAAAACCGAAAAATTTCACCGGCATTGTTGTCATTTTAACAATTGCCATAAACGGATTAATCGCTTTATTATTTTTAATGCCAAAAACAGATAAATTTAGTCATCTGGACATTACATTTCTTCCTTTATTGAATGCCGTGATGAACAGCTTTACGTTTATCTTCTTACTTTCAGCACTCATTATGATTAAACAAAAGAACATTAAAGCGCATAGACGATTTATCTTTGCTGCATTTTCAACAACACTTGTCTTTTTAATTTCCTATGTGACATATCATTCAATGGCAGCTGATACACACTTCGGAGGAGAAGGGATCATCCGTCCAATTTACTTCTTTATTTTGATTACACATATTGTGCTTTCAGCAATTATTGTACCGCTTGCATTGATTACACTATTTAGAGGCGCACAGATGCAGGTTGAGCGTCACCGTAAAATTGCCCGCTGGACGATGCCGCTTTGGCTCTATGTTAGTCTCACTGGCGTCATTGTCTATATCATGATTTCTCCATACTACAGCTAACGTATGTCCAACTGGACATACGTTCTTTTATTTACAAGATGAAGTGCTTTGGATAGAATGGAAATTGGATATCCGACTTGCACGGTATCTTCCCATCTATAGATTCACATCATTTCTGGCCGTTTGCTCGTTTGGAGATCAACAATTGGACGAAACGGGGGTTATATGATGACTGAACAATTGCAGTATAAACCGGGGCTTGAAGACATTGTGGCAAGCGAAACGTCCATATCATACTTAGATGTGGAGCAAGAGGAAATTGTAATTCGCGGGTACGACCTCATTGAGCTAGCACAAAACAAGACATATTTAGAAACAGCCTATCTGCTTATTTATGGAAGATTACCAGATACGATGGAATATCACCAATTTCAGCAAGATATATCCTCACAAACGAACTTACATCCAACCATTCAAACCATTTTAACGAAGCTGCCAAAAACCACTCACCCTATGGATGCGATGAGAACATGCTTATCTGCTCTTGCAGGGTACGATGATGCATTACATGATCGATCAGAAGCGTGCCAAGTGAAGCGTGCAGTTCGATTACTAGGCCAGCTGCCGGCCATTGTTGCTGGAAGCTATCATATTCTCACAAAAGACGCCGCTATTTCTCCAGATCAGACCAAATCCTACACTGAAAACTTTTTATCCATGCTAACTGGACGCACCCCGACCCAAGACGAAATCACCGCTTTTGACCAAACACTTACATTATATAGTGAACATGAGCTGCCGAATTCAACGTTTGCAGCTAGAGTCATTGCATCCACGCATTCTGACATGTATGGTGCTTTTACTGGAGCGATCTCTTCATTAAAAGGTGACCTCCACGGAGGAGCAAATGAAGCTGTCATGCACATGCTTCTTGAAGGAAAAACAACGGAAGGATTTCTTGCGCTCATTGAACGAAAATTAGCCGCAAAAGAAAAAATGATGGGTTTTGGCCACAGAGTATACATGAGAAAAATGGATCCGCGCGCCGCTCTTTTAAAACGTTCATTGAAAACGCTTACTGAATCGAAGGGAGATACAACGCTATATGACATGTGTGTAGCAGGAGAGGCATACATGAAAGAGCAGAAAAACCTCTATCCGAATCTTGATTATTACGCCGCTCCTATTTATTACGTGCTTGGAATTCCTATTTCACTTTATACACCCATTTTCTTTGCTGCAAGGGCTAGTGGATTAGCAGCCCACGTTATTGAACAGCATTTGCATAATCGCATTTTTAGACCGAGAGTCCGGTATTTAGGGCCAAGAGGATTAAAGGTTTCAAATGATGATGGAAAAACGGGGGAATGAATATGAACAAAACAGCAGTCGCCAATCAAACAGATCAGCTATTAGAAGAAATTGCTGCCTATGCAGTAGACGGAGAAATTACGAGCAAAGAGGCCATTGAAACCGCGCGTTATGTGCTCATAGACACGCTCGGTTGCGGAATGCTTGCGCTCAATTTTCCAGAATGTACGAAGCACCTTGGTCCCATCGTACCTGGAACAGTCGTACCTAACGGAGCAAGAGTTCCCGGCACTTCGTTTGTGCTAGATCCTGTTCAAGCGGCTTTTGATATTGGCTGTATGATTCGCTGGTTAGATTATAATGACACATGGCTTGCACAGGAGTGGGGCCATCCGTCAGATAACTTAGGCGGAATATTAGCTGTAAGTGATTATATCAGCAGAACTCGCCTTGCAAACGGAGAAGAGCCGCTAACGATGAATGACGTACTGCATGCAATCGTCAAGGCACATGAAATTCAAGGTGTGCTCGCTTTAGAAAATTGTCTGAATCGAAATGGATTGGACCATGTGTTATTTGTCAAAGTGGCAACAAGTGCAGTTGTATGTGCAATGCTTGGCGGAACAAAGGAAGAAGTCCAGCATGTGTTATCACAAGCGTTTGTTGATAATTCCCCGCTTAGAACATATCGCCACGCCCCAAACACAGGATCTAGGAAATCATGGGCAGCAGGGGATGCAACAAGCCGCGGAGTGAGACTGGCAATGATGACACGAAAAGGGGAAATGGGCTATCAAACGCCGCTTAGTGCAGAGAAGTGGGGGTTTGAAGATGTTCTTATGAAAGGAAAACCACTTACGCTCGCCCAGCCTCTTGGATCATACGTCATAGAAAATGTTCTTTTCAAAATTGCTTATCCTGCAGAGTTCCATGCGCAGACTGCTGCAGAAGCGGCTGTGATGCTGCATGACGCTGTAAAAAATCGTTTAGATGAAATTGACCGGGTAGAGATTACGACACATGAGTCAGCGATTCGGATTATTGATAAGAAAGGGCCTCTTTATAATCCGGCAGACCGTGATCATTGCTTGCAGTATATTACAGCCATAGGACTGATTTATGGTGAACTGACAGCTGACCATTATGAAGAAGAAACGGCGCAAAATCCGGTAATTGATCGTCTTCGTGATCAAATGGTTGTGAAAGAGGATAAACGTTATACAGAGGATTATTTAGATCCGAAAAAGAGATCAATTGCAAACTGTGTACAAATTTTCTTTAAGGACGGGACGATGACAGATCGAATTGAAATTGAATATCCACTTGGTCATCGAAGAAGAAGACAGGAAGGCATTCCGCTGCTTGAAAAGAAATGGGTCTATCATTTGAAAACAAGATTTCCACAAAAGCAAGTGGATCAAATTGTATCACTTTGCCAAAATCCAAATCAGTTAAAAACAACAACAGTACCAGCATTTATGGACCTATTCGTTATATAAGGGGGAGCTAGCGTGTGGATCGTGAATGAAGAAACAAGTCAGGCTGATTTAGCTGCAGCCTTTAAAGAACAAATGCACAAATCAGCTTTATTTCAAATTCCAGGCGTTCACGATGGAATGTCTGCGCTCTATGCAAAAAAAATGGGCTTTCAAGGGCTCTATTTATCAGGTGCTGCTTTTTGTGCCAGCAAAGGACTGCCAGACCTCGGCATGATCCATTCAACAGAAATGGCTGAAAAAGCGAAGGAGATTATTCGAGCTTCCCAGCTTCCGCTTTTGGTCGATATGGACACAGGTTATGGCGGTGTTTTAAATGCAGCAAGGGCGGCAAAAGAAATGGTTGAGAGCAAGGTGGCAGCTGTTCAAATTGAAGATCAGCAAATGCCGAAAAAATGCGGGCATTTAAACGGGAAATCACTTGTACCAGTAGAAGAAATGGTCGCAAAAATCAAAGCCATCAAACAAGCGGCACCAACGCTTTTGGTGATTGCGAGAACTGATGCAAAGTCCGTAAATGGAATGGAGGATGTCATCCGCCGGGCCAATCTTTACGTAGAAGCAGGAGCTGACGCTATTTTTCCTGAGGCACTCATCACAGCAGAGGACTTCACGCATGCGTCAAACAATATTAAAGGGCCGCTCCTTGCAAACATGACGGAGTTTGGCAAGACGCCTTATTATCATGCAGACGAATTTTCAATGTTTGGCTTTCAAATGGTCATTTACCCTGTGTCATCACTCAGAGTCGCTGCAAAAGCGTATGAGCGTTTATTTACAGAAATCATGGAAAAGGGAACGCAGCAGGGGATACTTGGGGATATGCAAACGAGAAAAGAGCTGTATGAAACGATTCATTATGATGAGTATGAGGAAATGGATCAGCATTTAGCAAAAACGATCCTGCCGGAAATTGGGAAAGAACAGCAATAAAATGAAAAGAAGACAAAGGGCTAAAATCAAGATCATTTTAGCCCTTTGTCAACAATCTAAAACACTTCCTTGACGGAAGTGCTTTTTTTACGATGATGGTGTGGATGATGAAGCCAAATTCATCTTTTCTTCAACTGTTTTCGTTTTTTCTTTTACTTTTTCAGCGTAAGTGAAATCACCGTAGCAATACGGATAGCGGAAGTTATCTTTGTTGCCGCCGCACGTATAGACCTTGGGGTTTCGTTTCACTTGCTTTTTGGAGTATTGCTTTGCCAATTTCTCGGAATGTTTCCCCCCGTTTTTTGCAACAAAATCAATATAGCCGATTCCCATGTTATAGCTTTGAATAATGGTTTCCAAATCAACGCCTTTTTTCTTCCCATGCTTGTACATAGTCGAAAAATGATGGACTCCTTGTCTAATGCTTTTCTGAGGGTCATTGATTTCATTTCGTTTCAAACCAAGAGATTCAGAGGACTGCATTGGATCTCCGCCTCTGCCTTTTGATTCTTGATACATCATACCGAGGATTAACGCGGTATACTGATCTAAATCTTGATCTCTTAACTCTGTTTCTACAAGCGGTTTGTAATCATCCAATCTCGACAAAACAATTGATTCCGTATCAATCGGCAGCTTTTTTAACTCCTTTTGATTAAAGGAAATGACAATGGCTGCTAATACGAAAACAAACAGAAAAATCGTGAAACAGCCTGAAATGGCAAAACATCCTGTTTTTTTCTTTTTCAAGGTCAGTTCACCCCTGTTTTGCCCCGCTTTTAAAAGGGAAGTACAGCCTTTTTATTATGCCATATCCTGCGCTGGATACCAAGTGAAAACCTTATAATCAATCATACCCAAACGTAAATTCAGGTCTTGTTTTCAGTCTGTAGCAGAAATAAACAAAACCGATCATCAGCCAAACCATGCCAATGATCAATGCATTTGTACTGATGCTCGTTAAGAGCCACATACAAAAGGCTGTTCCGCATAGAGGAATTACTGCATACCTCAATGTGTTCAGTACACCTCTCTGTTTTTGTCTGATGAAGTAATACGCAAAAACAGACAAGTTAACAAAAGTGAATCCAATCAACGCGCCGAAGCTGATAAAGGAATAAATGACTTCAAGTTCGCCAATGACTGCGGTTAAGGAGAAAGCCCCGATTAATAAAATATTAAAGACAGGGGTTTTTAATCTCGGATGAATATATCCGAAGAAACGTTTCGGTAACGACTCATCTCTTCCCATAGCATATAAAAGCCTTGCTGCACTCGCATGTGACGATAAGGAAGAAGAGATGACAGCGACCATTGTGCCAGCTAAAAAGAAAGAGTGGAGAAATGCGCCGCCCACAAATTCCGCAATTTCAAGTGAGGCTGCATCGGGATGCTTGAACTGCTGAAAATTTGGAAACACCTGCTGTAAAAAATAAGATGTCAAGGTAAACAGCACGCCTCCAATGGCGACTGTTAAGAAAATAGCGAGAGGAATCGTCTTTTTTGGCTTAATGGTTTCCTCAGACATAGTTGAAATAGCATCAAATCCCAGAAAAGAAAAACATAAAATGGTCGCTCCTGAAAAAATAAGTGCTGGATCTAAGCTCGCTGAATAAAAAGGACGGGCTGACAATAATTCGCCGCTGCCTGCGTTTTGCGTGAGTCCATAAATAATAAACCCAACAAAGGTGACGGCGACAATGACTTGGAAGGTCACAAATAGTGCCGTAATGTTGGCTGTTAGCCGAATACCGATTACATTGACAGTCGTTATGGCGATAGCAAGTATGATGATCCAAATGTAATGAGGTACATCAGGAAAGGCTGCGGTTAAATACGCGCTTCCGATCGCAAAATTCACCATAGGCAGAAATAAATAATCCAGTAAAAGTGTCCAGCCTACAATGAAGCCGACATGAGGGTGAATACTTTTTTGCGCATATGTATAAGCAGATCCTGCTTTTGGAAAAGCCTTCACCATATTCCCATAGCTAAGCGCTGTCAATAGTAATGCCAGCAACGTAAATATATAAGCTGCAGCTACGTGTCCTTTCGTCAGCTGAGCAACAATGCCGTATGAATCAAATACGACAAGTGGATCCATATAAGCAAGCCCGATCACAACAAGTGGAAAGACAGTCAGGCTGCGTTTTAGTCTTGGCTCTTCAGTCAATTTGCCTATCAGCTCCTCTAAAAAAATGAATAAATAATGCTCATTTTAAAAAGAATGCTACCAAGTGTCAATGCTATTTGAATAAATCTTTTTTCTAAAGTGTGCCCGCTTTGCACGCCGCACGTTTTAGTATATGATGATACATAGAATAAGTCGTGATTTGACTAACAAGAAAGGTGAAGCGAAATGAAGGAAGAACTGAATACAAATCAAGAACAGGAACGGATGGAGCTGGATGAAGAAAGTTTATTTCTTGTCTCCCAAACGTTTAAAGCCTTATCTGATCCGACTCGTATTCGCATTCTGCACCTGCTGTCTCAAGGTGAATACTCGGTCAATGATATCGCAGAAACGCTGAATCTCATGCAATCAACTGTTTCTCATCAGCTGCGTTTTTTAAAAAACCTTCGTCTCGTGAAATCTAGACGAGCAGGGACATCGATTTTTTACAGCCCTGAAGATCAGCATGTGATGGAAGTACTTGAACAAATGATTCACCATGCGCAGCATGACTAATAAAAACCTTCCTACTCATATAGGAAGGTTTTTACGCATGATGCATATGTGTTGATCGTTTACCTGCTTTCATCATTTGATAAGAAAAAACAACATAGTAAGCAGCTAACAGAAAAAAGCTGAGCATGGTCATAGCATCATCACTCACAATATGCTGATACAGTTCAACGATACCAATCTTTGTGAGCGAATGGTTTGTCAGCTCACCCAACTTAAAACTAAGTCTAGATAAAAATAAGCATAAAATGAAGCTTTCAATCCATTTACTCGTTTTCACATAAAGACGCCCATTTTCTTCTTTCATCCGGATCGTCTCATAGGCATGAACGGCCAGACTGCTTCCAAAGAGCATACCAATAGCGGCATAGATGAAAATGCTGTGATTTTGCCAGCCTTCTAATAAGAGAATAAGGGCAGTGAGTCCAAATACATACATTCTCATCAAAAGACTGATTGGGCGCACAAGCTGATAGCGTCTCATACGATTCATTCGAAAGATGATGCAGATCAGCATAATGCCTCCAATTATGAATAACTGCCACACGTGATGTGTCATGATGCAACCTCCTCCTGCATGTGCAGGGATGTAAACGAATGCTGGCTGTTCCTTATCTTTACCATTCTTTCTTTTTTTATCAAATCAAAACCTACATTTATGAAAAAGAGGAAAAGGCATGAAAATCGATCGTATTTTGTCTATTGTGATGCTGCTTATTAGCAAGAAGCAAGTCCAAGCGAAAGACCTTGCTGAACTTCATGAAGTGAGCGTGAGGACGATTTATCGCGATATTGAGACCATTAATCAAGCCGGGATTCCTGTTGTGACAACACAAGGAGCAGGCGGAGGCATTTCGCTTGTTGACGACTATCGTTTAGAGAAAAAATTATTTACCGATGATGACATTGAACTTATTTTAACAGCCCTTGAAAGCATGACGAGTGCATATTCCTTTAAAGAAAGTGAATATGTACTGAAAAAAATCAAATCTCTTATTCCGCGACAAACTCATGAAAGTGAGAAACAGCATCATGTCTTTATAGATTTAAGCTCATGGGGAAAAGACAGCCAGGCAGAGAAGAAGCTTCAGCTGCTCCATACAGCTGCCTCCGCACATCAATTCATCCAGTTCACTTATCGCAATGCAAAAGGTGAAACACTTCCACGGAATGTGGAGCCTTATACGCTTGTCTTAAAAGGAAGGCATTGGTATTTGTATGCGTTCTGTTGTGTGAAAAAAGCTTTTCGTCTGTTCAAGCTGACAAGAATGACAGACCTCATCACCATTTCAGCATATTTCAGGCCGAAAAGAATCAAAAATGAAGAGAAGCTTTGGAATGACTCTTGGCATGAAGAACCTTCAGTCACAACACTCACGCTCAGGTTAACGGAAGCATCAGTTGGCAAAGTGAAGGAATGGGTGGATGAGAACGAATTGATCGTCAGTTCAGATGGAACCTATTTGGCATCATTGACCGTGCCGCAAGATGATTGGCTGCACAGTTTCCTATTCCATTTAGGACCGGACGTCGACATTCTTTCACCTCAGCACATCAAGGAAGCGTTTGATCTCCAATTAAAACAATTTATGAAGCGATTAGAAACTTGACACACTGTTGTCAGGTTTCTTTTTATATGATGGGAGAAAAGGAGATGAGAATGTATGTACGATATCGTGACATTAGAAAAACAATGGATCAAAGGGTTGTCTGTTCGAACTACAAACGAAATAGAGCAAACAAAAGAGCGGAAGATTGCGCCGCTTTGGCAGGAATTTTTTTCGCAGCAGCTTCATGGGGGACAAGCCCCAGTCATAGGGCTTTATTCAGATTATGAGAAAGATGAACATGGCTCTTATTTATTTACAGCTGGGCAGTTTGCGGACCATCAGCGAGATCATGTCATAGAGATTCCTGCGTCCACCTACGCAAGATTTCGAACGAGAAAGGGACCAATTGAAGAGGTTGTGCTTGAAGCGTGGCACAAGATTTGGACGTGGGATCAGCGACAATACCGCACTTATACAGGTGATTTTGAATGGTATGATGAAAGATCTATTGATCCAAAAGAAGCGCAAATTGATATTTATATTGCGGTTGATGAAAAAATGTTTGCTAAAACTAATACCATTAGTTAATATAAAACTAACGACATTAGTTTTAGGAGGGCAATCATGAGATTAACAACTTTTGACCGTCTGCACCAGCTTACATTGATGCCGCAATTATTTCCGGTAAATTGCTATGTATTTGAGGAAGAGGAAGGACTCATTTTAATTGATGCTGCTTTAAAAATGGCGGCGAACTCGATCATCGAATTTGCCCGTAAAAAGAACAAACCAATTCATAAGATTATTCTCACTCATAGCCATATGGATCATATCGGTGCATTAGATGAGGTGAAAAAGGCTTTTCCCGAGGCAGTCGTCTATTTATCAAAACGTGATGCCCGCCTTTTTGAAGGTGACTTTTCCTTGCTCCCTGGTGAACCCCAGCAAAAAATCAAAGGCAGTTTTATGAAAAATATTCATACAAAACCAGATGTGCTTGTCGAAGAAGGAGATGAGATTGGACCGCTGAAAGTGATAGCAACACCAGGGCATACACCTGGCAGCATTTCTTTATACGATGAAAAGTCAGGAGTTGTCATTGCAGGTGATGCACTTGTGACAAAAGGGGGCCTATCGGTAACGGGTGAGTTTCGGTGGAGTTTTCCATTTCCGGCATTTGCCACATGGGATGCAGAAACCGCACTAAAAAGCGCTGAAAAATTACTAGCGCTGCGCTTATCCTGTCTTGCTGCCGGACATGGTGACCTTATTATTGAACCTCATGAAAAGCTTCAAGCTGCCGTCCGTAAAAGGCAGCACCAGCTAAAAAAAGGGGGGCAGTAAACCGTGTCTCCAAGAATGGGAATTACACAAGAAAAAATTATGGATACAGCGGCAGCATTTGTTGATGAAGAGGGCTTTTCCGCTTTGACCATTGCTACATTGTCTAAAAGGCTGAACATCAGACCGCCTTCTCTTTACAATCACGTATCCGGCCTTCATGAGATTCAGGCAGCACTCGCAGTAAGGGGGCTGTCCATGCTTTGTGAGGAAGGGATGCAAGTCACAGAGGGGCTGGAAAAAGAAGGAGCTGTTTTAGCCTTTGCCAGACAATATGTGCAATTTGTCCGAGAACACCCCGGTCTTTATGAAGCTGCCTTTTCACATATGAACGAAAAAGAAGTACGTCTTGCAGCAGAACGCCTTGTTCAGTTTGTCCAATCCATTATGTCACGCTTTGGTGTAAAGGAAGAGGAAATGACGCATGTCGTCAGAGGACTGAGAAGCTTACTGCACGGCTTCGGTGATATTTCTAATAAAAAGGGATTTCAACGAAAAGAACAGCTTGAAGAAAGTGTGAGCTATGCGGTTCGGCTCTATATCACAGGAGTATTGCAAAAAGAAGATCTGTCTATTTGACAGGTCTTTTTTTATAGCAAATCGATATCATAAAGGAACGTCCGTTTAGCCGAATTTTTTAAAGAGAAAACGAATAAAGATTTGACAGTTTTGTGAAACATGGTATGCTTATTATGTGAAATAATTCACATAGAGGAGTAGTGGCAGATGAAAAGAAAGCCTGTTTATGTGGAAACAACCATTCATGCACCTTTAGAGAAAGTATGGGAATATACGCAAAATCCAAAGCTTCATGAACAGTGGGATTTGCGCTTTTCAACCATTTCATTAAATGAACCTCAAGATGAACAGCCCCAAACCTTTTTGTATGAAAAGCATCTTGGTTTTGGTGTAAGTGTCACAGGGACAGGAGCATATCGAACTAGAATGATGGATGAACGGAATGAACGGGCATCCTCGCTGAAATTTAAATCGTCACACCCGTTGTCTTTTATCAAAGAAGGCGGCGGCTATTGGAAATATGTGAAAACGAACGATCATATTGTGTTTCAAACTCAATTTGATTACGAAACGAAAGAAGGAAAAGTGTGGGCGTGGGCAGATCGATTTCTTTTTCGCCCGATGATGGGGTTTATGACGGCCTTTAGTTTTGGCGCACTAAAGACGTGGCTTGAAAAGGGAACGCACCCTCGGTTGTTACTGGAGAGAACCCTTGCCCATTATGGAATTTGTTTGCTGTTTGCCATCGTCTGGCTATGCCAAGCGGTCATCCCATTTTCACATTCTGCTTTTGATCATAGCACAGGGCTTCGGTTATTTTATGCCCTGATAGGCGTATCGTGGCTGATTCCTAAGCTATCAAAGAAATATCTGTTCATTCTTCAAAGCGTGTTTCTGCTGATGATGCTTAGTATCGGGATTGTATCCCCACAATCGACACTTCATGAGCCGCTTGTGATGAGTGCATTTTTGATCCTATCCATTGGAGGAATGATTAATTTAAAAGATTGTATAGATGTATTTTCGATCAAACGGAAAAGGGGAGGTAGACATGGTCGTTCATCGTCATCAAGTAAAGGATTACGATAAGCTGCATCCAAAATTAAAAGAGAGATACAACCGTGCGTTTACTGCTGAAGGTACCATGGAGGAAATAGGCGGCGGAACGGGGCTCATTCGATTTTTCTTCAAAATTGGTCCACACTTTCGCTGTTTTTTCCCTGAGAGAGGAAAAAACATTCCCTTCCGAATTGTGAATAAACCCTTTATGACAAATAAGGGAGAGGAAGGCATGCACTGGTTCCGTACGTTTTATTTCCCCAAGAAGGAAAGGCACTTTGATGCAGATATGATCATTGATGAGAAGAGTCATAAAGTACTAGACTATTTTGGAAAGCCTCGACTTCTTATGTCAGAGCTTCATTTTACAGTAACAAAGCATGGTTTTCTGCACATTCAATCCGGCAAGCAGAGGCTGCTGTTGTTAGGACGTGAGTGGCCGCTGCCTTCATGGCTTTATGGTGTGTCAGATGTCACAGAAGGCTACGAGGAGCACTCGGGTGAGTATACCATTCATGTGCATGTGAAAAATCGACTGTTTGGCACTCTTTTTACATATAAAGGCCGATTTACTGAAAGGGTGGAGTCTCATGATGAATAAATGGCACTTGATATCAAGCCTTCTCTTCATGTGTTGTTTTATCGCCACCCGTTTGATGACAGGTCCGATAGCAGAGTTTTTTGTACTAATAGCGATTCTGTTTTTCCTTCCTGCAGTGTTAGCCTTTTTTGCGAAGGAAGAGAGTGAGAGAAAGCCGGGAGTACTGCTCGGTATTTTAATGAAAGCCTTTCCATTAGCTACTCTTTGTGCAACAGCTGCATTTATCTATCATTCTGCTTTGTTTGCATCGGGATGGTTTTTGTATACGATCATCTTGGCGTTATATGGCTTTACTCGTTTGCTGAAAAGGGGAACCTTTCCGCTTCATGAATTGATGATCGATGGTGCATGGATGTATCTCGCTTTAGGCGGGCTTTGGTTTTGGCTGTACACAGCAGATATACAGGTAATGACCTTTTCACCAATCATTGTGCTTTTGACTGCTATTCATTTTCATTACTCTGCTTTTTTTATCCCGCTTTTCTATGGATTATTAGGGAGACAGAGAGAAAAAGAGACAGCTTTATACAAAGCGGCAGGCTGGGGGATTTTGCTGTCGCCTGTGATGATTGCTGTTGGGATTAGCTTCTCCCGTCTATTTGATACGTTCAGCGTTATGCTATATGTCATTGCACTCTATTTGTACGGCATTCTTTGTATGAAAACAAGGTTTCGATCGACTGTGGCAAAAAGGCTGGTTGTGTTTTCTAGCTGCATCTTAATGGCGACGATCTTGCTATCTCTGCTTTATTCCGCCGGCATGCTCATGCGCGTGACCTATATCAGTATTGATCAGATGATTTGGTTTCATGGTAGTATTAATGCTTTTTTTGTGATTTTACCAGGTCTGATTGGATGGCTGATCGAAGGGCCAAAGGATCAATTGAAACAGAAGAACTTTCCGATATCAAGCGTGCATGGCCGTTTTCATATGATCTCTTTTCAAAAGGAAAGAATGCATGATCGCGAGAAGCTCGGTTTAGTCGATTCACTTGATGATTTAAATGGAACGACGTTTTCAGCTGAAAGGGTATCACCTGTGATTCGAAGGTTTTATGAAAATCCGACGGTATTTACTTTAAAAGCAGCAGTCTGTTTTCATTGGTGGGTGAGGCCGTTTGTTTTTTTACTTCAGCCCATGTTTAAAAAAATAGGGCAGCTCTATTTAGGAACATCTCGTATCCCTTATGAAATGAAGGGACGTCTGACAACATTTCAACATCCTAAAGAAGAGCGAAAGAATGTCAGGGCGTGGATTCGTCACAACGAAAAAGGGGAGCAGGTCTTTTTTGCACTTTATGCTCATCATCACGATGCAGCTGCGGGCTATATGAATATTGCGCTGCCGCTTCCATATTCTCAGCTGACCGCCATTTTAAAACCTTTTAATGAAAAGGAAGACTTTCTCTTAAAAAGTGCATGTCCAAAAGGCAGTACCGGTGACGAAGGTTTGTATTTGCATACGCCTTTTATCACCATGAAACTGCCAATGGAAGAAAGCTTTCATATGAAGCCGGAGACAGATAAAAGTCTCACAGCAGTTCATCAAATGAAGCTATGCGGTATTCCCTTTTTAACGATTCATTATCAAATTGACAGCCGGAAGCCATCCTGTTAGTCAATGATGTCACATGGTTCACCGTGCCGAATGATGTTCACAATCGCTTGCCCATCACTCGGATGATGATCTGCATACTGGACTGGCAGCAGTGCAAAAAATACATAGTAGACAGAGAAGTAAGCAAATTGATAGAAAAATTGATGTTCTGGCAGGATATCATTGGCGATCATTGTATTCAGTATGAGAACACTGAGCAGGTTGCATAATGATCCGCCTAGGTAGACAAGAATGTGCGAGAATCGGTTATTTTTCCTCATTTCTTCATAATGGCAAAATGCATCAAGAAAATAGATACGTCTAATTTCAACAACGCCTATTTTCAATACTTTTTTGCCTCTGCCAAGAGCAAAAGAAACCTTTGCGCCAAACATCCACGCGACCATAATATGGCCAACCTGATGCAAGATGGCAACGATAGGAAGAATGACGAAAAACGACCAGCAAAATGTCCACATATCCGATAATGTAAACAAGTGTTAACCCCTCCCCAATATATTTGGGAGGAAGCAGTAGGATTATTTGCCATTTTACTGAATTCATTTTCAGGATGCAAACATTTAATACAAGACAATAAAATCATTATGTAAACTAAAGGTTGCTTTTTGACTCACTTTTTTTACGAAATGAATGTGCTACAATGAAAAAACAATGGAAGACTCTAGTAAATGAACTTACCCTTGAATGAAGAGGAGAGAATCAGATGGCAGATATTGAACAGTTTTTAGCGTTAGATATTCGTGTTGGGACGATTATCGAAGCAGGATTCTTTGCAGAGGCAAGAGTACCTGCATTAAAACTCAAGATTGATTTTGGTGAAGAGATTGGTCTAAAACAATCCAGTGCTCAGCTGACAAAACGGTATACAGCTGAGAATATCATTGGCAGGCAAATCGTAGCAGTCGTCAATTTTCCGCCAAGAAGAATTGCAGGGTTCAAGTCAGAAGTGCTTGTATTAGGGGGCATGCCGTCAAAAGAAGACGTAGTATTACTAGCAACAGATGAGCCTGTAGAAAATGGGACAAAAATAGGATAAGAAAAAAGACATCTTCCTGAGAAGATGTCTTTTGCGTATTGAGGCGGAATAACCACACGCCACATTCGTGTGTGTCTCAAGGAGACATGTTACCCGACTTACACAATTCAGCTCATCGCTTGATAAATATAGCATGGGATGAACTGAATTGCAACCATTAAATGATTCACTTCAGTTTTTCACGTCGTTTCAGCAGAAAACTGACAAGAAATCAATTATTTGGATTATTTTTTCAAAAAATATTGAAAAGTCAGATCAGATTTTATAAAATGAACTCATCTTAGTTTGTTTAGTCGATAAACTAAGATGAGTTCTAAGTGATGATCCGACTATTAAAGGGGATGATTCTGTCATTCAAATCATTTGCTGCGTATGTGGGCTAAGCTGAAAAGATTAGATGTTCAGCTTCATTTTTACAACAAATTGAAAGCGCTTTATATTCTTTGCATTGACTGCTGCTGCCCTCCATCATCTGTTCATTAGAAGAGGCTAAGAGAAGAAGGGAGAAAGCTCATGGTAAGTGAGAATTTAAAAAAGATTCGTATGTCTGAAAAAGTGGGATATGCTTCAGGAGATTTCGCATGTAACTTAATTTATGCAACTGTCTCTACGTATCTATTATTTTTTTATACAGATGTGTATGGTTTATCAGCGGCGGCAGCAGGGACGATGTTTTTAGTTGTTCGGGCCATTGATGCGCTTGCAGATCCGTTTATTGGTGCAATGGTGGATCGAACGAACAGCCGTTTTGGCAGGTTCAGACCTTACTTGTTATTCGGTGCGTTTCCTTTTGTGGTACTCGCCATCCTTTGCTTTACGACACCTGATTTTTCTGAAATGGGTAAACTCGTTTATGCCTACATCACGTATGTTGGTTTATCGCTTACATACACATTCATCAATGTTCCTTATGGTGCTTTAACATCCGCAATGACAAGAAATAACCAAGAGGTTGTCAGTATTACGTCTGTTCGTATGCTTTTTGCTAATCTCGGAGGTCTAGTTGTTGCTTTTTTTGTTCCTTTTCTTGCGACTTTTTTGAGTGATAAAACAGGAAATACAGCCCTTGGCTGGCAGATGACGATGGCTTTTCTCGGCGTTCTTGGCGGTGCATTACTTATTTTCTGTTTTAAAAGCACGAATGAACGTGTCACGCTTCAAAAGCCGGAGGAAAAAATTAAGTTCAGTGATATCTTTGTCCAGTTACGTGTGAATCGTCCGCTTGTTGTATTAAGCATTTTCTTTATTATTATTTTTGGCGTGAACTCGATCAGCAACTCTGTTGGGATCTATTATGTGACGTATAACCTCGGCAGAGAAGATTTAGTGAAATGGTACGGACTCATTGGCAGTCTGCCAGCTTTAATGGTGCTGCCGTTTATTCCAAAACTGCACAAGCTGTTAGGAAAGAAAAAGCTGCTGAATTATTCATTATTGCTGAATATTGTAGGACTTCTTGCATTACTTGTGATACCGCCGAGTCAAATCACTTTAATACTTATTTTCAGGCTCATTGCAGCTGCAGGAAGTATTACAGCCGGTGCTTACATGTGGGCGCTCATTCCTGAAACCGTTGAATATGGCGAATATAAAACAGGGAAAAGGATGGGCGGACTCATCTACGCCATCATCGGATTCTTCTTTAAATTTGGGATGGCATTAGGCGGGATTGTGCCAGGGCTTGTACTCGATCGCTTTGGCTATATTGCGAATCAAATGCAAACACCAGAAGCATTACTGGGCATTTTAATCACGACTACGGTGATTCCTGTATGCTTACTGATTTTAGCGATGGTGGATATTAATTTTTATAACCTAGATGAAGAAAAACATAAAAAAGTCGTACGGGAGCTTGAGAACAGAGACAAGGTATATATCGATCATATGGACGATTTTAAAATGTAGGTCTCTGAAAGAGGAGGAAGTTCAATGAAGATTACCAATCCAGTGCTCAAAGGGTTTAACCCTGATCCAAGTATTTGCCGTGTCGGAGAAGATTATTATATGGCCGTCTCTACATTTGAGTGGTTTCCAGGGGTGCAAATTTATCATTCGAAGGATCTCGTTCATTGGCGCCTTGCTGCGCGTCCTTTGCAAAAAACCTCGCAGCTGGATATGAAGGGAAATCCTGATTCTGGCGGAGTATGGGCACCGTGCTTAAGCTATGCAGATGGACAGTTTTGGCTTATTTATTCAGATATCAAAGTAGTGGATGGTCCATTTAAAGACGGTCATAATTATTTGGTCACGGCAAGCGAAGTGGACGGCGATTGGAGTGAACCGATCCGGCTCAACAGCTCCGGGTTTGATCCATCTTTATTCCATGATCAAAGCGGGAAGAAATACGTCTTAAATATGCTGTGGGATCATAGGGAAAAGCACCATTCCTTTGCAGGTATTGCCTTGCAGGAATATAGTGTGGCTGAAAAGAAGCTCATCGGTCAAAGGAAGGTCATTTTTAAAGGAACACCGATTAAACTGACAGAAGCGCCGCATCTGTATCATATCGGTGACTACTACTATTTATTAACGGCAGAAGGAGGTACCAGGTATGAGCATGCGGCAACGATCGCCCGGTCCCCGCATATTGAAGGGCCTTATGAGGTTCATCCTGATAACCCGATTTTAAGTGCCTTCCATGCGCCTGAACATCCGCTTCAAAAATGCGGGCATGCTTCAATCGTTCAAACGCATACAAATGAATGGTATCTCGCTCATCTCACTGGCCGCCCAATTCAATCAAGCAAGGAATCTATTTTTCAACAGAGAGGGTGGTGTCCTTTAGGAAGAGAAACAGCCATTCAAAAGCTAGAATGGAAGGATGACTGGCCTTATGTTGTAGGCGGAAAAGAGGGGACGCTTGAGGTTGAAGCGCCAAAAATCGAAGAAAAGGTTTTTGCACCAACCTATCATACAGTCGATGAATTTAAAAAATCAACACTAAATAGACACTTCCAAACATTAAGAATTCCGTTTACCGATCAGATTGGTTCATTAACGGAGAAACCTCAGCATTTAAGGTTATTCGGTCACGAATCTTTAACGTCTAAGTTTACCCAAGCTTTTGTTGCAAGGCGCTGGCAAAGCTTTTATTTTGAAGCAGAGACAGCTGTTTCGTTCTTCCCAGAAAACTTTCAGCAAGCCGCTGGTCTTGTGAATTATTATAATACGGAAAACTGGACAGCACTCCAGGTGACATATGATGAGGAACTTGGGCGCACGCTTGAGCTATCTGTCTGTGAAAACCTTGCCTTTTCTCAGCCATTGACACATAAAATCATCATTCCAGATGATGTCACTTATGTCTATTTAAAAGTGACCGTTCAGAAAGAGACATATAAATATTCTTATTCTTTTGATCAAAAAGATTGGAAGGTAATTGATGTGCCGCTTGAATCCATCCATTTATCCGATGATTTCATTAGAGGTGGGGGATTTTTTACAGGGGCGTTTGTCGGTATGCAGTGTCAAGATACGAGCGGCGAGCGTCTGCCTGCTGATTTTCACTATTTTCGCTATGAGGAAAAAAATGAATAAAAAAAGACAACGCGCTGCGGGCTGTCTTTTTTGGAAACAGAGGTCATGTTGTGAGGGTGGCATCTTGCAAGAAAGCTTCTATGACAAGAGATGTCATCCCCAATACTGGTGCATTGTGTCCTAATGATGAGGGGAGCAGCTCTATCTGTGAGCTGAATTGCGTATCCATTCGTGAGGATACTTCCTCCCCAATCACATGTAGAACTGTTTGATGTGATTCGATCACTTTGTTTCTTAAAATGATGGCTTGCGGGTTAAAGGTATGAAGGACGTTTGTGAGACCGACGCCAAGGTAAAATCCAAAGTTGCGCAGAGCATTGAGCGTTCTCATATCATTTAACTTGGCCAGCTGTTCCAGGTCTTGATGGGAGATGGGCTGACCATCTGTTTGAAGAGACTGAAACAAGGCTTTCTCAGATGCATACAATTCCCAGCACCCACGGTTCCCGCAGCTGCATGTTGGTCCATTAAAATCAATCGTCATATGTCCCATTTCACCAGAAAAGCCGTACGCTCCTCTGTATAAGTGATGATTGATAATGATTCCGATCCCTATGCCAGTGCCGATGCTTGCATAGATCAAATGGTCATAGTGTTTAGCGGCACCAAAGATTTTTTCACCATATGCACCGGCATTTGCTTCATTTTCAATGAAGATCGGAACTTGGAATGTGTCTTGGAGCGGCTTTTTCAGATCAACATTTTTCCATTTGGAATGAGGCGTAAACACGATTTGTTCATCTGCATCCACTAACCCATGTATGCATAGACCAATGCCAATGAGCCCATATGGGGAAGAGGGCATTTGTGTGATGAGCTGCTGTATTAATTCAATTAATTTACGTATCGTTACATCAGGAGAGCTCGGTGGGAGCTTGATCTGCTCTTCGTAAAGAATGGACCCTTCAAGGTCTGTTAATATGCCATTGACATAATCAACACCAACATCAATCCCGATGGAGCAGCCAGCACGTTTATTAAACATCAGTAAAACCGGTCTTCTCCCGCCACTAGACTCACCTTGGCCGATTTCATAGACAAGATGTTCCTTCATTAACGTACTTACTTGAGAAGAAACAGTCGATTTATTTAATCCAGTGCGTTCAGATAATTTTGCTCTCGAAATGGGCGCATGCTGGAGAATTTCTTTTAATAATAGTTTTTGATTTATTTTTTTTACAAAGTTCTGATCAGCGATATCCACGTTATCCACTCCATTTGTTTCGTCTTTAGATTAAGTTGAGAAGAGCTGCTTTTTTTCGCATGTATTCGATAAAAAAGATGATTTTAACTTTATTATAACGAAAATATTTCTAAAAAACTAAAAAATATGGAAAATTCAAAGAGATTTTCTCATACATTGATCATTAGTTTGTTGAATCAACTTACAAAGTGTACTCAGGAGGAATGAAGAATGGCTAAATCAAATATGAAAACGTTATACAGCTTAGAAGGAATCAGCAAAATTCAATATGAAGGAAAACAATCAAAAAATCCACTCGCCTTTCAATACTATAATCCAAGCGAAGTGATTGGCGGAAAAACAATGAAAGACCACCTGCGTTTTTCAGTCGCTTATTGGCATACATTAACCGCTGATGGAACTGACATGTTTGGAACTGGTACGATGCAGAGAGCATGGGACTCCTATAGCGGAATGGATTTAGCAAAAGCTAGATTGGAAGTCGCTTTTCAGCTTTTTGACCTATTAGATGTACCGTATTTTTCATTCCATGACCGCGATATCGCGCCAGAGGGAGAGACGCTTCAAGAGACCAATCAACAATTAGACATCATTTTAGAAAGAATGAAAGAATACATGAAGCAAAGCGGAGTAAAACTGCTGTGGAACACGGCCAATATGTTCAAGCATCCTAGATTTGTACACGGTGCTGCGACATCTTGTCATGCAGATGTCTTTGCCTATGCGGCCGCGCAGGTTAAAAAAGGCATCGAAACCGCCAAAGAACTTGGTGCAGAAAATTATGTTTTCTGGGGTGGACGAGAAGGGTACGATACGCTGCTTAATACAGATATGAAAAGAGAGCTTGATCACATGGCGGCCTTCTTGCATATGGCTGTTGATTATGCAAAAGAAATTGGGTACACAGGTCAATTTTTAATTGAGCCAAAACCAAAGGAGCCCACAACTCATCAATACGACACAGATGCAGCGACATCCATCGCCTTTTTAAAGCAATACGGATTAGATTCTCATTTTAAATTAAATATCGAAGCCAATCATGCGACACTGGCTGGCCATACGTTTGAGCACGAATTGCGTGTCGCAAGAATTCATGGGCTGCTCGGTTCTGTTGATGCGAACCAAGGAAATTCGCTTCTTGGATGGGATACAGATGAATTTCCAACAGATCTGTATGCCACAACTCTTGCCATGTATGAAATTTTGCAAAATGGCGGGCTAGGGGCTGGCGGTCTTAATTTTGATGCAAAAGTGAGAAGAGCTTCCTTTGAACTTGACGATATTTTATATGCCCATATTGCCGGGATGGATGCATTCGCAAAGGGACTGCGGGTCGCTCATAGACTCATAGAAGATCGTGTGTTTGAGGATGTGATAAAGCACCGGTATCGCAGCTTTTCTGAAGGGATTGGACGTGACATTTCAGAAGGGAAGGCAAACTTTCATACATTAGAAGAATATGCGCTGAAACATCCTTTGATCAGAAACGAATCGGGAAGAGAGGAACAGCTGAAGGCCCGTTTAAATCAATACTTGTTAGAAGATTAATTGAAGGGGCGGACCTGTTTTGAAGGAGTGAAAACATGAAATATGTGATGGGAATTGACCTTGGAACGAGCGGGGTCAAAGCGATATTAGTCGATGAGAGCGGAAAGGTGTGCTGCGAAGCCTCTAAGCCGTACCGCCTCATTCAAGAGAAACCGGGATATTGTGAGCAGCATCCTGAGGATTGGGTAGAGCAGACAATAGCTGTGATGAAAGAACTGATGGCAAAGCAGCCTGTTCATTCAAGGCAAGTCGAAGGCATCAGCTTTTCCGGACAGATGCATGGGTTGGTTCTATTAAATGAATCTCGTGAAGTGCTCCGTCCTGCAATTTTATGGAATGATACACGAACGACAGCACAATGTGAACACATGACAAAAAAGCTGGGGGACCGGCTGCAAATGATCACAAAAAACCAGGCGTTAGAAGGATTCACACTGCCTAAATTACTATGGGTAAAGGAACATGAACCACATATTGATCAACAAATCGACATGTTTTTACTCCCAAAAGATTATGTCAGATTTCGTTTAACAGGCGCTGTCCATATTGATTATTCTGATGCGGCTGGCACTTTGCTGTTAAATATCGGTGAACAGACGTGGAGTGAGGAGATTTGTCAGGCATTTGATATTTCTCCTCATATTTGCCCGCCACTTGTCACATCAGAGGCGGAGGTTGGTACACTTTTGCCGCACATTGCACGTGATGTTGGGATGAAAGAAGGCGTGAAGGTTTTTGCCGGCGGGGCAGACAATGCTTGCGGAGCCATTGGTGCTGGCATCTTATCCTCTGACCGCACGTTATGCAGCATCGGCACATCGGGTGTCATTCTCTCCTACGAAGAAGATCATGAAAGGGAACTTCAGGGGAATTTGCATTTGTTTCACCATGCAAAAAAAGACGCTTTTTACACAATGGGCGTCACCCTTTCAGCGGGATATAGTCTTAACTGGGCAAAACACTTACTGGCACCTGAGGAATCGTTCCAATCACTTTTAGAAGGTGCGGCTCATGTAGCGCCAGGAGCGAAAGGATTGCTCTTTACTCCCTATTTAGTTGGGGAAAGAACACCTCATGCGGATTCGACCATTCGCGGCAGCTTGATTGGATTAGACAGCAGGCATGAAAGGGCACATGTTGTCAGGGCTGTGTTAGAGGGAATTACCTTTTCGCTAAATGAATCTATCGCATTATTCCGGCAGGCAGGAAAAAACATAGATTCTATTGTGTCCATTGGTGGCGGTGCAAGAAGCCGGACATGGCTTCAAATGCAAGCAGACATTTTTCAGGCTGACGTCATCCAGTTAGACAATGAACAAGGGCCTGCATTAGGTGCAGCCATGCTTGCTGCAGTTGGCTGCGGGTGGTATCCGTCACTTGAAGCATGTGCTAATCAATTGATCCATCAAGCCGCTGTTTATGAGCCAAATCAGCAGCATGCAGAAGTATATGCCGATTTATTTCATTTGTATCAAAAGATTTATACACAAACAAAAGACATCCATGCCGGGTTAAAGCCGTATCGTTCCATCTAGCAGAATGAGCTTCATGAAAGGAGGTGATGGGTTTTTCACCTTAGGGATGACAGAACAATACGGATGAAAAAAGGAGAGGGATGGAAAATGAATTTGAAAAGATTGAGGCTATTGTTTGTGGTGTGTATTGGATTTGTGCTGACACTGACGGCTGTGCCAGCTGATGCGAAAACGATTTATAATAATGAAATGGGTACACATAGCGGATACGATTATGAATTATGGAAGGATTATGGAAACACCTCAATGACACTCAATAACGGCGGGGCATTTACTGCAGGCTGGAACAGTATCGGAAATGCTTTATTTCGGAAAGGAAAGAAGTTTGATACCACTAAAACTCATCATCAGCTTGGCAACATCTCCATCAATTACAACGCAAACTTTAACCCAGGCGGGAATTCCTATTTATGTGTCTATGGCTGGACACAATCTCCATTAGCAGAATACTACATCGTTGATTCATGGGGCACATATCGTCCAACAGGAGCGTATAAAGGATCATTTTATGCCGATGGAGGCACATATGACATTTATGAAACGACCCGCGTCAATCAGCCTTCCATTATCGGGATTGCGACCTTCAAGCAATATTGGAGTGTACGTCAAACAAAGCGTACAAGCGGAACGGTCTCCGTCAGTGCGCATTTTAATAAATGGGAAAGCTTAGGCATGCCAATGGGTAAAATGTATGAAACGGCATTTACTGTAGAAGGCTACCAAAGCAGTGGAAGTGCGAATGTGATGACAAACCAGCTGTTTATTGGACGATAAAAGCAGATCAAAAAGCCAGCAGTTTTTTGCTGGCTTTCAGCGTGTAGACAAACCCTCGCATTCGTTGTCAGCTCTGCGCGCTGGTGCTCACGAATGTCAAATTCGCTCCGCTCCAGTGCTCGAGCTTCCTAGACTTCAAAGGTTTTCTATCACGCTGAAAAGAAGACAAAGGGCTAAAATCAAGATTATTTTAGCCCTTTGTCAACAATCTGAAAGCCAGCAGTTTTTGCTGGCTTTTACTTTTTCTATGATAATTTTTCAACTTCGACTCTGCCAGAAAAGAACGTTGCGCCGCCGCCCATATCTGCCAATCGATCAGGTGTTAATCCATTGACGAGATGTTTTTTGCCTTTTTGATCTGCCCATAATCCTTGACTGACCACAACACCAGATAAAACATTTTGACCGACTGACACGACAAGCTCACACTCTCCTCGATCGTTCAGTACACGGACCATGTCACCATCTTCAATTTTTCTTTCCTTTGCATCCTGTTCATTCATGTGAAGCTTCGGAAATTTCTCAAGCTTTTGATGCTTTTCATGAAGTGAGAAGGTGGAATTCAAAAAATTATGGTTCGGTCCCGGTATAAAGGTAAGCGGATAATCGCTTTCCTGATAAAGGGGCACATAGGTTGGAAGTGCTGGATACCCGTCTTTTTTCATTTGTTCAGAATAAAGCTCAATTTTCCCGCTTGGGGTTTGAAGCTTTAATTCCTCGAAAGATCCACGTTTTGCTTTGATCCATTTCTTTTCTTTTAATGCTTCGTATGAAATGTCCTCATAATGCGGATTTTCTTGATGATGAAGAGCTTGTTCCATGAGCTCAGCATCTGTCTCTCGGAAGGCTTCATCTTCAAAACCCATCGCATGAGCTAGCAGGCGGAATACTTCAGTATTGGATTTGCTTTCTCCGTAGCGTTCTATCACTGGCTCCTGAATTTGAATATAATGATGCCAATATGATGTATAGAAATCCTCATTTTCAAAGGCAGATGTCGCCGGCAGGACAATGTCTGCATATGCCGCTGTTTCTGTTAGAAATAAATCATGCACCACTGTAAATAAGTCCTCTCTCTGCAAACCTTCTCTGACTTTATTCGCTTCAGGTGTTACAACTGCTGGGTTGCACGAGTAGATAAAGAGAGAATCAACGGAAGGCTCTGCGCTTGTCAGCACACTTCCCAGCTGGTTCATATTAAATGATCTAGGTGTGCGTTCTTTTAATAAATCCGGCCGCTGAAGAGCTGTTTCATTATAGCTGAGAAAAGAAGAGTTTGATTTCATCGCTCCGCCGCCCTTGTGCAGCCATTGACCAGTCAGGGCAGGGAGGCAGGAAATCGTTCTAATACTCATCCCGCCATTATCATGGTGCTGTAAACCATTCCCAATGCGAATAAGTGAGGGCGATGTCTCAGCATACATTCTTGCAAGTGTCATGATGTCGCCTTTAGGGACACCTGTGATTCGCTCAACTGTGTCTGGATCATACTGCTCCACATGCTCGCGTAGCTCTTTATGGCCGACCGTGTAAGTCTCTAAAAAGGCTTCATCTGTACGTTCCTCTTTAAAAAGGACATGCATGATGCCAAGGGCAAGCGCACTGTCAGTACCAGGTCGAAGCGGAATGAACCAATCTGCCATCCGGCCGGTTTGGTTCTTGTGAACATCAATTACGACAATCTTAGCTCCTTGCTTTCGCGCTTTTTGTGCCAAGGTGATTTGGTGCATATTGGTCGATACGGCATTGATGCCCCAAAAGATAAATAATTTCGTATGAATGGTGTCTTCAGGATCTGTCCCAATGCTGGCACCCATTGTATATTTATAGCCAGTCGTTCCCGCTGACTGACAGATCGTCCGGTCTAACTGACTTGAACCAAGACGATAAAAAAAGCGGCGGTCCATTCCTTCTGCGTTGAGATTGCCCATGTTCCCATAGAAGCTGTAAGGCAGAATGCTTTCTGGCCCTTTTTCTTCGATCAGCTTTGTCCATTTTTGACGAATGGTTTCAATGGCTTCTTCCCACGTAATCGGTGCAAACTGTGCTTCGCCTTTTTTACCAACACGTTTTAAAGGAGTGGTCAGTCTTTTTTCATCGTATAAACGGGCTGTGACATTACGCACTTTGTTGCATATGTTTCCTTGTGTGACAGGGTGGTCCGGATCTCCCTGCACTTTCACGATCTTTCCATTTTCTTTATGTATTAAAAGACCGCACTGATCCGGGCAATCTAACGAACAAACTGATTTGAAAATTCCGTCTTTCATCGCTGTATAATCGGTCATGAGTTTTTGGCTTCCTTTCTGCATTCCGTTATCGCTTTGTATGGACTTTATTTTAGCATGTTCGGAGGTGGAAGGTAAGAAAGAGATGATGAATTGTAGAAAATGAAAAAAAGCCCCTGAAAAAGGGACTTTTAAAAACGGGTGACTTGTACAGGAAATTCTTTTACCCCAAAAACAAACGTGCTTTGAATAGGTTTTAGCTGATCTGCAGCGCAGGTGATGTCTTGAAACGTATGGAGTAAAATATCAAGCGCAATGTTGCTTTCAAGCCGGGCAAGCGGTGCACCGAGACAGAAATGAATGCCAAATCCAAAGCTCATATGAGGATTGGATTTCCGGTCAAGCCGGAACGTATCTGGATCTTCAAACTTCTGTTCATCCCGATTTGCTGAAGCAACCCAGCCGATGAGGTAGTCTCCCTTTTCAATGCGTGCGCCAGCAATTTCAACATCCTCTGCGGCGATTCGGCCAATGGCTTGAACAGGCGGATAATACCGCAACGTTTCCTCAGTCAATTGAGGAATAAGAGAGGGGTCCTGTCGAACGGATTCAGCGATATGCGGCTGCTCTGTCAGCAGTCGTACGGCATTTGTTATTAGATTGGTCGTTGTCTCATTGCCTGCAACAAGTAATAGAATACAAAAGCCAAGCAGTTCATTCTCCGTTAAACGCTCTCCATCGATTTCCGCTTGAATGAGAAGCGAGATCAAGTCACCCGCAGGCGTTTCTTTTCGTTTTTTGATCAAATGAGCAAAATAAACGGACAGCTCCTCTTCAGCGCGTTTTTGCATATCTACAACAGCCTGAATGGCCTCTTTTGATTCATCCTTAGCACCTGCCACAAGGGCATCAGAATGTTTTTTAATCAGCTCTCTGTCCTGCACCTCTGCACCGAGAAGCTCAGCGATGATCATCACCGGCAGGGGAGCTGCTAAATCTTGCACGATATCAAACGTACGTTGATCCTTGACTTGATTTAATAAATCATGTGTCAGGTCTTTGATCTTATCTTCTAATTGCTTGATCGCTTTTGGGGTGAATGCTTTATTCACGAGCGCTCTCATCTTTGTATGTTTTGGAGGATCCATCGTTAAAATACTTGTTTTAGACGTGCTTCTTCCCCGCTGTGAAGAGAACACTTTAGGCTGCTTTAAAACAGACTGGATATCGGCATATCGAAAGAGATCCCAGCACTTTCTTGTCTCATCATATCTAATATCACTTTCTGCACGCAGCTCATTGTAAATAGGGAATGGGAAAAGAAGGTCATCGGTAGAACGGATTTCTTTCATTGGTATCACATTGACATAGTTTTCTTTCACTTTCATTATGAACGCTCCTTTTTCACATGATTTCTCTTTCACGGTATCACCAGTAAAATATCATTTCAACGGACATGTTTTCTAAAATATGTCAATAGTCTAATCGAAAGATTCAAGCACATTCACCATTTAGGAAAATAGAAAGTGATTAAAATGAGAGCGCTTTCTAAAAAATAGAATTGAAGTCACCGAAACCAAAAATAAAATGGGGAATTCAGTCGAACGAAAGGGTCCTATGATTCAAATGATCATAGTTCTTTTGATCTAAATCGCTGAATTTGAAAAACACGGCTAACATACTTACAGCAAGCTGTCCGCCATGCATTCGGGACTTTTGAAAAGAGCTAGCTCTTTCTTGACACGATTTCTCATCATGTTACCATTACTAACGTGCGAAAAACGCGAACAAAAAGCGAACAAGGGAGAGGATCAATATCATTGATCAAAAGAAAGTTGCTTTCATTGGAGCAGGCTCTATGGCGGAAGGAATGATTGCAGGGATTGTGCGATCAGGACAGATACCGCTAGGCCAAATCTACGCAACAAACAGACAAAATCAACTTCGATTGAATGAACTAACGAAACAATACGGAATTCAAACAGCCGCAATGGATTCATTTCCTTTTGAAGAAATGGATATGTTGATCCTGGCCATGAAACCAAAGGATGCTGAAGCAGCACTTGAATCATTAAAATCTCGTATTCAGCCACATCAGCTCATCATGTCTGTCCTTGCAGGTGTTAAGCTATCGTATATTGAAGACATGCTGCACGAAGGTCAGCCTGTTATAAGGGTCATGCCAAATACCTCAAGTACGATCGGCGCATCAGCGACTGCTTTATCTGCTGGACGTTATGTGAAAAACGATCATATGAGCATAAGTGAGGCTTTTTTATCTGAAATGGGCGAAGTCTATACCATTCAGGAAGAGCAAATGGATATCTTCACTGGAATTGCTGGAAGCGGGCCCGCCTACTTTTATTTCTTAATGGAAAGAATCGAAGAAGCAGGAGAAGAGGCAGGTTTATCAAAGGAATTGTCTCGCCAAATTGGCGCGCAGACACTCCTCGGTGCGGCAAAAATGCTCCAAGAAACAGAGGAAAACCCTTCAGTCCTAAGAGAGAAAATTACGTCACCAAATGGAACAACTGCTGCTGGACTGAATGCATTAGATGATTTTGGCGGAGGAGAAGCGATCAAGCAGGCTGTCAAACATGCTGCCAATCGATCAAAAGAGATAAGCAATCAGCAAAAACAAAAAGTATCTATATAAATAGAATTCAGATGCAGGAGTGATAAGGTGTACGCAGATAAAGAGAGAAAACGAATTGTTGTGAAAATCGGAAGCAGCTCTCTTACTAGCTTTCAAGGTGAGATTAGTTTAAAAAAACTAGAAAACCTCGTCAATCAAATTGTGAAACTGAAAGATGAAGGACACGAAGTCATTTTGGTTTCATCTGGTGCGGTTGCAGCTGGTTACCGAAAACTAGGATTTATCGATAGACCGAAAACACTGCCGGAAAAGCAGGCATCTGCCTCAATTGGGCAAGGGCTTTTAATGGAATCATATTCTACTTTATTTTTATCACACGGCTATATTGCCTCACAGCTCTTAATCACAAGAAGTGATTTTTCTGATGAAACGCGCTATCAAAATGTGCGCAACACAATGAATGTGTTATTAGATCGAGGCATCATCCCAATTATTAACGAAAATGATACAGTGACGATCAATCGGTTGAAGTTTGGAGACAACGATACATTGTCTGCAAAAGTAGCTGGCTTAATTGATGCGGATTTCCTTGCCATTTTATCTGATATTGATGGCTTGTATGAAGATAATCCTCATACAAATCCAAATGCAAAGAGAATTCTTGAAGTCACTGACATTACAGAAGACATCGAAGCAGCTGCTGGAGACGCAGGCAGCAGTGTAGGTACAGGCGGAATGAAATCAAAGCTCGATGCTTTTAAAATATCAATGGCCGCAGGTATCAATGGCTTTTTAGGAAAAGCAGATACGCCTCACATTTTAGACAAAGCGATCAACGGGACAGAGGACGGCACTTATTTTACCGCTGACGAAAATGTAGCGCCGCTGAACTATAAGAAACAGTGGATTGCCTTTCATTCTGGACCAAAAGGTGAGATCTTGGTTCAAGAGAAAACACAGGAATTTCTCATACACCGAGAGGGAAGTCTTGATTCTGATGGGATTGTCAGTGTGAAAGGTTCATTTAAAAAAGGCGATGTCGTCCGTATTTTAGATCAAGATGGAAGAGAAATAGGGCTTGGCATTGTGAATTATGCGTCAGATGAACTCGCACGTAAGAGTGACTTGTTACAAGATGAAATCGTGCATGTCGTCGATCTTGAAGCATTTGTTTGTCATTTAGATTTATCGATTCCAGTTTGTTAACCAAAAGGGAGGAATTCCATGACACTGACAGCTGAAGTTGTCACATCGGTCAAAGAAAAAGCGAAAAAAGCAAAGTACGTTTCAAAAAAACTAAGTTTACTTCAAACAGAGGAAAAGAATGACGCGCTGCTTAAAATGGCAGAAGCGTTAGAGCAAAAAAGCAGTTTCATTTTACAGGAGAATCAAAAGGATTTAGATGTGGGCAAAGAAAAGGGCTTCTCAGAGGCACTCATGGATCGATTAATGTTAAATGAAGAAAGAATTCATGAGTTTGCTGAAAGTTTGCGGCTTGTGACGAGATTAACAGATCCTGTTGGAGAAATATTGGATGAATGGACTCTTGATAACGGCTTACATGTGAAAAGCCGAAGAGTACCGCTCGGCGTGATCGGGATGATCTATGAAGCGAGACCGAACGTCACTGTCGATGCAGCAGGCCTTGCCTTAAAGGCAGGCAACTCAGTGATTTTAAAAGGCGGTTCCTCCGCTATTTCTTCCAACAAAGCCATTGTCAGTGTGATTCATGAAGCATTGGATCAAACAAAAATTCCTCGTGATGCGGTGCAATTGATTGAACAAACAGACCGTTCATCGGTTCAGGCGATGTTTCAACTAAAAGAATGGATAGATGTGTTAATTCCGCGGGGCGGAGCTTCCTTAATCAAAACAGTGGTGGAAGAATCCACTATTCCAGTGCTTGAAACAGGGACAGGAAACTGCCATGTCTTTATTGACCAAACTGCGAATGTGAAAAAAGCCATTGAGATTGTGATCAATGCAAAAACGAATCGTCCCGCTGTATGCAATGCGCTTGAGACGCTGATCATTCATCGCGATTGGCTGAAAGAGAATGCAGCAGCATTGAACGAAGCCCTGCAGGAGCACCATGTCACTGTACATGGCGATCAGGCAGCAGAGTCTTACTTTTCAGATGCGGTTCCTGCTGGGGAAGTGGATTGGACAGATGAGTATTTAAGTCTTGATCTTGCAGTGAAGGTAGTCGATTCAATCGAGGAAGCGATCAGCCATATCGATCAGTACGGCACAAAACATTCAGAAGCCATCGTGACAGAAGATGAAAAACATGCACTCACGTTTCTAAACGAAGTCGATGCGGCGGCTGTTTATCATAACGCATCGACTCGCTTTACAGACGGCGGCGCACTTGGCTATGGAGCTGAAATCGGCATTTCTACTCAAAAACTCCACGCAAGAGGGCCAATGGGACTTCCTGCACTCACGACAACTAAGCTGCTTCTATGTGGCGACGGTCAGATTAGAAGCTAAAAAAGATTTAAGAAACACTACCTTTTTATGAGGTAGTGTTTTTAACTTTATAATGCATGTTATCATCCTTATGAACCGTTTTTCTTCATCACCTTTTCAAATTTAAAAAATTCAAATTCCTCAGGTGCTAAAGGTTCATTGCCTTGATCTGCTTCACGAGGTGCGTTTGGGTCTGGATGGTGTAAGTGATAAAATTCAACAATTTGAAAGCCGCACTTGTTGACATAGAAATGAATGTTGCGTTTTTCAAAATATGGGGTCACAACCTCCCATACAATTGTTTCTGGATATTGCGCCTCGATGGCTTTCCATGCTGCCTGACCAATGCCGCGGCCGTGAGAGGATGAGGAGATGTATAGCAAATCAACCGAGTTGTGATGTGTCTCTTGGTTGATTTTGATGACAACGCCGCCTGCCTTTTCACCATTTAGCATAATATGATAAACAATGTGTTCATTCGAATGAAAAGATTCATCAATCACTTCATCTGGTGGAATCGGTCCATCCTGCGCATCGCCGAATGCATCGATCACGCCAGCTGTAAAAGCTTTCTGAAGCTCTTTTTTCATAGAAGGGAAGTCCTTTTTATTTGCATGTGCTAATGTCACTTCATGTTGAGTTATTTTGTTCATTTTCTTATCCTTTCCCTGCGTAATGGTGTTTCTGCATGTTATGATAAAGGATGGAGTAACTCCATAGTCAAGAAAGGAGCCTTCATCATGATCAATGATGTGCAAAAAACATTTTTCACTGGAGAATTTGCCAAGCTATTTGATGTGAAAAAAGATACGCTTCTGTATTATGATAAAATCGATTTATTTAAGCCGGCTGGTGTTCATGAAAATGGCTACCGTTACTATACACTTGAGCAATTTGACCATTTTATTGCGATTCAATCCTTGCGGGCTGTTCAATTTCCGATCAAAGAGTTAAAACAATATTTCACAGAACCTTCTCGCGAGAGACTGCAAAGCCTAGCGGCCGACCAAGTAGAAAAGGTCAAACAAGAGATTGAAAAACTGCAAGATATCCAAGCTTTTCTTATGCGGGTGATCGAGACAACGCATGAATTATCAACTGTGAAAATAGGGGAGGTCCTGTTTCAAGAGCTGCCAGAAGAACCAGTTATACTAAGTGCTTCAAACCCGATCGACTTCAATACACCTGTAGAAGAAATATCGCGTATTGTAGGGGAATTTTTAAAGGAAGTTGGCATAAAAGGGGCTGCGGCAAATGGGTCTGTCTTAAAAAAGGAACAGTTTTGTAAGCGCCGCTATCATCAGTCAGATCAGCTGTTCTGCCGAATGGATGGACCGGGGGCAGTGAAAAAACCTGGCGGGATCTATGCGGTGATATATGATCAAGGAACATATGATGAGATTGAGTCTGCTTATTCGCATTTATTAGATGAAATCGAGAAAGAGGGCATGTTGCTGGATGGAGATGTATTTGAGGAGTATTTACTTCATTCGCTCATGTCTAAAAATGAAGCAGAGTATATAACGAAGCTCAGTGTAAAAGTGAAGAAGCGAGCAGATAACAATTGAAAAGAGGGTAGACAGCATGTGACATGCGTGTTTACCCTCTTTTTTGATGTTAACCAACTTGATTTTCGGCAAATTGACTCATATATAAATCTGCATAGAAGCCTTTTTGTTTTAAAAGTTCGCTGTGCGATCCTTTTTCTATGATGCTTCCATCCTTCATAACTAAAATGAGGTCTGCATCCTTAATGGTTGAAAGTCTGTGTGCAATCACGAAGCTCGTTCTGCCTTTCATCAATTCATTCATTGCTTTTTGAATATGCATCTCTGTCCGAGTATCCACACTGCTTGTTGCTTCATCTAATATCAAAATCTTTGGATCAGATAAAATGGCACGGGCGATGGTTAACAGCTGGCGCTGACCTTGTGACAGGTTGCCGGCATCTTCTGTTAACAGTGTGTCATATCCATCTGGAAGTGTACGGATGAAATCATCCGCATAGGCATGTTTGGCGGCTTTGATGACATCCTCTTTGGAAACGTCCTGTCTGCCATAGGCAATGTTGTCGTAAATCGTTCCTTCAAAGAGCCACGTATCCTGAAGAACCATCGCAAGTAATTCTCGTACTTGCTGACGGCTGAGATCAGTTGTTTTGACACCGCCAATGCGTATGGAGCCTTGATCTAATTCGTAAAAACGCATTAAAAGATTGATGATGGTTGTTTTTCCTGCGCCTGTTGGTCCGACAATGGCAACCGTTTGTCCTTCTTGCACATCTAAATTCAAATCTTTAATAATCGGATGATCTTTTTCATATCCGAATTGAACTTGTTCAAAGCTCACATCACCTGAGAGTGATGCAAGATCAATTGCCGCATCTTCTTCGGTACTTTCTTCTTCCTCATCAAGGATTTCAAAGACCCTTTCAGCAGAAGCGATCGCTGATTGAACTAAGTTTGCGACGCTTGATGCTTGCACAAGCGGCTGAGACATTTGCTGTGTGTATTGGATAAACGCCTGCACATCCCCGACACGAATATTCCCGTTAATGACAAGAATCCCGCCGGCTACACTGACTGCCACATAGCCAAGGTTCCCGATAAAGGTCATCATTGGCATCATTAAACCAGAAATGAACTGCGCTTTCCTTGAAGATTCATACAGCTTTTCATTTAATTGATCAAATGTATCGATCGCTTTCTTTTCGTAGCCATACGCACGGACTGTCTGATGACCTGTGAACATCTCATTAATATGGCCATTGATCGTCCCAAGCTCTTTTTGCTGCGCTTTAAAATGCTTTTGAGAAAATGACGTAATGCCGCGAATCGCAAACAGGCTGAGTGGAAGTGTCAAACAAACAAGCAATGTAAGCAGCGGACTGATGAAGAGCATCATCACGACAATCCCAATGACTGTAATCACAGATGTAATCACTTGGGTGAGCGCCTGCTGAAGCGATGTATTAATATTATCGATATCATTCATCACACGGCTTAATGTGTCCCCGTGGGTTGTTTTATCAAAATAACGAAGGGGGAGGCGTGTGAGCTTGTCATTTGCTTCTTGGCGTAATTCAGCAATGGTCTGTTGAGAGACACCGGCCATGACATATTGCTGAACGAATGAAAAGAGAGAAGCAACTACGTACAGGACGACAAGCAGCAAAAGAATTCGTGAAATGACATCAAATTGAACGGCTGTTCCATTCGTGAAGCTGTCAAATAGGGAAGAGGTGGCATCCCCAAGCAGCTTTGGACTAATGACATTAAAGACAGTTGAACCAATCGCTGCAATAAAGACGATGATCAGCTGAAATTTTCTTGGTTTTAAATAGCCTGTCAATCGAAGCAGTGTTTTCTTAAATTCCTTCGGTTTTGCGGCTGGTCCTTTAGGGTGGGCGCCTTTATGGCCCATGCCGGAAGACATTTTCTTACTCATCCTCGCTCACCTCCTGACCTTCCTGTGATGCGACAATCTCTTGGTACACAAGATTATCCTTTATTAATTGTTCATGTGTTCCGATACCTGCGATTTTTCCTTCATCAAGTACAATGATTTTATCACTATGTTTCACTGTGCTGATTCGTTGAGCGACAATGATGAGGGCTGCATGTGCTTTTTCTGCTTCTAATGATGCCCGCAGCTTTGCATCTGTTTTGTAATCAAGTGCTGAAAAGCTATCGTCAAACAGATAGAATGATGGTTTTCGCACTAGCGCCCTTGCAATGGAAAGCCGCTGCTTTTGGCCGCCCGATAGATTTGAACCACCCTGATCAATTTCTGCATCAATTCCGCCATCTTTTTGCAAAACAAATTCTTCGGCCTGTGCAGTTCGCAGCGCCTGCCAAACGTCTTCGTCACTTGCATCCTGCTTGCCGAAACGCACATTGTCGGCAATGGTTCCGCTGAATAAAACAGCTTTTTGAGAGACATAGCCCATCTGGTTTCTCAGTTTCTCCTGTGGCAGCTCTCTAATATCTACATCATCTAGTGTAATCCGGCCTTCTGTCACTTCATAAAAGCGCGTCATCAGCTGGAGAAGGGTAGTTTTCCCAGAACCCGTACTTCCGATAATGGCTGTTGTTTCGCCAGTTTTGGCTTCAAACGTGATGTTTTGAACGGCCGGTTTCTCTGCATTTGAGTAATAAAATGATACATCCTCAAAGCGAATGGATTGCGCGGGCTCGTGAAGCTCAGTCATAGACACTTCTTTGTCTTTAATCTTTGGTTCCATGTTTAACACTTCATTCATACGTTTAGCTGATGCTTGTGCTCTTGGGACCATAATAAAGCTCATCGACAGCATAATCAGTGCCATTAAAATCATCATCGCATATTGAATGAAGGCAATGAGATTCCCAACTTCCATTTCTCCGGCATCAATTCGGTTTGCCCCGAGCCAAACAATACCGATATTCGTGAAGTTCATGATGATCAACATAAATGGAAACAAGTAAGCCATTAATCGGTTGACTCTAAGGCCAGTATCCTTATAGGACGTGTTAGCTTCTTGGAATCGCTCCTTTTCATCATCCACACGGTTAAATGCACGAATGACCCGGATGCCTGAAAGAGATTCTCGCATAATTAAATTCAGCCGGTCTGTTTTTTTCTGAAGCTGGCCAAATAGCGGAATGGCTTTTCTTGACACCAAATAAATAAATCCGCCAAGAAGGGGGAGGGCTGCTAAAAAGATAAGAGACAGGACAGCATCCCTGGAAACAGCCAAAATGATTCCGCCCACAAGCATAAGCGGGGCCCGCGTCATCATTTGTAAAATCATGATCGTCACATCTTGGACTTGTTTTACATCATTTGTTGATCTTGTAATAAAGGAAGACGTGCCGATCTTTTGAAATTCTTCTAATGAAAATTGTTCGACATGTACAAACAGCTGTCTTCTCATATCACGGCCGAAGCCAAGTGCTGTCTTTGATGACAAGTAAGACTTCCAAATGGTGAGCAAAATGGCGAGTAAAGAACAAGCCACCATCCAGCCGCCAACCTTCCATATGTAAGCAATATCTCCCTGGACGATACCGACATCAACGATATCAGCTGTTAACGTCGGTAAATACAGCTGGAGCATACTGCTTAAAAAGGTGAGAATAACAATGGACACAACGGACAGCCGATACGGCTTTAAAAATGATAAAATTGATTTCATACAAATACCTTTCTTCCATATAGTCTTTTGTTCTGTAACCCATCATATACAAAGAGGGATTATTTCTACAAATGAAATGTCTTGTTTTAGTGAATTATTTATATTGTTCAATTTTAGAAAAGAAATCCTTCACAAACACATAAAAATCATGGGCAGAAGGAGACATTTCTCGCGTTTTAGATGCAATAATGCCAACCGTTCTTCTCACTTGAGGAAAATCGATCGGAATTTTCACTGTAAATCGCGGTGTTGTTTCATAAAAGGCACTTTCGGGTAATAAGGTAACGCCCATACCTGCCGATACGAGACCTTTTATGGCATCCAAATCTTCTCCTTCAGATGAAATGGTAGGCTCATAGCCTGCCTGCTTGCAAGCATCAACCGCAATTTGTCTCAGCACATACCCTTCAGGAAATAACACGAAATGATCCTTTCTTAAATCACTTAAATGAATGCTCCTTTGTCCGCTAAAGGGGTGGCTAACCGGTAAAAGGGCATAAATGCTTTCAGAAAACAAAATATTTCCTTCTATTTGAGAATCGTTTGTCGGTACAGGTCCTAAAAAGGCAAGATCGATATCACGATTTTTAACGGCTTCAATGAGAAACTTATAGGATCCTTGACGAAGTAAAAAATCGACCTCTGGATATTCCTGCTTAAAAGCGGAGATGACAGAAGGGAGCACTTGGCTTGCTAGACTTGTAGGAAAGCCAATATTTACCGTCCCTTTGTGCGGATCTAAGTATTCATCAATTTGCTCTTTTGCGTAATCAATGGCTTTGAGTGCAGTTCTGACATGATCTAAAAATTGTCTGCCGATCTTCGTTAATTTGATATTTCGTCCTTCTCGTTCGAATAAGGCCACTCCAAGTTCTTCTTCTAAATTCGCAATCTGCCGGCTGATGGCAGATTGGGCAACATGTAAGTTTTCAGCCGCTTCTGACACGTGTTCACGGTCTGCGACTTCTACAAAATAACGTAACTGACGAAGCTCCATTTTTGCACTTCACACCCATCTATCTCAAAAAGAGATTGTTTTGATCTAAATTATATATTGTTTATATCAATTTGAAAACTTAAAATAAGTTACAGAGTTTGTGAGATTTTATTACTGTGAAAAACGGATCTTTTAAACGGGGGAGAGAAACGATGACTTATAATCAACTACCACAACCACAAGGTCTCTACCGTCCTGAATTTGAACATGATGCATGTGGAATCGGACTGTACGCCCATTTAAAAGGGGAGGCGACACATAGCATCGTCAAAAAGGGATTACAAATGCTGTGCCAGCTTGATCACCGCGGCGGGCAAGGCAGTGATCCGTATACAGGTGATGGTGCCGGTTTAATGGTACAGCTGCCAGACGCTTTCTTTAGAAAGAACTGCAAAGAATTTGCACTTCCAGAAAAGGGCCGTTACGGGGTAGGAATGGTCTTCTTTTCAAAAGATGATGACGAAAAAACGCGTCAAGCCATCGAACAGAAAATCAACGGGTTCATTAAACAAGAAGGTCAAACATTAATCGGCTGGAGAACGGTTCCTGTCGATGCTGGGAAAATTGGTACTGTCGCAGCGAAGAGCTGTCCGGTTGTGAGGCAGGTCTTTATCGGTGCAAACGACAACATCACAGATCGTTTGTCATTTGAAAGAAAATTATATGTCATCCGTAAACAGGCTGAGAACTGGGGAACAAAAGAGGAAAAACAATTTTACTTTGTCAGCCTGTCGAGTCAAACCATCGTATATAAGGGGCTTTTAACATCAGATCAAGTCGATGCTTTTTATCTTGATCTACAGGATGAAACATTTGTTTCTGCATTTTCACTTGTTCATTCAAGATTTAGTACAAATACATTTCCTACATGGGAAAGAGCCCATCCAAACCGTTACTTAATTCACAACGGAGAAATCAACACATTAAGAGGAAACATCAATTGGATGAGAGCAAGAGAACAACAATTCGTATCTGAAGCCTTCGGAGACGATTTAGACAAGATTTTGCCAGTGCTGAATGCAGACGGAAGTGATTCATCCATTTTAGACAATGCCTTTGAATTCTTTGTGCTTGCAGGCCGTACACCTGCTCATACAGCAATGATGCTGATTCCTGAGCCTTGGACGGAAAACACGCACATGTCGAAAGAGAAACGGGCATTTTATGAATACCATAGTTCTCTCATGGAGCCATGGGATGGACCAACAGCGATATCCTTTACGGACGGTAAACAAATCGGGGCCATCTTAGACCGAAACGGATTAAGACCGGCTAGATACTATGTCACGAATGATGATCATATCATTTTCTCTTCTGAGGTCGGCGTGATTGACACAAATGAAGAAGATGTGAAGTATAAAGATCGTCTTGAGCCTGGCAAAATGCTGCTCATTGATTTAGAAGAAGGGCGAATTATTTCTGACGAAGAAGTGAAATCGACCATTGCGAATGAACTTCCTTATCAAAAATGGCTCGATGAAGAAATGGTCCACGTCAATCGCTCGGAAGAAAATTCAGAAAATTCTAGTATAATGGATGATTTGTTGACGCGTCAGCGTGCGTTCCATTATACGTACGAAGACATTCAAAAGTATTTAATTCCTTTACTAGAGGAAGGCAAGGACCCAATTGGTTCAATGGGAAGTGACACACCGCTTGCTGTGTTATCAGATCGTGCGCAGTCTCTGTTTTCTTATTTTAAGCAGTTGTTCGCACAAGTCACGAACCCGCCGATTGATGCCATTCGTGAGCAGCTGGTGACATCAACCATGACTTGGTTAGGTGCCGAAGGCGATATTTTACATCCGAATGAATATTCATGCCGAAGAATTAAACTTTATACTCCGGTCTTAACGAGCGGACAATTTAACGGCTTGAAAACAATTGTTCATAATGCCTTTAAAAGCAAAACAATTCATACACTTTTCACCGATGATTTAAAGCGCGGACTGGATGCGATGTTTGAAGAGGCAGAAAAAGCGATTAGAGAAGGTGTCTCTTTATTAATCCTTTCAGATCGTGAAATGACAGAACAAAAAGTACCGATTCCACCAATTCTTGCGCTAAGTGCACTTCATCAGCACCTTGTGCGTCAAGGTCTGCGGACAAAGGTCAGTCTGATCGTTGAATCTGGAGAGGTGAGAGAGGTTCATCATTTTGCCGCACTGATTGGCTACGGGGCAGATGCGATCCATCCTTACCTTGTCTATGAAACGTACAAACAGCTGATTGCAGACGAAGCGATTTCGATCAGCTTTGATGAAGCTGTTACAAAGTTTGGTAAAAGCGTGACAGAAGGTGTCGTCAAAGTCATGTCCAAAGTGGGGATTTCCACTGTGCAAAGCTATAGAGGCGCGCAAATCTTTGAAGCAGTCGGGATTAGTGAAGACGTCATTCAAGAGTATTTCACAGGAACAGCTTCTCAGCTTGGCGGGATTGATCTTGACACCATTGCACATGAGGCAAAACTTCGTCATGAAGCAGGGTACCAAGCAGCAACTGACCAGACACTTGAATCAGGCAGTGAATTCCAGTGGAGAAAAAATGGAGAGCACCATGCCTTTAATCCAAAAACGATCCATACGCTCCAGTGGGCATGCCGCAATGAAGATTATGACCTATTTAAACAATATACAAAGGCAGCGGATGAAGAAAGAATCGGCTTCCTCAGAAATTTGTTTGCGTTTCAGACAAAACAAAAGCCGGTTCGTCTGGAAGAGGTTGAATCTGCTGAATCCATCGTACGCCGCTTTAAGACAGGTGCCATGTCATTTGGATCTTTAAGTAAAGAAGCGCATGAGGCACTTGCAATTGCGATGAACCGAATTGGCGGTAAAAGTAACAGCGGAGAAGGCGGAGAAGATCCTGCCCGCTTTACAGTAGATGAACACGGTAATGACCGCAGAAGCGCCATTAAGCAAATCGCTTCTGGCCGATTTGGTGTGAAAAGTCATTACTTAGTCAATGCAGATGAATTGCAAATTAAAATGGCGCAAGGGGCAAAGCCGGGAGAAGGCGGACAGCTGCCAGGAAATAAAGTGTATCCTTGGGTTGCCGATGTACGTGGTTCTACGCCAGGTGTCGGATTAATTTCACCACCGCCGCATCATGATATTTATTCCATCGAGGATTTGGCACAGCTGATTCATGATTTGAAAAACGCAAACCGTGATGCACGCATCAGTGTCAAGCTTGTATCTAAAGCAGGCGTTGGCACGATCGCAGCAGGTGTAGCAAAAGGAACTGCAGACGTCATTGTCATTAGCGGCTATGACGGCGGTACAGGAGCTTCACCAAAAACGAGTATTAAACACACAGGACTTCCTTGGGAGCTTGGATTGGCAGAGGCTCATCAAACCCTTGTGCTAAACGGTCTTCGTGAGAGAGTTGTTCTTGAAACGGACGGAAAGTTAATGACAGGCCGCGACGTTGTCATGGCTGCGATTTTAGGAGCAGAAGAGTATGGCTTTGCGACAGCTCCACTTGTCGTGCTGGGCTGCGTAATGATGAGAGCATGTCATTTAGATACTTGCCCGGTCGGTGTTGCCACACAAAATCCAGAGCTTCGCAAAAAATTCATGGGTAACCCTGATCACATTGTGAACTTCATGATGTTTATTGCAGAGGAAGTAAGAGAAATCTTAGCAGAACTCGGTTTTACATCAATGGATGAATTAATCGGACGTACGGACGTCCTAGCGGTCAGTGAACGAGCAAAAGCTCACTGGAAAGCAGGGCAGCTAAACCTTGAAACACTGCTTTATCAGCCAGAAGGAGCGCGGACATTCAGAACACCACAAAATCATAAAATTGATGAATCGCTGGATATGAATGAAATCCTTCCTTATGTGCAAGAAGCGCTGAATCATCAAACACCGGTTGATCTATCATTGAACATTCGCAATATCAACCGTGTGGCCGGAACCATTACTGGCAGTGAAGTGTCTAAGCGCTACGGGGAAGAGGGCTTGCCAGAGGATACCATCACACTAAGATTCACTGGTTCAGCTGGACAAAGCTTCGGCGCATTTGTGCCAAAGGGCATGTCTCTCTATTTAACAGGTGATTCAAATGACTATATCGGCAAAGGACTCTCAGGAGGCAAAATTGCTGTCAAAACGTCTGATCATTTTGTACAAAATGGACATGAAAACGTCATTGTAGGTAACGTCGCTTTTTACGGTGCAACTAGCGGAAAAGCTTATATTAACGGGCGTGCTGGAGAACGATTTGCTGTTCGTAATTCAGGTGTACATGTGGTTGTTGAAGGAATCGGAGATCACGGCTGTGAATACATGACTGGCGGACGTGTCGTCATTTTAGGAGATGTTGGGAAAAACTTTGGTGCAGGTATGTCTGGCGGTGTGGCCTACATCCATACATCGGATGCAAAACAGTTCAAAAGAATGTGTAACATGGAAATGATCATGTTTGAAAAGCTAACAGATCATGAAGAAGAACAAGAAGTAAAGCAAATGATTAAGGAACACCTTGATTATACAAACAGCTCAAAAGCAGCAGCACTTCTTGAAAACTGGGAGCAAGAAAAGGATCAATTCATCAAAGTCATTCCGAGAAATTACAAAATGATGCTCCAAAGCATCGAAGAACAAAAACAAGCGGGCCTCAGTCATGAAGAAGCGGTGATGTTTGCCTTTGAAGCAAATACAAAACCGAAAAATCAAGAAACGGCAAACGGGCAAAAAGCAGCCCTCGCTCATTAAGAAAGGGGAGAGGACAATGGGCAAAGCAACAGGTTTTATGGATTATAAAAGAGAAAAGCCAAATGAACGTGACCCTCTCACTCGTCAAAATGACTGGAAAGAATATTCAGCTCCTTATACAGATGACGTATTGAAGAAGCAGGGCGCTAGATGTATGGATTGCGGAACACCGTTTTGTCAAATTGGGATGGAGATCAGGGGCGGCGTGTCTGGCTGCCCGATCTACAATTTAATTCCAGAGTGGAATGATCTTGTCTATCGAGGGAGATGGAAAGAAGCTCTCGAAAGACTGCAAAAAACAAATAATTTCCCTGAGTTTACTGGGAGAGTATGTCCTGCGCCTTGTGAAGGGTCATGTACAGTCGCTATCAATGATCCAGCTGTTTCGATTAAAAATATCGAACGCACGATCATTGATAAAGGCTTTGAAAATGGATGGATCACGCCAAGAATCCCTTCAAGCCGTACAGGGAAGAAAATTGCCATTGTCGGCTCAGGACCAGCAGGACTTGCAAGTGCTGATCAATTAAACCAAGCAGGACACGCTGTTACAGTGTTCGAGCGTTCTGACCGTCTTGGCGGACTGCTGACATACGGCATTCCGAATATGAAGCTCGACAAAGAAGTGGTCGAGCGAAGAGTCAAACTACTAAGACAAGAAGGCATTGACTTTGTGACGAACACAGAAATCGGCGTGGATATCACTGCCGACGAACTGAAAGAGCAGTTTGATGCGGTCATCCTTTGTACAGGTGCACAAAAGCAGCGTGACCTGTTAATTGAAGGCAGGGAAGCAAAAGGGATTCACCTTGCAATGGATTATTTAACACTCGCAACCAAAAGCATGCTTGATTCAGGATTCAAAGATAAAAACTTTATTGACGCAAAAGGGAAAGACGTGATTGTGATTGGCGGAGGAGATACAGGTGCAGACTGCGTTGCAACTGCACTTCGCCAAAAAGCAAAAAGTGTTGTTCAATTCGGGAAGCATCCAAAGCTTCCGGATACACGTGTAGGGGATAACATGTGGCCAGAACAGCCTTATGTCTTCTCGCTGGATTATGCTTATGAAGAAGCACAAGCAAAATTCGGAGAAGATCCGCGTCAATATTCAATTCAAACCACAAAAATTGTGGCAGATAAAAATGGGAAATTAAAAGAGCTTCATACCATTCAAATGGAAAAGGTGAAAAACGAACAAGGGAAGTTTGAATTTCATGAAATTCCAGGGACAGAGAAGGTATGGCCTGCTCAGCTTGTCTTTATTGCAATTGGTTTTGAGGGAACTGAACAGCCGCTTGTGAAACACTTTGGCGTGGACAGCAAAAACAATCGCATTGACGCAAAATATGGGGAATATACAACAAATGTAGAAGGCGTATTTGCAGCGGGAGATGCAAGACGCGGGCAAAGCTTGATTGTCTGGGCAATTAATGAAGGCAGACAAGTGGCGCACGAGGTAGACCGTTATTTAATGGGGAGTTCGGTTCTGCCAAAATAGGTCAAACAAAGGGTGTTACAATATAAAGAAAAGCCATGACCAACGTGTGGTCATGGCTTTTTATGATGTCTAGCACCAGATTAAGAATGCGTGAATACATGCGACACTTCGGTTGAAGAGACGAAAACGTTTAGATCCTTCCTTTCATGTATATGCTGTATATAAATGCAGCAAGAAAGGATGGAATCTTTGTGCCGTTTGTTAATATTTTGATTGAACTCTTAATTGGATTTTTCGCTTTATTTTTAATTACAAAATTATTAGGGAAAACACAATTTGCACAAATCACGCCGTTTGATTTTATTTCTGCACTAATTCTAGGCGAAATGGTCGGAAACGCCATTTTTGACCCAGAAGTCAAGGTTCAGCACATTTTATTTGCTGTTGCGGTATGGGGCGTACTCATTTATACAGTTGAATCACTTTCACAGCGCTTTAAATCTCTTCGCGCTTTTTTAGAAGGAAGACCTACGCTTGTGATTGATAAGGGGAAAATTCACTACAACCGGTTGAAGAAGAATATGCTTGATATCAATCAGCTGCAGACACTGGTTCGCGCAAAAGGCCATTTTGCCCTGAATGAAATTGAATATGCCATTTTGGAAACTGACGGTTCTGTCAGTGTTCTTCCAAAAATGAAATACGCACCAGCCACAGCAGAAGATGTGAATGTGAAGGGAAAAGAAGTCAAATTGCCTAGAACGTTTATTATTGACGGCGAAATTTTAAAAAAAGATCTAAAAGAAGCCGGCTTTGATGAATCCTGGCTGCTTGAGCAATTAAAAAAGCAGCACATTTCTTCCTATCGAGACGTTCTGTTTTGTGAATGGATTGAAAATGAAGGAATTTATGCGATGCAATATGAAAAATCTAAAAAAACATCCACAACATAAAAACGTGGGTGTTTTTTTGCGTGTGTATGGAATAGGATCAAAAAGAATGTTTGATGAAAACGTTCACAAAATGAGGAGGAGATATGTGATGAAATGTAGAAACGTATGGATTGTCATGGTCTTGTCTTTATTTCTTTTTGACCCAGCTTCACTTCAAGCAGCAGAAGCAGGGCATAACCGCGTCCTTGTCGTTGATCAAAAGGGAAGCGGGGCATACCGCACCGTTCAGTCTGCCATTGATGCGATTCCAACAAACAATCAACAGCGGGCAACGATCTATATTAAAAATGGCGTATATAGAGAAAAAATTTTGCTTCCGCAAAATAAACCACACGTATCTTTTATCGGTGAAAACCAGCACAAAACGATCCTTACGTATGATGACACAAATGCAAGCACTGGGAGTACTACCAATAGCTCAAGTACAATGATCCGTGCAAACGACTTTTACGCAGAAAATATCACCTTCCAAAATACAGCTGGCAGACATGCTGGTCAGGCGGTGGCCCTGTATGTGTCTGGCGACCGGGCTGTGTTCAAACAAATACGTGTGTTAGGCTATCAAGATACACTTTATGCAACAGGCACAGGGCGGCAATATTATGAAAACTGCTATATCGAGGGCACGGTCGATTTTATTTTTGGATCAGCCACGGCTGTGTTTAAAAGAGCTGAAATAAAAAGCCTTGGAAATGGGTATATTACTGCAGCATCCACAACAGAAGCACAAAGGTACGGTTACGTATTCATAGATTCTACGTTGAAAAAGGGAACGGCAGCTGCGCAATCGGTTTATTTAGGACGTCCGTGGAGACCTTATTCGGCTGTGACATTCCTCCATACAAAAATGGATGACCATATAAAAGCAGAGGGATGGCATAACTGGGATAACCGTGACAACGAAAGAACGGCCAGGTATAAAGAATTTGGATCAACAGGAGCAGGGAGCAGTACAGCAAACCGCGTAAAATGGTCAACTATTTTAACCAATAACGAAGCAAGTCAGATCACGGTTCAAGCAGTTCTTGGAGGAGCCGATGGTTGGAATCCAGAAAAGAGGTAAAGGGCTTGTCAGTTTTCGTCAAAGAAAGCTGACTTTTCTGTTTAAAAAACCTTTGAGAACAAACGTTCTTTTGTGTATAATGAACATATTCTTCTAAATTTGGCTGCAACAAAAGGAGGGATTGCGTGAAGCGTTTTTCACAGCTCATGTTTTTACAAATATGTATCCTGTCGATTTTATTTCTTCCTTTTTCAGCGAAAGATGAACAGCTCACAGCTCGTGACGATTCACTGACTTGGATGACCGCTTTAGACGAATTCATACGAACAGCACCTGATTTAGAGGGCGCGATCTCTGGCATCAGCGTCCGCGATACTTCTGACAACTCTCTTCTTTATGAACATCAAGCCGATATTCGTCTCACTCCTGCTTCTAATATGAAACTGCTCACATCAGCCATCGCACTTGATATACTTGGAGAAACACACACATTCCCTACAGACATCTGGATGGATGGTTCCATTCAAAAGAAAACGTTACATGGCAGCCTGTATCTTCGCGGCACCGGTGATCCGACTTTATTAGAGGAGGATTTTGCAGCACTTGCCAAACAAGTCAAAAGGGCCGGAATACATACCATTCGCGGACAGCTTGCGGTTGATGACACTTGGTTTGATGACACGAGATACTCCATTGATCTGCCTTGGAGTGATGAGGATCAATATTACGGGGCACAAATTTCTGCTCTCACGGCTTCACCGAATCAAGATTATGATGCAGGGACCGTAATTCTCGAAGTAAAACCAGGAAAAAAAGCAGGACAGAAAGCCGCATATGAGATGATCCCGAAGACGGATGTCGCTCAAGTCAGCAATCAAGTGAAAACAGTTCCTGAAGGCGGAAAAAAGAAAATCTCTTTTAAGCGTTCTCACGGAACCAACAAGATTACGTTAACTGGGACCATTCCGGTTAAAGCAAGCTCATCTAAACAATGGGTCGCTTTATGGGATCCGGCCGCCTATGCTTTAGACTTAATGAAACGAGCGTTAAAGGCGGAAGGCATTCAAGTAAAAGGACCACTGAAATCAAAACAAGTTCCTAAAAAAGCCAAAAAAATCGTCTCCCATACATCGATGCCATTATCAGAGCTGCTCGTTCCTATGATGAAATTAAGCAACAATACACATGCAGAAATTTTGCTAAAGGAACTAGGCAAAAAAGTGAAGAACAAAGGGAGCTTTGAAGCTGGGCTGGATGTCATGAATGAACGGCTTCCTGCGTTTGGCATCGATCCTTCGCTTGCAGTTTTGCGTGACGGCTCGGGGATATCACCTATTAACCTTGTCTCTGCTAACCAGTTCACTTTATTTTTGACAAACATTCAAAAGGAAAGATGGTTTAAAACCTATGAACATGCGCTCCCTTTAGCAGGGGCAAGTGAACGAATGGTGGGGGGCACGTTAAGGAACAGATTGAAAGAACCAGCTACACTAGAAAAAGTTCGTGCAAAAACAGGGTCGTTAACAACGGTCAGCACACTTTCTGGATATATTGATACGCAGGGCGGAAAAACGCTCGCTTTTTCCATCTTGTTAAATCACCTTGTTGATGACGAAAAAGGGAAAGAGATAGAAGACCGTATTGTCAGCATATTAGCTGAGAATCTTTAGATTTAGAGAGAGAAGGAGAACCATCATGACGTTAGATAACAATCAATCTTTAGTAAAAACCATGTCCATTTTTCTCATCCCGCTTTTGCTAAGCAATATTTTGCAATCGATCGGACAGTTAGTGTCCATTGTTCTTGTCGGAAGATGGATTGGAGAGGATGCAGTAGCTGCCATTTCTGCATTCTTTCCGCTTTTCTTTTTGCTCGTTTCTTTTTCCATTGGAATTGGATCGGGAAGCTCGATCCTTATTGGACAGGCCTATGGAGCAAAAAATGAACAGAAATTAAAAGAAATCATTGGCACAACGCTTTCATTCACTTTTTTGCTCGGCGTATCTTTAGCGATCATTGGAGGTTTTTTCGCAACAGACATCTTAAACCTCATGGGAACACCTGCTAATATCGTGGAGGAAAGTGCAGCATATGCCAGAATTTTATTCATCTCAATGCCGATCTTATTTCTTTATTTTGTTTATACGACCTTCTTGCGAGGGACAGGCGATTCGAAAACACCTTTTTATTTCTTAATGATTAGTACGGCAACGAATATTCTGATGCTTCCCATTTTATTATTTGGCTGGCTGGGATTGCCGGCGTTCGGCTTATATGGCGCTGCGTATGCTTCAGTGATTTCAACAATTGTGACGTTTATCATTCTACATATCTACTTATATAAGACAAAGCATCCGCTTCGTATTGATGCATCGGTGAGAAAGCATTTATTGATGAAAGGGGATCTATTAAAAACGTTATTAAAGCTCAGTATCCCATCAAGCATTAATATGATCCTTATTTCTTTATCAGAAATTGCCGTTATTTCTTTCGTCAACGATTATGGATCACAGGCGACAGCTGCCTATGGTGTTGTCAATCAAGTCGTGAGTTATGTGCAGATGCCGGCAGTGAGTCTTGGCATTGCGGTCTCAATCTTTGCAGCACAATTCATTGGTGCAGGTAATATGAATCGACTGAAAGATGTCATTAAAATTGGGTTAGGACTTAACTTCGCCATAGGCGGATGTATCATTATTTTCGTTTATATTTTTGCACCGCAGATTTTATCTATCTTTTTAACAGATCCTAAGACGATAGACATTGCCTATAGTTTGGTTGTCATTACACTATGGAGCTATCTCATCTTTGGAACGGCCCAAATTGTTGCAGCCACAATGAGAGCAAGCGGGACAGTTCTTTGGCCAACGATCTTTAGTATTTGTTCCATTTGGCTTGTAGAAGTACCAGTCGCTTATGTGCTATCCCATTATACATCCCTTGGCATTAAGGGAATATGGATTGGCTACCCTGCAGCTTTCTTTGTAAACTTACTCCTCCAATACAGCTACTATCAGCTGGTATGGAAGAAAAAACAAATTGTATCGCTTGTTCAATCATAATGTGAAGGCGTAAAGCAGCATATACATACGAAGATCTATCACTTTTAAGGAGGTCAGATCTTCTATGTTTTTAAATCAAAGAAGTGAACTAAGCTCGTACAATATCGGTGACTTTTCTTATGCCGGACCAGATTTCCAAGTGCTGACATGGGGAGAAGGAACGGCATTACATATTGGGAAGTTTTGTTCCATAGCAAACGAAGTGAAAATTTTTCTAGGCGGGGAACACCGTACAGATTGGGTCACAACGTATCCTTTTAATCAAATTTTCAAAGAAGCTGCCCACATTAAAGGACATCCCAAATCGAAGGGAGATGTTCATATTGGACATGACGTATGGATTGGATATGGTGCGACGATTATGTCAGGAGTATGTATAGGAAACGGGGCCGTGATCGGAGCAAATAGTGTGATCACAAAAGATGTGCCGCCATATGCAATAGCCGCAGGAAATCCCCAGCAGCTCATGAAATATCGATTTTCATCCGAAATAATCGAAAAACTGCAGTTATTAGAATGGTGGAATTTAGAGTTTTCAATCATCCAATCTATTTTTCACCTTTTGCAATCTGATGATATTGAACAGTGTATAAATGTAATAGAAGACATAAAAAAGAAAGGCTGAAAAAGCCTTTCTTTTTTAGTTTAGCTAAGCCGAATGATGGTCAAGGTAGCACCTGCAGCACCGCCTCCTCCAACTAAAATAGCTGTGACAACTGCCCCAAAAAACTGCAGTGAAATGGTGCTTCCAGCTGTTAAATTAACAATAACAGTGTTGTTGATAAATGAAGTTGAGATAACAGGTGATTGAACAGAACCAGAAATAGTAGTTGCTCCATTTAAAAGCAAACGTGTACTAATCAAAAGAGCTGTAGTGGTGTTGACTTGATACGTAATATAATATTTACCAGTTTGCAGAACGGTAAAAACAGTACTCGTGCCGTTTGCCGTAAAACCAGTAATGTTTTGAAAGTTTGGCAGAGGAATATTCGTTCCACCGGCTACAGTAACAATGGTAGGTCCAGAACTATTAGCAGCATAAAGTGCAGTATCTGTAAAACCACCTGTTCCAGTTGCCCCAGTGACACCAGTAGGACCAGTTGCACCTGTAATGCCTGTGGCGCCAGTAGGACCAGTAGCTCCAGTAATACCCGTTGCGCCAGTAGGTCCGGTAGCCCCGGTAATACCTGTGGTGCCAGTAGGTCCGGTAGCCCCGGTAATACCTGTCGCACCGGTAGGACCAGTAGCTCCAGTAATGCCTGTGGCGCCGGTAGGTCCAGTGGCTCCGGTGCTACCCGTGACGCCGGTAGGTCCAGTGGCTCCAGTAATACCCGTTGCGCCAGTAGCTCCAGTAATACCCGTTGTGCCAGTAGGTCCGGTAGCTCCGGTAGCCCCAGTAATACCCGTAGCGCCTGTCACGCCAGTAGGACCCGTTGCCCCAGTAATGCCTGTTGCGCCGGTAGGTCCAGTGGCTCCAGTGATACCCGTGACGCCGGTAGGTCCGGTATCTCCAGTGCTACCCGTGACGCCAGTAGGACCCGTTGGTCCAGTGCTACCTGTCGCACCAGTAGGTCCAGTGGCTCCAGTGCTACCCGTGACGCCGGTAGGACCCGTTGGTCCAGTGCTACCTGTCGCACCAGTAGGTCCAGTGGCTCCAGTGCTACCTGTCGCACCAGTAGGTCCAGTGGCTCCAGTGCTACCTGTCGCACCAGTAGGTCCAGTGGCTCCAGTGCTACCCGTTACGCCAGTAGGACCCGTTGGTCCAGTGCTACCTGTCGCACCAGTAGGTCCAGTGGCTCCAGCGCTACCTGTCGCACCAGTAGGTCCAGTAACTCCAG
>NZ_BSEI01000003.1:0-681491 GCF_030268125.1 Bacillus sp. YKCMOAS1
AAGGCAAAAAGCGATATTGAGAAGCAAACTTCTGAATATCTGAAAATCAAAAAAGAACAAGAAGAAGCCCGCGAGATTGCAAAGGAACAAGAAGCACTCGCCAACCGCCCTTGGTATGAAAAAGCGCTCGATTATGGTGGAAACATCGTGAATGAACTGACTGGTGTGAACGATGCAAAACGTGCCGCAACAGGCGTTGATCCAATCACAGGGGAAGAGCTCACCGCAGGTCAGCGCGTCGCCGCAGGCGGTATGGCGGCCGCAGGCTACATCCCTATCGTTGGCTGGGCAGGCCGCATTTTCAAAGGCGGGAAAGCTGTCTATAAAACGACCCAAGCAACATCAGCCGCAGTCAGGGCGGTCGATATCTACAAGACATCGCAAAAATCTTTTGACGCCCTGAAAACATCTCAAAAAGGCTTATATGGCCTCACCGCCACCAACGGCTTCAGCGAAGCGATCACAGGCCGAGACATGTTTGGAAATAAGATCTCGAAAGAACAGCAGGAAGCGAGTATGAACGCGGCTCTGGGGATGCTTTTGCCGTTTGGGGTGAAAGGGTTTCATGGTAAAATGGGGGTTAAGGGTAATAAGGTAGATTCTGATACAATAAAAAAATATATTAGAGATATAGAAGGCCGAACAGGCAGAGAGTTACCTAAAAACCAAACACAGAAGTTGAAGGAAGCCTTAAGAAATAAAGAATATAAAAAAATGTCACCAATAGAAACAGCTAAGCATAGAGCAGAATTTGATAAAGTAAAAAATACAGTAATCAAAAAGTGGGAAGAAAATACTGGGCAAAAGTGGCCTGAGTATAATGAAAATGTCATTTCAGAAAAAACAGGTAAAATAATTAGGAAAAAAGGAGATAAGTATGATGCTCATCATATAATTGAGAATACATTTGGAGGAGAACATGAATGGTGGAATATGCATCCTGCAAAATTCCCAAATGAGCATCAAGCTGGTATTCATGGAAAAGGTTCACCAGCAAACGAACTATTTAAAGGAGGTAAAAAATAATGGGATACGAATCTATAAAGGCAAATCAAGAAAATAGTTTTTTTCCAGTAACTGAAAATGAAATAAAAGAGGTTGAGAAGGAACTTGATTTAAAATTTCCTAAAGAGTTAGTTAATTTTTATATAGAGGTTGGCTACGGGTTTATTAAAGGTTCAGAGTTTAATATCAATCGTATTATGGATCCTTATTCCGTAAGAGATTTTCGATTAAGAGAAAATGATTTTGAGTTTTATCCTGACATAGAAATCTATGATGAATTTGAAAATAACAAACTAATATTTTTTGAAGGTAATGAATCAGCTTTAATGTCAATTGAATTGAATGAAAAGAATAGCAGTCCGGTTTACTATTATGATATTCAAATTGCGACTTCTCTTGAAGAATTTTTAAGAAAAATAGAAGAAAATGATAAATATTACTTGGAGTTACTAGTTGATTAAAAAAATAAAACTCATACCTTGATTGGCTAAATGCCTTTCAAAGTTTTTTGTGTTATTGTACTTCAAATTGAGAAAAAAACGACAAAAAGGGAGATGAGGACCTTTTTTCCTGTGTGGGTCACGTATGATAGAGACAAGCCAAAATGAGCACTCACAGCTTTTATAGTGAGTGTTTTTTGAATGAGGGATACTTTACATCTTTTTCTTGAAAAAGTATAGATGTTAAACAGACAAGCCACTTTAACGACGAACTTCTTCATAAAGAAATGAGGTTGGTACAATAAACAGAAAAACATCCTCTAAATAATGCATAGAGAATGCTGCTCTGTTTAGAAGGCGGAAATTATTTTAATTTATTTGTTCAATCAGATTCACAAATTCGAGTAAAGAAAGTGTTTCTCAACTCAATATTCCCCTTTAATTTTAAAGAATGACCCACGAATCGTTCCAGCTAGTTTAGACTTCTGCCTAGCAAATTTAAATTTTCCTTCTAATTCCTTTGGTACTTCCATCCCTTCAGAAAGCTTAAAACCAACAGCACGTTTTTTCGGGTCATCCACTGTATACAGGACGTTAATTGCAAGACCATCCTCATAAAAGACGTAGGTCCATTTGATATTTTCCACTTGAAAACTTGCCGTTTCTAAAGGTTTGGCTGCAAACTCTAGTTCACGTTCTTCTTTTAACACTCGGTTTACATAATCAAGGGTCTCCTGACTTTCCCTAGCAGGTAATACTGTAAATTCATGCTTATATTTGTTCATAAAGTAACGAGCCTCATTCGCTCGTAAGCCAGCAAGTGCTTCTGCTACAGGTGAAGACTCTAAACCAATCGTAGACACATGTTTAAAATCAACGATATAAGCCATTTCTATTCCTCCAAATCCTTCTTATTTCCGTACAACAGGAATCCACATCTCACCAAGTAATAAGTCGTTTCGCTGTCCCATTTCTACCACTGCATTTGGTCCACCAACATAGGCAAAATTCTTTGCTTCAGGCAAGACTTGACCAAATGCAATGCCAGTAAGCGTTTGATGCAATTCATCAGCGGTTTTAGCTTCCCCTTTAACGATTAGATATTCCCCTTTAGGAAATTGAATCACTCTGTCCGCTTCTGGTAACGATTCCTCTGTCATGACCCCGACATAATGCATCAGCTTATTATTTACCGCTTCGTTTACGATAAAAATATAGTCATTTGTGGCAATGGCTTTTAAGGTGTCAAGCTTACCTTCTTGGTTGACTGCTTGCCAAAAGTCTGCTTTTTCCTTCGTTATGCCCGCATAGTCTGTGTAATGACTCTTAAGTTCAGTTCCAATACCTAACACGTGAAAGCTGTCTTTTTCTTCTAGTATATATTCTGCCATATTCAACACTTCCTTTTCGAAAAATGAACCAAGTGATTCTGTCTTTTCACTTGATAGGTATATAATAGGCTTAAACCATGTCAAAAAATGATACTGTTTAGGGGGACCAGATGAAAAAAGTTGAACGGATAAATACCATCATGCGGTATATTAACAACCGCGCCAACTTTACAATTTCTGAAATCATGAGAGAATTTCATATCTCTCGTTCGACAGCAATTAGAGACATCAGAGAAATTGAAGCTATGGGGATGCCGCTTGTCGCAGAAGTCGGAAGGGACGGGGGATATTTTGTAATGAACAATTCTGTCCTGCCAACTGTTCGCTTTACCGATAATGAGATTAAAGCTCTTTTTATTGCCTTTATGGCCACGAGAAACCAACAACTCCCTTATTTAAAGAGTCGCCAGTCTTTAGCTGAAAAATTACTAGGACTCATCTCAGAAACCCAGCAAGATGACCTCGTTCTGTTAAATCGCCTCTTGCTATTTGAAGGGACCAACCCGAATAATCCTGATCTGCTTGATTTGTCCGATCTCCCTCACCCCATGTTAGAAAAATTAATCCAATTGCTTATTTTGGATCGATATTTACTGATTACCGTTAGAGAGGAGAAAGTGATCAAGTCCTATCCTATTTACCTTTTGAACCTTTATCGTGAAAAAAGCCTGTGGTTGATTGAATGCTTTGATTTAAAGGAAGAGAAGAAACGGATTTTGACTGTCGACAATCTCACAGATGTAGAACCATGCTCTACAAAAAATAGATTAACCAGGAAAAAGATTTTAGAAAAACTAAGTAAGCAGGAGGAAGTAATCAACCTTGCCCTTGAACTTGGTCCAAAGGCAATTGCACAGTTCAAAAAATACCATCCTTTCAAAATGTCAATTTCTTATACGAATCCTTACCAAACTACAGCCATTTTAAAGACTTTTATCAATGTTAATTATTCAGAAGAAATAACCGAAATAACAAATTGGCTATTTTTCCTAGGCGATGATATCAAGGTCCGGGAAATGCCTGTAGAAATCTTTGAAAGTTTACAAGAGAGACTACTCCTATATTGTCCATAATCAATGCTGGTTAGACCTCATATTAGATACATGACGGTGAGACGTATCACTAATAGTGGTAAAGCAGAAAGGTGAAGTGGTATTTTGATAAAGAGTCGATTCACAAAATTCATGCTCCAAGTTTCAAACAAAATCGTCAATGAACCACCAATATTATTTCCATGCTTCTTTTAATAAACAAATACCTCTTTCGATTTGTTCAAGAGAAAGGTTTGCGAAACCGAGCAGTATGTGAGGTAGTACAGGTGGATTTTCGATAAATAAATGACTTGTTGGATAAACTTTAACATGCTGTTGAAGGGCTTTTTCAATTAATTCATTTTCGGTATAGGGAGTGTGTATACGTAACATGATATATAACCCTGCATTGTCGCCAATGATCTCAATTTGTTTTCCAAATAAATGCTGAACTTGTTGAACCAATAAGTTCATTTTCCTTTTATAAGTATTGCGCATACGTTTAATATGCTTTGTCCATTCCCCACTTTTCATAAATTCAGTCATGGTCAGTTGATGTAATAAAGAAGCATTATGTTCGAAGTGTTGAAATTTATCCATATAGATATTGATTAATGAATCAGGTAACACCATATATGCTAATCGTATAGATGGTAGAAATGCTTTTGAAAACGTACCAAAATAAATGACATGTTCAGCATCTAAAGAAGCTAAAGCAGGAAAGGGTTTTTGGCCATATCGAAATTCTCCATCGTAATCATCCTCTAATAAGAAACCGTTATTTGATCGTACCCATTGAATCAATTCAAGTCTTTGTTGAATCGATAGTGCAGTACCAGTAGGATATTGATGTGAAGGTGTTATGTACAATAATTTCCCGCTTTTATTTACGAGTGAGTCCAATAATACACCTTGTTTTGATGCAGGAATACTTTCAATCTCAAATCCATGTAAATGACAGACCTCACGTACACCGCTATAACCAGGGTTTTCAACAATCATACTAGAAAAACGTTCTTTTAATAGAAATCCTAAATACAACAGTAGTTGCTGTGTATTACTTCCAACAATCATGTTTTGAGGATTAATGCTCATACCTCTCGCTTGGAATAAGTAATCAGCCAGTTCTTGTTTAAATTCCGGCTCTCCAAAAGGATATCCATATTGAAAGCTAATGGATTGCTGCAACACTTTGTTAGAAATTTGCCGCCAAACTTTTAAAGGGAATTGTTCCTCATCAACAGCACTTACTTTGAAATCAATGAAATCGATCGATTGTGTTGGTTTAGTTCTAGGTACTTCTGGAATAGGGGTGTGAAGAAATATTGGTTCAAATTTATTGACAGTATAGCCTTTACGCACATTGGCTTGAATGTATCCTTCAGCTAATAATTGATCATATGCTTGCAGTGTTGTATGACGGCTAACACCTAAGTCATTTGCTAGTGAACGAATGGAAGGTAGATTTTCTCCTGTTTTTACCTTTCCGTCCTCGATTAATTTCTTAAATTGCTCATAAATTTGTTTATATTTTGGTTGATTGGCACTGAAAGGGAAAATATAATGTTTCATCTTTTTATTCCTCCCTTCTGACATTTAATAAAGTGGAAATCTGTACATTTTCACATGTCAGAATATCGATTATTATACTACTAATTGATATGAAAGGGGATAGAAGAGTGGATATAGTAAGAGCTAATGAAAATGACTTAAAGCAAGTTGCGGTTCTGTTTGATCAATATCGCCAATTTTATAAGCAGCTTTCAAATGTAGAAGGTGCTTATCATTTTCTAGCGGAACGATACGGTAAACAAGAGTCTATTTTGTTTGTTGCAAAAGAAGATGAACAATATTTAGGATTTGTCCAATTGTATCCAACATTTTCATCTGTTTCGATGAAAGATGCGTTCATTTTAAATGATTTGTTTGTTATAGAAGATTCTCGTCAAATGGGAATAGGTAAGCAATTGATGGAAAAAGCATTTTCATTTGCAAACGATAAAGGAGCTCGATTTATCAGTCTAGAAACAGCGACTTCTAATACAAAAGCACAACAATTGTATGAAAAAATGGGGATGACAATAGATTCTTCAACTCAGCACTATATTTATTATTGGGATTGAACATAGAAGAATGGAGGTTTAGGTATGGCAGGAAGAAAACAGTTAAAGATTTAATAGAATTCGGTCAAACAGTGAAAATGATTTGTAAAAGACGGAGCAGCAATCTACAATGGCATTGTACGCTGAAATGATGAATGCAACAAATGATATTACAGCGAGTCCTATGAATTTAGAAAAGAAAGACAGTGAAAAAATACAAAAGTATTTTAGACAAAGGGGGTAATTTTTTTGAATTCTTATGATGAAGATCTAATAAAGGATTTGGAATTACAAGACCTTCTTAAAAGTGTCAAAGTACATAAAAATCCAGAAATTTATTTAGATTTAATAGAACATAAATTTGATTTTGCTGGTTCAAAAATAGATTGGTTACAAACCAATAAACATTATAGTAAGAGCTCAAATAATGAATCTTTACTTCCTGATACTCTTCTATTTATAACTGAATTAAAAGACAAATATTTAGATAATCACTTACAAGTAATTTACATAGGGGATAACCTTACAGAGTTTGGGTACCAGTTTGAATTACAACATTTAGAAGAGTTACTAGTCTATTTGTTAGATATCCCACAGCACCACTACTTTATATCATTAAAAGGTGATTGGTGTATTTGTATTTCATTTGAAAACGATTTGGATTTCGGATTTAGTTTAAACAAAAAATAATTTTAAATGTCACGTATAGGAAAAATAAAAGATGATAAGAAGTGAAAAAACCTTGACTGGCTTTATATCATTCAAGGTTTTTTGAGTTTATTGGTCCTCAAACACGCAAAAGAAGACAAAGAACTCTTTGTTACAATCCTGAAAGCACACTCAAGCAGTGTGTTTTTCTTATGAAAAGAGTACACAATCTCTGCATAGCACGTGCTGAAGACATTTGGACTTCTTTGATGCATGTGAGTTGATTAGACTTATAAGCAAAGGGAAGAAAGGAGGAATTCCAACTGTACTTAACCAAAAGGGGCACTGCTTTATTATCTATACTGCTTCACACGACATCTTATCTATCAATAGAAGATTTACAGAATCGGATGAATGTCTCGACTCGAACCGTTTACGCTGAAATCAAACGAATGAACAGCTGGCTTGAAATTCATCAGCTTAGCGGTGTGCAGCGAAAAGGTCAACTTGGCTATTATTTAAATCCTCTGGAAAAAGAAATCATTATTCAAAAAGCTGACACCATTCTTGTTGGTCACGATTATGAACCATGTGTAAAGGAACGAAGAGCCATCTTGCTTTTATCCATTGCATGTAGCGAGCATTGTCTAAGAATTGATGATTTTATGAAGATGACAAAGGTGAGCCGAAATACATTGCTCGAGGATATGAAACAGCTAAAAGAGGCGCTTTCAAAGCAGGAGATCACACTCCGCTATCAGGCAGCAAGCGGCTATGTGATTTTAGGAGACGAAAGGGCCATTCGATTGGCACTCAAACCTTATATACATTTCATTCGCACAATGATAAAAAACGAAAAAACGTTTCCGTCATTTTGGTTAAAGGGACCTATTTCGTCCAAACGGGTACACCATCTCCTCCAGCAGTCAGAACAAGAACTTAAGCTTGAATTTGCAGATGAGATGCTGGATCAGCTCTCTTTGGATCTCTGTTTCTACTTCAAGCGGATGAAGCTAGGGCATGCTGTACACATTTCAAACGAAGAAAAGCGAACATTGCAGGAAACAGAGGAATGCTTGGCGGCTATTCGTTTCATGGCGCAGATTCAAAAAGAGGCCAGTCTCATTGTTCATGATGATGAGATCTATTTTCTTAGCACCCTATGGCTAAGTGCCAAAAAACAAAAACTTCCATTAATTAAAAAACCAGAAGAACATCTCATTCGCACCATCGCCAGGCAAATGATACTTGACTTTCAGCGATATGCTTGTATTTCCTTTCAAGAACCAAAAGCATTGGAGCAAAACTTAACCATGCATTTAATTCCAGCTTATTACAGGCTCATCTATCACATTGGTATAATCAACGAACTAACGGAGTCTATAAAAAAAGCACAGCCAGAAGTATTTGAAATCACTCAAAAAGTTGCCTGCCATTTAGAAAAGGCGGCCTGTTCAAAGTTGAGTGACCATGAAGTTGCATATCTCGCCATGCATTTTGGCAGCTGGATGAGAAGGGAAGGAATTTCATCCATTGTTAAGCGTTCTGTATACATTGTCTGCGGAGAAGGAATCGGCACAAGTTACATGCTGAAAACTCAGCTCCTCGAATTAATCGGCTACATCGAAGTACGAGGGCTGTTATCAAAGCGTGCATATGAAGAATTAGCAGCCGTTGATGCAGATTTCGTTGTGTCCACAACACCTATTTCGTTTAAAGGAAAACCAGTTCATCTCGTTCATCCTATTTTAACTGCCTATGAGAAAAAAACATTACTTCAATACGGGAAAGGCTTAGAAACGAAGGTTGACGAGCAGTATGTAAACGCTTTATTCGAAGTCATCCAGCAGCATACCATCGTACAAAACAAACAAGCACTGCTTCATGACATTCAGGAGCTGCTTCATCCCACATATGTATCCTATCAGAAAGGGTGGAACCCAGTGTTAAACGATTTATTAACAGAACAAACCATTAAGCTCCACCAAACAGCAGACACATGGCAAGAGGCGATTACAAAAGCGGCGCAGCCTTTACTTGATCAAAATGCCATTGAACCAAGTTATGTAGAAGCCATGATTCAGTCTGTTCATCAAAATGGTCCTTATATTGTGATTGCACCACAAGTGGCCATTCCACATGCAAGGCCCGAGGATGGCGTGAACAAATTGAGCATGACACTCATGTCATTCAAACAGCCCATTTCGTTTTCAAAGGATGGCAAAAAGCAGGTGCGGCTCGTCATTGTGTTAGCCGCTATTGACAGCATGAGTCACTTGAAAGCACTCAAACAGCTGACCATTCTGTTAAGTGAAGAGAAACGGACGAAACAATTGATTGAAGCAGAAGATTTAGCATCGGTTCAAGAATTAATTGATCAATTTTCACAAGTATAAAGGGGGAAAAAGAGAATGAAAAAAATTCTAGTTGTATGTGGAAACGGGTTAGGAAGCAGCTTTATTGTAGAAATGAATGTCAAAAAAGCATTAGAAGAATTAGGTCTTATAGCTGAAGTGGATCATACCGATCTCAGTACAAGTAAAAATGAACAAGCAGATCTTTATATCGGCGCAGCTGATATTATTGACCAGCTGAATGACGGCACAAGAAATGTGGCTGGCTTAAATAATTTGTTAGACCAGAAAGCCATTAAGGACGTCCTTCGTCAACACATTTAAGTCATGAAAAAGGGGGATTCACATCATGATAGAACTGATCATGAACGATATATTGGGCACACCTGCCATTCTCATTGGTTTATTTGCTCTAGCCGGTTTACTTTTGCAGAAAAAATCAGCGGCAGATACTGTGTCAGGCACCTTGAAAACAACCATGGGCTTTTTAATATTAGGGGCGGGCGCTACAGTGGTTTCGGATTCACTCGGGGTTTTTCGAAAGATGTTTGAAGCAGCCTTTCACATTCAAGGGGTTGTGCCAAATACAGATGCTATGGCCGCCATTGCTCAAAAGGAATTCGGTACACAGACAGCACTCATTATGATTTTTGGCATGCTGGTCAATTTGTTACTTGCAAGAGTCACACCCTTTAAATACGTCTTTTTGACTGGGCATCATACGTTGTATATGGCGGCTATGCTCGCCGTCGTTCTCTCGACCGCCGGTATGCACGGGTGGCTGCTCATCTCCACTGGCTCAATGATATTAGGGGCAGCTATGGTCATTGCCCCCGCAATCCTTCAGCCGTTTACGAGGAAAGTCACCGGAAGCAATGATCTCGCGCTCGGGCACTTCAGTACTTTCGGTTATTTTACTGCGGGAATGATCGGCAAATGGGTTGGTTCTCCTGAAAAATCAACGGAAACCATTCAAGTGCCTAAATCACTCGGTTTTCTAAGAGATACATCTGTTGCCATTTCGATTACGATGGCTTTGCTGTTCTTTGCGATTGCACCGTTTGCAGGAATTCCTTTTATAGAACAAATTAGCGGGGGCACGAACTTTGCTGTCTTCATTCTCATTCAGGCGATTACGTTTGCTGCTGGTGTGTACATTATTTTAGCAGGGGTACGGATGGCCATTGGCGAGATCGTGCCTGCTTTTAAGGGGATTGCCGATCGATTCGTGAAGGGAGCAAAGCCGGCACTTGATGCGCCAACCGTTTTTCCATTTGCGCCAAATGCGGTGATTATCGGTTTTCTATGCAGCTTTGCAGGAGGCATCGTATCCATTTTTCTTTTACCTTTGTTTGGTTTAACTGTCATTGTCCCTGGTCTTGTCCCGCACTTTTTTTGCGGTGCTACAGCAGGAGTGTATGGCAATGCAACAGGAGGGGTAAGAGGTGCTGTCGCTGGGTCCTTTGTAAATGGATTGCTTCTTTCCTTTTTACCTGCTTGTTTATTACCTGTGCTCGGAACCCTCGGCTTTGAAGGGACAACGTTTGGAGATACAGACTTTGGTATCATCGGAATCTTAATTGGATTGATCAAGCTTTTATTTCAGCTGTAATAAGGAGGAGACTGAGATTGACAGCTACTTTTTCACCTTCACTGATGTGCATGGATCTCACGCACTTCCGTGAACAAATTCATTTTCTCAACACGAGAGCAGACCGGTACCATGTCGATGTGATGGATGGGCATTATGTGAAGAATATGACGTTATCACCCTTTTTCATTGAACAGCTTCGGAAACTGACAAATGTACCGATTGATGTTCATCTAATGGCTGAACACCCCCAGGAATTTTTAATCGATGCATGTATTGATGCTGGCGCAACGATGATTTGTTTACACCCAGAAGTCGTGCAAAAAGATGCCTTTCGAATCATCCGGCATATTCACCAAAGAAAATGTGAGGTTGGCTTTGTTCTAAATCCCGCCACACCAGTTGCAGCATTAGATTCCTATATTCATTTAATAGACAGAGTGACGATCATGACAATCGATCCAGGCTTTGCCGGACAGCCTTTTATTAAAGAAATGCTTCAGAAAATTAAACAGGTGAAAGATATCAAAAAACACGGAGGATACTCGTTTTCAATTGAAGTAGACGGCTCTTGTAATGAGAGCACGTTCCGGCTGCTTGCTGAGGCTGGAAATGAGATCTACATCATCGGCACCTCAGGTTTATTTGGACTTCATAAACAACTCGACGCTGCTTGGGAAACAATGAAGCAAATATTTTCAAAAGAAACAGCTTCAATCGAATCGCGCTAGTAAAAGAGAGGATGAAACCCATCCTCTTTTTTACGCAAATTTTACTAAAACAATATTTACTCACCAAAACTTACCCAAAAACAAAATAAAAATCGCAAATCTATAATTGAAAGCGCTTTATTAATATGTTATCCTTCAAATATCTTTAGTAAATATTTAGTCAAATAACGATGAGGAGTTTGCCTATGACCACACTCAAAGATATTGCTCATGATGCAAAAGTGTCCGTTTCCACTGTATCCCGTGTGTTAAATGGCGATCAAACACTTGCCGTTTCACATGCAACGAGACAAAACATCCTCGACATTGCAAAGAAGTTAAACTATACCCCAGTGAGAGCAAGAAAAGCCGATCAAGCAGAAGAAAAAAGCCCATCTGAATCCCCAGTCATCGGTATCGTTGTCGCTCAATCCATTGACGAAGAATTAAATGATCCCTTTTTTTCATCGATTCGAAAAGGAATTGAAAAAGAATATGCCAAACAAGGCCTGTCCACTCTCCATACCTTTCGCCTAAGAAGCATGGATAAAGGGGCGATGCTAAAGGATATTGACGGCTTGATCGTCATTGGACGAATCAGCCCCGATACAGTTGAAAAAATGACAAATCGAATGGAACACATTGTTTTTATCAATCATTATGCAGATGAAGATTTGTATGATTGTGTACATGTGGATTTTGTCAGAGCGGCAGATCGCGCCATTCGTCATCTGCAATCACTCGGCTATACACATCTAGGCTATATTGGCGGGAAAGAGCGGGAGCATTATTTCGAAGGCAACGCTGTGATTGAGGACGAAAGACAAACGACGTTTATGAAAAGAATGCAGGAAGCGGGCGCTCTTCATATGGAAGACATCCACATTGGTGAATATTCCATGCAAGAAGGCTATTCGCTTATGCAGCAAGCTATCAAAAAAGGAAAACTGCCGCAGGCCTTTTTCATTGGAAGTGACTCTATGGCCATCGGGGCAATGCGCGCTCTCCATGAAGCCGGTCTACACGTTCCTTCAGATGTATCCATTGTTGGATTTAATGACATTGAAGCCGCATCATTTTCAAGCCCGCCGCTTACGACTGTCAAAGTATATACAGAAGAAATGGGGGAAGTCGGTCTGAAGCTTTTGCTTGAGAGAATAAACGGAAGAAAACTTCCTCTAAAAGTCGTCGTGCCAACAACACTCATCGAGCGAGGAAGTACATGTCTCATCCATGAAAGGGGGTGAACCATCGATTTCAGCAAACAAAAAAAGAGACAAAAAAGCAGAAAACAAGCTGCATAGCATGATGGCCAGATCATGCTAAGAACAAGGCAGCCTGCCGGTATGCTCTCTTATCTCTTTGAAAAGAATAGAATTCCAGTATAATGGACTTCTTTTGTTTCCGCAACTGCATGAATTCTACCGATTATCGTCTGAATTTTCAGTGATCAAAAGGAGGAAACCATGAATAAAAAAATCATGCTGCTGACTGCAGCCATATTCTTGACCATGATTTTGTCTGCTTGCGGTAATAACGGTTCTTCTGAAGCAAATGGAAAGGTCACCTTGACGCTATTTTCAACGATGAGCAACAGCGGGGAAAGAAAAGCGTTTGAAGAAGTGATTCGTGAGTTTGAAAAGGAGCATCAACACATTCGAATCGATGCCAATTTCCCAGGCAACAGCTATGAAGATATGATCCGTGTCAAAATGGGGGCAAACGATATGCCAGACCTGTTTGATACACATGGCTGGGCCAAACTGCGCTATAGCGAGTATGTGGCTGATTTAAAAGAGATGGATTGGGTCAAACAGCTTGATCCTTCACTCGACCAGATTTTAAAGGACCAAGATGGCAAAGTGTACGCCTATCCGCTGAATCAAGCAAAAGACGGGCTTAGCTTTAATGCCAATTTATTAAAGGAATATGGCATCGAAGTCCCAAAAACACTTGATGAACTAAAATCGGCTTTGCTGACAGTGAAAGAAAAAAGCGAAGGAGATGTTGTGCCGCTCTGGATTCCAGGAGGAGATAACTCTAATATTGCCCAAGTCTTTGATGAGCTGGCGACGCCTTTATTAATCACCGATCAAAAGCATCAATACGGAAAGGAACTTGAAAACGGTTCATTTGATTGGTCTCTCTATACACCGCTTGCCAGGTTCATGAAAGATCTGAAAGATCAAGACCTTTTAAACAAAGATGTCCTGACAGCGAAACTCTCTCAAGCACCGGAACTCATGGCACAAAACAAAATCGCCTTCACCTTTGTCGGAGGATCGTTAGGACCTGAAGCAACAGAGCTGAATCCATCGATCAAAGTAGGCACGATGCCTGTTCCAGCCATTCATGAAGGAGATGAACAAAGCTGGATTGGCGGAGAACGGTTTACTGTCGCTGCTTGGAAGGACTCTAAGCATCTAAAAGAAGCAAAGCAATTCATCGATTTTTTAGCAAAGCCTGAAAATGCCAAAAAAATCGCAGAGGGCACATCCTCTGAAACAGCTCTAAAACAAGTGAAAGCGAAAAACTATTACTCTGCATTTTACGATCAATACGAACAGGTGAAGATTGAACCGTATTTCGATCGAAAATACTTACCAAGCGGAATGTGGGCGGTCATGGCAACAACGGGTCAAGAATTATTAGCAGGCTCCATCACACCAGAACAGTTGTCAAAGAAAATGGAAGAGGAGTATAAGCGTCTGAAAAAACAATAGCCGATGGATGCTGAAACAGGAGTGAAGCCAATGAATGACATCACAAAAGCAAAGCAGCCAGCCGCATTCACCTCTTTACCAAAACAAAAGATACAAAAACGCCACAATTCATCACTTTGGTGGATGTACATGCCAGCTGTTCTCGTCGTCAGTACCTTTATCATTTATCCTTTTTTAAACGGCATTCAACTTTCTTTTACGAATTGGAACGGTTTCTCACAAACTTATCAATGGATTGGTCTTGAGCAATATGAGCGGCTGCTTCAGGATCAAGCGACATGGCTTGTTGTCAAAAACACGCTTCTCTACGGAATTGGGAGCACCATTTTACAAAATATCATCGGACTTGGATATGCGCTCTTATTAAATCAAAGCTTAAAGATGAAAGCCATCACAAGAACGGTCATCTATTTACCTGTCATGATCAGCCCGATTGCGATGGGCTATATTTGGTATTTTGTGTTTGCTTACCAAGGCGGTGCCTTAAATGATGTGGTGACGCTTTTTGGATTTGATCAAATGAATGCGCTCGGCAACCCGCAATTCAACACATGGATCATTGTGCTTGTCAACACATATCAATACGTCGGGATTGCGATGATCATTTATTTAGCAGGACTTCAAAGTATCCCTAAGGATTATTACGAAGCTGCACAATTAGACGGCGCATCGAGCCTCCAGCAATTCAGGCGGATCACATTGCCGCTGCTTATGCCGTCGATCACCATTAATGTTGTGCTGAATGTCATTGGCGGGCTCAAGCTCTTTGATGTCATTGTAGCACTCACTGGCGGTGGACCTGGAGATTCCTCGCAATCCATGTCGACCTTTATGTATGATCTGTATTTCAAACGTCAGGATGCGGGCTATGCAGCGACGCAAGGGGTTTTCATGGCGGTCATCATCCTTATCATTAGTGTCGCAGCGCTGATTTATTTCAAACGAAAGGAGACCGAGGTGTGATGGATAACGCCTATAAACGCAAGAAAAGATGGTACTCCTTCCTCGCACTATTGATTACATTGCTACACCTCATTCCATTTTATATTTTGGTGACGACTTCATTAAAGGGGATAGGAGATTTTAGTTCAAAATGGCTGTTTCCGAAAGCGCTGCACCTTGAAAACTTCCGCACAGCATGGACAGAGGCTCAGCTTGGCCAGTCCTTTTTGAATACAGTGATCATTACATTCAGCTCCGCTGTATTGCTCATTATATTGGGATCTCTTGCAGCCTATCCGCTTGCAAGAAGGAACACCAAGCTAAATAAAGCAGTCTATGTTTTATTTATTGCCATTATGGTCATTCCACCGCTCACAGCCCTTGTCCCACTCTATAAAATGGTCGTTCAAATCGGGATGATGAACACCTATCAAATTGCTATTTTAAATAATGTGGCTGCTTTTTTGCCGCTGACGATTTTCTTATACGCAGGCTTTATCAGGTCGACCATTCCAAAGGAGCTTGAAGAAGCTGCCCGTATTGATGGAGCAGGGACACTCAGAGTTTTTTTCACTGTCGTTTTTCCGCTTCTAAAGCCCATTACCGCTTCTGTATTAATCATTGCCTGCGTGTATATTTGGAACGACTATCAATTTGCTATCTTCTTTTTGCAAGATAAAGAGATGCATACACTCACAGTCGCCTTATCCCATTTTTTTGGTCAAAATCAGCATCAGCTTCAGCTCGTTGGGGCAGCTGCACTCATTGCGATGCTGCCAATGGTCACGATGTTTTTACTTTTGCAAAAATATTTTATCGCAGGGCTTTCACAAGGCTCTGTCAAAGGCTAGCCCAATATGGATGTAAAAAGGAGAGTCGTCTATGTCTAAAATTACATTTATCGGTGCAGGAAGTACCGTGTTTGCTAAAAATATATTAGGAGATTGTCTGTTTGTTCCCGCCCTTGCAGGCTTTGAATTCGCATTATATGATATCGACCACAACAGGCTGAAAGAATCAGAAACAATGCTGTCGCATTTAAAAGCAAATTACGGTGCAAATGTGACCATCCAGTCCTATCACAACCGGAAAGAAGCGTTAAAAGATGCGAAATATGTCATCAATGCCATCCAGGTCGGAGGCTATCGGCCAAGTACTGTCATTGATTTTGAAATACCTAAAAAATACGGATTAAGACAAACGATTGCGGATACGGTAGGGATCGGCGGCATCTTCCGCTCTCTTCGAACGATTCCTGTCATGCTTGACTTTGCAAAGGATATGGAAGAGGTTTGCCCAAGTGCTTTATTGTTAAATTACACAAACCCTATGGCCACATTGACAGGTGCAATGCTGCGTTATACTCAGGTTCAAACAGTTGGTCTTTGTCATAGTGTGCAAGTGTGTACACAGGACCTATTCGAATCTCTTGAAATGGAACATGAAGGCATTGAAGAAAAAATCGCCGGCATTAACCATATGGCATGGTTATTAGAGGTGAAACGGGACGGAAAAGACTTGTATCCAGAAATCAAAAGACGAGCAAAAGAAAAGCAGCAATCGCGGCATCATGATATGGTTCGTTTTGAACTGATGGATAAATTCGGCTACTATGTCACAGAATCCTCAGAACACAATGCCGAATACCATCCATATTTCATTAAATCACGGTACCCTGAACTAATCGGTCAGTTTAACATTCCGCTCGACGAATACCCAAGGCGCTGCGAGGAACAAATCAACAACTGGAATACAATGAAGCATGACCTTGTTGGGAACACACAGATTACACATACTCGGTCTAAAGAATATGGTTCACGTATCATTGAAGCGATCGAAACGAACGTTCCTTTTAAATTTGGCGGAAACGTTCTGAACACAGGCGGACTCATTCACAACCTGCCTGAAAAAGCCTGTGTAGAAGTACCGTGTGTGGCAGATCGAAGCGGCATCATGCCATGCTATGTCGGAGAGATCCCTGAACAATTGGCTGGACTCAACAGAAGCAATATCAGCTCACAGCTTATGACAATAGAAGCAGCCATCAGCGGAAAAAAAGAGCACATTTATCAAGCGGCTCTACTGGATCCACACACAAGCGCTGAACTATCAATTGATGACACCATCAAATTATGTGATGAACTCATTGAAGCACATGGAGAGATGCTGCCAAATTATATTGAACCGAATCAATATGCAGGATCAACCAAATAATATCAATGAACCAGCCTCTACCTGATGTGCCGCGCATCAGGTATTTCTTATGAAGCAAAAAGAGGATTGACTGAGGGCCATTTTCATATTATGATTTTTCTAAAGTTAACCAACAGTTAACCAAAAATACATCATGGATTTTTGGCATTCTCGTGTCATATGTCACAAACAAACCAGATGATCACAACGTAAACCAAAACTGCCGTTTGATTTGACAAAGAGTGTATACAGATGAATGCCCGTTAGATGAGACAATGACGATACATACACACCCTTTAAGCATGACATTCTTTAACAAAGAGGAGAGAGGGAACATGACCAAAACAGATGTACAAACGTTGAAAAATTATATTGGCGGACAATGGATTGAGGCAGAAACAAGTCAAACAGAGGCAGTGTATAACCCTGCTACTGGCGAAATCATCGCGGAAGTGCCGCTTTCAACAAAAACAGATGTTGAACGTGCGGTACAAGCAGCACAGGAAGCGTTTACTACTTGGTCTAAAACTGCTGTTCCCCGGCGTGCACGCATTTTATTTAAATACCAACAGTTACTCGTTGAGAACTGGGATGAGCTGGCTGAACTCGTAACGATTGAAAACGGAAAAAGTGTAACAGAGGCAAAAGGAGAAGTGCAGCGCGGGATTGAATGTGTGGAATTTGCTGCGGGCGCACCGACGTTAATGATGGGAAAACAGCTGCCAGATATTGCGACTGGACTTGAATCAGGCATGTACCGCTATCCAATTGGCGTCATCGGCGGCATTACGCCATTTAACTTTCCAATGATGGTTCCATGCTGGATGTTCCCACTTGCCATTGCCTGCGGAAATACATTTGTTTTAAAACCTTCAGAACGAACTCCTATTCTTGCGGCACGGTTAGCTGAGCTGTTTGAAGAAGCGGGTCTTCCAAAAGGTGTTCTCAACATCGTCAATGGAGCTCACGATGTTGTCAACGGCCTGCTTGAACATCAAAAGGTCAAAGCCATATCATTTGTCGGCTCTCAGCCAGTCGCTGAATATGTCTATAAAAAAGGAACGGAGCATGGCAAACGTGTCCAAGCACTTGCAGGCGCAAAAAATCATTCCATTGTCCTCAAAGATGCGGATTTAGACGCGGCAACGAAACAAATCATCGGGGCTGCCTTTGGATCAGCAGGAGAGCGCTGCATGGCTGCAGCCGTTGTCGCAGTGGAAGAAGAAGTGGCTGATGAGTTGATTCAAAAATTAGTGGAAGAATCAAACGAGCTCGTCATTGGAAACGGAATTAATGAAGAGGTCTTTCTTGGGCCAGTCATTCGAAAGGAACATAAAGAACGAACACTTCAATACATCCAGTCAGGGATTGAAGAAGGAGCAAGCCTCATTCGTGATGGCCGGCAAGACCACGAAACAAATGGAGAAGGGTATTTCGTCGGACCGACGATCTTTGATCATGTCACAAATCAAATGAAAATTTGGCAGGACGAGATTTTCGCCCCAGTCTTATCAATTGTCCGTGTTTCTTCATTAACAGAAGCCATCGACCTGTCCAATCAATCAAAATTTGCGAATGGTGCCTGCCTGTATACGGACAGCGCATCAAGCATAAGAGAATTTCGCGAAAACATCGAAGCGGGCATGCTCGGTGTAAACATCGGTGTACCCGCACCAATGGCATTCTTCCCGTTTTCCGGCTGGAAGGATTCTTTCTACGGAGACTTGCATGCCAATGGAACAGACGGAGTGGAGTTTTACACAAGAAAGAAAATGGTCACCGCTCGTTATATGTAAGCTATATGCAATGAATCATAAGAAGAAAAAATGCAGCCCCAGCATGGGAGACTGCATTTTTTTGTTGTCTTCTAGTCAAAAAGTAAGGGTTTTCAACGTTATTCCAGCAAGGATTTACACTAGAAATCATTCTTTATATTCATTCTTCATCAGTACCTATCAACATATTTTGAAATTGGGCCTAAACCCCAATATTAGGAAGATGAAAACAGGAGGAAATGAAACGATGAGGACGAGGATGAAGTGCGGCGTTGGTTTATTGATTCTTGCTTTGGTACTGAGCTTTTTTCCGGTATATGATGCGAGTGCAGCAAGCACAACAATTGCAAAACGTGTAGGAAATGCCAACCCGCTCATAGACCACCACTTGGGCGCTGATCCATTTGCGCTCACCTATAACGGAAGAGTGTACATTTATATGTCGAGTGATGACTATGAATATCACAGCAATGGAACGATTAAGGATAATTCTTTTGCCAATTTGAATAGGGTCTTTGTCATCTCTTCAGCAGATATGGTGAACTGGACAGATCATGGCGCGATTCCAGTAGCTGGGGCAAATGGAGCAAATGGCGGCAAAGGAATTGCCAAATGGGCAGGTGCTTCCTGGGCTCCATCAGCAGCGGTGAAAAAAATCAATGGGAAGGATAAATTTTTCCTTTATTTCGCGAACAGCGGCGGAGGGATTGGCGTTCTGACAGCAGACTCCCCCATCGGTCCATGGACAGATCCTATCGGAAAAGCACTCGTCACGCCAAATACACCAGGGATGGCTGGAGTTGTATGGCTTTTTGATCCTGCCGTTTTTGTAGATGATGACGGCACTGGTTATCTATATGCCGGCGGAGGTGTTCCAGGCGGTTCTAATCCAACGCAGGGACAATGGGCGAATCCTAAAACAGCAAGAGTTCTAAAACTAGGACCTGATATGACAAGTGTGGTAGGCAGCGCATCAACCATTGATGCTCCTTTTATGTTTGAAGATTCGGGGATGCATAAGTATAACGGAACCTATTACTATTCCTATTGCATCAACTTTGGCGGCTCCCACCCAGCAGATAAACCACCTGGTGAGATCGGTTATATGACGAGCTCAAGTCCGATGGGTCCCTTTACGTATAGAGGGCACTTCCTGAAAAATCCGGGTGCATTTTTCGGGGGAGGCGGTAATAACCATCATGCTGTGTTCAATTTTAAAAACGAGTGGTATGTCGTGTATCATACCCAAACGGTCAGCTCTGCTTTATACGGATCAGGAAAAGGCTACAGATCTCCGCATATTAATAAACTTGTGCATAATGCTGACGGCTCCCTTCGAGAAGTCGCAGCCAATTTTGAAGGGGTTAAACAGCTTTCCAACCTGAATCCTTATCAGCGTGTAGAAGCTGAAACATTCGCATGGAATGGACGCATTTTGACAGAGGCATCTTCAGCTCCAGGCGGACCGGTCAATAACCAGCATGTCACAAACATTCAAAACGGAGATTGGGTGGCTGCCAGTAACGTCGATTTCGGATCAAACGGTGCGAGAACATTTAAAGCCAATGTAGCGTCAAATGCAGGTGGGAAAATAGAAGTACGCCTCGGAAGTCCTGACGGCAGACTCGTCGGAACACTGAATGTCCCTTCCACAGGGGGAACAAATAACTGGCGAGAAGTAGAAACGGCAGTAAATGGAGCAGCAGGCGTGCACAACGTATTTTTTGTTTTTATTGGAACAGGTGCAAACCTATTTCAATTTGATTCCTGGCAGTTTACTCAAAGGTAACTAAGAAAGACAAGATGATAGGAGAGTGGAAGAATTTGATGTCAATGATCAAAAAACCAATCTGCACTTTATTGATCTGCTTCACCATGCTGTCTGTCATGTTCATCGGACCTGGCGTAACTGAGGTTTCAGCAGCAGATGTCAATATTAATATCAATGCGGAAAGACAAGTGATTCGCGGCTTTGGTGGAATGAATCATCCGGCTTGGATTGGTGATTTGACCGCACCTCAAAGGGAAACCGCCTTTGGCAATGGGCAGAATCAATTAGGATTTTCCATTCTAAGAATTTTTGTAGATGAGAACAGAAATAATTGGCACAGAGAGGTCGCCACTGCCAAAAGAGCAATAGAGCATGGAGCTTTGGTGATCGCTTCACCTTGGAATCCTCCAAGCAATATGGTAGAGACCTTCAACCGGAATGGTACATCTGCAAAGCGGCTGAGATACAATCAATACGCCGCATATGCTCAGCATCTGAACGATTTTGTGACGTATATGAAAAATAATGGCGTCAATCTCTATGCTATTTCTGTACAAAATGAGCCCGATTATGCACACGAATGGACATGGTGGACTCCTCAGGAAATCCTGCGTTTCATGAGAGAAAATGCTGGCTCCATTAATGCCCGCGTGATCGCACCAGAATCCTTTCAATACCTTAAAAATATATCAGATCCTATCCTAAACGATCCGCAGGCGCTTGGAAACATGGACATTCTCGGAGCCCATTTGTACGGAACCCAAATCAGTCAGCTTCCGTATCCTCTTTTCAAACAAAAGGGAGGGGGAAAGGAGCTTTGGATGACAGAGGTCTACTACCCGAATAGCGATAACAATTCAGCGGACCGCTGGCCTGAAGCATTAGGAGTTTCAGAGCATATTCACCATTCGATGGTAGAAGGGGACTTTCAGGCATATGTTTGGTGGTACATCCGCAGATCCTACGGCCCTATGAAAGAAGATGGTCTAATCAGCAAACGTGGTTACAACATGGCGCATTTCTCCAAGTTTGTACGCCCAGGATACATCAGAATTGATGCAACGAAAAGTCCTGAACCGAATGTATTCGTATCAGCCTATAAAGGAAACAATCAGGTCGTCATTGTCGCGATTAACAAAAACAATACAGGAGTCAATCAGCACTTTGTGATGCAAAACGGAACTGCTTCACAAGCGTCAAGATGGATCACAAGCAGCAACAGCAACCTTCAGCCTGGTACAGACTTAAATATATCAGGTAATCAATTTTGGGCTCATCTCCCGGCTCAAAGTGTGACAACATTTGTGGTCAAACGCTAAAATGAATTGAATCACCAAAAGCCAATTTTCTCATTTCAAAAGAAAATTGGCTTTTTTTATGCAAATAGGAAGTTGATTTTTTCACTATGTACTTACATTGGGTATAATAATGGCAATGACTTCAGGAGAGTGATCAATGTATGCCAAAGCTTCAAAGCAAAGTATTAATGATCGATGACGAAAAAGAAATCTTGGAATTAATTAACACTGTATTAACAAGGGAAGGCATTGATCGCGTCATAACTGCTTCAACTGCCCGTGATGGGCTTGCAAAATTTCATCAAGAACAACCCGATCTTGTCATACTTGATATTATGCTGCCAGACGGTGAAGGCTATGATATTTGCAGACAAATCAGAGAGACCTCCCATGTTCCGATTATCTTTTTATCAGCAAAGGGAGAAGAATCCGACAAAATTGTAGGACTTGCCATCGGCGGAGATGACTACATTACAAAACCATTCAGTCCAAAGGAAGTCGCCTACCGGGTGAAAGCGCAGCTGAGAAGGATCTCATACTTGCAGTCAACTCAAGCAGATCCCGTAATCAAAAAAGGGCCGTTTGAGTTAAACGAGCAGCAAGCAGAACTGACTAAAAATGGAGCGGTCATTGAGCTCACGCCAAAAGAGCTTCTGCTGATGACCTACTTCTTGCAGCATCCGAACCGCGTTATCAGTAAAGAAACGCTTTATCAAACCGTTTGGGGAGAAGACTTCTTCGGTTCTGACAATACGGTAATGGTTCATATCCGAAGACTACGGGAAAAAATAGAGGATTCCCCGTCAACACCAGAGTTTCTCGTCACTGTCAAAGGGCTTGGTTATAAATTTGTTGTAAAGGATGCGTAAAGATGAAATGGCGATTAACAGGCAGGTATATGGTCTCTGTCATTATCGTGACCATTATCACGGTCTTTATCAACTTATTCGGATTTATGATTTGGCTCGTACTTCAGGCAAACAGCCAGCATAACGAGGAAAATACGCCCGAAACCTTCACAAGATCATTTGAACAATACGTCTCTTTTTCTGATCAAGGAATTACCGTAAACAAAGAAGGGCAGAAAGCCTTAAAACAACAGAATGCATGGATTCAAATTTTAGACGAAAATGGCCAAGACGTGTATCATGCGCAGGCACCTAAAGGATTAAAGAACAAATATACACCGATAGAAATCGTGAACTTACATAAATATAAAGATAAGCAATTATTATCGACCATTTATGCTGGCGGAAAAAAAGTAAAGGGCAAAGAATACAGCTACTTTATCGGATTTAAAGACCCTTCCATCGGAAAGTACCTATTCTCGTTTGACACGAAGGACTTAGTAACAAGATTCAATATCGGGACGATGATTTTATTATCAATTGATGCCATCATAGCGTTACTCATTGGTTACTTATTCAGCCGGCAGCTCACAAAACCGCTTGCCCGTGCCATTCATAGCATCCAGCGGCTGGCAAACGGCGATTACACGACAAATCTGCCTGCTAAAGGAATTTATAAAGATGTCTTCTATAATGTCAATCACTTATCAGAGCAGCTCGCTTCAAGCAAAAAAGAAAAGGACAAACTAGAGCAAATGCGAGAAGAATGGATCAGCCATATTTCTCATGATATTAAAACGCCGCTAGCTTCTATTCAAGGCTATGCAGAAATCCTCAAAGATCCAAAGTATCCTCTTTCAAACCAGGACATCAGACATTACGCGGGCATCATTGAGAATAAATCATTGTATATCAAAGATGTCATGGAGGATCTGAATTTAACAACAAGGCTGAAAAATAACGGCGTCATGCTAAATAAAGAGCTGGTCAACATTGTGTCACTGTTGCGGGAAACGTTAATTGATATTTTAAACGATTCAAGATATGCCGATCAGACGATTGAGCTTCAAACGAATGAAGACAAGCTCATGCTGAATATTGATAAAATCCTCATTCGAAGAGCGGTCACCAATCTGATTTTAAATGCCCTCGTTCACAATGATCCTGATGTGACGATTATTGTACAGCTTGAACAAAAAGAAAGAACCCATATTACGATTCAAGACAACGGCAGAGGAATAGAAGAGACAGAGCTGGAAAAAGTGTTTGACCGCTATTACAGAGGGACGAATACAGGAGTTTCGCATGCAGGCTCTGGTCTTGGGATGGCTATTGCAAAGGATATTATCGTCAAGCACGGCGGGGATATCACGATCCGTAGCAGTGTAGGAAAAGGAACAACAATTGACATCCAACTACCAGCATGAAAACATACAAAAAAAAACGGTTCTGATCAACAACAGAACCGTTTTTTCATCTATTATTTATTCTGAAAACACTTTGATGCCTTTTACAATGTTCCAAATGAAGAAGTAGATAGCAACAAGGAATGTTACTGCATATGTCGCAATTAAGAAAGGCCCCGCATGGCTGATATCTTTCATACCAAGTAAACCTGAACCAAGGATGCCAATACCAAAAATCAAATAAGGAATAATATGCGTCCATAATGATTTTTTCGCATGATATTTCACGTCGTCCTGACCTAAGAAATAGACGATAATTGGGAACAAAAATGGTGCAAAAAAGATACTAAAGTAACATAATGAAGACAAGATTTTATTTTCTCTCAAAACGTTTCACCTCTATGATTTATTCACTACAAACCCATTGTACTACCTGAACCTTAACCTGTATTAATCCGAACCTTACAGCAACCTTAAACTTATTTACCTTTTAAAATAATTTATAAACGACATACTATAATATAGGTATTTAAATCTATCTTACCGAAAAAAATAGTTGACTTTAGTTTATCCTGTGTTTACAATAAAGTCGTAACCGATGCAGGAGTGTTACTGATATCATCAGGCACCACCAAGTCAGGTAAACATGTTGTACATTTGTACGTTGTTTGCTGAGATTTTGGTGTTTTTTTATGCTTTTTTTAGCAGTTTTAGGTAAGGTGGGATGAAGATGTTCACCGTCGTTAAAGTTTTAAACAATAATATCGTATTAGCTCTAACAGACACGCAAAATGAAGTAGTTGTTTTTGGTACAGGAATAGGCTTTAAGAAGAAAAAAGGTGATACTCTTGATGAGAGCGCTGTCAGTAAGACATTTTATTCTGATCAGACGTCTCCATTAGAATCTCAACTTGCCGCTATCCCAACTGATATCCTTTTATTAACTGAAAAAATCATTCATATGGGCGAAGAGATGTTGAATAAAAAATTAGGTTCCAGCATGCTGTTTTCGCTATCTGATCATCTTACCTTTTCTATTCAAAGGCATCAAGAAAAAATGGAATATGAAAACCCTATCGTATGGGAAATTCCACATCTATATTTTCAAGAATATCAAATTGGGAAAAAAGCACTTAAAATTATTCAAAAAATGATGGGGATTACCTTTGAAGATACAGAAGCTTCACTCATTGCCCTTCATTTTGTAAACGCTCAAATAGATGGTCAGTCTATGGGAGATACGATCAAAATGACCCATCTCACGAAGGAAATCGTTAAGATTATTCAAAACATTTTCGAGATGGTATTAGATAAATCATCGATAGATTATTCGAGGTTTATCACTCATTTGAGATATTTTATTGTCAGACAAGAAACAAATCAACCGCCTCAGCAGATGGATGATTCATTAAAAGAATTAATTCAGGATCGTTATATGAAGAGCTATGCATGCGGTTTGATTATTAAAGAAATGTTAAAGCGTGAATTTAATTGGAATGTCACAGAAGACGAACTTGTTTTTCTAGTCATTCATATTGAAAGAATCACAAAGAAACATCAACAGAATACATGATTTCTTTTAGGCGTGTTATGAAAAAGCATTAACCTAAACAAATCTCCATTTAGAAGAATGGTCTTTCTAATGGTGGATTTTGTTTAGGTTTTTTTTGTGAAAATGAAGGGGTGAAGACATGAACAACAAAGAATTGGCGCAAGAAATTATCAAATTAATCGGCGGAACCGGCAATATATCTCAAAGCTGGCATTGTATTACGAGGCTGAGATTTAATATCAACGATGAAAAACAGGTAAAAGTAGATGAACTGAAAACAGTAGATGGAGTGCTCGGAGCGCAATTCCAAAGCGGACAATTCCAAGTCATTATTGGAGCAAAAGTTGCAGAAGTCTATGAGGAAATAGACCATCTGATTGGTGACAGCAGCAATGATTCTTCTCCTGCTAAAAATACGTCAAAGATGAATCCAATCGAAGTCGTATTCGATGTCATTAGCGGAATTTTCACACCGATTTTGCCGGCGATTGTTGGTAGTGGATTGATTAAAGGGATCATGGCTTTGTTCGTTAGTTTAGGCTGGCTGACAGAAAAAACCTCTACCTATGCTGTACTACAAATCTTTTCAAATGCTGTCTTTTACTTTTTACCTTTCCTCATTGCTTATTCTGCAGCGAAGAAATTTAAAACACGAGAATCTCTCGCGATGGCACTCGCTGGGATTTTATTATATCCCACGATGGTGGAAGGGGCAGCAAAAGGGGCAGATCCACTTAGTTTTTTAGGATTGAGTATTCCATTAAATAATTATACTTCTTCCGTTTTACCGATTATTTTAGGAGTACTGCTGCTTAGCTTTATCGATAAGTGGATAACGAAAGTCATTCCAAAATCCTTAAGCATCGTATTTACACCGGTACTGAGCTTAATGATCACAGCGCCTCTTACACTAGCTTTCATAGCTCCTATTGGAAACGTTTTCGGTCAGTATTTAGAGATCTTTTTCACTTCTTTATTCCATTTTGCTGGACCCATTGCAGGCTTATTAATGGGAGGCCTCATGCCTTTAATTGTGCTAACTGGGATGCATTACGCATTCTTCCCAAGCACGTTTGCCAGCTTTGAAAAAGTTGGATACGATGTCATGCTGCTTCCGATGAACTTTATTGCCAATATGGCACAAGCAGGCGCCGTTTTAGGAGTCATCATTCGCACAAAACGAGTAGAAACAAGGTCTTTGGCATTATCAACATTGCTTCCGAGTTTCTTTGGTATCACAGAACCAGCCATTTATGGAGTCACACTGAGATTGAAAAAGCCTTTCTATGCTTCATTAATTGGCGGCGCAGTTGGCGGATGTTTTTATGGTTTATTTTCAGTCAAAACGACAGCATTTTCAATTCCAGGTATTACATCTCTGCCAACCTACATTATGAAAGGCACAAACAATTTCCAGCTCGCTTTAATTGGAATAGCGCTGAGCTTTTTGGTCTCACTGCTTGTCACTATGTTCCTTGGTTTCAAAGAACCTGCCACAAAAGTGGAAGGTCAGCCGCTAAAACAAGGAAAGTCATCTAAAGATCCAGAGCATGCAGTCAATCAACAAGCTGCCAGACAAGTAAATCCTTATGAAGTACAAGCACCTATAACTGGTCAGGTCGTTCCTTTATCTGAAGTCAATGATGCCGTCTTCTCCAGCGAAATGATGGGCAAGGGAGTAGCGATTATGCCTGATAAGGGGGTGGTACAAGCACCGTTTTCCGGAAAAGTAGTGACCGTTACACCTACTAAACATGCAATAGGTTTGGTTTCAGATGATGGGATTGAATTATTAATACATGTAGGGATTGATACCGTCAGCCTAAATGGTCAATTCTTTGAGGTATTGGTGGAAGAAGGAAATGAAATCAACATTGGGGATCATTTATTATCATTTGATATAGAAGGAATTCAATCAAAAGAATTAAATGTTGTGACACCTATTATCGTCACTAATTCCTCGAAGTACCTAGATGTCATCCATACAGGTGACTCTTATGTCAACGCAGGAGAAAATAAACTCTTAATGCTCATTCATTAATCATAAATAGAAGGGATGATTGAAATGAAAGAATTAAAAAAAGGTTTTTCAGATAATTTTCTATGGGGTGGCGCAACAGCTGCCAATCAAATAGAGGGCGCATATTTAGAAGGCGGGAAAGGGCTGTCAACTTCAGACTACGCGGCATATAAAGATCCCTATGCACAAGGAAAAGTAAACAACTTTACATTCGATGTGAGTTCAGCTGAACTAAACAAATACAAGGAAAATCCTGATGCATTTGATTTCCCAAAAAGACGCGGAATTGATTTTTATCATCGTTATGAAGAAGATATCGCACTGTTTGCAGAAATGGGCTTCAAAGTCTTTCGCTTATCTATTTCATGGGCAAGAATCTTTCCAACAGGTTTAGAGGACAAGCCGAACGAAGAAGGATTGGCTTTTTACGATAAAGTATTTGATGAATGTGCGAAATATGGAATTGAGCCGCTTGTAACGATGTCTCATTATGAAATGCCGATTACTTTAACAGAGAAATATAATGGATGGATGAGTAGAGAGCTTGTCCCATTGTTCGAAAAATACGCGCGTGCGATTTTAGAAAGATATAAAAACAAAGTGAAATATTGGATTACATTTAATGAAATGAATATGAACCTCAATAGTCTTTATACAGGTGCTGGCATTTTAGAGGATTTAGTAGACCATAAATTACAGGCTGCTTACCAAGCATCTCACCATCAATTTGTGGCAAGTGCATTAACAGTGAAGGCAGCGAAGGAAATCATTCCAAATGTCCAAATTGGCTGTATGATTAACCAAATTGAAGCCTATGCAAAAACAACAAAACCAGAGGATCAGCTGCAGGCAGTCAAATCGAATCAATTGAATATGTTCTATCCTGATGTTCAAGCTAGAGGCGAATATCCAACATACATGGTAAAATACTTTGCTGATAATCAAATCAAGCTGGATATTAAAGAGCAGGATGAACAAATTTTGAAAGAGGGCACTGTTGATTTTGTTGCGATCAGCTACTATATGTCACACGTAGCAGAAGCGCGTGAAGATGCCGCTGAGCTAGCGGGCACGTTTGACAGTCCGATTAAAAATGAGCACTTGGAATTATCACAATGGGATTGGCCGATCGATCCAATGGGTCTGCGCATTTCATTAATTAAACTGTATGACAGATACCAAAAGCCTTTATTTGTTTGTGAAAATGGACTTGGCGCAAGAGATACATTGACACAAGATGGAAAAATCCACGATGATTATCGAATTGATTATTTGAAAAAACATATTGAACAGATGAAAGAAGCAGTAAAAGAAGGTGTTGACTTAATGGGATACACACCTTGGGGCTGTATTGACTTAATCAGCTGCGGAACATCTCAAATGACTAAACGCTATGGTTTGATCTATGTGGATCAAGACGACCTAGGAAATGGGACACTGAATCGTTACCGTAAAGATTCATTTTTCTGGTACAAAAATGTAATTGCATCAAATGGAGAAGACCTATAAAAGCAGATTGAATGATGAAAAACACCATCTCAGGGCGCCTTAACCGGCTGCATGCGATGGTGTTTTATTTTTCACGAAAACATCTCTTGACCTTGAAGTATAGTTCAACCTTTATAATGTAATTATAGTAAGACAAAATCACAAAAAAGGAGTAACAATGGAGTTGATGACTAGAGGTGAACTTGCCAAACAAACTGGAATAAGCCCTGCCGCAATTCGTTACTATGAAGAACACAACATTTTACCTGTCCCGAGACGCCGTTCGAACGGTTATAGACTATACACAGAAGATTATATTGTGAAAATTCAATTGATCAAAGATGCCAAATCATTGGGTTATTCACTAAAGGAAATAAAAGAAATATTGGAAATGCTGAGTCAAGATATAGAACTTGATACTTTAAAAAGAATCGTAAAACATAAACATGAAGAAATTGAAAAGAAAATTAAAAGCCTGCGCCTCATTCAAGACCTTTTATCTAACTTATTAAAGACTCCCGAGAAAGAAGTACAAGTGTATCTCAAATCATTTCGTGTGATGAATCAGGATGACGAATAAACATATCTGCTTAAAGGAGAGAAATAAAATGAGTGTCGAAATTTATAACGGAGAACGTTCTGAAGAAAGTATTCAATTTGAAACATTAATCACGTCCCAAAGTAATAAAGAGAGTTTTGCTAGTGTCGAAAAAACCAAAAACTTTCTATCTCAAATAGAAAATATTAAGCCTTATGCAATCGGAGATGATGTGAAATTAGTGAGTGAAATAAAGGAGCAAATTTTCGAAGGAATGCAGGTTTTCACATTGAATGACCAAATGTCGCAAAAGCAAAAGGTGATTCTCTATATACATGGTGGTGCTTGGGTAAACCAGCCTCTTAATTTCCATTGGTGGTACATGGATAAAATGGCTCAATCCCTTAATGCCAAAGTGGTCGCTCCTATATATCCTAAATTACCTCATTATAGCTACCAAGATACCTATCCGAAAATCTTAAATCTATATAAAGAAATACTAAAAACGGTTGAGAGTACCGATCAATTAACAATTATGGGAGATTCAGCGGGCGGAAATATCTCACTTGGCCTGGCGCATCTCTTAAAGATGGAAAGTCTGCCGCAGCCGAAGGATATTATTTTATTATCTGCATGTGTTGATATGAGTTTAAGCAATCCTCTTATATCTGAATATGCCCTTAAAGATCCCATTTTAGCGCCTGAAGGAATAGATGTCATTACAAAAATGTGGGCAGCAGATAAAAAGATAACTGACCCATTAATCAGTCCAATTCATGGGGACTTTCATGGTCTTGGGAAGATCACTCATTTTATTGGAACACATGATATTTTATATCCAGATGCACTAAAGCTTGATGAAAAGCTAACAGAACAAGGAATTGACATGAAAACCTTTGTTTATCCAGAAATGCTGCATGTGTTTGTCGTCATGCCAACCCCTGAGGCACAAGATGCTCAGGAAAAAATCATTCAGGTGATAAATAGTCAGGTCTTTTTCACACATCAAAATGCTCTGACTTAAATATTCGAAAAAATAGGCTGCTTACTGAAAGCAGTCTTTTTCCATTCAACATGAAATACATTTAGATTGTCAATTCACCTCAGATTAAAAATTCCTTAAATTCCAATTTTTGTTTACAACGCACGAATTTCCTATTAATATGATACATATTCGGTTCTTCACCGGTTCATAAAGGAGAGTGACATGATGAGTGTTTTCTTTCTTCATCCTATGGCGCTGATCTTATTTACATTGCCTTTGTTATCTTTGATTTGGGGGATTGTTGGCTACTGCATCTTTAAGCGAGTTTATATCGTTCTTATCATCACATTTGCCGTCTCCACTATTTTCATATTTGCCTATACTGGGTTTGACATGTCAAATATGTATTGGGTCGTGTTGATGACCTTTTTATGCATGTGTACCTCTGTCATCACAAAAATCATTCGCTATATGTATGGCCGCTATAAAAGAGCATAACGAAAAAGCTGATATTAACAAAAATCAGCTTTTTCCATATAGAAATACATGGCGAGCTAGTCAAAGTGAAAATCGGGGAACTGATTCCACTCAAATATACTCGAAGTTGATGTACGACCTAGACTTAGCAGGAAGAGGTACGTATCAAGCGTTCTCTTTGTTACATTCCAGATAACTGAAAAATCGCTCCACAAAATCAGCCCCATGTATTTTCTCCATATGTGCTGTGTTAAAAATATATTGTTCCATATGCTCAAGCTTGTGCAGGCTGCGTACCAGTACTTTCCGATCCTCGTCAGATAGATGAGGGTCATGATTTATCTTCAGCAATGCCTGTTTGACACGCGCGGAGACCTTTTCAACATATAGATGGTTTTGGAAGCTGGCGGAATACATTGCGACAGGTCACAGCCTGTAAAGCGAACACCGTCAAGAATGCAGTTTTCAAAGTTGGCGATCAGCTTTTGTTTACCATTTCCCTCAAACGTTATATCCACTAGCTTACCGGTAAAAGTGCAATGAACAATATTCCCTGCTTGTAAAATGCGGTCATTAAACCTACATTGATAAAATGTACAGTTGATAAACACAGCATTCTCCAATGTCATTCCTCTCATATCACAGGAGGAAAATTCGCAATTCGTAAAAACAGCCTCGCCTTCAGCAATCCCAACAGAGCGCAAATCAGAACGAATAAAAGTACAATGCTCAATCGTACTACCTGCAAAAAATCTCGCATTCGTTAGATCACACGTATCAAATTCAAGATGACGCAGCTGACAGCTCCAAAATATAGGTGAATGAACATTCGAGTTGCTAATTGTCAATCCGCTTATCGTTTCGTGTTCATACCTGACAATATCAGAAAATATTTCATTGTCTACTGACATACCAGACTCAAGCCTTCTCATTGTTATCACCTATCATTTCTTCAGAATCTTTTACAAGGATGAATACCTTCCAGCAAGTTCATTTCTGTTTCACTAAACGGCTTACATTGACAAGTTATTATATCATAAAGCTCGAAACATAAAGAGAGTGGTCATCGTTTTGAAAGCGCTTATCTTGCAATGTGTCTTTCACACTCACTTTAAATCATAAGGGGGACAAAAGAATGAAAAGATATGACGCATTCCCAGAACCAATCGGCGGTTATACTGCCGGACGCACACAGATGGATTTTGAGTACACGGCATCTGATCACTCAAAAAGAGAACTGACCGCATTTGTATACTATCCGTCTGATAGCAATGAAGGGAAGACCCCATCAACGTACATGTTTCCTGAAGTATACGAAATGCTGCATGACCAGCCGCTTGTCACTGAGTATATGAAGGAAAAGGATTTTTTCTCTATCGATATCCAAACGCATTGTTACGACGACCTCGCTCTTTCCGGGAAGGAAGAACGCTATCCAGTGTTATTTTATGTTTGCGGCGGGGGCGGCTCTCTAGAATGGGGAACTGTGATCTGTACAGACCTTGCAAGCATGGGGTATGTTGTCGTCAGTATCGGTCATCAAAACAGCACGATGTATAAGCGTAAAGATGGGCGGTTGTTTAATGTATCAAAGGATTTTTCAGATGTCCTTATAGCGTTTTCTGAAGATCCAGAGATGATGGCGCTGGCTGGTCAGATGACGATGCGGCCTGACGATGAAACTGCCATTGAGACATGCCGTAACGTCCTTACACTGCCAATACTTCATCCGTTAACGAAATATAGCAAATTACAGGCAGAGGATGTAAGGTATGCAGCTGATTATCTTTACAAACTAGACACCGGAGAACTCAATTCCATCTTCAATGGCAGATTGCAGCTTGACGCCGGCATGGGCATAATTGGACATTCTTACGGAGGGCCTACGACAGCGATTGTTTGCAGGGATGACGACCGATTTGCCTGCGGGATCGGCCTCGATAGCGGTGCATTTGGTCTTCTTGACAGCGACCTGAAAAAACCCTTTATGCTGCTTTTTTCTGAGCCTAACTATCATATGAATGCAATCATTGGCGCAAACAATAGCATGGAAACCTATTATTTCTCTGTTGAGCATGCTGCGCATTTAGATTATTGCGACATCGTGTTTACCGGTGTAAACGAAGAACTGAGAGGAAAGCGGGATGCGATGGAGATGCGGAATCTTATCACAAACTATACAAGGACATTTTTTGATCATTACATTCTGCAAAAGCCTGTACATGTGGAAAGTCTATCATACGATGGTGTGAACTTGATTAAGAAAACGAGCAGAAAGTGATCTAAAATGAAAAAAGCCTTGAGAATTAGGCTTTTTTTGTTTCTACATGGTATATATTCGTGACGATTTTTAAAAAAGCCTTCAAAGCACGTGTTTTATATCGACCTTTCTTCACGACAATGCCAATTTTCCATGGAATATATTGACTACTAATTGGTTTTACACAAATGTCCTCTTTATACATGTCCGTTAAAGGACTTGGAATGATCGCAACTCCTAATTCATCACGAACTAATGTCAAAAGCAAATCCCATTGTGTTGTGCTGTAAGCGACATCGGGAACAAAATGTTCCTTACGGCAGCTTTCTAAAATCACTTGACTTAACGCAAATGAAGAATCAAACAATATCCATTTATCCTCTTTAAGCTGTTCGAGTGAGAGCTGTTGTTCATCTTTTAAAGCGTGATTTTTTGGTAAACAAGCCACAAACGGCGCTTCAAAAATGAGTTGTTCTTCTAATTCATGACTTTGGGCAGGTATGACAATAAAGGCCGCATCTACTTCGCCTTTCTCAACGAGTTTTTCTACATGTAAGCCGCCCTCCTCAATCATTTCGAGCGTCACATCTGGATGCTTTTGAGTAAAAGCTTTTGCCACTTTCGAAAAGAAAAAGGTACCAATTATTTGCGGCAGACCGATCTTTAAATGGCCGCGAATATGCGTTTCGGTATCACCCAGCTCCATTTGCAATTCATTCATTTGCTGCAGTACCGCAATCGCTTTTTCATATACAAGCTCTCCTTCATCCGTTAACCTGAAAATTCGATTTGACCGATCGAAAAGGATGACACCCAGTTTTTTCTCTAATTTTTGAATGGTTTTAGAGAGGGAAGGCTGGGCGATAAAAAGCTTTTCACTTGCTCTTGAAAAACTTCCACAATCCGCAATCGTTTTAAATATTTCAAAGTCCCGTATGTTCATTTTACCCTCCATTATTCCAATAAGGCATACTCATTATGATGATGATATATTGTACATTATAAACGTTTATTTTTACACTGAGAATAAGGAGGGGGTAAGATGTCAACATGTAGAGTTGCTGTTGTGCAAGCTGCTTCTGTCATTATGGATAGAGAAGCATGTACTGAAAAAGCCATTTCGTTAACACTTGAGGCCGGAGAAAAAGGAGCCAATATTGTTGTATTTCCTGAAGCTTTTATACCTGCCTATCCTAGAGGACTAGCTTTTGGCGCCACAGTAGGAAGCCGTTCTCCAGAAGGAAGAAAGGACTGGCTTCGTTACTTAGAAAATTCAGTTCCAGTTCCAAGTAGAACAACAGACAGATTAGGAGAAGCAGCCCGCAAAGCTGGTGTCTACCTCGTCATCGGTGTCATTGAAAGAGATGATGAATCAAGTCGCGGGACTTTATATTGTTCCGTATTGTTTTTCGGACCAGATGGAACCTTACTTGGAAAGCACCGTAAACTAAAGCCGACAGGTTCCGAACGACTCATATGGGGAGAGGGGGATGGCAGCACACTGCCGGTTTTCGATACACCGTATGGTAAAATAGGCGCTTTATTTTGCTGGGAAAACTATATGCCATTAGCTAGAGCAGCGATGTATGCAAAAGGCGTCCAAATCTATATAGCCCCTACGGCAGATTCCAGGGAACTATGGCAATCTACAATTCGCCATATTGCCGCAGAAGGCCGGTGCTTCGTTCTATCTTGTAATCAATATGTGAATAAAGAGATGTATCCTAAAGATTTAGCCTGCTATGATGAATTAGCATCTTCTCCTGATGAGATGTGCCGAGGGGGGAGTGCAATAGTCGGTCCTTTAGGCGAATATATAAAAGAACCTGTCTATGGTCAGGAAGAGATACTGCTGGCAGATCTTGATTTGCGTGATATTTCTTCTAGTCAATTCGACTTCGATGTAGTCGGGCATTATTCAAGACCTGATATCTTCCAACTCGTCGTCAATGAAGAGAAAAAAGAAAATGTAAAGTGGATGAATGGATGAAATCACACGAAAAAAGAGCAGCCATCAGCCGCTCTTTTTTTCATGTGTCAACCTTGATGAGTTTTTAATGGACCTTTTGTGATATGAGTAAGAGGAGCATTCATGTTAAAGATTTTAGCGTTGATGTCTGTTATTCCAAAACTAGTGATTCTTTTAGAATGCATCTCAAGATAGTTTTCAGCTGCTTCTTTTGTTTCGAATAAGTAGATTCCGCCAGTCTCATTCTTCTCCGGATTCTCCGTCCATATTTTCCATATGAATCCGTCTTCCTCATTTATACTTTTCGCTAAATCAGCAAACTCTTTTGCCATTTCATCACCGAAAGGGCCTTTCATCTTAAAATCCACCTGTAATAAATGTGCCATCGTCATTCTCCTTATGTTGAAGTTGTAAAATACAGTTCCCCCAGCACTTCTTTCATTTGATACTGCTGCTGCGGAAGTTCTTTCTTCATAAAAGACCGTACATCTGATTGGTCAACATCGTACATCACTTCAATTTCTTTAGAAAATAGAAGTTTTTCTTTTTCGAGCAGGGTAGAAACAGCTGGGCGTTTTTTCGGTTCAAGTTCTTCAGTGTTTAAAGCTTGCTTTAATCCTTCAACATAGACTTCAAATGAGCGGCCACCCGTGATTTTGACTCCTTTATTTTCTTCGTTGACGAAGATGATCGTTGGGAAACCTCTAGCACCAAGGTCTCGAACTAGAGTAAAATCTTGATTTAATAATTCCTGTCCGCTTGGCAGCTCCGCTTCATGGACAATCACATCTCCGTTAAGTCCAAGGTCGTTGACGATGTCAATTAACACCGTGATATCCGATATATTTTGATTGAATGCAAATAGCGCTTCTCTTGCACGGCGTAAAAAAGTATAGGCTAGTGCATCATCATGATGTTTTTGAATCACTTTGAACACGCGAGAGGGCGGATAGGAAGATTGAACAGGATTGTCAATCATTAAGGACCCATCAATTGGCATGCGGGAATGTTCTCCAACCTCTCTCCAGTGACCAGCCACATCAGCAGGTTTGTAAATTCCGTTTGCAGGATCAATTGGACCGCCATGCCATTTCTCTAACAGTCCACCCAACACAGTCTGGAAATGAAAATAATGTCCATATTGCTCTTTAAATCGACGCAGCACAGGTTCAATTGCCCAGCAATGCGAACAAATCGGATCTGTTACATAATAGAGCGTTATTGTTTTTTTAGGTTGCTGAAAATCAATGACCTGAATATCCTCTTCTTCACCTACACCACATACACCTGTTTCTATATCACAAAACATCTCATTGTTTTTCAATTTCATTTTCCTCCTCAAATTTTGTAGGAACGCTATTGCCTATCAGTTTGTTTGAATCAAGCAATGATTTACTTTACAATTAAATCTTAAGACACAATGAGTGAGACCAACACCAATAATTTCTTCAATTTGTTGTTTATCCAACAGATTGATAGATGTGTTGAAAAAGGAGGGGGGATAAGATGCCACAGCCAAAGACAGACCCTCGGGTCCTAAGAACGCGTAAGTTAATCATGGAGTCTTTTATTAAACTTTCATCGAAAAAGGAATTTAAGGATATTACGATCAAAGATGTCACGGCAGAAGCCATGATCAACCGCGCGACGTTTTATTATCATTTTGAGGATAAATACGATTTGCTGGATAAAACACTATCAGAAGTATTATCGATTAATTTAGAAAGTATAAATTTCAATCATCGTAAACTAGATGAAGATTCGATTATCAATATTTTTAAAGCACTAACGAATTTCCAACAATCTCTCCATAACCGCTGCCAAGTAGAATATGAAACTGAACTTGCTCCTATTGTGAGGGAGCAGCTTGAAATTATTTTTTATCAATTGTTAATCAATCAATATACAAATGTGGAAAAGCAAATTCTAAAAGTCACAGCTGTTTTTTTAAGTTGGGGAATTCACGGAGCTTCTGTTGAGTGGAGAAAAAATAGTTCGCACTTATCCTCAGAGGAGTTTATCAAAACAGCAGTGCCATATATCTTGTCAGGGATTGATTTTAAACAAGCAGATGGATGATTTGACAATTTTCAAAGGCTTCACTAATATAAATGCTATAGCATATAAATTTCATAGAGGGTGTTTACATGGATTTACAAGATTTAATAGGCTATCTCGTTCATCGTACCGATCTCAAAATGACCAATTATTTTACGAACAGGTTAAAGCCTTACGGGGTCACTCCTGAACAATGGAGTATTATAAGTATTCTGAGTAGTGAAAAGGGAACTACTCAAAAAGAATTGGCAGAAGGAATTGATAAAAATCAAACCACTGTCGTCAGAATGATCCAGTCTATGGAACGAAAAGGGCTTGTCAAAAAGATCTATAATGAACAAGACCGGCGCTCACATCATCTGCTTTTAACAGAAAAAGGGGACGAGGTCAAAAAGGCCATTCTTCCTGTCGTCATGGATGCACATCAAACGGTGACAAAGCAATTAAACGATGAAGAGATTCAACAATTAAAATTACTTTTAAACAAATTATTTCATTCACACTATGAATCTTGAAATGTCTAATCTGTAACGAACTATTTATGTCCGATATATGCTATGACATATAAATTGTATCAGCTGAAATTTTGTCCATTTGGACGGATTGTTTCAGTCAAATTACTTAGGAAGATGTGATCACGATTTTCATACTTATTCTTCAAATGATATTGGCCGCTTTCTTTTTTGTAACAGGATCGAAAATTATATCAGGGAAAATGGCAGAAGAGTTCAAACGATTTGGTTTACCTGCTTTTTTTAATGTTTTAACCGGAGCCTTTGAGCTCATAGGCGCAGCTGGAATGCTGATCGGCATATGGATGCCAACAATCGCAATATTATCAGGCTTATTGTTAGGAGGCACGATGCTGGCAGCTGCACTTACTCTGATCGTATTGGCCAAAGATCCCTTTAAAAAAGCAATCCCGGCACTTGTATTATTCGCTCTCAGTATTGGGATCAGCTTGTACCACATTCTTTAAGTTCATATCAAGGTAAGTCACAAAACCTAAACAAATCTCCACTATTCTAATGGTGGATGATGTTTAGGTTTTTTAGCGATTGAATTGTTTTCGAAGAACTAAGCATGAGACAGCAAATACTGCAAAAGCGCCCGCTGATCCAGAAGCAAACACGAGCTCAGATTGTTCTAGTTTGGACTTGAATAACAAAGGGACAGAAAGAATGAGAGCGGCACCACTAAAGCTTAATCCTAATATCAACATTGCTAATAATTTATTCATAGAAACACCTCTTACACTCAGAATGAAAACAATCGAAAAGAATCATATTTGGAGTGTATCATATGGTGACGGGCGATTGCTTTCTTTTCATTAAAGCACTCGTAAAATAAACTCTTTAAACGAACACTGTTCTTAACGAACAGTGTTCGTTATAATATAAATGAGATGTGGCTTTAAACGATTTTCATAAAGAAGAGGAGATGCATACGATGACGGCATTATCTAAGGATCAAAAGCAAATCGCTATCATTGGAGGAGGACCTGGGGGGCTAACGCTCGCCTTAATACTGAAAAATTACGGTATACAAACGACCATCTATGAACGAGAGATGCATGACAAAAGTCTTGAAAGAGGGGGCTCACTGGATATTCACGAAGAAACAGGCCAAAAAGCTTTAAAAGAAGCGGGAATTTATGAGGAATTTCAAAGGAACGCACGCTATGAAGGAGAAGATTTCCGCTTACTTGATAAGTCAGGAAAAATTTATTTAGATGAAGAAACGGAACAAGATCAAAAAGGGACCCGCCCAGAAATTGATCGTGGTGTTTTGTGCGAACTGCTGTTAGATCAAATTGATGCTGAGAACATCAAATATGGTTATAAACTAGAAAGTTGCGTTTCACTAGAAAACGGCATGACGGAGCTTCATTTTGAAAACGGAGTTGTCGAGACAGTTGATCTTTTAATTGGAGCAGATGGTGCTTTTTCTCGTGTGCGTCCTCTGTTAACAGATATTGATATTGAATACGCCGGACTCACGATGCTGGAACTGAATATCCTCAACGTAGAGGTGAATCACCCTGATTTAGCTGCATTTAATAAACGCGGGAAGATGTTTGCTTTAGCAGACCATAAAGGACTGATTGGTCAGTTAAACGGGGATGGACGAATAAAAGTGTATGCAAGCCTTATGGTAGAACGTAACTGGATTGAGGCTTGTGGTATTCCTTTTCATCAAGCGAAAGAAGCAAAAGAACAATTATTAGAGTTATTTAGTGATTGGGACGATCAGCTGAAAAATTATATTCGTTATGCAGAAGATGCCATCATTCCAAGACGGATTTATACGCTTCCTGTCGGTTTTAAATGGAACCGCCATAAAGGAGTAACGCTTATCGGTGATGCAGCTCATGTCATGTCACCATTCGCAGGGGAGGGCGTAAACATGGCGATGTTTGATGCAATGGAACTCGCACTTGCGATTGTCCGAAATCCTCATCATATCGAAAAGGCTATAGAAGAATACGAAGACATGATGTACGAATATTCATCGGAGAAAGCTCATGAATCAGAAAAAAGTTTAAAACTGTGTTTTTCAAAAAATGCTGCGGTCAAGCTTGCAGATATGATGAATTCTTTTCAAGAAAACGGTGATTGATGCTCAATTTACTATTTGACTTTGACATGTTATAAAGAGAGTATGAACAATTCAAATCGTCGTATTATCAGTCGTCGGTCTCAGCCGTCTAAAGAGCCCTTAAGCCGTGAACTCATTGTGAAAACTGCCTTTGACCTTCTTAAGGAGCAAGGGTTAGAGGGCATGAGTATGCGTAAGGTGGCTAAAGCATTAGATACAGGACCTGCATCCTTGTATGTCTACGTGAACAATTTTCAAGAACTAAGTGCTTACGTATTAGATTATGGTCTCGGCCAAATGGTTTATCCAAATTCAGCGGGTGGCACATGGAAAGAACAGTTATTTGACATATTGCATACTTATTTCCTGCTGCTATACGAAAAGCCTGGTCTTGCTGAAATTTCTCTTTCCACCATCCCGCAAGGAACGAACTTTTTACAGTTGACCGAACATCTTCTCGCTGCACTGCATAAAGGCGGAATCAAATCTACATCCGCTGCATGGGGAGTAGACCTTTTACTGTTATACGTATCTTCCGTAGCATACGAAAAGGTCTCTTGGAAGAAACACGGCTCTTCGCAGATTTCAGATACAAAAAAAACATTTCATGATGCAGACAAAACGCGGTTTCCTTTCATCCATAGTCTGAAAGAAGAAATATTTGCAGGTGATACCGTATTAATGGAACGGTTCCGATGGGGAATTGACGTCATTTTGTCTGGGATCCAGCAAAAAATCAATTAGAAAGGAGCAAAAAAAGCAGTCAATGGCTGCTTTTTTATATTTTCTCCACTTTTTCAAGATGTATAAAAAAATCTATATATTGTTTTTGTATATAAAAAATTATATAATCTAGTGGAATAAACAAATGAGGTGCTTAGGCATGGAACATATAAAGAATTTATTACAGAGCTATATTCCTTTAGCAAAATCTACTGCAAAAATGTTTGGACCAAATTGTGAAGTCGTGATTCATGATTTAACGAATCCTCAAGCATCTGTCATGTTTACAGTCAATCATCATGTGACGGGAAGAAAAATCGGTCAATCATTTGATCATTTGGTAAAGACTGTTTTACAATCAGAAGATTTTAAAGAAGATTATCTCGCTGGGTATACATTTAAAACCGAAGACAACCGTACCATTCGTTCTTCGACTTCATTAATTCGTGATTCCGAGCAAAAGGTGATTGGTGCATTCTGTATCAATTTTGATGTTGAAGCATTGAATCAAATGCAGCAATTTATGGATACTTTTCTTTCTACAAAAGTTGAAGTTCAAGAGAATGAAACAACAACAAATGATGATCTTGAAAATGTGGAAGAAATCGTAGATCAATTGATTCAACAGATCATTCAAAACAGTGTTCACCCAGTCATGAAACGCCATGAAAAAATTGAATTAATAAGGTTCATGGATGAAAAGGGAATTTTTTTAATGAAAGGATCTGTTGAGAAGGTCGCATCTATGTTAGGTATTTCTAAAGTCACCGTCTATAGCTATTTGGATGAGATCAAACATAAATCGAATGAAGGAGGAACGAAATGAAAAGCATCCTTGAGGTAGGGAATCTAACATCCAACGGCCACTATGCATTCGCAACCATTCATCAAAACACGGTCTATGTTTCAGGACAATTTGCCATCAATCCAGAAACGAGAGAAAAAGAATTTGGCGCCATTGAAGAAGAGACATTACAAGCGCTAAAAAATGTGGAGATGATTGTAGAAGCGGCTGGAAGTAAAAAAGAAAAGATTTTGCGTATGACATTATACATTTCTGATATTGAACTATGGGACAAAGTAGATGCGGTTTACACTGAATTTTTCGGTGAACATCAACCAGCACGTACTGTTGTACCAACGAATGAATTACATTTTGGTTTCAAAATTGAAATTGATGCTATTTCTTATATCTAGAATATTTTTTTGCCTATGATATATAAAAAATTATATTTCATATAAAAAATTATTTAAAGGGGATGATGATCGATGAATCAATTGATTTGTAACCATTGCGGGAAAAAGTATGAGATGACACCAACTCTATGGAAATGTGATTGTAACGGCGTATTAAACCTGGTGAAAGATACCCCTAAAATAGATATAGCGGCTTGGGATCACTATCCAAACTCATTATGGCGTTATGTAGAAACCATGCCATTTTCAAAGGGTTCTAAGACTTGGGAATCTGTAACAATGGGTGAAGGTCAAACTCCGTTAATCCTTTTAGATCCGAATGAGCCAAATACTTATGTAAAAGTTGATTATATGATGCCTACACTCTCCTTTAAAGATCGAGGAGCTGCTGTTTTAATGACAAAGGCAAAGGAATTAGGGGTATCAAAAGTCATTGCGGATAGCAGCGGGAATGCAGGAACAGCGATTGCCGCTTATGCAGCTCGTTGCGAGATTGCATGTGACATCTATTTAAGCGATGAAACTTCACCTAAAAAGGTCGCTCAAATAAAAGCCCATGGAGCAACGATTAAAGAAATTCGTGGTACACGCGAGGACATTGCTGCTGCAGCCCAAAAAGCAGTAGACGACGAAAACGTTTTTTATGCAAGCCATGTGTATAATCCTTATTTTTTTGAGGGAACAAAAACATACTCATATGAAATCTATGAACAAATAAAAGGAGCTCCAGATGCTTTAATCATTCCGGTTGGAAATGGCACTCTCCTTCTAGGAGCATATTATGGCTTTAAAGAGTTATTTGAAAATGGTTTGATTCATAAAATACCGAAAATCATTGCCATACAAGCGAAAAACTGTGCACCTCTTGTGAAAGCTTATCAAAACGGGGAGGAATCAGCATCACCTGTTACGAATACAGGGACCTTAGCAGAAGGGATAGCCATCGCTGCCCCGGCGCGCTCCAAACAAATTCTAGAAGCTGTACAAGATACCAATGGTACATTTATAGATATTGAAGAAGATGAAATATTGAATGCACGCTCTAAACTAAGTGAGAAAGGATTTTATGTAGAAGTGACATCTGCAGTCAATTTTGCCGGCTACTTGAAATATAAAAAGGAATCAAAAGAAACCATCGTCATACCTCTTTGCGGGGCAGGGATTAAGTCAAAATAACCCGTAGAATACAACTTGAAAGCGGAGGAATGCTTCATGGGATTGGATTTTACTCATTGCGAAGCACATTGGTCATACAGTGAATTCCATGATTTTAGAAGAAAGTTAGCAGCTTGTATTGGTATGAATTTAGATGATATGGAGGGATTTGGCGGGGACATACCCTTTAAAGACTACCAGGATGATATCATCCCATTGCTGGAACTATCCGATTCTGATAGTTACTTATCACCAGAGGTTTGTCACACCGTTGCTGCGAGATTGCATCAACTGATCCGCCATTGGCCAGATGATGACCTAGATAAAATGAACGCTCTCTATCTAGCAGAAGGAATGGAACTAGCGCATGAACAAAATGAGGTATTGGGATTTATATAGGAAGAGGATATGTTTTCATATGGCAGCTCATGGTTGGTAAGACCAACAGATTTCAATGAAGAGAAATTAATGATACAAAGTTTACAACTTGGTGCAAAAGGCTACCTCTTAAAGGATGCCAGCAGAGAAAACTTATTTAATACAATTGAAGCGGCCATCAGACGAGACATTTTACTTCAATCAAATGTGGCCTCAAAGCTATTTGAATCAACCACACACAAAGAACCTCAAGAAAAACTGAAAACAGAAAATCATTTACTTACCGAAAAAGAGATGCTCGTTTTGCAAGCAGTAGCTAGAGGGTTTCGGAGTAAGGAAATTGCATTTGATATGGGGATTTCCGAGAGAACTGTAAAAGCACATTTAACAAACATTTATCAAAAACTAAATGTGACATCAAGAGCTGAAGCGATTAAAACATCAATAGAATTAGGAATTATTCATTTTTAGAATCATTCTCTTCATAATTGAAATGATCAAGAGAATACTAAAAAGGGGAAGTTGAATAAATAACACAGAGGCTGTACCAAAACAAGAAGAAGGGTCATTAAAGTGAAGCTGTCGATAAACTCGGTAGCTTTTTTAACTGTTTAAATAATTACTCAAATAATCTTGAAACGAAAAAAAGACCAAAAGAGAATACTCTTTCGTCTTTTAATGAAACTCAAGTTTTAAATGCAACGACAAGCGCTAGAATGAACTTAGGTCACTACTATGCTCATACTAAAATCAACCTCACATAGTAGGGAAGGGTTACTCCATATGATTGAGTAACTTCGAAATATTCTGATCCATTACAAATACTTCAATTCGTTCACCAGTTTTTGTACTAGTATCACTATGGCTAGATAATACATTACACCCTGTATGCTTTTCCACAATTGCCTTAAAATCATCACTATACATTTCCCTAAGGACCTGTCTCATCTTTTTCACAAGGCTTTTACCGACATCATGGGTAACAAGATGTTCTTCCTCAACGGTCAAAACACCTTTAAAGCGTAATAGGATCATATCCTCTACAATATAAGTTTTTGCCTCTCGAGGTCCTCGACCAATTAATTCTCGTTGAAATTTAATAAAAGCCTCGCTGAGTTCAGTTTCTAACTTTTTTTTAGATTGTCCCATAATGTTCCCTCCGAAAAATTCTTTCTGTCGTAATAAACAAAGAAACCGAGAAGAGGATTTCTATTAGACCAACGAATCTAGGAATTCACTAGCCTATAAGCAAAAAGGAACAATTCTCTTCAAACGCTTACGAGGTTAGCTGTCGGATTCGGGCATGAGAGTTGCCCTACTCAAAATGATGAGATTCACCCCTAAAAATGAATCAGCTCCATTTTATTCTGGTTCCCCCGCTCTTACCATCAAGATTTAGCGATTTAAGTTCATTCATTTGTTAAAACATCAATTATCATAATTAATGATACTGATATTGTAAAGAAAATTTTTTTGAGGAGGAGGATATAGAAGAGAAGCCTAAGATTCGTTTATTGGTTATTAATGAAAAAGAAAGTCCATAACTAAATTATTTTTTTAAAATGTCTCTTTACAAGTAAAATTTATCATCGTATAATCAAACCATTCATTCAACATATATCGGCCTAGTCCTGAATATTCAGGAACGGAGGAACCAATTAATTGGGGTTAATTCTACATGTTGTAGAAGGGATGAGATTACTCTTTCGCCATCCTACCCGTCAGCTAACTTCGTCGGCTAAAGCGAAGGAGGTCAACAGACCACCTATTGATTCAACGGGTATTCTATTGCTTTTGCAGTAAAATATTTATTGAATCATGTTATGTAGGTCTTTTTTATTTGTTTAAAGGTGTTTTTAAACTGTATCTTAAGAAAAGAACAGGGAGACAGAATGCAGGGAGAGCTTAACGCTAGCTAGGCATTAGGTAGACCAATGAGTACTTTTCTTCCACAGTTGAAATTGTTAAGAGAAGGATAGGAATTCTATGTCTTTAACTTCAAAGGCATAGCGATAGATACCTATTTGTTTCTTTACCATTTCACAGGGAGATAAGTAAGCATTGGTCTATTTTTTATTCTTAGGCTTATTTCAAGTTCGTTAGGAAGTAAGCGTAAATTTAAAAATTTGCCTAATTTAAATCCATCCAATAAGTAGGAGAGTAGGTTGATGAACGATAGAAAGTCCATAAGAAAGGCAGCCAGTGACGAAATTAAAATGACGGTGCACTTCATGAATGAATGGAGAGAAAAAAACGATGAATGACTTAATGGTAATCAGTTTCTTCATAGTATCCTTTGTTATTTTCTGGTTTTTTACTTTGTTTTGTGAGAGAGCATAAGGAGGAAAATCATATGATTATACCTGCAATCATTGGATTAGTTATGATCATTTACTTGTTATATGTGCTGATTAAACCCGAAAAATTTTAAATATTACAAATATAAGAGCGGCAAGTAGGAGGAAATAAACATGTCGATGGGACTTATACAGATAGTGGTCACCTTACTCATTATTGGGCTCTTAGTTAAGCCAGTTGGTATCTACCTTGAAAAAGTATTTAATTACGAAGAAACAAGATTGAATCAATTTTTCGGACCAGTGGAACGTGTGATCTATCGTTTAATTGGAGTTGACGAAAAAGAGCATATGGGGTGGAAAAAGTACGTCTTTGCTGTTCTGCTTTCTAATTTTATCATGATGATATTGATGTATGGAGTTTTCAGATTACAAAAATACTTGCCTTTAAATCCGGACGGTATAGAGAATATGTCTCCTGGATTAGCTTTTAACACAGCTGCTTCTTTCATTACAAATACTAACTGGCAAGCGTATAGTGGGGAAAATTCGCTTTCATACTTATCACAGATGATAGCTATTACTTTCCCTATGTTTACATCAGCTGCTACAGGATTTGCCGTAGCCATTGCATTTATACGCGGTTTAATAGGACGTCAAGATAACCTTGGCAACTTCTACGTTGACCTTGTTCGTTCTATCATCCGTGTGTTCTTGCCTTTATCTTTTATTGTCGCTTTATTCTTAGTATTTCAAGGAGTGCCTCAGACACTTCACGGTGCGCTTCATGCTACAACTCTAGAAGGCGTTACCCAAATGATAACAAGAGGGCCCGTAGCAGCTTTAGAGTCTATTAAACACATTGGAACAAATGGAGGGGGATACTTTGGAACGAACGCAGCACATCCATTTGAAAATCCAACTCCATTAACAAACTTTGTTCACATTTTATCTATGATGCTGCTACCTACTGCTTTAGTATATGCATTTGGAGTTATGGTTAAAAACAAAAAGCAAGGTTTTGCTATATTTGCCACAATGAGCATGATGTTTATCGTGTTCCTTTCTGTTGTGTTTATTGCCGAATATAACGGGACGCCGGCTTTAAACCACTTGGGTATTAATGGGAATATGGAAGGCAAAGAAGTTCGTTTTGGTATATCAGAATCTGCTTTGTTTACCGCAGTTACAACAGCAGTAACAACTGGTTCAGTAAACAACATGCATGATTCTTTAACGCCTATAGGTGGCCTTGTTCCATTGGCTCAGATGATGTTAAATAACATATTCGGAGGTAAAGGAGTAGGACTATTAAATGGATTGCTATACGTCATACTGACAGTTTTTATTTGTGGGCTTATGGTGGGGCGTACACCGGAGTTTTTAGGAAAAAAGATTGAAGCTAGAGAAATAAAATTAGTTTCAATCGCTATCTTAATTCATCCAATTCTTATCCTAGTTCCTACAGCAATAGCTTTATCGCTCTCAGGACCAGTTTCATCCATATTAAACCCAGGTTTCCACGGGATATCAGAAGTATTATATGCTTTTACATCAGGTGCAGCTAATAATGGATCAGCTTTTGGTGGTCTTACCTCTAACACTGATTTTTATAACATAGCGATCGGGTTCGTTATGTTATTCGGAAGATATATTTCCATTATCGCAATGTTAGCAATTGCAGGTTCATTAGCTACGAAGAAAATCGTCGGGGCAACTTCTGGAACATTTCGTACAGATACACCTATGTTTACCGTTATTCTATTAGTCATCATTCTAGTTGTCGGGGCTCTTACATTTTTCCCAGTACTAGCACTAGGGCCAATAGCAGAACATTTAGGAATGTTTCAGTAACAGAACAGTCATGCATCGAAACAAATAAGGAGGATGCCTCGTGGCAGTTGAGAATAAAGCTGTTTCAAAAAGTGTTATTTTTCAAGCAAGTATTGATGCATTTAAAAAGTTAAATCCATTGGTAATGATTAAAAATCCCGTAATGTTTGTAGTAGAAGTAGGAACTTTCATGACACTGATTTTATCCTTTAACCCTAGCATCTTTGGCAAAAGTAACATCGGACACGGTTACAATATTGCTGTATTTCTTGTTCTATTATTTACAGTATTATTTGCTAATTTTGCAGAAGCTCTTGCAGAAGGCCGCGGTAAAGCACAAGCAGATACGTTAAGGAAAACAAAATCAGAAACATTGGCAAAAGTAAGACAAAAAGACGGAAGCTATCAGCAGTTCCCATCTACTTCTTTACATAAAGGAGATATTGTACGGGTAGATACTGGGGATATCATTCCTTCTGATGGTGAAATCATTGAAGGGTTAGCATCTATTGATGAATCAGCCATTACAGGTGAATCTGCACCTGTCATTAAAGAAGCTGGTGGTGATTTCTCCTCGGTAACAGGAGGAACAAAGGTCGTTTCAGATTACGTCATTGTGAAAATACAAGCAGATCCTGGTGAATCATTTCTCGATCGAATGATTTCTTTAGTAGAAGGAGCATCTCGTCAAAAAACACCTAATGAAATTGCACTTACAACACTTTTAACGGTATTAACCTTAATTTTTTTAGTGGTTATTATGACGCTTGTTCCGATCGCAGATTATTTAAATGTCAAACTTGATGTCACAACATTAATAGTACTCCTCGTTTGTCTCATTCCTACTACAATTGGAGGCTTACTTTCCGCCATTGGAATTGCAGGAATGAACCGTGTCACTGAATTTAATGTGCTGGCTATGTCAGGTAAAGCAGTAGAAGCTGCCGGTGATATAGATACAATGATATTAGATAAAACAGGCACAATTACCTTCGGAAATCGTATGGCGAGTGAATTTGTTCCTGTAGCTAATGTGAACAAAGAGGATGTTACATTAGCAGCTCTAAAAGCATCTGTTAAAGATGAAACTCCAGAAGGAAGGTCAATAGTAGAGCTTGCTAATAAACTAGGAGTTCATTGGAACGAAGATGACAGTCATGCAGAGATCGTCAAATTTACAGCGGAAACAAGAATGTCCGGCCTAAATCTAAAGAATGGAACAGTTATTAGAAAAGGCGCAGTAGATTCAATTAAGAAATATATCATTGAAAATGGCGGAAGCATACCTGCTGACTTTGAGGAAATATCTAATAGGGTCGCAAAGGCAGGAGGAACACCTTTAGCAGTCGCCATTAATAATAAGATATACGGAATTATTTATTTGAAAGATACTGTAAAACCTGGACTAAGAGAACGTTTTGAAGAGCTGCGGGGCATGGGAATTAAAACTATTATGTGTACAGGGGATAATCCATTAACTGCAGCTACAATTGCAAAAGAAGCGGGTGTAGATGAATTTATAGCAGAAGCTATACCAGAAGATAAAATAGACGCGATTAAGAGGGCACAAGCACAAGGTAAACTTGTTGCCATGACAGGTGATGGAACAAATGATGCACCGGCTTTAGCACAGGCCGATGTAGGGGTTGCGATGAATTCTGGAACGATGGCAGCAAAAGAGGCAGCCAACATGATTGATTTAGATTCAGATCCGACAAAACTCTTATCTGTTATTGCGATTGGGAAGCAACTACTCATTACGAGAGGAGCTTTAACAACTTTTTCCATATCTAATGATATCGCTAAATACTTTGCCATCATTCCAGCTCTATTTCTTATGACCATCCCGCAGTTGCAATCACTTAACATTATGCATTTAACATCATCAAATTCAGCACTGCTTTCTGCTTTAATCTTTAATGCTATTATTATTCCTCTTCTTATTCCTGTTGCGATGAAGGGGGCAAAGTATAAAGCAATGGACGGAAATAGGCTACTGTTTAGAAACTTAATCATTTATGGACTTGGCGGCATTATTTTGCCGTTCATTGGTATTAAAATGATTGATGTTATCGTATCCGCATTGCATCTCGCCTAAAAAGAAAGTGGAGGAGAACACAAGTGAAATCAATGATAATCGCATTACGTACGTCAATAGTTTTCATGATACTTTGTGGGTTGGTTTATCCTTTGGCTACAACAGGGGTAGCTCAAGCTTTATTTCATAAACAAGCTGAAGGAAGCCTTGTCATTTACAATGGGAAGGTAGCAGGTTCAGAATTATTAGCTCAAGATTTCAAAGGAGTTCAATGGTTTCATCCAAGATTATCAGCTGCTAAGTATGATCCGACTGCTTCAGCTGCCACAAATTCTGCTGTTGCATCAAAGGAATATATTAAATTAGTAGAAAAAAATATAAAGCAGGTAAGGGGCGAGAATAGAAATATAGGCAGCAAAATTCCACCTGATTTAATTACCACTTCAGGTTCTGGATTAGATCCTGATTTGTCACCAGAGGCAGCTGCATTACAGGTGCCAAGAATTTTTAAAGCAACAGGTATTGCTCCGGATCAACTAATGGCTCTAATAAAAAAGAATCAAAAAAATCGCCAATTAGGTCTTTTTGGAGAACCTCGTGTCAATATTTTAGAATTAAATATTCAGATTGAAAAGTTCCTTAAGAATCAAACATATCATTAAAAAACTAAAATCATAAAAGAAGTAGAACATTGAGTATTTGTTAAATAAGTAAAACCATGTCACCTAAGTGATGACATGGTTTTTGTTTTGTCATCTAATTATGATAAATAGTACTTTACCTTCAACGCGAAAATCTTCAAAATTGGTATGCAAAAAACTGTCTATACTGGTACTTAAAAAATCCAAATGACTCATGCTAGCATAAATCTAACAGCATGCTTGTATAAGAATCATAGCTATGATTATCCAATAACATAATTCCATTAAGATGAAATGAAAGGGGAGCATATGTATGCAAGAAATTACTTCACTGAGAAAATCGATAAATCATCTTACGTAATTGCGATATCATTCATTCTTTCAATGGTTGGCTTATCCGTCCTGTTACAACATTCCGAGATTATTTTACCAGAAGCTGCAGCGATGGCCATAGCCATGTGGGTATACAGAGAGCCAGAATGGATAAGACGCCCATCCATCATTTTGATTGCACCTACCTCAACAGCTGCGATTGGAATCATCATGTATCAGTTCAAAATTCTTTATCCAATAAAGGTAATGCTTACTCTAATGATAGTCATGCTCTTTATGAGATTAATATGCTCGAATCTTGCACCAGCCATCGCTACCGGTTTATTACCACTTGCCACTCATACAGAGGGATGGTCATTTGTATTCATTGTCTTTTTATTCATGCTGATCTTAATGGCCGGAGTTGTCGTATGTCAGCTTAACAAAAATCTCGTAAAATGGTCGATAATTTAATACAAATACATGGGCATATTTCTGGTGATTTCACTGTGCTGGCTCAGTATTTGCTGGGTATTGGGTTATGAGCAGATAGCAGTGATTCCACCAGTTTTTGTTGTGGTATATGAATCGCTACAAAAACCAGTCTACTCAGGAGAAATTGCGTTAAAACAAGGGTTTTCTCTAACGGTATCAGCATCATTGGCTGTTCTGATTTTCATGCAGGTTGAATCGCATGTGTTAGCTGCATTGATAGATATGATTATAGCAATCATGATATCTCGACTTTTTCTTGTCAGAATTCCTGCTTTGTTCGCTATACCATTGCTAACCTTTGTATTTCCTGAAGACAAAATTTGGAGTCTACCCTATGCCACATTTTTTGCAAGTGTGTTTATGTTTAGCTTTATATTGTTATACAAGAATTTGGAAAAGAAAACTTCGATCCGGAAATAATGTCTGCATCCGGAATTCGATGATGCCATAAATAATAAATAACTCGGTTATTGACAGGGGAAATTTGGAGGAAAAACATATGTTATTTGGCCTGATTGCAGCATTTTGTTTTGGTTTATCGGATTTTATGGTTACCCAGGCCACCAGGAAGGTTCAAACGTTACCTGCCTTGTTAGGGATTCAGTTTATTGCCTCACTTTTGCTGGGAGTGTTCGTACTTACACAATCACCACACATTGATAAAAGCTCGATCCCAATCATGGCATGGCTTGGAATAGCTGGTATCAGTGTCATCAACTTTATAGGTACTTTATTGTTATATCGAGCATTTGAAAAGGGGACTTTGTCAATCGTATCTCCTATCGGCTCAGGATTCGCTGTTGTCACTGCAATTCTCGCTTTTGTAGGTGGTGAACGATTGCCTTTCAATTCAATTATCGGAGTCATCCTGCTGATTATTGGAGTGTTTACGGTAACGAGATCAAGCAATAAGGCTGGACAACAAGTGACGTTGTCAGGCATACCAGAAGCCATTATCGCCTCGATATGCATCGGTTTTTATTTTTGGGCAATCGGATACATTACACCTCATCTTGGTGTGATTCTTCCTGTACTCATCACACGAATCATACAATTTTTCTGTGCGTTTGTACTTCTACGTGTAAAGAGAATTCAACTTCCGCGCATAAGCCTGTCTATCGGTATGGTTCTGGTAGTAGCCGCTCTGCTGGATACAGGAGCACTACTCTCGTTTAATATGGGGCAAGCCGTTGATTACACAACGAGCACAACTGCACTTACTTCATTATATAGTGTCGTTACTATACTAATGGCCGGTTTGATTTTAAAAGAAAAGCTAATAAAGAGTCAATGGGCTGGAATTGCTATTATTCTTCTTGGGGTCATGATCGTCAGCATCTAAAAGGATTAGAAGATCGTTATAGTGCATACCATTTATTGATGATTTATCCGAATGAGCCATATATTAATGGGTCAAAACATGACCTCAAGCAGGTACAAGAAAGGAAGGACAAAATGTCCTTCCTTTTTTACAGTTTATATAAATTGTGAAAGAACTTGAACACCCTGGGAAATCTGTGTCTCGTTCACATTGCCAAATCCCATAATCAGGCTCTCATTATACTGATCTTTTCGAATGGTATACCGCTCAGCCGGGTAGATTTTGATACGATGCTTCTCAAGCTCCATTGCAGTCAAAAGATTAGCGTTTCTTCCTGGCCAAGTTGCAATCAGGTGCAAACCCGCAGCATCGCCCGATATTTGAATCTTTTCCCCGAACGTATCCGTCAACGCATGAATCAGGTGAGTTCTTCTTTTATGATAAATTCGTTTCATTCGCAGAATATGTCGTTTCAGATGGCCCTCGTTCATAAATCGGGCCAAAGTTAATTGTGATAGGGCAGGACACTGCATATCGGTCGTACGTTTAAGTTGCACGATTGATTCCACCAACTCTTGCGGGGCCACAATATAACCGAGCCTTAGGGCAGGGAACATGTTTTTACTAAACGTTCCTACGTAGATTACCCGCTCTGCATCAAGCTCTCGCAAGGCATGAACAGGCATTCCTCCATAACGGAACTCGCTGTCATAATCATCCTCTATAATGTAGGCGCCTGTGCTGCGAGCGTAGTCAAGTAATTGGAGGCGCCTGCTGATCGACAGAATACTCCCAAACGGAAACTGATGAGAAGGTGTTACAAAGATGCATTTAGGCTTTACATCGGTTGGCAGCTGCTCTACACATAAACCATCGGCATCGACAGGCACAGGTATAATCCGAGAGTTCGTTTCAGCGAAAAGATGATGAATAAATGTTGCCGTCGGATCTTCCATAGCAATCGTTTCACCAGGCATTAATAAAAGCTTGCTGAGTATCGAAAAAGCCTGAGTTGCGCCAGCCGTAATAATAATTTGCGATGGCTGACAATGAAAACCTTTAATATGGAGAAGATGCTCACAAATTGCTTGTCGAAGCTCAATATTGCCAGCCATATCCTCTTCGTATCCAAGCATAGAAGGTGGAAGATCATGATACACATCCAGTGCAGCTCTTTTCCATTTCTGAAGAGGAACATGCTCGAGAGCAGGAAAGCTAGGACGAAAATCAATAGATACATGATTCTCGCAAGCTGAGGAAACATTCTCATGCCTGTCATTCATCTCTTCAGATTGTACATGCAGCGATCTGCTTGAACCTATATCTCTAACAAAGGTTCCCGAACCTTGTTTACCTTCCAAAAATCCTTCAGCTGTTAACTGCTCATATACTTCCACAATAAGGGCGCGTGAGACCCCAAGTTCTTTAGCAAGCTCCCGGGTGGAGGGAAGGGAGGTTCCAGCCCTGTAACTGCCTTGCATAATTCGGTCTCTGATCCACGAGTATACCTGTCTGGTTTTCGTTTCATTCTTTCCAGATTGCATGAGAAATCTCCTTTTACGATAAATTGGTATGATCAAAATGCATGAAAAATGGATCTAATAACGACCAATATATCATGATATTATAAGTCATGCCAAATCCCATTCCTTATAGAAAGAAGCGAATTGTATGAGAAACCGTAGAACGAACCAACTTAGAGCACCGACGATGAACGCAGCAGTGGAAAGTATATCTCCGGTACTCATCGACAAAGACTACGAATTGAATCGTTGGCTTTTCGTTACGGCACTGTTTATGGCATCACTCAATTTGAGACCCATTGTTTCATCTATTGCACCTGTCTTGGGAAGTATTCAACATGAACTTGGCCTAAGCGGAGCTGTATCCAGCTTACTTGTTTCTATTCCGGTGTTATGTATGGGCATACTAGCTCCATTCTCAGTAAAATTGAGTGAAAAGTTAGGGATTGAGCAGGTCATCACCTTCTCCCTGGCGCTGATCGGAGGCAGTACACTTTTACGCCTGTTTATCCATTCTGCTTCATTGTTATTTTTCACTACATTGTTATCTGGTATGGGTATAGCCATGATGGGGCCCTTGTTATCTGGCTTTATAAAAAAGCATATGGCTGACAGAGCACCCTCCATGATTGCAATCTATTCCATGGCTCTAGCATTGGGTGCGGCTCTTGGTTCAAGCTTTACTTCACCTTTGCATTGGATGCTTCATTCGTGGCAAAAGTCATTATCGTTCTGGGTGATACCTGTATTTTTCGCTTTGCCGCTATGGTTTCATGTACTAAAGCGACAGTCTTCCAGCTCTAAACTGAACTCAACCGTTTCATTCGGAAAATCGTTAGAACTACCTTGGCAAAAGAGGAAAGCATGGATACTAGCTGTGCAATTCGGAATGTTATCTCTTGTATTTTATTCGCTTTTAGGCTGGCTTCCCTTAATCCTTATTGGAGCAGGTGCATCCAAACTTCACGCAGGTCTTATGGTTACCTTGTTCGCATTGATCCAAATTCCGTGTGGTACCGTTGTGCAGCAGCTGCTTAAAAGGCACCCTTCAAGACGATACTGGCTCATTGTATCCTCCATGATGCAAGCTGCTGGTCTGTTACTTATTTTCTTTTCCACTTATTTATGGCTTGCTGTGTTCATTTGTGGTTTGGGATCAGGTATGCTGTTTGCACTGCTCAACTTGCTTCCGGTTGAACTGACTACTTCGCCTGAAGAGGCGGCCTCATGGGCGGCTATGACTCAGTGTATAGGCTTTCTGATTGGAGCGTCCGGGCCACTCTTAACTGGTTATTTGCATGATCGTATGGGGAATTTTAATGCAGGAATATTGGCAATGGTATTCATCTCTATAGCGATGGGAATTCTATCTCTGACTATGATGTCTAAAGAAAATTAACATATTTTGCGAAAATAAAAGAATGTAATAAGAAACTGGAGGTCTATATTTATGAAAATTTTCGTAGCCGGTGCAAGTGGTGTTATTGGGAGATTGTTGCTGCCGCAGCTCGTACAAGCTGGTCACGATGTCATTGGCATGACGCGGAAAGAAGAGCAAAGGGGGGCCATTGAAAAAACAGGAGCCAAAGCCATTCTTGCAGATGTGTTTGACCGAGAACAAATCATGAAAATTCTAGATGAAGTGAAACCCGATGTTGTGATTCATCAATTAACGTCTCTAAGTCAAGGAAGCTCCTCAGAAAATGCGCGTATACGAATAGAAGGGACACGAAATTTAGTAGATGCTGCAAAACAGGCACAGGTACAAAAAATCATCGCTCAGAGTATTTCATGGGCCTATGAACCAGGCACAACTCCTGCAACTGAAGAAACCGCATTGGACATACATGCATCGATGCCTAGAAAAACGACGATTAACGGAGTGTTGTCTCTCGAGGAAGCTGTAAAAGAAATTCCTGAGCATGTCATTTTACGATATGGTACTTTGTATGGACCTGCAACTTGGTTTGGTATGAATGGGGATACAGCAAAAAAGGTCATGAACCAAGAAATAAAGGCTACAAATGGGGTATCTTCTTTTGTTCATGTCGAAGATGCTGCCAATGCTGCTTTGCTGGCGCTAGATTGGCCAAAGGGTACGTATAACATTGTGGATGATGAACCAGGCAAGGGGATAGACTGGCTTCCTGTATACGCACAAGTCCTAGGGGCACCAGTACCAGACATTCAACCAGAAGCAAACTCTTGGGAGAGAGGAGCCTCGAACCACAAAGCTAAAAACGAAATTGGGTGGACTCTTAAATATCCGACATGGAGAACAGGTTTTTCAAAGTCTTACTCTAAATAAATGGAATATAAATCTAAAAAATTAAAAGAAGCTGAAAAAAGCTGTCGGGCTAGCTGATCATTATTATAAGAGATAGCACTTTTGTAAAAACCTATGGGCTTTGGAAAGCTAGTATAATAATAAAGAGACTACTTTAGGTAGTCTCCTTTTAAAAAGCATGGAGTTAGACTCTATAAAAGAAAGAAGGTATGTGCGCTTTGGGTGAAGAAGTTTAAGTAAACAATGAAGTAAGATTATAAACAAAGGAGAAACCTATGCAACATGATCTTCTAAATCAATTATTAAAGATAACAGATGAAGAGGAACTGATTCTACAAAACAGAAGAGAGATAAATAAAGACATTTATACCAATCAGTCTAATTTTATTATAGAAAGTCAAAAATTTCTCAATCAAGAGAGTATGATTACGGTTCGAAAACATACACGCTTTGTGGATTTTCCTAAACATAAACACGACTACATTGAGATTAATTATGTTTACAATGGAGAGTATAACCAAAAAGTAGGGAATCAAAGAATAAATTTGCAACAAGGGGAGCTGTTATTTTTAAACCAGCATATTGAGCATGAAACTCAAGCTTGTGCAGAAGAAGACATTATTATTAATTTTATCATTTTACCTCATTTTTTTGATTTTATCTTTTCGTTTTTAACGACTGAAAATAGAATTAGTAATTTCTTAATTAACAGTTTATATAACAGTACTCAAAATGGACAATTCCTTTACTTTAAAGTTTCAGAAGTAGAAAGCATTCAAGAATTAATAAAAAAAATTATTATTGAAATTATGTCTCCTGCTTTTATGTCTGAATCCACCATTAAATTGTATATGGGTCTTTTAATGGTGGAGTTAATTAAACACGCTGATAAGGCCGAACATACAGAAGACAATCCTGTACAACATTATTTAATTGTTGAATCATTAAAGTATATTGATGAACATTTCCAGAGTGCATCACTGAATGAATTAGCCACAAAATTAAGCCAGCCCCCTTATGCTTTAAGTAAAGAGATTAAAAAGGCTACCAACTTTACATTTAAAGAATTACTTCAAGAAAAACGTTTAAATAAAGCGAAAGAGTTACTGGAAAGTACAGATATGCCAATTGCCTCTGTCATAGATCAAGTTGGATATGAGAATGTAAGTTATTTCTATCGGATTTTTAAAAACAAATATCATCAGACACCAAAGCAATTCAGAGAACACTTAGCAAAAAAATAAGATGCTGCTAAATGTTCTTTTTTATTTTAAACAATTGCAAATAAGGACAATAAATAAATCATTTCAGACATTATTTTCTCCTTTTAGCTGGCTTAATATAAAGACATAAGCAAACGCTTTCATGAAAAGGGTGATTAAAATGAAGAAATGTTGTTTAGCGGTTGATATTGGTGCTTCTAGTGGAAGATTAATAGCGGGTCATCTTGAAGACGGACTTTTAAATCTAAAAGAAATCCACCGTTTCGAGAATAAAATGGTCCAAAAAAACGGACAGTTATGCTGGGAGCTTGATAGATTATTTGAAGAAATAAAAAAGGGAATTCATCAATGTAGTGAAATGGGATTATCTCCAGAAAGTATCGGTATTGATACATGGGCAGTAGACTTTGTTTTACTAGATGAATGGAACAAACCTTTAACAGAATTTGTTGCCTATCGCGATTCGAGAACAGACGGGATGATGGATGAGGTTTTTAAAACATTCATGAAGGAACGTCTGTATCTAGAGACAGGCATTCAATTTCAAAAATTTAATACGATTTATCAACTTTATTCAATCAAACAAAATCATCCGGAGATTTTAGAAAATGCAAAATCTTTTCTAATGGTTCCTGACTATTTTCATTATTTATTAACAGGAAAAAAGGCAAACGAATACACAAATGCCACTTCAACTCAGCTAGTTAATGCTTTCACAAAGAAATGGGATCATGAATTATTAAATCAATTAGGCATTAACAAAGAAATGTTTCAAGATATTCATACACCCAAAACCGTGTTGGGTACATTGACTGAAGATTTAATAGAGGAATTCGGCTTTAATATGAAGGTTATTCTGCCAGCCACTCACGATACTGGTTCAGCTGTTATTTCGGTTCCTGAGCAGGAAGAAACAATCTATATTAGTTCAGGAACTTGGTCTTTAGTTGGTGTAGAAAATCATTTTCCAATTTGTATTACAAAAGCTTTAGATTACAATTTCACCAATGAGGGCGGCATTGATTATCGCTATAGATTTTTAAAAAATATTATGGGGCTTTGGATGATACAAGAAGTGAAAAGAAATTTTAAAGATCAATTTTCTTTTGCAGAATTAGTCGCCTTAGCTGGCCAGGCTCAAGAATTTAAATCCATCGTTCATGTAGATGATCCACGGTTTTTAAAGCCAGAAAATATGATTCAAGAGATTCAAAGTTATTGTCAAGAAACAAACCAGCCAATTCCATCTAAACCTGGAGAAGTAGCAAAATGTGTGTTTGACAGTTTAGTATGCAGCTACCAACAAGCAATTAATCAAATTGAGGAAATTTTTGAAAGAACATTCAATCAAATTAATGTGATCGGAGGGGGTTGCCAAAATGAAATGTTAAATCAACTAATTGCTGACGCAACTAAAAAAGAAGTATACGCTGGTCCAGTTGAAGCAACCGCAATTGGAAATATTGTATCGCAGTTAATGGCAGTTGGAGAAATTGAAGATATAAAAGAAGCAAGAACAATCATTAAGAACTCTTTTAAGGTTAAAAAATACACACCTTTAACAGTAACGACACCGTAAAAAAGAAAGGAAGAATATCAAATGACAATGAGAGAAAATTATGAGATTGCGAAAAAAGAATATGAAAAATGGGGAATCAATGTTGATGAAGTATTGGAACAATTAAAAAACGTTCCGATTTCCATTCATTGCTGGCAGGGAGATGACATTGCTGGATTTGAAGTAAATAAAGGAGAATTGTCAGGTGGAATTGATGTAACGGGAAATTATCCTGGTAAAGCAACGACACCTCAAGAACTAAGAAGAGATTTAGAAAAAGCGCTGTCTTTAATTCCTGGAAAACATCGTGTGAACTTACATGCCATTTATGCGGAAACAAATGGAGAAGTCGTTGAAAGGGATCAATTAGAGCCAAGACACTTTGAAAACTGGGTGAAATGGGCTAAAGATCAAGGTGTAGGCTTAGATTTCAATCCTACATTATTCTCACATGAAAAAGCAGCAGATGGTCTAACGTTGTCTCATCCTGATGAACGAATCAGACAGTTTTGGATCAATCATTGTATCGCGAGCCGCAAAATTGGTGAGTATTTTGGGGAAGAATTAGGAACAGCATCCTTAACAAATATTTGGATTCCAGATGGTTATAAAGATATTCCAAGTGATCGACTAACGCCTCGTCAACGGTTAAAAGATTCGTTAGATAAGATTTTTGAAGAAGAGATCAATGAAAACTATAATCTTGATGCCGTTGAAAGTAAGTTATTCGGTATTGGTTCTGAATCTTATGTGGTTGGATCGCATGAATTTTATCTTGGATACGCATTAAAGAATAATAAACTATGTTTATTAGATACAGGACATTTCCACCCGACTGAAACCGTATCAAACAAAATTTCATCTATGCTGCTTTACAGTGACAAGCTTGCCCTTCATGTTTCTCGTCCTGTTCGCTGGGACAGTGATCATGTTGTGACGCTGGATGATGAGTTACGTGAAATTGGTCTCGAAATTGTTCGAAATCAAGCATTGGATAAAGTGATGATTGGCCTTGACTTCTTTGATGCAAGTATTAACCGTGTTGCAGCATGGACAATTGGAACAAGAAACATGATTAAATCATTACTATATGCAATGTTAGTACCAAATGAACATTTAAAACAGTTACAGGAAGATGGAAACTTTACAGAAAGATTAGCATTAATAGAGGAATTCAAAACGTATCCTTTCGGTGCAATCTGGGATTACTATTGTGAAAAAATGGACGTGCCTGTAAAAGAAACATGGTTGGAAGAAGTGAAACAATATGAGCAAGATGTATTAACAAAAAGAAACTCTGTTTTAGCCTAAAAAATCATGAAAGGCTAACTAGTAAATTTACAAAGAGATACAGTCAGGGGAAGGGTCTAATAGATCAATTCCCCTGTTTATATTACAAGGATTCCTTTTTAGATGAATAGGTTACAACTCAATGTTTTTTCCACTCTACGCGTGCTAATTGAAGGGAATCATATTCATCTCACATGGAGAATACACAATAAAATACTTATGAGAGAAGGGGCCTGCTTTTACTTTTCAGTCATCAGCCGACCAGGTAAATCTAAATATTCGTTATGAGGAGGTTTTAAAATTGAAAGTGAGCTTATTTATTACATGTTTAATTGATACTTTCCAGCCGAATGTCGGTAAGGCAACAGTTGAGATACTTGAACACCTTGGTTGTGAAGTATCATTTCCTACATCACAAGTATGTTGTGGCCAGCCCGCCTATAATAGTGGCTATGTTGCCGAAGCCAAGCAAGCAGCGAAAAATATGATTCAAACTTTTGAAGATGCAGAGTATATAGTAACTCCCTCTGGTTCTTGTGCAGCGATGTTCCACGAATATCCACATATATTCAAAGGAGATGTTCAATGGGAGAAGAGAGCTAGGCGTCTAGCTGAGAAAACGTATGAACTAACTCAATTTATCGTAGAGGTTTTAAAGGTTACAGATGTAGGGGCACGTTTAAAAGGGAAAGCGACCTATCATACATCTTGTCATATGACACGTTTGCTAGGTGTGAAGGAAGCACCTTTTACGCTGCTTTCTAATGTAAAAGAATTAGAAGTTGAGCATCTTCCCAACGCCCAAAATTGCTGTGGATTTGGTGGAACTTTTTCTGTGAAAATGATGCCAATATCTGAACAAATGGTAGATGAAAAAGTAGAAAGTGTTGAGCAGACAGGTGCGGACTATTTAATTAGTGCAGATTGTGGATGTTTGATGAATATTGGAGGACGAATAGAACGTTTAGGAAAATCAGCGCGAGTCCTGCATATTGCAGAGGTATTAAATAGCCGTTAATTCAAGGGGGGAACAAGGCATGAGCATGAAAATTAGTGATAAAAAATTTAATGAACGTATTGATAAAGGAATCCAAGATTCTACGATGCGTGAAGCTGTGTCTACAGCTCAAGAACGCCTGTATACACGTCGTTTGGCAGCTAGTGAAGAGCTTGGGAACTGGGAAGAATGGCGCGATTTAGGGGAGCAAATCCGTCAACACACGCTGGAGAATTTAGATTATTACTTAATGCAATTAAGTGAAAATGTTACAAAACGCGGGGGACATGTCTTTTTTGCGAAAACAAAAGAGGACGCTGCTCAATACATTAAGGAAGTTGCAGAAAAAAAACAAGCCAAGAAAGTCGTGAAATCCAAATCAATGGTAACCGAAGAAATCGAAATGAATAAAACTTTAGAAGACATAGGTTGTGAAGTGGTAGAAAGTGACCTTGGCGAATACATTTTGCAAGTTGATGATCATGAACCACCTTCCCACATCGTAGCGCCAGCTCTTCATATGAAAAAAGAACAAATTCGTGATGTATTTCAAGAGAAACTGGGTTATGGAAAGTCGGAGGATCCTTACGAGATGACAAAATTTGTTCGTAAAATCCTGCGCGAAAAATTTCTTGAAGCAGAAATCGGTGTCACCGGTTGCAACTTTGCCGTTGCAAATACAGGATCAATCTGTTTAGTGACCAATGAAGGAAATGCGGATCTTGTAACTGCTATTCCAAAAACACAAATCGCTGTAATGGGAATGGAACGTCTTGTACCAACAATGGAGGAGTTGGATGTACTCGTTGGATTGCTTTGCAGAAGTGCAGTAGGGCAAAAGCTAACGAGTTACATTACAACAGTAGGGCCTAAATATGAAGAAGAGGCAGATGGTCCAGAAGAATTTCACCTTGTTGTCGTTGATAACGGCCGTTCTGAAATCTTAGGGTCTGAGTTCCAACAAGTATTACAATGCATCCGTTGTGCAGCATGTATTAATGTATGTCCAGTATATCGTCATGTCGGAGGACATTCTTATGGCTCTATCTATCCGGGGCCAATTGGTGCAGTATTAAGTCCACTTTTAGGTGGATATGACGATTATAAAGAACTGCCATATGCATCAACTCTTTGTGCAGCATGTACTGATGCTTGTCCAGTTAAAATTCAGCTACACGAACTACTTTTAAAGCATCGTCAAGTAATTGTTGAAAAAGAAGGACGTGCTCCTCTAGGTGAGAAACTAGCGATGAAAATGTTTGGAATGGGAGCATCATCTGCTGCTCTATACAAACTAGGTACAAAAATGGCGCCTACAGCTATGAAGCCCATTGTAACAGGAGATCGAGTCTCCAAAGGAATTGGCCCATTAAAAAATTGGACTGAAATTCGAGAATTCCCAGCTCCAAGTAAAGAACGTTTTCGAGACTGGTTTGATGAGCATAAAAAAGGGGGGAGTAAATAATGAGAGGAACAGCTCAAAATCAGGAAGTTTTTTTAAATCATGTAGCTAAACAACTGGGACGCGAAAGACGAATAAGTGGTGTTGTGCGACCAGAATGGAAGAATAACGTAAACTGGGATGTAATGAAGGGTTATACAGAAAAGGAGTTAATCGCTACGTTCACAGAGCACTGCAGCAAAATTCATACTACTGTTTTTGAAACAACAAAAGATCACTTAGCTGAAGCTTTAAAGAAAATTGTTGCTGAACATGGCGGGGGGCCTGTAATGACAGCCCAAGATTCACGTTTCAAAGAATATGGCTTAACAGATTTACTTGAAAAAGAATGGCCGGAAGAAAATATAGAGGTACATGTATGGGATTCAAAAAAAGGACGTGAAGCGAATCATTCCCTCGCCGAAAAAGCCAATATTGGTATTACATTCAGTGACTATGCACTTGCCGAGTCAGGAACAATTGTTGTAAAAACTCATGAGGGACAAGGGCGGGCACTTCACTTTTTGCCGACTGTCTATGTCACGATTATCCCGCGTGAAACGATTGTGGCACGTATTACACAGGCTGTTTCTGACCTAAACCAACGTGTGGAAAAGGGAGAGGCTGTTGCTTCTTGTATTCACTTTATTTCTGGACCAAGTAATTCTGCAGATATCGAAATGAATTTGGTCGTAGGTGTGCATGGACCTTTAAAAGCTTTTTATTTCATTGTGTAAGGTTGGTTGATATAAAAAATAGAGTTTCCATTTGGAATCTCTATTTTTTATTGTAGTAAGGAGAGCAGGGGGGAGGCAGAAAAATAGCCAAGCTTCTCAAAGAAAGCTTGGCTATTTTTTTAAGCGCTGTATCGTTCCTTTTCAATTTCTTTTAATGACTTTCCTCTTGTTTCTGGTGCCATGACTAACCCAATAATTGCAGCAATTAGAAGGAACCCAATCATAATAGTACCTGATATTTTAAATCCTAATGTAGAAATCATCGTTGGAATCACAAGTGATATAAGGCCAACGGCTACACGTGCTGTACAAAAAAGGAATCCTTGTGCTTTTGCTCGGTATTTTGTATGAAATAACTCACTTGACCAAAGACCATAAAATGCTTGAGCCCCAAAGCCTGCTGCCGTTCCCCATAATACTACAAATATCAGCAGTTCAGTCATGCCCATTCCGCCGTACGTAAGAGTAGCCCAAGCAGCAATGCCCATTGCCGCTCCTATGCCATACAATACACGTCTGTTCACTTTATCACCTAGTTTAATAAAGACAAAGTACGTTCCTAAAACGGTCAAAATCCATAAAAACGCTTGTAATAAATTTGCTTGTGATGATGAAAGCCCTCCAACGGTCTGATAAATATACGGCATGAAGTATCCCATTACACCAGCTACTAAGTTCCAAAAGCAATAGATGCCTAGTAATAAAATAATGGCATGACGATTAGCTTTGACTGTGAATAATTCTTTGACTGGACTTTGTAATTTTTCACCTTTTGCTTTTTGATCCACTTCTTTTTGTTTTTCTTCTTCCCAGATTTTTGATTCATTAATTTGTTGTTGCATAATCCAAGTAATTAAAGCGATTACAAATAATTGACCAAAAATAATTCGGCTTCCTAAAAGACCTAACGGAGCCAAGGCAACAGAGAGGAGTAACGAAATAGCTGGACCAACCGACCACGCTAACTGTCCCCATCCTACACGAGATGCACGTTCATTTTCAGGCGCTTCTTCTGCTATATACGTCCAAGCAGCTGGAATAGCAGCTCCTACAGCTACTCCAGTAATAATGTATCCAGTTAACAACATCGGAAAGTTAAAAGACAACATCGTTAATAAGACACCAAACATATAAACCAATAAATCGTATTTATAAATTAACTTTCGGCCATATTTATCAACCAGAACGCCTCCTATTAGGGCTCCTGCTGCTGAAGCAAATCCATTAGCACTCAACGCTCCTAGTAATCCCAGTTTAAAATCATTTAAATTTAAATATTCCATCCAAAGTGTCAGGCCGCCAGCAGCAGCTACGATGGATGCTGCCTCCAAATAGTTTGACATTGCTACAGTAATAGTAGACTTTAAACCGCCTTTTGCATTACCAGCCATTTTGAAACTCCTCTCAAGTACATTCAAACAATGAATGTCTGTTATTTTTTGCTGACTGTGTTTTCCTAAAGGATTATGCTAAGTGAAACAATTCATTTAATTCTACAGAGCGTGGACTATTATCTGAATTTGTCTCCATGATAGGCGCCATGTAGTCCCACCATTTTTTACAAATATCACTTTTAGCCATCTGGTTCCATCTATCTTCATTTTCGATTTCCAAATAAGCAAACAATTGACCACTGTCTTTTTCTAAGAAAATAGAATAGTTATGAGCACCATGCTGTTTTAATGCCTCTACCATTTCGGGCCATATTTCATCATGTCGGCGTTTGTATTCATCAAATTGATCCTTGTGTACAAACATTATACTGGCTTTTCTTATCATCTCTTTCGCTCCTTGTACCGTAGAATAAATGAAAATAAAGAAAGCGTTTTCAAAATAGACGTTTTAATCTTTGAAATAAAATGACTTTTCGCCCTGGTTTCCTCACATTCTTTATTTTCCTTTGTTTATATGGTCATATTATTATAAAAACAAAAATAAAACAACATTTTTTTATCGTTATCTTTTGTTAGTGTTGATTATAAGGGTGATTCATCATAAATAAGAAAAAATTGCGGACATAAAAAAAGACAAACCTATATAGGTTTGTCTGGAAAATGTGTATACACAGGAGGGGACCTTAATTTTCTATTTAGATGGACTGTGAAGCAGATTCACTCATCAAGGCTGCAGAAGTCACAGGTATATTTTTATCTCGTAAAATGGTATGTGAATCCTTGTCTAGTTTATCGTCAACAATAATATGGCTAATATCACTTATTGAAGAGATATGAGAAAATTCACGGTACCCAAACTTACTTGAGTCGACCATTAAAATGGTTTTATGTGACCGTTCAATCATTTTTCTTTTTAAAAGAGCCTGCCACTCATTTGAATCACTTAAGCCACTATTTAAGTCAATACCCTTACACGATAAGAACACTTTATTCACATGATAATTTTCCAGTGAGCGCTCTGCTAAAGGTCCTACGTAAGACAACGATTTAGGAAGGAGAAGACCTCCTGTTGAGATAACCTGAATTTTTTCTTTCTTACTTAATTCTATGGCAACCTTAATGGAGTTGGTGATAACAGTCAAAGGAATATTCGGAAGGATTTTTGACATATACCATGCCGTTGTACTTGCATCAAGGATAATACGGTCACCTTCTTCAACTTGCTTCACAGCTTCACGTGCAATCACTTTCTTTTCTAATACATTAGTGATTTCTCGCTCTGAAAAATCAACTTCCGATTCTTTTTCCTCAATACTTACTGCTCCACCGTGGCTTCGACGCAGCTTATTTTCTTTCTCCAATTTTTCAAGATCACGGCGAATCGTTTCATCTGTCACAGAAAAAATGTCGCTTAATTCTGAGACACGAATGCTCGATCGTAGATTAACTAAATCTACTATTTTTTGATGCCTTTCAGCTAATAACATGTATAACTTCCTTTCGTTTAAATATGAATAAAAGAAAAACATCACAAAAATTGCATTTAAGATTGTTGTTTTGTTTTTATTTTTGTTTGTTTTTATCATAACATACTTATAACTTCAAAAAAACGCTCTTAAACAGCAGTAAGGTATAGTCATTAACATGAATGAAACAGCATTTTATAATTCATAAAATAACCACTTATCCCACAACTAAAACAAACACAAACAAAAATATAATGTTTGTTTGTGTTGACTCGATATATTTCTCAAAGTAATATAAAGATGTAAACGCTTTTGAATGAGAAAGGTATATCAATGTAAACCAAAATAAAAAGATAAAAATGAGCACAAGGGAGAAGATGGAGATGAAAGACCTTCTGACAAAGAAAGAAATACTAAAAGCACCTTTCCTTCAAGAAATGACAAAAACGACAGCAAACCTATATCGCTTAGGTTGGGATGAACGAAATGGCGGGAATATTAGTTATTTATTAAAAGAGGACGAAGTAGCAGAGTACCTTGACGTTCATGATGTAAAACGAACGGTGCCGATGATTTTTGATGGTGTTGAGTTAGCAGGGAAATATTTTATTGTGACGGGTTCGGGGAAATATTTTAAAAATGTAATAGATGATCCAGCCGCTAACCTTGGTATTATTCGTATAACTGAAGATGGTAAATCGCTTGATATTTTATGGGGGTTAGAAGAGGGAGGCGTTCCAACAAGTGAGCTTCCATCACATTTAATGAGCCATATTGAAAGATTAAAAGCAGATTCAAACCATCGTGTGATCATGCACTGTCATGCAACAAACCTTATTGGTATGACATTTACACACACCTTGGATGAAGCAGCATTTACAAAAACGTTATGGCAGATGTGCACAGAATGCATTGTTGTATTCCCAGAAGGAATTGGTATTATTCCATGGATGGTTCCAGGAACTGATTCAATTGGAAAGGCAACAGCTGAAAAAATGAAAGAGGTTCGTTCAGTTATTTGGCCACACCACGGAATTTTTGGTGCTGGAACAACAATGGATGAAACATTTGGGTTAATTGAAACAGCTGAAAAAGCTGCGGAAGTATACACCGTTGTGTGTGCACAGGGAAGCGTGAAACAAACCATTACAGATCAACAGCTTCAAGACTTGGCAAATGCATTTGGTGTTGTGCCAAGACAAGGAGTTTTAAATCTATAAAAATAGTCGTTCCTACAATCCAATATTAGGAGGTTTCAGTAAATGAACTCACAAACTAATGTTAAACAATTTCAAATGTACATTAATGGAGAATTTGTAAATGCTAGCTCGGGCGAAGTGATACAGGTGTTAAATCCGGCAACTGAAGAAGTGATTTCAGAAGTGCCAAGTTGTTCTAAAGAAGAGGTTCAAGAAGCGATTGAGTTTGCAGAAGCTGCACAAAAAGAATGGAAAAAGAAACCGGCTGCTGAGCGCGCAAATTATTTAACACGTTTAGCTGAAGAAATTCGAAAAAATAGAGATTTCCTTGCACGTGTCATTTCAGAAGAACAGGGAAAAGTACTTGCTCTCTCTACGACAGAAGTTGATTTTACTGCTGACTACATTGATTATATGGCAGGTTCAGCAAGGACGTACGAAGGGGAAATTCTTCAAAGTGACAGACCAAATGAAAATATAATGATCTTTAAAGAGCCAATCGGGGTTGTAGCTGGCTTTTTACCATGGAATTTCCCATTCTTCCTTGTAGCGAGAAAGGCTGCGCCTGCATTGGTAACAGGGAATACCATTGTCATTAAACCTAGTAGTGATACGCCAAATAATGCAATAGAATTTGCAAAATTAGTAGATAAAGTGGGTATTCCAAAAGGGGTATTCAATCTTGTAACAGGGCGCGGGGGTACAGTGGGAGACGAACTTGCTTCAAATGAAAAGATTGGTTTAGTCAGTTTAACAGGGAGCGTGGATGCAGGTGTAAGTGTCATGAAAGCTGCAGCTCAAAATGTAACAAAAGTCAGTTTAGAGCTTGGCGGTAAAGCACCAGCTATTGTAGCAGAAGATGCAGACATTGATTTAGCCGTGAAAGCAATTGTCGACTCACGTATCATTAATACGGGACAAGTATGTAACTGTGCTGAACGCGTGTATGTTCATGAAAGTATCGCCGATCCATTTATCAAAAAAATGGTCACATCAATGAAAAATGTGAAATATGGCAATCCTCTCGAAGATGAAGGTTTAGATATGGGACCACTTACAAATAAGCAAGCAATAGAATCAATTGAAGCGATGGTAAACCGAGCTGTTGAAGAAGGGGCCCAAGTGTTAACTGGTGGAAAACGTGCAGATGTGACACCTGGATATTACTATGAACCAACGGTCCTCGTGAATGTAAAACAAGATTCAGAAATTGTACAGGAAGAAGTATTTGGACCGGTTCTCCCGATTATGACGTTTAAAGATTTAGATGAAGCAATTGAGCTTGCGAATGATTGCCAATATGGATTAACATCATCTATCTTTACACAGAATTTAGATACTGCGATGCGTGCTGCAAATGAGTTACTATTTGGAGAAACGTACATTAACCGTGAAAACTTTGAAGCCATTCAAGGATTCCACTCAGGTCGTAAGAAATCTGGAATTGGCGGAGCAGATGGTAAACATGGTTTAGAAGAATTTTTACAAACTCATGTTGTTTATTTGCAGCATAACTCAAACAAAAGATAAGAGAAAGCCAACTTAATATTCCATGAGATTTATCAATGTTCTAAGAGTATCTCAAGAGAGATGCTCTTTTTCTTGACTGAATGTACAATCCCTTTTGCCTAAAAGTACAATTTCACTCAACGTCTAACTATTTTTCATTTGTTCTTCCCCCCAATAGCAAATCGCATCTAATACAGGTATCAATGATAATCCCTTTTCCGATAAACTATATTCTACTTTTGGAGGCACTTGAGGATATTCTTTACGATTAATTAATTGATCCGCTTCAAGTTCTTTTAGTGTATTGGTTAATGTTTTAAAAGAGATAACCCCAAGCATTCGTTTCAACTGATTATAGCGAATAGGACCATTGTTTGCATATAAAGCATACAGTACCGTCATCTTATATTTCCCACCAATTAATGATAAAGTGTACCCAAATCCAGTTTCTTTTAGATCAACATGAGCAGTAAAGGATTCTTTAGTCATTTTACACTCTCCTTTAGGTTAGTATCGCACTTTAATTACCGTACTTGTAGTACGTTATAGCATACAATAAAATGAATGTACATCAAAATATGATGAAAATAACAAAAAAGGGTGAATGAATAATGAAAACGATTGTCTATGCACATCCTTGGGATGGAAGCTATAATCATGCTATTTTGACTTCCATTACAGAAAATCTAGAAACAAACAGAGAACCATTTCAAGTGATCGATTTATATAAAGATGGGTTTAATCCCGTTTTTTCAGCTGAAGAATTGAAGTATTTTCATAAAGGAGAAACGCCTGATCAATTAGTTAAGGATTATCAAAAGAAATTAAGTCAGTCAACTGAATTAATATTTATATTTCCTGTCTGGTGGTGGGATTTACCTGCTATTTTAAAAGGATTCATTGATAAAGTGATGTTAAGAGGTTTCGCATTCTTGGAAGATAAAAATACCGGTGCTTTGAAGGGCTTATTGACAAATATAAAAAAAACAACCGTGATCTCGACATCTACAACAGATAAGGATTATATAGAATCTGAAGCTGGAAATGCGATTCAAAGCGTTTTTATTAACAGAACTCTTGCTGACTTGGGACTTAAAAATGAAGACACCAAATGGATTCATTTTTCGAGAGTTAACTTAACAACAGATGAAAAGAGGAAGATGTTTTTAAAAGAAATAGCCCAAAGTATTTAATTTACTGTAGCAGTCAATAAGGAAAGACACAACCTTTACGACTGATTTAATTTATTGAGAAGGTGGTAGAGGTTGTGAAATTAAATATCGACACTCAAATATGCGTTCTCATTCATTAGTTTACATAATATATATTCTAGGAAGTTAAACAACAAACGAATTTCCTTTGTCTCAAAACTAAGTATACTTATCTTATTGAGACAAAAAAAGAAAAAATCAATTTTAAATTGATTCATCTAAATGCTTTGATGATATTCGCGGGATTTCACAACCATAACCAATTCGTTACAACGTTTTTTGTCACAACAACGCCAGATGCTATGAGCTTTGCTATCAAACGTTCAATTATAGCTCAGTCCAGTTGGTGTTCGATTGTGTCTGTTTACCAAATCAATGCTTTTTACGTTCTAATATGTCAAAACATCTAGTCCAACATTACACTTGAAAAATGCTCATTAATCATTGTGTATCCATTAATTTCACCTCTCACCAAAAGAAATTTCTTTTGACTAACATTTTTTCATCACGTTCCTCCCTCCTATTATTTACGAATCAGCAAGTCTCATTTATAATCGAGTAGATTTGTTCAATAACATATATATCTTTAAATGTGAGGGATTAGATGGAATTAAAGTGGTATAAGGCAATTATTGTGATCTTTACGATGTCTGGAATCTCCATTTCTACATGGTTTTCACGGACACCGGAAGTTAGAGATTTATTACAAGCAAACACAGGAACAATGGGACTTATTTTACTCGGTTTATCTGTTGGCTCAATTGTTGGGCTTGTTCTTTCAAATGTATTCGTCCGCAAAAAAGGCGGTCGAGTGGCGATTGTGATCAGTGCTTTTTTGATGTTCCTTGGATTCACTACTCTTGCCATTGGTTCAACGCTCTCTTCTATCTTTGTCGTCACTTCTGGTCTTTTTCTTTTTGGAGCAGGCTCTGGCATGTGTAATGTAGCGATGAACTTAGAAGGAACAGAGATTGAGTACAGCATCAAGAAAACCATTCTGCCTATATTGCACGCTTCCTTTAGCATTGGGACGTTAATTGGAGCAGGTGCTGGTATTCTTTTTATCCATCTAGGGGTTTCTGTATTGATGCACCTTCTCGCTATTGCCCTTCTATTCTTCCTTAGCATATTGGTTTGTACACGGTTTATCCCGCATGGGACAGGAAAAGATCAGCATGAGAAGCAGTCTGAGCCTACTCAAACAGCATGGCTGAACAAACGAACGATATCTCTTGCGATGATCGCCTTATGCCTTGCGTTTGTCGAAGGCTCGGCCAATGATTGGATTCCACTTGCAATGGTGGATGGCTATCAAGTTTCACATTCCATGAGTACGGTCATCTATGCTTTATTTTTGTGTGGCATGATTAGCGGCAGACTGATCAGCCGACGATTGATTGATCGTTTTGGCAGAGTGTTATTGCTAAGAGTGGCCATTTTATCAGCAGCTACCGGACTATTCTTAGTCATTTTAAAAATTTCACTTGTTGTATGTATGATATCGATCTTTTTATGGGGACTTGGCGCATCTTTAGGCTTTCCGCTGACCATTTCTGCAGCTGGCGATGATAGCCGGTACGCTGTCAAACGCGTCAGTATTGTGACCTTATCTGGTTACACAGCCTCCCTTTCCGGCCCTCCTATTTTAGGGCTGCTTGCTAATCAAGTTGGACTGCTTCATGCCTTTATCTTTGTTCTATTTGCCATATGTATTGCAGGAATCTTTACTAAAGCTGTAGCAAAACCACATTCATTACAAACTCACTAAACGTGTCTGATCCTTGATCATGGCACTTTTTTTAAATTTAAAAAATAAAATTGAAACCTTTCATGAAGTGAAACAGTCCTATAGATGTCCTGATGTTTATCGCTTTTTTAAAGAGGGAAAGTAAAAAAATAAGACTTTTCAAATAACTGAAAACGTGGTAAGATCATGAAAATAACCAGGAAGGGGTGAGAAAAATGAAAAAAGATATGCTATTAAAATTAGGTGTTTTGTGCATAGCACTTGCAAGTTTTCATTTGTTCTCAATGCCTCATTCCGTTCAGGTGTACCATCATGCGAAGGTGGTTGCCGATCAAGAATCACATGAAATGAAAATCGTCCAGACAATGGGCGATGAAAAGAAACAAAAACATGTGAGCGCAGTATTTGCCGCATTTACAGCACTGCTGATTATTGGCAGTATGACAGCTGGATTTGCGCGCATCACTCATACTGATCGATTTGACCGGAAAAAGAAGCATTTACTTGCAGTGTTCTATCAATCTTCTTATTTCCGACAAGCTCGTGTTTAACCCAACCATCTAAATCAAAACAAAAATTGGGAGGTTTTACACGATGTTATTTTTCTTAAGAATTTTCATTCTAGGTCTATTCTCTGTCACTTCACTTTCTCTTTTCGTTTACCAAGGAATTGAAGTAGTTCATGCCATTACAAGCATGTTTGGCAACCACGAGAGCTAATTCACCTGTATATAAAAAGAAACCCCCTGCCAATCGCAGGGGGTTTTCGTTTGCTTATTTATTATCATCTGGTGCACGTTCAGGTGTCAAAAGGACATGAGTCACTTCTCCCTGCTCTTCCTCATCTACAATAAATGACCCATTGCTATAGCGGTCATTCGCTCTTAAAGTAGAAATATCTAGTGGAATCGTTGTGCCTTTTTCGGTATCTATCTCAAGTGTATCGTGCAACGCTGCAGCGATCACAGCCACAATACGGTGCGGGTTTTTCTTTAACTCTCTCAGCATAAGAACTCCGCGTTTCGCTCTTGATGTTTTATCAAATTCAGAGAGGTTCATTCGCTTTACAGCCCCTCTTTGTGTCGTGAGCACAAGCACATCGTTCTTCGGATCAATGATCTGGCCAGAGACTACCTCGTCCCCTTCCTTCAAGTTGATACCTTTGACACCTGCCGCTCTCGGTCCAACAACACTTACTTCTTCTTCATCAAACCATAAACCGTAACCATTTTTCGTTGCAATAAACAATTCCTGCTGTCCTGATGTGACATGAACATCTACGAGTTCATCGTCACCTTTTAGATTCAAGGCGACAAGCGGTTTCGAATAACGCTGCGCTTTATATTGAAGAAGCTCTGTTTTCTTCACCATTCCACCTTTCGTAAAGAATAAAAGATATGACGTTTCATCAAATTCTTTTATTGGAATGGCTTTTTGGATTGATTCCTCGCGATCAATCGAAATGATATTCGTAATATGCTGTCCCATGTCTTTCCAGCGTATATCTGGCAGCTGGTGAACAGGACAATAAATGTAGCTTCCTTTATTCGTAAACAGCAGAAGAACATCCGTTGTATTCATTTCAAACTGATGAATCAAACGGTCAGTATCTTTCATGCCAAAGTCCTTACCATTAGATGCAGCATAGGAGCGCTGGCTTGTTCGTTTGATGTAACCATCCTTCGTGACTGTCACGTAAACATCCTCAGATGCGATCATCACTTCAAGGTTAATCTTAATTTCTTCGATTTTTTCCTCAATCACGGATCTTCTCTCATCAGCATATGTCTTTTTAAGCTTTTTCAAGTAGTTTGTAATGACCTTCAGCAGCTTTTTCTCGTTCGCTAAAATGTCTTCAAGTTCTGCGATGCGCACATCAAGCTCTCTTGCTTCGTCTCTTAATTGCGTAATATCTGTATTCGTTAAACGATATAACTGGAGTGAAACAATCGCTTCTGATTGTGCTTCTGTAAAATCATATTTCGCCATCAAGTTGTTCTTGGCATCTCGCTTATCATTAGAGGAGCGGATTGTAGCAATGACTTCATCTAAGATGGAAAGTGCCTTAATTAAACCGTCGACAATATGGTGGCGTTCCTTCGCTTTTCGAAGCTCGTACGCTGAGCGGTTCGTCACCACTTCCTTTTGATGGGCAATATACGCATCTAGTACAGTTGTGAGCGTCATTAAGGTCGGTCTTCGATTATGTATCGCTACCATATTAAAGTTATACGGGATTTGCAGATCTGAGTTTTTATATAAGAAATTCAGCACACCATTTGCATCTGCTTCTTTTTTCAGCTCTACTACGATTCGAAGCCCAGTACGGTCTGTTTCATCTCGGACCTCTGAAATACCTTCTACTTTTCTTTCAATTCGGAACTCGTCCATCTTTTTGACAAGGTTGGCTTTATTCACTTCGTAAGGAATTTCTGTGATCACGATTTGCTGGCGTCCGCCGCGGATGGTTTCAATCTCCGCTTTTCCGCGAATCATAATCTTCCCTTTTCCTGTTTCATACGCCTTCTTAATACCGTCGACACCTTGGATGATACCGCCTGTTGGGAAATCCGGCCCCTTAATGACCGTCATTAAATCCTCAACCGTACAATGCGGCTGTTCAATTCGTTTAATGACACCATCAATGACCTCTCCCAAGTGATGCGGCGGGATATCAGTGGCATACCCAGCTGAAATCCCTGTTGATCCATTCACAAGAAGGTTTGGGAACATCGCTGGTAATACAACTGGCTCTTTGCTTGTATCATCAAAGTTTGCAACGAATTCGACTGTTTCCTTGTCTAGGTCCTTTAAAAGCTCTGAAGCAATGGCAGACAGCCTTGCTTCCGTATAACGCATGGCAGCAGGCGGATCTCCATCGATACTCCCGTTATTCCCGTGCATCTCAATCAGCACATTTCGTACTTTCCATTCCTGACTCATTCTCACCATCGCTTCATAGACAGATGAGTCTCCGTGCGGATGATAGTTACCAATCACATTACCAACTGTTTTAGCGGCTTTACGGAAGTTTTTATCCTGCGTATTTCCTTCTGCGTACATCGCATATAAAATTCTTCGTTGTACAGGTTTTAGTCCATCACGTGCATCTGGAAGTGCACGGTCTTGGATAATATATTTACTATAGCGGCCAAACCGGTCGCCGATTACTTCTTCTAATGGTAAATCATGAAATCGTTCTTGTTGTGCCATGTTTAAACCTCCTCAGCTAGCGACAAGTTTTCATTTTCAAGAATGTTGCTTTCCTCATCAAGTCCAAAGGCGACATTCTTTTCAATCCATTTACGGCGTGGTTCTACTTTGTCCCCCATAAGAGTTGTGACGCGGCGTTCCACACGTGCAGCATCATCAATTTTGACCCTGACAAGTGTTCTCGATTCTGGATTCATTGTCGTTTCCCATAGCTGGTCGGCATTCATTTCACCTAACCCTTTGTAGCGCTGAATCGTGTACCCTTTTCCAACTTTCTTCAATACGTCATCCATTTCTTCATCAGACCATGCGTACTCAATAATCTCTTTTTTCCCTGAGCCTTTGCTGACTTTATATAAAGGCGGAAGTGCAATAAACACTTTGCCATGCTCAATCAGCGGTTTCATATAGCGGTAGAAGAATGTCAAGAGAAGTACTTGAATATGCGCTCCATCCGTATCCGCATCTGTCATGATCACGATTTTGTCATAATTGATGTCTTCTACATTAAAATCGACACCAACGCCTCCACCGATTGCATGAATAATGGTGTTGATTTCTTCGTTTTTGAAAATATCAGCAAGCTTTGCTTTTTCTGTATTGATGACCTTTCCGCGCAGCGGCAGCACCGCTTGAAATTTACGGTCACGCCCCTGTTTTGCTGACCCGCCCGCTGAGTCACCCTCTACTAGATATAGTTCGTTTCTTGCCGGGTTTCTAGATTGAGCAGGTGTTAATTTTCCGCTTAGTGTTGCTTCAGACTTTTTCCGTTTCTTGCCGCTCCTCGCTTCTTCACGGGCTTTTCTAGCAGCTTCTCTTGCCTGCTGCGCTTTAATCGCTTTTTTCACAAGAAGAGTGGCTGTTTCACGGTTTTCTTCAAGGAAATACGCAAGCTTTTCAGAAATAACAGCGTCAACAGCTGAGCGAGCCTCACTTGTCCCAAGCTTTCCTTTTGTCTGTCCTTCAAATTGAAGCAGCTCTTCAGGAATTCTGACAGAAATAATAGCAGACAGTCCTTCACGAATGTCAGTGCCTTCTAAATTTTTGTCTTTTTCTTTTAAAAGAACTACTTTACGTGCATATTCGTTAAAGGCTCTCGTCATGGCCGTTTTGGCACCAGACTCATGTGTTCCGCCATCTTTTGTTCTGACGTTATTGACGAAGGAAAGGATATTCTCCGAGTAGCCATCGTTAAATTGAAAAGCAAAATCTACTTCAATGGACTGATGCTCTCCTTCAAATGAGACGACTTCACTTAGAACATCTTTTTCTTCATTTAGATAAGCAACAAAGGCTTCAATGCCTGTCTCATAATAAAACGTTTCTTGTACATCATGCCGTTCATCGATCAGCTCTATTTTTAACCCTTTTAATAAAAAGGCAGATTCTCTTAAACGCTCTGATAATGTATCGAAATTATAGGTCGTGACACTGAACATGGTAGGGTCCGGCTTAAAATGAATCAGTGTTCCCGTTTTTTTCGTTTTTCCGACTTTTTCAAGTGATGTGACAGGTTTACCGCCGTTTTCAAAACGCTGTTGATAAATAAACCCGTCACGTTCAATCGTGACAGTAAGCCATTCTGACAGCGCGTTCACAACCGATGCCCCAACTCCGTGAAGTCCACCACTTGTTTTATATCCGCCTTGACCAAATTTTCCGCCTGCGTGCAGGACCGTTAAAATGATCTCAGGTGTCGGTTTTCCAAGCTTATGCATACCAGTAGGCATTCCTCGTCCTTTATCTTGGACAGAAATGCTGTTATCTTTATGTATTTTGACAATGATATGATCTCCATGGCCAGCGAGTACTTCATCGACAGAGTTGTCTACAATCTCATAGACAAGGTGATGAAGACCGCGTGAATCCGTAGACCCAATATACATCCCTGGACGTTTACGGACCGCTTCAAGTCCCTCTAGCACCTGAATAGAATCATCGTTATAATCTACTTGCTGCTTTTTAACCAAATGCTTAATCCCCTTTCACTAACAAACATAACCGGCTAATCATCAAATGATCTCTCTAGATTTTAATGATGATCATGCTGCTCATTACTGTCCACTTTAATAAGCTGCATCATCACCATGCATGTGTGATTCACCAATACATGCTCTTTTGCACAGCTATGAGAATCATTCTACATTCTGCAATCAGAACTAGAAGTCCATTATAAACAAGACTGTTTCATAAGCCAAATGCAATCATATGATGGTTTTAGCAAAACAGAACAAGTGTTCTATATTTATCTTATCGCTCTTTTTCTCGATATGCAAGGCCGCCGATATGTCCCTGTCGCCTTATTTTATCGCTTTCTTCTAGAATCGCAAATATATTTCTGCAACAAAAAAGCAAAAATCCTTGAAAAACCAAGGATTTTTGACGAATTAATGAGTTTTTGTCATTGCATGAGCCACCTTGATACATAAATCCATGATGGCGACCTTGCCATTTTCCTCAATCAGCCTTTTCGCTTCATCGTGATATATGCCTTGCTGCGCCCAAAAAACAGGTGCGTCTATTTGGAGAAACTCTTCTGCCACCTCTGGCAAAAACTCTGAACGTCTAAAGACATTGACGATATCAACAGGCTCTTTTATGTCTTTTAAAGAAGCGACTGCTTTCACACCGAGTGCTTCATTGATTGTTGGATTCACTGGGATGATTTCATAACCGGCATTCTGCATCGCTTTAGACACCATATAAGACGTCCGGTGCGGTTGATCTGATAATCCAACAACAGCAATTCGTTTACTGCTCTTTAATATACGGCCAATTTCTTCTTTCGTAGGATTGTTCATCCAGACACTCCCTTTTCCTCTATTTTAGCGAATTTCTGCTTAAAAACAAAGCTGAATCCATCTGCTTTCGATTTTTTCAAAAAAAGTTCCCCATGTTTTTCACAAGATCATGTTAAAATGTAAGACAAGAGGGAGAATATAAAGGAGTTATGCAGATGTTAATTGCTTTGATGTTTATTTTGGCTTATCTTCTCGGCAGTATTCCATCCGGTCTCATTGTCGGGAAAGCTGCAAAGGGAATCGATATCCGTGAACATGGCAGCGGAAATCTAGGTGCAACGAATGCATTTCGTACACTCGGCGTAAAAGCAGGGTCTATTGTGATTACTGCTGATATCCTAAAAGGGACGCTTGCTTCAGCTTTACCGTTTTTCATGCAGCTGGACATCCATCCCTTATTAGCAGGAGTTGCTGCTGTTATCGGTCACAGCTTTCCTGTCTTTGCAAAATTTAAAGGGGGAAAGGCAGTCGCTACATCAGGCGGTGTGCTGCTATATTATGCCCCATTCCTATTTATCACGATGATCGCTGCTTTTTTCTTATTTTTATACATTAGTAAATATGTTTCACTATCATCTATGCTGACCGGTATCTATACATTCATTTACAGCATATTCACCAAAGACCTATTCTTAATCATTGTTGTTGCCGTTCTTGCTGGCTTTGTGATTTACAGACACATCGCCAACCTCAAACGAATTCTCAACAAAACTGAACCGAAAATCAAATGGCTCTAGCCGTTTCATCCATTTAAATATGTGGTAAAAGTAAAGAAAAGCTGTTTTTGCATCCTGCATTTTAAAAACAGCATGACTTCAAAAAGGGGCGATCACATTGAAATTAACAATAAAAGAAGATGCACTCAATTGGTACAAGGATGAATTAGATTTAGAAAAAGGTGATCAAGTTCGCTTTTTTGTGAGATATGGCGGGTGCAGTAATGTACAAAAAGGCTTTTCTCTCGGCGTCGCAAAAGATGAACCTCAAAATGCCGGCGCAACCGCTGAAATAGAAGGTATTACTTTCTTTATTGAGGAAAGTGATATTTGGTACTTTGACAACCATGATCTGCATATTGATTATAACGAGTCCGTGAAAGAACCAGAATTTCATTATGAATAAACAAAAAAGATACCTCATCCCTCGGGTATCTTTTTTGTTTTACACTTCAATATATAGCCCATACTCTTGAATGTTTCCTAAAGACCGTTCCTTTTGCAGAATTCTTTTTTGCGGCTCACCGATCAAGTCAAAGTGAGGAAACCCTTCGCGGTCATGAATCCATTCTTTTTTTAGTCCATGTCTTTCTCCCCACTCAACTAACCGCTTCATATCCTGACAGGCTGCTTTTGTGACGGTATTGGCATTTGGAAAACGGTCATCGAGCCAGTAGTGTGTTAAAAAAGCAACTTTTCCTTCCTGGACAGCTGTTTTCCAAGCGTTTAAATCGCTTCGTTTAATACCAAAAGCCATAAATTAAACCTGCTTCTTCGACTGTTCATATACTTTATGCCAAGCAGGAAAGGCTTTTCTAAATTGAATAGGTCTAAAGGTGTCTTTATCTACACAAATATGTGAGGTTGTCCCTGTAATCGCTGTTTGTCCATCAGGTTTTTGAATTTCATAGCCATACACCGTTTTGACACCATTATATTCTTCAATCCATGTATGAACGGTTGCTGTTTCACCATACAACAATGGTTTTTTATATTGAACCTGCAAGTCTATAACAGGTGCAAGAGCACCGTCTGCTTCTAGCTGCGCATAGGAAAAACCTAATTCTTTAATCAATGCTGTTCTGCCGACTTCCATCCAGATTAAATAATTGGCATGATATACGATGCCCATTTGATCTGTTTCTGCATAACGGACTTCTATTTCTTTTTTGGATACATACACGTTTTCATCGCTCTCCTATCAAAACCTAAGGTCTGTCTCTGCCATTTTACCACATTCCAAATGGTTCTTCTAAAAAGAGGCAATAAAATAAACCAGGAATCCCTGGTTTATTCAGTATAGCCATTCTTTCTTGCTGCTTCTTCGTCTTTGATCTCAGAACGCATCGCGTCAATACTCATTTTGCGGTTTTCGTTTTTTTGTTTGATCATTTGCTTTTCTGTCTCTGTCGAAACGGACATCGCTGCTTCAGATTCATCGATATTGTCAAGTGTGTTCTCGATCATATCTTGCAGCTTTTCAACATTATCAGATCGATCATCTGGATTGGATTGATATGACTCGTTATTCATGATGATTCCCCTCCTTATTCGCCCTTTGTCTGTATCACATCTGGCTGTTCATTTGATTTATTATGCATCTTTTTACCTTTATTCCGTTTGTATGCTACAGGTTTTGTCCCTAAATGGTCTGGTGTAAACTGCGCTTGTTTATCATGCTCTCTACCCATTATTCATCCCTCCCTCTTCTTTAGGATGAACGAAAACGGATAATTCATGACTTATTTTTGTCTAAATCGTTCTTCCAACTTTTCTTCGAGCTGGTTTAAAAATTCCTCATTGCTTAATAATTCTTTTTTATTTTCAAGCACAAGCTCTTCAAATGTGCGTCGTTTTCTTCTTCTCATTCCACTCACCTCCATATATGTATGATTACATTTTCGCCAAAACATTTGGAAAATAAGCAAAAAGAGCTGAATCATTATAGATCCAGCTCTTTTTCAATTTCTTTTTTTGTCAGCATTTGATGCTTCACAGACATGATACGTCCTTTTTCATCTAATATGTAGGTCGTTGGGTATGAAAGAACCTGATATCTTGCTTGAATGCCTTTTTGGTCCAATAAAACAGGAAAGCTCAGCTTTAATTCTTTTGTGAATGCTGCCACATGATCCACACTCTTTTCAGTGGTCGTCAAATTCACCGCTAGTACTTCAACTTGGTCATTTTCGCTCCTAATTGCGTCTAGATCCGGCATTTCTGTCCTGCACGGCTTACACCATGTCGCCCAGAAATTGACGAGCACCTTTTTCCCTCGGTAATCAGATAACGAGGCGGTTTTGCCGTCAAGGGTTTTTAGTTCGAAATCAGGGGCTTGATCCCCTTTTTCAAGACCGATTGCGGGCTCTTTTGGCCCAAATAAATTCCACGCAAGTAAACCAATCAACACAAGTAAAACAGCGCTTGCCATTCCTTTTTTCCACATGATTGATCCTCCACTATTTTAAAAAAGAAGAGAAAGCTGTTGAATCGCCTTCTCTTCTTTGCTGTATTAGTTGCTTGCCAATTTTTCGCGAAGTACCATTTGAAGGATACCGCCATGACGATAGTAGTCAATTTCAACTTCACTGTCAAAGCGAACGACCACTTCAAATGTTTTCTCGTTGCCATCTGTGTCAATTGCTTTCACAGTGACGAGATCACGCGGACGAACTGTTTCGTCAACATGAACTTCAAATGTTTCTGTTCCTGTTAGACCATGAGTTTCTGCACTTTCTCCGTCTTTAAACTGCAAAGGAAGTACGCCCATGAAGACAAGGTTACTTCTGTGGATACGCTCAAAGCTTTCAGCTAGAACAAATTTAATTCCAAGAAGGTTTGTTCCTTTTGCAGCCCAGTCACGTGAAGAACCCATTCCGTAATCTTTACCTGCTAAGATCGCAAGACCTGTTCCATCTTCTTTATAGCGCATGCATGCATCATAAATGGATGTCACTTCACCAGTTGGCCAGTAAGTTGTATAGCCGCCTTCTGTTCCTGGTGCAATTTGGTTCTTAATACGGATGTTTGCAAAAGTACCTCTCATCATGACATGGTGGTTACCACGGCGAGATCCATATGAGTTAAAGTCTCTAGGCGACACGCCTCTTTCTTGCAAGTATTTGCCCGCCGGTGTGTCCTTACCAATCGCTCCAGCAGGAGAAATATGGTCAGTTGTAACAGAGTCACCGAACTTCGCAACTACGCGCAAGCCTTTAAGTGGTTCAACTTTACCAGGTTCAACTGATAGGTTTTCAAAGAATGGCGGGTTATCAATGTATGTGGAATTTTCATCCCATTTGTACAATGCATCATCCGTCGTTTTAATTTCATTCCAGCGGTCATTGTTGTCAAAAACAGTTTCATACTCTGAACGGAATAGCTCAGGTGTGACAGTGCTTTTAACGACGCTGTTGATTTCGTCCATTGATGGCCAAATGTCATTGAAATAAACGTTTTCGCCATTTTTATCGACACCGATAGGATCTTTTGTTAAATCAATATTCACCGTACCTGCAAGTGCATAAGCCACAACTAATGGTGGAGATGCAAGGTAGTTCCCTTTCACAAGTGGATGGATACGACCTTCAAAGTTACGGTTACCTGATAAAACAGAAGTGATCAGCAGATCATTTTCAGAGACAGCATCTTCAATTTCTTTCTCAAGCGGTCCTGAGTTTCCGATACAAGTTGTACAGCCATACCCTACAATGTTAAATCCGAGGTCTCTTAAATATGGAAGAAGTCCTGAATTCACAAGGTATCCTGTTACAACTTTAGAACCCGGCGCTAGTGACGTTTTCACGTAGTTTGGCACTTTCATACCAAGCTCACTTGCTTTCTTCGCGACAAGACCTGCTCCGATTAACACGTATGGGTTCGATGTATTCGTACAGCTCGTAATGGCTGCAATCGCAATCGCACCTGTCTTCATCACAGCTTTTTCACCGTTTGCAAGATCAAATTCGATTTGTTTATCAAGCTCTGATTTATCTAAGCCAAACCCTTGGTTACCAGCTGGGCTTTCGATGTGTTTATGGAACGTCTCTTTCATTTGAGAAAGTGGAATCAAATCTTGTGGACGTTTAGGACCAGATAAGTTTGACTCAATTTTAGAAAGATCAATTTCCACAACATCAGTAAAAATTGGTTCTTCTGCATCTGGCGTATAGAATAAGCCATTTGCACGAGAATATTCTTCAACGATATTAATTTGCTCTTCATCACGTCCAGTAAGGCGAAGGTAAGCAAGCGCTTCTTCATCTACTGGGAAGAATCCACAAGTAGCACCGTATTCTGGCGCCATGTTCGCAATTGTTGCACGATCTGCTAATGGCAATTGAGCAACACCCGGTCCGAAGAACTCAACGAACTTGTTTACTACGCCTTTTTCACGAAGGACTTGTGTGACTTTTAATGCAAGGTCAGTTGCAGTCGTTCCGTTTGGAAGCTCTCCAACTAATTTAGCACCAATAACTTCTGGTACTGGGAAGTATGAAGGCTGACCAAGCATACCAGCTTCCGCTTCGATACCGCCAACGCCCCATCCAAGTACACCGATACCGTTAATCATCGTTGTATGAGAGTCAGTTCCAACTAATGTATCTGGGTATGTGATGATCTCGCCATCTTCTTCAATTGCATGAACAACACTTGCAAGATACTCTAAGTTCACTTGGTGAACAATTCCTGTTGCAGGCGGAACAGCTTGGTAGTTGTTAAACGCTTTCTTTGCCCAGCTAAGGAAGTTATAACGCTCTGCGTTACGTTCGAATTCTAAATCCATGTTAATGTTTAATGCATCTTCAGTTCCAGCTTTATCAACTTGTACTGAGTGGTCAATAACAAGGTCAACTGGAATTTCAGGGTTAATTTTATCCGGATCCCCACCTACATCTGCCATTGCTTTTCTTAAAGAAGCAAGGTCAACGACGGCTGGTACACCCGTGAAGTCTTGTAAAATAACACGAGAAGGTTTAAATGGAACATCAATTTCTTTTACCTCGGCAGTTCCCCATTTTGCCAAGTTTTCAACGTGTTCCTTCTTGATCACTCTACCGTCTACTTGGCGAAGCACTGATTCTAAAAGTACCTTAATGGAATAAGGCAGCTTAGAAACATTTCCGATTCCTTGTTTCTCTAGTGCTTCTAACGAATAATAGTGATACGTTTTCCCATTTGTCGAAAACGTTTTTCTAGATTGAAAAGCGTCTTGTTTAGCGACTTGCTGCTGTTTCGACATGTCCAAAATCCCCCTTTTGATGATCAAGATCAATTTCAATTCTCAGAAAAATCGTCGTATTTCACCACAATTTTCTCACAATTTCATCTTAAAACAAATTCATACATAAGTAAATAACAATGCTTTTATTAAATTCAATAAGTTTAACTTATCATTAGGAAATGATTACTCTTCATAAACGAAGCGCAGCGGGTTCATACTACAAATGAGGTGAAAGAACATGACAAAACGTAAAGCAAATCATGTCATTGAAGGCATGAACGCAGCCAAAAGCCAAGGTAATGGCGCAGGCTATACGGAAGATGATCAACTCGTTTTAACAGAAGAACAAAGACAAAACAATAAAAAACGCAAAAAGAATCAATAAGAAGGAGCCAAACATCATGACGAATAAAAACACAGGGAAAGACATCCGTCAAAACTCTCCTAAGGAGCATCAAGGCGGTCAGCCTGAGCCGTTATCAGGCAGTAAAAAAGTGAAAAACCGCAACCATACGAGACAAAAGCACAATTCTCATCATGATATGTAATCTTTCCCCTCTCATCCCGTGACCACACGGGATGTTTTAGGTCTTTCACACATTTCCATTTTCATCATATGATTTATTATGAGATGTGATGGAGGAGTGTTTATGGAGAATGAAAAGCAATCGAATTCCTCTGATTTCCTTGAAATAGATGATTGGCTCAATGTTTTAATGGATGATCCATTTGCCTGGTATGATGAACACCTCCCAATTGATCTTTATGAAACAAGCCGTGATTATATTATCGAAATCGATGTCTCCACCTTATCGATCACTGATGTAAAGCTGACCTTCGCTGGACATGAGCTGACGTTGACTTACACAGTACAAAAGCCAAACGGTGAAGGCGAACAGCCAATTGAAAAAAGCGTGATGCTCCCTTTTTATTTAAACGACAAAGACATTGAAACAGATTATGAAAACCAAATCATATCGATAAAAATTAAAAAATGTTCCGACCATCCAAGCGGTGCATTTTCCTTTCAAATCCCGCACTTCAAACATTAAGAGCCCACCTTCATATAGGTGGGCTCTCTTCCCGTTCGTTTCAAGTCAATACCTTTTGCGAACCACCATGGCCAAATAGTAGAATCGCTATATGATAATGTATTCTTTTTCTACTAATCGGTTTGGGTCATTCTAGTAAATGGGCGGCTATCAATGAAAAAGGGCGTTTATAGAGATAATAGACATACATTTTTGTTATTTTCTTCTATCCTCTCTTCATGTAATATAAAATAGAGAGATAAGGGGTATAAGGAGTGAGAACATGTTAAGCGGCTGGTTTTTGTGGTTCATTTTATTTTGGGGTACAGTGATGATCGGATTACTCGCAATCGGTGGCTTTTTTATGTTTCGCAAATTTTTAAAACGATTGCCAAAGGAAGATGGGAAATCAGAGCTTGATTGGCAGGATGAATATATTCAAAAGAGCCTTCACCTATGGCGGGATGAGGACAAACAGCTGTTAAATGAACTCGTATTACCTGTTCCAGAGCTGTTTAGAGATGTTGCTAAAGAGAAAATTGCGGGTAAAATTGGCGAGCTGGCATTAAAAGAACAGGCTGCCAGCATTAATTTAGACTTAATCATTCGCGGCTACATTATGGCTACACCAAAGCGGGATCATAAGTTTTTATTGAAGCGCCTTCAAGAAAAAAACATCGATCACTCGCCATATGAATCGTTATTAAAATAACCTCCTTTATTAAAAGGAGGTTTCAGCGTGTAGACAAACCCTCGCATTCGGTGTCAGGTCTGCGCGCCGATGCTCACGAATGTCAAATTCGCTCCGCTTCGGTGCTGGTCCTTCCTAGACTGCAAAGGTTTTCTATCACGCTGAAAAGAAGACAAAGGGCTAAAATAAAAGATCATTTTAGCCCTTTGTCAACAATATGTAACCTCCTTTTTTAAAAAGGAGGTTTAATTCATTTGAATCTGCTGCGGATCTAATTGTTTAGACAGCTTTCTAAACGACAAATACATAGCAACCCGCCAAGGCACGATCATGCCAAAGGCAAGAATCCAAAACATTCCGCTTAATGAACCATAATTAATAGAAGAACTTAGGATGGTCTTCATTCCGATACGAAGGACAAGAAGTCCAATGAGAATAAACACAAATGCTTTTGACCGCTTTAAGTAAATGTCATTGCCTCTAATTTCAAACTTCGATGTTTTAATTAAAAATATAGAGAAAAACATCCCCACTGTGATCGCTTCTAGAAATTCAGCTCCAGTTACCCGAAACATAGGAACAAAAAACATCAGTGCGCCAGTGCTCATGAAAATAGGAGGTAAAATAATTTTTTTCGCAGTTGCAGGTTTTGCAGATGACTTAATGCGAATAAACATGACGGCCACCGCCATACATATCGCTATTATAGAAGAGATCAAGATCATCATATCAAATCATTCCTTTATTCTTTAAGGTCAGCCTATGTATAATATACTCCAATTGACGAAAAAAAACCATTCGCCGCGACTGTAGAAAACGATTTCAAAAGCCTGTAAAGCCGCCAAACAATGATGAGAACATGATGATAATCCATGTGAGAAGATCAAAGAACAGCAAAATCCCTACCACGATCATAATGATCCCGCCGATTCGCATGATAAGCTGCTGACGCTTTCTGATCCATCCCATTTTCGTAATGAAAAAGGAGAGAATAAAAAACGGGACGGCAAATCCCAATATATACGCAATCATATACATGACCGCCGACTCAGGATTGTTACTTGCCAGTGTGATGACAGCGGATAAAATAGGTCCAGTACAAGGTGTCCATCCAGCGGCAAAGCCCATTCCGATGAGAATGGATCCAAAAAAACCAGCAGGACGATTTTTGAACTGTATTCTCTTTTCGCCCATGAGGAAAGAGGGCTTAAATACGCCAAGAGTCATAAAACCAAAGAAAATAATGAGGATGGCTCCAATTTGACGAATCGCTTGATGATAATCATTAAAAAACTTCCCGACAAACGATGTCCCAAAGCCTATCGCAATAAATATAATAGAGAACCCAACTAAAAAGAATAATGTGTGAAGCAGACTTCTTCTTCTCAGCATCACCTTCTCAGATTTCACTTCATCTATACTAACGCCCGTAATATACGATAAAAACGCTGGATAAAGCGGCAGACAGCAAGGTGAAATAAAAGAAAGAAATCCTGCTCCAAATGCTAAAAAGTAATTCAAATCTGTCAAAAGAACACCCCCTTCTTACAATATACAATAAGAGATGACAAAATCATTTCATTTTTTTTACATCACCTCAATAAAGATGGTCTATTCTCTTAAAACCTTATATAATTTAATTTGACATCAAGATAATGAATCCTTTAAATTTGAAAATAAACCTTAAAATGGATATAATAGAATCGATTCTTTTTATCAAGATTTGCATGAAAGGAACATGACTTTGGTAAAAACATCATTATTAACTCAAATCGAAGAAAAAAGAGAAGAGCTGATGAAAGTTGTCTTGCACAATGGGATGACATCAACAGTGACCATTGAGCATAGCCAGCAGCTAGATCATCTCCTCTTACAATATCAACGACACTTACACTCAAACTCAGCCAACTAATCATACTTCATGATATCAATCATGCCGCACAATTATTAGAACAGTTGATATGGTGACCATAAACGAAACAAAAACCTCTGACATAGGGGTTTTTTGTTTTTTACAAGCTGCTTGACGCCATAATAAAAACCACCTTCCCTGCTTCATTCATGCAAGTACAGTGGTTTTAAGCGTCTGATGAAGGTGAATTGAATAAAGAAAGGACAACGCTTGTCCATTCTTTATAACCATGTTCCATCTATGATCATAATATCGTACGTATTATTTCGCTTGGTTGTTCATGGCTTTCATCATTTGATTGATTTTCTTCTGGGACGGTTTCATGCCCATTTGCATCATCATCATTCGAAGCATTTGTTCATTAATCGGTGGATTCTTTTTCAAATAGCTCATCATATACTTACGAGCAATAAAGAATCCGAGTGCAACTCCTGCAAGCAGTGCAACAACGCCTACAAGGATGACAACCCATAAATCCATAATTCTTCCTCCTTCATGTTGTCTCGTATAAAGTGTACTAAACAAAAGGCTATTATACAACATTTCACGTTCAATTTTATTTTTTTAAACAAAATTCCTCACTTTTACTGGATTAAGCCACCCGTGCTTCTTTGAACTAAAGTCCATCGCAAGAAAACAAGGGCTGATTTTTCTCAGCACTTCAAAAAACACCGCTTCTGCCTCATAACTACCAGTCGCAGACATTTGGATATACCGGTCTTTAATAATAAATGCTGCGGTTCCTTTTCCATCTGGTAAGGAAGCGCTGTAAATCGAGCCTATTTGTGTATAGTGAATGTTCGTTAAGTTATTCATGAGACGCTGGTGCATATGAAAAGCAGGGATTCGTTTCGTCACATAATCCACTTGCTTCACAAGCATAACTAACTCATCGTCGGTGCGATTCGTCCAGTGTAACGACTCAAACAAATGAAACAAAATAGATTCCCTGCCAAAATAGTGATGTGCAAATTCATCCTCAATCCAATAAATATAATAATGGCGTTCCATGTCTATCCCTTCCTTTCACATTTCGTCAATCTCGTTTATTGCTTGTATTATACAAAAATGTGAAAGAAAGAATTGTCTATATATGAAGCAAGAAGAAACTAGTTTTGTCAAAAAAACAAGAAAAAAGAAAAAAGTTTGCAGAGCGGATGAAAATGCTCTGCAAACAGATAGCAAAAAAGCATGATGCTTGGAGTTCGTTTATTTATTCAGCTTCGCTTTCACACGGCTGACTACATTGCTGACAGTAAATCCGTATTTCTCGATAATGGTTTCACCTGGTGCAGAAGCGCCAAATTTATCAATTGCAATCACGTCACCGTCAAGGCCAGTGTAACGCTCCCAGCCAAGTGACGCACCCATTTCAATCGCAATACGTGCACGTACTGCTTTAGGAAGAACGGATTCTTTGTATTCGTCTGACTGCTGATCGAAGCGATCCCATGCAGGAAGGCTGACAACAGATGCGCGGATACCCTCTTTTTCAAGTGCCTTTTGCGCTTCAATGGCTAAACCAACCTCAGATCCTGAAGCGAGTAGAAGTGCTTCTGGCTGTGCATCAGCTGCTTCAACCACAACGTATCCACCCTTTTCTACTCCCTCATATGCCTTCTCTGGTGCCTGGTCAATCGTTGGAAGGTTTTGACGAGTAAGAACTAGTGCAGTCGGTTTATCCGTTGAAGATACAGCTAGTTTCCACGCTGCAGCTGTTTCATTTCCATCTGCTGGGCGAATAACGGAAAGGTTAGGCATCGCACGCAGTGAAGCAAGCTGTTCAACCGGTTCATGTGTTGGACCATCTTCACCAACAGCGATACTATCATGAGTAAAGACGTATGTGACTGGAAGTCCCATTAAGGCAGCAAGACGAATCGCTGGTCTTAAGTAATCTGAGAAAACAAAGAACGTTCCGCCGAATACACGAAGACCGCCGTGAAGTGCCATACCGTTGAGCGCCGCACCCATTGCAAATTCTCTCACACCGAACCAAATGTTTTTGCCGGCATAATTATTTTTACCGAAATCATCCGTGTTTTTAATCGTTGTTTTGTTTGATCCAGCAAGGTCAGCAGACCCGCCAATAAAGAAAGGTACTTGCTTTGCAATACCATTTAACACTTCGCCTGAAGAAGCGCGGGAGGCAAGGCTTGAACCTGCTTCATAAACAGGAACCTCTTGGTCCCAATTTTCAGGAAGCTTTCCTTCAATCGCAAGCTTCAGCTGTGCTGCCAGCTCTGGATATTCTTTTTCGTATTGCGCAAACAGCTCATTCCAAGCTGCTTCTTTTTTCTGACCAGCGTCTTTGACAGCTTCTTTGAAATGATCGTACACTTCAGAAGGTACATGGAAATCTTCTTCAAACGTCCAAGAGTAAGCATCCTTCGTCAGCTTAGCTTCCTCGCTGCCAAGAGGTGCACCATGCACACCAGACGTTCCCGCACGGTTTGGCGAACCGAAACCGATTGTTGTTTTCACTTCGATTAAAGTAGGTCTGTCTGTGCTTTGTTTCGCCTTTTCAATAGCAGCTGTTACTTCTTCGATGTTGTTGCCGTCTTTCACGTAAAGAACTTCCCAGTTCATCGCTTCAAAACGATTCTTCACATTTTCAGAGAATGAACGATCTAAGTCGCCATCTAAAGAAATGTCATTTGAATCGTAAAGAACGATTAAACGGCCTAAGCCTAAATGACCAGCAAGTGAAGCAGCTTCAGAGGAAATCCCCTCCATTAAGTCTCCATCTCCGCAAATGCTGTATGTATAGTGATCTACAACCTGAAAGTTGTCTTTGTTATACGTTTCCGCAAGATGTCTTTCTGCAAGTGCCATCCCTACTGCCATAGCAATTCCCTGGCCTAAAGGACCTGTTGTGGCATCTACGCCTTCTGTGTGTCCAAATTCAGGATGTCCAGGTGTTTTGCTTCCCCATTGGCGGAATTGTTTTAGATCATCGATGCTCAGATTGTATCCGCTTAAATGAAGCATGCTGTATAGAAGCATAGAACCATGTCCCGCAGATAAAACAAAGCGGTCTCTGTTAAACCAATTTGGATTTTGCGGACTTACGTTTAAGTGATTCGTCCATAAAGCGTACGCCATTGGTGCAGCACCCATCGGCATTCCTGGGTGACCGGAATTCGCTTTTTCAATTGCGTCTATGGAGAGAGTACGTATTGTTGCAATAGATTTCAATTCAATCGTTTCCATATAAATCCCCTTCCGTATCTTGTGTACACCATTATCATAAATCTACTGTCCTTTTTTCACAACTATTTCACGCTGAAAAAGAAGGATTTTGTCACATTTAGTTTATCGATCACCTAAAAAGTTATGCAAATATGAAAAAAGACGAGAATAATCTTCCCATCTTTTCAAAATTCAAGAAATCAAAGCCTTAATGAAGGTTCTGATCTTTTTCTCTTTTTAATTTTTCTGGTGTGACATCGTTTCCTTCAGGATCAACAATCTTGACAGTTTTAAGTGTATTTTTCATAGAAGAACGAAAAGCTTTCAAATACTCTTCTCTCAACTGCTTTTGTTCTGTTTTTTCAGCGTCTGATAAACCGGTCTCTTTCGACTTTTTTGAAAGCTCATTTATTCTTGCAAGCTGTTCTTTAGAAATCATGACAAACTCCTTTAAAGCATTTTCTCTACATACTACTAAATATCAATCATTTTGACAACAAATCACGCTTTAGGTTATAAGACCTTTTTCATATTCTTGATACCTTCTATGCACCGTTGCTTTTGAAATGTCAAAACCTAATGCCTGAAGAGTTGCGGCAATTTCGGCGAATGTCATGTTGTTTTTTCTTAATCGAACAATTTCTGAAATCGGCACTTCAATACGCTCACGGCCAGGTGCATGGTCCTGCTGCCTTAAATTCAGTTCAGGCTGATATCCGCGCTCAACTGCCCTTTTCATTCCCCGCTTGATTTTCAGGTTATGAATTTTCCGTTGATACTCTTCGACGACTCCTACAATCTCAATGACCATTTCATCTGCTTCTGAAAGCTCAAGCTCTCCTCTATGAAACACGCTGTATACCTTTACGCTCTCTTTAAATAGACAATGAAGGAGCGCAATTTTTGCTTGTCCTCTTCCAAGACGTGTTTCATCCTGGATCAGAACGGCATCGATTGACTCTTCCTTCAGTGTAGCAAGCATTTCAAACACACCATCACGATCTAAATCATATCCACTTGCTTTTTCTTTGATGACTTTGACCACATTCATCTTGTGCATGGCAGCTAACGCCAGCAGTTCTTCTTCTTGTCTTTTCAGCGAGGTTTCCTGCTCCTCTTTGACAGTGCTTACTCTCGCATAAATGATTGCGTTCATGTCTCAAATCGACCTTTCTATTGTACTGTTGCAAGCTGATATACGACTGGATGCTCTTTTTTGACGGGTATGACAAGAATGTCGCCAGGCTGGATTTCAGTTGAAGCAAGATCATTGTGTTCAGTAACCCAGTCAATAAATGCATTTTTGTCGATTGATTTGCTGTCGTTTACTTGATCAGCTAATCCCCAAAGAGTATCACCTGATTGAACCTCTATTTTAACATACTGATTTGAATCATTATGGCTTGTGACTGCAATAAGTGAGAGAAATATGCCAACGATGAATGAGAATACCCCAATAAAAATAATAGATTCTTTTAACCTCATAATGTCATCTCTCCTAATAGAATATGTGTTCGCTCTTTCTGTCACTCATTATAAATACGAACAAACGTTTCTGTCAAACGTTTTTTTCGAACCTATGTTTGTACTGTTAGGAAAAACATGCTATAATTTCTTTAAAATTGACGTTTTGAGGTGCAAAAGATGACGAAGCTATCAAAAAGACAACTCGATATCCTGAAATTCATCAAAGATGAAGTAAAAAGCAAGGGCTATCCCCCATCCGTCCGTGAAATTGGAGAAGCTGTCGGTCTAGCATCCAGTTCAACGGTCCATGGACATTTAGCTAGACTAGAAACAAAGGGCTTAATTAGAAGAGACCCGACAAAACCTAGAGCGATCGAAGTACTAGATGAAGAGGAAATGAATATTCCAAAGAGTGCTGTAATGAACGTTCCAGTCATCGGAAAAGTAACGGCCGGTCTTCCTATCACCGCTGTTGAAAATGTAGAAGAATACTTCCCTCTTCCAGAGACTTTTGCAGCACCAGATGAACAAGTGTTTATGCTTGAAATTATGGGAGAAAGTATGATTGATGCAGGTATTTTGGACAAGGACTATGTCATTGTGCGTCAGCAAAGCACCGCTAACAATGGAGATATTGTGGTCGCCATGACAGAGGAAGATGAAGCGACAGTGAAACGCTTTTATAAAGAAGATACACACTTTAGATTACAGCCAGAGAACCCATCAATGGAACCGATTATTTTACAGAATGTGAGTATACTAGGTAAAGTGATTGGCGTATTTCGAAATATTCATTAAAAAAAGCCGGTATTTCATCAGCTGCTGATGAGAACCGGCTTTTTCTTATGCACAAGAATAGGCAAGAATACTTGAACTTGGGAAGGAACCAAATGTAAAGTTCGGCCATATAAAGCCAGTGGTTCGGCCAAATGGCTGTGAGGAAAGGATATACATCAAAAATACTTGACCGTTTCTCAAAAACACAATTGTCCATCTTCTATTACATCCCGCTGCAAATTGTACAGTTTGATGGCCTCCGCCAACACCGTGCCCAGATATAAGCGACTGCATACTCTGTGGCTGCGAGAGTGCTTGCTGATACTGCGAAATGATATGCTGCGGCGGTGCCGGCGGGGCTGAGTGTCCGCCTGAACCTTGCCCTGGCCAAGTACCTCCTCCTCCAGTCGGAAATCCAGGAAACCCTCCACCTGAAGGAATACCAACAGATGGAAACCCCTGCATCTGCCTATCATATGAGTACCCATTCCACACACCTTCATACGGATGATACATATTAAACACCACTTTCTTTAGACATTCATCACGACAGTATATGTCATAAATAAAAAAAGTGTGTTAAACGTCTAAATAGAAATTTTTCCAAAAGACGTTTCGTTCTTCTTTAGAACGGTTAAATAATCATTAAGAAGAAAAATAAAAAAAATGAAAACTTTTTGTCTCCCTCAAACGTTATATTATTAGAAACAAAAGAAATAAAAAACATTTAGATTTAATACTTGTAATATCACTGTAATTATTGTAACATTTGTAACATAAGAAGTTTTCATTGAGAAAAGGAGGCAATTGCCTTGAAAAAATTATTTGTTTTATTAACTGCTATTATGCTTATGATCTCATTACAAACAACAACATTGGCCGCTTCCAAGAAATCAGCCGCTTTGACAAATAAAGAAGCGTTACATATTGCCCTTGATGCAAGAGAACATTTTTGGAGTGCAATGTCAGGCTACAAAATTAAAGAACATTCTAATTACAAATTAAAATCATTTACCTATAAAGATATGACATACAACTATCTTTCTAAAACATTTGATACAAAGAAAAAATTAAACAGCTACCTATCTCAAGTGTTCACTCAAGATGCCATCAAACATGGTTTAAAAGATTATCAGTTTATTGTTCATAAAGGCAAAATGGCTGTTCCAGTCGGTGACGGAGACAACATGCTCAATTGGGAAAAAGCCACACCTAAACTTGTTTCTAAAAAACAAACAGTCCGCACATATGAATTTACTGTCCCAACACTTGATGGACGCAAAGTAAAACGAACTGTTACGTACGAAAAAGTACAAAAAGATTGGAAAGTCACACAAATTGACGCTGTCATCTAAATAAAAAACCAGGCCTCTCATCGGCCTGGTTTTTATATTGGAGAAAATTCAGTCATGCGGTCCAGCGCGTGAGCAAGTGATGATGCCGTGCGAAATTCATTAAATGGAAGCCCGAGCTGTACTGCTGTTTGAGCAATTTCTGGTCTAATTCCTGAAATGGTCGTCTCTACTCCAATTAATCGAAGTGACGTGACAAGATCAAAGATTTGATGAGCCACCATTGTATCAATAATGACAACACCAGATAGATCAATACATAAATGCTGAACCCCTTTTTGCGAGCACTGTTTTAGCGTATTTTCTAAAATAATCTTTGCTCTCGCTGTGTCAATATCACCTACTAAAGGCAACAACGCAATCTGGCTTTTTAAAACAATCACCGGTGAACTCAATTCATAAATCATATCTCTTTGAGCCACAAGCTTCTTCGTTGTATTTTTCACATATTGCTGGATAAACACATGGATTGATATATTAAACGCTTCGGAAATTAAATCATACCAATAAAAAATGCGATCAATATCAATGTCACCTTGACGCTGTTTAATAAATTCTTTTAAGTAATGCAGAACGACTCTTTGATTGGACATGTATTCTCTTACGACATAATCTAATGGTGTATTTAAATGCTTCGGATCACTGGCTAAATCCTCAGACCATTTTTTAAATTCAGTATGTAAATATGTCTTGTCTTCAATAATAGCTCGTATAAAGTGCTGGTAATAATCTTGATTCTGCCGTTTTAGCTCTGCAATGATGCTGGAATCTGTTGAACGATATATCGATTCTGGATCATCGTCCTCAATTGATTCATACCATGTTTCAGTCAGCTTCTCTGCATGCTGCATAAAAAAATCGTATAATGCACGGTTCTTATCCATAAGCAAATGTCCCTTCACATTTTCTTCTTGTCAGTCTTTGTACCTTATAGATTGATTGTACCACTGAATCTTTTTTTCCTGCCAGCTCGGATACGCTCTGATCATATACAAAAAAGCACCCGATTGAGGGGTGCCTTTTCCTCAGATTTATTTCACAATGAATAATATTCTTTTCCCATCAGGAAATCCGCTGATTTGGTGCCCGACCCATGAGCCTGCTCCCCTATTATCAGATGGACTGACATATTGAACGCTTGCGCCTTTTCCTCCCTCAAGACAAACCGCCATCGGCCATTCATCCCGGTCAAAGCCAGGTTTTGTCGGAATCCCTTTTAATGATTCTTGCCTGCGGGCATCTGCTCCATTCCTGTCAATGGTACACACATCTGAATGCCCTTTTCGAATGGCTTCTTGAATATGACTGCCTGTTTCAGGGTACCTTTCCTTTGGAAATTGAACGACATGATCATATCGATCAGCCCCTTTTGCTGCCTTCTTCTCTCCAAATCCACCTGACAACATGCCCATCCATATCACAAAACATAAGGCGACAGCAGCGATCCAGAATCTTTTCATCTTCAAAAGCGCGTGACCTCCTCATCCATCTCAAGCATGATTTTGACTTAAAGGAAATGTGACATTTTAATGTATGAGTGGTTCGCGGATGACATGTGAAAAAATTGATGAAGCTCTCAATCTCAAATCCATAGGTTAAAAAATGAACCCTCTATTAAATGAATTCATACAAAAAAGCTTGTCTCCTATGAAGGAAACAAGCTCTATTTTTTATTGCGCTTTTGCATAGTTTATAAACTCAACAAAGGCAGCTGTCGCTTTTGGACCGCCATTCATCGTTCCGTTTGAATACCCAGCGTTATGAACTCCAACGATTTGCTGGTTCTGATCTAGCATGGCAGAACCTGAATTTCCGCTGAATGTATCAATCGTATAGTATGCTAGATTCGTATCTTCTCTCGTCACAGGACCTGACATCTCCCATTGTGACACCTTGCCAGTCGATCTCATTTTATCACCAGGATATCCTGAGATTTTAATGGTTGTCCCAGTCAAGTTTGTCACCTGGCGGATGGATCGGTAGCCGACCGTATTGCCAATATTCGTATCGGTTTTGATTACGGCAAAGTCATATTGGCTTGCACCAGTATTAATATACCCGCTTGGCACATAGAACTCAGTCATTTTTGCTGAACCGTTCACCGCAGTACTATCATTCATACCTGGATATACGGTTCCTTTTTCACTATAGCTTCTCGATGCCGTATTGTACACGCAGTGTCCGTTTGTCAAAATTTTATTAGGAGCAATGAGTGTCCCTGTACAGCTGGAGCCGCCAAATGTAATATAAGCAATCGAATTGTATGGTGCTACTCTTGTATTTGCTACTTTGGTTCTACCATCGTCTCCAATGACGACTTTTGTTTGAAAATCTTTTAAATATTTTGATAGTGGTTTTACTTTTTCGCCAACAGTAGAAGAAAGATCATCCACTTTGTCAAAGGATGAGGGGGCTTTCGTATCATTGTGGAAATCACTTGAAGAAATCACTTTTCCATCAGAAGTCACCATGTCATAATCAGACGTTAGTACTGAATCTGATGTGGCATGGGCAAAACTAGGCACACTTAAAGCACCAAAAACGAGAAGAGAAGGGAGTAACATTTTCACCTTTTTCATCATATTCCTCCTTTATGTCCTATATCAAAAATCATACGATTGTTTCATATTGGAGTAAATGAGAGAATATTCTTATTTTTTACAAAATATTTCATTTTTAAATTAGGTGTTTTGTATCTTCCCAACCTTCATTCTATCGATCTCTTACTATATGAACAGAAAAAAACCGCCTAATTGGCGGTCTTTCCTCTTTGTCAGCTCCACACATCTTTTACATATCTATTGTCATTTGCAAGGGCTGTCAGCCAATTTTCAGCTGTTTCCTTCGAGCATTGTTTCTCTTTTTGATAGAGATCGATTAGTGTAGCCTCTACATCTGGGGCCATGACTTTTCCGTCTCCGCACACGTACAGATAAGCTTCTTGATCAAGCAATTCGATGAGCATGCCTCCGTCTTCTTTCAACAAATGCTGGACATATACTTTTTGCTCATCGTAACGAGAATAAGCACGATGGATATGGACAACTCCGTTTTGTGCGGCAAGCTGCATTTCATCAAAATATAGATCATCTTCCTCAGGGTGACGGCAGCCAAAATATAAGTGGGCTTCGCCTAGCTGCTTTCCTTCTTTCTGCCACACTTCTCTTGCCTGAACAAATCCTCTAAATGGAGCAATTCCTGTACCTGGTCCGATCATGATCATCGGCACTTCTGATGAAGGAGGCAGCTGGAATCCGTCTTGCGCTTCATGCAGGAAGCAGGCTACTTCTTCTCCTTCTTTTAGACCACATAAATAGGTTGAGGCAACTCCGGCATATTCTCCTCTGCCACTCCACGCTTTATCTTTTACAACTGCTACTGTGATACTGACTTTTTCTTCATCTACCTTAGGCGAGCTAGAGATCGAATAATAACGCGGTTTCAAACCTGGTAAAAGCGCCAAAAAGTGTACAAACGGTAGCTCGCACGCTTCATATTGATCTAATAAATCCAGCATGGTTACTCGTTTCTTTAAAATGGCTTCTTGATATGCTTCACCAGCCATTTGTTCAAGCTCCACGCGGTGAGGCGGACATACCGTATGTGCTGCGAGCTCTCTTAGCTGTGTACGTGTAGCAGGCTCTTGAAGCTCAACATGTGAGGCGAGTAATTCTTTGATTGGAATCGGCTGATCTAATGGTAAATGACTTGCCTCTTTCTCAGATGAAAGCTTGATGTGCTGCTCTGGATTTAGTTTAAAACGGCGGGTCACACGCTGAACGAGTGCATCACTATTTTTCGGTACAATCCCGATATGATCCCCTTCTTTGTATGCTTTTTCAGCAGGCAATTTCAATTCAATATGTCTTGTCTGCCTCGTGCTTGTTTCTGATTGTAATTCTTCATTTTTCAATACAACAGCTGAAAAGGCATCATATATTTTAGCTACAGGACGCTCCACTAGCTCATTCGTATAAGCAACTGATAGGTTTGGTTTTTCCTTCCCCTTTTCTTGGAAGGTGAGCTTAAATTCTTTTGCAAGCTGTTCAAAGACAGTTTTCTGGAAGATTTCTTTATCCTCATCCATATCACCGCCTGCATCACCTTCTCCTAAATCAGCTACACGTTTGGCACCTTTTCTTTCAAGGGCCTCATCAATCAAACGGGGGATTCGCTGGTACGTACTCGCCCAGTTTCGATCTCCGCATCCAAAGACCGCAAATGTCACGTTTGATAAATCCTGCTCCTCATCCTGCGCCAGCCAATCCACAAATTGCTTCGCATTGTCAGGCGGATATCCGTTGTATGAAGCGGTCACGATGAGGACAGCACCTGTATCTGGCAATTGGCGTGTATATTCATCAAGCGGCGCAGTGGTCACTTCGAATCCTTTTGCTTTCCCGTCTTCCGCCAATTCGTTCGCTATTTGCTTTGCTGTGCCAAGATTCGATCCGTACAAAACTAGCAGCGGTGTACCGTGACTCGGCACTTTTGACTCACCAGATTTGGTGCTTTTCTTCGGTTCTTCTTTCGGTGGTGCCATAAAGAATTGCTGCTTCCTTGGCCGCACCTTGATTTTGAAATCGTTTGGTTTAATCGTCAGAGATTCTTTTAAATCAAGCTCATAAGATGTGTGATCAATTAACTCTAAATTATGCAGAACCATCGCGAGAACCATCGTAGCTTCATGCAGGGCAAACTGCATACCGATACATGCACGCTGTCCATTCCCAAAAGGCTTGTAAGCATGCTGCGGGATTTTCTCAGGATTCGTAAACCGCTCTGGTTTAAATTCTTCAGCATCCTCGCCCCATACCGCTGGATCCCGGTGTAATTTAGGGAGCAGAACAGAGACACTTTGATTCTTGTGAATCGGATATTTCCCCCCGATTACTGTATCCTCTTTCGCATAAAGAGAGAACGTAGGCGCGGTTGGCCAGAGGCGAAGGGCTTCATTTAATACCATACGAGTGTAGCTTAGCTTTTGCACCTGTTTAAATGTCGGCAATCCGCCTTGCAGCACCTCATCTGCTTCTTGGACAGCTTTCTTTAATTTCTCTGGATTCTTTAGTAAGAAATAAATCGCAAAGGATAGCAGGCCGCTTGTTGTTTCGTGCCCTGCAATTAAGAAGGTGATGATTTGATAACGGATATTTTCATCAGATAAACGTTCACCTGTTTCAGGGTCCTCTGCATGCAGCATAAGTGACAGTAAATCATCGCCTGTTTTATCTTGTTTTCTTCGCTCCTGTATAATGTCATCTACTAATTGCTTCATAAAATCGACATGCTGATCAAATTCTTTTCTTCTTTTGATCATGAGTTTATCTGCAATCGGCAATCGGCCCGACTGCTCCATTGCTTCATTTAAGCCTTTCAGCATGCTTTCAATGAATGGATGCTGGTTTTCTTTATAAAAACTGTTAAAGCGAAAATCAAAACCGCAAAGACCGATCGTATCTAAAGTCAGCTTTGTCATATCCTCAGCTACTTCAATTTCTTCATCGCGGCCTGTTCTTTGCCATTTTTGCACGAGTTGTGTGGCAATATCGAGCATCATCTCATGATAGCCCTTCATGGCCTGCTGGCTGAATGCTGGCATCAAAATTTGATGAGCCTTTCTCCAGTTCGGTTCTTCTGTCCAGCTCGTAAATAACCCATCTCCTGCAAAGGCTCTTACTTTACTGAGACTAGTCCCAATAAATTTATCAAAACGGCTCTCATCAAATACTTCTTGGACAAGTTCATGGCTGGAAACAAAAATACTTGTTGCATTTGAAAATTCAAACTGAAAAATCGGTCCTAATTCGTCTGCCAGCCGCCAAAAAGTTTGAGAAAGCTCCCCCTTTTTTATATGGGGAATATTTTTAAAAGGTCCGTATGTTTTTGGTTTTGGAATGATTGATGTTTGCTTCATATGTCCACTCCCTTTATCTCTTTATGATGCAACGCTGATGGCGCGCCATAAACATTGCTCAATCTCCTCTAAAAATTCTATTGTTGGCTCTATTTCTTCTGCAAGAATTTGTTTATGCAGCTGCACAAAAGCACCAAATACAATCGATAAAATGGTTCTGCCTGAGAGGTTTGGATGAATTCCATCCTTTTTCCCTTCTTCAAAGATAAGGAACAGCTCATGTAACAAATGCTGCATTTTCTCTTTGCTCGTTTCGTCTAAGTAATGGGACCGTTTATCAATCTCTAAAAAATACAGCCCGCTTGGATTCTCCTTTGTAAACAAAACCAAGCAATAAAATACATGCTTAAAGTACGCACGAATACTTACCTTTGGATCTGGACTGTTTGTGTTCATTTTTTCGATAAATGCTGAGAGGCTGCGCTGGTACAAAATATTGACGAGTGCCTCTTTGCTGTCGAAATAACGGTAAATGGTGCCCGCTCCGACGTTTGCTCTTTTTGAAATCATCGGCATTGTGGTGCCATCAAAGCCTCGTTCTATAAATAGTTCCAGCGAAGCTTTCATGATCTGTTCTTGTTTATCAGTCACTGCTGGCATTTCATCCCCTCCTTAAAAATATAGGAATGAACGTTCATTCCGCTTGCGGTATGTTATATTAATATTTCAATTTCATCTATTTATACTTAAACACACTTATTTTACTCCGTCACCACATTTTCTGAAAATAATAATAATTGAGAAATGATACCTAGGCACAAGACATCCAAAGGACTTATAAAGATTGTCAAATGTGTGTCATGCAGGTGTCATCAGCACTACACATTCATTCCTGATCGATTGGTGACTGAATGTGGTCTTCATATGTATCAATATATAAGCTTCCATTACTTGAACGGACAGCATAAACAATGTCCTTTAAGGACAGCTGCCTTTTTTTAAGCTCTTCTTCTATCCATTGCTCTGTTAAATGATTTTCATGTATGTTTTTTTGGATGAGTTTCCCGTCCATGATGACTTCAATCGGCATGTAACGCTCTGCCTTCATGAATAATTGAAGGTCCTTCCGTGTGACATTTTCAAACGAAGGGTATTTTTTCACTGACATATGCCCATCTGTTTCAATCATGGCAAATTCAACTTCACTAATATCAAAGATGTCTTTTTCTCTCAGCTGCTGATTTAAATAATCAAGGGTATATCTCATCCCCTTCATATTTCCTTCAAGAATTTTTCCATTTTGTATGACAAGAGTTGGTTTACCAGCCATCAGCCCTCTCATCTTTCGGCTTCTTAATGCAAGCAGGGAAATCACATAAATAATCATGACAAGTGACACAAAGGAAATCGTTGTGTGCTGAAGCGGGAGCGTTGTATTAAACGCCAGGTTTGCTGCAATTGAACCTAAGCTGATGGCTGCAATAAAATCAAAAATATTCATCTGCGCAATGGTTTGTTTTCCTAGAAGACGTGCTCCTCCAAATAAAATCGCAAAAGCAAACATCGTTCGAAGAATCACTTCAATATGGTCAGACATGCAAGTATCCACCTTTCATTTGCATCAAAAAAAGCCTTTTCCTTAGAAAAGACTCTTTGTTAGACTATGCATTTATTTCATCATTATTCAATTGGGCAGTACTGCTTTGTTCAAATTGTGATCGCAGTTCAATAATTGAGCTATTCCTCACATGATCTGCTTCTTGCTCAAGAAGCCATGTATAGAACCTAGCTTGCTCCGCTGTTTGCAAAGCATTCATATATTTTTGCGAGGAACGCTTCTCTGCAACGCGCTGCTTGATCCCGCGCATCTGCTTCCAGAATTGATAATAAGGGAGCTTGAGTTTGGTCATAAAGCCGCGAGCGTCCTCCATGACATATCCCTCTTCTTTAATTGTGTCATCATGAGAGACCGCTTGATACCATTTATAAAAAGACGTCCAATCATGGAAAACAGCCACTTCCTGCTTGCTGGATATTCCAAGCTGCTTTCTTAATCTTTTCACTTCAGCGAATGGTGCTTTTTCGTAGCTTAACTGCCGCTTCACTATATCGAGTAAAATGAGTTGATCTTGTTCATATGTGATAATATGTGGATCTTTTTCTGGCAAAATGACTTCAAACACCAGAGATACATGCTGGTCACGGACGTATGATTTGATGTAGTCAGCCTGCACGTCATCGAAGGTCTTATAAAATAGCTCTTCGACCCAGGAAGCATGCTGATTTTGTTTCACATGTGATGTATACGATTTGGACGTAAACACCAATTCATCTTCCATTTCATTATACCCAACAGTTCCTAAGTATCCATTTGCTTTATCATATACGGTGACAGGGAATTGTAGATGGTTCACTAAATGCTGCATTCTTGTCTCTGGACGCTCATCAATGTTAAAAAATTTATTGTAGCTTCTAGACACAATCTGCTTTGAAACCATGTTGACAAACAAACCTCTTGCCTTCACATTCACATCGTCCCATTGCCGCTCACTAAAAGCCTTTTTCGTAAAATTAAAGGATGAAATATGGTGCGGAAGCTTTAATTCCTGTACATATTCATGCTGATCTAAATGAGCTAAAAAATCATCCAGTGAAATATCTGGCTGAACAGCAGCTGATTGTTTTTTCTCAGAGGCCCTGTAGACTGGATTGTCAATTTCATGAGTCTCAATCCCTTCAGCCGTGATTTTCAACACCCGCAGCTGCCCCCCAAATTCAACCTGACCTTCTAGGTTATAAGATCTTTCCGCTGCGTGAATTGGCAGTCTGTATAAATTGCGATGACCGTGAATTTGGATGACATCCAGCCCAGCCGTGTTTTGAACAAACAAGTGATCAATGTCATCTGAATATTCTCCTACGCCGTGAATGAGCTGCTGTGTTGAGACATGCAGAAGCTCTTCTGGCAAATGAGCAAGCCCCCCGTGGGTAACAAGAAATGTCTGGCCATGGTATGTAAAATACGTAAGCTGGTGAAATGTTCTAACAAACTTTCGTACTTCTTTTAAATCAAAATCAGCTGCTTCGATTTCAGGCGCAGTATGACGATTAAACATATTGCTTTTGACCTTTTCACCATGCGCAAACCGGTATAAATGCTGATCATGATTGCCTTCAATGACGATGACATTCCGGCATTCTCTATGGGCGAGCATCCATTCTAATACTTCTTTGTTTTCTATCCCTCTATCAAGAAGGTCACCTGCAAAGATATAAAGTTCGTTTTCTTTGATATCTCCTTGCAAATAGGTGGTAAGTGCGGTGTAACAACCGTGAATATCTCCGAAAACATGAATGGCCTCATATTGATCAAAGGATCGAGGCTGATAGGTCATCACTTGCGGATATTCCTCCGGCTTCAAAACAGTCACCCATGATGGGACCTTTTCTGTTTTTAACCGCTCGTTCATTTGATACAAAACAGATTCCCGCACCACTTTGTGAGATTCACGTGAGCGATTTTGTAAAAGAGCTGTTTCAAGGGGCACCTGCGTGAAATCGACGACATACACCCTGTAACGATAAGATGTCGCTAAAGACTTATATTGAGAAATTGATTTGCTTGAATTATGTGTCGCATCAATCACAGTAAAGTCTCCTCGGTCCATACGGGCTGTGAGTAAATCGAATAATAAAGACCAAACTTTGTGGTCATGCTTGCTTGAAATGTCTAGTTTCCCATTGACTGATAGCTGCGGTGGCTGGGTTAACAGCCGGATTTGATCCGCTGATAAAGTGTAAGGCTCTAAGCCTTGTTCTTTGATCCATGTTGATTTACCTGCGCCTGGGAGACCTCGTAAAAGGACTAAAGTTCTCATATTGGTTCTCCTTTAATGAGTGATATTTTACCTATTATAGATAAATTATGGATAAATCTCAATCTTTTATTGATTATGGTAATATATAGATAGAAAGGGAGGTTTTATGTATGTCTAATGGAGAGAATATGGCATTCAATATGGGAGATCTTCTATTTCAAATGTTCTCTCTTCTGTTCATTGCCTTTATTGTGACAATCATTGTCATCGCATTTCGCATGATTAGAAGAAAACGAATGGAATTGAAAAAAATCGAGGCAAGATTAAACAAAGTAATTGAAAAAAACGATCTAAAAGAGTAAAAAATCCGGGAGCTAACCGGATTTTTTTGTTTTCATCACGATTCCTTGACGCTGCTGCATCAAAAAGAAAAAAACACCTAAAAGAACAAGCAGACCGCCAAGCATTTGGAGCAGCGTGACTTTCTCTCCAAGCAGCCATACAGCAAGGATCGTTGCCCCAACAGGTTCTCCAAGTATACTCATTGAAATGGTTGTCGCATTAACATAAGTTAAAAGCCAATTATTAATGACATGAGACATAGTGGGAATGATAGCGAGCAAAAAAAAGATTCCCCATTCTTTAGCCGGATAGCCTATAAAAGGGGTTTGCTGAATCAGATTGAATAAAATTAAAAAAAGACCGGCAAAACCAAATACACAAAAACTATAAATCCAATGAGATATTTTTCTGACAGCCTGTTGACCTATTAACAAGTAACAAACAACAGCGATCACACTCAAAAAGGATAAAATATCTCCTAAGATGGCTTCCTTGCTATGACCAATATCTCCCCAGCCTATCATAAGGGCACCAACAATCGCTGCACACATCGTCAATAGAGCAGACATCGTCGTTCGTTCACGGAAAATGAGGAATCCGCCTAATAAGGACACCATCGGTTGTAGAGCGATAATAATGGTAGAGCTTGCCACTGTCGTCAGCTTTAGTGAGCCAAACCACAGCACAAAATGGAGGCCTAAAAAGAAGCCTGACATACATAAGAAAAACCAGTCTCTGCGTTTTATTGAGAGAAATTCTTTTTTTCTTGGCAGGATAAATGGCAGCATGAAAGCCGCCGCAAAGATCATTCGATACATACTTAAAATAGCAGCAGGTGCATTTGACCATTTCACAATGATTGCAGAAAACGAAATAGCAATTATCGAAATCACAAGTGGCAGTGCAATTGATTTCGTTTGAGCAGTTGTCTTGATTTCCATTAGCAGCTTCCTTTACATCAGCAGTAGATGAGCAGTTCATCTTATATGTCGTCATCTTACTATGTCCATTCACCTAGTGGCAAGATGATTTTTTAATCTGGCGTCAGCTTGTTGGATGAAAAAAACACCCTTTTCATAGGGCGTTTTTTGATGTTTATTTTGAAATCAATTCACGAATTCTTTCTTCAATAGGTGTTAACGGCCGGCCTAGTAATGTTTCGAAATCTTGGCTTTCGACAGCTAATGCACCATCGCGAATGCCGCTTTGAATGGCTTTGACAAATGGCACTGCTTCTTTTGGTACACCATTTGAAGCTAAAAATTCTCCAAATGTATCTACATCTATTTTTTCTACTTTGATTTCTTTTCCGCTCACCTTGCTGACAATTTGTGCAAGTTCACTATGCGTCCGAAGAGGTCCTGACAGTTCATATATCTCCTGATCATGTACTGGAAGTGATAACGCATTTGCTGCCGCTTCTGCGTAGTCATTTCTTGCTGCCCAGCCAACCTTTCCTTCGCCAATAGGGCTTAAAAATGGTGCGCCGCTGACTGACGCCAGAATCGTATCTTTTTCGTTTTCAACATACCAGTTGTTTCTTAAAAATACATGAGGAATGCCAGAGGCCAAAATGGCTTCTTCTGTTTTGGCATGGTCATTTGCAAGGACAAGCTGACTCTCTCTTGCATTGACAACACTTGTATAAGCAATAAAACTCACATTTGCTGCTTTCGCCGCTTCGATTGCCGCTTTATGCTGCTGCACGCGGTCTCCATCCGCCGTTGAAATGATCAACAGACGGTCAATGCCCTCAAATGCTGATGTCAGGGTGTCTGGCTGAGTAAAATCTCCACGGCGTACATCCACCCCAGCATCCTTCAAATGTGCTGCTTTTTGCGGATTTCGAACACTGACTGCAATTTGTTCAGCCGGTACTTTTGTGAGCAAATGCTTGACGACGAGCGATCCAAGTTGTCCTGTTGCACCTGTTACTAATAATTTCATTTGTTTGACCTCCTCATTTTTCGTTCAACGGTGATGTGCATTCGTTATAATCGAAATGGTTACAACAAAGGTGTAAAAAAAGCTCCCATGTACGAGCTTTTTTATTCCGCCTCTGTTAATAATTGCTGAATTGTCACTTGCTTTAGGTGATTCTCAAGTGCAGCTTGTGCTTCTTTTAGTTCATGCCGAAGTCTCGTGTCCATCGCTTGACCAATCGGGCATGCGATGACGGGCTGATGAAAGTTAAACAATTCTTCATCCTCGCTTACATCCACAGCACGATACACATCTAACAGCGTAATATCCCCAGCCGCTCTTTTTAAATAAGCACCGCCTACTCCGCGGCGAATCTCAATGAGACCCGCCCGTTTGAGCATTGCCATCATTTTTCGAACAATGGCTGGATTTGAATTCACGCTCTCTGCAATAAAATCACTAGTACACTCTTTTGGAACACCTGCAATAAATGACACAATATGAACAGCAATCGGATACCTGCTGCTAATTTGTTTCACAATCTTTCACCACCGTTGTAATCAATATAGTTACAATAAGTGATTTTGTCAATCAATAAACGGATTTTTCTTTCGTTCCCAATCCTCATACGTCATGATATCGTAGTCTTCTCCTGTATCAAGTTCAAGCGGAGCAATGCATTCAAGCAGATTCTCATCTGGGTCAAGAAAATAGATCGCTGCATGAAATTGCGGCGGATTATCGAGAACTAAAGGCTGCTTTTCTTCTGAAAAACCAAACATTGGATGAATGCTGATGCCTCTTTCGATCAGCCAGGATTTGATCTGTTCGATGCTGGATGTTTTAATTTGGAAGGCTAAATGTCGAGTTGCTACGTGATATGGAATAGTGGACATATCTGCTTTCCATATGCCAAGCCAGCTCTTTCCTTTCTCAATCCATAAAAAGGCTACTCTTTCATTCTCATGAGCAAGTGTCAATCCCAATTTTTCATAAAACGCAATAGATGTCTTCAAGTCACTCACAGGTAAATGTGCTTCATACAGTCCTTTTATCATCATCAAAATCACTCCTTTTCTACCTTCTATTCTGCGGGAGTTGATGAAATTCTGCCTCAGCAAAACGATGTATTTTAGCTCTAACATTGGTTTGAGAGACATTGTATGTTTGACCCTTTGCAGATGGGGGAAGGTGTTCAAATAAAATAACAGAAAGGAGCGGTTTATATGCCTTGGACGATGAACGATTATCCAGCTTCATTTCAATCATTAGACAACGTCATTCGAAAAAAAGCGCTTGAGATTGCCAATAAGATGATTCAGGAAGGCTATGAGGAAAATAGAGCCATTCCAATTGCAATCAGTCAAGCGAAAGAGTGGAAAAAGAATGCCACAGAGAAAGAGATAGAAAATTTCTCATCTCATGGTTCTGTCAAACCTTCTGAAGGCAGCAGCTCTTCGAGACCAGAGCTCATGGATCATGCGCAGCATGTAGTAAAACACGAGGAAGGCTGGGCGGTTCAAACAGAGAAAGCGAAACAAGCAAGTGATGTCAAAGAAACAAAACAAGAAGCAATTGACCGGGCAAAGGAGATTTCAGCTAATAAAGGAACATCTGTTGTCATTCACCGAAAAGATGGGACGATTCAGGATGTGTTAAAGCCGCAATAAGACCGCTCGTCAGCGGTCTTAGCGTGTAGACAAACCCTCGCATTCGGTGTCAGTCCTGCGTGCCGGTGCTCACGAATGTTAAATTCGCTCCGCTCCGGTACTCGTTCCTTCCTAGACTGCAAAGGTTTTCTATCACGCTGAAGGAAAACAAAAGGCTAAAATAAAGATCATTTTAGTCTTTTGTCAACAATTTAAGACCGCTTGTCAGCGGTCTTATTTTATGCATTCTTTTCTTTTTTCGCTGGTGTTTTTCTTTTCTTAGGTGCTGCTTTTTTCGCTTTGGCTGGTTTTGATCGGTCGATTGATGCCTGTAGTGCGGCCATCAAATCAGTCACATTGGATGCAGGATCTTTTTTGCCTGTCGTTTCTGGCTGAACGGTATGTTCTCCAGATATTTTATCGCCAATTAAATTCATCAGCTGTTCTCTGTATTCATCCTGATATGCCGCTGGATCGAATGTTGTGGTCAGCTGCTCGATTAAAAGGAGCGCTGTATCTAACTCTTTCTTGACAATGTTCTCCTCTTGGGGGATATTCGGTACATCTGATACTTGTCTAATTTCGTCAGGGAAATGAATGGTTTCCATCAGCAAAATATGTTCATAGCACCTAACGATCGCTAATTGCTCCTTTGAGCGGATCATAATTTTTGCCACACCAATTTTCCCAGATTCCTCTAGAGCTTTTCTTAATAATGAATAAGCCTTCGCTCCCCCGGTATCCGGTGATAAGAAGTAACTTCTTTCATAATAGATGGGATCAATCTCTTCAATCTTCACAAAATCAATGATTTCAACGGCTTTTTCTTCATTTTCTTTTCGCAGTTTTTCTAGCTCTTCATCGTCCAATTCAATAAATTTATTTTTCGCATATTCATACGCCTTCACGATTTGTTCCGGCGCTACCTCTTCACCGCAATGGGCACACACTTTCTTGTAGTTAATGGGCGTGTGACACTCTTTATGCAGCTGTCTTAATTTAATGTCTTTGTTCTCTGTAGCGGTAAACAGCTTGACTGGAATATTGACCAATCCGAAACTAATGCCGCCTTTCCAAACTGTATGCATCGTGCTTCCTCCGTTCTTTTCTCCTTACTATGTAATGTTTTCATCAGACTTATGTATGTGATTGAAAATTTCATCCCACTCTAAGAACACATGATATAAGGAAGTGACATGCACAATGAAACCTATGCGATTAACACCTGCACATGATATACCTGCCGGTGCAGACTGGGTGTATGAATTAAAATATGATGGCTTTCGGGCTATTCTTGTATGGGAAGAAGACGAGATTCGTTTAGAAAGCAGGGCCGGAAAACGGCTAAATGAGCAGTTTCCTGAAGTGATGGAGCAGTGCGAACAATTAAGAGACCAATTTGCTCCCTTTTTACCGCTGACGCTTGACGGAGAATTGGTCTTTTTACTGAGTGAACAGCAAAGCGAGTTCGCGAAGGTTCAGCAAAGAGGCAGGCTGAAAAACAAAGAAGCCATTCAACGACAGGCTGAACGATTTCCATGTCATTTCATTGCGTTTGATCTATTAAGATGTAAAGGGAAACCTCTCGTTGATTTACCGTTGACGGAAAGAAAAAATCAGCTGCAACAAGTTTTCCAAGACGCAAAACTCCCTTCATCAGTTCAGCTGGAGCACCCTTCCCTTCTGCAGGTCATTCATACAGACCCAGACTCTGAATACATGAAAAACTTGATGACGATGTATTTAGCAGAAGGATTAGTAGCGAAAAAAAAGACGAGTAAATGGTATGACAATACTCGTTCAAAAGAATGGCTAAAAATGAAAAACTGGCGGTATGTGTCTGTCATTGTAACCCGTTTTGACAAAGAAAATGGCTATTTCCAAGGCTCCATTTATCAAGATTCGGCTCTCATCGAGGTTGTCCAATTCAAGCATGGATTTTCTAAAGAAGAAGAACAAACACTGCGCACGCTATTCCAGACAAAGGGCCAGTTAACAGGAGGATCAACATATGAAATCCCTCCTTCTATTGTTGCCAGCATTGCGTGTATATCCTTTGATGGTTCGGCGTTAAGAGAGCCGCGTTTTTCTTCCTTTTTACTAGATGCGGATCCAGCAGCATGTACAATTCAGCAAATGCTCAAACAGCTGTATCCACTCCCTATTGTTATAGACGTCACTCACCCTGAGAAACCTATTGTCCCGGCCCTTCAACTGAACAAGGCAGATTACTTACTTTATTTAAGACAAGTGGCTCCCTATCTTTTGCCCTTTTTACGTGAAAGGCGTCTTACTTTAATTCGGTATCCGCACGGCAGTAGAGACGAATTCTTTTATCAAAAGTCAACTCCTGATTATGCGCCGGATTTTGTTTTGACAGATGAAGTTGATGGTATTTCTTACACGGTCTGTAATGATCCTCGTACGCTTCTTTGGCTTGGCAACCAGCTGGCGATGGAATTTCATATCCCTTTTGAAACAAGAGATACGGATCGGCCGACAGAAATCGTCTTTGATCTGGACCCGCCATCTGTAAATGAATTTCATCTAGCCATCGAAGCTGCTAAACGAATCAAAGCGCTTTTAGACGGACTTTTTCTCACAGCCTTTATTAAGACAAGCGGAGGCAAAGGGCTTCAAGTCTATATTCCTTTAAAGAAAAATGCCTTCACATACGAAGAAACAAGACAATTCACTTCGTTTATATGCCAATTTTTATGTGAGCAAGCACCGGATCTATTTACTCTGGAACGTCTTAAGAAAAATCGCGGCAATCGCTTGTATTTAGACTACATTCAGCATGATGCTGGAAAAACAATTATCGCTCCATATTCCCCGAGAGGAAATGAGCTTGGACTTGTTGCGACACCGCTTGAATGGGACGAACTCTATCATGATGAGCTTCATCCTACTCTTTTTACGATGCCAGCTGTTATAGAGCGTTTAAAGGAAAAAGGCGATCCGTTCCGCCGCATGAGGCACCTTGTGAATGATGATGCTTTTAGACAAGTCTTACATCAGCTTGCACACATGTGACCTTCTCATCAGATGGACATCCGCGGTCATGAAGCGTTACACTTATTCATTAGAGAGGAAGAAAGGGATGACGATTTTGACCGCACATTCATTTCGTAACACAGCTTTGATTTTCTTATGTCTTTCCGCAGGAATTGTGGATGTAATTGGATATTTAAGCCTAGGGCATGTGTTTACAGCCAATATGACAGGTAATATTGTGCTGCTCGGCATTGCAGCAGGAAGCTCCTTGCAGCTAACGGCCCTGCATTCCATCATTGCTCTAAGTGGATTCGTTTTAGGGGTTTTACTTGCAGTTGTGGTAGGCGGGAAGCATGAGAAAGCGTTTTGGCCAAAAGCCGTGACACGCATTTTTATCATAGAAGTGATGATTTTGCTTCTATTTGCTTTCATGACCATTTTCCCTTATACACAAGGTGCTTACTTTATGCTGATCATCCTTTTAAGTATGGCCATGGGCATGCAGACAGCAGCCGCTCGTAAATTGAATGTTGCTGGCATTTCTACAACTGTTCTCACGAGTACACTCGCTAATCTATTTGAAGATGCAGCTCAGCGCATATCATACAGGGAAAAAAGAAAAGCCCCTATTCAGCATGTGAGCTTGCTGCGAATTGGATCTATTGTCTTTTACTGCCTAGGTGCGGCTATTGCTGCATACACAGATCGTTACGACCCGTTTATCATCATTTGGTTGCCGATCATCATCCTAGGAATCATTGTGATAACAGCTGGATTGAAGCACTTTCACCAATTGAAATAGCCTCTCTTTAGAAGGCTATTTCAATGATTGTGATCTTACACTAATAACTCCTTACATAAAAACCAGGAGGGCGTCCCATGATGAACGTAGAACCATATGGATATCCAGAAAATGTCCCGAATCCTCCGTACCCGGGAAAACCGCCTAAGCCAGAGAATACACCAGGGCTCAAATAATATCCGCCAAAGCCGATATGGGAACCAACTGGCCCAATATGTGCCCCGCCTCCGCTAAAACCGCCTCCATGAAAACCACCATAAACCCGTGGATACATACAATCACCTGCCTTCAAATCAGACCTTATCTCATCATATGCATGACAAAAGGGGCGGTGCTCCTGCTTTTTCTTTTCCTTCTATGTACATTAGACCAATTTGATAAAATTTGAATGAAAAGTCCTGCAAAAAATTAAATTAAGCAAAGAAAAGTGACCTTTTTAACTTGTTGCTCTGCCCTATGTTTATTTAGAATAATGGAGCAGGTAATAAATTTGCACACCCCCTTTGTTGCGAATTCTTCTTATTAAACGTTCTTGTAGCGTTTAATAAGAAGAGCCTATTAAAACACAAAAAACCCTTGCTGACGATATCAACAAGGGCGAGAGATACATGGTATTAACCACCAATGATTTTTTCTGCAACTTCGAATGAACCCGCAACGTTTTGCGATAGAACAGTCGCAGCGACCGCTAAACCGACAACAAATAATACTTTTAATCCTGTTTTCATCTTAAATCAACCCCATTCTTTTCATATGTAAATCCGCTTCTAAACTTTTGTTCAAGTAAAAAACAGACTGCTCATAAAGTGCTTGCTTTTCACAATATTTTGCTGCAAATTGTGATAGCTCTTTTACTTCATGATATTCATTCTTCTCTTCTAACTTTCTTAATTTCTCATCAATTTGCTGAAATCTTTGTGGCGCATGCGTTAAGTAAAGATCATGTACGATGCCTATTTTTAGCTGAAACACTTCATGAGAAGCATCCTTTATTCTGGCATATGCAGCCTCTATATATTGGCTTGCACGCTGCTTTTCACCAATCACACAGAGTTCCCGGCTGATCAGATACGTAGAATGGAAAAAGAAATCTGAATCATAGTACTCTTGATGGGACATTGCTTTTTCAAGATGACGTATCGATTCCTTCGGTTTGTTCCAAAATGAATATAAAATGGCCACATTGTGATGAAGCTGAGCCAGCATAAAATCATCCTGCTCACTTGTCAAAACTTCTTCTGCCAGACGATAATTCTCAAGCGCCTCTTCATACCGGCCGATCTCTGTTAGATTCGCTGCTATAAGAGAGTATGAAAGGGCTGTTCTTCTTTCATACTGCTTGTGCCGCTTATAGACGTGGAGCGCTCTGCGGATATAGCTTAATGAGAGCATGATATGACTAAGCCGGTAGTAAAGCCATGCCACTTTAAAATCGAAATCAGCACGTTCTATCTCACTTGGAATTTTATCTAAGAGCTTTTCAGCACTTTGATACATTTGCAATGCAACCTCATAATTACCTTGATGCTGCTCATACACACCCTCATAGAAATCGAAATAATAGGCAAGACGATTAGACAGGTCATCTTCTTTTTTTCCATAATGACCCTCTATACTTTTCGTTGAAACGTTGCCCTTTTGCCCTCTTAAATTGTACATAAGAATGTGATGTCTTTTCTCAAGAAGAGAATAGTATATGAGGATATCCGCATCGTCAATTTCCTCTACTGCTTGTTTCGCTTTGGCAAATAACCGTTCTGCCTCATCTGCATGATCTTTTTTGATTTCCATGTTCCAGTCATTTAATAATGATGCCAATTCCGCAACAGGAACTTTGCTCATTCTACACCCCCAATCACCTTCAGCTGCAGCACATGATTTCACTAAATATGGAACTTCTATTAGCAATTGCTAATTAGTCCATTTGACATCATTTTAATATGAATCACTTGAATCTTCAATAACCGTTTCCATTGAAAGTGCGTTTCTTTCTTCTAGTCAATGATATTTGCCTAAAAATTTAGCCTTTTTTTAAAAAAGAACATCTCAAAATGAAAAAAGCCCTTTTTGGGGCTTTTTGATCTTATTCCAATCGTATGATGGTTAATGCCGCTCCAACCGATCCTCCTCCAAGTAAGACAACTGTTGCGACCACTCCGAAAATTTGGAGAGAAATTTGGTTACCTGCTGTAAGCGTTGTAATAAGTGATACATTGTAGGTAGATGCCGATAAAGCGGGTGATAAAATAGAGCCTGGAATGGCAGATCCGCTGTTGACAATCCTCGTTCCAGCAAGCAGTGCTACGCTTGTGTTCACTTGATACGTGATGAAATAGCGACCTGAGACTGGCACTGTAAATACCGTATTTCCACCACTTGCCGTAAAACCATCTAAAGTCTGATTATTAGACAAAGAAACAGCTGTTCCGCCTAAGACAACGAGAACTGTACTTCCCGACGTATTGGACGCGTACATTGAGTTAGCCGTTACACTTGTTCCGGTTGGACCGGTTACTCCCGTCGAGCCGGTGGCTCCGGTTGGACCGGTTACTCCCGTTGAGCCTGTTACTCCCGTTGGGCCGGTTACTCCCGTTGAACCGGTTATTCCCGTCGAGCCGGTTACTCCCGTTGGGCCGGTTACTCCCGTTGGACCGGTTATTCCCGTTGGACCCGTTGCTCCCGTTGGGCCGGTTACTCCCGTTGGACCGGTTATTCCCGTCGAGCCGGTTACTCCCGTTGGACCGGTTATTCCCGTCGAGCCGGTGGCTCCGGTTGGACCCGTTGCTCCCGTTGGGCCTGTGGCTCCCGTTGAACCGGTTATTCCCGTCGAGCCGGTTACTCCCGTTGGACCGGTTATTCCCGTCGAGCCGGTTACTCCCGTTGGACCCGTTACTCCCGTTGGACCCGTTGCTCCCGTTGGGCCGGTTACTCCCGTTGGACCGGTTATTCCCGTTGGACCGGTTACTCCCGTTGGACCGGTTATTCCCGTCGAGCCGGTGGATCCGGTTGGACCCGTTGCTCCCGTTGGACCCGTTATACCTCCACACATATTAAGTTGGGCGCACATGTCTCTCACTACTTTCAATCTGTGGAATCTTCAAGACATACACACTAATACTGATAATTGAGAGAAAAAGAAACGACAATACTTCCAGTCGAGGTCCCGCCAGTAGCTACAATCCCAATGGAGTTCAGGTCATTAAGCGTAATGGATTGACTCTCCCCTGGAGGTACTGTGAAATCTGGAACAGCCGCACCGTTTACCTCTAATGTCACAGTAGGTGCTACAGCTGCGATCCCATTGTTTTCCACCATAATGGTCCCGTTTATGACAAATGGTGTTCCGTCTGTCCAGACAACAACTGCATCAGCAGCAGCTGCTAAATCGACCGTGAAGCATACTGCATCATTCACAAAGCCTGTTTGCTCATTACTACACCCGCCTAAAATAGCCATTATAACCCTCCTTCAACCTATTCTTGATAGACTATGATCTAGTGATCTACGAAGATTGTGCGATTATCCCAAACTTAAAGCCTTATTTTCTTCCTTTGTACCATGTTTAATTGTATTTCTAATCGCGCTTGCACGTTTTCAGCAGCTTGATTCTTTAAAATCAACATCATATCTTTCACCGTAACCGCCCGGCTTTCTCCCTTTTGGACATAGATGTCATGACATGTTTTTTTTGTTTGAATGGTGATAGAAACTGGCACATTTTGATCATCATGATGATGCAAAACCACTGTTGCTGTATTCAGTAATTTTGTTCCATTACGCCATATTTCAACCGAACTGGACGATGCTGAAAAATAAAGAAGGATGTGATGAGATTCAATGTTCTTTAATATGAGCGCATCATATACAGGCAGCTTCACTTTCATCAATCCGCATAAAAAAGACAGGTCGACAAGGATTTTTGAGCTAGATCGATACAAGACTTTCTGACAGCACGACGATCTCATGCAACACGGAACAAGAAGCTCTAACACCACACAATTCTGTTCTTCATTGATGGAAATCAAAGAAAAATAACAAGTCTTAAATATACTTCTCTCAAAGAACACCCATGAGTAGAAAGGTTCCCCATCTTCCATGATGAGCAAAAAAGGAGAACTCAATGAACGTTTGTGAGTAAAGCCATCATTTTTTTTTTGATTGTTTATCTCTTTCAGTTTACTCATCAACAGTTTTGTCACTTTCCATCAGCCCAATTCAATGCTGTATACAAATCCATATGGTCTTTTATCATATGTGCCTTTGACTATTTTGTGCGATTGCCTAAGGACCATCGGCACCAGTCATCAGCGCAGCTTTTCATTTATCCAGTTTCTTTATATAATATGATCAATCACTTACACGCCTCAGTAGCTCTAGAAGGGAAGAGCGCCGTAAAACAAATTGTAGCTGGCGGGTCGCAAGGCAAGGGTTTCAGAAGCACCGAAAAGCACATGAGCTGAGACAGGTGAGATTCCTGTCGGTGAAATTCCGTAGGGAAGCGTGTTGCCCCCTAGCCTATGCTTACGAAAGGAGTGCGGGTTCGAATCCCGTCTGAGGCTTATGAGGTCGATGGAAATGGAGGATAAACATCATGCATGTGTTTGAAGAATATATCAGCAACATCGGTAACCCCGAGCTGAAGCAGCGCACTCAAGACATCTTACAATGGGTAGAAGACACATTCCCTCAATTAGAGCCAAGAATTGCTTGGAATCAGCCTATGTTCACAGATCACGGCACATTTATTATTGGGTTTAGCGTGGCAAAACATCACATTTCTGTCGCACCAGAAGGAAAAGGAATTGATCAATTTTCAGCTGACATTGTACGAGCTGGGTACGATCATGGAAAAAAGATGTTTCGCATGAAAGAAAGCTTGCCAGTTGATTATCCTCTACTGAAAAAAATGATCGAATTTAATATCGAAGACAAAGCGGATTGTTCAACGTTTTGGCGAAAATAAACAGTACCCCGATCTCAGCCGTTAACAGATCGGGGTATTTTACTGCTTCATGTTATTTTGTTCTCTTCCCTACCAATTTCTGTTCAAGCCACTCATAACATGACAAGATGGAATTAACACTTTTTTGAAATATCGGCAAATATACAACAGCGGCTGCTGTTAAACACGCTATAGCAGCTCCTGCGAAGACATCAAATGGATAATGAACCCCTACCCAAATCCTTGAAAATCCAACAGCAAACGCAATGATCAGCCAATAAAAATGGTGTTTATGAAACAGCCAAAAGATCAGGCAAATCGAAAAAATAAAGATGGTATGATCACTCGGAAACGAGTTATTCACTTCCTTTTGAATCAAAAGATTGACGTGGCTCATTTCTGCAAAGGGCTGCTGATTGAAATAAAAGAGCCCTGCGATTTTTCCAAGTAACTCTGCCAATATGAAGGTCAGTCCAGCAGATACGACCATCGCCCTATTGTACCTGCTGCGATTTTGAAACCATACAAACAAACACATGAGCGCTGCTAGCAGCACTGTATATTCAGCTAGTCCAATAAATATCGGATTCAAGGAACCATAATCAATACTGAGCTGATTCACCCACCTAAATAAATCTTCATTAAATTCCCGCATCTCATTTCATCCCTTTTTACATGATTTATGATAAGGATAATTGAAATGAGATGTCTGCCTCCATCGATCGAACGAACAAACTATGGAATCATATAACAGGTTTGTCACTTCGCTGTCACTTGAACATCATGTACTAACTTGTTTAACGAGAGTGATGTTGCGCCCATTCTTTTTTTAGCAAAGCATATTGATATGTGTTTTCATATTTAGGTGTGCCGTCTTCATGGTTCGTAAATGAAATAAACTCAAGAAAAAGGCCTTCTTTCCGCATGCCTAATCGCTCACATAATGCCTGTGAACGGACATTATCATCCTCTACATAGGCATAAAGACGCCTTGCTCTCTTTTCTAAAAATAAATAGGATAAGAATGCTTCAGCACTCTCACGCGCATACCCTTTCCCTTCATATGCTGCATTAAAATTCCATCCAATTGCATACGTATCAGGCTCCTCTTTTAAATGAAACAATTCACCAATAACCTGCCCACTTTCTTTTAAACAAACCGCTACATATGAGTGATCTTCTTTTCTCTTTTGCACCTTAGCAGCCGCTTCCTCCAATGTAGAGATTCGATCATCAAGAAAACAATTGACTCTTGGATGAGCCAAGTACTCTAACATTCCTGCCGCATCTTCATCGCAAAACGGTCTAATCATTAACCGATTCGTTTCTAATAGATTCATATGTTACCCCTCACTGTTTCTGCTTGATTTCGCGTTTGTAGTCTCTCCATATTCTAGATGACATGTATCAACTTTGACAATCAGATTCATATTGAATTGTCTTCAAATAAACCCATCAAAAGCATTTTGGCTATTAAATAACATGATGACAACTGTTATAATAGAACATAGGTTTGCATTTTATCAAAAAGGGGTTACATCATATGATCAATACGGTGGATGGCAACATTTTAGAGGCAAGCGAAGACATCATCTGTCACCAGGTGAACTGTAAAGGAGTCATGGGCGCTGGATTAGCGAAACAGATCAAAAGCAAATATCCGAATGTGTACAAAGATTATAAACAGTTATGTACAGAACAAGGAGATGACTTGTTAAGCTCCGTTCAACTTATCACAACAAAAGACGGAAAAACAATTGCCAACCTATTTGCCCAAACTGGGTATGGAAGAACAAGAAAGCAAACCGACTACGATGCATTACGCAGCTGCTTTCAACACCTAAAGGATACAGTGACACATTCACCTGAAGAGAAAAACCAAACGTCCATCGCCATTCCATACGGGATTGGCTGCGGCTTGGCCGGCGGAGATTGGACGATTGTTGAAGAGATGATGGAAGAAGTATTGGGTGATTGTGAGGTGACGGTTTATCGGTTTAGATAATGGAAATGAGTTTCTTATAAAAAATATATAACAAATACCCTCCTTAATTCGGAGGGTATTCTGAGTTAGTTATCGTCTTTATTTTTTATATAATTTAATACGGCTTCTTTATCTTCTTCATCGTCGGGTAAAAATCCGAACGTTTCATATTCCCAAACTGCTATTCTTTGTACATTGTCTATGCCTAATGAATAAACATCATCATATCCATACTCAATAGAGAATTTCCCTTTATAATCTAATTGGAGGGTAGCTGTTGTCCAAGCACCTAAATCATTTTGTATATATGCCTTTTTCAATGCTTCAAAAATTTCACTAAGTTCGTATAATAAGTGGATGTATGTTGACTTACTTACACTATATTTATGAGGAATTTGATGTCCATTAACATATTCATTTCCATTTTGTTCTTTAAAATAAAACACTATCTCAGCCGAATCATCAAGTATTTCTGCATACATCCAAACTTTATCCCAATCACATGGTATTAATTCATTAATTGATTCTGCTATTTTTTTATAATTTATTTCTAATTCTTCCATTGGGTTTTAACCTCCAGGTTGATTCTTAATAAATACTTGAGAATAACGTTCTCCAATTTTATACTCCACAGAGAAACTAACAGGTCGTAATGAATCTCCCTTATAGATAGGTTCAATGCTCACTGCTACTTGTTTAGGTGGATTTGAATTCAAGGCTTTCAACCACCGTTGCTCCATGGTGTACCATTTCCCGCCGCTTCGATTAATCTGTGAATTCATTGGAAGTAGGTTATCAACATCGCCTGATCCTTTAAAAATAGACGCAATTAAATGACCTCCATCATCATCCAGTAATCGATCTGGCTTTCCTGAATTGGATTGGGCATATTGGTTTCTTTTGACCTCTCCGTATTTTAAATCACTTGCTTCGACTTTGACAATACGTCCGTAGTGATCGGTTGTGTAGGTGTAGCCTTGCTTTGTTGAATAAACAACATTTGGTTTTAACACTTTTTTACGTTTCCATCTCACATAGTGATCTCCGTAACTAACAACGGCTGGTGGCGATTTTGGTGCTGGTAATCGTCTGCCTGTTTTAGAGATTCCATATACAGGTTGATTGTCCAGGCGTTTTGCCATAGAGAGGAGTTTATTTTTGAGATTTTCTCCGTCAAACACGTTATACGGCAGCTTTGGGCCGCCAGCCAGTTGAAACTTTGGTGAGTATGGCAATAGATTCGGAATAGAAACTCTGTCTAATGATTTTGCTCCTTGCTCAAGGCCTTTCTTCACCGTCGTTTTGGCTGCTGTTGTCCCCGTTTTTGTAATGGCACCTGCCCCTTTAGAACCAAAGACGATTTCTGCTAGAGAACCAGTTGCATAGGCAAACCAGTGTGATCGAGAATATGCATCACCATCGATGACTTCTTTTTGGAATGAGTCTGAAATCGCCTTTCCAATCGCTTTCGACGTTTCAATTGGATGTGAAACAGCCGTTACGACCGATTCAACGGCACCTCCAGGATCTGTCACAAGATCATAGATGCCAACTACTGTATCTTTGGCCACATCATATAGACCAACTGCTGCACCTTTTACAACTTCAACGAACCCCTCTGATGCTTCTTCCTGCGCTTTGATCTGGAGAAGCTGGCTGTAATACATTTTTTGATCGTAAGAAAGATTTTCATATCCAATTTCGTCTACAATCTCAAAGTATTTCTCTTCTGATATACACGAAGGATCGTTGAGCTTTTCTTTCAATTCTTTGATTCTTCGTTTCTCTTTTTCTTCTTTTTTCACTTTTAAATATGTTTTCACCTGTGCATCGATTTTATCATGGTTCTTGTACACATCTGTCTCATGAAATGCTTTTGCATCGTAATACATGGGCTGCGCATTTTTTCCTTTTCCTGTAGCAGCCATCATTTTTGCATAAAAAGTTGAGAGGTGTTTTTCAATCGCTTCTGATTTTGCGTATTCTGTTTTTAGCTCATGATCTATTTTATGTACAGCATCAATTGCCTCTTTTCTTTTTTTGTTCGCATCATCTAAATGTTCATTGACCTCTTTACTTGAAAATACATTCAGTTCTATGAGATCACTGATGTCATCAAAAATAGTGGATAGAGCTTCTTTTTGTTCCTTAACCATATCTTTATTATTCTGAATGCCTTGTTTCAGTTGAGCGTCTAAAAAGTGCTCATCAATAAATGTAGTTCCGCCTAATGATTCGTCATCAAGCTTTCCTTTCACCCCATCTAAAAACGCTTTTTGCATATCGATAAAGTCAAGATAAGTGTCTGTGTAAAGCGCAAGATCCTCATAAAAGGCTTTGATATTGTCTGCACCTTTACCAGTAAATTCATCACCTAATCCTGACACACTTTTTAATGCTTTTTTCACATGCTGCATTTCGTCTCGAAGCTCCTGATAGACTTTTGACCTTTGTTCGACAGCTGACAGTAAAGATGGAGCATCTAATATTTTCATATAAAAAAGACTCCTTTTATGGAATATTCTTTTACTAGAATACCATAAGGAGTCTGACACTTTAATCCACTTTATCGTTTTTTAACCAATTATCCTCCGTAGTGTGGATTCCCTTTTATGATCCTGCACCTCTAGAGAAAAGCAACACTACCTCATTTTTAGCATCTGCCTGAGTTTGTTGTCCAGCAGGCATTCCAAGAATTGCACATAATAGCAAAGCAGTAGTAATCATCATCATTATTTTTTTCATGATCATATGACCTCCTTTCCTATTAGCGTACAAGATTTTAAAGCCAATTCCAAGAAGTAGTTACTTTCTTCATAAAGATTTAACTTCTTATAAATGGAGGCAACATCAGGAGCTAAAGCCTCTATATCAACATATGCTTTTCTTTCTTCCAAAAGACATAGCCCTTTCTTGATATCTTCATAGCTTTCCTGTGGTGTTGTATAACATTTCTCAAGGATATTGAATTTCAACATAAAGTTTGTGTTCTGCTGTTCTTTAGAAAAGTTTTTCCCCTCAGCAACCCAACTTATTGCCTGATCGAACTGATTTGATTTGTAGCTTGATCTTGCAAATTCATACGCACATTGTAAGTATGAAACAGGAGCTGACTGTTTTAGATCATCTGCCGAAATTGATTTGTTAAAATATTCAATTGCTTCTATATGGTGGTCATCTTGAATTTTGAGAAATCCCAAATCATAATAAGCCAACGCTAACAATCTCTTATCATTCTTTTCAATCAGTCTATCGACACAATCCAAAAGTATCCGTTCAGCTTTGTCTAGTCTACCGTCATCAATCAAATTCAGTGCCAACAACATATTACAGTTTATGGTCTGTATGCTGTAACCTTCATGACCTTTGTAGATGTCCTTTGCTGTTTGTAGATGATGGTGAGAAAGAAGCGTGACTTTATTGAAATAGTAGAGTGTGCCAATTTTATAATGGAACTCAGCCTTTTCAATTTCATCATGTACCTTGTCCAACTGTCTCTCAGCTACTCTGAATAGGACTAGGGCTTCTGAATAGTTATTCTTTGCACTCTCATACATACCTTTGAAAAGATAAAAGTAAAACCTTAGCATGTCATCTGTTTTGACTCTTTCATTTTCTGTTATTGTTGGTTGCCCCACTAAATCTTCCATCAGTACCTTAAATCTGTAATCAAGAATATTGAAATAGAGTAACACATCTTGATTTTCTTCCATTTCGCCTAACATTTCTTGAATCTCATCCCTCAGCTCTACTGCTTGTGAAACTTCCCTCTTTTTAATATGTAAATACCATTTGTTGAGCGTGTTTGCTACATCTACAGAAGAAATCAAATTCGACATCCCATTACCCCCTTGCTATCATTTCCTTTGTATAATTTTAACATGACATTTACAACATATGTAAAGACAAGGTGTTCATTTTAAAAGTTTTCGGTATCCCGCAAAATGCAAACATACTTATCTATAAAAGATATGTTTTATGTAGAGTGCTTTAAAGAGGAACGACATGCCAGTAGAGAATTAAACATAGGTATCCTGTAACACAAGAAGTAACAGAGTTTTCTAAAGGATATAATACAAAGAAGAAATGTTATTGAAGTTAGTAGCGTAGAAACAAATTTAAAACATTTTCTTTAGAATTCTCTTTTTGAACATAGATTTACATCTCGTTTTCTTCTTTGTGAATATAATTTGACCAAATTATCCCCCTGAAATCAATGGCCCTAAGGGGGTTGCTTTGTTATTACTGAGACAGATACTGATCGCGTTCCCATGGGTATTTTGCGTTCAATATTTTTTGATGCCCTTCTAAATCTTCCACTAGTATGACCTGTCTTTATATATTCTAGACATTCACTAATTCCACACTTACATTTGAATTCAGGAACTCAGCTCCTCTACTTTCATAGCAAGATGCTCCGAAACATTCACAACTTCGGGCATTTCGTGGTTTCCTAAAAATTTAATAATTTGTTGTAAAATTTCTATTAGCTCTACACTTTTTGGCATTCGTTTTTGATTTTGCAAGAGAAGAGAATCAATACTCGAAGCTATTTCATGTAGAGTAAGTTCATCTTTAACACTTGGAATATAGTCCCTTAGCTTTTTGAAAAACCACTCAATATCTTTTATTTCTAACATCGGATAACATTCAAGTTTATAAATGTCATATGTATGAGGCTCATCCATTTTTAAAATGGCTTCGAATTCCTCTTTACTCAAATAAACCTCAGGAAGCTCATATTCAACCTCTGTTGCTTCCTCATCAACAGCGTACTCAACTGTATAAAGCCCCTCAATGAATTCATCAAAGGAATCTGCTAATTTAAAGTCTTCTTCCATCTCAACATCAAAATAATGAATTGCAGGATTCTCTTTCGTTTTTCTATAATCCATCGCTACCCAAGTATGGCCATCCCCGTTAATCAAAACAAGCCCTTCTGGCAGCTCCCACTCTTTTATTAAATAGGCACTATCCATAATCCCCTCATCTTCTGCAATTCCCAAAAGATGATTAAATTGAATATGATCCTCAGCCCATGAATTAGAGTGAGTCGTTGGAAAAGCATTATGAATGGTATAACCACCATTCTGTTCTAATATGAGCTTTTTATATGTATCTGGCAAAGTGACTCCAAGTTTCTTTTCAGCTTTAGCTATTTCTTCTGCATTGATCTTTTTTAACGTATGGTAACCTTCTTCGTCTATTTCCCAAAAAGATTTCAAAATTTATTTCCTCCTAGTGTCATTTAACAAAACTCCCTTACGAACATATATTCTGTTAAACTATTTTTGGTGGTGATTGTATGTCTGATCTCGAAAGAAAGATCTATCGAATTATTTATAATATGAGTCGCTTCCGTAAGAATCCAACAATTGATGATCTGAAAAGAAAAACAGGTAAAGACGAGAAAACTGTAAGGCAAGTAGTCAAAAACCTCCTAGCAAATGAAGAATTGAAATGGGATAACAAGAAAAGAGAATGGCGGTTTTAACTTTAAGTTAGCCGTTCGTTTTTTATCAAATTACTAAAAGAAGCAATCTACAAGCCAGAAGCTGCCCTTTTTCTTAATCTTCAGGGTCCTCAAAGATACCGAGAATTTCATTCACATCGTACTGATAAAGTTCATACAGACTGTGATCTGTAATCTCGCCTCTTTTTATTCTTTGATTAAGAACAAACATCAGATCGATTGGTTCTCTTTCATAAGATATCATGTCATCATCTGCATCATTAAAATATAATACTGGCTTGTTTAAAAAGGAATGTGATTTAGGCTTAGTAAAGTATGTCCACTTCACTTGCGGATAGTTTCTCCTAATGGTTTCCCCATAATATATACCAATATCCATTGCTATTGCATAGTCCACTTTTGCAATTTCAACTGGATTAGCCAATAAACTCTTTTTTTCATCTTCATAAATAAAATCAGGATATTGCCTTAATTCTTCTAATTCTCTACCAATCTCTTCTTCTGATAATTTATAAATTTCAATCTGAGATAAAAACCAACTATAGATATCTATAAGTGATTCGGGAGTGAAATTAAAGTCCACCTCTTCATTAGTAACATTTTTCAAAACTTCAATCCGTAGTGGTATCTGATTAACAAACCAATCAAACAGAATTTTAGCCTCTTTTTTTGATAAAGTTTCAAAGGATTCCATTATAATTGGTGGTTCCATTAATACATACTCCATTAAATTTCTCCCTCATATTTTAATTATTTTCGAATATTGGCTATACTGCTCTAACTCAGTTGTATTTTATGATTTGCTTGCTCAATTCTACCAGTATTTGTACTTATAATGAAGTACTACTTTACTTTATCAATCATTTCAATTTTTTAATCGGAAATCTTTAACCACTTGTTTCCTTAAAAGAATGAGAAGTTCGTATAGCCTATATTTGATACATCGATACAATTCTGTTGCTCAATCAACCGCTGAATATCGATCCAAATTATTTGCAACTTGTGACCTAGACATCCCTAAAGCTGCGGCCATTTCTTTTTGCGATAGCTTCATCAATTTGTTTTTCTTGCGGATCAGGCTGACCTTTGCCTTCTCCTTTTTCAAGGTCATCCAGACGCTTTACAACCGGTGCAATTGTGTCATCTAGCATCTTTTGCAAATCTTCTTTGCTCACGTCTTCTTCCTCTTTCTTCTCTTCCGCTTGACTCAACAGATTGTCGATAGCGGCTCTTGCATTTTTTAGCTCATTCAGATTAGCTGCTGAAAACTTTTTACCTGCTTTTGCGACAGCTTCAGGTGGATCAGTTTGGATCCCAGCCAAGTCATCAGTAAGCAGAATCTCTTGGGTGATTTCAACAAAGTCTTCCAGTGCACCCCTCACCTTTTCAGTCTCCAAGTCTTCATCGGCGTAAGAATCCCATTTAAACAAAACGGAATTCAGTGCATCTTGTGCAGCCCAAAACTCACGACGCATGCGGCCTTTGTCGTATCGGTTCTTTACTTCTCCTTTTGATAAAAAGAAGTTTTTGAGCAAAGAAAAAAGCCCCATCTCTTCAGAAGCTGGCTCACGCTCTTGTTTTCCTATGTCTGCTGTTCCGGCCATTGAATATCCGGTGATCTCGCCCTTTTGAATCTGTTCCCAGATTTCATCTGATGCTTTTGTCACAAGGACCCACGATCCTTTCTTGATAACTTCACCGCCCATTTCAAATTCAGACCTAGCAATGTACGATTCAACGACTTCTCCGACATCGCCTTGGAAATCATGCTGCTTGTCGATCTCACGTGCATCCTTCAGGTACCCATGAGCGGCTTTTTCAATTTCTTCTGGTGTCATGAAATCTCCATGTGCATCTTCCACATGTGGCTCATATACAATACCGTACACAAGACGCTGTGCATCATCAGCCTTTGCAATGACCTTGATCTCTTTTTGAAAGTCATTTTCTTTTTCTGATTTCATAAAAAAGAACTGCTTTTGATTAGCAGCCTTGTCTACGTATGAAACGTGTGTGATTTTTGCATTTATCAATTCGCGTGGCAATTCATTCACCTCCTTCCAAAAGAAAAAACACCACTATTTAAATGGTGTTTTAAAAATTAATTTTCAGCGATTTCAATTTCCTTAATAAATTGTAAAGTTGAAAGAGTATATAATAGTCTGAGAGCATCTTCTTTCTTCCAAGCTAAAGGATCATCTCTACCATGTAAAATCCAATTTCTATTTAATAAAGGTAACCTTGCATGGGTAAAATCATGGGACTTAAATAAGTGTTCATCAAAGAAAAAATACGCAGAATAGGCCGCTATAGTTAGAAATTTCATCTTGTCATCCAATTTATTATGAAATTCGTCCACTAATCTTTTTCCATATTTACTACTTCCTATAATTGAGCTTAATTCCCCTTCTATTACTGATATAAGTGCAGGTATTGTTATCTTGTAACGCCCTTCCAAGTACAAATCTAGAGATTGATCTAGTATTTCACTCCATTTTTTACTCAATCCATTTTTCACATTTTTTATTAGAGTTTTTAATTGTACATACTCATCCTCTTCATAAAAGGCTATGAAAATCTTGTCTATCTCATCATGCTCCATGTCTAGATACTCGTCTCTTAGATAAAGGTTTATTGGCATATCACCAGTTAAAGTCCACCCTACACTGACATTATGACGTGTAATTCTTTCGAGCCTTTGTTCGTCAAATTCCAAGTAATCAAATTTCGGAAAACTCGGTAAATGTAAATCAAGTTTTATAGATGAAATAGTATCGAATGCCTTCTGAATTGAGTCGCTATTAATTATTTTTAATTGTCTAGTTAAGTTTTCAGTTGCCTTTGCCATCCTGAATGCTTCATCAGGGATATAGTTGCTAATCATTGCTACTCGAGATGCTTCCCTCAATATTTGCGAATTCTGTTGTTGAAACTTTTGGATTGAATTTAAAATCGGCTGTAAACTATCCATTTCTTCTCCTCACTTTTGAAGTATAGTGAGGATATTATACTATTTCATTCCATGTTTTGTAAGTGTCTATCTCAACTCTTTTATTAATCCCATCTGGGTACAATATTATTTAGCTTTACCCTCAGAGGATGTATCATTACTTATATTTAGAGCTAAGTTTGCCAAAGTTTCTTGTCTTTTGTTTTCATCACTTATTTGAGAGATTAGAAAGTTGCTCAAATAGAAATGATGTGTATTAACAATTCTATTATGAAACTCGGTTAAAGAGTTTATCGAATTAGTATGCATGTTCAAGTAAATAGCTCCAATAAAATTGGAGAGGATTCCTGCAAGAGCACCAGTTGCAGCTACTATTATTTTGTTTTGAGGATCACCCAATATATTGCCTGAAATTAAATACATTGTTAATCCTATAAATCCAAAACCTAAAACAATACAGCTAATCCCAACCCAAAACACAAAAGAGTTTTGCCTTAGATTAAGGTCATAATATCTTTTCAATTGTAGATCGTGTTGTTTGAATAGAGTCTCACTTATATTTTTTTGAGAAACCTCGCTTTGCAACAATTCTATTTCCCTTTCAATATCGAATATAAGTGCTCTTAATCTTTCTGGCTCCATAAGTGATGTTAAAATCAAACCCATGCCCACTAAAAGTAAAAATATTGCTGTCATATTGAATTGCCCTCTAATAAATATAAAAAGGCATAAAGCAATAATTAAATGCAATGCTCCTAATACAATTGAAAAAAATTTTCTCTTTTTTTCCCTAGATTCTAATAAGGATTTTCTCCTCTCAAGGTATTTAAGGTTTGATGTTAAATGCCTATCTATTGCCTCAGTAGAAATTATTGAACTATTCATTTTGATAACCTCTTTACTTTTAATATAAAGTAAAGATATCACAAAACAGAATGATTACATAATAATTTTTAGCATTTTATACATTAATTTCATGTTAGGTAATCCTCTCTTCTAATCTCTTCTTTTTCCTCAGCTGACAACTCAAGAATAACAGGATCAACCACAGGACCAACCGCACAATGACAATTTACTCGCTCTTTTGGCGTGAGCTGTGTATCTCTTGGAAACATGCACCGCTCTCCGCTGCCTGGTATCTCACAAATTCTTCATCCAAAGGGATAATAGTTCCATCCAGCTGCACATGACTTTCTCTCGACTGATTCTTTTTCCCGCCGCTATGCTTCCACTTCTTCCCCGTTACTGCCGTGGATTGGACATAGGATTCATGTTGAGCAACAGAAGAAGCGGTCAACACTTCAGTTACGGCTGTTACACGTGCACGCTTGCGACTAAATTCAGGAAGGTCCTTCAGTTCCAGTTCAATCTCCTGGATAGAGCGACCTTCTTTTATACCTTCTTTCAGCGTTTGTTCAATAGCCTCATGAGTATTCAGCTTCATCAGCTGTGCCAACTCCTGTGACCATGATTCAATCCACTCAGCGGTTCTTTCAGATAAAACCTTGAATGGAATATCTGCATCGATGGAATGCATGATCTTCTCAGCCAGCTGCGTGACGGTAAGTGTTAGAAAGACAGCCGTTTCTTTTCCGAACAGCTCTGCAAACTCATCTGAAATGAATAAATCATTATTAAAAAACGCTAAAATTGCTTCTAACGTCTCCGAATCGTCCTTGGATATAAAAACCATTCAGTGCATTCAAAAACGTCCTGCGTTGCAATCTGAGAAGTTTTGCGGTGGTTTTCTCGTACTCTTCCACTAAAGATGGAATGTCTTTCAGTTCAGGAAAATCAGTTACAGCTGCTTCTAGTTCCTCGACCTCATCCGATTCCGCTTTTTTGCACAAAGGCATTGATGTTTTTTATCAGCTGATCGATTCTGCTCATTTGCGGATCTCCTCTAGTTCATCCCTAAGGTCTTTGAGGATAGATACCAATTCATTGTTAGTACCCGCAGACTTTTGAAGAACCGTATCAAGTAAGCTAGTTGATGCCTTTGGCTTCGCCTCAATTGGATTGAAACTCGTATTCTTCTTCCTCAATATCGGTAGAATCTGAAACGACTGATTTTTTCTTTTTCAGCTCTTTGCTCATTTCGTCTTTGTTTTTTCTGTGCCCTCACAATGGCTGTGAATTGAATTTGTATCTGCTCCCAAAGTAAATCAACTGGCGAAAACTTCTGAATATCCTGCATGATTTCAAACGCTTCAGCTGGCATGTGCTTTGAGTATAAGCCGTGTGTCTTTGCGTTTTGATTACGTAGTGGTGCTACGCCCCCGCTATTACCTAGCGCATTAACATTACCGGGTTGACCACCTTTTTTTGTGTGCACCCTTTTTTCTTTCTCAACCATGCCGCTTTTTCCACGATTTTATGGTGTTGATCGACACCCCGTATTTCTTTGGCAAGGTCCTTGTATTTCATGCCTTTGACTTAATCTTTCTCCACCTGAATGAGTTTGGATTCCATCTACATTCATCTGCCGCCTTCTTCTGATTCGTGTTTTTGGGAATTTTTATTTCCTCTAAACTGCTGCCGCACTCTACCTTTAAGCCGATGCTTGGTGTAAAGAATTATCGGGAGCAGTTTACAGGGAACAAAAAAAAACCTTCATTCAGAAGAGTTCTTTTCTTTGTTCGTATTCAAATTAAGATAGTTCCATCCCATATTCTTATTTTTTGAACTTTGTGTTTTCCAGTAGAATAATCGAAATTTTTTTACACTATGACTATCTCTAATCGTTGTCTCATTGCCTGCACGAAATGTCCTTATACTTTTAAATTTCATCCGCTGTCCTGTTTGCAATTGGTATGAAATATCTATTCTTTTGATTCCATATTTGCGCCCGTGTACATCACCATAATTTATATCCAATGGTATGTACACCTCATCATTAGGGCTCATAAATGGCAAAGATGTCTCAATTATACTCTTATCAGAGTTATCTAATTATACTTTTTCCAATAGTCTTTATCTGTAAATAGTTAAATCTCGAAGCACCAGTGAAATCGCTGTCTAAATGGAGCCTATTATCTGTTATAAATTTCTCTAAACCATCGTAGCTTTTTGGAAGTAATAATTTTGCACCTCTTTTTACCAATGGATGATTCCTAAGTTGATAACCTCCAGTTATTTCATCTAACACTACATAAGTTCTGTATTCAAATTTAACTTTAAGATCTTCATTGATTCTACCTAAAATAAATGTAATAAATGGGACTATAATAGCTGCCGCTGCTGTTAATGCAGTGGGCAGCACACCAAAAGTTTTTATAATTTCATCCAAACTCATGCTCGTTCACCTCCTATCTTTATATATCGGCAGAAAGTGAGCATATGGAACTACCCGCAGAATTTGTCGAATGAAATTTACTCGTTTTCTTTCTGTTTCCTAGCGTGGACTTGCTCAAATGTTCTTAACATTGAGACAGCCACACTTCTAGCTCTTTTTTCTTTAATTATTATTCTTATAATGAAAATAAGTGATATGGCTGTGCCAATGAATGCTAAAATTTTACTTGTATTAATATTAAATGCCATAGTGAAATATACAGCCAATAAAGGGACAAATGCTGGATAGTACTTAGAGACATCTCTTATGTTCTCAATATGCGCAAACCTCGATATAGCAAACTCTAGACATTCAATATCTAAATTATAGAGAGTTGCTACACTTTTTTTATAATGTTCCTTCTTTTGACCATATATAAATTCTTTTAAAAAGTACGCAAGTAACTCTTTTTCTGAATATGTGTAGATGACATCTTCTAACTCCATTAATTTCTTTGAGTATATTTCATTATCTAATTTCTTAATTTTTTCATATTGTCCTTTATTTTTAATTGCACGTTTATTTTTTTTACCCAACTCTACTCACTCCTCAATTTTTAATATCGGATATAAATATTAATATTGAGGTAAATGCAAAATTTGTCGAACGAAAAAAGCGACCTCCGTAACGGAAGCCGCTCTCAATTTATATCATAACCACTCTAGAATAAAATGCTTTGCCAAGATCGAGCCAAAAGTGTGCCATTTATAAATTGTTATAATTCAGCTTCAAATTCATAGACTATCCTCAACAACATTTCCAAAAAATCAATTAATTTTTGAGTTTCTTCTTTAGTTGATTTTTCTATATTATGAGCAGCAATATTACCATTTAATCTCACAGCATCAAGCCACTTTTTAGCACTTTTTGGAACTATTCCTTCATTTACTAAGAATTCTACATACTGTATAAAACTCTTGTCTTTTTTATCTCCCTTTTCAACTGCTATATTCATAATCATCTTTCTAGCCAAAATACTTGCACCTGTAAACGCATTGACTGAAAACGAATCACAGACTTCCTTATACAGATCTTGTATATTTTCTGGAAGATGCCTAATACCTTTTACAATACTTATAGATGGAAATTGCTGCCCTATTCCATTTATATGTGTTGGGTTTCGACAATTAGGACATATAAGTATTTTAGAACCACTCTTCCTTTCGCTCTCTATATATTCATGAGTTAAATATCCATAAGTTGGTGCAGCTAAAGAATTACAGTAACCACAAGTATATTTTTCTTTTTCTACATCATGTGAATCTGCCCAAAAATAATTTTCATAATAAAATGATTTCATACTATCCCTACCTTATCTAAATTATCTATATATACCATTATCCACATTATCCAACCATTCACCATAAATATTATTATGTTCAACTATCGGAATCGCTGAACCTCTTCCTCTCTTGCTTTTCGACCATACGCCCAAAAGACGACTGTTCCCATCAAATCAGCGTTTTCTTCGAATACGGCAGCCTTGTCTTTGATACGTTTCGCGTCTCGTTCCCATGATTTCTTCCCAATCCCTATTCGTAATGGGATCAGCATCGTTCTCCTTCTTACTAATAGAACTAGGAGAAATGCTTTTAAATTTCTTTAAGGTCTGTTTAGAAACTGATTCCCTGATCTTCATTTCACTCGCTCCTTTCCGTATAAGCACCACCTTACGCTATTCGCTTAAATAGATTTTGCAATGATGACTACACTCCGAGAGGATGCCAAGTACAGTCAATCATCAAATAAAATGAAAAACTATCCTCGATACGGCCGCCGCAGACCAGCTGCTATCCAGGCTCAGAATGTCCCTCTCGTATGGCCACATTCCTCAACACCTTTGTTCCGTATCCAGATACGCCATTGATAAGGGAAAGACGCGTCTCCCAATAAAAAAAGCGGACACCAATCAAGGCACTTAAAGTGCTCAATGATCAGCGTCCGCAGATTCTTCCTTCTGGACAAAATATTCACGTTCGTTTTGCTTGTCTCTATCATACGATGATCCACTTAGGAAAAAAGGTCCCCTTTTTATCCCCCTTTTCCTCGGTTTTTTCTCGGCATTACAAATAAAAAAAGTGCCCATAAACATGGACACTTTGGTTCTATTATTCCCAAAACGCATCGCCTTCAGAATTAATATACTTCTGAAGAAAAGTTTCAAAATCTACATCAAGCAGCCTATATTCTAAACCGTCTTCAAATAGATAAAGGTTTGAATTTCCCTTATTTAGAATCAAGTAGCACCCTTCAAAAAGAGCGGCAATAGCTATTCCATCAACCTGATCAAAAAAATCATTAGACAACTCGGATTCGATCTCTTCTAAACTGAAAACGTGTAATCCTCCACCCACCTTGTTCCCAAAAACTATGTCTTCAAATATTCTTGCGCCATTATGTAGACATAAAAACTCTTTGTGATCGTCAGGCAATGCATGGTGTTTCTTTTCAAATTGTTTTATATTTTCTTGATCGGCTGGGGCATTGAAGGTACAGCACTTTTCATAGACTTCACCGTCTACCGAGAATTTGATGATGTTCTTCTCATCTAATTGATTTGCAGGCTTTTCTAATATCTGCACGATCCTACTCAATCTTTCACCTTCTATCTATATCCTCTCCATCAAGGAGAAACCTCTTGTTGATGCAGTGTTCTTGTTAGTGCATATAAATTACCCATTTTATTATCTCCACCATATTCTAAAGGAATAACATAGTGAATGTCTAAACCAGACCAATCCCATTTAGGATCGCCGTATTTACCAATATACCATCTGATATATTTATTTCGGATGTCCTTATCTCTCTTTACTCTATCTTCAGGCTTATACCATTTCATATTTGCTTTTGTTGGTGATAGTAAAGATTTACCACTATGATTTCTCATCAATCTCTTGAAGTAAACACAATTGTTAAGATTTCATCCTACCACTCCTTGAAAGTTCATATTGAAATTTTCTTATAATCTATCTAACTCTGAAAATCGTTCGTATTTTACAAAAATACCCTTGAATTTTTTATAAAATATAGGATAATTAAGGATGTCAAAATAAACTAGGGAGTGTTTTAAATGAGATTAAAGAAAGTTATAACTTGTTCCGCATTATCCTTTGCTTTACTGGTTTCTGGATCTCCTGCATTCGCTTCAACTTCTAATGCAGACAGCAACATGAGTCAAAAGATTATAACTCCTCAAGTTGAGCTGAAAACTATTCATCTAAAAGCCAATACACAAAAAGAATCTATCATTTGTCTCTTTCCTCCTAAAAGATGCAAAAGAGGGTGATGGTACTCGGACAGGCAAATATCAAGGTTGGTATTAAAAGTGAGATACCCCTATCTCACTTTTTAATTAGCTAACTTTAAAATTTATAGTTGCCATCACTATGCCTGTTTTAATAATTTCAGAATCATTAGCAATTAACTTATTTTGACTGTTTCCTGCAGGTGGAAGCCTCCTGCTTTTTTATTTTGTGTGAACTTTAGTATTTAACTTTGTAAATTGGCCGTCACGTGTAGTGATTTCCCTTTTCCCGTAAATAGATGCTTCAGCTAAAAACGCTTGGTTGGAATGGCCATCTAGAATAATGACTTTCACTTCTCCTTTGGTCATAAAGTTATTAATGGAGATGGTTGAATTTGTAACTTTGTAAGGATTATTCATGCGCACAAGTCTCCTTCTGTAAATTTGTTTTTCATCTGATATTCCTCTTCCTTTCCTAATTAGACACTCTGTATTTGCAAATATAGCGAACAATATCGCTTCACTGGGACTTCGTACCAATCATTTCAGCAAGGTTTTGAATACGTTTTTGAGACCTTCGTTGAAATTTCAAAGTCGCCTTTTTTGTGGGTGATGGCTTCCTCAAAACAAAAACCCCCTGAAGCCAATGGCTTCAAGGGGTTTTCTTTATTAATACTGAGACATATACTGATCGCGTTCCCATGGGTGTACTTGGGTTCTGAACATATCCCATTCGATTTCTTTTGATTCGATGAAGTGCTCGAATAGGTGATCGCCTAGTGCGTTGATCATCACTTCGTTTGATTTCAGCAGCTCGAGTGCTTCTGCAAGTGTTGCAGGTAGGTCAGCGATGCCGTTTTCAAGGCGTTCTTCTTTGTCCATGACATAGATGTTTCTGTCGATTGGTGCTGGTGCTTCTAGTTTGTTTTTGATTCCGTCTAGACCTGCTGCAAGTAATACGCTTAGTGCAAGGTATGGGTTTGCAGATGGGTCTACGCTGCGTACTTCTACACGTGTGCTGATGCCGCGTGATGCCGGGATACGGATCAATGGGCTGCGGTTTTGTGCACTCCATGCTACATAGCAAGGTGCTTCATAGCCAGGTACAAGACGCTTGTATGAGTTAACCGTTGGGTTTGTGACTGCTGTAAAGCTTGTTGCGTGCTTGACGATACCTGCGATAAAGTGTCTAGCAGTCTCGCTTAATTGTAAATCTGCTTTTTCATCAAAGAATGCGTTTTTACCATTTTTGAATAATGATAGGTTACAGTGCATACCAGATCCGTTTACACCGAACAATGGTTTTGGCATGAATGTCGCATGAAGACCGTGTTTTCTCGCAATGGTTTTGACAACGAGTTTGAATGTTTGAATGTCATCACAAGAACGGATTGCGCCTGCATATTTGAAATCAATTTCGTGCTGACCTGGTGCTACTTCGTGGTGAGATGCTTCAATTTCAAAGCCCATTTCTTCAAGCTCTAGCACGATATCACGGCGGCAGTTTTCACCTAGATCTGTTGGTGCAAGGTCAAAGTATCCACCTTTATCGTTTAGTTCAAGCGTTGGCTCGCCTTTTTCATCTAATTTAAATAAGAAGAATTCTGGCTCAGGTCCAAGGTTGAAATCACTAAATCCTAGTTCTTCCATTTCCTTTAAGATACGCTTTAAGTTGTTACGCGGGTCTCCATCAAACGGTGTCCCGTCTGGCTTATAAATGTCACAAATAAAGCGTGCAACTTTACCTTTTTCTGCTGTCCAAGGGAAAATAACAAATGTGTTTAGATCTGGGTATAGGTACATATCTGATTCTTCGATACGTACGAATCCTTCAATAGATGAACCGTCAAACATACATTTGTTATCGAGAGCTTTTTCTAACTGGCTCACAGGAATCTCAACATTTTTAATCGTTCCGAGAATGTCTGTAAATTGCAGACGGATGTACTTTACGTTTTCCTCATTTACTAATTTTACGATATCTTCTCTTGTGTACTTTGCCATTTCGTAAAACTCCTCCCCTACAAAAGGTAAAATGTGTATAGCAATGCTTTTGCTAATTGGTTAACGGAAGAACCTTGACATATCCCCCTGCCTAAAGGTCGTCCCTTGTTGGAAACGTCCAGCCTGAATGAGTTCCTTCTTCAGTAGCTTCCTGAGTTCATCATCTGACAAGTTGTGCTTAGCTGTGGTTTTTTCCTCCGTCTTTTTATCAGACGATGGATTTTCTGCCTCAGCTTTGGCAAAAAGCTTTTTGATTCCTGCCATGTTTACACCTTGTTCGATGAGGTTTTTAATTTCTAGTAATTTATCAACATCATGAAAAGAAAATAATCGGCGATTCCCATCACTTCTTGCTGGAAATACTAAACCATTTTCCTCATAATAGCGAATTTGTCTTGCAGATAATTCTGTTAGCTGCATGACAATCCCAATTGGGAATAAAGGCATTGAGCGGCGAATGTTATCACTCATCTCAACTGTCTCCTCCTCTTTGCTTAAATTTATTATATGTCATGTTATATTATGTGTCAACACCATGTTAGGAATATTAACATGATTTTTTTATTGAGCAGGCACTTCAATAAAACCTTGATCCAATAAGGCATCGACAGCACTGCAAATCGCATTTTTCACATGGGCATACGTGAGACCACCTTGCACGTAGGCAGTATAAGGCGGTCTGATCGGACCATCGGCTGATAATTCGATACTGGCTCCTTGTACAAATGTGCCCGCTGCCATAATGACATCATCCTCGTAGCCCGGCATATAGCTTGCATGTGGTGTGACGTGACTGTTAATCGGAGATGCATACTGGATTGCCTGACAGAACGCAATCATTTTTTTAGGATCTCCAAATTCGACAGATTGAATCAAATCCGTTCTTTTCGCATTCCATGCTGGGTTTGTTTGGAATCCGAGCTTCTCAAGAAAACGAGCCGTAAATACTGCGCCTTTTAAGCTTTGAGCCACAACATGCGGCGCCAAGAAAAAGCCTTGATACATTTCCTGGAGCGCATACAGCGATGCACCCGCTTCACTGCCGATGCCCGGAGATGTCATTCGATAAGAGCAAGCTTCGACCCATTTTTCTTTTCCAACGATGTAGCCGCCTGTTTTGGCAAGGCCTCCGCCTGGGTTTTTAATAAGCGAACCGGCCATGAGATCAGCTCCGACATGACACGGCTCTTGTAATTCAGTAAATTCACCATAACAGTTGTCTACAAACACAATGATTTCTTCATTTATCTCTTTCACAAATGAAATCATTTGCTCAATTTCTTCTATTGTAAAGGATGGCCTTGACGCATAGCCTTTTGAACGCTGAATGCCGATCACTTTTGTTTTAGAAGAAATCGACTCTTTTACTTTGTCGTAATCGACTGATCCATCTTGAAGCAAATCAATGGCTTTGTAGTCAATGTGGAAGTCTTTTAATGAGCCTGTCCCTTCTTTGCCGCGAATCCCGACAATTTCTTCTAGCGTATCGTATGGTTTTCCCGTCATGTAGATCAATTCATCGCCAGGTCTCAGCACACCAAATAAAGCAATGGAAATCGCGTGTGTGCCAGAAATGATCTGCGGACGGACAAGGCCGCTTTCTCCACCGAAGACATCCGCATAAATCTTTTCTAACGTGTCTCTCCCCATATCATCGTAGCCATATCCAGTTGTTGGATTAAAGTGAGAGTCACTGACTTTGTGCTTTCGATAGCTTTCAAGAACCCGCCACTCATTTTGTTCGCTCGTTTGATCAATTTGCTGATGTACGTGTAATATCTCTTGTTCTGTTTCTGCTGCTGCTTTTTCTAAAATACTGCCGTGTTTTAATGTGTGAAACATCTTGATTTAATTCCTTTCCAACATATACTTCTTGATTTGACCTAAGATGGTCTGATCCTCACCACTATATCCGGTGATGTCGTAAATCTCTGCTTCTTTTTGAAATTCTAGTGATTCCACAAGCGTTTCTGATTTTAATGCAGAGATGAGCTTCCCTTCATACGCTGGAATCTTCACATGATATGGCTTTAAAAAGGCTTTTTTCAGCTCAGCCATAATATCCGCTTTTAACCTTTTTACATCTTCTTTGCGTCTAGCACTGATTAATATGTGGCGATGCTTTGAAGATGGGATGAAATCTGGTCTAATTTGATCTTCCTTGTTATAAACAGTCAGCATTGGAATACGGTCCGCTTCTAATTCTTCTAAAAGCTCATGAACCGTTCGTTCGTGCCCTTCATAATCCTCATTAGAAGAGTCGATGACATGAAGCAAATAATCGGCTTCCTTCACCTCTTCAAGTGTGGAACGAAATGCGGCGATCAGTGTTGTCGGAAGGTCTTGGATAAAGCCAACCGTATCCGAAATGAGCACACTGTAGCCAGATTCTAATGTCATCTTACGCGTCATTGGGTCAAGTGTCGCAAACAGCAGATCCTCTTCATGACTATCTGCTTCTGTTAATTGATTAAACAAAGTTGATTTTCCGGCATTCGTATACCCGACAATGGCAATTTGGAACACACCATTTTTCTTTCGGCGTTCCCGGTATCTTGTTCGATGTTCTTTGACTGCAGATAACTGCCCGTTAATTTCGTGAATGCGGTTCCGAATATGACGTCTGTCTGTTTCAAGTTTTGTTTCACCTGGGCCTCTTGCGCCAATTCCGCCTCCTTGTCTTGAGAGGCTGATCCCTTGTCCACTTAGTCTCGGCAGGGCATACTGAAGCTGGGCAAGCTCTATTTGCAGCTTCCCCTCTCTTGTACGGGCTCTTTTTGCAAAGATATCTAAAATCAATTGCGTACGATCAATAATTTTTACATCTAAAGCAGTCGCCAAAGCTTTTAGCTGGCTTGGAGAAAGCTCGTCGTTAAAAATAATGACATCACATTCGAGTTCTTCGCAAAGCACCTCAAGTTCTTCTACTTTCCCTTTACCGATATACGTTGCGCTGTCTTGTCTATTTCTCTTCTGCGTCATCACGCTGACAGCTTCACCGCCAGCCGTTTTGGTTAAGGAAGCTAATTCTTCCATTGAGTATTGAAAGCGTTCATCCGTTACATGCGGCAATTGACAGCCGACAAGGATCGCTTTTTCAGTCATTTCATGTTCATTCAACGTCAGTTGTTTCCTTTCTGTACTTAAGTTTTCAGTAGTACCATCATACCAAACAGATCACACGTATACCACTATTCGGATGGTTTATTTTAGTGACTCTTTATAAAAAGGATACGCCATTTCAAGAAGGCGTATCCTCTTTCATTTGAAGATCGTGACTTTTAATGGTCAGCAGATCTTTTTTATCATAATGATCCACAAGAAGCAGTCTCATCGCCTGGGTTCGTATGGCCTTTTCAATGGTGTTTCGTACAAACCGGCCATTGCTGAATTTTGCCGGGCTTGTGGTACTTTTAATGTGCATTAAATAATCCCGCAGCTTCCATTCAGCTTCTTGTGTAAATACATATTCTCTGTCCGCCATCATTCGTTTTGCAATATCCATGAGCTGATCGACTGTATAATCAGGAAAGCTGATGTTGATTGGAAATCTTGATTGCAGACCAGGGTTTAAAGAAAGAAAATGATCCATTTCCTTGGAGTAGCCAGCAAGAATCAGAATGAATTCGTGCTGTTTGTCCTCCATATGTTTTACAAGGGTATCAATCGCCTCTTTTCCAAAATCTTTTTCTCCTCCGCGTGCAAGAGAATAGGCTTCGTCAATGAACAAAATACCGCCTAGTGATTTTTTAATTAAATCCCTTGTTTTTTGCGCTGTATGACCAATGTACTCTCCAACAAGATCACCGCGTTCTGCTTCAATTAAATGACCTTTTGAGAGCACATTCATTTCAAAGAAAAGCTTCCCGACAAGTCTTGCAACTGTGGTTTTCCCTGTGCCAGGATTCCCTTTGAACATCATATGAAGCGCTTGTTTTCCTACCTTTAACCCTTGTTCCTGCCGTTTTTGATTAACAAAAATCCAGGCATAAATCTCTTTTATGTTTCGTTTCATTTCATCCATACCGACAAGGCTGTTCATTTCACGCTCTATTTCCCGTAAGATGCTGTGTTTTGCCTCATTTTTCTGCAAGGCTTCTAGGTATTCTGCCTCTGAGTCTGCATCAACCAATACTTGCTTTTGTCCGTTAAGTATAATATTGATTTGGCCGTTGTTTTTATATGTGACAGCTCGCTCCAACGTATTCACCTCTCGCTCTTCTCTCTTTATTCTATTCGGGTGGAGCTGTAATCGTGACAATCGCCCGCTTAAGCCCAAGTTTGCTGTCAAAATGACCCGAGATACCGAATATTGTAGGGATTTGTGCGGTTTCCCAGGAAATGATGTGCTATTTCCATTGTATTCATCCCGTTTAGGCGGACAAACCAACAATTTGCTTTTTCTTAGAAAAATGTAGCTTTTTGATCACAAATGATGCAGAAAAGAGTCTCAATGATTTCCGCATTTTGTACAGGCAATTCTTCTATTTTCTCATAAAATAAAGACGAGGTGATGAATAGATGGTGAAAATTTTTATTGATCCTGGCCACGGAGGAACAGATTCTGGAGCTAGTGCTAATGGACTTTTGGAGAAAAATATAACACTTCAAATCGCGCTTTTACTGAGAGACATTTTGATTAGTGAATATGATGGGGTTTCTGTCCGCTTAAGTCGTTCAACTGACCAATCCGTCACTTTGTCCCAGCGTACGAATGCAGCAAACAGCTGGGGAGCTGACTATTTCGTATCTATTCATATTAATGCTGGCGGAGGCACAGGGTTTGAAAGCTATGTGTATCCTGGCGTTTCAGCACCGACCACCACGTATCGCAACGCCCTTCATGATGAAATTGTCCGCTCAGTTGATTTTGCTAACCGCGGCAAGAAAACTGCGAACTTCCACGTTCTTCGAGAAACTTCTATGCCCGCTATTTTAACAGAGAATGGTTTCATTGATACGACAGCTGATGCTAATAAGCTCCGCAACGCAACCTTCCTTCAAGGCATCGCTCGCGCTCATGCGACTGGTCTAGAAGAAGCCTTTCAATTGAAAAAAAAAGCAAGTAATCTTTATAAAGTGCAGGCAGGAGCTTTTAAAGTGAAAGCCAATGCAGATGAATTAGCAGCCACACTTAAATCCAAAGGCTTTGACGCATTTGTTGTATTAGACGGAGGTATGTTCCGAGTACAAGCCGGGGCTTTCCGTACAAAGCAAAATGCAGATGACCTCGTCGCAAGATTGAAGCAGGCCGGTCATGACGCATTCGTTTTCCAATAATTTTAAGCTGTTGTAACGAAACAAACCGGCTCAAGTCTTCTACTGAGCCGGTTTGTTGTGTATTTATTTACGCTAGGATATTGACGACAAATTGAGACCATGTTTCAAGACGATCGAAGTACTCAGGCTTTTTCAAATCGGCTGTTTTCATCCATTTTCCTGAAATTTGATCTGTTTCTTTTACTTCTACATGAGCACCCGGAGATAGTTCAAGCGCTGATAACAGTCCAATGTGCACACGGCCGACACTGTTGTCATCGTCATTGATTAATCCAAGGGTTTTCATTTCAAGTTTGTCTTCTTCTTGAATTGAAAGTTCTTCGTCCAGCTCACGATCCGTATTTTCTTTTAGAATCTCAGCAAAGTTTTTTCCTTCAATGAAATTCATATGCCCCCCAAAGCCAAGAGATAACTTATGATGTAAGCGAGTCTCTCCTCCGCCTTGAAGTCTTTCGTATACATACACTTCGTCCTCACGCTTAATCACGACATAAGGAATCGGCTGCTTGAAGTCAGGATTTTCTTCTGCATCGCCTCTTCGCATCTGCTCGAAGTGCTCTTCGATTTCTTTCATAATGGTGCTGATTGTTTTCTCTTCACTGTTCACACCATTAAACGCAAGTGTTTCGTTTTGGAACACTTGCGTACGCGGTGCAACTAAAATGATTTCGTCCATTTTTCCCATGTTCGGTAACCTCCAGTATGTAATACATTGTTAGAAATGGCAAAAAGCCAAAACGAGTGATGCGTTTTGACTTTTACGCTTTCCTTATGATTCATCTCCAAAGAAGAAGTCGTCATCTTTTAACGGCTCAACTGTTGCTTTTTTGTAGCCGTTCCCTTTCATTGAGAAGAAGTCATGCGATTTTGTTTTTGTATTGAGTCCGTTCAATACAATAGGGTTAATCTCTTCTTCTTCAAAATAAGGGGCAAATCCAAGGTTCATTAACGCTTTATTGGCATTGTAACGAATGAACTTTTTCACATCATGCGATAAATTGACTTGGTCATAAATATCTTCAGTGTAATGAAGTTCATTTTCATAAAGCTCGTTTAAAAGGTCAATAGAGAAATCATACAGCTCTTTTTGCACTTCAGGTGTTTGTTTGTTGTAAATTTCTTGTGCTAATAATCCAACGTACACACCATGAATCGCTTCATCACGCAAAATTAAGTTGATGATTTCACCGCTTTGCATGAGCTTTCCTTGCCCATAGAAATATAGCGGGTAGTAAAAACCACTATAAAATAGGAAGCTTTCTAAATAAACAGAAGCAACCATTGCTTTAAAGAGAGAAATAGGATCGTCCTTTTGAATCGAACGGTATAAACTGACAATCATATCTGCTTTCTTTTGCAGGAATTTATTCTTCTTGACCCATTCAAACACTTCACTGATCGTTTCAGTTGGTGCGAGTGTCATGAAGATATTGGAGTATGATTTCGCATGTACCGCATTTTCCATCATTGCCATAAAGTTGAGTACAGCTTTACGTTGATGGCCGTCCACATGTTCTGCAACAATCGGCATCCCTGTATTTCCTTGTTCTGTATCAAGTAAAGTCAGTCCAGCAAGTACCTTCATGTACGTATCTCGCTCTTTTTCACCTAAGTATTTCCATGTTAAGAGATCTCCGTTTAAGGAAATCTCTTCTGGAAGCCAAAACTGCTTCACATTTTGGTTGTAAAACATTTGTGTAAAATCGTCTTCGTGTTTTGACCAGTTGGCTGCATCATAAATTTTTGTCACGTTAAACTCTCCTTTAATCAAACAACACAAGAAAGACAGCCTTCCTGCCCTGTATCCTTCGTTCTTGCATAATAAAGTGTCTTAATGCCTTTATGGTGTGCATAAAGATCGATGCGGTTTAAATCACGCGTTGTCATCGTATCTTTTAGGAATAGTGTAAAGCTGATTCCTTGATCGACGTGCTGCTGAATCGTTGCGATCATATCGACCACTTTAAACATGTCCATATCGTACGCTTCTTTATAGAAGAACCAGTTTTGCGCTGAAAGACCCGGCATTGGGTAATAGGTTTTGCTGTTACCGTATGTTCTTTCTTCGATACGTTCCATAATTGGCATCACAGAGGCTGTTGCCGATTGAACATAAGAAATGGAACCTGTTGGTGCAATACATAAACGATAGCTATGATACATGCCATTTTCCGCTACAAATTCTTTGAGTGCTGCCCAGTCTTCTTTTGTTGGAATGTGCATGCCTTCAAATAGTGCTGCTGCTTTTTCTGTTTTTGGTGTGAAATCATTTTCCACGTATTTATTGAAGTACTCACCAGTTGCATAGCCAGAGCCTTCATAACGATGGAATGTTTCTCCTTTTTCTTTCGCAAGCTCACTTGAGCGTTTAATTGAATAATAGTTCACCATCATAAAGAACGTATTTGCGAAATCTCTTGCTTCTTCACTTTCATAGGCAATTTGGTTTTGAGCTAAATACCCATGAAGGTTCATCGCACCAAGTCCAATTGACTTCATCGCTTTGTTCGCTTTTCGAACAGCCGGTGCATTGCGAATGTCTGTTGTTTCAGACACAAGCGTTAGTGAGTCTGTTGCAAGCTTAACCGTTTTTTCGATCGATTTGTTTTTCATGACATTCATGATATTTAATGAACCAAGGTTACAAGAAATATCAAGACCGATTTCATCTTCTTGATCATAGTCCGTGTAAGAAGAAACCTCTGACGCCTGAAGCACTTCTGAGCAAAGGTTTGAGAATTTCACTCGTGAAATATGGTTCAAAGCATGCTCTCTGTTTACATTATCTTGGAACATGATATATGGATAGCCTGATTCTGAGCGTAGAACAGCCAATTTTTCAAGAAGCTTTCTCGGATTGACTTTTTCTTTTTTAACTTTCGGGTTTTCTACAAGCTCGTCATACATTTCTTCCATGTCCATCTCATCAAGATGCTGTCCATATTCTTTATAGACTGTGTGCGGATAGAAAGTGTAAGCTGTTTTATCTTCTCTAGCAAGCTCGATAAATTTATCCGGGATGACGACTCCAATGGACAGAGTCTTCACGCGAACATCTTCATCTGCAGAGATTTTTTTCGTATCTAAGAAATCATTGATATCTCTGTGGAAAATATTCAGGTAGGCACTGCCTGATCCTTGTCTTTGCCCCATTTGATCTGCATATCTGAATGCATTATCAAGAAGCTTCATCACGCCGACGACACCTTTTGTCGCATTTTCTACATCTTTGATTGCTTCGCCTTTTGCACGAAGTTTTGACAGGTTCAAACTGACGCCGCCGCCTAGTTTTGACAGCTGCATGGAAATATCAATCGCTCTTGAAATATCGTTTAGTGAGTCATTCACTTCAAGCAAGAAGCAGCTCACAAGCTCACCGCGTCTTTTACGTCCAGCGTTCAAGAAGGTTGGTGTACTTGGCTGGTACTCTTGATTGATCATCAATTCTACAAACTCAAGTGCTTTTTCTTTATCCCCACCCGCAAAGAAAAGTGCTACAACTGAAATGCGGTCTTCATAGCGTTCAAGGATTTTCTTTTTATCATTTGTTTTCAGTGCATAGTCATTGTAAAACTTAAATGCACTCATAAATGATGGGAATCTAAATTTTTTGGCATATGCAGCTTCAAAAACTTCTTTAATATCTGCCATGCTGTATTGTCTTAAAAATTCTTCCTCATAGTAGTCGTTTTCTATTAAGTAATCAATCTTCTCTTCTAGATTGTGAAAAAAGACCGTGTTTTGATTAATGTAATCTACGAAATAACTATGTACAGCTTCTTTGTCCTTATCGAACTGAAACTTTCCTTCTTTTTGAATCATAATTTCGTTATTTAATTGTATCCACTTTGGAACCTGATTTTGTGACAATTCTTTCTACCTCCTGTGTAAACAATTCAACATCCCTTTTTGTTCCGCTTAGTTCAAAGGTGTGCAAAATAGGAACTTGATATTGTTTAGAAATCGTATCGGCGCTTTTTGCAAAATTATCTCCCCACACTTTGTTGCCACTCACCGCAACACCTAGTAAAAGGTGAGCATTTTTTTCTAAAAAAGACTGAGTGGTACTAGGGACTTGTCCAAATCCTGTCGTAAAGGTGACGAGAATAAACGGCGTATCCAAAAACTCTTCTCCAGTCAATTTTCGTTTGTCTGTAAAAGGGGTCTTGTCCAAAAAGCGTTGAACATTTCCTGTTTTTGAATCAAATACGATTTGAATCAATTCCATCACGACCTAGTTTTTAGTATTGTTGATCATTTCGCTATTCACTATATATAGTATACTATGTTTTTTCAAAACACAACATATAGATGTTCAAAACGAAAAAAATCAACCAACCCGGCCGAACCTTCATAGCCGAACTCGTACGTTCAAATAAATAGAGCAGAACAGGATCTAAAAATAGACTGCTCTACTCCCTATTCAACTGAAACCGAAATCTATCATAACACGAAAAAAAATCGCTTAGTAGACTAGACTTTTTGTTTTATTTTTTGTAGGCATCGCACTGTAAATCTTCTGACACTTCTGTAATTTCCACTTCAACACCTAATTCTTTTAGCACCGCTTCAAGCGCAGAGGCGATTGAAGCTTCTCTCACTAATTCTTTCCCATTTACAGAAACACTTGTTCCATATTCGAAACAGGAATCGTCTTCACAAGTTTGTTCCCAATGATTAATTTTAATTTTATGTGTCATGAACTCATCCTTTTCTGTCTAGATGTCTGATACATGATTATAGTGTAGCGGCTTCACATTCATTTGTAAATTTACGTGCTTACTCTTCATCATCAAGGCCATCATCATATTCTTCTTCATCCCATTCATCTATGTATTTCGTTGTAACGAGCGTCAGTTCTCCTTCTTTTTCATCAAATCGGTACACATGTACTTGATCATCTTTCACAACAGCAAAGTGATTATTTTTTAGTGCAGCAGATGATGGTAAAACGCCATCTGCATTTTCATGAGAATGGTTATTCCAACTTTCTTGTCTCGTTTCAATGTTTGAGATAGCGCACGATCCAAACAAGACTACAATTCCAATCAAAAGGAGGATTACTCTAATCCTTCTTAATTCAAGCTCTGCATTTTCCATACGAATCCCCTCACCCTTCTAATATCCAATAAGGAATTATACGAAAAATTGGCAGAAAAGTTTCATTGCATACAAAATAGCCCCTCTGCACTGACAAAAAACGTAGCGGGTTCGGCCGGTTTATTCGCAGAGGCATGGGGCTATTCAATACAACCTATACTATTCTAATTCCAGATTTACATTCTTTTGAGGTGCAAATGTAGAAATGGCGTGTTTATAAATAAGCTGCTGCTTTCCTTCTGTTTCAAGCAGCACCGTGAAATTGTCAAATCCTTTCACTTGACCGCGAAGCTGAAAGCCATTCAGTAAGAATACTGTGACAAATGTATTGTCTTTGCGGATCTGATTCAAAAACTGCTCCTGAATATTAATCGGTTTCATGTTTCGTCCTCCTTGATTCTGATAACTACAGTTTCGCTTTAAGTCCAAGCTTTCCTGCTATATATGCGAAAATTTCCTCTTTTTTGTCTGAAAAGTGGCAAGGCGGTGTCATATCAAACCAAGTGACCGCCATTTTATTACGGAACCACGTGAACTGACGCTTCGCATATCTACGGGAATTTTGCTTTAATTGCTGGATGGCTTCATCAAGTGAGCAGTCACCTTGAAAATAGGCATACAGCTCTTTATAACCAATGGCTTGAACAGACTGACAATCCTTCAAGCCTGATTGATAAAGTGCTCTCACTTCTTCAATTAAGCCCTCATCTATCATCATATCAATTCTTTGATGAATGCGCTCGTACAAAAGCTCTCGATCCATTTTCAGCCCAATGAAGGCTGTATCATAAAGAGGAACTTCTTGATGCCCGTTTTGCATTTCCGACATTTTCTGACCTGTTGTATGGATCACTTCCAGCGCCCGGATCACGCGGCGGACGTTATTCGGATGAATAGCATTTGCCGCATCAGGATCTACTGCCTTTAGCTTTTCGTGCAGCAAAATCGCGCCGTGTTGCTGTTCAAACAGCGCCATTTCTTCTCTAAAAACAGGGTCACTTTTCTCATCCGTAAATGTGTAATCATATAAAACAGATTGGATATAGAGGCCTGTTCCGCCGACAATCATTGGCGTTTTCCCTCTAGCGGCAATCTCTTTGATCTTCGAACGGACCAGCTGCTGAAATTCAGCTGTCGAAAAGGATTCGTCCGGCTGTTTAATATCAATTAAATGGTGCGGGATGCCATTCATTTCTTCGGGGGTGATTTTAGCTGTTCCAATGTCCATTCCTTTATAAATCTGCATAGAATCCCCGCTGATAATCTCTCCATTAAATGCTTTGGCTATATCAATGCTCAATTTGGTTTTGCCGACAGCCGTCGGCCCTACTAATACGATTACTGGCTGCTTCGCTTTATTCATAACATCACTCTCTTTTACAAAACTGCCTACAGTATAGCATAACTTTTCTTACTCTCCTATATCCTGGCCATCACCAGCCAAGCGGTTCATTTCCAACCACTTCATATGTTTTTCCTTTTAAACGATGCTTATGTGTTGGCCGCTTCTCATCTGGACTATAGACGACACCTCCGTATGGGATGGGTACAGAATCGAGATAGGCTGAATAGGTGACTTCCTCGATCTCGTGATAATGTGTTCCATCCACTCTTGGAATTGCAGGTCCTGTAATTCCATAGTACCTGTGGAAATGCCCTCTTTCAAAGGAGGTGATCCCGCGATAAAAATGAGTATGCCGGTCGGTACTGCTTCCATTTACAGGCTGAGAAATACCTTCTATTAAATGATAATGCCCCTCTGTTACATCCGTACGTGCTTTATATGCATGAGCATGCGGCGGACACTTTGCCCAATCAGATGGATACAGGCCCATTTCTAACATTCCTCCTTATATTAGGCGTTCACCCAAACATATGTAGGCAATCGGAATACACTGATGTCAGTTACAGTGATTTTATGAGAAAGGAGCCTTTTATTATGAATTATTTTGACACACCTCCATTTATTCAAGAAGACATGAGAAGACCTTTTGGCTTCGGATTTGGACGTCCTGGTTTTGGGTTTGGGAGACCCGGATTTGGATTTGGACGCCCTGGTTTTGGGTTTGGGAGACCTGGATTCTTTGGACCTCCATTTTTAGGTGGTTTTGCTGGAGGCTTGCTTGCTGGATCTCTGCTTGCGCCAGGATATGGTTATGGATACCCTTACCCGCCTCCATACCCGCCGTACGGACCATACCCTTGGTATTAAATATGACGTTTAAGTGAAAACATCCGTTCATAAAATGAATCGATTGACACACTCTTTTTTCATGGGTTAACATTTACTTTACCGACTGTTCAGTAAAGTAGGTGTTTTTTTTATGCCTAAAACCACAAAATAGCCATTTTGATGCAGCTGCCCGTATGATATTAAAAGAAGGAGTAAGACATCTCACCCTTCAGCAGATGGCAGAGCATGCTGGTTTTCAGAAATATTTCAGCTTGAACCGCTGAAAAGAGAGGATAAAAACCCTTTTACTTCATCGGATTTTATACCTATTAGAGGAGGGATGATCATGATCCTCGGTTATCTTTTTTTGGCAGTGGCCATTTTTTCTGAAGCCATTGGCGCCGCGATGTTAAAATTATCTAATGGTTTTACACGCTGGAAGCCAAGCGCTGTCGTTGTGGCTGGCTATTCACTTGCTTTTTATATGCTGTCATTGACACTGAACATTATTCCACTTAGCATGTCTTATGCAACATGGTCTGGGGTTGGTACGGTCCTCACGGCTATTTTTGGCGTGCTCTTTTTCAAAGAAACCTTGAACCAAAAAGCAGTCATTGGGATGGCGATGCTTGTCTCAGGGGTCGTACTATTAAATATGTCATAAAGGATGTGAGAGAGCATGAAAGGAATGCTCTACTTAACAGGAGCCATTTTAACGGAGGTTTTTGGCAGTACAATGCTGAAGCTTTCTCAAGGCTTTTCGCAGCTGCTGCCGAGTATCGGGGTACTGATCGGATTTGGATGCGCCTTTACTTTCCTCAGTTTAGCACTTAAAACCATTGAGCTCTCATCTGCCTATGCAACATGGTCTGGTGTTGGAACAGCTCTCACTGCTCTTGTAGGACTTTTCCTGTTTAACGAAACAATCAGCACGAAAGGCTTCATTGGCCTTGCACTTGTCATCTGCGGCGTGATTGTCTTAAATCAGTCCAAGAAGCAAAAGAACGAAACCAAAGCACAACTCGATCAAACCGAATGGACGTCATAAAAAAAGTCATTTTCTCCATATTTCAAGAGAAAATGACTTTTTTGTTTTAACGGCCGGCTTGAATGGTTTCTTCTAAGGAAATGTTCACATTACCCTGAACAGCTCTTGAGATCATACATGAGCTTTCGGCTTTATGCGCAAGCTTTCGGGCCAGCTCAATATCTTGTGCGGAAGCGGTCTCTTTGAGGATGATAACAGGTCGATGAATGATTTCCTCATAAGTAAACACACCATTTGTCACATCTACGACAGCTTCAGAGCTCATCGATAGATCCTCTTTCTCTAATTGACTCCGCTCCATCATGGCTGCAAGTGTAATGATATAACACGTAGCGGCTGCACCTAAGAGCATCTCATCTGGATTGGTTCCAATACCTGGACCGTCCATTTCCTTTGGAATCGAAATCTTTGTTTTTAATTGTTCACATGCGATTGTACCCACATCGTTACGCAGACCAGGCCAGCTTGCCTGAAGATGAAAATGATGACGCGTCATATCCGTCTCTCCTTTTGTTATCACTGTTCATAGTGTAACAAGAATTCCCCTGCTTGTCTTAACATGTGCACGGTCCTTATGTATATTCTTCATCAAGCACTGTGCGAATTGCCCTGACATAACGATAGAACGCCTCGTTTTTTGTACTCGACCGCCTTCGAAAGTCGAAACTGTCAAATAAAGCTTCACGCTGACTTCTGCTAATCTCAAGCTGCACACTTTGCCCTGTTTTTGTAAGATTATTAATATTATGATTGCTTGTCCCGCTCAGGGTTGCGTGTGCGACAGCTAGTTCAGCAGAAAACCCGTTCCGCTCTAATGAGCTCACAATTTTCTCTGCACGGTCGTAATCTGTTCCGCCGACGAGAGTATGGTCAATTCCTTCCTCGCCTTTGTATCCATGCACTGCTAACACGTAATCATGTGCTTTTGCCTGCGCGACGCCGATTGGCTCATCAAAGTTTGTACTTGTAATATGAAGTTCTGATGCATTCTCTCTTAGACCTTCAAATAAATACGTCGAAAAATCGTTGTCAAAAAAATGGACAATCTCGCTCACGCCGCCTTCAATCCTCCCGCCATGAGGTGACATCACAAGAAGGCGGCTGCCGGGCACTGGGTTAGCTGTAATGTTGTAGCTGCTTGTTGATTCGTTTTCTTCCAGTTCTTTAAAATTTCGATAAATATCATTTGAACCGCTTTCGTCTTCCCCACCTGATGACACTGGCTCATCATGTTCCTGTGCTTGCATGGTATAATAAACGCCCCATCCGATCGCAAGCAGGAGAAGCAAAGCAAAAAACTTCTTCATTCCCGTTCTCCTTTAACAGATTTCTAAGCCGTTTCTATGATTTATATTGAATCATCATTTCTTATTCATTTTTTCCACATTTTCTCTTCACGTTTGATCATAACACTCTAGATCATGAGATTCCTCAAAAATAAGATAATTGCATTTATATACACAGAAACGCCTCTCCTCTTTGAAAACAGAGTTAGAATAGTATGACAAAGAAATGACGTTATGTTTAATATGACCTAGTCCTATCCAGTCTGTTTTCTTTAATTCGGCTTTTTTTGATAAGGATTTGATTTTTTCCATCTGTCACGCATCACATTTATATGAGCATTGACCCTGTCTACACCCCTCCTTTTTCTGCAAAATCCTTTGATTCGCTGGTTCTCTTAGAAGAACTCTCCCACCTATCATCGGCAGATTCTACATGATTTCCACCTTTTTCTATTATTTTACAAAATGTAAGCGCTTTTCTTTTTTGGAAGGCATAAGCAAGCCGCCAATATGAAGAAAAGAAGGGACAAGAATCCGAACCAAGCAGTTCTCAATCACATAACGTAAGAGTGTACGAGAATGGATAGCTGGAATGGAGGGCATCACATGTTTGGATTTTCTATGGTGCAAATGGTCAGAACACATGCTAGTAAACTAGATCAGCCTTTAAGAGAGACCGTTCTTCACCTTTATAAACCTTTTAAATGGACGCCATGCTTTCTTCATCGTTTTTTCGAAGGCAGACTGAAGAAGAAAAAGAAGCTTCGTGTGATCATTGAATTTAAGGAAGGTGCAGCCGAGGCAGGAATTCAAAGCACGAAACAATTAATGAAAAAAAGCAGAAAAACAAATATAAAACGACATTTTTCACATATCGACTGCTGCGCTGCTGATTTAACGCCTGCTGCTTTAGAGGAGCTATTAGCAAACGGTGAGCATATTCGTAAAATTTATTTAGACCGGAAAGTACATGCGCTGCTGGACGTAGCCACACAAGCAAGTCATGCTGAAGAAGTCATCCGAAACGGGACAACTTTAACCGGTGAAGGCATTACGGTCGCTGTCATTGACACGGGAATTTATCCGCATGAAGATTTAGATGGAAGAATTCGTGATTTTGTGGATTTAGTCAAACAAAAAACAAAGCCTTATGATGATAATGGCCACGGTACACACTGCGCGGGAGATGTCGCGGGAGATGGATCCGCTTCAGACGGCCTATACAAAGGACCTGCCCCAAAAGCAAATCTGATTGGTGTGAAAGTGTTAAATAAACAAGGGGCTGGATCACTTTCTACTATTATAGAAGGTGTTGAATGGTGCATGCAGTTCAACCAAGACCACCCTGATGATCCGATTCATATTATCAGCATGTCGCTAGGCGGAGCTGCGCAGCGTTATGATGACGAACAGGACGATCCAATGGTGCGTGCTGTCAATGCGGCTTGGGATCAAGGGATTGTTGTATGCGTCGCTGCCGGTAACTCTGGTCCTAACAGCCAGACGATTGCAAGCCCTGCTGTCAGCCAAAAAGTCATTACGGTCGGAGCCTATGATGACAGGAATACACCTGAATCAAGTGACGATATCGTAGCACCGTTTTCAAGCAGAGGGCCTACTGTTTACGGGGAAGCAAAGCCTGATATCCTCGCACCAGGAGTAAACATCGTTTCTCTCAGATCACCAAGATCCTTTCTGGATAAACTCGACAAATCAAGCAGAGTAGACGATGATTATACAACGTTATCTGGCACATCGATGGCAACACCAATTTGTGCTGGTATTTGCGCTCTACTATTAGAGCATTCACCAGATTTAACGCCAGATGAAGTCAAAACCCTGTTAAAAGAAAATACAAGCAAGTGGTCTGGAGATGATCCGATGATTTATGGAGCAGGTGCAATTGACGCAGAAAAAGCAATCAAAGAATAAAGAAAAAAGCCCTTTACGTTTATGCGTAAAGGGTGTTGTTTGTCTCATTTTTAAGTGTGAAGTCTTTCATCTACTTGAGCAGCTGACATGTTATGCTTCGTTCTCATACATCTCATCTCCTTTTTGAATGTGCGTACGCGCTTCGATCACAATCTCAAAAAAAGTGGAGGATTCCTTGTACATGTCGCGTTCCTTATAATAATTAGCCGCATCAAGTGCTAATTCCTCTAAATCAGCAAACATTTTTTTATTTCTCAGACCAAAAAGGGCCGACCTCAATTGCTCACAACCGTCTTTCTCTATATAGAGCGCCTGTAAAAATTGAAATTTTAACTGATAAATTTCATCTTCCAATACACAAGCCTCTTTCATTCCTGTAGATATGGCCTCGCCCGCCCGCTGAATATCTCCGAGTTTAAAACAAGTAAGGGCAAGTGAAAACAACGATTTGATCATCGTGGATGCTTGATCTTTCTGATAAAGTGAAATGGCTTGTTCAAAAAAGACAGTCGCTGTATGGTACGTTCCCATACTATAATGACAAGTGCCTAGGTTATTAAGAGCCATTGCTTTAAAGTAAGATGTGCATTCTTTTTGTTCCATCGCTTCACAGACTTTTAACGCTTTTTCTAAATAAGGAAGCGCTTTTTGATACTGATTGACATCAATCCAATTACCTGCCATGACAAAATCACATTGAATGCTTCTTTTTCCATAAAGCTGATGTTTCTTATAGATGTCTCTCGCCTTTTTAGCATAGTGCATGGAGAAATAAGTTTGTTTCATATGATAGTATACTTCTGCGATTTTATAGTAGAATTCTGCTTTTTCAATCTCATCTGTCACTAAAATCAGTTGATGTTCCGCATGCTTGTAATATGAAATGGCCTCGATATACCGGCGCTGGATAAACGCATACATTCCATGAAAAAAATGAAAATAATAGCCTAGTAAGCCTGTCATCTCATCTTCTGCATCGTCAATTTCTTTAGGAAAGGACACTGCTTGAAGCGTTTCATTCCCCGCATGGACGGGCGCTAAGTGCTGAAGCATCATTTGATGGCGAAAATCCATTAGGGAATAATATAGGAGTAAATCTTGATCCTCTTCCATATCATGAATTTCTTCTTCAACAAGGCGCTTCATGCCGTTTGCCTGTTCAACTTCAAATTTGCAAATATGTGTGTACCATTGATTGATCTTTACACCTACTTCGGAAGATGGTATTTTGTGTGCCATCCACTTCAGCCCCATTCTATCATATCAAACTGATAACTATTATTTTACATAATTTATGTTTTTAAGGCAAATTGTAAGTTATTACATATTTTATGTTCAAATCGCATATTCCTATCTTTTTTACCAAGTTTAAATAGAGTACTTTTGCCCATCAAAACTTTTTTTACGAAGACGGGTCGAATTCTCTTAGTACTTCTTTTAACGCATTGATATAACGTCTGAATGCTTTTTTCTTTCCTTTTCTCGTATCAAAATTGTCAAAAAAAGCTTCTCTTTGCGCTGTACTAATTTCTAGTTGAACACTTTCACCACTTGCATTTTGATTATTTATATTTTTAGGATCTGTACCAGAAAGCCGTTCGCCTTTTTGTACCATTTCTGCGGAAAATCCTCGATCTTTTAGTTCTCGCACAACCGCTCTTTGCATTTTTTCATTTGTGCCGCCAACGAGCGTGTGTCTTTTATCACTTTTATAGCCGTGGATGGAAATTGAAAAAGGATACGTTTTAATCATTTGAACCAAAACGGGTTCATCAAAATTAGTACTCGTGATATGCAGGTCCCGGTTATTGTCTTGCTTTGTACCTTCGAACAAATACGTAGAGTAGCTTTCTTGAAAGGCTTCTACAATTTCACTTGTTCCTGGTTCAATCTCTCCTCCATGAGGAGAAAATACGAGTAAATCACTTCCGCCCTTTTCGTGAAATTCTATCTCGTACCCTTCTTTTTCATGTCGTATGAGCTGTTTAAAGCTTTCGTATTGATCACCTTGTTTTCGCTCTTTTTGATACTTTTCTACCTCTTGATAATGCTTCTTTTGCTCTTTTTTTTCTTGAACAGAATGGCTGCATTTCACCATTAAAAGAGTACACAGAATAAGAAAGATGAATCCACTTATTAGTAACCTTTTCATTTCACCGCTCCTTTTTTCTCTTAGGTGTCATCTTACCGCAATATTTTACTATCAATGGCTTAAAAAATTCAAAGGTTGTCCGGCTCATTTAAATGAATCAGGAAAACTTACCTGTTTTTAATGTCATCTAGGTATATCAGAGGTCTTTGAATTTTTGTTGTCCGCGTAAAAACTAAATCGTATGACCTCATTTCAATATTAGTTAAAACCACCTACAAAAATGCCAATATTACTCTTTTTTTCAAAACAAAAAAGCTGTAAACAAAGGAGTCTCCTCTTCTGTTTACAGCTAGTCTCTGTATATCATCATTACATTCTTAATTCATTCTCTAAAACTGTCATCACTTCATCTTGCGACAGTCCCTGCGCAAGTGAAATCTCACTCACTAACATGCCTCTTGCATCTTCAAGCATCTTCTTTTCACTTGAATTTAATGCTTTCTTCTGATTTCGTCTCATCAGATCTTTAACAACGTCTGCACCATCTTCGATCGCACCTGTTTTTAGCTTTTTCAGATTTTCATCATATCTTTGCTTCCAAGTAAGCGTGTCGTCGTTTGTTTCTTCTGCAAAATTGTTCATCACAACTTTCAGCGTTGCTTGATCTGCTACCGGACGTATACCTAGTTGATTGATTCTGCCTTTTGGGACCATCATCTGCATATTCGGCATTTGAATCAGAAAATATTCCTGCGTCTTACCTAAAATCTCTTTTTCTTCCATTCCTTCAATCACACCGGCTCCATGCATTGGATAAACAATTTTATCACCTATTTGAAACAAATCCGCCACCTCCGAAAGTATTCACAAAATCATTATAACACATTTCATCAGAGGATAAAAATTTATATTTTATCATGTTATTTTAGCACTAGTCAATTCTTTTTATTTGAGTTTTTTTAGAAAAAGCCTTTTTTATAAAAGAAGTGAGAGCATCCAGTCCTCATGACTCTTTCTTGCATATACTAGCATTGAGTCACATTTAGGAGGGATGACAATGTGCAAATGCAAGTGCAAACATTCCCACTCAAACTGTCATAAAAAGCATGACGATCATCACCACGAGGATCCATGTAAAGAAAAAAAGTTTTGTCATAAAAAAGATAAATGGTTTGAGAGCGATTTTTGGGATACCTCTCGAAGCTACGATCCCTGTTATTTTCCTAAAAGTGTCTGCAGCAGATGTAAAAAGCGTCGTAGAAGAAGACATCGCTACGAAATTTAAGGCTTGACGCTTTACCTGCTTTTCTTTTTCCCGGCTGAAAAGCCGGTTTTTTTCTTTCATATGGATAGGCTCATGAAGCAAATCTGTCTCATAGGATATGGCAACCTGACATAAAGGATGAGATATACATGAACGATATGAACAGCCAAATGAATCATTATCACCAAGAAAATCCCTATCACACATTTGAAAATGTGTATACAGCCAATCATGAGCATATGATTGCGCCAAACATGCATGATCATATGAATATGCCAAACCATTATCATAGCGGCAAAAAAGATATGTATAATGCGCACCATCCACATCATCATTCACCCTATTCAACGTTTCCCAATCAGCATGATTACTTTTCAAAGCATGTTCCAATGAAGGATCACCATCATCTAGGCCATTATGGTGGATATGGGATGATGCCGCACCATCCATACGGTTATCAAGATATGCATATGATGATGCCAACAAACCAGCAAATGCCTGGCCATTTTTACGGAATGAATCAACCAAATGCGCTATTCCCCCGCTATTACTAAAGAATGACAAAATAAGGGTATAATATACCATTTAATACCATATGGTAATATGGTAACATTATAGGTAAATAATGGGTGTAATCATCTATTATTTACCTATATTCAACAAGGGGGAAGGAAAAAATGAAAAAAACATGGACGATTCTTATGATGGGGATGCTCACATTGGTTATGGCGCTGTCAGTACCACTTTCTGCATCTGCTGAAGGAGCCGAAAGCAAAGCATCAACCAATGTAAAGCCAGCTGCTCTTTACGCTAAAATTACAGGAGCTAGTAAGCAGGAATGGTCTTATTCTGACATTGAGCTGACGTACAGCCCAAATTCAGTTCTAAGTCTTGGTGCAGTTGAGTTCACACTGCCAAAGGGTTTCCAAGCAACAACAAAAGACATCTTGAACGGTAAAGCATTAAAGGACAGCTACATTTTGAACAACGGACAAACCGTTCGTATTCCGCTCAGACTGGATTTACTTGGAATTTCCAAATATACATTAAAGCTTTCACATAAAGTACTTCCTGCTGCAGGTACATATACGTTCCGCGCAGAAAATCGAGCAATCAGCATTGGTTCCAAATTTTATGCAGAAGATACGATTGATATTAATACACGACCAGTTGTGGTCACACCGCCAGATCCTTGCGGATGCTAAAGAAAAAAGCGCTCTGTTAAGAGCGCTTCAGATTGTTGACAAAGGGCTAAAATGATCTTAATTTTAGCCCTTTGTCTTTTTTTCAGCGTGATAGAAACCCTTTGCAGTCTAGGAAGGAAGAGCATCGGAGCGGAGTGAATTTGACATTCGTGAGCACCGAAGCGCAGGACTGACAACGAATGCGAGGGTTTGTCTACACGCTGAGCGCTCTGTTAAGAGCGCTTTTTTTATATCACATCACCCGTTTAAACATTTTCTCCATTTCATAAGTGGAGTGATGAATAATGATCGGCCGGCCGTGCGGACAGGTGAATGGATCCTTCGTTGTCCGGAGTTCATCTAATAAGGCTTTGATTTCATCATGACGCAAATGACGATTTGCTTTGATTGAGCCTTTGCAGCTCATCATAATCGCCGCTTCTTCTCTCAGTTTCTTGATATCAACACGCTTTTCATCAAGCACTTGCTCTATAATCTCTTCGATCAGTTCAGCCTCTTCACCTTTCGGAAACCACTGTGGATGCGAACGAACGATGTAGCTTCCTGAACCAAAGGGCTCTAAGAAGACACCCACTTTCGCTAGAATATCCTTATGCTCTTCAATGATCAGCATATCGTTTTTAGAGTAGTGAAATGTTAAGGGGACGAGCATTTCTTGCACTTCCTGTTCGATCTCTCCCACCTTCTCACGATAATACTCATACTTGATTCGCTCTTGAGCTGCATGCTGGTCAATGATATAAAGTCCTCGTTCATTTTGAGCTAAAATATATGTGCCGTGCATTTGCCCAATTGGATACATCACAGGGACGCGTTCGTTTTCAGGCATCGTCTCTGTCACATCTTCATATAGTACCGTCTCTTCATCTTCAAATGAAGCGGCGGATTCCTCTAAATGAATACGCTCAGATGATACTTCTTCATAAGATACTGGTGATGATGCTTCTGTCTTCTCTTGTTTAGGCATCCCATATGCATCGGTATAACTTGTCTCGTATATGACCGACTCGTGCGGATCCGGCTGATAGGTTAGCGGTGTTTCTGGTTGGCTTTGGTTTCCTTGTTTCGCATCAAAGGTTAAGGATTGTTGCTCATTTTTCACAGCTGGTATTGGTGCTTTTTTTGGTACTGAGGCACTTGGAATGAGCTGCTGCTTTTGAAATACTTCCTTAATTCCTTGTTTAATCAGCTCATGAAGTTCCTGTTCTTTACTTAGTCTCACTTCAAGCTTCGAAGGATGAACGTTCACATCTACTAAAATTGGATCCATCTTCATCTCAATAAATGTAATTGGATGACGACCAATCGGAAGCAGTGTGTGATATCCTTCATGGATCGCTTTCACGAGCGGAAAATGTTTGACATATCGGCCGTTTACAACAGAAGACATATAATTCCGTGATGCCCTCGTCACTTCTGGTAAGGAAATATACCCTTTCACTTCAAAATCAAGTGATTGTACGTGGAGCGGCAGCATTTTTTTCGCCACGGCTGTCCCGTAAATGGCCGCAAGTACATGACGCACATCTCCGTTTCCATTCGTTTGGAGGAGAACTTTCCCTTGATGACGCAAACGGATTGATACTTCGGGATGAGCTAGCGCAATTCGGTTGACCACATCCGATATATTACCAAGCTCCGTATGAACGGTTTTCATATATTTCAGGCGAGCTGGCGTATTGTAAAATAAGTTGGTGACCACAATCTCAGTGCCGCGGCGGCCAGAGGTTTTTTTCTCTGAAATAATCTTCCCGCCTTGCAAAGCTAGGTGTGTCCCAGCTCCTTCGCCAGTACTTGTTTTCATTTCTAAATGAGAGACAGATGCAATACTTGGCAGTGCCTCTCCCCTGAATCCAAGGGTTCTGACACGGAACAGATCATTTTCGTCTTTGATTTTGCTCGTTGCATGACGCTGGAAGGCGAGCTTACAATCTTCAGCATCGATTCCAACACCATTATCAATAATCCTTATAGAAGAAAGACCTGCTTCTTCTACATCGATTTCAATCACTGTACTTTTTGCATCGATCGCATTTTCCACAAGCTCCTTTACAACAGAAGCTGGGCGCTCGACCACTTCACCTGCAGCAATTTTATTGGATAGGTCATCGGATAACTGAATAATCTTTGCCATTTCTGCTCACCTCACCTTACATTATAATTTCTTTTGCAATTCATACAGCTTTGTCATAGCTTCAAGCGGAGTCATATCCATTAGGTTGTATGATTTTAATTCATCGATGACCGCTTGATCTTTCTGTTTTAGAGCAGCTTTTGGCTGCGGTTTTTCTTCTACTTCAAAGAAAGATAGCTGCTGTTTTTCTTCAGTCTTTTCTACTTTTGGTGCTGGAGATACGTTCGGGGTCACGTCATGTGATCCGCTCTCAAGCTCCGTTAAAATGGTCTGGGCTCTATTGATGATGGCATCAGGCAATTCAGCTAGCTGCGCTACATGAATACCATAGCTTTTATCAGCTGCACCTTCTTTGATTTGATGTAAGAAAACGACTGTGCCTTCATGCTCTTCAGCTCGCACATGAACATTTTTCAGCTCGCTTAATTGAGATTCAAGAACCGTCAGCTCATGGTAATGTGTAGAGAATAGGGTTTTGGCCCCAATATGATCATGAACAAATTCAATGATCGCCTGCGCAAGCGCCATTCCATCATAGGTGCTTGTCCCACGTCCAATTTCATCGAATAAAATCAAGCTGTTTTTCGTTGCGTGCACCATCGCATTTTTTGCTTCGAGCATCTCTACCATAAAAGTACTTTGACCAGAAATCAAATCATCTGCTGCACCAATACGGGTAAAGATTTGATCGAAGATTGGTAGCGTCGCCTTTGACGCAGGCACAAAGCAGCCAATCTGCGCAAGAATCGAGATGAGAGCCATTTGTCTCATATACGTACTTTTCCCTGACATATTCGGTCCAGTGATGAGTAAGGTTTGTCTGCCTTTTCCCATATGGCAGTCATTCGGTACATATTCCTGGTGATCCAGCACTTTTTCAACGACAGGGTGACGGCCATCTTTGACATCCACGTCATCCTCTGAGAATTCCGGACGGATATAACGGCGCTTTTCACTAACAGTCGCAAAGCATTGAAGCGCATCCAGCTCACTCATTTGTTTTGCGAGCAGCTGTAATCTAGGAATATAGCCTTTTACTTGCTCCCTGAGAGCTGTAAATAGTTCATATTCCAATTCGTTAATATTTGATTCTGCTTCAAGAATCAGTGCTTCTTTTTCTTTTAATTCAGGTGTGATATACCGCTCTGCATTGGCAAGCGTTTGTTTTCTTTCATAACGCCCTTCCTCAAGCAGATGTGTATTTGCACGTGTCACTTCGATATAATAACCAAACACTTTATTAAACCCGACTTTTAATGAGCGAATGCCGGTATATTCTCTTTCCTGCTGTTCGAGACGTGCAATCCAGTCCTTTCCGTTTCGGCTGGCATCACGGTATTCATCTAATTTTGCATTGTAGCCATCTTTAATCAAATTGCCTTCTTTTATCGTCATCGGCGGATTTTCATAAAGTGCATCTTCTAATAAATCAAGCAGGTCGCCGCAAGGATCAATCTCATTCGCTCTTGATTTTGCCATTTCCTCTGGTAATGATTGAACGAGTTGTTTAATATCCGGTACTTGTTTTAAGGATTCCTTGAGCTGGATGAGATCACGGGCATTCACGTTGCCAAATGCCACGCGGCCCGCTAGACGCTCAAGATCATATACTTGCTTTAATCGTTCGCGCAGATCCTCGCGCTCAAAGAAATGATCCATCAGAATTTGCACCATTTCCTGGCGCTCGTTAATTTGCGAAAGACGAATGAGCGGCCGGTAGATCCATTGCTTGAGCAGTCTGCCGCCCATCGCTGTTTTTGTTTCATCTAACAGCCATAATAAAGAGCCTTTTTTGCTTTTTGAACGAATCGTTTCTGTTAATTCAAGGTTTCGTTTTGAGTAAAGATCAATTTTCATCGTTTGTTCAAGCTCAAACACTTGAACTTGCTGAAGGTGATCCAAGCTTCTTTTTTGCGTTCTTCTTAAGTAGGCATATAGTGTTAAAAATGCCGTTTTTAACTTGTCGTCAAGATGGGAAACGAGCTGTTCAGCTTCCTCTAATAGTTCATCACTATCTTCGTATGAAATAGTTGCTTGGCAGCGTTCTTTAAGGGTTTTGATTGTTTCCTCATCCAGCTGCTTTGACACCACAATTTCTTTTGCACCAACAGAATAAATTTCTGATACGACTTCATCTAATCGATCGATGAAAGCCGCCATGTTTTCACCTGTTGATAAATCAGACAGCGCAAGACCGTATCCATTTTGAAAGCTGGTAACAGACGCAATGAAGTTGTTCTCGTTTTCACTTAAACCTTTACCATCCATGACGGTACCTGGTGTAATCAGTTGAACAACTTCTCTTTTGACTACACCTTTTGCCGTTTTAGGGTCTTCCACCTGCTCACAAATGGCGACCTTGTAGCCTTTTGAAATCAACTGTTCTATGTATGCAGAAGCAGAATGATATGGAACGCCGCACATTGGAATTGTGCCGCCGTCTCTGCTTGTTAACGTAATTTCTAGTTCTTGCGCCGCTTCTTTCGCATCATCAAAAAACATCTCATAAAAATCGCCTAAGCGAAAAAATAAAAAGGCATCTTGATAATCTGCCTTGATCTTTAAATATTGCTGTATCATGGGCGTATAACTTGCCATATTTCTAATCCCTCACTATATTACTTTCGAATTCATACCATCTTCAATTATAGCATAAAAAATCACCTTTTTTCTCCTAGATCAGGCACAAAAAAACTAGGGGGATATGCGCCCTAGTCATTCCTTACTCTTCTGGATCACCTGCTAGGAACTCTGGATGAATATCCTCTAACTCCTCATCCACTTCTTCTTCCCACTCGTGATCATCTTTTTCTTTCCAGTCTGAATTGACCTCTACAACAATTTTTGTTTCACCGACTACCTCAGCAATGAACTCTCGCTCTGCCTGAACGATAATTTTATTGCCATTTGGAGAAATAGTCACTTCTAAGCAATTGGGCTGCTGCAAAACTTTCGCAATCACTTCGTGCTCATCATCAAGAAAATTTTTATCTTTATATCTCAGTTTAATGATGTCTACATACTTCACACGCTCTGTGACGACTTCTGTTTTCGTGTTGTCAGCGTAAGAGTACCATACGTTAATATCAAATGTTCCTTCGATCTCAACCGTTTTACCGACCTTTTCAGCATCATACTTATGATTAATGATCCAACCACCTAGGATACTGGTTGGTTTTTGCGATGGAGAAATGGTGTGTGTGCTTTGGGTGAATTTCCTCCCTTTTGCAACCACCGCTTTTGTAATAATTTCTCTGTATTCAGACATTCCGGCATGCCTCCTTGTTCTTGATCGTTTTATCTTATGCTGGGCATTCGTCTAGTGTGTCACGATTTTGAACTTCATGTTCAATTAAATTCATTTCTGTTTCAGTGTATGCATGGTCGCCCATAAACTTGCCTTGAAAATTGGAAAAGTTGGAGAGTGAGAGATTTGGAGTTGATGAAGCATGAAGAGAATGGGTAGTGCATTTCAATAGGAAAACAAAAAAACCCCGCATCTGCGGGGTTTTCTCATTTAATGGAGCAACTTGGTGATGAGTTTTTTACTTTTGAACCGGTTTCTCCTAATAAAAGGTCACCGCCGGTTGAAAGAATGATTTCATCTGTTACTTGATTCGAAATCGTGTGCGCTACAAGCTGAAGCAGGGAATTGACTTCTGTTTGTGATTCTTTGAATTCTTGAATGACTGGGATGTCATCCAGTTCTTCCTGCAGGGCATCGATTTTTTCTTCGACTTGTTTTAATGCTTCATGTTTGCCGTAATGCTTTAAATTTACAGCTTGTTTTTGAAGCGCCTTAATTTGATTAATGATCGTTGAAATTTTTGTATTTTCATTGATTTGCGCTTCTGCTTTTTTGAAGAAATCAACTTCTTCCGTTTCAGAAATCATTTTAGCGAGCTCTCTTGCGCGCTCAACAATCTCTTTCTTTGAATAAAGTGTCATTTTAATTCACCTCGATAGCTTCTCCAACCATTTCTCCGTCAAGAGACCAAGTTTTGGCTTGTGTGATTTTCACTTTGACGATGTTGCCAATCGCTTCTTTTGGTGCTTTAAAATTCACAAGCTTGCTTTTACTTGTATATCCGGCTAGGATCTCAGGGTTGTTTTTACTTTCACCCTCTACTAATACTTCGACAATCTGTCCTTCATATTCCTTCATTTTTTTCGCAGAAATTTCATTCACAAGTGCATTTAGGCGTTGCAGACGTTCTTTTTTCACACGCATTGGCACGTTGTCTTTCATTTTCGCTGCCGGCGTTCCTTCTCTTGGAGAATAAATGAACGTATAAGCGGCATCAAACTCAACCTCGCGATAAAGCGAAAGTGTTTCTTCAAACTGCTCATCTGTTTCATTTGGGAACCCAACAATAATGTCCGTTGTTAATGAAGCATTCGGCATAGCTTCTTTGATTTTGCGCACAAGATCAAGGTAACGCTCACGGTCATATTTTCTCGCCATAAGCTTCAGCACAGAAGAACTTCCGGATTGAACTGGCAGGTGAATATGATCGAGAAGGTTTCCGCCCTTGGCTAGCACTTCAATTAAGTGATCATCAAAATCACGCGGGTGACTTGTTGTAAAACGGATACGTGGAATATCAATTTTTCGCAGCTCATCCATAAGGTGGCCAAGACCATATTCCATATCTTCAAAATCTTTTCCATATGCATTCACGTTTTGACCAAGAAGGGTAATTTCCTTATATCCTTCTGCTGCTAAACGTCTGACCTCTTGAATAATTTCATCTGGGCGGCGGCTTCTTTCCTTGCCGCGCGTATAAGGCACGATACAGTATGTACAGAATTTATCACAGCCGTACATAATATTCACCCAGCCCTTGATTTTACCTTGACGGGCTCTCGGAAGGTTCTCAATCACATCGCCTTCTTTTGACCAAACCTCAATGACCATTTCTTTTGAAAGGTAGCATTCAGATAACAGCTCTGGCAGGCGGTGAATGTTGTGCGTGCCGAAGATTAAGTCAACAAATGGATGTTTCTTCAAAATACGGCTCACGACAGATTCTTCTTGGGACATACATCCGCAGACACCTAAAATTAAATCTGGCTTTTCACGCTTTAATGCTTTTAAATGACCAAGCTCTCCAAACACTTTGTTTTCCGCATTCTCACGAATCGCACAAGTGTTTAATAAAATGACATTCGCATCTTCAGTTGAGTTTGTTGGTTCATAGCCTAGCGCCATAAAAATACCAGCCATCACTTCTGTGTCATGCTCATTCATTTGACAGCCGTATGTGCGAATATAAAACTTGCGGCCGTTCCCTAACCCTTGAAACTGCTCGTCAATTTGAAATTGATTGTATTCGACTTCTTCTTTACCCCGTTTTTTTGCATCTTTTAAGGAAGGCGGAATGTACACAGCTTCAAAATATTTGCTGTAGTCCTTCTCGGATTTTTTGTCCGATGAACTTACTTGTCCGCTCGCTTTTCTCTGCTCTTCATTCATGAATTTGTACTCCTTTCAAACCAAGTTCCACCCTACAGTATAGACTATTTTGTGATGAATTGAAAATAAATCATATACGGTTCTTCTATGAAAATTGTCTATTAGTCATAACCATTTTTCATAAAAAGAAAAAGAGAGCCTGCGCTCTCTCAATCAAGTATGTTTAGTTTTTTTGCTTCTTCTTCAATGATTGTCAGTGCCCGGTCTAGTTCTTCTTTTGTGTGCTCGGCTGTGATGATGGCTCTAATTCTTGCCTTGCCTTTTGCTACTGTTGGGAAGGCGATGCCTTGAGCAAACACACCTCGTTCTATTAAAGCTTTTGAGAAACGAAAAGTAAGTGCTTCGTCTCCAATCATGATTGGGATAATCGGTGTCTCTGTTGGGGCAACTTGAAATCCAAGGCTGATGACCTTTTCTTTAAAATAAGCGGCGTTCTCCCAAAGTGTATCGATTCGCTCCGGTTCATCTAACAGCACTTCAATCGCTTCTTCACACGCTCTAGTCACAGCTGGCGGATGTGAGGTGCTGAATAAAAACGGTCTTGCTTTATGTTTTAAATAATCAATTAAAACCGCTGAACCAGCTACGTAACCGCCGAGCACTCCGACAGCCTTACTAAGTGTCCCGACCTGAATGTGCACTCTGCCGTCGAGTTTAAAATGGTTGACTGTCCCGCGGCCATTCTCGCCAAGCACGCCCGAGGCATGCGCATCGTCTACCATGACAAATGCATCATATGCTTCTGCTAGCCTGACGATTTCAGGAAGTGGCGCGATATCACCATCCATTGAGAAAACACCGTCTGTTACGATGAGACGGACGCGATAATTCATTGATTTTTTCAAAATCTTCTCCAGCTCTTCCATATTGGAATGACTGTATACCTTTTTATCTGCTTTGGTTAATCGGATTCCATCAATAATTGAGGCATGATTCAGTTCATCCGAAATGACAATATCATCTTTTGTCAGGATACTCGATAAAACCCCTTGGTTGGTCGTAAAGCCTGATTGGAACACAAGGGCTGCCTCTGTCTTTTTAAATGCAGCAAGCTTTTTTTCAAGACGTTCATGCATTGTCATTGTGCCGGCGATGGTTCGAACGGATCCTGTACCCGCTCCGAATTCATCAATCGCCTCTTTTGCTGCTTTCATCAGCCTTGGGTGCGAGGTGAGGCCTAAGTAGTTATTTGAGGAGAGTTGTATAACAGGTTGTTCATTTAATGTTACAGTGGATGATTGTTTTGAGTCGATCTCTTTCAAGGTTTGGTGGGTGCCCTGCTGCTTCATTGTTTCCAATTCATCTTGTAAATACGTGAATTCCTTCATCATTTCTTCCCCCTTTGATATGATGGCATCATCAGTACGACTTTTCCGCACGTACCGCTTTGCATAAGTTCAAATCCCTTTTCGAACTCTTCAAATGGCAGTGTATGAGTGACAACTGGCTTTACATCAATGGTATTCGTTCTTAACAGCTCAGATACTTGACGCCACGTCTCAAACATTTTTCTCCCCGTGATCCCTTGCACGGTTAATCCCCTAAAAACAATTTGGTTCGTAATATCAATTGTCACTGGCCGTTCTGGCAAGCTTAGTATATTGACCTTTCCTCCATTTGCACAAGCTTCGAGTGCTTGATTAATGGCAGCTGGATGACCTGACATCTCACACATTACGTCTGCCCCTTCCATCCGGGTGAGCTGCTTAATCATCGCGACTGGATTATCTTTTCCAATATCCACAATATGATCTGCACCCATTTTTCGGGCAAGATCGAGCCTGTATTCATTTTTATCAACGGCGAACACTTGAACAGCTCCAGAAGCTTTTGCGACAGCGATTGCCATTAAGCCGATTGGTCCGCAGCCAAAAATCGCCACAGATTTACCTGAAACAGGTGTGTGCAGTACTGTATGGACAGCATTTCCTAGCGGCTCTTGTATAGAGGCAAGTTCAACTGGCATTTGAGCCGGATTATGCCACACATTTTGTTCAGGTATTTTGACATATTCAGCAAAACAGCCATCAATGTCTACCCCTAAAATTTTCGTTTCACTGCACAAATGCTGCTGCCCTGTTAAGCACATATAACATTGATTACATACAACATGCGTCTCAGCTGATACAAAGTCCCCTACTTTTGCTCGTGAGACCTGCTTCCCCACTTTGACAACTTCCCCTGTAAATTCATGTCCAAAAATGTAGGGCGCTTTGACTCGCCCCTTAGCCCAGTCATCCCAATTATAAATATGCACGTCTGTTCCGCATATCGAAGTGGCTTTCACTTGGATCAAGACTTCATGATCTTTGATTTCTGGAATCGGCATCTCCATCAGCACCGCTCCGTAAGCGCTTTCTTTTTTAACAATTGCTTTCATCGTTCCACACATGACGTACAACCCCTTTGTTAAAAAACTTCTCCCAATCAGATTTTAACACGACTTATTTTAGTCGTAAACACCACTGTCTACTAGATAAAGACAAATGAACACCCCACATATTTTTTTAGATATTTTTCTAAAAAAAAGCAAATCTCCGGTTGAAAGGAGATTTACTTTCATCGTCAGCGTTTCTTTGAAACGGCAACATATAGGGCTGGCACAATAAATAATGTCAGAATCGTTGAGAAAAAGACACCCGATACAATGCAGATGGCCAGCGGCTTAAAGAGTGGATCATGACTTAATGCAACAGGCATTAATGCAACTAGTGCCGTAAATGCTGTTAAAAGTATCGGTCTAATCCTTGCTCTTCCCGCTTCAATGACAGCTGTCTGTTGATCAAATCCTTGCTTGCGCCGCTGTTCAATAAATTCGAATAAGACGACCGCATTTCGAACGACAATACCAGCCAATGAGACAATTCCCATTGTTGCCATAAAGCTGAATGGCGTTTGTGTGACAAACAGTCCGATAATGGCTCCTGATACGGCTAAGTAAACCGTTCCTAGAACTAACAGTGGAAGCATCAATGAATTGAACTGGAATGCGATGGTCACGTAAATGAGCAGCAGGACAACCGCAAATAAGAGACTAATTTCAATAAAGAACTGGGTCTGATTTTCATTTTCTCCACCTTGTGAAATGGTCAAATCCTTCGCTGCCGCGCTTTTCCCCACTTGATTAACGACTTCTTTCATATCGTCTTTAAACGAATCTGATGCGCCGGGATACGCCTTTAGCGTAATGGTTGGAACTCCATTTTCATGTGGAATGCTTTCATACTGCTCTGTTTCTTTTTCTGTTACATATCGGCTAAGCGGCTCAAGTTGAGGCATACCACCCTCGTTTGTCTTCACAGGCACTTTCAATTCTTTTAGCTTTAAACCATTTTGATGTGTACCTGTATCCTGTTTCACCACTAAATCGATATCATTTGTTCCTTGTTTAAAGGTACCTAATGGAATCCCTTCTGTCACAAGCCCAAGCTGTCTGCTGACAAATTGAGCACTGAGCCCATCCTCTGCCATTCGCTCACGGTTTAATTCAAAGGAAATCGTTTTCGCCGGCTTATTGACATCATCTGTAATCAAGCTTGCTCCTTTGTCTTTCATTTCATTTGTCAGCGTTTCTTTGACATCAATGAGCTTTGTAAAAGAGTCACCTGCAACTGTTACTGTCACTGGCGCTCCAGTTGGCGGTCCTTGAACAATGGTTTTCATAAAGAGATCAGCCTCTTTGAATTTCTCTCGCAAAGGCTCGGTCATACGATCAATCAATGCCTTACTTGTCATCTGATCATTGTCTACTCTTACAACAATCTGACCGGTGTGGTCACTTGCATTTGAAATACTTTCATTAAACAGATTCGGCACCCCGCCGCCTGCAAAAATCGCCGTTTCTTCAATGCCTTTTTGCTGCTTAATTTCTTGTTCTATTTTCTTTAGTGTTTCATTTGTTTTGTCTAATGTTGTTTCACTTGGAAGCGTGACAGTGACGACCACTTCTTTCTTATTTGCCGCAGGGAAAAATTCAAATGGTGTGACGAAAATAAGTAAAAAAGCAAGCGTTGCAACAAGCAAGCCACTTAGTCCAATAACGAGCGGCCGCTTCACAATGTTTTTCAGCACACGGTCTGCATAGAAATCCGCCAGACTTTTTAATGGTTTTCCTAGGAAGCCCGGCTCTTTTTGACTCTTCTTGTTCTTTCTTTTCCTGTTCACAGTATATTGATAGACCGGCACAAGTGTCAGCGAAATCACCATGGACGCAAGCACAGTCGTTACTAGAACAGACGGTAATGCCCGAATAAATGAACCGTTTGCACCTGATAAGAAAAGAAGCGGCAGGAAAGCAAATACAACAGCAAGAGTTGATGTCAAAATAGACCCTGCAACTTCTTTTACGCCAGCAATTGTTCCTTTAAGCGGACTTTCGTATTTTTTCATTTGTCTTAAAATATTATCATTGACGACAATCGCATCATCGACAAGTATCCCTAAGGCAATGATAAAGCCGATGATCGAAATTTGATTGAGATCCACTTGTAAAAATGGCAGCGGAATGGTTCCAATTGTAATGGATAGCGGAATGGCGAGTGAAACGATAAACGCCCCGCCAATCGTGAGTCCAAGTGTAGTAACGATAATGACCGCGATGACTGCAACAATGGCTTCTTTTATTAAATCATTGAAAATGGCATCCACTTCACTTTTTTGTGAATAGTAGTCTACCCACTCCACCCCATTTGGCAGCTGCTTTTCTTTCTCAATGACATCATTGACTTTGTCATACATTTTAGGAATATCAAGCCGTGGTTTAATATTCACTGTAAATGAATAGGCGGGCTTTCCGTTATAGGACACAATATCACTTTTCTCTTTTTCTACTTCTTTTAAGCTGCCAAGCTGACTAATTTTGACCGGCTCTCGTTTTGTTTTTGAGAAAAGCTCAATTTTTTTGACTTGATCTAAGCGGTCATATGTATCGATGGACAGCTTGACCTTCTCTTTACCTGCCCGAATATCGCCTAGTGGAGATGTATCAAATTCCTGATTGATGGCATTTGTGACATCAGTTACATTGAACCCTTCACCCTCCAGCTTGTTTGAATCTAAGTTTAATATCGCTTGTTTGTCATTGAAGCCTTTGATAACGACATTGTCTACCCCTTTGATGTCCTCTACTTTTTTCTTTAATGCACGCAGCGATTTCTGACTCTTTGCTAAGTCCGATGATTGACTCGACACAATCATATAAGAACCAACGGGTACGCTGCCGAACTCATCCTTTACATCCGGCTCCATCACTCCGTCAGGAAAAGATGACGCAGCACTTGTCGTTTCATTCTTAATTTGACTTGCCACCTTTTGAAAGTCGGCTTGATCCTCAATTTCAAGCACAACATTTGAGAAACCAATGGCAGAAACCGAGCTCGTTTTCTCTACACCATTGATATCAGATAAAGCTGATTCCAGCTTATTGGTGACGTCTCTTTCCACCTGTTTTGCATCTGCACCAGGAAAAACGGTAGAAATCGTGACGAGATTCGCCTCGAATTCTGGAAGTTCTCGTTTAGGAAGCTGCGCGAATAAATAGCCGCCAGCAATGAGAACGATAAAAAATAAAATAAAAACAAGCTTTCCTCTTTTCAAAAAAGCTTCGAACATTATTTCACCTACTTAAATATTTATTTTTGATGAAGTAAATTCAACTTAACCTTAATTTATCATCATGGTGAAAAAATGCAAGCTCTAATATGTCATTTTTATCTATTTCACGAACTGAATATGTTATATAAGAAATGTATAGCGGTAAACAAAAACAACCTGCTTACATGATGTAAGCAGGTTGAAAATAATAAAATTAGAATTATCGTGGCTCAACAATCAATTTGATGGCTGTTCTTTCTTCTCCATCGATCAGAATGTCAGTAAAGGCTGGAATGCATATCAAATCCACTCCGCTTGGCGCAACAAATCCCCTTGCAATGGCGACAGCCTTAACCGCCTGATTCAGTGCTCCAGCGCCGATTGCTTGTATTTCTGCTGCACCGCGTTCACGTAAAACGCCCGCTAATGCTCCTGCTACTGAATTCGGATTTGACTTTGCTGAAACTTTTAAAATTTCCATTTCTGCTCCCCCTTAAATTTACAATGGATAAGTGAGTGTTCATTAGAACAATCTTTGTTAGATGATGCTATTTTTTTGAAAATCCATCCCCAAAATGTTTTTCAAAAATAGCAGGCTACCTACCATTTTTACTATATTCACGATAGAGGGCGCATATTCCTTCTTTCTGATTAATATTTTTCTGAAATAAATATGTGAACATTTATTCAAAGAAAATATGGTCATCATTTATCAAAATTCGATCAATTTTGACAGCTTTTTTCGACTGTTCGTCAATTTCTACTATTACTGCACTCAACGTTGTGCGGCCTTCTGCAATTTCAAACCGGACTGGGAGACTTGTTTTGAATCGTTTAATAATCGTTTCTCGGTCAACACCTAAAATGCCATCATAAGGTCCTGTCATCCCAACATCTGAAATATACGCAGTTCCTTTTGGCAATACGCGGTTATCTGCTGTTTGAACATGTGTATGCGTTCCAACGACACATGATGCACGGCCGTCTGTATACCAGCCCATTGCTTGCTTTTCACTTGTGGCTTCACCATGAAAATCAATAAAAATAAACGGTGTCCGTTTGGATGCTTCCGCAATTAATTCATCTACTTTTTGAAATGGGCAGTCAATTGGCGGTAAAAACGTACGTCCTTGCAGGTTAATGACAGCCAATTCTTTTCCTTGTTTTTTAATAAACGTGAGACCTTTTCCAGGTGTGCCTTCTGGGAAGTTAGCAGGACGGACCATATGGGCTGCGTCATCGATGAAATCGAAAATGTCTCTTTTATCCCAAGTATGGTTGCCCATTGTGAGCACATCAGCTCCTGCTTGCAGGAGCTCATGATAGATTTTTTCAGTCAGACCTTTCCCGTGAGCAGCATTTTCTCCGTTGACAATGGTAAAGTGCGGCTGATATTTTTTCTTCAGCTTTGGCAAGTATTCTTTCAGTGTATCTCTGCCAGGTGAACCGACGATATCTCCAACAAATAATATTTTCATGCGCTTTTGAACCCTTTCTCTTATAAATTGATCTTCTTATCAGTGTTGCATATTTACACAAAAAAATAAAGCGGCGCTAAGCGCACCGCTCTATTTTGCATACTCTACTGCGCGAGTTTCTCGAATGACTGTCACTTTAATGTGACCAGGGTAATCGAGCTCGTCCTCAATTCGCTTACGAATATCCCTTGCTAGACGGTGAGCTTCAAGATCATTAATTGAATCTGGCTTCACCATTATACGTACTTCACGTCCAGCCTGTATCGCAAACGATTTTTCAACACCTTCATAAGATTCAGAGATATCTTCTAATTTCTCAAGTCTCCGAATGTAATTTTCAAGCGTCTCACTTCTTGCACCAGGGCGTGCTGCAGATAATGCATCAGCTGCCGCAACAAGAACAGCGATAATAGATGTCGGTTCTTGGTCACCGTGGTGAGAGGCAATACTGTTGATGACAACAGGATGCTCTTTATATTTCGTCGCAAGCTCAACGCCAATTTCTACGTGGCTTCCTTCTACTTCATGATCAATGGCTTTTCCAATGTCATGCAGAAGACCTGCTCGTTTTGCAAGCTTTGCATCTTCTCCAAGCTCTGAAGCCATGAGACCTGCAAGATGTGCAACCTCAATTGAATGCTTCAGGACATTTTGTCCATAACTTGTACGGAATTTCAAGCGGCCGAGAATTTTGATCAGATCCGGATGCAGACCGTGAACTCCGACTTCGAATGTCGTTTGCTCACCCATCTCGCGGATATAATCATCGACTTCACGGCGTGATTTTTCCACCATTTCTTCAATTCGTGCAGGATGAATGCGGCCATCCTGGACTAGCTTGTCCAGAGCTATCCTCGCTGTTTCACGTCTAATCGGATCAAAGCCCGATAGGATAACAGCTTCAGGTGTATCATCTATGATCAAGTCAATACCAGTTAACGTTTCTAACGTACGGATATTTCGTCCTTCACGTCCGATAATACGACCTTTCATCTCATCATTTGGAAGATTGACTACAGATACCGTTGTTTCAGCTACATGATCAGCTGCACAACGCTGTAACGCAAGTGAAAGAATGTTTTTCGCCTTTTTGTCAGCCTCTTCTTTCGCTCGGTTTTCAGATTCTTTCGTCATGACTGCAATGTCGTGGGAAAGCTCATTTTCAACTTGATCCAGAATGATTTGTTTCGCTTCATCTCGAGTTAGACTTGAAATGCGTTCCAACTCGGCTTTCTGCAAACGAATCATATCATCCACTTTGCTTTCCATCTCTTCAATATGTTGTTGTCGTTCATTCAGAGAATGATCTCTCTTCTCCAACAGGGACTCCCGTTTATCTAAAGATTCGTCTTTGCGATCAAGATTTTCTTCTTTTTGAAGTAAACGGTTTTCTTGTCTTTGAAGCTCATTTCGTCTTTCACGAACTTCTTGCTCCGCCTCTACACGAAACGAATGAATTTCATCTTTCGCTTCCAAGAGCGCTTCTTTCTTCAATGCTTCCGCATCACGCTTTGCATCCTCAACAATTTGTTCGGCCATGTTTCTTGCGCCGGATATTTTTGCTTCTGCAATGGTTTTACGAACAAAGTAGCCAACAACTAAACAGATTAGGCTCAGCAAAATGGAGATGATCGTAAACATCGTAGGCGACATATTTTCACCTCCTCTTGCTATGAACTTGGTTTTACAAATAAAGTGTCGGCATGTACATTGTTTTGTGTCTCAACATACAGGGCCTTCACAGGGAATGAGATCCTCACTGCCCTTGTCAAGTTTAAATTAGTTATCAATCATGTTAAGAAAAACAAGTGATACATTCCCATTGTAATTGTGTCGGAAATACTTGTCAAGCTAGCTATCTTAGCGTTTGCAAAAGCAGATCAGAATTATTCTTGATTCAGCAGCTGATATACTTTATTGTTCACTTGGCCCAGTTTAGTGTTATTTTGTATATTGGAGAACAAAACAACGATGGTTTGACCAGATTTGCTAAAGCTGTTCAAAATGTTGAAGCCCGGCATGACACCATGGCTTGAATAGCTACCGGGAGCAACATAAAATCCCATTCCGTATGTGGAGCTGCTTCCTGGCGTAAACATCTTTTTATAGCTCTTCTGCGAATACAGTTTGCCGTCAATCAGGGCTTGGTCAAATTTGTACATATCTATAGCACTCATATAAATATCTCCAGCACCGTACAGCTGAGATAGATCGGGCATATACGGTGTAACCGCTTTGCTGCCTTTCAGCTTATACCCGACAGCAGGATAAGGTTCTTTTTTATATGTTTTGTAAAAGCCTGCATGCGTCATTCCCGCCGGTTTAAAAATATGATTCTTTATATATTGTTCATAGGACTCACCGCTTACTTCAGCAACAATATAAGCAAGAACAGAATAGTTGGAATCCTTGTAGCTCCATACGCCCGGCTGACGATTAATTCCCTGACGTTCTATGTCTTTTATTAATTCGTCCGGAGTAATTGCGCCGTTTCCTTCAATATGTCCGTTTATTCCCGATGTATGTGTAAGCAGATTTTTCAAAGTAATTGTATGTCCGTTAGGGAAATGAGGTAAATACGTGCTTACCAGATCACTTGTCTGAAGTTTCCCCTTTTCCTCAAGCTGTAAAATGGCGGTTGCAATCAGCGCTTTTTGTGACGAACCGACATAAAAAGATGTTGATGGATTATTTCGAATTTTTCGTTTACGGTCTGCATAACCAAAACCTTTATTTGTTACGATTTCTCCATTTCTAACAATCATGGAGCTTCCGCTGAAACCAATCTCCTTTAAATAGCTGCTGATTTTGTGATTGCGGTCCACTGTTTTGATTTGTTCCTCTGATTTTTTGGCGGTTTTCCTTTTGACTTCTTTTTTCTGACTGTTTTCTAAAGCTATTGCAGTTTTTTGAAACGGGTTCTTCTCTTCACTATTTCGATGAAGCACATTCCACATCGTTAAGCAAATCATCGCTACTAAAAAAACAAGCACAATTTTTCCCTTCTGACTTGGTTGTTTCCGGCTACGTTTTGTATTTCTTCTGCGGGTCGGGCTTGTCATTAGTTTTTCCTCCCAAAATAAATGCCATTTTGTACACTTTAGACGGATGAAGTACTGAAAAAGTTGTCGAAAGTTTTTTGCAAAATAAAAAAAAGGCTGAGTTTTTTCACTCAGCCTTTTTTATCATTTCATACTGATTTAATTTTTATTCTAATTCTAATTGTTCTAGCGCCTCTTCAGCTTCCGGCTGCGCTACCCCGTTATTATCCAAACCGTAATGCTCGCGAATTTGCTCCTGGATCATCAGCATGATATCTTTGTTTTCTTTTAGGAACTGTTTCGCATTTTCACGGCCTTGCCCAAGACGTTCCTCTTGGTAAGAATACCAAGCACCGCTCTTTTGTACGATATCTAGTTCGCTTCCAAGGTCGATGATTTCTCCCTCTTTTGAGATCCCTTCACCGTACATAATGTCTACTTCCGCAATACGGAATGGCGGTGCTACTTTGTTTTTCACCACTTTAATTCTCGTTTTATTCCCCATAATATCATTGCCTTGTTTCAGCTGTTCAGCACGGCGCACTTCTAAACGAACAGACGAATAGAACTTCAGCGCACGTCCACCAGGCGTTGTTTCAGGGTTACCGAACATGACCCCAACTTTTTCACGAATTTGGTTAATAAAGATGGCAATTGTTTTTGATTTGTTGATAGCACCTGATAGTTTACGAAGTGCTTGGGACATCAAACGTGCTTGAAGACCAACGTGTGAATCACCCATGTCTCCTTCAATCTCTGCTTTTGGTACAAGAGCAGCTACAGAGTCAATCACAACAATATCAACTGCCCCACTGCGGACAAGAGCTTCTGCAATTTCAAGTGCTTGCTCTCCTGTATCCGGCTGAGAAAGTAACAGTTCATCAATGTTGACACCTAGTTTTTGAGCGTAAACTGGATCGAGTGCATGCTCTGCATCAATAAATGCAGCTTGTCCTCCCTGCTGCTGAACTTCAGCAATGGCATGAAGGGCTACTGTCGTTTTACCAGAACTCTCTGGACCATATACTTCGATAATACGGCCTCGGGGATATCCGCCTATTCCAAGCGCAGTATCAAGTGCTAATGAACCACTAGGTACTGTTGAAATACGTGTATCTGTTTGCTCTCCTAGTTTCATAATAGAGCCTTTACCAAACTGTTTTTCTATTTGTTTAAGAGCCATATCTAAGGCTGCTTGACGATCACTCATTCTATTGTTTCCTCCTTTATCAATTCCACTATCTATACTATACCTTGTTTTACGTCATTTGCCAAGAAAAAAACGAACACATATTCGATTTTTTCTTGGCAGATTTTTTAAGAAAAGAGTGTTTTCTATTAGAAAAAACGCTCTTTTATAAAGGAGTAAACCTAACAAAAAACAAAATTAACTCTCTTTTAATAAGTTGAGTAAGTGATGTAGACCATATTTCACAGCGCGCTTTCGAATGCCTGACCGGCTGCCCGTAAACATCCATTCAAACACGTCCGTCTGGTCTTTCATCGATAGTCCAATGAACACTTTTCCAACAGGCTGACCCTCTTGGGTATCAGGTCCTGCTACACCCGTAAAGCTAATGCCAATATCACTTCCGGTCAGCTTTCTAACCCCTTCAGCAAGCTCTAAAGCACACTCTTTGCTGACAGCACCATAAGAAGACAGTGTTTCCTCCCGGCAGCCAAGTACCTGCTGCTTTACTTGGTTTGTATAACAAACCACACTACCGTTCAAAATGGATGATGCTCCTTCGAGATCTGTCAGCCATTCGGAGAACATTCCACCAGTCAGACTTTCTGCTGCTGCTACTGTTTTCCCGTGCTCGTGCAAGGCTTTGGACGCTTCGCGGACAAGTGATGTATCCCCATATCCGTAGAAGTACTCTCCTACCCGCGCTAAAATTTGCGCTTCTGTTTCTTTTAACAGACGTTCTGTTTCTTTTTCATCCTCATGCTTAGCAGTCAGCCTTAGCGTCACTTCACCGTCAGATGCGAGTGGTGCAATCGTCGGGTTGGTTTGAGCATCAATTAAATCTTCTAGGTCTGTTTCAAGCTGCGATTCACCGATTCCGAAGAAGCGCAGAACAACAGACACAATTTTTTCCTTTAAGCCAAGCTTCTCAGAAATCAGGGGCTTTGCCTCGTTTTCAAACATCGGGTGCAATTCACTTGGCGGTCCAGGAAGAAGCATATAAAACGTATCGTCTTCTTGAACAAACATACCTGGAGCCATCCCGAAACGGTTCACGAGCACATCTGATCCTTCTAGAACGAGTGCCTGCTTACGGTTGTTCGGTGACATATCGCGGCCGGTCTTTCGAAAGTAGTCTTGAATCGATTCAAATGCTTCTTCATTTAGTACAAGCTCTTTACCAAGCGTGCTCGCAATTGTTTCTTTTGTTAAGTCATCTTTGGTTGGTCCAAGACCACCTGAGAAGATAATAAAATTAGATCTTTCCTGCGCTACCTGAATGGCCTGTTTTAAACGCTCTGGATTGTCACCAACTGCTGTGTGGTAATAAACATTCACACCAATTTCAGCTAGTTGTTTGCTGATGAATTGTGCATTCGTATTCGTAATTTGCCCTAGCAAGAGTTCGGAACCGACTGCAATAATTTCTGCTTTTCTCTCTGACTTCAAAGCGTACACGTCCTTTTTAATTAGAATTCTTTAAAGCTTCCCAGTTTTTCGCAAAGTAATCCCAGCCTGAGACAACAGTGAAGAACACCGCTACCCACATCGCTAGATCACCAAACGGAAATGATACAAGTTCAAACGGCAGGTTATGCAGTAAAAGTGCTGAAATCGCAATGATTTGCGCCCATGTCTTCACTTTTCCAAGCATATTCGCCGCCACTACTTCACCGCCTCCGGCTAATACAAGCCTTAGACCAGTTACAGCAAATTCACGGCTAATGATCACAATCGCCATCCATGCCGGTGTGAGATTGTATTGAACAAGTATAATTAAAGCAGCTGAAACAAGCAATTTATCTGCAAGCGGATCTAAAAATTTACCAAAGTTCGTCACTAAATTAAGTTTACGTGCGTAGTATCCATCAATCCAGTCTGTTGTTGAAGCGACAATAAACAGGATCGCTCCAACAAGGTGCGTCACTTCGATGCTGACGTCGCCAAAGCGTGCGACACCCCAATCAAACGGTGCAAGCATAATGATCATAAAAATAGGGATCAAGGCGATCCTAGAAAGAGTTATTTTATTCGGTAAGTTAAACATGAAATCCAATCCTCCAATAATGCAATTTTTTATGTATATATAATAGTAGGAACAAAAGAAAAGTCATCTACTTGCTTAAGATGACTTTTCCTTTCCTTTATTCACAATCACAATGTTTTGTGTCATGGTGTTCTTAGGGTCTAATTCGTACTTAAGTGTCTCGTCATTTACCTTGATATCAATTCCAGACGCATTGCCTAGACGGATATCGACCTGAGAAAGATCAGACAGGTCTGTTTTAAACGATTCGCCATCTTTTAGTTCACCCATCTTCAGCACTTTTCCAGATTCGTCTCTTACGCGCAGCCATGAAGCTTGCGAAGCAGAAATGGTTAACTCCATTTCGTCTGCACCTGATACTTCATACGTTGTTGTCGAGCCTTCTGTATTCGTAGCCTTTAAAGAGACAGTTTCATCGTCTTTTGATGAATCGTCTTTTTTAGATGATTTTTCTTTATCATCTGACGAAGTTTTTTCTTTTTTCTTTTGATCTTTTGCAAGAGATGAATCCTCAGATACTTCATATTTAGATTCTGATTGCTGAGGGGCCACCTGATTATTCTTCTGTCCGCTATCATGATTGACCGCCTGCACGATCACATAAATGATGGCGATGACCACAATGATGCCTCCAATAATTAAAATTGTCGGCAATAATTCAAGGACTTTCGAGGCAGGCTTTGGCAGCTCTCTTTGCGGCTTAATATTCGATAATTTATCAGATACTTCATCATTGTACGTGCTTGGAACATCTTTACGAAACTCTTCGAACAATTGTTCAGGATTCAGTCCAACGGCTTCGGCATATTGTTTAATAAACGCTCTGACGTAAAATTTACCTGGAATAATATCATAGTTTCCTTGTTCGATTGCTAGCAAATAGCGCTTTTGGATCTTGGTAACCGTCTGAAGATCCTCCAGCGACATCCCTTTTTCCTCTCTGGCCTCAACGAGCCGTTTTCCCAATTCAGTCAAAACAAACACCTACCATTACCATATTAAAAATCGAAGCCAGAAAAACCAGAATGATCAAACACTTGTGGTTCTTCAGCGTGTTCATATGTAATCTCTTCGTCTGCGCTATTACGCAATTCAATGATATAGTCGAAATCATCCATTGTATATTCTGAATTTTGAATAAAGATGTCTGGATGCTCGACCACCTTTGTTGCCGGCAGTCTCATAATTTCCCTTAAAAGCTGCAAATGCTTCTCAGAACCTCTTCTTGTCGATACAATCCCATCAATAATAAAGACGTTATCTGGGCTGTATTCATCTGCGATCAGCTGACTTCGGATCGTCTGTTTCAAAAGAGTAGACGATACAAACAGCCATCTCTTGCTTGCACAAACACTTGAAGCCACAATTGATTCTGTTTTTCCGACACGCGGCATACCGCGAATCCCAATCAATTTATGTCCTTCTTTTTTAAAGAGTTCAGCCATAAAATCAACAAGAAGACCGAGCTCGTCTCTTTCAAAACGGAACGTCTTTTTGTCATCCGCATCACGCTGTATGTATCTTCCATGACGAACAGCTAAGCGGTCACGAAGCTTTGGCTGTCTTAATTTCGTTACTTTTATCGTTTCCATTGTATTTAAAATTGATTCAAGCCGCTTAATTTGATCTGTGTGGTCACAGCGTAAAAGCATTCCGCGTCTTGATACATCAACACCATTGATTGTCACAATATTAATTGAAAGCATCCCCATTAGAGAAGAAATGTCTCCTAAAAGTCCGGGACGGTTTACCTGTATCTCATATTCAAAATACCATTCGAGCTTTGCCAAATGATATTACCCCCTTCATTGTGGCAAATTTTTACCTTCCTTTATCATAAAGCATTTTCACATTTTTAGAAAGCACAATGTTGTGAAACGGTTAAAATAAAAAGAGAGGCACAAACGACCCCTCTTTTTGTTTAGTGCGAGCTATTATTTTCAACTAACTTGACCATCATATTTGCAATGGCACGCTGCTCATCTTCTGATGCAACGCTCCAAAGGTCAGCAAGTACTCTTTCCTGCTCGTTCTTTGCCTCAACTTCGTTAGCTAGATATCCGCCAATTTCATATGCAAGGTTATTGATGGTCTCATCTTCTAAACCTTTATCCTGCGCATGATTTAAGCGATCACCTAAAAAGTTTTTCCAATGGTCCCAGTTCTCAAGTACAGACATGTCGATTCCTCCATTCGAAAAGATGAATTACAGCCATAGCTTTTGTCATGGAGAGACGAATTATACACGTTTTTTAACAGTACCAGCCGCCATTAACAGATAAAATTTGACCTGTGATATAACTTGACTGTTTTGAGGCGAGAAACCAAATGACATCGGCAACTTCCTCAGGCGATGCAAGCCGGCCAAGCGGGATTTCTTCTTCCAGCATTGCGATGTCTTCCTGCGTAAAACTATTCATCATGTCTGTTTTGACAGCACCTGGGGAGACAGCATTTGCTCTAATTCCACTTGGGGCAAGCTCTTTTGCTAATCCTTTTATAAAAGCATTTTGCGCACCTTTGACCATGCTGTACAGCACTTCACACGATGCTCCCGTTTCTCCCCATATCGAGCTGACCGCAATGATATGGCCTGCTTTCTTTTGGATCATGGCAGGTAAAAGGGATTGGGTAAGCTCATATGGACTTGTGACATGAAGCTGCACCATACTGGCTAATACATCTTTTTCTGTGTCTGTCACCAATCCGACATGGCTCCTGCCGCTATTTAAAACAAGTATATCTGGACAGAGTGGCAGGCGGCTGACAAGCTCATCTGCTCCGCCCGTTATAGCTAAATCTGCTTGAACGACATGCGTCTGAATGTGATATGCCTCATCCAAATGAGCGGCGAGGCGCATAGCTGCCTGTTCATTTTTATGATAATGAAGCATTAGGTTGCAGCCTTCTTGGGCAAGCTTTTTGGCTGCTGCCTGCCCAATCCCGCCACTGGCACCTGTTATCAGCGCCCAACGACTCATCACATTGATTCCTTCTTTCTATATAGAATAACTATTCTTTTCGTTTAAATGGGAACCAGTTGGCTGATCCGAACAATTTCACCATTACAGGTACGAACAATGGTAGCACAACGAGTGCGTACAATAAAAGTCCTGTGAGGACAAGTGTTGCAATCTGCAAGAGAGACAGCACACCTGATGGAAGCATTGCGGCAAATGTTCCTGCCAGAATAACAGCAGCAGACATAATGACAGACCCCATATTTTTCATTGATTCGGTCATGGCAAACTGGATGTCTTTTGTTTTGTATTCATTGAACCGCTCCATTAAGAAAATCGAATAATCGACTCCGAGCGCCATTAATATGACAAATCCAAAGAATGGTACAGCCCAGTTAATGCCTGGATATCCGAAGAAATGGGTGAAAATAAATTCTGTTATACCGATTGCTGTAAAGTAAGTCAATATGAGTGAACCTACCAAGTACAGCGGCATAACAAGCGAACGGAACAAGATCACCAAAATAAGGAAAATACCAATCATCATGTAAAGCACTGTCTTATTGAAATCTTGGTCTGACAGCTGTTTCAGATCAGCGTTCATACTTGATACACCTGAAACACCAAATGACGCATCTTTTAGGTTTGTTTCAGGAAGTGCCCTTTCAACAGAAGCTTCCACTTGTTTTATTGTCGACAGAGCTTCATTTCCATATGGATTTTTTTCTAAAATGACATCAATTTTTGTCATCTTGCGATCATCTGACATGTATGAATCAAATACTTGCTTGAACGCTTTATTTTTTAAGACGTCTTTTGGAATAAACCAGCCGGCCATGTCTTGATCTGGTGCATTTTTCAGTTCGTCTAAGTAGTCACCTGCACCCATTAAGCCGCTCGAAATTTTCTCAAGTCCAGTTACGCTTTTGTTCAGGCCATCTGTCAGCTTTGTCAGATCATCCCCAAAGCCGCCAATCTTTTCTTTCATTTGCTTTTGACCATTAATGATGTCGCCCGCTCCATTTGCAAGCTTTGGCATACTATCAGCTAATTGTCCTTGGCCTTTAGACGTTTGATCCAGTCCAGTTTCAACTGCATCTAAGCCAGCAATGAGTTCATCGATTTGACTCGTCAAGACTTTTTGCTGCTCTGAAGCTTTTGCGATAAAGGCATCAGCTGCTTCAAGCTGCTTTCTAGCTTCTTTCGCTTGTTTAGCATAGCTGTCTGCCTGTTTCGCCCCTTCTTGCAAAGTCGCAGAAAGTTCATTGTACGAAGCTTTGATCGCTTGATACGATTGATTTTCTTTTACCTGCGGGATTTGCTTTTCCAGTGTACTAAATTGTGTATTTGCTTGTTTGATTAACGCTTTTACATCTGCTGCGGCAGAGGATGATGTATCCACTTGCGCTAACGCCGCCTTTAGTTCTTTAGAAATGCTTTTATACAGTGAAACTTGCTGATTCACTTGTGCGACTTGAGCCATTAATTCCTTTTTCGCACCTTTGATTTCAGCTTTAATGGTTGCTACACCTTTTTTGTTTTGATCAATTCCGTCTTGCAAATCCCTTAAATGTTTTTCAACATTTTGAATGCCTGTTTGCACTGATTCTGTACCAGAAATCAGCTGGTTAATCCCTTTTCCTGATGATTTGATTTGCGGCGTTTGATCCTCAATGGATTGACTCATTGTTGTCAGTGCATCTTGGATGTTTTTCAATCCTTCATTGCTTTTATCAAGCCCTGTGTTCAGTTCCTTGGCTTGTGATTTCACGTACAGATCACTCAGCCCTTTACCGACAGGACGGGTGGCACTTCTGACTTTGCTGACGCCATCTGTTTGTTCAATTGCACGGCTAAGTTTTTCGATGGCAATCAGCCCTTCATTGTTGTCTAAAACATCAGCTGATTTCACGACCACTGTTGCCGGAAGTGCTTCACCCGGTCCAAACTTGTCAGAAATGGTATTGAATGCGTTGACCGATTCGTATTTGTTACCAATTTCATCTAAGCTGTTATAAGAAAGGGTTCCTTTATACATCAGAATGGGCGGAAGTGTAATGATTCCTACGATTAATAAGCTGAAAAGCGGTTTCTTAAATGAAAAGCGGCCTGCTGTTTCCCACATTTTTGACTGCGGGTGAGCAATATCGCCTTTAATCGGCCAAAATAACACCTTTCCTAAAACCGCCATAAAGAACGGTACAATCGTGAGAAGGGCCACAATGAGCACAGCAACCCCGACTGCTACTGCAACAGCTGATTTATAAAGCTGGAATTGTGCCAGACCAATACATGTAAAACCGATTAGAACCGCAATTCCGCTGAATAAGACGGTCTTTCCTGCTGTTTTATACGTAATGAGAATCGCTTCAATTTTATCTTTACCGTGTGCGATCTCTTCCTTAAAGCGGCTGAGAAGCAGTATACAGTAGTCCGTTCCAATTCCAAACATGATCGCGACCATAAAGATTTGAGTAAAGGTCGAGAGCGGAAAGTCTACATATTTTACTAAATAAGCCACGATCGATTGACTCACCAAGTAAGAGAGTGCCACTGCGACTAACGGAACGAAAGGCGCCACAGCTGATCTAAAGACAAGAACAAGGACGACGAGAATAAACCCAATCGTAATGAATTCTGTTTTCTTCAAGCCTTCCTGCGAACTTGTGATAACATCATCATCAATTAACGGCTGCCCTGTCATTTCAAATTTCAGGTTTAAGCTTTTCAGCTTTTCATTGACTCTTTCTTTAAAATCAGACGCTTTGATTTTGTTTGAGTCATATGTAACTGGAACAAGAAGTGTCGTTTGATCTTTGGAGAGCATTTGTTTTTTAATATCTTTATTGGCTTCAAAGTAAGAAGTGATGTCCTCTATGTGGAGGTCTTGATCCTTTTCTAAAATGTCCATTGCCTTTTTTAAAGAAGTTTCTCTTTCTTTTACAATGTTCTTTTCTTGAAAGACAATGATGATTGATTTTTCTGTATCGCCGTTTTCAGACATTTTCTTTAATAACTGATTGGCATATGAGGACGGATAGCCGTCTGGTACAGAAATTTGCCCCTTTTCTTTTGTTAATTGCGCCATATTAGGAGCGGTGATGAGTAACACTGCCGCTAATACGACCCACAGGATCGTGATCAGCCATCTACCCTTTATGATTGCTCTCATTAGTACTTTGTGCCTCCTCTTCGATGATCACTTGATAGATCTTTTCATATGTTTGAATAAATGATTCCATTTCTTTTTCTTCAAGCTTTTCAAAATAAGATCGAACTAGGTCTTGAAGCTGCTTTTCCATTCGGCTGACTACATCTTTGCCCTCTGGCGTGACGTACAGGTGAACATTTCTTCTGTCAGCTTGATCATGTTCACGAAAAATATAGTTTTTCGTAAAAAGACGATTGGTCATGGATGTTACAGCACTTTTGTTTACATTACATACATAAGCCAGATCCGTTGATGTACACCCCGGATGTAAATTGATGTATCGAAGGGAGTAATATTGATCAAGCGTCAGCTCTTTATCAAGCTTTTCTGTGATCATACTCGATACTTTTTTCTCCATCATGAGATAGACATCTGCATACCTCTGGATGAGCTGGGCAATTTTATTTTGTTCCATACGCTACTCCTTTTTAGTTTAAGTGTTTAACTATTAAAGAGTTTAACTAACGAACAAAACAATTGTCAATGAATATCCTCGCAAATAAAGCGGGTTTTTCAATGAACATAAAAAAAGACAAACTCTGCCGATATGAGTTTGTCTTTTTACATTTATTTTGTTTTTGGGACGACTTTGAAAACGGACATCCGTTCTTCATCAATTTCTTCATCTAAAATTTGCTGAATATCAGCTAATTGAATTTGTTCCAGCACTGTGACGACATCAAATAAACTCATGTCTAAGAAAGCATATCGAGTAAATTGGTTCGCAATGTATTCTGGAGAATTCATGGCTTTTAAAAAGCTACCGATTTTTTTCTTGCGTGCAAGCTCAATTTTCTCCTCTGTCATGAGGCTTTTTGCTTGAAGAAGGGTTTCTTTTAATACTTTTGCAAGTTGATCGGGATCATTTGTATCCCCGCCAACAGAAGTGAAGCCAAAGCCGCCTTCTTCTGTATAATCGTAGCTGAATGTTTCATCAATTAAGCCTTTTTCATACATCTGTTCATATTGTAAAGAGCTTTTGCCAAACAGCGTCTCTAAAATGAGGTTCATCCCAAGCTCATGCTTTAGCAGCTGATTTCCTTTTTTATGCGGATTTTTTGTTTTCAAACCGAACATACATTTAGAGCCTTGTACGTTCATTGGAAGTTCGTATTCTTTCCGGTATACACCTTCAGGCTCATTGATGTCTTTTCGTTTGATCTCCGGCTGGTCTGTAAATGGCTTTTTCGCCTGGTTTGCTCTGACTTGATCTAAAATTTGCTTCGGATCAACCGGACCGACAACGAATAGAAGCATATTGCTCGGGTGATAGAACGTTTCATAGCATTCATACAAATGATCTTTTGTAATAGGGGCAATGCTCGCTACTGTTCCAGCAATATCTATTCTCACAGGATGTTCTTGATATAAATTTTCAATCAGACCAAAGAATAAACGCCAGTCCGGATTGTCATCATACATGTTAATCTCTTGGCCAATGATGCCCTTTTCTTTTTCGACTGTTTTTTCAGTAAAATAAGGCTCTTGAACAAAGTCAATGAGTGTCTCAAGGTTTTGTTCGACATTTGAGGTGCTAGAGAATAAATAAGCCGTTCTCGTAAACGTTGTAAAAGCGTTTGCGGATGCTCCTTGTTTACTAAAGGTATGAAACACGTCTCCATCTTCTTTTTCAAACAGCTTATGCTCTAAGAAATGGGCAATTCCGTCAGGCACTCGAATCATGTCTTCTTTGCCAAGCGGCACAAATTCATTATCAACTGAGCCATATTTTGTTGTAAAGGTTGCATAGGTTTTGTTAAACCCTTGCTTTGGCAGCACATAGACGTCAAGTCCGCTTTCCATTTTTTCGTGATAGACCGTTTCTTGCAGCTGATCGAATTGAATTGTTTTCACTGTCATGAAGCACCCTCCGTTCCTTTAAGAAAATAGGTCGTATCCCATTCGATTTTCTGACCCACTTTGATGATGTCCTCTTTTGTCACTCGGTCTAATGCTTCTAAAAAGGAATCAAGGGTTTCCCCAGTTGGCACAACGGCATGCTGATACAAATATTCTGCTGTCCCATAAGACGTATCGATCGTTTCAAGCAGCTGGTTTTTGACGACTGCTTTTGTTTGATCAATTGCTTCATCAGAAAAATCACCTTTTTGCATCGCTTCAAATTGTTCTTTGATGATGTCTACTGCCTGCTGGTAGTTGCCGACTTCAATTCCTGACATGACCATCATCAAGCCTTTAAAGCTCTCAAGTCTAGACACAGCGTAGTACGCAAGACTTGCTTTTTCACGAACATTGATGAATAGCTTAGAATGCGAGAAACCGCCGAATATACCATTAAACAAATGCAGCGCCGGATAATCTTTATCTGCAATCGTTGTATGTGTGCGAAAACCGATGTTCAGTTTGCCTTGTTTTACGTCCTCTTCATCAATGACCTCTTTTGGTTCATTTTGAGGTCTTGCTGATTCAGTCTGTTGTTTGACCGGTTCTCTTTCACTTGTTTTAAAGTATTGGGAGACCATTCGGCTGATGTCTTGTTCGTCAACATCTCCTACTACATAAAGATCAAGCTGATTTGATTGAAGCGCATGCTCATAAGCTTCAAAGAGCGAGTGAGCGGTGATTGCGTCGATGTCTTCCATTTCACCATTGACGTGCAGTGCATATGGTTCACCTTTACACATTTCCTGCACGAGTCTTAAATTCGAATAACGCATTTTGTCATCATAGACTGCCTGAATTCGCTGTTTTAACGTGCGTTTTTCTTGATCTACATATAATTGACTAAACACCCCATCTTCAACATACGGGTGGAATAATAGGTCAGATAGTAAGGTAATCCCTTTTTCTAGTAAAGGGGTTTGATCCTTTAAATATTTTTCATTCGCCATTTCCAAGCGGAAGGTAATGATGTGATTCTCACCTTTTTTCGCCATGTCTGCTGAAACGGTTGCTCCATAGAGCTCATCAAAATAAGCACGCAATGCACCTGTTTTCGGCATCTTTTCTGTTCCTCTTAACAACACATGCGGGAAAAGAGAACGCATGGTGACGTCATCTTTGGATAACGGTGCAAGCATTTTAAAAAGGATTGTCACGGTTTTAAATTTTTCTGTTTTGACAATATGAGTATGAAGACCAGGTGTGTCCAGTGTCTTCTCTTGTAAGTACGTCATGAGAAACCTCCTTTGTTCATCCTATTTATTATGTATTAGAACATAGCTGATATATACGTGAAACAGCCATTTAATAGACATTATATCAATCAGAGGAAAGGATAGGAAATAAAAACGCCTCTGCTCAAAGCAGAGACGCCAGTCATTATTTCGTTCTAAACGGCCACCAATTCCATTTACCAAAAATACGAACCATAACCGGAATAAAGAGCGGCAATACAACAAAAGCATATAATAAAAGTCCAATGAGTACGACCGTTGCAATTTCAACAAGTGATAATACTCCTGATGGCAGCATAGCGGCGAACGTACCTGCTAGAATGGCCACTGCAGAAATAATGACAGAACCCATATTTCTCATCGCTGATATCATCGATGCTTGCACATGCTCTCCCTTCCATTCATTAAAACGATCCATGAGGAAGATGGAATAATCGATCCCGAGCGTCACAAGAATAACAAAGCTGAAAAATGGGACAGCCCAGCTGACACCATCGTAGCCAAAAAATGTTTTAAAGATCCATTCTGTTAACCCGATCGATGTAAAATACGTTAAAATCAGTGAAAGTGTTAAGTATACCGGCATGACGATTGACCGTAATAAAATAATTAAGATAATAAAAATACCAATTAACATGAAGATGACAGTTCGAATAAAGTCACCGTCAGACGTTTCTTTTAAGTCCACATTTAAACTTGAGATACCAGATACACCGTATTTGGCATTTTTGAGTCCACTTACAGGTAAATATTGATCAAGGGTTTCCTCAATTTTTGCGACACCTTTCATCGCTTCATTGCTGTATGGATTCACATTTAGGATGACTTCAAAAGTCGTTAATTTACGATCTGGAGACATATACGTATGGAAGATTTGCTTAAATTCTTGGCGTTTCAGCACTTCTTCTGGAATAAACCAGCCCGTTATTTCTTCATCTGGCGCTTGCTGAAGCTGCTTTAAGTAGCCGTCAGCCTCGGTGAAGCCGCTTTTGACCTGCTCAAGCCCTTCAATACTTTCATCTAATCCATCTGTTAATAATGTAAGTTTTGATGAAAGCTGGCTAAATCCTTTTTTGATGGCTTTTTGGCCGTCTGTCAGCTGATCTGCACCATCTTCAATTTTAGGCATTTCTTTAATCAATTGTTTTTGGCCCTCATTTGTTTGGTCAAGACCGTCATAAATTTGATCAAGCCCATCCATGAGCGCTTGCACTTGTCGTTTTACTTCTTTTTGCTTGCTTGATAAGGTTTGGATCACTTGATCTGCCTGCTTGATCTTTTGCTTAAAGTGAGAGGCTTCCTCTTCATATACACTCATTTGATCCCCTGCTTGATCAAGCATTCCTTTTGTTTCTTTGAATACTTTCTTGATTTCTTTATATTCTTCCATGTCTTTTACTTCTGGAAGACGATTTTCTAGTGCTTCAAATGAAAGATTTTCATAAGATTTCTTTACTTTCTTAATGGTTGTCATCAGCTGTTGATTCGATTTCGCATGGCGTTCCAGTGTATTCACCACTTGCTCTAGCTCTTGAATCATCGTTTCGCTGCTGCGATATTCTTGCTCTAATTCTTTTTTCGCTTCTTTGATTTTACTTCGAATCGTGCCGACGCCTTCTTTACTGCGCCTCACCCCATCTTCTAATGAGATAAGGGATTCCCTGACTTCTCCGATACCGCTTTTGATTGCTTTCGTTCCATCAATCAGCTTGTCAATGCCTTGAGCGGATTCTTCAATTTTTGGTTTTTGTTTGAGAAGGGCCAGATTTGTTTCTGTCAAGCCATCAGAAATTTTCCCGATTCCTTCATGTCCTTTGCCAAGTTCTCCTCCCAGTTCTTTCGCTTGAGAGGTGACATAAAGCTGGCTCAGCCCGTCTCCAACAGGGCGCGTGACACTGCGGACTGTTTTGACTTCGTCAATATCATTTAATTTACGGGTCAGTTTTTCAATGATCACAATCTTTTCTTGATTATCTAGCTTATTGTCACTTTCAACAAGCACATTCAGCGGCAGCGCTTCACCAAAGCCAAATTGCTCTGATATCGTATTAAATGCAGACACCGACTCATACTTATTCCCAATTTCATTTAAACTGTTATAAGATAGGGTGCCGTCGTACATCAGAATAGGAGGCACCGTAATAAGAGCGACTAAACCTAAGCTGATCAGCGGGCTTCTAAATGAAAAGCGCCCAGCCCATTCCCACATTTTACTTTGCGGGTGCCGAATGTTTTCTCTTTTAGATGGCCAGAATAGAGATTTTCCGAAAACAGACATAAAAAAGGGAACGATGGTGACAAGGGCTATCAGCAGAACACCCACTCCAACGGCAACACTAACGGCTGATTGATACAATTGGAATTTAGCAAATCCAATACTTGAGAAGCCGACTAACACGGCTAAGCCGCTGAAAAATACCGTCTTCCCTGCACATTGATACGTGACGATAATCGACTCTTTGACATCACGGCCTTGACCGATCTCCTCTTTAAAACGGCTTAACAGCAGGATGCAATAATCTGTTCCGATACCGAACATAATGGCTACCATAAAAATCTGAGTAAAATTAGATAGAGGAAATTGTGTATATTCTACAAGAAAAGCCACAATACACCGGCTGACAGCGTAAGAAATGCCTATCGTAATGAGCGGAACAACAGGTGCCAATATCGATCTGAAAACAATTATTAAAATAAAGAAAATAAAAATCATCGTGATAAGTTCAGTTTTCTTCAGACCTTGTTGAGAGCTTTTAATGACATCTGAATCCACAAATTTTTGACCCGTTATTTCATATGAGACATGATAGGGCTTTAAAACTTCCTCAATTTGTTCTTTAATCTTCACAGCTTTTGTTTCGTAGTGGTCGAATTTGAATGGAACAAGAAGTGTACTTTTATCCTTTGATAAAAGTTGTTTTTGAATGTCCGGATCTACATGAAAATATGAAGTAATTCCGTCAATGTGGAGTTCTGGGGCATGTGTCATGAGTGCAGCTAAAGCCTTTTTTAATTCCTGCTCTTTCGCAGGGAACAGATGTTGTTCGGAGAATACAAGCACACCTGTATCTTTTTTCCCGTTCTTATCTGACAGCTTATCCAATAGGTGAAGTGCCTCAGCTGTTGGTGTCCCCTCCGGAACCTTTAATTGCCCTTTTTCTCTTGTTAATTCCTCTAAATTGGGCGCAGTAATAAACAGTATCACAGCTGTTATCATCCACACCACTAATACAATCCATCTTGCTTTAATTATTTGCAACATAGCTGCTTCAAGCTCCTTCTAGTTCATCAATCAATTTGCTGTATTTGAGCGTGTCTGAAGTGCTGACTGCGTCTCCTTCAAATGGCAGGATGACCTATTCAATTGTCCTTACGTGTTGAAGAAACACATCTCCATCATCAGCACGCGAGCTCAATTTCTGCCTAAAGAAAGACAGAAAATGAATGTTTTTGAACACCTCCAATTTGGGATAATTTAAAAGATATTACTATACATTAGTTTAACTATCAAAATTTTACATGTCAATTTATAAAAAAGAAAAAAGATGGCAAAATGCCGTCTTTTTTCTATATTTAAACTGTTTTCAATTGTTCACTCTCATCCTCTTCATCTGGCTGGATGAAAAAGAGGACCAAAAATAGTGAAATGAGACTGCAAATGGTCGAGAGAATAAAAACAATGGAGTCCCCTTTATCCATAAGATAGGCAAAAATCGGAGGTCCTAAAGCAACACCGATAAAACGCATACTGCTATAAAATGACGTAATGGTACCGCACTGTTCTTTTTCAATTCCTTCAGTAATCAGCGCATCAAGTGCAGGCAACACAATACCGATACCAACACCGCCAATGCTTAAACAGATAAACAATACGTAAAAGCTGTGATTCCACCATAAAAAAATATAAGAAAGTGATAACAAAGCCATACCTGCGATTAAAAAGATTCTCATTTTGCCTTTTTCTTTTCCAATCGTTTTTCCAGCAACGAAGGAACTGATTGATAGAAAAAGGAGCGGAATACTCAGCAGGAACCCTTTTTTGACACCTTTTATTTGATAAGCAGCCTCTAGATTATCGGATAAGTAAAAAAGCACACCAAAAAGAAGAAACATAATAAAACCGCCAATAGCAAAAATGGCATAAAGCCAGCGTCCTTCATGCTTAAAAATGGTCTTTGTTGATTTTAAAAATTCTTTAAATGAGGGCGGGTCCTCCTCTTTTTTTGCCGACTCTACCATGAACAGTACCATGAGAAAGCTGATGGCCGAAAAGAACGGAATGAACCAAAACGGCACATACCAAAACCATGAAGCAAGAAGTGCTCCAATAATCGGGCTTAGTACCTTTCCCGCTGTGTTGGAGGTTTCAATGGCGCCAAGTCCCGCACTGACCTCTTCATCATCATGAAACAAATCTCCTATAAATGGCATAACAACAGGTGCCGCTCCAGCTGAACCGACACCTTGAAGGACCCTGCCAAGAAGAATCCACATATACGGTTCTTTCATGATTGTTGAGGCGACTGCTGCCACAGCCCCTCCAAGTCCGGCGATTAAAAGACACGGCAGCAGTACCTTTTTCCGCCCAATCCGGTCTGATAAATAACCGGCGATTGGAATACATAAGATTGCTACAACCGAATATACCGTAATAATGAGAGAGACTTGAAAGGAAGTGATCGAGAGTTTCTTTTCTATCTCTGGCAATACAGGTATTAACATCGAGTTCCCTAGTGTCATGATTAAAGGGACTGATGATAACGCAATGATATTCTTTTTACTGACTGTTTTCTCGCCCAACATCATTCACCCAATTCTATATACTGTTACGTATTAGTGTGGCAAGTTTGACGAGTATTATGTATGGCAAACAAAAAGCAGCCGCCTATGAAAGCGACTGCTTTTTAAAATCGTTTGCGTATGACATGAAAGCTGAATTTATCTGCTCGAAAATAATTGAGGGAGTATAAGACCGGCTGATCATCCTGATCATAGTGCATTTGTTTGAGTAATAATAACGCCGTTTCAGGGTCACAATCTAGAATCGGTGAGACCTGATCGTGGTATCCAATTGGTTCAATGTCTGCAACTGCATATTTAATCCCACTGTGCGGTTCTCTTCCAAAAAGCTCAAAAAGAGACTCTTCTTCATGTGTAAAAGATGCGGGAAGGTGTTTGACTGGAATTTTATCTAAACAATAAACAACTGGCTGTCCATCTGCCGTTCGAACTCTTTCCATTGAAAAAATCCCATCAGATTCATCACACTGAAAACGAATGACATCATTCTCTGTTGGCTCCCCTTCTTGCGAGGATAAAAAGATGGTACCAGGCGTCATATTGACCTGCTCAATCATTTTCGTGACACTTGTCAGCTGTTCTATGCCTGTCGAAAAAAGTGGTCTTGAGTTGACGAAAGTCCCCACACCATGCCTTCTTATTAAATACTTTTCTTCTTCTAATATACGAAGGGCTTCACGCAGTGTCGCTCTGCTCACACCTAAAAGCTTTGAGAGCTCAAACTCAGAAGGCAGCTTTTCTTTTTCGGCATATACACCTGTTTGAATATCTTCTTTAATACGGTCAATCACTTTCAAATATAAATGGCGATTGTCTGTTTTGGTCGACATGTTTTCCCTCCGTCTAATCAATGCAAATGATAAGATGAGAAATCTCTATTCCGAGATAAGTTGAACATAACTATATCATGTTTTTGCAAATAAATAAATAGTCTGACATCCAGTTAACATAATCATACTATCGTTTACTGCTTTTCACGAAAGCTCTCTTCAACTTATGAAGAGAGCTCGTCATATTGTTCTTTTGAGAGAAGAACCTCTCTTGGTTTACTTCCTTCATATGGGCCTACAACGCCTCGCTCTTCCATTGCGTCAATGAGACGTGCTGCCCGGGTATAACCGATGCGGAACCTTCTTTGCAGCATAGAGACAGAAGCCGTCTGCATACCAATGATCAGTTCAACTGCTTCATCATATAGATCATCTTCCACAGCTGCAAGCTGATCCTGCGTTTCTTCGCTTGGAATCATTTCCTCTTGGTATTGGGCTTTTTGCTGTGTGATCACATGATCAACAACATGTTCCACTTCTTCATCTGATAAAAAGGCGCCTTGCACACGAACCGGCTTGTTTGCACCAACAGGTAAAAACAGCATGTCCCCTCTGCCCAGCAGCTTTTCTGCGCCCCCCATATCAAGGATCGTCCTTGAATCTGTTTGGGAGGATACGCTAAAGGCAATGCGGGACGGGATGTTGGCTTTAATGACACCAGTAATGACATCAACAGAAGGTCTTTGTGTAGCGATAATCAAATGAATTCCCGCAGCACGAGCCATTTGAGAAAGTCTTGTAATGGAATCTTCCACATCAGAGGAAGCCACCATCATTAAATCTGCAAGCTCGTCTACAATGACAACAATATAAGGAAGCTCTGGCTGTTTGGCATCTTCTGTTTGATTCATTCGTTTAATGTAATCATTGTATCCTTCAATATTTCTTGTCCCCGTATGAGAAAACAATTCATAGCGGCGTTCCATTTCGCTGACTACTTTTTTAAGTGCTTGAGAAGCTTTCTTAGGGTCTGTTACGACAGGTGCCAAAAGGTGCGGAATACCGTTATACACATTTAATTCAACCATTTTTGGATCAATCATCATCATTTTCACTTCATGAGGCTTCGCTCTCATGAGAATACTTGTGATAATGCCATTGATACACACACTTTTTCCGCTTCCAGTCGAACCTGCTACAAGTAAATGCGGCATTTTGTTCATTTCAGCAAGCACGGCTTCACCCGAGATATTGCGGCCTAAGCCAATAAGGAGCTTAGCATTTGGACGGTCATTTTGCTTCGATTCTAATACCTCTTTTAATGAAACCATGGCAATTTCTGCATTCGGAACTTCAATCCCGATGGCTGATTTACCAGGAATCGGTGCCTCAATTCGAATGTCCTTTGCTGCAAGTGCGAGGGCTAAATCATCACTTAAATTGACGATTTTGCTGACCTTCACGCCGACATCTGGATATACTTCATATTTGGTCACAGCTGGACCTAAATGAACCTGTGTGACTTTTGCTTTCACACCAAAGCTTTGAAATGTTTTTTCAAGCTTTCTTGCATTTTCATATATATTTTTCTTATCTGTTTGCTGACCTGAATGCTGCGGCTCTGCCAAAATATCAAGTGATGGCAATTCGTAATCTTTGTTTTCAAGTTCTGTAAATGTCATCGGCGGTGCCTGTTTTGGTTCATCAGCTGTATCTGATTGAACTGGTGCACTTTGCACAGACTCTTGAAGAGTCTCTGTCTCTTTTGCCGCCTGCTTCTTTTGAACGGGCGGGGTGAGAATGTCATCTCTGTCTGCAAAGCTTGAAATAATCGGCTGGCTATTCTCAGAAGACGGCGTTTCCTCTTCGATCAAGATCAAATCATCCTCATCTTCTTCTTGAATGCGTGAACGTTTTTTCTTTTCACCTGTTTTCTGAGAGGACGCGCTCTTTTTCGCCTGCCTGATTCCTTTCATATCTTCAACAAACGCCTTCCACTGCTTCACCATAAATTGTGATACAGGAATCGTCACTTTTTTCACCATTTCCTGAAGGGATCGGTTTGTAATCAGAACAATTCCAATCAGCATCAGAACAATCGCCATGATTTGCGAGCCTGCTTGCGCAAATAAGAAATAAGAAGCAGCAAACAATACAGCTCCGATCATGCCGCCCCCTAAATCAGGTGACCCTGTTTCACCTTTCATATCCATCAAGAAAAGCTCAAATGTATTTCTAATTACACTTTGAGAGCCAATGACGCCAGCAGATGAAAGATGCTGGAAAAGCTTCACATGTGACAAAAGCAAGATGCTCGCAATGATGCAGTAGAGACCTGCTTTTCTTCTTGTCAAAATATCTGGGATTTGTTTTTTCCAGAAAATCGTCACACCAAAAAGAAATAATCCGATAAGGCAGAGAATAAACCATTCACCTGCAAAGAATCGGAATAGATGTACAAAGGTTTGTCCAACAACGCCCAGCTGTAAAATGGCAATGATCGCTATGGCAATACAGACTAACCCATTTAATTCATATTTCAGTTTTAGCTGTTTATTTTGTTTTTTTCTCGTTTTCCGTTTTCTCTTTTTAGCCATACTCATCACCTTACTACGAAAGAAAATATAACCTACCGAAAGATCAGAAAGAATGCAGCCTGGTTTTGGCTGCATCTTGTTGTAAGTTTTCCCTTTATTATAGCATAGAATCATTCATATGAGTCGGTTTGATTGGTGCCTAAATGTAACTTCAATCGCTTGCCTGGTGCAAGCTCTTGATTGAGAAAATCCATTGGATTGGTGCTCATGACTTGAACGATTTCTGCTTCATCTTCTTTCATTTCAACCATCACTGGCACACCTTGAATGTTTACCTGCTGGAGTTTACGTTCTCCCTGTTCCTCAGCGTAAATGGCTTCATATGGCATAGGCGTATATAAAATCATTGGATCAGCCCCTCGTTTTGAGATGCCCTGTCTCCGATAAGTTCATTCAACTTTTTAATCGCTTGTCCTACACCGCCGACTTCATTCATGAGTCCGTATTCCGCTGCCTCATGACCAACGACATTTGTTCCGATGTCTCTTGTCAAATTGCCTTTGGAGAACATGAGCTCTTTAAACTTCTCTTCTGTAATGTTGGAGTGGCTTGTGACAAAGTTAATGACTCTTTCCTGCATTTTATCTAAGTATTCAAAGGTTTGCGGAACACCAATGACAAGACCTGTTAATCGCACAGGGTGAATGGTCATCGTGGCTGTTTCGGCAATATACGAATAGTCACACGATACAGCAATCGGGACACCTATCGAGTGGCCGCCGCCAAGCACAATCGAAACAGTTGGTTTCGATAAAGAAGCAAGCATTTCTGCAATTGCGAGTCCCGCTTCAACATCTCCCCCTACTGTATTTAAGATGATCAAAAGGCCCTCTATTTTCGGGTTTTGTTCAACGGCTACGATTTGTGGAATGACATGTTCGTATTTGGTTGTTTTATTTTGCGGTGGAAGCTGCATATGGCCTTCAATTTGTCCAATAATGGTGAGGCAATGGATATTTGTATCTTGCGGCAGCTGCGGAACGGCTGTTTCACCGAGCTGCTGTATTTTGCTCATAATGCTGTCTTTTTCTTCTGGCTTTCGCTCAGGCTGCTGTTCATTCTTTTCGTCCATTTGTCTCCATCCTTTCCTCAAACTCTTCTCCTATTATGAACAAATAGCCCATATTCCATCCGCATTCCTCACGCCACATCAAAAAAGCCCAAAGAGCTTATACTCTTTGGGCTTTATCATCACACTTCCATAATAATTGGAATGATCATCGGCTTACGTTTTGTTTTTTCATATAGGAATTGATTGAGTACATCGCGCATGGATTGTTTCAATGTTGACCATTCAACAATTGAATTTTCCGTTTGCTCTTTGACAATCCCTTTGACCATTTCTGTTGCTTTCACAATCAGCTCTTCGGATTCTCTTACATAGACAAATCCTCTTGTGATGATTTCAGGTCCAGAAATTAATTGTTTCTTTTGTTTATCGAGCGTAATGACAACGATCAAGATGCCGTCTTGAGACAACAGGCGTCTATCGCGTAGCACGATGTTTCCGATATCACCAACGCCAAGACCATCGATTAAAATGTTCCCTTGGTGAACTTTTTCACCGATTTTGACGTTCTGTCCTCTAAACTCAACCACATCTCCTTTATCAATCAAGAAAATGTCGCTGCGTTTCATACCTACTTCTTCGGCAATACGAGAATGTGCTTTTTGCATACGATATTCGCCATTCACCGGAATTAAATACTTCGGTTTTAGTAAGTTCAGCATCAGCTTTAACTCTTCTTGGCAGCCATGTCCAGATACATGCACACGTTTTTGTGCAAAAATGACTTGTGCTCCGCTTCTTGTGAGGAAATCCACTGTTTTAGAGTATGTGAGTTCTTGTCCAGGAAGTGGTGTAGATGCAATCACAACAGTGTCATCTTTTTCAATATGAAGCTGTTTGTGATTTTGCTTCGCCATTTTCGTTAAAGCAGCAAGAGGCTCTCCGTGGCTTCCAGCAGTCAGGATGACTACATCGTTTTTCGCCATTTTCTTCACTTCTTGAACGGGTACAAATAATTCTTCGTCTGCTGTCACATAACCAAGCTTGATCGCCAGCTGAAGGGTTGTCATCATATTCTTCCCTGCAACGGCAAGCTTACGGCCATTTTGATTTGTTGCATTAATGATCTGCTGCACTCGGTTAATATTAGATGAAGACACAGCAACAATCACCCGATTTTCAGCATTGTACATCGCATTTGAGATTTCGTCTTGGACGAGCGCCTCAGAAGGTGTATAGCCTGGTTTTTCAGCATTTGCACTGTCTGAAAGTAGTGCTAAAACGCCATTGTTTCCAATTTTCGCAATCTCTCCGATGTCACAGGCTTGGTTAAGCGCTGGGGTTTGATCAAATTTAAAATCACCTGTGCATACGATTGAACCAAGAGATGTTTTGAAGCTGATCCCTACTGAATCAGGGATGCTGTGATTCGTTCTAAAGAATGATACTTTTGTTGTTTCAAAAGTAATGACTGATTTTGCATGTACCTCACGCAAATCAGCTTTTTGATTGAAGCCATACTGCTTTAATTTTTCTCGAAGTAACGCAAGGGTCAGCTTCGTTCCGTAGACTGGTACAGACAATTTGCTTAAGCAATGGAATACGCCTCCGATTGCTTCATCATGTCCGTGGGTAAGAAAAATTGCTTTCACCCGATCAGCACGTTCTGTTAAATAAGAGATATCAGGAATGACGACGTCAATGCCTAGCATTTCGTTTTCTGGATGCATTAAGCCTGCATCTACCACGTATATGTCCGAATCAATCTCAATGACATATAGGTTTTTCCCGATTTCTCCAACGCCTCCGAGTGCAATAATTCTTACGTTCTCTGTATTTTTCTTTTTCAAAATTCTTATCCTCCTAGTCTCAAGCCCGTCCATCATCGCTTAATGCTATTATAACTGAATCTAATTTTAGAAAACAAGATGAAGTCACATTTTAAGAAAGTGTTTATGTATAAAAAACGGTCATACTCAGGGACATCTGAGAATGACCGCTTACGAAATCTTTTGTTTTGATCAGCTGTTTAAAACGCTGCTTAAATTCAGTCTCTCTTCTTCTGACAAAGGCAAAAGCGGAAGACGAACAGATCCGACGTCTAGTCCTTTCAGCTGAAGGGCTGTTTTGACAGGCGTTGGATTTGGCGCTGAGAAAAGCTGTTTCATGATTGGAAGCAGCTTTTGATGGATCAATGCTGCATTCGCTGTTTGGCCTGAAGCATAGCTTTTCAGCATTTGCTGCATATCCAGTCCTACGATATGAGACGCAACAGAGACAACTCCTTTTGCACCAACAGATACAGCTGGAAGTGTTAAGCTGTCGTCCCCTGAATATACGTCGAAATCTTCTGGCGTCTCTGCAATGATTTTTGTCATGGCATCAAGATCGCCGCTTGCTTCTTTAATGGCAACAATGTTTGGTATTTGTGCAAGCTTAATTGTTGTTTCTGGTGCTAATGACGCAGCCGTTCTTCCTGGTACATTGTAAAGCATGACAGGAAGAGATGTAGACTCGGCAATTGCTTTAAAGTGTGCATACATGCCTTCCTGTGATGGCTTGTTGTAATAAGGTACGACAAGCATCACTGCATCAACGCCCGCTTCTTCTGCTTTTTTCGTTAGTTTGATAGACGCATTTGTATTATTACTGCCTGTTCCTGCAATGATTTTACAACGACCATTTGCTAATTTGACCGATTGCTGAAAAAGAGCAACTTTTTCTTCATTCGATAAAGTTGGCGATTCGCCTGTTGTCCCTGCAACGACTAAAGAGTCACTGCCGTTTTTTAACAAGTAATCAATGAGAATTGATAGCTTTTGGAAATCGATGTTGCCCTTTTTATCAAAAGGTGTAATCATAGCTGTTGCGATATTTCCGAAATTCATTTTTTTCACCTCATCATGATTCAATCACATTTATCTTGAAAGTTCAAACACTTCATGCAGGGCATTGACAGCCGCTCTCATGTTTTCTTCGTTCACTAACACCCAAATGGTCGTATGACTGTCAGCTGATTGTAAAATCGGAATGTTTTGCTCGGATAGAGCCGATACAATTTTAGATGTGACACCTGGTACACCCATAATGCCTGCGCCAACAGCTGATACTTTCGCACAATTTGTTGTCACAATTGGCGTATAGCCAAGATCTTTTAGGATCGACGTTGCCTTTTCAGTCATTGCACCTGTCACTGTATACACAATTTCACTCGGTGTGATGTTGAAGAAGTCGACACTGATTTGTGCGTTTGCCATTGCTTTGAAGACCTCTGTTTGTACGCTGTACTGACCTTCTTTTGCAGGAACTTTGATTTGCGTCACATCATTGACATGTGCAATACCCGTAATGAGGCGATCGTACACATCATGGCTCATTTTATCTGAGTAGTGTGATGTAACGAGTGTGCCCTCATCATCAGAGTATGTTGAACGGACCCTCATTGGTACTTTTGCTTGCATCGCAATTTCGACAGCTCTTGGGTGAATGACTTTTGCCCCTTGATATGCGAGGTTGCAAATTTCCGTATATGTCACGACTCTCAGCGGTTTTGCATTTTCAACAATACGGGGATCTGCTGTCATAACACCTTCTACATCTGTAAAAATATCAATAAAGTCTGCCTGCAATGCAGCGCCTAAAGCAGCAGCGGACGTATCACTGCCACCTCGTCCGATTGTTGTCACGTCTCCATTTTTCGCGGCTCCCTGGAATCCAGCAACAACGACAACATCATGTTCAGATAGTGCTGCCTCCAGACGTTCGCACTTCATGTCAATAATTTTCGCACTTGAATGCTCCTTATCTGTTACAAAACCCGCCTGAGCTCCAGTCATCGCTACAGCCTTTAGACCGTTTTCATTCAGCATACTTGAAAACACAACAGCTGAGATATTCTCTCCGCAGGAAACAAGCAAATCTTTTTCTCGGTTTGTCATATGCTGCGCGCTGCCGTAAAGCAGACCAAGCAGCGTATCTGTCGCATAGGGATCGCCTTTTCGTCCCATTGCAGAAACGACGACAACCGACTTATAGCCTTTCTCTTTTGCAGATAAGATATGTGCAAGTGCCCTTTTTCTACCTTGATCATCTTTGACAGATGTACCGCCAAATTTTTGGACAATTATTTTCACTGTTTTCACTCCAAGTTCATTCTGACGTAACAGAAGAGAGCAGGCGAAAGATGCCTAACTCTCTTCTGTTCGTCCTCATCATCCATTGAATGTTAAACTAATTTTAATGCTTTTAAGCTTTCTGCAATTTGAACTGAGTTCCATGCAGCACCTTTAAGCAGGTTATCAGATACAATCCACATATGGAACCCGTTTGGACGGTCCAAATCTTTCCGAATGCGGCCGACAAAGACGTCGTTTTTCCCAACAGCATCTGCAGGCATTGGATAAATTTGCTGAGACGGATCATCTTGAAGCGTAATTCCTGGTGCATCTTTTAGAATTGATTTGAGGTCTTCCACTGTTGCATCATTTGATTCTAGTTCGACGTAGACAGATTCTGAATGTCCCGTTTCAATTGGAAGTCTCACGCATGTTGCCGCTACTTCCAGCTCTGGCATATGCATGATTTTTTTCGTTTCGTTGATCATTTTCATTTCTTCGAATGTATAGCCATTGTCTTGGAATTTATCAATTTGCGGAATCGCATTAAATGCAATTTGATAAGGCATAACTTCAGGTGTTACAACTTCTTTATTTAAAATGGCTTGTGATTGGCTGTATAGTTCGTCAATGGCCTCATGTCCCGCACCTGATACTGCTTGATACGTAGAGACAATGACTTTTTTCATTCCATACGCCTGACGAAGCGGTTCTAATGCCGCTACCATTTGAATCGTTGAACAGTTAGGGTTTGCAATGATCCCTTGATGATCATGCAAATCTTTTTCGTTTACCTCTGGTACGACAAGAGGGATGTTTTCGTCCATACGAAAAGCACTAGTGTTGTCTACAACAATCGCACCTCGTTTGACTGCTTCAGGAGCCAGCGCTTTAGAAACATTTCCTCCAGCACTGAATAATGCAATATTCACTCCTTCAAAACTTTCAGGTGTTGCTTCCTGAACAGTGTACTCTTGGCCTCTGAATGTCACTTTTGTTCCAGCAGAACGTTTTGAGGATAGTAGAGTAAGTGTATCCATTTCAAAATCTCTGTCAGCTAGTGTTTTTAACATTTGTTGACCGACAGCTCCAGTCGCTCCAACTACAGCTACATGCAATCCTCTTCCCATCAGTAAAACTCCTTCCGACCCATCCATGATTCTTTTCTTTCGGATGGCCATCCTATGACTTTTTACATTTTATTTTACCATAGAAAAGCAAGGCTTGAAGCATCTTTTTTGAATCTTTCATGATTTTCTAGTGAATCTATTATTCGTTTGGTCCAATTAAAATTGGTTGAATTTGTCTATGCTGGAGTGCCTCTTCTACTGTTTGAGATAGCAGATCCATATTTGCGACCATAGAGGTCGGTTTTTTGAATGGATCATCCTGGCCAAACGGAATAAAGAAAATATTCTTTGTCGACATCAGTCTCATCAGATTTGTACCATTTAAGCCTAACGCATCATTTGTTGAGATACCTAAAACGACAGGTTGATGATTTCGAATGGTCGCTTTAGCAGCCATTAAAACAGGACTGTCTGTCATGGCATTTGCAAATTTCGCCATTGAGTTTCCAGTTAAAGGAGCAATGACCATACAATCAAGCGGCAGCTTAGGTCCAAGCGGCTCTGCTTTCACGATTGAGTCAATCGCTTGAAATCCAGTCAGCTTCTCAATCCGCTCGATCCACTCGGCTCCCTCTCCAAATCTCGTATTCGTGCTCTGCACCGTGTACGACACTACTGGACGCACCTCTGCCCCTTCTTTTACAAGCGCTTCGATTTGCGGAAAAACGGCTTCATACGTACAGTGGGAACCTGTTAAACCAAAGCCGATTCTTTTCCCTTTTAATGTTGTCATGATTCCATCCCCCTTTTTTCCTCCGCAAGTTCACATAAAAGCCCGGAAAGCACTTTTGCAATGATTTGTCCTGCTGTCTTTGGTGCAACAATCCCTGGGAGTCCTGGTGCAAGAAGTGCCTTCACTCCGTGCTTTTGTGCAAAGTCAAAGTCTGTTCCACCTGGGCGGGAGGCGATATCCAAAATGAGTGTCTTTGGTGTCATGCTGACGATGACAGATGAATCTAAGACAAGACTTGGAATGGTATTGATGATAATATCAACATCCGTTACTTCCTCTTTTAACTGGTCCATTGAAAATGGATCAAGCCCCATCTCAAAGGCCCGCGCTAAATGTGCTGTGTCTGCCGCCCCTACTTTTACGTCTGCCCCTAGTGCCCGAAATGTGCGGGCAATGGTGAGTCCTGTTCTTCCAAGTCCGAGAACAGCGACGTGAGACCCGTGAATCGTATAGTCCGTTTGCTGAATGGCCATCATGATAATTCCTTCAACTGTTGGAATAGAGTTATATATGGCAATATCATCTCGCTCAAACAGCTTCACAAGCTTCCGGTTCACCTGCTTTGCCAGATTGTCTAAGTACGTATTTGAAATACCTGAGTACAAGGTACAATGGGCAGGGGTTCTTTCTAAATATTTCGCTTCCAGCAAGACCTGCTCGTTTGAAAAAACTGTAGCAACAGCGCCTTCATCCGTTGCCCCTGATACTGGCAGGATCATACTGTCTACTTGTTCGAATGGAAGTTCAGACATTTTCAGCTTTTCAGCACCGATAAATCCATGATCCAGCTGATCAAATCCGACCAAAAACACTTTGGCATGCTGCTGTGACAACTTGCGAATAATTTCAAGCTGCCTTGCATCTCCCCCGATCACCGCAACCGTTAAACCGCTCAACATACTGACCGTTCACCTTCTTTATTTAAAAAAGTCTGTAATATTTTCTGAATCTCCCTTTCAGCATATGAGGAGAGGATTCAGCCTGTGAACGAATCAGAAAGAGAAAAGAAAAAGAGCACCCATTATTGTGGGTGCTCTTTTTCTCCGTGCGGCTGAAGTTCTTCAGGCACATCGAGAATGATCATATCTGATCCTATTTTTTGAATGTGATTCCACGGGACGCGGATGTCATTTCCTTGTTTTCGAAAGCCAAACCACTTCACGGAAGGTATAATGAGTGCTGTAATTTGACCGTCCTGTTCATTGATTTCAAGATCAGTTTGTCCAAGCACGCCAAGCCGCTCCGCTCTTTTAATATCGACAATCTCTTTTCCCGACAGTTCACTCAGCCTCAAAATCGCATCACTTCCCTTCCGTATCATATATGCAGCAGACAAGGGGAATAGACCGGATCTCTTTAATGACTCGTTTGGAGAGAAAGCTGCGTCCCTTTCATATAGTGATCATGCCATAATTCCAAGTTGTACAGCATCCAGACTTTTTGATCCGCTCCATTTTTGTTTTTCTGATTCGAATGATTTCGTAAAAATTGTTCTAGTGGCTTTCTTTGAAACAGTTCTGTTGCAAAGCTTTGTTGATCAAGAAGCTTCTCTTCGATTTCTTTCATTCGTTTGCTCATCCAATGATACACTGGAACCGGAAAACCCATTTTCCTTCTATATAATATACGCTTATCCACCGTTTGCTCCATTGTCTTTTTTAACATATATTTCGGAATGTCTTGTACCTCACTCGTTTTGAGACTCGACTGAAAAAATGCTTGCAGCCTGCTAGGCAGTCCTTTATAAGGAAGCTTATATTTGAAGGGCATGTCATTGACAAATTGGATGATGCGATGATCAAGAAATGGAACACGCGCTTCTAGTCCATGTGACATCGTCATCATATCAAGCCGGTCTAACAGATTTGGTAAATGAATCTGCTGGAATAAATAGAGCAGTTTATTTTCATACGACGCACCCTCCATCTTTTGAAAGCAATGGGCAATAAACTGGTTCATGTGTGAGTCAGGAGGGTCTATTGAACCAGCGTGCCGACTTAAAAGCTGCTCTTTTTCGCCAGCAGTAAACCATGCATACCTTTTTTTGTAATGATCCATCTCACCTTCAAGGTCGATCAATTGATCCACCTGCTGCTGAAAGGATGGTTCAAATAATACCTTCGAAAGGATAGAGGACAGTTTTCGGTTTTTTTGAAGCCATACAATTTTCCGCCAATCTGCTGGACTCCTAAAGACACGTCCATAACCTGCAAACAATTCATCCGCTCCTTCACCACATAGAACTACCGTCACGTGCTTTTTTGCTTCCCGTGACATATGGTAAAAAGCGACTTCATGAGGAATAGAAAGAGGATGATCTCTTCGCTTCACAACTTCAGGCAATAATTGAAAATACTCTTCTTCACTCATTCGATGTGAGTGAAGCTTCACATTGTATTGATCTGCCGCGAGTTTGGCATAGCTTTCTTCAGAAAAGCCCTCCTCTTCAAAGCTGGTCGAAAAACAATGAATATTCTCGTTTTTGTATTTGGACATCAAAGCGACAATCGAAGTCGAATCCACTCCCCCGCTCAAAAAAGCTCCCACAGGCACGTCAGACATCATCTGTTTTTGCACACTATCTTGAATTAATTCAAACAATTCCTTTTGATAATAACGTTCTCCCCGATCGATCCCATCAGCTGGGAGCGGATATTGCCAGTAGGTCTCTTTTGTTATGCCTGTTTCATCTATTTTCAAGATGACACCTGGGGGTAATTTTTGAATGCCTTGAAAAAAAGTCTGCTCGCCGATCGAATAACGGAAGGATAAATAACTAAGAACAGCGTCCGGCTCAATAGCAGTTTGTATGTCTGGATGCTGAAAAAGAGCTTTCATTTCCGAACCAAAAATAAGCCCTCCCCGGCATTCTGAAACATACAGCGGTTTAATCCCAGAACGGTCTCTAAACAAATAAAGTGCTTTCTTCTTTTTATCCCATATCGCAGCTGCAAACATTCCGTTTAATTGCTCAACAAAGGAAATTCCGTATTCTTCATAGCCATGAACAAGCACTTCTGTATCTGTCTCTGTGCGAAACAAATGGCCTTTATTCCATAAGTTCTCTCTTAATTCTTTGAAATTATAAATCTCTCCATTTAGAATCACACATATAGAATCATCTTCATTTGTTATTGGTTGCGGCCCAGATTGAATATCAATTATTGAAAGCCGCGTATGAACCAGACCAACTGAGTCATCTTGATAGACACCACTATCATCAGGTCCACGCACAGCAAGTGCGTTTTTCATCTTCAGTAAGATGTGAGGATCAAGTGGCGCTTGGTTAAAATGACAATAGCCTGCAATGCCGCACATAGACATGGCTCCCTTCCATTAATGATCTGACTGCTGAATCGTCATTGCGAAAATATGCATAAATGGATTATCTTGAAAGCGAATTTCATCAAAAACTACTTTTTGCGAAAAGGTGAGCGAATCAAGCCATAGGTTTGATGTCAAATGATGATTAATGCCGGATACCGTATGAATATAATCAAATGCATATGCCGCTCGATCATGAAATGCAGGTTCACGTTCAATCACATCCGTTAATGAAAGCCGAGTCTCACAGACAACGTTCCCCTCTCGTAATAACGAAATCTCTTCGTAAAGATTGCCATTGGATGAACAGCCAACGACATGAAGCGCTTCTGCTTCAAGTGGCGGAAAACGAAGAGACTGTCCCTCTAATTCAATATTGTCTCCTTGATCTTGATATATGAACTGAAAAGGAATCCCTTCGATCATAGGATCTTGCACGTTCATGATTAACTCAGCCGGTAAAGAAGCTCCGCCAATTGTTAATTGACCTTTGTCATATTCATTTTGATATGTGATGCCTCTATTATTGACATAATCATGAAGAGAGAGAGTTTGATAGGTCTTCATTTTGAATCACCTCTTTTAGTTCTGTAAGCAGGCGGGTCTCCACTTCTAATGTTTTTTGAAACCGATTCGCCGTCCTGTCTATCATACTGCGAGGATTTTTACTGAGGCCTACTCTAGCCGTAAAATTGGCGAGCACTGTCCAGCTTTGATAAGCATCTTCAAACGCTTGAATAACGTGATGTAAAAGCTCATTTTCGTAAGAAGATAAGAATGTCACCATATGTTTTCTAGAGTTGGCCACATCCTTTAGTCCTTCAAAATAAACATTGTCTAATAAATTTCCATTTTCATTGTCTTTGATACTATCAATATAATCCTTTTGAATGACTGAAATAGCACCTAGCCCTGTGACAGCTCCAGGCAAATCAAAATGCGGCGGTGCTCCTTCTAAGATGGCAGCATGCTCCTTTAATATCACCAGTACATCCGGTTCTTTCTGAAGTTCCACATGTTTGATCCACTTATAACGATTCTCGGTTCGAGGTGTATGTTCATATACAGAGCGGGCAGCTTTCATCAAGTGGTCTTTACTCAATGTGCCATGATAGGAGTAAGCATGGTCACTGACCACTGCATGATCATCATTTACCTCAAGTACTTCCAATGTGTGATACCCATGTTCTCTTTCGTAAAATGGACAGTACGGTAATTCAAATATATCTAAGGAAACAGAGACAGTCCCTGTGCTTGGATGCTGTTTAAACACACGGTTGATATAGAGGTCTAATTCCTCTTCCGTGTAAAAAATTTCTTCTAAATGAATGCCATTATGATGGAGAATATCCTCGCGAAAATGTTTAAAGGAACCGATCAAAACAAACCCTTGATCTTGAGGTCTATAAACAAGGCCTGCCTGCCTCCAAACCCTATCAATTTCAATCCCTTTTCTAAGAAGCATGGCTGCAATCGTTAATTGAGAACAGTTTAAATAATTGTTCCGGTAAATAGGTGCTGCAGTAGCCACATATGTCTCCTCCTTTTTATACCCAGCGATTTTTTAACGGGATAATACCCAGCTCTTTTTTCGCAATCACTTCTTTTAATAAATCTTCAGAAGGCGGATGAAATTTTGCCGCTTTCACATCTCGGCTTAAACGTTCAAGCAACGATCCTTGCTGTAATGAAGAAAAGCCCTCGACCTGAGAAGCTAGCTGCACGATTTCTTCTGCTGCTTGCGTCACAAAATGTTTTGTAATCAGCGTCTTCGTATACAAATCACTTGTGTAATGATTTTGTCTCTTTTCTTGATCTGCTTGCTGAGCGCAGGCCATAAGCTGAGAATGTGCAACATCCAATTTAATTTTCATATCTGCAATACGAAATTGCTGGCCTGGTAAAAAGGCTGATTTTTTCTTGGAAATTCGATCATTTCTTTTATATGCCATACCGAGGGCATGTTCATATGCTGATTTTGCAATGCCATAATAAACAGCTGTAACAGCTAGACGAAACCAATAGATTAAATTTTCAGTATCTTCTATTGCGTAGCCTTCTCGACCGATGAGCTGATGATCGGGTATAAACACTTGATCAAAATGAATGTGATGACTCATCGATGCTCTCATACCCGAATAATTCCACGATTCCTCAATCGCAGCGCCTTCACTCGGTAATGTCATTAAGAGCGCAGTCATTCCATATTGAGATGTGCATGACGACGGCGCATACTGACAATAAATCGGTAAATATTTAATGCGCGGTGCTCCAGTCACTGTGAATTTAGTTCCACTCACAAGATATCCGCCATCTGTTTTCTCTGCGGTAATGGTCGGAATCCCGTCCATTTGCTTACGCTGATAAATAAAAATCACATTCGGATCGCTAACAGAAGCGATCAGCTCTCCTGAACGCCAAATATCTTCAAAAACTACGGCCTGCTGCTCACTTGTAAGCACTTCAGAAAATGCGCCGAGCGAATAGTAATGCATCGCCATAATGAGTCCTGTCGACGCGCATCCTTTAGATATGTGTGACAAAAGAGTCACCGTTTCTTCAAATCCATATCCAAGACCCCCGTCTTGTTTCGGCATATTGGCGACATGTAATCCACAATTAATCAGCTCGTCTAGATTTTGATGCGGGAACTGAAATTCATCATCAAGCTGACTCGCCCTTTCCGAAAATTGCAAAACAAGACGATCAATCGTTTCTTGACGAAGCTCCGTCAGTGTCATATTCATCCCTCCTTTGTATAAAAAATAATCTATTTTGTTTCAATAAAAGATCATCCGGGGCCCCTCTATCTCGAATGACATAATCGTTTCCTTCAAACAAAAGCAGCTCTAGCGGAGAAGAATGACCTAAAAATAAGGTAGGGCTGTAGCAAAGTCCGTATGCCCCAGATTTCTCAATACAAAGAAGATCACCTACATCGCCTTGCGGAAGCTCTACCTCTCTGCCGATTAAGTCTTCTGGGGTACAAAGTGGACCAACAATCGATTGTTTCACTACAGCCGAAGGTTTGCTGGAAGGTTTAATGAGCCGCATTGGATAATTATTGCGGAGCAGCCTGCCTCTAAACGTCATCGCTTGATGATGATGCATTCCTCCATCTGCAATTAAAAACGTCTGCCCTTTTGATTCTTTTACATATTGTATAGTTGTTAAATAAACACCACATTCCGCTAAAAGGAATCTCCCCATCTCAATAATAAACCTCGGAAATTCCAGCTCAGTTTCGTACGCTCGAATCAATTCCGCTACGTTTTGAAATAACCGTTCAGCATGAAGAGGTGTCTCATGCTGAAAATACGGAATTCCAAACCCGCCGCCTAAATCAACCATCTGGCATGTTAGTCCATATTCTTTTTTGATTCGAACAGCTGTATTAAGCGTGTATTCAAACGATGATAAAAGCGATGTTTCATCAAGAACTTGGGTTCCCAAATACATATGAATCCCTTTAAAAACAAGCGAATGATCATACTTCTGAAATAGGTCAAATACGTCTTTCAGTTTGGATTCATCTATCCCAAATGGACTTGGAACTCCGCCCATTTTGATTTTTGCTCGTGACTCAATGGATTCAGGGTTAATTCGAATGCCTACTGATGCCTGTTTGTTTTGATGCTTTGCAGACTCTGCGATATAAATAAGCTCTTCCTTTGATTCCGCGATAATACAATAGATCTCATGCTGGATAGCGACATCGATCTCTTGCTTCTGCTTACCTGGTCCAGAAAAAATGATATGCTGCGGCGAATAACCTGCTTTAACAGCCATAAGGAGCTCTCCTGCAGAAGCCACTTCTATACCAGCGCCAAAAGACCGTAACAATGACGCAATCGAGACATTTCCATTGGACTTAAATGAAAAGAACACCTCAGCTGATTGATGGAGCCATGCTGTAATGTGATCATAGTGATCTTTCAATGCATCTCCATCGTATACATACATCGGCGTCCCATAACCATTCGCTTTCTCTAAGAGCGTAGAGTCATTTTTCGGCAAATTCTCTCCCCCTTTCTGCTGAAAATTCCATATCATCAAACTTTGTCAGCATATGAATCTGCTTATCCTTCTTCATATGGTAAAACAATATAAACAGGCGATAATGCCACATATCATCCGCTCTCGTTTTACCGAAAGTATAAATAAAAAACCCACCATCTTCTCCCGGATCGAGTGCTTCGGTTACCTCCGTTAACACATCTTCAAACGGCAGGTCGGCACTGCATGAGAATCTTTTAAAGCGGCTTTCAATATATTCGTAGGTTGAAAAAAAACGACAAATGATTGGGAGTAAATAAGTAACTTGCGTGAACCGGGCATTTATTTCAATGATCGGTATGAGCTGTTCATTTATATCAATGATCGAATCAACGCCAACCACACCTCGATACCCTTCTTCATATAGTAGTTCTATAATTCGATGCATGCTTACTTCATATTCACGTTTTTTGTCCTGTTCATAAATAGGCGCAAAATCGGTCCCTAAGTAGATGCCGTCCTCATTGATTTTCTGTTCTGTAATTGAAAGTAAGTGTGATCCTTCCTCTTGAATGAGCAATTGGGCATTTAAAGATCGCTTAATTGGATGCCACCCCTCTAAGAGAAGGTCTGTTTGGATTTTTCTTCTTTCAATAAAGGTCACTAGCTGCTTGAATTCTCTCTCGTTTTTTAAAATACGAAGTCCCTTACCAGATGATCCATAAGGTATTTTCAGAACCATTTTTGAGAAATGATTCGCTCTTAATTCTTCATACGTCTGTTTTAACTCGTCAGCATTTTGACAAATAGCACCACACGTGACGGTAAACTGATGTTCTTCTGCCCATTTTCTAGTCGAAATCTTATGATTGAATCGCTTTACGAGTGTTGAATTTGAGCCATAAATCTTTCTTTTTTCAAGCGATGATGCTTTTTCAACCGATTCATCTAAAAGATAAGGTACAATGAGTCCCTTTAATTTCAAGGCATCTTCTTTTTGAACCATATGCGGAAGCTCGACACCTTGCTTTTCCAAATAAGCTAAAAAAGCAGGTTCAGGCTGATGATGCATGATGACATGATGATCCTTAGAAGCAATCAAAAGCAGTTGTTGTTCTTGCTGGAGAACTAGTTCATTTTGAACATGGTCTGTCATAACAGGTAAAGCCTTTGTTTGATCCCAGCTTTGTTCTTGATTCATATTCCCAAACCATATGACGTCGTTTCTTCCCTTAAAATCAAATAGCGCTGCCGGATCTTTCATCACACTACTCCTTATGAACAGAATGCTTTTGTATTTCTAAAGACCGATTAATGTGAAAGAATCGTTTACGGATGGGCTGATTCCAGGTATGAACGACATCATTTGCATCCAGTACTTCGGATAAATAAGCAAGTGATTCAGGCTGAAGTGCATCCATGACAAGATCAGGTATCGTATGAGGAAAGACTTCATTCACATAATGCAAAGCAAAATAGACCATCTTTTCAAAACCATACGCTTTCGTTCGACGGACAAACAGCTCCACATCCAATAGATCTTCTCTCATAAACATGCCATATATATCAAGCAGCTTATAAAGCAGTAAATCTTTCATTGACTCGACTTCATTTAAATAAATCGCCTCTTTGTAGAAATGAATACATAAGAAAATCAGCATATCCTCTTCTTTTAATGACCATACAAGGTGCTCGTCAACAGACGTTTGAATTCGTCTAGACAGCATTTCTTGGACAATTGAATCTGTCCGGTTTCCTGTCATGAGGTCAACTGAAAACTGAACATCGATTTTATGACAGTCAATAAAGCGGCATTCTGGTGTAGGTTTCATGTAGGTGTAGGTTTGATGTGAGTTCATGATGAGGTAAAGAATGTCTTTTCGTTTCGCAGGTGTGACTGTCTCCGTTTCATAATTCCAAGAACCTTGAATATAGCCTAATTCTTTTAATACATGTCCAGTTTCTTGCAGCTGATCTTGTGAGATAAAGAGATCGTTGTCCCCAAATAAGCGAAGCCCTACATCGCCGTATGCCCACTGACCAATCACACTTCCTTTTACAATGGCATACTCAATTCCTTTTTGATCTAGTGCTTGGAATAACTGATCGTTTAACGTGATATTGTCTCGTGCCGTTTCTAATTGCCCCTTATACATAATCTCTAATGACTTTAAAAAATAAGTTGCTTTAAAATCTTTTCTTAAATGAATGGCGTAACGTTTAATATTTTTCCATGCAATACCTGCTGTCCGGTGAACATGCAGCATTCCGAGAATGACATTCCAGTCTTGCTGCTGATATAGAAGCTCCTGCATCTCTTCTATCTGGCTGTCTTCTAAAAAGGGATTAGATAAAATGAGGGCTGTGTGCTCTTCTTGAGTCAGATTACTTTGCAGCATATTGCCCCTCCTTTATATGAAACATTTCATCCGGCCAATTCTTTCGATTTCGACCGTAAGTTTGTAAAAACACTTGAACCCATCGATCGATACCAAATGCGGCACAACCTGAATAAAGCGGCATATCATCTTCTCCCTTGATTTGGAACCTTTCACAAAGCATCTCTCCACAGTCGTTAAATGAAGCGATCGAAACGTCTTTCTTTTCTGTCACAGCTACTAACTCATATTTGCTGTTCGCCATTAATTGATAATTCGCTTTATCCATATCATCATAAAAGAAAAAGGGATCATTTGCGGTGGTAACCTTTCCACTAAGGCCAAGATGATGAAAACATTGCCATGTGTGTTCAAGAAGTGTTTTTCTTGTTTCGTTGATGTACTCGTTATCACCGATAAAGACAATTTCACGCATACTAAATTCTAGTTTCCTTAGAGGATCTACTTTCCAAGAAATTTCATGTCTAAAACACTGCCCAGCTGCTGTCATCATTTGATTGTCTGTATAGGTCTTCCCTTCCCATTCCTCATAGCAGTGATAACAAATACATGGCTGTAAAAAACGACCTGCTTGCTGGAAGTGTTCAGGCAAAAAACCATGATGCTTTTCTCGAATGTCATCAATAACCTGGTAATCATGAGGTATTTCAAAGACAGAATAAATATTTTGCGGGAAATTCGTATGGTATTTACACTTTTCCATTAATTCTTTACTCATCGTAGAAGGGTATCTTCTTAATTTGGCTCCAAGTGAAGCCCCCAAACTTAAGAATAATTGATCAAAATAGTGTGCGAGCTCCATTTCAATTTCATCATAGAAGGTTCTCTTTTGGTCATCCCCGTTTAGTTTCGAATGAACAGGCTCACTTTTTAAATGAATATTTGATTTCATTTCCTTTTCACGAAATCTCCGCAGTTGAGCTACATTTGACGATAATTTTAAAAACGCAGCTGATATTGCCTCTGTATCTCCCGTATGATCGACTGTTACTTCAATAACAGATTCCTCTTCAAGAAGATCAACGTGCAAAATGTGGGCAGATAGAAAAGAAACTCTTTCCACAAAATCCGGTATCATTGTATCTTCTAGTGCATCTGGTAAAGGCAGCTGAAGGGTTCTCAACTAAATTCCTCCCTTTTCATTGATCACTTCTGGTACTTCTAATGGTTGTAAAACTTTATTGAGATAGTCATAAATTGGCTCTTGCAGATGAACATCACATAACTCAATCGCCGATGGATGGCTATCTTGAACTGCCAGCCCCCACTTGGCCTTCTTCAGCAGCAGTCTGTCATTATGACCATTTCCAAAAGCAATCACACGATTTAAATCATTTTCTCCAAAACAATCTAATAAATGGCGTTCAAGCATATCTGCCTTACAAATTCCTTTCGGGGATATCACTTGTGCATTTAAAAACTGGGCATCCGCAACATCACAATGACAATCTCTTAATTGATGAGCGATATCTATTTTTTCTTTCGGTAAAATAAATAATTTTGTCACACGTTCAAATTTAAATTCTTTCTGATGACCAACCTCTATTTTTTCTCGTGGAAATGTGTAAAGCATGCAATATTTCAACTTAGCGCTTTTACTTGATGCCACATGCTTCCCGTGTGATTCCATGACAAATTCAGCTTGACCATCAAGTGATGAGATGACCTGCCGGCATATAGCAGCATCTAGATATTGTATAACGTCAAATGTTTTCTTTTGATGGTGGCAAATCACATTTCCATCATTCAACAACACATCATGATGAAATAAATCGAGTAAAGATGGATCTAAGTTCAGAGAGAAAAAAGAATCATAGGTTCTGCCTGTGACAATAATTGAAATAATGCCTCTTTGGCGCAGCATGTTCACTGCGCCATGGACATCACCAATAAGCCTGCCTCTGTCATCAATTAATGTTCCATCCAAGTCAAAAGCGGCAAATTTTATCTCGCAAAGATTTAGTTCTGCTACCACCGATCACACCTTTTTCAGCTCAGCATTTGCTACATATTCATTGAATAGACGCAATGATTCTGAATCTACTTGTCCAACTGGAGGGCTTTTGAATAAGAACGGGCAGACGTCATGTATGACACCGCTGTGATTCATGTCTTTAGCTGCTTTTGCTACACGCATTGCGTTAGCGATAACACCAGCTGAATTCGGAGAATCTTCTACTTGTAAACGGATTTCAAGCGAAATGTCTGAATCTAAAACAGAATTTCCCTCCAAACGCAGGAAGCAGACTTTATGATCCCCTAAGTAGCTGACATATCCATTTGGACCTGCTGCCACTTCGCTGGCATCAATACCAGAGGCAAATAATGCTTTTCTCTTCGATTTTTGTTTACTCGTTGATCTCATTGGGTTGGCAAGGTTTAAAAAGTCTGTATTGCCTCCGACATTCAATTGGTACGTATTGGTAATGTCAATCCCTCGGGATTTTAATAGCTCAATTAACGCTGTATGCAGTGTTGTGGCACCTAAATGACTTCTTAAATCATCTCCAAGGAGCGGGGTATTCGACTCTTCAAACATTTTGACAAATTCAGGATCGTTTGCCACCGGTTCAGGTGTCGCATTAATAAAGGCAGTTTGCGCGTGTGCACACGCCTCTGCGTATACTCGAACAGCTTCAAATGAACCCGTCGGTAAGAAGCAGACTAGTACATCTGCCTGAACGTCCTTTAATCTTTGCGTCACATCATGTGTGTTCATTTTTAATGAATGTTCATGCGGCTGAATGCAGTTGGACAAATCTCCTTCAAGACCATCACACAAAGGACCTGCTTCAACGGGTACTTGGAAAAACGGAACATCAATATGTTTTACTGCAGCCGTTGGTTTAGTAAAAATAGCCTCTGATAAGTCTTTTCCTACTTTATTTTGATCTACTTCAAAAGCTGCAACAAATTCCACATCAGACAAGTGATAACCTCCAATGACATCATGCATAACACCGGAGAGCGTATCCATCTTTTCCTTTGCCAATTCTACAAATTGAACGATACTTGAAGCGCATGATCCTACTCCTGCAATTGCTACGCGAACTTTTGTCATTTTCATAACCCCTTTTTTTAGAATTTATAGAGCCAATTTTCGCTTTTGACGAGATTGAAAGATATACCATTCCTCGTAACCTAATTCCTTCAGCGTCTGTTTTACTTTCAGCCAATCATCTGCTACTCGGGCTGGCTGATGTGCATCTGAGCCAAACGTGACATCCACACCATAAAATTTGGCTCGCTCTAATAGATCCAATGATGGATACCAGCCGCCGCAGTCTTTTGTTTTGCCAGAGGTATTCACTTCAATGACAGAACCACTCTCCGCAATTGCTTGCAGTGCATCATCGACAGCTTCTGTTTTGAGATGAGCAATCTCTGGATAAAAACCTTTTAAGGCGTCAATATGGCCTAAAACGTCGAACATTCGACTCTCAGCAGACATTTTAATTAACTCGTAATACGTTTCTTTTTCAATGATGGCTTGCTGCTCTGTGATTCGTTCCCACCGTTTCCGGTTAAATAGGTCATATCCATTACTGACATGAACCGAGCCAATGATATAATCAAATGGATAATGTCGATACACGTCTCGGTAAAGGGCCTCGTGTTCTGGAAAATAGTCAGATTCGACACCTAACAGCACGTGAATTTTTCCGTCATATTCCTTTTTCAACTGCAGGACTTCCTCTATATATGATTGAAATTCACTTTTAGCCATCGCTACCCAGGGTTTAAAGTGGTCAGCCTCTTCACCAAAGAACGGGGAGTGATCTGATATTCCAATAAAATCCAGACCTAATTTGACAGCCTCATCGATATATTCTCTGATGTTCCCTTCCGCATGACCACAGCGTTGATGATGTGTGTGCAGATCAAATTTCATGCAATTTTTACTCCTCTACATGGCAGTATAGCCGCCGTCAACCATCAAATTTTCTCCTGTAATAAAGCTCGCTTCATCTGAAAGAAGGAAGATGACAGCAGATGCGATCTCTTCTGGATCAGCGGTTCGTTTCAACATGTGCATCCCGCCAATATCAGGATGCTGATTTGCTTGCTCTCTTGTCAAACCAAGCTCTTCTAAATGGAACCGCTCGTTATTTTTGTTCCATACCGTGCCTGGATTCACTGCGTTTACACGAATACCCGCATCCGCCAAATCCATTGCCATGCACCGCGTCATATTGACAACAGCTGCTTTTGTCGCGTTATATGTTAAATATTTCGGCTGGGCAATGTGGCCTGAAATGGAGGCAATATTTACAATCGATCCTTTTCCTATTTTCTCCATGTAATGCGCAGTATGTTTGACACAAAGCGCTTGTCCCATAATATTCAAATCCATGATGCGCCGCCATTCTTCAACGGTTGCTTCAAGACCCCGCATGATAAACACGGCTGCACAATTCACCAGCATATCAATTTTCCCAAAATGATTGGCTGTTTTTTCGATCATTGAAACAATTGATGCTTCATCAGCAATATCAGCCTCTATAAACAAAACATCATATCCATTTTCTTTGAGCTGTTTTTCTGCTGCAATTCCGTAATCTACATGGTGATCAGCAATGGCGACTTGTGCACCTTCTTGTGCGGCTCGTTCTGCGACCGCATATCCAATCCCCTGAGCTCCGCCTGTCACAATAACCGTCTTTCCTTTCATACCTCTCATGTAGCTGCCTCCTCTTACCACTGAAGTCTTTGCCCGTCTCTCAACAATTCTCCTGTTGGTCCATCTCGGGGCAGCTGTGCCGCCCACACGATTCCTGATGCACCTTCCTGTATGGTTTTAACAGCCTCAGATGTCCCCATGTCCGTTTGTACCCAGCCAGGACACACCGCATTCGCAAGGATAGAATAGGGTGCCCCCTCTAAAGCTGTGACTTTTGTGAGAACATGCAGCGCCGCTTTTGACATCCGGTAGTAAGGGCCGCTTTTTCCGTCACGCCTGATATCGCCTGAAGCGTAGATAGCAGAGAGCCTTCCCATACCGCTAGATACATTGACAATCCGTCCATATCCAGCCTCTTTCATGTAAGGGAAAACGGCCTTGGTCATTCTGACTGCACCATACACATTCACATTCATCGTTTCTTGGAGTGTCGATACAGGAAGATCTAGAAAGGATGGAAATGTGTGATCCTTTATGTTGTCATGAAAGACACCCGCATTATTAATGAGCACATCCACTCTCCCGAACGAATCTTTCATAAATATCGAAAAGCGTTCAACCGATTCTTCATTTGTTACATCCAGCTGAAATGGCACAACATGCTCAGTCATTTCAGACGCAGCGATTTTGGCACTTTCAAGCTGCCGTGCAGTTAAAATAACAAGCATTCCACACTGCGCAAGCTGTTTGCATACTTCTTTACCTATGCCCCTATTTCCGCCAGTGACAACAGCGACCTTCATATTCTCATCTCCTTTTGGAGATACCAATCTTCCTTCAGCTGGTTGGATGCAGATTCTAGTGCTTCGAAAGACCAATCAATATACCAGTTTAGTAAGTGAGGTGTAAAGGTATGCAGCAGTGTTAAATACCGCTCTGTTGGAATATATAAAAGTCTGATAAAAGCAGATATAGAACGCCATTCATATTGGGATAAGTCATCTGCATATGCCTTTAAAAATTGAATCGTTTTCACAATATCTAGTTGAAACGTTCCTCTCTTGATTCTCGTTAACAAAAAAGCAGATATGGCTGCATCATATACTCGCGGTCTATAGCCTGCTGTATCAAAGTCAAGAACCATGGCAAGCTTTTTGTTACGAATTAACAGGTTGCCAGAATGAAAGTCACCATGTGTAACAGCATGAGGTAATGCTTCATATATACTAGGGTTTAGCAGCGTGATGATATTCATTAGTTCCCGTTCATATACTTTGAGCAAAGCAGCAGCCTTTTTAGAAGAAACTACCTTTTTTAGGGAGTAAGCCGTCTTGCCGAGCGTTTCGTCCGGAGAAGTAATCCAGTTCTTCAATTCGCAGTTTGGATTCACAGGTCCTTTCGGTAAGTTCTTCAATGAATGGAGCTGTTTTAATACCCGGATGGCTTCTTGTTCATCTGAACGATTGCCCATTTCATATGGTCTTCCTTCGAAATAGGGCCGCAGCTGCCAAAAGTGTTCTTTGAATAAAATGGTCTTACGACGGTCTTCTGCCTCCATCATAGGTTGAATCGGGAAGCCATGATCAAGCAGAGCATCTGTTAATTCCTCTAAATATTGAAGCCACTCCGCATCATGATTTCTCGCACATTTTTTTAAGACAAAACGGTTTTTGATCGTTTCGACAAGCCATCCTTCATTAGGGCTTCTCCCGTTTAAAGGTGTTAAACGAATCGGCTGTTCCGAAAACCAATATTTCAGGACATTATTAGCATCATCTAATGTCGTCATGTCCTCACCCCTTTTTCTCAAGGTTTTTGATTTTCATTAGCACCTGGTCTGCATCGTCCCGTTTGTCTATGCGCAAGCATTTCACATGAGATTGTTCTTTTAATTTGTGAAAAAGCTTTTCGTTTTGATGAATCACCTCTGGATAGACTTGAAAGGCATATGAGAAAAATTGGAGCGCGTTACCCATTCGCTCCTTATTTCCATTCCAAAGTTTCTCCCTTGTGATGAGCCGTTTGAATGTCCTTTTCATGAGGCGGGGGAATGTCTGTCTTCTCTTGACATCAAGCCAAATGATCGTATCAGCATATTCAGCCAATATGTGATGAACAGATGAATATTGACCATCAACGACCCATTTCTTTTCTTTGACAATTTCATGGACACTATCGATAAACACCGTCTTATCTGTTTTTTTCCAATTCGCTTGCCAGAATAGGGCATCGAGTTCATAGTGAGGTAACGTTAACTCCTGCTTCAATTGATGTGCAAGGGTTGTTTTTCCAGATCCAGGCGGACCGACAATCCAAATTCGCTGGCTAGCTCCGTTATTATTCAAGTTGTTCCCTCCGTTACAGAACACGTTGATGCTTTTGAATGTCGTTTCTCACTTTTACTAGCAGATCAAGTGCTTCATCCCAATTTAGGTTTTCTGTTAATTCAAATACGGGCGTTTCGCTTGAATGAATGGATACATCTTTACATAATAGATCTAATACTTCCGCCGAAAAGCCATTTTTCTTTAACAGCTGGCCAAAAAGTGTATGCGCGGGAGTCAGTCTTGTATCAGGTGTACTAAAATAGTGAATCATTCCCGCCATTGCTTCTACAGGACCCGGTGATAGGTGAATGCCATTAAACCGAGTACACACGTTAGATAAACCAAACCGTTTTTGCTCCGACAGCAGCATGTGTTTAAAAGAACCCGCTTTAGCCTCTTTAGGGTCCGTTGCACCGATGAAATCTTCTCTCAACATCCTCATTGGCTGCTTTGAAAAACATTCAATGACGATAATAGACTTTGCAGGTGCAGTGAACCACTCGATTTGACAAGGGTGGAACGAATTGAGCAGAAGCATTTTTTCTCCATCCACCTCGGCCTCTATGGCGTATGTGCCCGCACCCAACTTGTCTACCTTGACGTTTCGGGTTAAAAGCTCTAAACCATATGGAGTGAGCTCTTTGTACTTTTGTAAAAATTGATGGCCTCCATATATGAAATGTTCCTTCTTTTTAAACTCTGGGTATTTCAAAGCCAGCATCTTTTTTGCTGCATCTGACACTTCACTCAGACCGTTTTTAGAAATTTTATTTAGCATCCCATATTGATTTTCAATGATTTTCTTTTCTTTCAAATATAAGGATGATATAACGCGCACGGCTCCTATTTCTACCTCACGATCATCTAATCGGTGGAGAAGTTCCTCTAGTATTAGATCAAGCTGTACACCTTTATTGATGCTTGTTAATTCAGGCTTTAGCATCAACAGAAGATGGTGCTGGTTCAATTGTTGTTGTTTTTCAATTTCATATGGATGAATGGTCACTGCCATAGGTTCTTTTGTATGAATACATGCATGAACGGCATCAATGACTCTTTTTTTCATCCTTTTTACCACATTGTCACGCCTTTAAAAATTAAATCTGTTGTCACATCGCCCATTGAATGAACCGCATTCATGACGAGGTCTTCAATTCTTTTTCTATCCACTTCATTTCCATCCCACTGCTGAATACGAACGGAAATTTCATCCGGGTTGTGGAGCGGTGCCTCTTTTGAAGTAAAGATATGCACTTCTGTTGGCTTTTGAATGGTCTCAAAAATTTGATCTGCCAGCCGTTGTGCGAGCACCCCATATAATTTTCCTGTATGATCAAGCGGGTTTTTCCCAGCCGGCGCTTCAATACTCATAGACCGCATTGGGGTGATCAGTCCATTTAATCGATTTCCTCTTCCAACAACTCCTACATCGCCGGTATCTGCTACAGAACCTAGCGCTGTTAAGTACGGACGGCCATTGCGATCTGTAGCGTTCAGCATGAGATCAGGCGTGAGGCCTAACGTTTCATGGATATAGCGAGCGATTTGATCTTGGCATTCTTTTTTGCGGGCAAAATACTCCTCAAGACTATGAATATCTTTAGCTAGAAATGGCATGTTCACTATGAGTTTAAAATCTTCATGACGTCTGCTTCCAAATATTTTTACATCCCATCCGGTATCTGGATTGACCTTTTTAAATTCTGGTCCATTCACATAACGCTCTGTATAAAGAACCAGTTTCTCAAGACGGCTTAACGGGGCATGAGCATGCAGTAAGTTACAGTCGTTTGACACAAGCTTTGGATCACCGATTTCAATCATGTCCGTTTCAACCATCGGACGATATCGTGAATTTTTGCGGCCTGCCCCCTGATGATCAACGATTCGGCAGTCAATGACGAGATGTTCTTCAGGATCAAATCCTGTTGTCACCTCTGATAACACATCCTTTGCCGCATCGAAGAGAATCTTTTTAAGAGGAATGGACTCATCGCCGTATGCGTATGCGCCTTTTCCAGCAAATACAACTTGATACGGTTTGACCATTGTCCCTTTCCCATACGAAACATCAGCATCTCCGCCAAGAAGCATGACTTTGTCAAACCAGTGGTGTGCCACTCTGCCGAAATGCTCCATGCAATATTGAGAATAGTATTGAGAAGCTCTTTCTGCTATAGCGTCACACATCGTATCTGGATGTCCTACACCTTTACGTTCCACAAGCTCATATGGAATTTGTTCGATATCTTGTCCATCACCTTTTAAAATATCAAGAATGGTTTTTTGAATTGTTTTCATTATCTATCGCCCGCTCTCTTTTAAAATATAAAAATATTAATCATTCATCTTAAAACAACATGAAACATTTGGTAATATATATATATTCTGTATGAAAGAGGTGTCTATTTTGATCAATGAATCGATCGTGCAGCGTCTGCAAGATACAACCACCGATATAAGGAAATTATTAGAACAACATCAAATTCCCGGCTGTTCCATTTGTATTTCTCATGAAGATGAGCACATTTGGTCGTGGCATGAGGGTCTCGCTGATATTGAAAGCGGCACCCCTGTTACAAAAGACACAACCTTTCGAATTGGTTCTGTGACTAAGCCTTTTACTGCAATGGTTATGATGAAATTGCGAGAGGAAGGATCTATTCAACTCGATGCACCCATTCATACTTACGAACCACTACTTTCTTTCATAAAAAGTCACTTGTCTGAACCAATTCCACTCACTTTCCGAATGATTGCCTCTCATATCTCAGGCCTGCCCAAAGCACTCGACAAAGCCAATCATTTACGAGATATGACTCTAGCTCAGTGTATTGAAATACTCACTATTTTCACACCGCCTTGGTCTATCATCAATTATTCTAGTCTTGGCTACTCTATATTAAGTAAAGTGCTAGAAAAGGTGAGTCATCAGCCATATAGAGAATTAGTGCACACCCATATACTAAAACCGCTCGATTTGAGGCAAACTGGATTTATTGAAACAGCATCCACAGCTAAAGGGTATACAGCTTCTTCCTCAGGCCTGTCCGGCGTATCCTATCCAAGTGCTGAAACACCATCTTGGGAGGACGGTTCAAGCGGACTAATCTCCACAGCAGATGATCTGATTCAATTCATTCAAGATCAATTCGGTGCAAACAGCCTGCTTCAACAGCATTCACTAAAAGAAATGCAAAGCCCCGTTATGGTTGAAGAAGATTTCAGCAGAGGTGTTGGTCTTTCATGGTTTTTGAGACCTTTTAACGGATTCACCTTGGCTGAACATAGCGGAGAAATTAAAGGGTTCACCTCCTATATTGGATTCATTCCAAAGAGAAAATTAGGTGTTTGCATTCTAATGAACTCTGACGAAAGGCTCGCACGGCCAATTGCCGAAATGCTCTTTCAAATTTTGCTGCCAGCAGATCACGAGCAAATGAAAAAACGTGAAGACCGGCTCAAACGAATGTTTAGACAATCGTCTCTTTAAATCGAACTGACTTTTTTGTTTAACAGATCTGGAATTGCTTCTTGCAGGTGACGCGGATCACCCTCTAAATAAAAGCATGGCATGTTAAACAAGTGATGGATAAGCTCAGATGCCTTTTGCTCCAGAAAGGTATCTGACACATGCCGAAGTCCGAGCCAGCCTTTTAAATAGTCGGGATCTTCTGGTTCTCTTATATTTGCTGCCATAATGTCTTTTGCTCTTTGATCATCTCTTTTTACTGGCACAAGCCTAATCTCACCAGAACCTATTTTGAGTGAGGGGAAAATCACCATATCTACTTTCGTAGAGCTTCTAATCGTTGTTCCTGTCATTTCAGCAGCTTCTTTTGGTGTAATTTCAAACTTACAGCCGCTCGCCCATTTTTCTTTTGCCTCTTCCTCTGTTGATATGGTTTCATCCCATATTCTTTTATCTTGAGACCGGCTGAATTTTTTGTTTTTCAGTTCCTGTATATTTGTTGTGGCTTGGACAGTTCCTACTCCAAGCGCCAAACACATCGGCCATCCATACACAGTAAGTTCCTGATCTTCAAGCACTGAAATGGAACGATCGTTTGTGATAAAATCTGCTCCTCCATAATGCAAAAACTGCCACATAGTAGTTGACTTCCCAGCACCTTTATCGCCGATAATGAGCGCTCCTTTTTGGCCATCTTCAAAAGAGACAGCTGCTGCGTGCGTAAAACAGCCACCTTGATTTTCTAATGTTCTAAGGGCAATTTCTCGAACGATCCGCAGTGGACAGCGTATCGCAGACTCATTATTGTTTTTTCCAATCACAGCATAACGCCCTTTATTGACCGCCACACTGTGCGGTTCGTCACCTTCATGTGAGGCAAATAATACTTGATCGTCTAATTTTAATCGTTTGTAGGTAAACTTCCTTTTTGCTGTAATGGTTTCACCCTTTTGAAAGCAAGCACTGCGAACAGACTGTTCAAGCTCCGGATCAATGATAAACCGTATCTCAATCTGTGAAGGGATATCTCCCTCACGGCGATCCAATTCTTTTGGGATATAATGTTCAATATCTTCAATCGCCTGCAATTCCATTGATAGAATATGAAAATGAATACCTGCAAACACAAATGATTTTTCATAAGGAAAATCGTTCTTCGGCTTTTCAAAAAACGCTTTTATATCCATATCGAATCCTCCTCTTCAATTTGCTATTGCCTTTCAGGAAATAGCTGTATCGCTGGTTCCTCTTCAAGCTCATCGCGATTATCCAAGCTGAAAAAGCGTTCAACAAAAGATTTTTTCCATATTTTCAAAGAACCGAAATCATTCTCTCCATAGGCTTCTAAAAATGATTGGTCACTCATGTCTAGCTGCTTCAATTGGTCAATATAGTTCGTTTGATACAATAAATCTAAAAACGTAAACGTGTAAAAAAGTGCTTTCTCGGCCCCTAATTCCTTCGCTCTTTCTTGCAAAGCGTGCCAATCAAGCTGATTTTGCTCTTCAGCAAACATGACGTACTCCCTTACATCACAAAACTTAATCAAATTAAGATCTGCATGTAAGTAGACATACTGTACGTTTGTTGCCTCCTTATATAGATGAAAGGCAAGATGGATAAGAAAATCTAACGGCTGAAGCAAATAGACATCTGTTTGAAAGAAGGATTTTTCTTCAGCAGCATCCAGCAAAGCATTTGTTGCTTCGTAGTTTTTTTTCAGCTCAACATCATAAGAGAAATCGACTCGGTGTACCTTTAGAAAATCTTCTCCGCTTCGTTTAATATGTGAATAAAGATTCCCGGCATTCATTCTCCACATCATTTCTTCTTCTCTTTCAATCGGTATTTCCTGATCGGCTGCCCAGTCATATTTCCCGATGATAAACCCTTCTTTCTTGAGCAATGATGAGGCACTTTTCCGGTCATCTGGATGAATTAAGAAATCAAGGTCTGACATCATTCGCAGTCCATAATCTTTGTACACAAGCGGGGTTAAAATGGCGCCTTTAAGGGGGACCGCTTTCAGCTTTGCATTTCGGAATGTTTGTAACAGACGCTTGAATTCTTTGAATCTCTCCACATTTTTTTGCCGATTCCCTATATAGTGATAGTGAAGCAAAAATTTGTATGTTGTCGTCATGCTCTTTTCATCATCAAGGCGAATTAAATGAGGTGTCATCAGCTGAAGTACCTTATGTCTTGATGCCAGTCCAATTAATTTAGGCATATCGATGCCATCTTTCAATAGAGCTCTAATAGACTCTTCTTCTTGTTCATTCAATTGAATACGTGAGCTAAGTAATAACAGCCTCTGCTCGTTTGAGAGAGTGGATTGATCCAAAACAGACTGCATGTTTGACTACTCCTTCCCGTAAAACGATTGATATCTAGTGATAAATCGAGAGCGCTTTCCTTTTCGATTGACTGGCATGTCCAAATCATCAGTTAGTGTATGAAACAATTGTTCTGCCTCATATGCTTTTTCACTGTCATATTCAATTTCCAGTTCATAATCTGTAATGCCAAGATAGCTGCTTTGATCCAAATCCACTTTGATGCCTTTCTCAATGTAAAAGGTTGTTCGTTCAGTGACTAATAGTCCTAACAATTCTGGCTGTTGAGTGATTGTTATCGGTAAAGACGTCATGATGTTCTGTATATCTAGTTTTTGCGGTAGCTCCTCAATAGGTAATGACGTCTCTTCTCTTACTCTTTTATAGCCAGACGTTTGACTGGGGCGTTTGATTTCAAGTGTTAGTTTGCCGCTGATTTGACGGATACGTACGGTATAGCCAAATCGTTTTAATAAAAAATCTGGTGTGTCGTAATAGTAATTGAAATTAAGTACATAAGTAGGGGTATGACTTTGTATGAACATGTCATATATGTGCTGAAAATCTGCTTGTGACAACAAATATTTGTACTCCTGCTCAACCATAACTCACCTCCAAAAAGTCTTACACGACAATGTCGGATTGTTCAAGAAGCTCTTGAATGAGGACAGTACCTTTCTCTAAAGAAGTAAATGCCTGCTTTAATGAATAACAAGGCACCTTTTCCGCTAGTGCGTTAAGAAATGGTTCTAGCTCTTCGGGTGTCGGCAATGTGAAAAACGGTAATAAGAATTCATTATGTCTTCCAGGATTAATGACTGCATGCTCGTTCAGACGTTTCGCTGCTTCATGCGGAGTCATTTTAGATAGTTCTGCACCAGTTTGCCCGTGAGGTAAAAATTCAGGAAACACAATCACATCGATTTTCCCCATTGTTTTGACTTCACGTGAAAACCATTTTTCTAACTCCTCTGGATATACAAAATGATAGCTTTTATCATCCTCGTTAAATGGATGACTCGATGTTTGGAGTCTGTATGGGGTACCAAGCTTTTCAATGGCTTCAAACGAATCTTTCCGAATACTCATAGACCTCGGCCAGCCAGTTCCTGTGTACTCGGTGTTCGTATATGAAACACCGATATCATCGTTTGTGATATACCGGGCATCGGTTAATGATAATAAGGATAAGATGGTGGACGTTTTCCCTGCCCTTGATCCGCCTACTAGGACAATTCCATTTTGATTCAACTCCATCATGCCCCCATGCAAATAGATGAGTCCATCCTGATAACACAAAAGGCGAAGCAAAACTCTTATTAACCGGAGTGCATGCTGGGCTGCCCATCTGACATCTTTTGGTTCATCTATGACAATGACTTTTTTCTCTCCGTCATATAGGTAGCGGCAGCGGGGCTCCATCTTCGTTTCGTAAAAGACTTCTTCAAGTGGTATTTCTTTTTGAATTTCTTGTGCATATTTACTGGTGAAAATCGTCCAAACGTCACCTTCATGTTTTTCTGTTATTTTGCTGCAATCAATATAGGGATGCACTTTACTTATAACTAAATTCTGAACTGATTCATCTGCACCTAATACGACACGAACATCATTTTTTTGATAGCTTACATATGACAATGGATGCCACCCCTTATGATAGATTTATAAAAACAATTGCATTTTTTTCCTTCATCAACCAAAATGTAACATATATCAATCTCTTAGAAAGGAGCCGCGGCATGAATGAATTGACACTAACTGAAGTTGAAGAAAAAATCGTCCAGCTTGTCATGAATAAGTTGTCTCTCAATGAGCAGCCAGGCCGGGATGATAGTTTAAAAGCTTTAGGATTAAATTCTGTCCAAATCGTCTCTTTTGTTATTTCATTAGAGGACACCTTTCATATTGCCTTTGAAGACGAAGAATTACATCCCGACCACTTCCGCACCTTAGATCGACTCTTCACTTTGGTTAAAAACAAACTGACTAAGACGCTGTAATCACCTGTGCCATAAATAAAGAGCGGTAAAGCGAGGAGGCTTCCATCAGCTCCTCATGAGTACCGCAGCTTTGAACAGCACCGCCTTCAAGTACATAGATCATATCTGCATTTTGTATGGTCGATAATCTGTGTGCAATAACAAGCAAGGTGCCGCCCCCTTTGGCATCATCTATCCCTTGTTGAACCTTCCTTTCTGTCTGCCGATCTAGCGCGGAGGTCGCCTCATCTAATATAAGTAAATCAGCCTGTTTTAAAAGTGCTCTGGCGATAGCTAAACGCTGTCTTTGTCCTCCTGATAGGGAAATCCCCCTCTCTCCAATGACTGTATCAAAACCTTTTTCAAGCCCTTTGATGAAGGAGAGAATTTGTGCAACTTCACAAGCCTGTTCAAGTTGTTCCTCGCTCACATCATTTAATCCCATGATTAAATTCAGGCGTATAGTGTCTGGGAAAAAATAAGGTTCTTGCGGAACAACGGCTATTCGCCTTAATAAATGAGATGGATTTATCTCTGATAGATCAATCCCATTCACTAAAATTCCCCCGCTATCTGGCTGGTAAAGTCCAAGTGTGAGCTTTGAGATTGTCGATTTCCCGCTGCCGCTCGCTCCAACAATCGCCACTTTCTTTCCCTTTGGAATATGAAGATTCAAGCCGTCTAAAGCGCCTTTAGAGGTTTGTTCATAAGAAAAGCAAACATCTTCAAACATCACGTCTTCTACAGCATCTATTCGTTTTGTTCCTTTTTCTTCGTTTTCCATTTGCAGCACTTCTGCGATTCGATGAACAGATGCACGCTGCTGGAAAAATTCAAATATATACTGGAATAACTCTTGATAACTCTTCATTAATTGAGATGCATATTGGTAAATGACGACAAATAAACCGATGGACATATTTCCTGCTGCTACTTGATATGTGCCAAACACTAGAACTGATAGTATCCCAAACCATTTCAATGGCTCTGTTAAAAAAAGAAGCTTGTTTTGAAACTTACCTTCTTTCATGACACGATCCATCATTTTGTTAAATAGCTTTTCATACAAACCGATTTCCCACTTGCGTCGATCAAATGCGACAACTTCCCTCGTGGAAGAAATTCCCTCTTCTACATGCACGAATAGGTCTGATTTTCTCTCCTGCACATCTTTTGCTATGTTTGTTGCCGTTTTCGCCATTTTTTTACCGATAATGAAATAACAAGTGCTTGCAAAGAGAAGCAAGAAAAATAAGACATAACTCACAGATAGTAAAACGATAGATAAAACAACGGCCATAAAAATCGTTTGGACAATTTTCGGTATATGTAAAGCAGCCGTGACAGCAACTGTCTTTACATCTTGATTAAGCTTGTGTAAATAAAAACTAACTGGGTGAGTTTTATATGATCTCATGGATACTTGCTGAAGCTGATCTAGCATCATTTTCTGCAATGAATGGTGGATGGTCAGATAGTTTTTATGCATCACATACGGACTCGCCACAAACATCACAACATACACAAGAAATATAATGGCAAACAGCATCAAGATCTGGGAAAAATGTGGACTGATACCACTATGCAAAAGAACATCATCAATGAGCCACTTTTGCAGTCCTATCATGGCTAAATTAGCTGCTGCTTCAATCAAAACGAGTAAAAGAGCAAGGAGGAGCATCCATTTTTGCCTTGTGATTAAAAGAAACAGCCAATTTTTTCTCATGTTACACCTGCCTCCTTTTCTGAGCGGTCAGACGCTAATTGGTAAAAATGCCCCTTTTTCCTCATCAATTCATAAAAAGATCCAGTCTCTAACACACAACCATCTTTTATAAAAATAATTCTGTCAAAATGTCTGACTGTTGATAAACGGTGTGCAACTGCAATGACAGTAGAATCCTTAAATGTTTGGTGTAATGCCTGCTGGACTTTTTGCTCACTGACATTGTCAAGAGATGCTGTGGCTTCGTCGAGTAATACAACACTTGGATTTTTAGCAAATAGCCTGGCAATCGCTATTTTTTGTTTTTGCCCGCCGGAAAGTTTTAATCCCCTTTCCCCGAGTATGGTGTCGTATCCATCTTCTAATTCTTTTATAAATGAATCACAGTCTGCTTTTTTTGCGGCTTCAATGATCTGTTGATCTGAAAGACTTGTATCTCCAAAACGAATATTGTCCTTTACACTCATATTGAATAAGAACGTTTCTTGAAAAACAAATCCCATCGCACCTCTTATTTGACTAGTAGGTAAATGGCGCAAATCTACCCCATTCAGTGTAATCATCCCAGCTGAGGGATCATAAAAGCGTCCCATTAGCTTAAGAAGTGATGTTTTCCCTCCGCCGCTCGTACCGACAAGCGCTACTTTTTCACCCTTCCGAATATGTAGATTCATCCCTTTTAATAAAGGAGGATGATTTGGATAATGAAAACTGACGTCATGAAACTCGATATCGCCTTCTACATGATCAAGGTGCACCGGCTGCTGAGGCTCTCTAATATCAGGTGTTTTTTTCATAAAATGATATAAAGGCTCAATTTGAAAGGTTAATATCCGTTGTTCTGTTAAAAGTGTGACAATGGAAGTAAGCATATGCATCGCTGAAAAATAATATAGGATATATGCTACAAAACCACCTGTCGTCAGCTGTCCAGTCTTTACAAGGTGGATACCAATACCAAAAGTGGCAATAGCGCCAATATAATAAGTCAGCCTGCGATTGCTTCCTCGTAAATAGGCGAAAAACACATTTTTCTCATGATCTTGGCGCACTTTTTCATGCAGTCGTTGAATTCGTTCCATATCCCATTTCATATAGCCTAAAATTCTAAGCTCTTCCATCGAAGCAAGACTTTCGTATAATTTTGTTTGTAGCGTGCGAAAACCTTCTGCACTTTGTCTACCGTAGATTGTTGCCTTTTTTTCAAGCCATGGTCCAAAGACATAGTAGAGAATAAAACTTGGAATGATGATGAGTGTGAGAAAAATAGAAATGTTTATCATAAAGTAAAGTGAGATGGCGATAAATAATGTCTGATTGATAAATTGTGGGAAGTATCGTCTGTAAATTTCTTGTACAGCTCGTGTCTGTGTGTTAACAAAGGAGAGTGTTTCACTAACAGAATGTTGTTCGTAGTATGAGAAACCAAGTTGACGAATTTGCTGGAAGGCAGCAAATTGTGAATCTCTTGAGGCTTGTTCAATTAATTTTCTTTGCCATAAATTTCGTGCGGCGGTCAGTATAATGCCAAGTACAATTAAGCCAGTCAGTCCTAACAATAAACCATTCATTTTTGAAAAGTCTTTTGCTGGCAAAATGGTCTCAATAAAATATTGAATAAATTTAGGTATTATGAGCTCACTCAAAGTAATAACGAAACCACTCATAATAACTAGAATCACTTTACCTGTATAAGGCTTTAAGAATGAAAGTGTCCATAAATAAACACGCCATAACTGCTTTGAACCCTTGTCGATTTGTTTCAATCCATCACCAGCCTTTTGCTCTTTTTCAACAAAAAACGGAATTTTTTTACATCTTTTTCGATCCTTGTTTGGATTATATAAAATGTTTTTAGTCATGACAATGTGTAATTTGTATCATTATAACAAAAAAGACAGTGACTTCCATCACTGCCTAATCGTCCTATATTTCACTGTTATCTAGTGATACGCGTATACCACTCAGGCTCTATTTCATTAAAATAATGATGATCTTTTAGCACATTTTCTAGTCTTTCAATCATCTCATCCATTTGACCCGGATCGAATTTAATGACCCACATAATCGATGAAAAGATACTCATTGCGACATAAACAGAGTAAAGCAGCCAAAAGTCATCTGGAATGTTCCCATCAAAATATCCATTGATTTGACCAGCCGAAAAGGCTTCACTAGTTTCTCTGCTGAAAAGAGCTACTTTATAAAAATCGTGAATGGGATCTCCCCAATCAAAATTGTTAAAATCAATAACACCTGCATATTTATTATTGTTTACTATAATGTTCCCTAAATGAAAATCATCGTGCTGAAATTGATTAGGCCTGCCTTTCACAATATCTATGTGCTTTGCAATAAACTGAGCCACTTTTTCATCCCCTTCAAGGGAGATACCGCTTTCCCGATAAGCCGTTAAATATCGATGATGCTTTTTCATGACACGATCTTCCCAAGGTTCGATGTGTGATGGTGCCGGATATTTATGCATATTTCGTAAATCTTGACCTGCACTTACCCCGAGAGCATACTGCTTTTCTTCAGTTAACTGACTCATGATTTCTTTTGCTTCCTGGCCTTCTATAAACGATAAAATATAGTACACTTGCTGTTTTGCTTCTAGAACACCGATGTCCACTGGATCAGCACACTGAACACCGTGACGTCTTAATTCATATAGCAGTTCAAACTGCGTCTTTATTTTGTCATACTGGTCTTGATCTGTGAATCGAAGGACATATTTTTCACCTGATACCGTAGTCATGACCCATTTTTCATCCCGAGAATACCCTTTATCAATCTGGTCTATGCTGACCCCTTCTTTTAATAAGGGAATGTGCTGCATAAGGTCTGTTTTATTCATGGATTGATTCATCCTTCCCAGTCTCTTTTCTTCTCACTCTACCAAATATTTCATTTGAATAGAATGATCAACAATTCCTATTTATGTCGAAACTGCTTTACAATGTTTTTCCATTCTAATATAGTTAATTTATGTAAATGATAGAAAATTTGTAAAAGGGAGCGTTGCAGATGAAAGAAACGACGGATGTCCTTTCACTTTCAAGTCAAGTAAAAGATTTGGTTCTGCGTTCTTTGGATGATAGCAGCAAGGTTTCTATTGGTGCAGATGAAGAATTAACAAATCACGGTCTCGATTCGATTAAAGCAGTTTCACTCATTTTGGAATTAGAAGAGGTTTTTGATATTCAATTTGCAGATGAGGAATTACTAACAGAACACTTTTCGACAATCAATAAAATTGTTCATCAGCTGCAAAACAAGTTAGCTGATTAATCTTTTTTGCATGAAAAAAAGGCATCTCTTTAAAAGACATGCCTTTTTTGTTTAAGCAGAAGGTACATCACCCGTTGGACTAATAAGCGAGAGCGCATAATCTTCTGTAAAGATGCGTTTAGATAAATTATTCACGCCGTCTAATGTGACGTGGTTGATTTCGTCAATAATTTCATCGAGTGTCCGATGTTTACCAAGGAGCAGTTCATTTTTACCGTTTCTGCTCATCTTGCTGTTTGTGCTTTCAAGGCTGAGCATAAGGTTGCCTTTCATTTGCTCTTTAGAGTTCTCTAGTTCTTTCTGCGTGATTCCCTCACGCTTTAAGACGTCTAATGTTTGTAAGATGGTCTCAGAGAGCAGGTTTAGCTGCTTCGCTCCAGTTCCGCCATAAATCGTCAGCATTCCATTATCTGCAAACGAACTGTGATAGCTGAAGACGGAATAAGCAAGTCCTTTGTCCTCTCTTACATCTTGGAATAATCGGCTGCTCATGCTTCCGCCAAGAACATTATTTAAGACGATTAAGTCATAGATGCCTTTATCTCCCGCTGGAAGGCCATTAAAGCCCAGGCATAGGTGCGCTTGTTCCGTTTCCTTTTTGCGTGTGAGCTTGTCATAATGAAATGCTGGAGCTTCGACAGGCTGCTTTTTCCCTTTTCCTTCATAAGAGCCGAATAGCTTTTCAACCTCACGAATAAAGGTGTCATCTACGTTCCCTGCAACAGAGATCACGACGCGGTCCGGCGTGTAGAACTCATCCATATATTTTCTAAGTGAGTCTCCGTTAAAGGTAGAAAGTGTTTCCTCTGTTCCTAAAATCGGATATCCTAATGAATGTTCACCATAAATGGCTTTGCTTAATAAATCATGAACGATGTCATCAGGTGTATCCTCATACATTTTAATTTCTTCGTACACCACATTTTTTTCTTTTTTCAGCTCTTCTTCATCAAAAGCAGAGTGAAAGAACATGTCGCTTAATACATCGAGGGCGTAGCCAGCATGTGAATCAAGCACCTTTGCATAGTAGCAAGTGTATTCTTTTGATGTAAAGGCATTCACCTGACCACCAATGCGGTCAAAGGATTCTGCGATATCACGTGCAGATCTTGTCTTTGTCCCTTTAAAGAACATATGCTCTAAAAAGTGTGAGATCCCATTAATTTCAGGTGTCTCATGTCTAGAGCCTGTTCCAATCCAGACGCCAATTGCGACAGACCTTACAGTGGGATTGTTTTCGAGTACAATTCTTACTCCGTTTTGGCAAGTATACGTTTTGACCAAGTTTTGCTCCTCCTATTCAACAAACAGATCGCATCACGGATGTCTTTTTTCACTTAGGAGGTCAGAAACCGTCCCTAATTCATATCCTCTTTCCTTGATTTGAGTGATAAGTGCGTCAAGACTTTTCGCCGTTGCATCTGTTGGATGCATTAATATCATCGCCCCATTGTGAATTTTCCCAAGCACCCGCTTTTGTAAAACAGCCGGGGATGGTTTTTGCCAGTCGATGGTGTCTACTGTCCACATAATGGTTTCCATGCCTTCTTGTTTGGCAAGCTTGACTGTTTCATCTTTAAAGCTGCCGCTTGGAGGCGCAAACCATTTTGGTTTCTTCCCAAGGGATTCTTCAATTTGGCGATTTGTTTTCGTTATCTGCTCTAATGCTCGTTCTCTTGTCAGTGTGCGCATATCTGGGTGATTGTATGAATGATTTCCAATTTCATGGCCATCTGCCACGATTTTTTTAGCAAGCTCTGTGCTTTTTTTCACCCATTTGCCCTCTAAGAAAAAGGTCGCCTTTACTTGATGCTTTTCCAGCGTCTTTAACATGTTGATTAAATGCTCGTCACCCCAAGCTACGTTGATGAGGAATGCATTCATTTTTTTATCTGGATGGCCTTTATAAATTGGCTCAGCACCAAGTTCATGTAAATGAATAGATGGTTTTGTTTCATTCAAAACAAGCAGCTTTTCATCGAATGACCCCTGTTTCTTCATTTTTTCATAAGAGGCATCGATATCAACTGTCTGTCCATTTAAGCCAGGTATCTTTTTCCACACTTTATCAATCTTAGCATTTTGCGCCTTTACTTCATAGTCAGAAGACTTCGATTCAATCTCCTGATATAAAATATCTTTGGAAACAGATGCTACCTCGGCATGCTCTTTCATTGATTCAATATATGTAACAGCAGCCGGCTGCTTCATCGTTTGATATGACACGAGCAGTAAAAATACAAACACAATGAATGGTAACGTTTTTTTCAATGGTTGTCCCTCCCCTTTACCACAAATTATGATGGGGAGAAACAAGCTAGAACTATTGTTAGCGCAAGAAAAGAAAGAAGCCTGGCACGGATACCTGGCTTCTAACACATTTTATTTGATCTCATTAAGACTGCTTTTCTTCTTTTTCCTTTTCTTCACGTAAAACAGCTTTCCGAGAAAGGTTCACACGGCCTTGTTTATCGATTTCAGTGACTTTGACAAGTAATTCATCGCCAAGTTTCACAACATCTTCTACTTTGCCCACACGCTCAAGCGCAAGCTCAGAAATATGAACAAGCCCATCTTTTCCGCTGAAGATTTCAAGGAAGGCACCGAATTTTTCAATGCGTTTGACTTTACCTAGGTAAAGCTGTCCTACTTCAACTTCTCTCACAAGATCTTCAATGATTTTCTTCGCTTTTTGGTTCATATCTTCTTCTGTAGAAGAAATAAAGATTGTACCATCTTGTTCAATATCGATTTTTACACCGGTATCTTCAATGATTTTATTGATTTGTTTACCGCTTGGTCCAATAACATCGCGAATTTTATCTGGATTGATTGTCATCGTTAAGATTTTTGGTGCATAACGAGACAATTCTCCTCTAGAAGCAGGAATCGTTGACAACATGCTGTCTAGGATTTCCATTCTTCCTTTTTTTGCTTGTTGAAGAGCCTCTTCTAAGATGTCTTTTGATAGACCATCGATTTTGATGTCCATTTGAAGGGCTGTGACACCTTTTGATGTACCTGCAACTTTAAAGTCCATATCTCCAAGTGCATCTTCCATTCCTTGAATGTCTGTCAGTACTGTGTAATATTCCCCTGATTTCACAAGTCCCATTGCAATCCCTGCAACTGGTGCTTTAATTGGAACACCCGCATCCATCATCGCAAGTGTGCTTGCGCAAATACTTGCTTGTGAAGTAGACCCGTTTGATTCTAATACCTCTGAAACAAGGCGAACCGTATAAGGGAAATCTTTTTCGGATGGAATCACAGGTTCTAGTGCACGTTCACCTAGTGCGCCATGTCCAATTTCACGGCGGCCTGGACCACGCATTGGACCTGTCTCACCAACACTGAATTGCGGGAAGTTGTAATGGTGCATGAAGCGTTTTGATTCTTCAACACCTAGACCATCAAGAATTTGCACATCGCCAAGTGCACCTAATGTACAAATACTGAGCGCCTGTGTTTGTCCTCTTGTAAATAAGCCTGAACCGTGCGTTCTTGGCAGGAGTCCTACTTCTGAAGAAAGTGGACGGATTTGATCTACACCGCGTCCATCTGGACGTACTTTCTCTTCAGTGATCAGACGGCGAACTTCGTTTTTGACAAGCTTATTTAATACATCTTTCGCTTGTTTAATCGTTGCTTCGTCACGTTCTTCTGCTTCAAACTTCTCGACTACAGCTTTTTTCACAGCACTGATTGCATCCTCACGCGCATGCTTCTCATGTACTTGAATCGCTTTCAGCAGGTCTGCTTCAGCAAGGGCTTTTACTTCGTCTGCTAACGTTTGATCTACTTCATATAAAGGAATGTCGATTTTTTCTTTACCGACTGCCTTCACAATTTCTTCTTGGAATTCAATTAAGCGTTTGATTTCTTGGTGACCGTACATGATCGCTTCAAGCATTGTTTCTTCCGGTACTTCATCAGCACCAGCTTCTACCATGTTGATCGCATCTTTTGTTCCAGCAACTACAAGATTGATGTCACTTTGCTCAAGCTGCTCCACATTTGGGTTAATGATCAGCTTTCCATCCACTCGTCCTACTGTAACGCCGGCGATTGGTCCCTCAAATGGAATGTCAGACACACATAAAGCTAAAGATGAGCCAAACATTGCAGCCATTTCAGATGAGCAATCTTGATCCACACTCATGACGATGCTAATAACTTGTACTTCGTTTCTAAATCCATCTGCAAACAGCGGACGAATTGGTCTGTCAATTAAGCGGCTCGCAAGGATAGCCTTTTCACTTGGGCGGCCTTCTCTTTTAATGAAGCCGCCAGGAATTTTACCTACTGCGTATAGTCTTTCTTCGTAGTTCACAGTGAGCGGGAAGAAATCAAGTGGTTTTGGTTCTTTAGAAGCTGTTGCTGAGCTAAGCACAGCCGTATCTCCGTAGCGTACGAGGACCGCTCCGTTTGCTTGCTTTGCAAGCTGGCCAGTTTCAACAGTCAGTTGACGTCCAGCCCAGTCTATGGTGAAGACATGTTTCTCTTGTCCCATTCTGAGATAAACTCCTCTCTTATCGTAAAGTTTTAGTTAGTTCTTATTATGAACAAAATGATTTTCACATATCAATGTGAAAGCTGTATGTAGAAGGGTTTTTGCCATTCTTTCAACATTTTAACCATAAAATATTAGTGATTATACGATAAAAAAGCGGGAATCCTCCCGCTTTTTACGATTATCGACGTAAGCCTAGTTTGTTAATTAACTCACGGTAACGAGTTACGTCTTTATTACGTAGATACGTAAGAAGATTACGACGTCTACCTACCATTTTCAAAAGACCGCGACGTGAGTGGTGATCTTTCTTATGAGTACGTAAATGCTCGTTCAAGTTGTTAATTGATTCTGTTAGGACAGCGATCTGAACTTCTGGAGATCCAGTATCAGATTCGTGTGTTTTGAACTCATTAATTAATTGCGTTTTACGCTCTTGAGTAATTGCCATCCTGTTTCACCTCCAAATCATGTTAGCCCCATCTACCTCGCAACCGTCGGTGAAGTCGGTTTGCCAAGTAAGTGGTTTTAAAGCTACAGGAATAATCATACTAAAAATATGCTGAATTTGCAAATGGTAGAGCAGTTTTTCTATGATTTTTTTGTTTGTTTGAGCTGATCTTGAAAAAACTGAATCGCTTCTTCTTTATCTTGACTGATTTGAGCCGTCAGCTCCTGGATTCCGTTAAATTTTCGTTCACTGCGAATGCGCTTGAACCATTGTAATTTAATCGGCTGGCCATAGATTTCTTCGTTAAAATCAAAAAGATTTACTTCAATGGCAGGCTGATCAGGACGCTTTTCATAGAATGTTGGTTTATAGCCAACGTTGCAAACGCCGTCATATTCTTTGCCTTTCACTTCTGCTCTTACTGCATATACCCCTGTTGGCGGAATAATGTATTCAGCTGATAAGCCGACATTAGCTGTCGGAAAACCGATCGTCCGTCCGCGTTTGTCTCCATGGATGACAATACCGCGAAGCTGATAAGGTTTTCCTAATAGCTCGCTCACATATTCAACATCCCCATTTTTTAATGCGGAACGGATGAGAGTAGAGCTGACTTTTCGGTCTTGATTGGACAGCTTAGGTACAATAGTTGCCGTGATACGCCCTTTTCCGTATTCATCGAACGTTTCCATTGTGCCTGCACCAAAACGGCCAAACGTAAAATCAAACCCCGCTACTGCGTGCTTCACATTCAATTCATCCAAATATTGATCCACAAACTCTTGAGGAGATAGAGCTGCAAAGCTCTCGCTGAATTGTACGATGTATAAATAGTCAGCGCCCAGCTGCTTGATAAAATCAATTTTATCCTCAAGCGGTGTAATTAAGTCTTTTGGTTCCCGTGCCTTTTGCAAAACATGTGAAGGATGCGGATGGAATGTCATGACCGCTAAGGCCAATCCTTCTTTTTTCGCAATGCTTTTTGCTTCGTCAATGACTTTTTGATGCCCGAGGTGAACACCGTCAAAGTACCCTAAAGCCATGACAGATGGGACTTGATCCTTTTGATTCAATGTATGTGGGTGTGAAATATGTATAGTCTTCACGAGATGTCACCTTTTCTTTAAGATTGCTTGTCCTGAGATAAGATCTTCGCCGGCTTGATCAGGTTCTGTTTGGTCGGGTGCTTCATATATATCGCCAGACAACGACCTGAAGGAGCAAATACAGCGACACGATCCTCCTCTGCGAAATGAGCAAATTCATCAGGCATTGGCAGGACTGCACCGTTTTCCACTTTACTTGCTAATGTATCATTTATCTCCCATTTCGGCAAATGATTGAGCGCACGCTCGATCGGGACAAGGTGCTCATCTACAGTTCCTTCCTCGCTTATCTCTCGCAGCTCATCCAGCGTGATACATTCATCAAGTGTAAAATCACCAGATCCTGTACGAATGAGATGTGACATGTGGGCTGGAAACCCTAGTTTCTTACCGATATCAACCGCTAAAGTTCTCACATATGTTCCCTTTGAGCATAGTACGGTGAATCTAAATGACACCCTGCCATCCTCATATGTGACAGGTGTAGTCCGCTCGATACGGTGAATGGTAATTTCACGGCTTGGCCGTTCAATTTCAATGCCTTCTCTAGCATATTCATAGAGCTTTTTCCCGCCAATTTTCACAGCAGAAAACATGGGAGGAATTTGTTCAATGGTTCCTTCAAACTGCTTCAGCGCTGCATCAATGTCTTTTTCTGAGATCGGTTTTACCACTTTTTTTTCTTCTACGATCTCACCTGTCTGGTCTTCTGTTGTTGTAGAAAAACCAATCGTGATTTCTGCATCATATGTTTTCGATTTATCTGTTAAGTATTCTACAATCTTCGTTGCTCTTCCGATACAAATAGGCAGAACACCTGAAACCTCTGGGTCGAGGGTGCCTGTATGTCCTACTTTTTTTGTATGCAAAATTTTTCTTACCTTAAACACACAGTCGTGAGAGGTCATACCTCTTTCTTTATGTAATAAAAGAACACCATTTATCATCTGCGTTCTCTCCTTTCATAAACGATGAAAAAGGACAGACGATCATCGCCTATCCTTATTTCAACGTCTTATTCGTGATCTTTTGTGTTTAATTCAGCAATCAGGCTTTCAATCCGGTTTCCGTAATCCACGGATTCATCGAATTCAAAATGCAGTTCTGGTGTTTTGCGAAGTCTAATTCGATTGCCAATTTCAGAGCGGATGTACCCTTTAGCCTTTGCAAGGCCTTTTAAGGTTTCCTCTCTTTTCTTCTCGTCGCCAAGAACAGAAATGTAGACTTTGGCAATTTGCAAATCACCGGATACTTCGACATCGGTTACAGTCAAAAAGCCGATTCTTGGATCTTTTAGCTTTCTGCCTAGAATGTCGCCCAATTCTTTTTTCATTTGCTCACCCACACGGGTTGCTCTCATACTCATGATCTTATCACCTCTAATTAAAACCACTCAGTTTTCGTGATCGTTCGTTCAATTTCTGGAAAAGAATCGATAAAGCTTAATACACGCTGAAGTTCCTTTTCCACTTGAACCCGAGATGAGGAAATCACGGCGATTCCAATTGATGTACGCTGCCATGTATCCTGGTAATCCATTTCAGCAATGGTTACATTGAATTTATGACGCGTTCTTGTCAATATACGCTGAAGAACCGCACGTTTTTCCTTCAGTGAGGATGCATCATAGATCATGCACTCACATTCGGTATAACCGATCATTTTCTTTCGATTTCTTGCATAACGAATGATTCCATAACATCACCTTCACGGATATCATTGTATTTCTTAATGGTAATACCACATTCATAGCCTTGTGAAACTTCTTTCACATCATCTTTAAATCGTTTTAATACGTCAACTTCGCCTTCGAAAATAACGACGCCGTCACGGATTAAGCGGATTCCGCTATCTCTTGTAATCGTTCCTTCAGTTACATAGCCACCCGCAATTGTACCGATTTTAGATACTTTGAACGTTTGACGAACTTCAACTTGACCGATGACTTTTTCTTCATATTCAGGGTCAAGCATTCCTTTCATCGCTGCTTCAATTTCATCGATGACTTTATAGATAATACGGTGCAAGCGAATATCAACGTTTTCAGTCTCAGCTGTGCTCTTCGCATTTCCATCAGGACGTACGTTAAAGCCGATCACGATGGCATTAGAAGCACTTGCTAAAATGATATCTGATTCTGTAATCGCTCCAACACCCGTATGGATGATTTTCACTTTTACGCCTTCGACTTCAATTTTTTGTAGAGCTGCCGTTAATGCTTCAGCAGAGCCTTGCACGTCTGCTTTCACGATCAAGTTAATATCTTTTACGTCACCTTGTTTGATTTGCTCAAATAGGTCGTCTAGAGATAATTTTGCTTTGTCTGAACGCTGTTCGTCCAGCTGTTTAGAAGCACGCGCCTCACCAACTTGACGAGCTGTTTTTTCATCTTTGAATACGAGGAACTGATCCCCTGCATTCGGTACATCGTTTAAACCAGTGATTTCAACAGGTGTAGATGGTCCTGCTGTTTTCACACGGCGGCCGATATCATTGACCATTGCACGTACACGGCCAAATGTATTTCCGACAACGATTGGGTCACCTACTTGAAGGGTACCTGTTTGAACAAGAAGGGTTGCAACAGAACCTCTTCCTTTATCAAGCTCAGCCTCGATAACAGTCCCTTTTGCCGCACGATTTGGGTTGGCTTTCAATTCTGCTACTTCGCTGACAAGAAGGATCATTTCGATCAATTCGTCAATGCCTTCACCTGTTTTTGCAGATAGTGGCACGAAGATCGTTTCCCCGCCCCAAGCTTCTGGTACAAGACCATGCTCAGTTAATTCCTGCATCACGCGGTCAGGGTTTGCTGTTGGTTTGTCAATTTTATTGACAGCGACAATGATTGGCACTTCTGCCGCTTTCGCATGGTTAATCGCTTCAATTGTTTGCGGCATGACACCATCATCTGCTGCAACAACCAGAATTGTCGTATCGGTTACTTCGGCACCACGTGCACGCATCGTTGTAAATGCTGCGTGTCCAGGTGTATCAAGGAACGTAATTTTTTTGCCGTTTTCTTCGATTTGGTATGCACCGATATGCTGCGTAATTCCACCTGCTTCGCCTTCGACGACTTTTGTCTTACGAATGCTGTCAAGAAGAGTTGTTTTCCCGTGGTCAACGTGTCCCATGATCGTTACAACTGGAGGGCGTACTTGCATATCTTCTTCTTTATCTTCAACTTCATACTTTTCAAGTTCAGTTTCTTCTAAAATAATGACTTCCTCTACTGGAACACCATATTCAGAAGCGATTAATTCAACTGTATCTTTGTCAAGTTCTTGGTTGATCGTTGCCATAACACCAAGCATCATCAGCTTTTTGATGATTTCAGCTGTTTCTTTTCCAAGCTCATCAGCCAGCTGGCCGACGGTCATTGAATTTGTAAATTCAATTTTTTCAGGAAGCTCTTTTTTAGGCTTCACAGGTCTAGCTTGCTGATGCTGCGGTTTGTTATTTCCACCGCGTTTATTTTTGTTTTTATTTTGGTTGTTGTTTTTTTTGTTTTTATTAAATTGATTATTCTGCACGTCATTCTTCTTTCTATCATTGTTTTTGTTAGATGATTGTTTTTTTTGTTCTGCGGGTTTCTCGTTAGCTGTCTCTTTTGCTTTGGCTTTTTTATAGATAGCGTCTAGCTTTTTCACAGTGTCGTCTTCAAGCGTCGCCATGTGGTTGTTCACTTCCACATTCATATCCTTAAGCGCTGCTATAATATCTTTACTTGAAACATCTATGGCTTTTGCGTATTCATATACTCTCACTTTAGCCATTCGTTCACCCCCAAATAAATTAATCGAGCAAGCTTATGAGCTTCTTAGCGAAGCCTTGGTCAGTGACAGCGACAACTACGCGAGCTTCTTTCCCAATAGAACGTCCGAGAACGGAACGGTCTTCAACTTTTCTAACCGGAACATTATAAAATTTGCATTTGTCAGATACCTTTTTTTCTGTGTTAGGTGAGGCATCTGCTGCAAGAAGAACCAGCTTGGCACGCGCATGTCTAATTTCTTTGATCACCAGATCTTCTCCTGACACGACTTTACGAGCTCGATTTGCTAGACCAAGCAAAGGATACCATTCAGATTCATTCATTAGGTTTTTTCACCTTTTCAGCTAGTTCTAGTAATTCTTCAAATATGTGTTCGTCAATCTGTGTCTGAAATTGCTGCTGTAAACTGCGTTTGTTCTTTGCCGCAAGAATGGTTTCTTTATCGAGAGAAAGGTAAGCTCCGCGTCCGTTCATTTTTCCGGTAGCGTCAACAGACACTTCTCCTTCTTTCGAACGAACAACACGGATCAGTTCTTTCTTTGGTTTCATTTCTCCCGTCACGACGCATTTTCTAAGCGGGATTTTTTTTCGGCTTTTCACCTTTTATATCACCTCTTATTCGTCAGATTCCTCAGCTACTGGTTCAGCCTCTAAGAAAAGAGATTCAGAGTCTTCAGTTCTTGGGAAAATACCGAGTTCCCTTGCATCTGTTTCGCTTTTAATGTCAATTTTCCAGCTGGTCAGCTTTGCTGCAAGACGAGCATTTTGACCTCTTTTACCAATCGCTAATGACAGCTGATAATCAGGGACAATGACTGTTGTCGCCTTGTCTTCTTCATTCACAATGACATCAAGTACTTTTGATGGACTCAGCGCATTGGCAACAAATTCAACCGGGTCATTAGACCAATGGACAATGTCAATTTTTTCGCCTTTTAGCTCATTGACAATTGCTTGTACACGCTGACCTTTTGGTCCAACACAGGAGCCAACTGGATCAACATCAGGATCATCTGTACGAACAGATATTTTAGAACGGTCTCCAGCTTCTCTAGCAACCGATTTAAGCTCTACAGTACCATCATAAATTTCTGGTACTTCAATTTCAAATAAACGCTTTAAAAGACCTGGATGTGTTCTAGACACATAAATTTGTGGTCCTTTTGTTGTTTTTTCTACTTTTGTAATGAACACTTTAATGCGGTCATGCGGTTTGTATTCTTCATTTGGCATTTGTTCATTAACAGGAAGAAGGGCTTCGATTTTGCCAAGTGACACGTAAATAAATTTACTGTCAATTCGCTGAACGATTCCCGTCATGATGTCTTCCTCGCGGTCGATGAACTCAGTGTAGATCACACCACGCTCTGCTTCTCTCACTCGCTGCGTCACAACTTGTTTCGCTGTCTGAGCTGCAATGCGTCCGAAGTCTTTTGGTGTGACTTCAATCTCAACGACGTCACCCACCATGTAATTCGGGTTAATATTGGCTGCATCATCTACAGAGATTTCAAGGCGAGAATCATACACTTCATCTACAACATCTTTTCTTGCGAACACACGAATCGTTCCCGTTTCGCGGTTTAAATCAACACGAACATTTTGTGCTTGATTAAAATTACGCTTATATGCAGAAATGAGTGCAGCTTCTATCGCTTCAATTATAATTTCTTTACTAATACCCTTCTCTTTCTCAAGAACAGTCAGGGCATCTAACAACTCACTACTCATTTTTATGGTTCCCCCTTATATCAATGAAAAGGTTAATTGAACGAAACTGCTAATCTTGCGTTAGCTATTTTTTCGTATGGAATATTGATCTCTTTCTTTCTTGTCTTGATCTTCACTGTCACTGTTGCAATCTCACCATCAAAGCTTGTAAGCTCACCTTCAAATGCTTTTTCACCATCAATTGGTTCATATGTTTTCATGAAAACATTTTTTCCAAGTGCTTTTTCAAAATCAGCTTTTTTCTTTAATGGGCGCTCCGCTCCAGGAGAGGACACTTCAAGAAAGTAGTTTTGGCTAATCGGATCTGCCTCATCAAGCTTTTCGCTCAAGGCTTCGCTCACTTTGGCACACTCTTCGATATCGACACCTTTATCAGAGTCAATAAACACGCGAAGGAACCAGTTTTGACCCTCTTTGACAAATTCAACATCAACGAGTTCAAGCTGTAAGCCATCTAAAATTGGCTGCACCATTTCGCTTACGACATCCACTACTTTTTTGCTCATTCTCTTCCTCCTTGTGCTTTCGATAAACGCTCTTATCAATCATTCTGCATAAAAACCCTGCTTTATGTGAGCAGGGGGAGCAGAAAACGGATGAATAATGTCGAGACAAAAATTGCCTGTTCAATACAAAAGAGCGGGTTTCCCCACTCTTGTCTCGGTAATCGTTAGCATTTCCATAAAAACTATACCATATCCAATTTTTTTATGCAAATGAAGTTCCTCCTTATAATAGGTACTCGTTCATCGATTACTACAGCATGTTCACTACGATTAATACCTCTCTCTTCCTTTATATATGAATGGAAACCACTCTGAACAGAAGGGGCTGGTCATAATGTAGCTGTAAGCAGTGAGCGAAGAACAGAGCTCACTATGAAAGAAAGTAGCATCTACACTAAGTCATTTCTATTTCGAAAAAACATTTTGTATGACACAGAATGGTTATTCATATAGAAGAAAAGAGTATAGCAGTGAACGGATAACCTCCACGCGAAAGAAAAAACCATGTTTATATGACGTTATTTATCCAGACTGTTTAATAAGCCATGCATGTAAAAGTAATGGCGCTTTCTGTGCTGAACTGCTATATTGACCTGGAACCTGTCTTAACGTTTGTTGTAAATTTTCATTTCCTATTAACGATAAAAATTCCATACTAAATGGGCTAAATCCTCCAATTATAGAAGTACCAATCTTATACATCATATCTTTTCTAGTTTTGGTCATATAGGTGAGTAACTGCTCGAACTCAGATAATGTCAATGAGGCGTGATATTGATCATATAAATACAGCTCTTCTTCTTTGTTCTGAACTGAACTCAATCCACTTTCTATACTATCTCGATTTAAATCAACTATATAAATAATCGATTCATTTGATAAATAAGGTATTAACTGTTCTAATAATGCTAAAGGATCTTCAAATAGCCCAAAACACAGATGTATTAAAATTACATCATAACTTTTCGCATGTGATGAAAAATTTTTGATATCTGTACAAATAAAATTAGCTTTTATATTCAATTTATTTGCACAATGTATGGCTTCTTCAGATGAATCAATTCCAGTCAAATCAGCTAGAGGTAATTGCTTAGATACATACTCAAGCATCTGCCCTTGTCCACATCCTATATCTAAAATAGAGGCAGGTGTTTTTTTGAATGTTAGTTGATAATAAGAAATCAAAGTTTCAGCTGATAGACATCGAGTAAATGGTGTTTCTCGATTATCATAATTTGAACTTATTTTTCTTTTTTCTGGATCCAAAAACCATGACTGAGCCAGAGCTCTTTTTTCTTTAAGCTCTTTCATCTTTTCTTGTATTATCACAGGGTTTACCACCTTTATTAAAGCCTCACCAATCAGTTTCAGATAATACGGGAGGCTTCGTTTTGAAGTTCTTTATTTTGAGAGGTTGAAAAAAATGAATGAACAGATTATGTGAAATATGAAATGCTATTGCTGCTAGAATACCGAATGTTAAGTATGATATAACTGTGATTAATGTAAAAAGCGACATATAAGCAATAGACTTAACACCGCCTATTGGTATATGCAGCAAGATAAATCCTATTGAACTGATACAGAAAGATACTGCTGCAGATTCCACAAAATTTGTTATTAATAATAACGGAAGAAAGAACCGCCAAATCAATTCTTCTGATAGAGCAGTTAATGGAAGAAAAAAGATTGAATCAACATTGACAACATATCTGCCTCTAAATGCAACAACTTTGTTTTTTAATTTCCATATAACTGACGGTAATAGGATACCTAATAAAAAGAAGAATAAAATACCATATACATTTTGTTTATGAGAAATTTCAGCTAAGAGCTCTTGAGAAAATGCTCCACAGCATATAGAAGCTCCAATAATCGTGAATCCATCATAGCTCCTCTGAGGAGTGATATATGTTATTAACTTTCGATCGGATATTGGTTTATCTCTTTTGATTTTGATAACCATTTTTGAGCTTAAGGGACCCAAAAAGTGAATGAGGATCCCTAAAGCTGCTACCATTGAAATCATCTATTTAAGTACCCGCAATCAATGTATAAATTGGGGCATCATCTACTCCATTAAATCCACCAATCAGTTCCATTAACTCATCATCGATAAACCCTCCGAATGGTCGACTATTAAGCTTCTGTGCAGTAGATAGCAAAATCATATTTTGCATGACATGTCCTGCCTCCATAAAAACGAAGCGATAAGAACGATGTCCATATTTAAATCGAGAACGCCAAAAATTAGCTGAAATGACTACAGCAAATGCAAAATCTTGAACGGATTCTTCTTGTAGCATTATTTTCTCAAATTCTTTTTCAGAGTAATCACCCATTTTAGTCAATCCTTTTCTATACGGATCGAAATGATAAACACCTTTGTCTAAAGAATCCACTTTGTTGGCTACAATAAATAGATCTAGAGGATAGAGTGCCCCGCCAGATGGTATGGGGCGTCTAGGTCCTTCTTTACGCTCTACCAATCCATAACTCTTCTGTAAAACTGTTGAGAGTTGTTCTAATGAAACACTCCCCCCGCTAAAATAATCTGCACTTCTTCGTCCCTTAATGACATCGTCTAAAGAAATATTTGTATTTAATGGTTTAGGTAGTGAAATTAAAGGTAGATCATCAAACCTTTTACTTGCATGTGTAGCAATCTTTTGCAAAGTTTGAGATCGAAGCAGCCCTGCAACACCAGGTGCGTCCCATGCCATTGAGCCTCTATAGATTTTTGTTGCCTCAAACCAATTTTCAGAAGGATCATCAAACCGTAATGCTTCGTTTCCATACACAACATCAGCCAAATTAGTAGCATGTCTTTCAATACTATTCATATATTTAATCACCTTTCTACGATATTAAGGAAATGGATGCGGAATTGGATTCAGTTCTTCTAACTTAAAAGGTTTATCTACTAAACCTAAATGATAAGAATGTTTTAAAATTCGTTCTCCGCCCAACATTCTACCTCTATAAAGAACGTCAATCGGTTTATATCCAGGAATAATTGATTTTACGACATAGGCACCAGCATCTTTTATATCAGGGCTGGTTAAATCAAAAGTTGCCACATGATATCCTTGGTTTGATAAATGACTGACAAGGTTAGTCCATAAAATGTCTGGAGAACGATCATCAAACGGTGCATAGTCTTTAACGTCCACTAACTTCTCACTCGCTGTTAAAAAATCAGCTTCTTTCACAATAGCTGTTCCCGCATAGAGTTTAATATGATCTTCAAAACTGTTAATATCACGATAATAATCTACATCCACTAAGGCGTTCCCTAATCGTTGTTCTGTTTTCACCCAAGTTCTTGTATACATTCCCTCTATTGCAGCTTTTTCACATGCTCTTTCAATTGAATGAGCAGAGGCAGCGCCAATAGCAAATGGAGCTAAATCTGTATGAGGATTTCTTATTACTGCCAAAATAGTAGGAACACCAGAAAAAATGCTCATGTCTACTAAATGCAAATCAAGAGAAGTAGGTTTAATATATCTTTCATAGAAATGTTTTAATCTAGGGGAAGTATTAATATCAATCTTGGGTAAACTTAACTTATTGTACCAAGTGAGCATAAATGCATCTCTTTCAATTGTTTCAAATAAACCTGAGATTGCCGCTTCTTGATATGTAATACCACAAGCTAGTCCATTACTAGTTGCATGACCAATATTGGGGTCTCCTGGCCACTCAGTATAGTTTGCAATATGAATTAATTGAGCAGGCGTCCAAACTTCTTCATTATTTTCAGCAATATGACCTTTTCTCCACCATAATTTTGTATCTTCATTCCATCTATCATGAGGGAAATTCGGATCTTCATATTGAGTGACAGCATACATCTCCCACTTATCAAAACCAATTACTGATTTGCCTTCTTTGATTAAGTCCTTTTGGGTACCAAAACATACAACATCAGAGTTTAAAGGTAAATAAGCGGCACTATATCTTTCCACCGTTTCACCTATTGCTGCTAATCTGGCTGCAGCTGGATTAGCAGATCCTCCCCCATTATAAGAATTCGATGGGACCCCGAATAAAATATTACTGTCTGTACCATGCGCTCCATATGAATGACCCCATATATCATCAACGTCTCTGAGTTTTCTATACTCTCTACGGACTATCCCAACATAAGGATCTGCCAATTGGTCGAGTATTTCCCATGACTCTTCTAACGTTGTCCATTTATTAGCCATAATTAATTATTCACCTCTCCATGAAACCAAACTTGAGGAAAACCTGTATCTGCAGCTGGGGAACACTTTGGGCATCTAGGAACTCGATAAACACGATGATGATTACATGAAACACCTTTATCATCTAAATTAATTGTTGTAAATCCACCTGGTGTTGCACTTGGTGCGTAATCTTTTAGTGTGAGCCATTCTAAAATTAAATTACTTGCAATTCCGACTTGAACTAAATTAATCGGCATATGATAAACCGGTTTCTTTTCAGGATTTATAGGTTTTATTTTCATTAAGTCTGATCGTAATACTTCGTCAGAAAAGTTTGCTGATTTTCGAAGGTTATAGCAATGTAAACAAGCTGATTGATGTGGCAAGAAAAATGGACCTACCCAAGATGTCTGTCCATCATATGGCACAATGCTTAACCAAGGGATGTGGTCTTCTAATGCCAGATCATTTATTTCTTCAAAAATCGGGTCTAAATGAGAGTTGCCAATAGCAACCCTGATATCTGGCTGCTTATTTAATTCTCCTTTAAGTTCTACTTGTAGCCCTGCCTCTTGCAAATGACGAATGAATTCAGCAGCAACTGGATTATGATCTCGCGTAATAACTTCAACAACCCCGGTTTTTAAACGATCTAGTATATCTTCAACCAACACTTGTCCACCGGCTCTTTCATAAGACAAAAGCGCAGTTAAATCAAAGGTCATATCCGTCTTAACACACATTCCGTTCGCAACTAAAAATTCGAGGACATGTTTTAATTGATCACTCTCTACTTCGAAATTCTCCTCAAGCTCTTTAATCGAAACTCCATTATCTTCCGTAAGATAATCAGAAATTTCTTGAATAAATTCAATAATTCCGTTACCTTCAATTTTGGTGACAGTTTGCGCTTTTAAACCAATCAAACTGTCTTCTAGTTTACCTAGCGTAATGTGTGGTGCTAATTTATACCTCGGCATTTCTTGGTCTTTGTCTTTGACAAACATATATTATTCCTCCTTTAAGAATAATTAATTTGTATTTTAGATAATTGTGCCCGATTTGGGGGGTGACCAATTATTTGTTCTAGCGTGTTCGTAAATGGCTGTAAATGTTTTGAAGAAGAAGCTTCTTGAAATTCGACTAACCATTCTAATACGTCTAAAGGCATATTGTTCTGGGACAAAATTGATATGACCTCTTCTTTACTTTTACAATACAATTCAATTTTCATGTTTAAATCCTCTTCAAAAATATCCTTCAGCCTACTCATACTTACTAACTCTGGTCCTGTTAAATCATATGCCTTTCCAGCACGATTCCTAACATCCTTTTTAGGGATCAAACATGCCTTTACAACATCTTTTGTATTGATCCAATTAACTCCCTCGGGAGAAAATGCAGTTATTAATTTACCAGTAGCACCTGCCCATCCTCTATAGAGTTCTATATTAATATCAAGCGGTGAAGTCCTATAAAGTATGCTATTCTGATAGATTTTCAATAATTCACTTTCAAGAGAACCTAGTTCATCCTCGACAGTATGCCTTCTATTAGATAAAATAATCGTTTCCGTTTGAAAATCAGTATTATTTATAAAGTAGTCTTTGTCATAACTAACAGCTCCGCCCAAATCAATTATTTGAACAGGATAGTCTTCATACTCAACTTTCATCTTCTCTAAATAGACTTTTATTGGTTCTCTAATCCCGACATAATGAATACTCATAAACAGCCCCCCTCTTTTCTCTTTCCTGACTCACCAGTAGAATAAAAAGGTTAAAATCTAAGCTAATCAACTTATATAGAAATTTTATTTTCTATTAGAGTTCTTCATAACTAGTAATCTCAACATTTACATACATTTACCTAACTTAATATCTAAATACCCAAAATATTTAACCCAAATAAACGCCACCCTTCAAACAAAAAACAACATTGAGACCATATAAAACCTTTAAATACATAAAATTTTAAATATAGTATTATTTTCCATAGTCATATTAAACCACACTCTCTTGGTCTTATCAACGCACTTTTCAGAAAATATAAAACTTTCAAACTTAATCATTGACAAATAAAGACTTATGAACCATCATATGTAATATATCAACTACATATCTATGTTGATAAATTTTTAATAAGGAGGTCTAAAGATGACTAAAATTACAATCCCAACTGCTTTGGCTGCTAAGGTACATGGGGAAGGTCAACATTTATTCGAACCAATGGCTGCACGCTGCACTTGCACAACAATCATCTCAAGTTCTTCAACTTTCTAATCAACTTTAGTATTTTCGACATATCATTGAAAAGATCGCTCGCCACCTAGCGAAGCAGACTTAGCTAGGTGTGTGGGCATCTTTTATTAGAAAATAAAAATTTTCCACATTTATCTTGCTTAACGAAAACCTTGCATTAAACTCACACATCATGTTAATTGAGCAGCAAGAGATAATGAATAAAACAAAAATAAAAGGCTATTGAGATTTTCTCAATAGCCCCTGCTGTATTACATATCGATTACTTCCACACCGCTTAAATCTGCACCTTCTCCTTCTAAAATATGATAAGTCATTTTATCCATTGTCACTCCAATAAAATTTAATTTTTTAATCGTACATGATTTAAAATTAACATTTATTAATTTAGAATTCTCAAAAGAAATATTTTTAAAATAACAATTTTCAAATGAAACATTTATTAAAGATGATTCATCAATACTAACGTTGGGTAAATGACAGCCATATAAAGAGGAATTCGTTATCTCACAATGTTCAAAATGAGATTGAGTCAAATCACACTTTTTAAAGGTAGATGAGGACATTTTAGAATCGCTAATATTCACTTTTTTCAGATAGCACCCATTAAACTCTGAATGACTCATCACTTTTTGTACAATCGATAGCCCCTTAAAATCGCACAACTTATATTTAACATTTATAAATGTTAACCAATCTAAATCAGCATTAATAAATATTTTTTTCACATGCTCAACGCGGTTATGATCATCAATTACTAATGTAAGATTATCAATGCTTATTTCGCCTGATTTCAGCTTTTCAATAAGCATTTCTTGAACTTCTGCCTCTTTTAATCCATCATTTTCGAGTTTTAATTTAATGTTGTCAAGCAGCTCTAATAATTCTTTTTTCTTTTCTTCATATGTTTTGTCTTTTTTATATGGCCGAAAACAACTTTCAACATACAGTTCTAACTCTTCACTTAACATTGCCTCACTCCTTTTTTTACAGCCGGCATACTTGAAATTTAGATAAATCCTTAAAATCAACATTTAAAGTTTAGGTATAAAACATTTAACTGAAATTTTTAGAGCCTAGCCTCTGGCTCTTTTTATAAATTTTTTATAGCCAACCAATGAAAGAATAAATCCTAACAGTGTATAGCCTATAAGAATTACTGTTACTAAGATTAAATTTTCTCCCCCGGGTAGTGTTGATACTGATTGCACTAAGCCTTGATGCGCCCAATACTGCGGGAAGAGCATACCAATTATTTTGAGATAACTAGGTAATTGATCAAATGGAGTCCATAAACCACAAGCAACTGCTGTCCCTAAAGCAATCATGTTTGTCATTACTAAGCCTGTATTCTCAGTTTTAGCAAATGCGGCGATGGCAACTCCCCATGAAGTCACTTGCATTGATAATAGAACCACTACTAAGAAATACGAGCTGTATTGTGTTATTTCAATACCATATAAATAAATCCCTAAAATGGTTAACAGCAAAACTTGAAATAAAATGATGATAAAAAACGGAACGCACTTTCCAAGAAAAAAATGATGCGGCTGTAAAGGAGTACTTGCTAGCCTTGCCACAATCCCTTTCTCACGATCTTTTACAAAACTAATGACAATTGAAATAATGACAAATGTGGAGAAAAACACGCTCATCCCTGTCACTGATTGAGAAGCAACCAATGTTTTTTGCGTTTGAGAACTACCTGTTGTAAATAATTCTATTAAAAGAATAATTGAAGCAACTGGTAATAAAATGGTCCAGAACAACAATGATCGATCTTTCACCTGTTTTATAGATTCGATGCGGACTAGTGGCCACATAAAAATCACTCCCGTTATATTAATTTGATTCCCTTTCATCTATCACTCTTAAATAATCACATTTTTTATTAATTTTACCATTTGCGGATGTGATGAATTATAATTAGCCAAAAAATATTGACTAATTACTGATGGTTTTAAATCTACGGTACACACAAATTAATTCTGATTTTGATGCTCTTTCTACATCAGTAACTCTTATAAGTAATTGAAATACGAGAGTGGCTTTCATTCATAAAGACATTTTTATTGTAATTGATCACGTAAATCTGTTCCTGTTAATTGAAAAAAAACATCTTCAAGTCTCGGTCTGTACAAAGATAATTGTTGGGGAACCAGCGATTCCTTTTTACTTAGTTTAGCCAAATCTTCTAATGTATCTAATGGTTTTGTTGTTTTAACTAACACTCCACCTTGATAGGTTACAAAATCATACCCGAGACTAGTTAATGTTTTACTAGGAATCTTAGATTCAAAAAAGACAGATGTTTCTGCGTAACGATTCAAAAGCTCACCTATTTTTCCTTCTTCAACAATTTTCCCTTTATCAATGAAAGCCACATAATCACATAAACTCTCTATTTCCTCCATATAATGACTAACATAGATAATAGTTCTACCCTCTTCCTTCAATTTGTTAATGATATCGAAAATATAACGTCTTGATTGAGGATCTACCCCCACTGTCGGTTCATCTAAAAGAATTAACTGAGGAGCGTGCATTAGAGCGCAGCCAATATTCAAACGACGTTTCATTCCTCCTGAAAAGCTTTCAACTATATCATTTGCTCTTTCCCATAATCCTACATCTTTTAGTGTTTTTTCTACTCTTTCATCTAATGTTTTCCCCCTTAAACCATAAATTTGTCCAAAAAACTCCATATTTACTTTAGCTGTTAATTTTTCCTCTAAGCTGATGTCTTGCGGGATGTAGCCGAGCGCACTTTTAGACTCACCAACATGCTCAACTTTGCCTTCATATGATTTAATGATATGAGATATAATTTTCATCAAGGTTGATTTACCAGACCCGTTTGGACCTATTAATCCATAACAAACTCCTTCTGGAATCGTTAATGTAACACTATTTAATGCTTGGGAATTTCCATACTTTTTACTAACGTTTTCTATTTTCAACATTCGGCACCCTTTCCTTCCACCTCATTTATTTTTTAAAATAGCTTCAATAACACTCAAATATTCTTTGTAGGCGTGCTCTCCCAAATCCGTTATACTGACTATTGTTTTTGGTTTTTTATCCACAAAGGTTTTTGTAATTAGCACATAGCCTGCTTCTTCTAATTTTTTTAAATGCGAGCCCAAATTACCGTCTGTTACAGATAAAGAACTTTTTAAGAAGCTAAAATCACATTTTTCATAAATCATTAATAAACTCATAATACCTAACCGAACTTTTGGATGGATTAAATCATTTAAACTATTGACATTACTCATTTCCTTGTCCTTTTCTTTTTAAAATCACACCAGTTAATAACAAACTTCCTCCACCAATAAAAGCGAAGATAATGTTCATTAAACTAGGAAATAATAAAAATGTAGTTACACCTAAAACACTTAACCAGAACCCCATAATAAAGATCTCTTTAGCCAGAACAATACCTAAGAGTAAATACATAATAGAAACCAATAAAACAATATAAAAGGGTAAATTATTTAATGTATATGGTAATAAACCAACACATATTAAAAAAATAAAGATACCTAAAATGATTCCAAGACCAAGCCATGTGTATTGCAATTGAGTTCTTAAAAACAAGGGCATCGGTATCATTTTCTTTTGTTTAAAATATGTAGTTAAAGTGATAACCCAGCCTGCAATGCCTAAAATAAGCCAAAAGACACCTGTAGTTATTGAATTAGCAAAGAGTAAAGGGATTGAATATCCCATTATCCAAATAAGGCCCCAAATGATAAAATAAATACTTGTTTGTTTACAATACTCTGTTTTATAATTTGTAATCGTTTTGATATGAGATAAATTCTCTAATATTTCTGAATTATCATTTTTTTCATTAGACATAAATAAACTCCTCTTCCACAAAGAACTCTGTACTACAGAGTATAGAATTAAATTTCCATTTAGTCAAGTTATTGGAAATGTATTTTTTATGAATTAATATTAAAAATAAATAACCACCTCCTTCCTCAACGCAATCTCATAAATACCTCATGCTTGTTGATTCTTTCTGAAAACCTTGTTCATTGACTGGTCTCGTAACCGGTTCATATTTCAAAAAATTTAAATATAGTATTCTCATTCTCTATTTGGAAAGTGAACATACTAATTAAAGTTAGTTATATACACAGCTTTTTTCAGCAGGCATTGTCATCGGTTTTTTTCATTCATTCTTTTCGCATGTTCACTGATAAGTGCTGCCTCCCTGCTCCCTTTTATGATGCGGAATCCGTCATAATCCGGATAGAGCGAGTCATCGTCTTGAATGCTTGTTAAAATCCAAAATTGACTGCCAGCACCTCCAAGCCGCTCTACCGCTGACAGCCAGCTTTGATATACGTCGGGACGAGCTGATTGATTTTGGTAGCCAAACTCTTCTAACACAACTGGTTTTCCGATTGAATTTCCGCGAGTGATATGGTCTTCGATCCATTTCACTCCCCAGACAGCCGACTTGTTCCAGTGATCTGGGTACAAATGATAGGTTCCATAATCGATATTAGGAAGAGATGTTAGACGGTCCCAATCGACGCCTTCCCCTCCTCCGTAAAACCAATCTTCATGTCCTGGAATACGAAAGAATCCTTCATCTCCTACTGCAACAAGATGGTGACGATCAAGCGATTTGATCCATGTACTCATTTCATCTGCCCATTTGACTAGTACATTTCCCGTTGGATCTGACTGCATCCGCGGCTCGTTGGCTAATTCCCACGTCATAATAGCTGGATCGTCTTTATATTGAACACCTGTATACGTATTGGTTCTTTCTAATACATAGCGGACATAATTTTTGTAAGCCTTTTGAATACGAGGATCTGTATAAAAGGCATCATGCGATCCTGCCCCGAACCACTTCACATATTGATTCATACCGCCGAAGTCATCCCAATTATTCACTAGTGGGATGACAAGCTTTATTCCTTCCTGGCCTGCTTTATAAATCGCATAATCTAGTTTTTGAAAACCCGATTCTTCATAGACGCCTGGACTAGATTGTAAGACTGAGTTTTCTTGAGGGGCCCCGTCGTGAAAGCCCCAAATCCGTATGACCTTTAAATTCATTGCTTTCATATCATCGAACACAGCATCTACCATTTTTTTAGATTTGTAATGGAAATAGTAATTATTTGTGCCGGCGAAGTAAAATGGTTGATTGTTCAACGTAAATTGTGTACCAGACGTCTGCACATAAGCGGCCGCTTTAATCGTAAGAGAAAACCAGCCGGACCATATAGCGGCCACAAGTATGAAGCAAGACACTCTTTGAGCCCACTTTTTCATTTACATTCTCCTCACAATCTATCTCTATCCTTCTTGAGGTAGGATCACATCTAGTTGAAATGGAGTTTGTTCATTTGAATCAAGTTCTATCGTCTGCTGTTTCAACATTTTACTTTCTTTACCGATTCGAATCTCATATGTTCCATGAAATGCTGGGCATCTCACATGGCCATTAGCATCTGTTTTTTCAACTCTTTGGGTCGTCCACTCATTTAGAAGCTTTTCATAACGTCTTCCTGCTTCATTTAAAGACCAATCATAATTCACGATGGCTGCATTTTCCCCTCTCCAATGGGCACCTGCCCAAAATCCCCACATCAGCACTCCTTTTACGGCTGGATGACTAAATGCAACGCGATATAAAGCTTCCAGGTTATCCGCTCTTCTATTAGGGTCAGGGTGAACAGAGTCGTACTCTGTGACCCATATTGGAAGACCAAGCTCAGCAAGCACATCGAGTCTCTCTTTGACAATGACTGGATCAACCCGTTCTTCAAAATGGCCTTGAACTCCAATCGCCTCAATAGGTGCGCCTAACTGACGCAGTTCATTGATATGCGCTTTATAGGCATGGTGTTCACCATATGAGATGACATTATAATCATTTACAAACAATAGTGCTTGAGGGTCAATTTTTTTCGTTTCTTCATACATCCACTTCCAAATATTTTTCCCAAAGCGATCTTTAAAAAATGAACCATGCATCATTTCATTGTTTACATCCCAATGACGGAATTTTCCCTTAAAGTGATTGCCCGCATGCTCAAGCCGGTTTTTCATGGCTTCATATACTTCGTGATTTGGCAGTGACCTCAGCCAGTTTGGATTCGCATCCTCTACCTCCCAAAACAAAGCGTGCCCCCTCACTGGAAGCTGATGTCGATCTGCAAAATTCAGCATCGCATCTGCTTTTTCGTAGGTGATTCTCCCTCTTTGTGGCTCATTCGCATACCATTTCGCCTCATTTTCAAAAACAGCCCAATTAAAATACTTCACGAAAAAATCAGCATATTGTTGATTAAATAACACTTGGTCATTCATAGCTGAACCAAAAGCGAATTCATGCCTGATTTGCTTAATTTCAATCTCTATACCTGCTATTGGCTTTTTATCGCCGTTTGTTACGTTGATCACAAGATCTCTTTGTCTATGCTCTGAGATTCGATCATCCGCCTCTTTTTTCCACATCAGATTGTCCTGTCCATTTTCGCCTCTATTGAATGAATGATGAAGAAAACTTCTTTCTTTGACCATATAAACTCACCCTTATCTTCATTGGATTCTTGATATTTTCTATTCAAACTGCCGGCTAGAAGCCGACAGCTTGAATTTGACCTTTGATCTCTTAGTTGATCAGACGATGATATTCAGCATAGGCAGTGGCCATATCCACCTGAGACCAGAAGCGGTGATAAGTGAAAACTGGTGCGCCATTCTCCCATTTGCCTGTAGCTTCATTAAATGAAGACTGATATTTACTTTCGAGTGAAGACCACGCTGGATCTTGTTTAATCTTCGGACGAAGGTCAGCAAAACTCGTATAGACCCCATTCCCTCCTCGCTGCGGGTCAGAAGGAACGGTGCTGGCTCCAGGAATCTGATTTCCTTGACCAAATGTCCCGTTCCATCCATTTGGGAAATACACTTCTTTTCTAAAGAAACGGTCATAGTCTTCTCTATCTTCCTCGGTCACTATGCCGACGCCATCATTGTAATTCCATGCAACCTCTAGGAGCTGCGCGGCTGCATCTTTCGCTCTTGCACCAAGCGCTGTATAATCACCTGTTTCCAGCTTTGTGGCTGCAGCAAAGAATATTAAAGCTTTGGCTAGACTTCCTAATACGCCCGTATCCTGAGTCGGATCTTTAGTTACTGCTGTTAAATTTGGATTTCCTGTTGCAGACTGGAACCCATTCCAAGTATCCGGCTGTCCGCTCCAAGCAATATTTCCAGGAAGCCAAAACTCTCCAGGCGCACTTGTTGTAGCAACCGAAACATTTGTTCCTCCTAGAATTCTTTTTCCTTGCTCATCTAAGAAATAACCCTCTTCATCCGACACAGGACGGCTGCCGATAAAAATGTAATCTAATGCATAGTTGACCCATTTTGTTATGGCAGATTTGGCCATTTGGACATTTTCAGATGTTTTGTCGCCATCTTTGACAAAAATATAATAAAGCTCTGCTACGCGCTCCATTGGCCACGCCTGCATTCCAAACCAGTTATTTGATGGCGGATCAAGGTAAACTGGCGCATCTTCATATGCCATATCGTAAAAAGTACTTCTTCCCGCCGGATAAGCGCTATAGTCTCCATTCCAGCTATTGGTTGCGCCTCCTGCTATGGCTCCTTCTTTCGATTGAAGCCATACGTAAAATTCAAGCTGTCTCTTTAAAGTTTTTTCCCAATCGCTTGCTCCGGTAGCAGAAGATGGCTTTAAGCCTCCTTTATCTGAGGATAAAGCATAAGCGGCGACAGGATTTTGATATCCCTGATGACAATGGCTCGCTCCAATACGCCATGACCAGTTTGCATAATCCCCGAGTCCTCCGCCCCAAGAGGTATACCAAGCCATTAAGTAATGACAGGCACCCTTTCCGTTTCCAGGATATGGATTCCCCTGCTTCCCGCTTCCAATCGTTTGAAAATATTTATCGTACATACCGTAACGGAGGAAATCCCCCATTTTTTTCGCTTTATCAAGATAAGCTGTCTGATTATAGCCGAGCTCCTTCGCCCAATACATCGCTTGTATCGCACGTGCATCAGCATCTGTTGCATTCGTATAACGCCACTGAGCAGCTGGATCTTGATTTTCTTTTGTGAACAAGCTCATAAAGCCTTCATTCGGCTTACCAAAAGATTTATCGTCTTGTGATGGATGAGGGATGGACTCCCATACAGATTCCTGTGGACCACGCTGGAATGTGTTCACATATGCGGCTGTATGTGATGGGTTGAGCAAGTTCCCATAGCCATACCAGTTATCTACGTCAAGGAGCCAGTGCATTAAATACGTTTCATTCGATCCATAGGTTGATTTTAATTCACCATCAATTGGATCTTGACCAGCAGGACGGGCACCGGTTAATTGGCTTGGGTATTGATCCGGAAATGGTTTCTCTGCTGCGTATGTGGCTGGACTGGACGGATTATAAGCATTCATATGCGGCTGCTCATCATGCCCATCTTCATTGACTGGGATGATGTACTTCTCCATATTGTCCCAAGCTGCCTCTAATTTGCTCCAATCCCCTGTGTAATGTCCGTACAGCACCTCAAGCCATAGCCAATAGCTATACGCTTCTGAAGTTGTCATATGCCCGTAATCAGGCGCTTCACAAATGAGCGTTTCGATTGAATGATACGGAATTCCTTCTGGTGAAAAATATCCATTCGCATCGCTTTTGATTTGATGATAAAGCGTTAAAAACCGTTCTTTATTTGACAAGTCCTTCACCCTTTCAATAAAATCGTTGATTTTTATTTGTCTGGAAGTGTGCCAAATACTAAAGCACCATCGTCAAAGACAGGAATCTTCGTTGTTTTTTGCATAGTGGATGTTAATCCTTGATAGGAATAATCATTTGAGGCATCCCATATATTCGATCCATTTGGAGCAGATATTCGAAATTGTATTTCCTTCTTATGCTCAGATTCTCCTCTAGGAGAAATAGCTACTCCGGTAAAATCGATTTCTGCAAAATAGACGCGGGCTGATGCGTCATATACCTTTAAAGGCGATAAGGAAGCGCCTTCATTGTAGGCTGCTGTCACCTGAATATCCTTTTCAGTCAATCCCTTTGCAAAGACCTCGCTCAGATTAACGTAATATCTGAAGGAGAGTGTTTGACTGGTTCTTGCCGGCCAGCCGGACCTGTTGTACAGCACTGCTTTCACTTGAGTAGATGTTGTATCGTTATGCATCACAGCTGCCTCTACAAAAAACTCATCCTCCACCTGTTCTTTAGGCGGGAAATTTGGCAGCTTTGATTGGCCTTGACCAAAGAGCTGCACCATTTTGGCGATATTTCCAGTAAAGGCGGCATTATAATCAGTCGCCACTTCGTTAGATATATAATCAGAGATGTCATCGTCATATTGATCCTGTGCATTAGGGCCTCCAACAAGCGCTCCATAAAGTGTGTGCCGGTGATTTGGAGGGTTTGTCAGCTGGTTAGACCATGAGCCATGTGCAGTACGATGGTGCGGGTGCTTCGGCGGATTCTGGCCAAACCCAACGACGTAGCTTCTATTCAGCGGATTATCACCTAACATATAGTGAGTTTGCTTGATCGCAAACGATTGGTATCGATTCTTCTTGTCTTGATCAGATACCCAATCAGCATAAACAAAGGCTAAAAATGCTGCATTGGCGGCATAACGAAGTGAACCCCATTGATCTAGCCATGCCAAACCGCCAGGCGTATAGGTAATTCTTTCTACTTTTCCATTTTGAACAAGACCTGTGGTCCAGTAATCAAGATTGCGCTCAGTGGATTCTATAAATCTGTTCTCTTTCGTAATTCTTGCAAGTAAGATTTGTGAAGCAAAAAAAGTATTGTCCCATGACATGGTAAACGTATAATCCCAATCCTCCGGCCATTCCTCTACCGCTTTTAATGCTTGGTTTAAATAAGTTTCTTCATTTGTCGCCAAGTACAGCCAGATTCCGCCCCAAATAAGTTCGTCAACATAGCCGCTCCAGGAGTTGTAAAATGGCTGCGCATTGGTGACACAATCTGAATATTTGCCACGATACCTGTCAGCAAATGCATATAGCTGTTTGGCGTGCGTCAAAAGCTTTGCTGCATAGGACGCATCTGTTTCTTTAAAAATGATAGAGCCTGCTGCTAAAGCCGCCGCAGTTTGTGCAGCTACTTCTGTTCCAGGACAATGTTCATCAATTTTAAAAGCTGGCCGGTTCATCGGCATCACTTCTGCTGGCCCCCACCAAGCGTGATCAGCGTTTCCATCACCTACTTGCGCCCAAAATTCATTCGGTCCTGTATGTGCTTTCAAGAAATAATCCGTTGCCCACTTGATTTGATCTAGTATCTCATCAAGCAGCTCCGCCTCTTCATAAGCTTCCCGGTATTCATATACTGTCCATGCAAGCACGGCTGCTGAATAAGCCATCGGAAGTCCAAATTTCACATGATCTCCTGCATCATACCAGCCGCCAGTTAAGTCATACCCAACATCCTTCCCGTCCTCTAGTCCAGAATCTCCCCGCCAGTTAAGACGATTGTTTTCCGGAAGCCGGCCTGACCGCTGCGCTTCATAAAAAAGCATGGATTTTTGTAAAACCTCTACATAGTTGTAAGATGCCATTTCTCTATTGCTCACCCCTTCTTTTTAGTGAAACATTGATCAATAGACGCACCGCCTCCTTTTGATACTTCGTTTCGTGATCTGTACAGTTTTGAAAAGAATCAAATATGTTTCAAAAATAAGCATAGTAAACAGCAATCAGCCTTACGCTCATCGAAGTTTTCTCTTGATTCTCCTTCTGACTGTACCCAGAATGATCATATGTCGTTTGAGAACATTTCAGACGGCGAAATTCTCTTTTGAGCTCTATTTGGGTAGAAAGAATGACATACAATCTCTTCTCTTAAAACATCACGCTAAATCAAGATATATGAATGGATATGAAAATAATTCCATTTGGTGAAAAATCTTTATTAGTTAACATAATAATATTATTGTATATATAGAAAAGAACGCCCTTTTAAGGGCGCTCTTATTCATCACATTAGAATAAAGAAAGCTGATTTTGATCAGGAAGTGCTTCTAAACAGCCTTGACGATCTAAATATTCAAGAATAGTCTTTGAGACTTTTCCACGCTTTTGTAAATCTTCTTTTGAAAGGAATTCCCCATCTTGCCGCGCGCGGACAATATTTAACGCAACGTTTGTGCCGAGTCCAGGGATCGAGTTGAATGGAGGAATTAATCCGTCTCCATCTATGATAAACTCTGTTGCACTTGAGCGGTAGAGGTCAACTTTTTTGAAGTGGTAGCCTCTTTCACACATTTCAAGTGCAAGCTCTAGCACAGTTAATAGGTTCTTTTCTTTCGGTGATGCATCTAAACCTTTTGAATTAATATCATCCATAACGGCTCGAATTGCATTCGATCCTTTTGTCATCGTTTCAATATCAAAGTCATCCGCACGAACGGTAAAGTAAGCCGCATAGTACAGGAGTGCATGATGCACCTTGAAATAAGCAATACGAACAGCCATCAATACATATGCAGCAGCGTGGGCTTTAGGGAACATGTATTTGATCTTTTTACAAGAATCAATATACCAGTTTGGTACATTATTATTCTTCATTTCTTCTTCCCATTCAGGAGGAAGTCCCTTTCCTTTACGAACAGATTCCATGATTTTAAAGGCAAGTGACGGCTCTAATCCTTGATAGATGAGATAGACCATAATATCATCACGACACCCAATTACTTCACTTAGTTCACACGTTTTATTGTGAATGAGCTCTTGTGCGTTTCCGAGCCATACATCCGTACCGTGTGATAGCCCAGAAATCTGAACAAGCTCTGAAAAGGTCGTTGGTTTTGTATCCTCTAGCATTTGCCGAACAAATCTTGTTCCAAATTCCGGGATACCGAGTGTACCTGTTTTACAACCTATTTGCTCTTCTGTTACACCTAGCGGCTCTGTCCCTTGGAAAATCTTCATGACTTCAGGGTCATCTGTTGGAATCGTTTTTGGATCGATTCCGCTCAAATCTTGAAGCATACGAATGACCGTTGGATCATCGTGCCCAAGAATATCCAGCTTGAGCAAGTTATCGTGAATCGAATGGAAATCAAAATGTGTCGTCTTCCAATCAGAACCTGTCGCATCTGCTGGGTATTGAATAGGTGAGAAATCGTAAATATCCATATAATCCGGCACAACGATAATCCCGCCTGGATGCTGGCCCGTTGTCCGTTTTACCCCTGTACAGCCTTGTACAAGCCGGTCGATTTCAGCGCCTCTCATATGAAGGTTATGATCACCTGCATAGCCTTTCACGTAACCGTATGCTGTTTTTTCTGCAACGGTACCAATCGTCCCTGCTCGGTATACATACTCTTCTCCGAACAACTCTTTCGTATAGTTATGTGCTATCGGCTGATATTCGCCTGAGAAGTTCAAATCAATATCAGGAACTTTGTCTCCTTTAAAACCTAGGAACGTTTCAAACGGAATATCATGTCCGTCTTTTTTATACGGCGTTCCACATTCAGGACAGTCTTTATCTGGAAGGTCAAAGCCTGAACCAACAGATCCGTCATTAAAGAACTCAGAGTGCTTACAGTTTGGGCATACATAATGAGGTGCAAGTGGATTTACTTCAGTAATCTCTGTTAATGTCGCAACAAGAGATGATCCGACAGATCCCCTTGAACCAACAAGATATCCATCATCAAGTGATTTTTTTACGAGCTTATGAGAGATTAAGTAAATAACGGCGAAACCATGACCGATAATACTTTTTAATTCTTTCTCAATGCGGTCTTCTACGATTTTCGGCAGGTCATCTCCGTAGATACTGCGCGCCATTTGATAGCTCATTTCCCGTATTTCTTCATCTGCACCTTCAATTTTTGGTGTGTAAAGATCATCTTTGATAGGTTTAATGCTTTCGACCATCTCAGATACTTTTTGCGTATTTGTTACGACGATCTCTTTCGCTTTTTCGTCTCCTAGGAAGGAGAACGCTTCGAGCATTTCATCTGTCGTTCTAAAATGAACTTTTGGCAGTTCATGTCGGTTCAGCGGATTCGCTCCACCCTGTGATGAAATTAAGATTTTACGATAAATTTTGTCTTCTGGATGCAGGTAATGTACATTCCCAGTCGCCACAACTGGTTTATTCAGCTTTTCGCCAAGTTTGACAATGTTTGTGATGATTTCTTTTAACGCACGTTCATCTCGAACTAGCTCAAGCTGCAGCAGGTGCTGATACACTTCTGGCGGATGTACCTCTAAATAGTCATAAAATGCTGCAATGTCTTCCACCTCATCAGGTGACTTTTGCATCATTCCTTCAAATACCTCACCCTTATCACAAGCAGACCCAACAATTAAACCTTCTCGATATTTCTCAAGCTGTGAGCGCGGAATACGCGGAACCCGGTAGAAATAATGAATATGAGAAAGTGAAACAAGCTTAAATAAATTCTTAAGACCTGTCTCATTTTGAGCAATCAAAGTTGCATGGTAAGGACGTGAGCGCTGGTAAGCATTCGACTGCCCCATGTTTTCATTCAATTGATCGTGATAGGCAATCTCTTTTTCAGCCGCATCTTTTAGCATCTTCAGCATGAGATAGCCTGTCGCCTCTGCATCATAAATCGCCCGGTGATGCTGCGTTAGTTCTATATCAAACTTTTTACAGAGGGTGTTCAGCCGGTGATTTTTAAATTCTGGGTAAAGGAACCGGCCAAGTTCAAGTGTATCAATGACAGGGTTTGACGCTTTATCTGTTTTTAAGAGGCGTTTATACGCTGCATTTAAAAAGCCCATATCAAAGCTCGCATTGTGCGCAACAAGAATATCTTGTCCAATCCATTCTTTGAAATCCCGTACGACGTCGACGACATCTGGTGCATCTCTCACCATATCATCGGTGATACCTGTTAATTCGATGGTTGTCGCTGATAACGGGTGATGGGGATTTGCAAATGCCTCAAAGCGGTCAATGATTTCCCCGCCTTTGATTTTCACTGCTGCCAGCTCAATGATCGTGTCATAAACGGCTGAAAGTCCAGTTGTCTCTACGTCGAATACGACATATGTCGCATCCTCTAACAAGCGGTGCTCTGGATTATATGCAATCGGTACCCCGTCGTCTACTAAGTTGATTTCCACACCGTACATCATTTTGATGCCATGCTTTTTACTTGCTGCATACGCATCCGGGAAGGATTGTACAACGGCATGATCTGTCAGGGCAATGGCTTCATGTCCCCATTTTTTTGCTTGTTCAACAAGCCTGCCGATGCCAGTGACAGCATCCATTTGGCTCATAGGTGAATGTAAATGAAGCTCCACACGCTTTTCACCCTCAGGTGCTGTATCTTCTTTCAGCTGCGGTTTCATTTCATTGACATCATTAGCGATCATGACAAGATCTCTGACAAACGTATCATTTTGAATGCTTCCTCTTGCTTTCACCCACATGCCTTTTTTCAATGATTTCATCAGCTGAGCATCTTCTTTTTCTCTTGCAAACATTTTGATCAATATACTATTTGTATAATCAGTGATCTTAAAGATACAAAGCGTTCTCCCGCTTTTCAGCTCACGCGTTTCTGCATCGAATACGTAGCCTTGAACGGTGATTCTTCTTTCCTCGTCCATGATACTGTCAAGCGTACGAATTTCTTCATTGTCTTTGATTTGATAGCCAATCATGAGAGGGCCTGACGGAGCTTCATCCTGCTCCTCACTTTCTTTCTTCTCCATCTCAGTGAGGGCTTGCATGGCTCTTTCTTGATCTTCAGCAAGCTTTTGTTCTCTGAACTTCTGAATCTCTTGATCTGATACAAAAATTTCTGTATCGAATTGCAGCTCTGGAAAACCTACTTGTTTAAATGCGGACTGGAGCATCGGGCTGTACTTCTTCTTAATAGCGAGTGCCTCTGTTTCGCTTTTCGTTTTAATGATGATTTTATGACCAGACAGCGATGGCTTTTGCTGCTGAAGCAAACTGATGATTGGGGGAGAAATTCCTTGAAGTTCTTCCACACAATGTGACCAGTACGAGTGTACGAGTTCTTCAGAGATGTGCGGATCACTCACTTCAATCGTACAAGTAATTTGTGCAATATGAGAAAATGCATTTGTCAGTCTGCTGAGAAACATGGCGTATACTTTGTAAGGCAAAAGAGCCTTAAATTTAAAAAGGAAATGCCATGTTTTCGTCGCTTTGTGCACCGTCAATTTGACGATTTCCCCTTCTTCAAAGTAACGACTGAGGTCATCATCTGTCATTTGAATCTGATTGAGTAATATATGAAATTGCCGCCGTGTGATCGGTAATTGTTCATCCAAGACAGGACCCTCCTTTTGTCAATCAGAAAGGTACCTCTTTTCTACAGGAGGTACCTTCATTTTTTTGTTCGTTTTATGCTTGGCGTATAAATGAAATCAGATCATCAACAGATACTTCATGTGATTCACCTGATTTTCTAAACTTCACTTCAACAATACCTTCTTCTGAACGTTTACCGCAGCTAATGCGAATTGGCAGTCCAATTAAATCACTGTCTGCAAATTTCACTCCTGCACGCTCCTGGCGGTCATCGAAAAGTACGTCAAAGCCTTCATCTTCTAAGCGCTCGTACAACGTTTCAGCTAGTTCTTTTTGTGCATCGTTTTTCATATTTAATGCAAGGAGGTGAAGGTCATATGGTGCCACTGTTTCTGGCCAAATGATTCCTTTCTCATCGTGATGCTGTTCAACAATCGCTGAAAGAGTTCTAGAGATGCCGATGCCATAGCAGCCCATTATCATTGGCTGTGCACGTCCATTCTCATCAAGGTACGTTGCATCCATTGACTCAGAATAACGAGTGCCAAGTTTAAAGACTTGTCCTACTTCAATCCCTTTTGCAAACTGGATGGTGCCTTCCCCGTCTGGAGAAACATCTCCTTCTTGAATCAAGCGAAGATCTGTGAATTCTTTCACTGACACATCACGTGCAGGGTTGACATTGACATAGTGATAATCCGCTTCGTTTGCACCAGCGACTGCATTTGTCATTCCCTTCACAGCAAGGTCCGCATAAATATCGACTTCTGCTTCCAGTTTAACAGGTCCAACAAATCCAGGCTCAGTTCCAATGACTTCTAGCACTTCTTCGCGTGATGCTAGTTCGACAAGCTGTGCTCCTACTAAGTTTTTCACTTTCACATCATTTACTTCATGATCGCCTCTAGTAAGGATGAGAACATACGCATCATCTGCTTTAAACAAAACAGATTTAATGCATGCAGAAGGATCAACTTCTAAAAATCCAGCCACATCTTGAATTGTTTTCGCTTGCGGCGTGTGGACTTTTTCAAGCTCTTTGAAGTCCGCAGGATTTGCTTCATCTCCGTGATATACAGCCTCAGCCATTTCAATGTTCGCAGCATATGAGGAAGTATCAGAATAAGCGATGGTATCCTCTCCGACCTCTGAGAGTGCCATGAACTCATGTGTATCTTTTCCGCCCATTGCCCCAGAATCTGCAATGACTGGTCTAAAATTGAGACCTACTTTTGAGAACACATTAGAGTAAGCTGTAAACATTTTGTTGTATGTCTCGTCAAGGCTTTCTGGTGAAGAATGGAATGAGTATGCATCCTTCATAATAAATTCACGTCCGCGCAGCAGTCCAAAGCGTGGTCTCTGTTCATCACGGAATTTTGATTGAATTTGATATAGAGTTAAAGGTAGCTTCTTATACGATTTCACTTCGCTGCGTACTAGTGATGTAATCACTTCTTCGTGGGTTGGACCAAGCGCAAATTCGCGGCCATGGCGATCCTTCATACGCATCAGTTCTGGACCGTATGTATACCATCTTCCTGACTCTTGCCACATTTCTGCCTGCTGCAGCACTGGCATTAACAGTTCAGCTGCGCCTGCCTTTTCCATTTCCATGCGGACGATGGATTGAATATGCTGAATGACTTTATGCGCAAGCGGCAGATAATGATAGATTCCACTTGTATTTTGTCTAATAAATCCAGCTCTTACTAAGAGTTGATGACTTTTTGCCTCAGCATCTGCCGGCACCTCTCGAAGAGTTGGAATGAAAGTCAGGGATTGTCTCATGTCGTTACACCTCATTTATGAAATAGGACTTCTCACAAAAACTCTTGTTTCCCGGAATGAGAAACAAGAGAGAATGGTTTTTATAAAAATAACCGCTGAATGTCATTCCACGTTACCACTAACATTAACAGCATGAGGAAAGCAACACCGATAAAGACAACAAGTGCTTCTTTCTCACGATTAATTGGTTTACCGCGAATGGCTTCAACAAATAAGAATAGTAAACGTCCTCCGTCTAATGCAGGAATCGGTAACAAATTCACGATGCCTAGGTTGATACTGAGGAACGCCGCAAACTGCATTAATGTTAACACACCTTGTTTGGCTACTTCTCCTGTCATGTCATAAATTCCAACAGGCCCTGCTAGCATGTCTAGTGAAAATTGTCCTGTGACAATTTTTTGCAAGTTCGTTAAGATTAGACCTGCTGTTGATATGACAGTTGTTCCTGAAGAGGAAATGACTTTCAAGAATCCATTTTCCGTTGGTGGATATGATCCGAAACGGCCAATGCTTTTTCCGTCAGCTTTCACAGCTTCTGGTACAACCTGCACAGTGCTTTCTTTGCCGTCTCGATCAATGACGACATTCATTTTTTTCTCAGGGTTCTTTTGAACTGTTTGAACGACGTCTGTCCAAGAATTCATTTTCTCGCCGTTAATGGATACGATGTGATCTCCCTGCATGAGTCCAGCTTCCGCTGCTCGGCCGTCTTTCGTGAGCTTACCGAGTACAGGATCATCAACGGTTACCCCTTGAATAAAGCCTAAAGCAACCAAAATCACATACGCCAGGATAAAGTTCATAATTGGTCCAGCTGCGATGGCTTTAATTCGCTGCCATACCGTTTTTGAACCGAATTGACGATTGTATGGTGCGATTTGAATTTCTTCACCATCTGCAATATAGAAACTTGTTTGACTAACATTGTAGCCTGTCAAAATATCTTCATTTCCAGCTTCATATCCTGAGATTCTCATGGCATGATCTAAATCAATCTGCTCAACTTCGATGACAAGTGCATCAGGATATTTTTCTTTATCATTTAAAATGATCTTTTCTACTTCATTTTGCTCATTGAATAAGAGCCCCACTGTATGACCTGGTTTAATCTCTATGACTTCAGGGTCTTCTCCAGCCATTTTAACAAATCCGCCAATAGGGAGAAGTCTAATGGTATAAACGGTTTCTTTTCGTTTAAAGGAGAAAATCTTCGGCCCAAAACCAATTGCGAACTCGCGGCATAAAATCCCCGCGCGCTGCGCCATAATTAAATGGCCAAGCTCGTGGAAAAAAACGAGCGTTCCAAAAATAATAATAAACGCAATCACTGTATTCACGAACATACCACCTTATGTGAGGATTGATTGAACAAAGTCTCGTGTATCTTTGTCCACTTCATGGATATCTTGCAAACTAGGCGTTGAAATCACATGATGTCTAATTAGTGCCTTTTCAATCAATTCTTCAATTTGCAGGAACGTTACTTTGCCTTTCAGAAATGCATCGACTGCTATTTCATTTGCTGCATTAAGTACAGCAGGCATTGTCCCTCCTATTTTACCTGATTCATAAGCAAAATGTAAGCAGCGATACCTGTCAAAATCCGCTTTTTGGAAATTCAATTGTCCAATCTCCCAAAGGTTCAATGATTTCGCTTCTTGTAACGGCGCCCTGTCAGGGTATGTGAGTGCATATTGAATAGGCACTCTCATGTCAGGTGTCCCTAACTGAGCCATGACGCTTTTGTCGTGAAATTCCACCATCGAATGGATAATGCTCTCTTTATGTAGCAGCACATCAATTTGTTCATAAGGGATATCAAACAACCAATGTGCCTCAATCACCTCGAGCCCTTTATTCATCATCGTCGCTGAATCAATGGTGATTTTCGCTCCCATCGACCAGTTCGGGTGGTTCAGCGCTTCTTCAACCGTAACACCTTCAAGTTCAGTTCGTTTTTTATCTCGGAAACTACCACCTGAAGCTGTCACGATTAAGCGTTCAATATTTTTAGCTTGTTCACCTTGCAGGCATTGAAAAATAGCGGAATGCTCACTATCGACAGGAAGTAAAGGTACATCATATGTTTTAGCGTACTCTTTTACTATATGACCAGCTGTTACAAGTGTTTCCTTATTTGCGAGTGCAATCGTCTTTTTTTGTTCAATGGCCTTTAATGTTGGAACAAGTCCAACACTTCCTACAAGTGCATTTACCACTACGTCCACTGCATCATAGGTCGCTGCCTCAATGTTGGCTTCATCACCAGCAGCCAGCTTCACACCGTATGCAAATGAATGATTTTTTAGCATGTGATAGGTTTCTTCGTCTACACAGCCAACGAATTCAGGCTGAAAGCGCTCAATGATCGGAATCGCTTTTGATATATTTCTGCCAAAGGTCATGGCTTTCAGCTTAAATTTGTCCGGGTGCTGCCTGATCACATCTAACGTTTGTTCTCCAATTGATCCTGTTGCGCCTAATAGCGAAATATATTTCAAATTGCCACTCCTTCTCTCGTTCAATAAGTTTCTATGAGGTTAGCTGGCAAACGTTGCGAGCAGTAAGTATAAAAACGGCAGAACGAATAAAAAGCTGTCAAACCTGTCCAAAATTCCGCCATGGCCAGGGAGAATTGTCCCTGAATCCTTCACGTGATAATGACGCTTTAAAGCAGATTCCACTAGGTCGCCAAGCTGTCCAAAGATACTGAGTAAAAGAGTAATAAACATCACAAGCAGATATGATGGCAAAAATCCTGTAACCGCCTGAAACACAAGTGACAACACGACCGCTGTGACGATTCCGCCGATAAATCCTTCTACTGTTTTGTTTGGGCTGATTTCTGGCCAAAGCTTTCGTTTCCCCATAGATTTCCCAATAAAGTAGGCTCCTGAGTCAGTAGACCAAATAATCACTGCTGCGAAGAAAATCGCACTCATGCCATATAAGCCTCTAATTTGGATAAAATAATAGAAACTAACGCCAATATATAATGTGGCTAATACAACAAAAGCAACCTCATCGAATGTGAAAGAGTTTTTGCTCAAAACTGTATAAGTTAAAAGTATTAAGACTGCGAATAAAGCAATCTGCATTTTTGATGCGTCCACGTTTGGGAAGAAACTGTTGTCTCCGCCCATTAAAAGCCAAAGCAATATTAAGCTGACAATACCAGGAAAGCTGAAAATCGAGATTTTTTTCATTCTTAAAAGCTCAAAGAGAGCGACACTTCCCATTAAATAAATCAGCAGGGTAAATGGCATCTGTCCATATATAACAGCAAGTAAAAAGACTGCAGCTGCCAAAACACCCGTCAAAATTCTTTGTTTCATCTGCACCACCCTCTAAATTCCACCGAACCTCCGGCCGCGGCGCTGGTACTCTCCAATAGCGCCTATAAGGTGCTCATCAGAAAAGTCAGGCCAAAGCACATCCGTAAAGACAAACTCGCTGTAAGCAATTTGCCAAAGCATAAAGTTGCTTAATCTAATTTCTCCACTCGTGCGAATGAGCAAATCCGGATCTTGAAGAGATTCTGTCATTAAATAAGCTGAAAACATCTCTTCTGTGATGTCTTCTGCTTGAAGCTTACCTTCTTTGACCATTTCAGAAATTTGTCTGCATGCGGAGACGATTTCTGTGCGCCCCCCGTAGTTGAGCGCAAAATTCAAAACGAGTCCGTCGTTATTTGCCGTACTCTTTACTGCATTCTCTACCGCTTTTTTCGTATGCTGCGGGAGGCCGTCTGGATCACCTGTTAAACGCACACGGACATTTTCCTCGATGAGTTCAGGTAGGTAGATGTTTAAAAATTCTTCAGGAAGTTTCATTAAAAAGTCTACTTCTAGTTTTGGACGTTTCCAATTTTCCGTAGAGAAAGCATACAAAGTCAGCACTTTGACATTCAGCTCATTTGCAAGCTTTGTCATGCGCTTGACGACTTTCATTCCTTCATGATGACCTGCTACCCGTGGAAGAGCACGTTTTTTCGCCCATCTTCCGTTCCCATCCATGATAATGGCGATATGTTCAGGAATTTCTCCATTTAATATGTCTTCTTTTGTCAGGCTTTCTAAGTTGGAAGCTGCTGTTTGCTGATTCTTCCAATTTTTGAGTATATTGAGCATGAGATTCCTCCATCACCCAAAAAGGTTGCGTTCCCGCTAATAATATAGTCATCAACAGTATTAACAAAAAAACCCCCTGTAAACATGAAGAGGGTCTTTTCACTATTATCTATTGTACATAGTTTTTTCTTAAACTTCCATGATTTCTTTTTCTTTATCTTTCGTCACGTCATCAATTTTAGCGACATATTCATCTGTCAATTTTTGGACATCCTCTGTTGATGATCTTAATTCATCTTCAGTGATCTCCCCATTTTTCTCAAGCTTTTTCAAATCATCGTTTGCATCACGACGAACGTTACGAACAGCTACTTTTGCTTCTTCTGAGTATTTTTTTACTACTTTCACAAGCTCTTTACGTCTTTCTTCTGTCAGCGCAGGAATCGCAATGCGGATCACATTTCCGTCACTTGTTGGCGTGATGCCAAGATCAGACTTTTGGATCGCTTTTTCGATATCACCGATTGCTGTTTTATCGTAAGGTGTGATAATCAGCATACGTGCTTCTGGCACTGTGATTGACGCAATTTGGTTAAGAGGTGTTTGTGCACCGTAATAATCAACTGTCACTTTATCAAGCAGTGAAGCATTTGCGCGGCCTGCACGAACAGTTGCAAGCTCACGTCCGTATGCTTGTACAGCTTTATCCATTTTTTCTTTCGTTTGGTTCAACACTTCTTTTGACACGTTATTTCCCCCTCACGATCGTTCCGATTGATTCGCCATTTACGGCACGTTTAATATTTCCTTCTTCCATAATGGAGAAGACAATTAATGGAATGTCATTGTCCATACATAATGAGGACGCAGTAGAATCCATTACAGCAAGCCCTTCTTTAAGTACATCAAGATATGAAAGCTTATCATATTTTACTGCATCCGCATCTGTACGAGGATCAGCACTGTAGACACCATCTACATTATTTTTCGCCATTAAAATGACATCTGCTTCAATTTCTGCTGCTCGAAGTGCTGCCGTAGTATCTGTAGAGAAATAAGGGTTACCTGTTCCAGCAGCAAAAATGACGACACGTTTCTTCTCAAGATGACGGATCGCTTTTCTTCTTATGTATGGTTCTGCAACCTGTCTCATTTCGATAGAGGTTTGCACTCTAGACTGAATGCCAAGCGTTTCTAGGCTGTCCTGTAACGCCAGTGAGTTCATCACTGTTGCTAGCATCCCCATATAGTCTGCTGTTGCACGGTCCATTCCTAGATCACTGCCTGTCTTTCCGCGCCAAAGGTTTCCTCCGCCTACAACGACCGCAACTTCAACATCAAGCTCTGCAATTTCTTTTACTTGCTTAGCAATGGATTGAATGACAGTTGGGTTAATTCCATTTCCAGCATCACCCGCTAGTGCTTCGCCACTTAGCTTCAGTACAATGCGATTATATTTCGGTTTGCTCATGATAACCTCCAAGTGTAAACTATACCGTCTCTTATTATGCGTAAGAAACTGCCTTTTGTAAATCAATATCCTCTAAAAAATAGGGAACACAGTGCTTGTGCTCCCCTAAAAAAGCCCCAGAGAGCTTTTCAAACATTATTTTTTCACTTGGCTCATAACTTCTTCAGCAAAGTTGTCTTGACGTTTTTCGATACCTTCGCCCACTTCATAGCGAACATAAGTTTGAACAGTTGCGTTTTTCGCAGCTACAACTTGTTTCACTTTTTCATCTGGGTTTTTAACGAACGCTTGGTCAAGTAAGCAAATTTCTTCGAAGAATTTGTTTAGACGGCCTTCTACCATTTTAGCTACGATGTTTTCAGGCTTTCCTTCTTGAAGCGCTTGCTGAGTTAATACTTCACGCTCACGGTTTGCTTCTTCTTCTGACACTTGATCACGAGAAATGTATTTAGGGTTTACAGCTGCAACGTGCATTGCGATGTCTCTTGCAAGCTCTTCGTCAGTTGTTCCGTTAAGAACAGCTAACACACCGATACGTCCGCCCATGTGCAGGTAAGAACCGAATGCAGCATTATCTTCTTTTGTGATGACAGAGAAACGACGTAGAGTGATTTTCTCTCCGATTTTCGCAATTGCAGATGTGATATGCTCTTCAACTGTTGAACCGTTTTCCATTTTAGAAGCATGAGCTTCTTCAATTGTTGCAGGTTTAGCAGCTAGCAAATGATCAGCAAGTTCGTTAAGAAGTGCTTGGAATCCTTCGTTTTTCGCAACGAAATCAGTCTCAGAGTTCACTTCTAGGATGACGCCTGTGTTGCCGTCAGTTTTGATAAGAGTTAATCCTTCTGCCGCAATACGGTCTGCTTTTTTCGCAGCTTTTGCGATTCCTTTTTCTCTTAGAAGGTCGATTGCTTTCTCGATGTCACCATCAGTTTCTGTTAACGCTTTTTTACAGTCCATCATACCTGCACCAGTTTTTTGACGCAGTTCTTTAACTAATTGAGCAGTAATTGCCATTTTACATTTCCTCCTTCTATGTTAAAACACGGATTACTAGGTGAAAAAAAGGTGATAAAAGGCATTTCCCTCTTATCACCTTTTGAATAGGTTACGCAGTTGTTGTTTCAGTTTCTGTCGTTTCTTCTACAACAGCTTCTTCTTCGCCTTGTTTAGACTCAAGAATCGCATCTGCCATTTTAGCAGTTAGAAGTTTTACAGCACGGATTGCATCATCGTTTGCAGGGATCACAACATCAATTTCGTCTGGATCACAGTTTGTGTCAACGATACCGATGATTGGGATATTCAATTTACGAGCTTCTGCAACTGCAATACGCTCTTTACGAGGGTCGATAATGAAAAGTGCATCCGGAAGACCCTTCATGTCTTTGATTCCGCCTAGGAATTTTTCAAGACGTTCTAATTCTTTTTTCAGTTGAACGACTTCTTTCTTAGGAAGAACTTCGAAAGTACCGTTTTCTTGCATTTTTTCAATATCTTTTAAACGTTTGATACGTTTTTGGATTGTTTCAAAGTTTGTTAAAGTTCCACCAAGCCAGCGTTGGTTCACATAGAACATACCAGAACGGATTGCTTCTTCTTTCACTGAATCTTGTGCTTGCTTTTTCGTACCAACGAAAAGGATTTTTCCTCCGTCAGCAGCAAGGTTTTTCGTGAAGTTGTAAGCTTCCTCTACTTTTTTCACCGTTTTTTGAAGGTCGATGATGTAGATACCGTTACGCTCTGTAAAGATGTAACGCTTCATTTTTGGGTTCCAACGGCGAGTTTGGTGACCGAAGTGAACACCAGCTTCTAGCAATTGTTTCATAGAAATAACTGACATTTTGTTGCCTCCTAATATAATGGTTTTTTTTCCTCCGCTTAAGTCATGTTCACATAAAACTGCGCCACGGCAGCACCTTCATACGAATCATTAAGCGTGTGTATTTAACACCAAGAAATAATATAACACATGATGGACTGACAATCAAGAATCCTTTACAGCTTTCCGCTAAATTTTAATAAAAGCTCGATTTCTGTCTTGCCAGTTTTCATTTCTTTCGCTATTTCTTCTAGTGATCGCCCTTCATCATATAAGGTCTTCACTTGATCTTCGAATGTTTCTTCTATTTCACTTTTAGAAGGCAGAGAAGCCTCTGTTTCAAGTTGTGGAACGGGTTCGTTTACCTTCTCTTCCTGCACCTCAACTTCGCTAAGAAGAGCCGACAGGTGCTCTGGTACGGGTTCTTCACTTTCGACCGATTGCTGGGATTCAATTGGTGGTTGTGGCTGCTTTGGTGTCTGAAGATCCGATTTCAGCTCTTCAGCAGAAAAATCAGGGGAAGCGGCTGCCACTTTTGTTAGTTTGTCATTCTCTTCTTTGACTTCCATCAAAAATGCAGCCAGGGTATTTTCCGTTTCTTCTAGAAGTTCTCGCTGTTTTTGTTCTGTTGCCTTCAGCGAATTCATTCTCGTATATAAAATAATCACAAAATAAATAAGTGCAGCATGAAGCATGAAGCTAATCAGCCATAACATATTTTTTCACTCACTAACTCTTTAAGATTGAATGGCTTTATCAAGCAGATGCTTAAGCTTGAACAAGGCCTTTGAATGAATTTGCGAAATGCGCGAGGTAGATAAATTGAGCACCTGACCGATTTCCGTTAATGTCAGTTCTTCTTTATAGAAAAGACTGATCACAAGCTTTTCTTTTTCAGAAAGCTCAGTGATTTTTTCAGAAAGCTGTTCAATTAATTCATCTTTCAGCATTTTCTCTTCTGGAGTCACAGACTTCTCGTCGCGAATCATGACTTGGACGTTTTCTCCGTCTTCTTGATCATGCAGCTTCTCATCGATTGAGAGCAGATTTGCAAAGAATCCTTCATTCATCGTTGTGACAACATCTTGTTCACTCATGCCGAGTTCCTCAGCCACCTCTGTCGGCGTCACATTACGCAAATAACGCTGTTCAAGCTTTTCAATAGCCGCTTCTACTTTTTTTGTTTTTTCTCTTGATGTACGAGGCAGCCAGTCCTCTTTACGAAGACCGTCGATGATGGCCCCGCGGATTCTGAAGGATGCATATGTATCAAACTTCAGATCTCTTCCGGGATCAAATTTTTCAAGGGCATCATATAAACCGAGCATCCCTAGACTGATCAAGTCTTCTTTATGCACTGACTTCGGGAGACCGATGGAAATTCTTCCAACATGATATGTGACGAGCGGCATATAGCGGCGCATAAGATCATCTCCAGCAGCAGGGTCTTTCCACTCTTTCCATCTAGCCCATAGCGCCTGATCTTCGTAATTTAAGGATTGCATCTTTATCCCCCTATACTTCCTTAGTTATATCTTCATAATGCCTTGCTTCACAGTACGGATCTCAAGCTCTGCCGTAAGCGGATCGAATTCAATCGTACGGCCACTGTTTCCGCCTGTATCCTCACTAATAATCGGGATATGATGAAGAGACAGATGTTCTTTCACAGCTGAAACGTTTCTAGGTCCAATTCTCATAAGATCATTGGTTGACTTAAACTTAAACATTTCCGCCCCGCCAGCAAGTTTTGCCTTTAGCGCATGTTTGCGTGCGCCTGCTTTTAGGAGCAGATCAATTGTATGCTTGACACCTGTATCTGCATATTTAGCCAAGTTCTCCACCGTCCCTTTTGAAAGAGAGGAGTCTGGCAGCATAACATGGACAAGGCCTGCCAGCTTTTTCTCTTGATCAAACAAGACAAGCCCTACGCAAGAACCAAGACCGGATGTCCGAATGCGGTCCGGTGTTTTGACAAGCTGAACATCCGCAATACCAACCTTTACAACTGCCGGAATTTGCACGTTCATTATAGGTTACCTAATGCTTTGAATAGTTTTTCAAACGATTCAAAGTCTGGTAATAGAAACATATTTCCTTTCAGCTCTTGTTTATTTTGATCATCAAAAATAGATGTATCAATCACAATCGCCTGATCACCAAGAGGACTGAATTGCATTAACCCTTCACTAATGACAGCTCCGAACATATCGAGCGTGACATCTGGAACACTTGGGTAAAGCTGCAATTTTGTTAAATCGGCAAGGGCTGATAAATAAGAGCCCGCTAAAATATTTCCCAGTTCATGAAGTGCTGACGTCCCCATCTCATGTTCATGAATCGTATCAATATCAAATGCCGGATCCTGGACAAGCTCTCTTACAAATTGCTCCGCTTGCTCAAACGGCATAATGAAAAAGATTGACCCGGTTAAATCCCCTTCCATTCGCAGGAAAATGCTTGCAACGGGAAGGTCTGCACCGCCAAAGAAATCCATTAAATCTTCAAACGAGAGAACCTTGACAAAAGGAACAGCCATATCAATTTTGCGATCCAATAGGTTGGCAAGAGCAGACGCTGCGTGGCCTGCCCCGATATTCCCAACCTCTCCTAAAATATCTAGCTGTTCATCTTTAATTTCGTTGAAAATGCTCATTTCACATCCCCCTTAATGAACAGGTGCACCTTGAACGCTCTTGTCGAGGACAGCACCGGCATGAATGATATTGAAAAGACGCTGATCATGCTTAATAATACCTGTCACCCATGACTGTCCTTCTTTTTCAGCTGATTCAGGAGAAGATTCTACTTCTTCCTGATGGACGGTTATGACATCATTTGCTTCATCAACAATCCAGCCGACTTCAATGTCACCTACTTGTACAATGATCATTCTTGTTTCATCTGTAATCTCGTTGTCAGTAGAACCAAGTCTGACTCTCAGGTCAATGACAGGTGTCACGACACCGCGTAAATTAATAACACCGCATATATAAGGGGCAACGCCAGGAACTCTTGTCGGCTGCTGCCATTTTTCAATGGACTTTACTTCTGATACTGAAATGGCGTATTCTTTTTTGTTTACGATAAACACAATCATCTTTTCGCCAGTTTTGATATCTGTACTCATTTCAGACCGCTCCTCTATTGTTTTTTACTTGATCAGTGCATTACAGTCAACGATGAGTGCAACTTGACCGTCACCTAAGATCGTTGCGCCGGATATCGCAAATACGTTTGGCAGATAATCTCCTAGTGATTTCAATACAACCTCTTGCTGACCAATAAATGAATCGACCACAAATGCTGTCAGCTTGTCTCCTTTACGAACAACAATGATGTGCAGTTCTTCCTCTAATTCATTCGCATTTGGTACGTGGAATTGTTTCTTCAAGTACACGACCGGTACGATAAATCCGCGGAAATCAATCACTTCCCGATCATGCGTTTGCAAGATGTCACTTTTCTTAATGACAGCCGTTTCAATAATAGAAGAAATCGGAATCGCAAATGTTTCCTCTTCCAGTTTTACAAGAAGAACGGAAATAATCGATAGTGTCAGCGGAAGCTGGATCGAGAATAGTGAGCCCTGACCTTCTGTTGAGTTAATACTCACAGATCCGCCAAGTGATTCTAGTTTGTTTTTCACAACGTCAAGACCTACACCGCGGCCTGAGATGTCAGAAATCGTGTCAGCTGTAGAGAATCCAGCTGCAAAGATCAATGAATCAATTTGATGATCTTCAAGCGTTTCTGCTTCTCTTTCTGTAATAACCCCGCGCTCTAATGCTTTTTCAAGCACCTTTTTACGGTTAATCCCGCCTCCATCATCCTCTACTTCAATGAAGACATGGTTTCCGCTATGATACGCTTTTAATAGAACCGTACCTTTTTCCGGCTTGCCTTTTTTCACACGTTCTTCTGGTGATTCAATCCCGTGATCTAGACTGTTTCTAAGTAAGTGCAAGAGCGGATCTCCAATCTCGTCGATCACTGTTCGATCAAGCTCTGTCTCAGCACCCTCAATAATAAGTTCAATTTTCTTATTAAGCTCTTTCGTCAATTGACGAATCATACGCGGGAATCTATTAAAGACAGTTTCCACAGGTACCATTCTCATGTTCAGGATGATTGATTGCAGGTCTCCAGAAATACGTGTCATTCTTTCGACTGTGTCTGTCAGTTCGTTATTTTCTAATTCTTTAGCAATCTGTTCTAATCGGCCTCTATCAATCACAAGTTCTTCAAATAGATTCATTAGAGAATCTAGACGGTCGATGTTGACACGAATTGTTTTTGTTCCGCCGGCAGCTGCACCGTTATTGCCATTTGCTTTTGGTGCATCATTTGCTGGCGCTTTCGCAGCAGGAACGGAGACTTCTTCTTTTTTCTGTTCAGGCTGCGCCTCTTGTTTTTCAGCCGGAGCTGCTTCATCAAATGCGGAGACTTCAGAGATCTCAACCTTCTCAACCTCTGAGATCGCCGTGACGATTTTCTGCACTTCGTCCATCGGCAGTTTAGAAAGATAAGAAATGCTGAATTCTGATTCGAAATCTTCTGATTCTAACAGCTCTGCATTCGGAACGGTTTTGACAACCTCGCCTGCTTCATTTAGTCTTTCAAAAATCATATAGACACGAACGGCTTTTAGTAAGCACGCTTCGCTTAATGTCACGTTGAGTTCATAGCATTTGAAGCCTTGCTCTCTCGCTTCATCAAGAACCGTCCGTTCAAATTCGTTATAATCTAAGTCATTAGCAGCTGCTGATGCATCTGCTGTTTCAACGCTAGAAGCTGCCTCAGCATGGCTTCCTGTCACATCTAGCTTTTTACTAATCTCTGTGACATCACGTTTCCCGTCTCCTCCTTCTGCAATCGATTGAACCATTGCTTCAAGATGATCGAGTGCTTCGAACATCGTATCCATTGACTCAGGAGTGACAATCATTTGTTCATTACGGATAGCATCAAACATGTTTTCTAAATGATGCGTTAAGTGAGCCATATCATCAAAGCCCATCGTTGCACTCATGCCTTTCAATGTATGAGCTGCTCTGAATATATCATTCACTAGCTGCAAGTCGGTTGGGTTCTTTTCTAAATCAAGAAGTTTTTCATTACAAGTTTGTAAGTGTTCTCTGCTTTCATCTAAAAAGATATCTAAGTATTGGTTTACATCCAACGTGTTCACGCCCTCTCTTTTTTCATGGAGCTTATAATTGCATGTGCGATGTCATCCACATGCCTTGTCTCATGTGCAAGGCCTGCTTTAATGACTGATTTAGGCATTCCGAAAACAACACATGATTCTTCTTTTTCTGCAATGACTTTCGTATGACCGCTTGCGACCATTTTTTTGACACCTTCCGTACCGTCACTGCCCATTCCTGTCATAATGACAGCGATTTTCTCGTAACCCTTTATGCTGCTGATGGATTCAAATAAATAGTTAACAGACGGTTTGTGCCGGCTTTCCGTGTCTTCAGGGGACAGCCTGATAACAAGTGATCCCCCTTGGTCATGAAGTGACATATTCATTCCACCAGGAGCTATGTAAGCCACTCCATTTTTCGCGATGTCTCCATCTTGTGCTTCTTTAATCGTAATTTGTGATAAATGGTCTAACCTAGCAGCAAGTGATGCCGTAAATCCTGCCGGCATATGCTGCACAATCAATATAGGTGCCTCTATGTCCTTAGGCAGCTTCGTTACGACTCGTTGAAGTGCCCTTGGCCCTCCTGTAGATGTTCCAATAGAAATAATCTTTCGGAGTGAGGCGCCTTTTACTGTTTGCAGACGGGGTGCAGCCACTGGACTTGGCGGCTTTATCACCGGTTTAGGAGACATCTTCTCTTCAGTGCGTTTCCTTGACAGTCCTGCCGCAAGTACCCGCTCAACAATTTGCCCCCTCACTTTGTGCAAATCGAGCGAAATACTTCCCGAAGGTTTTGTCACAAAGTCGAAAGCACCGAGTTCTAAGCAATGGATGGTTAAATCTTTTCCTTGCTTTGTCTGGCTTGACACCATAATTACGGCAAGGTCGTGTTCAGCCAGAATTTGTTTTAATGCTTCTGTTCCATTTAAAACAGGCATTTCCACATCTAATGTGACAACATCTGGATTCAGTTCCTTGATCCGTTTTAAGGCATCTTCCCCATTTCGCGCCGTTCCGACGACTTCAATTTCTTGCTCAGCACTTAGAAAATCACTAATGAGTTTTCTCATAAAGGCCGAGTCATCTACTACTAGCACTCTAATCATGAGTCCACCTTCCTCCTTTTAAAAAAAGAGGACAACTTATCTATAAACGTATGCTGTTCTCTCCGTGCCTCTCTTATCTGCTGATGATATAGTGTTTCTGCCAGCATCTTAATGGTTTTACTCAGCCTTGAATGAGGCTGCTTCATATAAAATGGAATTTGTTCTGATACTGCTTTAGGAACCGCAGGATCATCGGGCACAGCGCCAGCAAATACAAGTTTTCTGTGAAGAAAAGATGTGACCACTCCTGCTAATTTCCGGTAGGTTTCAGACCCTTCTGACGGAGTTTTGCACCGGTTGACAATGATTTGCACAGACCGTTCAAACTGATGAATGGCTAAGTGTTTAATCGCGCTGTAGGCATCCATGATGGATGTCGGCTCTGGCGTAGTCACAACGACTACTTCCCCTGCTGATAAGACAAATGGCAGCTGATCTTTTGACAGGCCGGCACCCATATCAAAGAAAATACAATCGAAGCCCTGCATCATTTTTTCCATCTCTTCCAAAAAGAACGACCATTGATCTTTATCTAAAGAAAACAGCTGTTCAAGTCCACTTCCACCAGAAATGTAATATAGGTTATCCGTTCCTTTTGTCATAGCTGCTTGGAAGGATTTTTTTCTAACGAGAACATCTAATATAGAGCTAGCCGATGTTTTCCCTAGTAAAATATCAATATTCCCCATCCCAAAATCAAGATCGATCACTAACACTCTTTTGCCTGTGCTTGCGATAGACAGTGCCATATTCAGTGTCAAATTCGATTTACCTACCCCGCCTTTGCCGCTCATAACGGCAATGGTTTTTGCATGTCCGCTGACGTTAAGAGGAGCCGGTGTGATCATTTGACTCTGCTGAACTAGTTTTCTTAGCCCTTCTGCTTGGTCGGGCTTCATGATTGTAAAACCATCCTTGTAAGTTCACGAGGAGAACCTTCAAGAATATCTTCAGGCACATTTTGGCCATTTGTTAAAAAACCAAGTTTGATTTGAGAGTCAGCAATGATTTGAAAAATGGTTCCCATCGTGTCCGTTTCATCTACTTTTGTAAAAATGAATTGATCGATTGGAACGTGTTCAAAGCGCTTGACCATGGCTTTCATGTCTTGATACTTCGATGTAGCACTCATCACGAGAAAACTTTGAATGCTCTCATCAAATGGAATAATGTTGGTCAGCTCTTTGATATACGCTTCTTCTTTAAAGTTACGGCCTGCTGTATCGATGAAAATATGATCATACTCTTTAAAGGTCTCTTGAGCTTTTACAAAATCCTCTCTCGAATAACAAACCTCAAGAGGTGCATTCAGCAGTTCAGCATATGTTTTCAGCTGTTCGATCGCTGCAATCCGGTACGTATCGGTTGTAATAAAAGCGATCTTTTTTTGCTGCTGAATGGCCGTTTTAGCAGCCAGCTTTGCAATCGTTGTCGTTTTACCAGCTCCAGTTGAACCGAACAGTACAATGTATTTTGAAGAGATCATCGGCTCATCAGAGGTTTTAGCTGGCAGCATATCTGTCAGCAGTTGTTCAAGTTCTTTTTCTATGTGATCTTCTTTAACCGCGCCCTTTGTTAAAAGACCTTTCAGGCATTCGTCTCGAATGGCATCATCAAGACCTTGATCCTTTAGCTTTTGATCGATTGCTATGAGAGGTTCGGGTAGAATACCAGCATGCCGTTCATTCCTCACATATTCTAAAGGCTGAGTATGAGAAGTTGCTGGTTTCGCCGCTTTGGGAGCAAAGGATGGCTCTTCGGGCTGCTTTTGAACTTGTTCCTTTTTTGGTAACACTGGAAGAGGCGGCACAGGGCTTAACCCTTTACCAGCTCTTTCCTCGAAATCTTGATCCAGCACTGCAATCACTTCGACCATTTGCTGTTTCTTCAAACCGAACAGTTTGCGTTTAACAACGGTTTTGGAATTTAAAATAACGGCATCTTTTCCAAGCTGCTGCCTGATTTGAATCGTTGCCTCCTGCATAGAATTTGCTGTGATTTTTTTCATTTTCATTAGATATCCACCACTCCGATGCTCTGTACTTCCACATTCGCTTCTAGTTCGTTATAAGATAGTACCGGTAAATCTGGGAAATATCTTTCTAACAACTGCTTCACGTACATTCTTATAGGAGGTGAGCATAATAGAACCGGCGTTTCCTGACGAAGCGAAAGCTGTTCAATTTCTCTCGCCACTGATTGAATCACACTTTCAGAGGATTCTGGATCTAACGATAAGTAGTTGCCATGCTCTGTCTGCTGAACGCTGTCTGCAATCACTTTTTCTACTCGGCCTGAGCATGTCACGACTTTGAGTGATTCATCTTCTCTTGCATACTGTGCGGTAATCTGTCTTGCCAGCGCCTGTCTGACATACTCTGTTAATAAATCTGTATCAGTTGTTAATTTTCCGTAGTCTGCAAGCGTCTCAAAAATGGTGACAAGGTTTCGGATAGAGACCTTTTCTTTCAGCAGCTTCGCCAGTACTTTTTGAATATCACCGACTGCCAGCGGATTTGGCGTTACCTCATCCACTAAGACAGGATAACTTTCTTTCAGATGATCGATTAATTGCTTCGTTTCTTGGCGTCCGAGCAGTTCGTGTGTGTTTTGTCTAATCTTCTCTGTGATGTGAGTAGACACGACAGAGGCTGGATCCACAACCGTATAGCCTAGCATCTCAGCCTGATCTTTTTCTGCTTCGGATATCCATTTAGCCGGCAGTCCAAAGGATGGTTCGATTGTTTCAATACCTTCAATTGGATCATCATCAGGCGTTGGGGACATCGCTAAGTAGTGATCAAGCAGCAGCTCCCCTTTTGCTACTTCGTTCCCTTTAATTTTCAATCGGTATTCATTTGGGTTCAGTGCAATATTGTCCCGGATCCGGACGACTGGAATGACAAGACCCAGTTCGAGGGCAAGCTGCCTTCGGATCATCACAATTCGGTCTAACAGGTCACCACCCTGGTTTGCATCAGCGAGTGGGATGAGGCCGTAGCCAAATTCAAATTCAATGGCATCCATTTGCAGAAGATGAATAACGCTTTCTGGACTTTTCATCTCTTCTACCTCTGCCTGTTCCTCCAGTACCTCTTCAATTTCTTCTTGGTCTTGTTTGTTTTTCGACATCATGTATGCGCCAAGTGCAAGTAAACCTGCGATCGGTCCTGTCAAAAGTATGCCGATTGGCGTAAACAGCCCAAGAAGGAAGATGGTGCCCGCTGTCACATAAAGCATGGCCGGGAATGCGAAGAGCTGACCTGTAATGTCTGACCCAAGGTTTCCATTAGAAGCTGCTCTAGTCACAACAATCCCTGTGGCCGTTGAAATGAGGAGTGCCGGAATTTGCGAAACGATTCCGTCTCCTACCGTTAATAAGGTAAAGTGTGAGGCTGATTCTTGAATCGACATGCCTTGCTGAAGCATCCCGATAATGATTCCAAATATAATATTGATGATGACGATGATAATACCTGCGATGGCGTCCCCTTTTACGAACTTACTGGCACCATCCATCGCTCCATAAAAGTCTGCTTCTCTCGCTACTTTTTCACGGCGATTTCTTGCTTCACTTTCTGTCAGCATTCCTGCATTTAAATCTGCGTCAATACTCATTTGTTTACCTGGCATCGCATCGAGTGTAAATCTTGCCGCAACCTCTGATACACGCTCTGCCCCTTTTGTGATAACAATAAACTGAATGATGATCAGGATAAGGAAAACAACAAGACCAACGAGGATATTTCCTCCAACAACAAATGAACCGAACGTTTCGACAACTTTCCCAGCATCTCCTGTTGAAAGAATAGAACGTGTTGTAGAGATGTTAAGCCCTAAACGAAACAGCGTTAAGAGCAAAAGCAATGATGGAAAAATTGAAAATTGCAGTGGTTCTTGCATGTTCATTGTGGTGAGAAGCACGATAAGCGCAAGAGAAATATTAATAATGATTAAAATACTTAATAAAACGGGCGGAAACGGTATGACCAGCATCGCCACAATTAAAATAACACTGAATAAAACAGATAAATCTCTTGCTGACATGCCTGTTCTCTCCTTTTAAAACCAAAAATTCATAAAATCTTTTGTTTCGTTTTATAGACATAAGCTAAAATTTCTGCGATGGCCTTAAAGTATTCTTCTGGCACTGCTTGGTCGATGTCAACCTGATCATAAAGCGCGCGGGCAAGCGGCCTGTTCTCTACAGTCATGACATCATGTTCTTTCGCAATCGTTCTAATTTTCAAAGCCAAAATATCCGTTCCCTTTGCTACAACATAGGGCGCGTCCATTTTTTCTTCGTCATACTTTAAAGCAATGGCATAGTGGGTTGGGTTAGTAATGATGACGTCCGCTTTTGGGACTTCCTGCATCATCCGTCTCATGGCCATTTCCCGCTGACGCTGTTTAATCTTCGATTTGATGAGCGGGTCACCCTCTGATTTTTTATACTCATCTTTGATGTCTTGTTTAGACATCCGCAAGTTTTTTTCATAATCAAATTTCTGATACATATAATCAAGCCCTGCCAAGATCAGAAGAGCACCCGCAGCATACAGCCCCATAATCAAGGTCATATTTGCGACGAAATGAAGGGTTTCCTCTGCTGTTAATAAAGGAAGCCGCAGAATTTCATCAAAGTGCATCCAAAGAGCAATAAATGTCGCAAAGCCAACAAAGCCAATTTTCAAAATAGATTTTAATAGCTCTACGAGGGCTCGAATACTGTATATTCGTTTAAATCCTTTGATTGGGTCAAGCTTTTCTAATTTCGGTTGAATTACTTCTGTCGAAAAGAGAAAGCCGACTTGTAAATAGTTACTGATAACGCCCGCCAGCATGCCAACACCAAGGATTGGCATGAGGAGGAGCCCTGTTTCCTGAAGCAATTCCAAGAATAATTGATGAATATTAGATGTGCTAACCTTCATTAGCATGGTTGTTGAATAAAAACGTTCAATGAGCGCGATAATCCGCTCTTTCATAAAAGGCCCAATAAAAAAGAATGATAAAAAGATTAATAGAAATGAGATGGCTGTATTGACGTCGGTGCTTTTGGCAACCTGTCCTTTTTTACGTGAATCCCGTCTTTTTTTCGGCGTTGCTTTTTCTGTTTTTTCACCTGCAAAAAATTGCAAGTCTAGTCTAAGCCTTGTCATCATGACGAACCACCGACCAATGCTAAGAAATTCCTCATGGTGAGTACAATCGTTTCAAATGTATTTTGGACAACACCGAAGATGACGCCCATACAGATGATGATCATAATAAAACTCACACCCATTTTAATAGGAAGTCCAACCACAAATACGTTCATTTGTGGAACTGTACGTGCCACAATCCCCAGTGCCAAATCGACTAAAAACAGACTTGCCACTACAGGTGCCGAGATTTGAAAGGCAATGATAAACATTTGGTTGAAGCTCTTTGCGATAAAGTAAGCAAAGGATTCACTGCCGAAATTCAGCGCGTATTGATCAACTGCAATGTATTGAAAGCTGTAATAGATTCCATCAAGCAGCAGGTGATGTGCGTTTGTTGCCAGCATCAACAGCAATGTGACCGTATAAAAAAACTGTCCCATCAGCGGCGTCTGCGCCCCTGTTTGCGGATCGATAATATTGGCAATCGCAAAACCCATTTGAAAATCAATGAATGAGCCGGCAATTTGAACAGCGGACACCATGATGTATGCAATCAGCCCAAGCAGCAGACCGACCATTGCTTCTTTCACCGCAAGCATCATATAAAGACCGTCTATGTCGAGTGCTGGCGGTTCCTTTATGGTGCTAAAACTAATGACAGCTAAAAACAGTGAGAATCCAACTCTGTGTACAGCTGGGATCGTTCGATGCGCTAAAAGCGGTACTGTCACAAAAAAAGCGGTGATCCGAATAAAAACTAATAGAAAAGCAGGAAATAATTCTATGATTGACATCGCTGGTTAACCTGCAAATCGATCTAAATTCGAGAACAGCTCTGTCGTAAAGGACACGATTGTTGAAAGCATCCATGGACCAAACACAACAAGCCCAATGAGTACTGCAACAATCTTAGGAATAAACGCAAGCGTTTGTTCTTGAATTTGGGTTGTCGCCTGAAACACACTGACAATCAGTCCCACAATGAGCGCGAGCGCTAGAAGCGGCCCACTCACAAGCAATACTACATACACTGATCTTTCAGCCATCGTAATGACAAATTCTGAACTCATGTTTTAAGCACCTACTCTAAAAGCTTTGCAGCAAAGATTTAACTATCAAATACCATCCATCGACTAAAACAAATAACAATATTTTGAAAGGGAGTGATATCATAACCGGCGGAAGCATCATCATCCCCATTGACATCAGAACACTTGCGACCACCATGTCAATAATTAAAAATGGAATAAAGATCATAAAACCAATTTGAAATGCCGTCTTTAATTCTGAAATGGCAAAAGCGGGAACCATCGCCGTTAATGGAATATCTTTAATCGATTCAGGTGTATCCATTTTTGCGTAGCTAAGAAATAAAGCCAAATCTTTCTGTCTTGTATGTTTACTCATAAACTCTTTAATCGGCACTTCGGCTTTTTCATACGCCTGATTTAACGTGATGTCATCATTTAAAAGCGGCGTGAGCGCCTCTTTATTAATCTGTGAGAACGTGGGTGCCATGATAAAAAATGTGAGAAACAAAGCAAGTCCAACAAGCACTTGGTTTGGCGGCATTGAGTTGGTTGCAAGTGATGTTCTGACAAATGAAAGAACAATCACAATCCGTGTAAAACACGTCATTAAAATGAGAATGCCCGGTGCAACCGAAAATACAGTTAAAAGTAATAGAAGACGGACAGATGTGCTGATATTTCCTGCACCGCTGGAATTAAATAAATCGATAAACTCATTCATTTTGTTTCGGGCCTTTCTTTCTGACTTCTGATTGGGTCTTTTTCAATTCGGCTAGCTGCGCCTTTAAATTGGCTGAAAAAGAAGAAGTGGTCGGCAGATCATGTTTCTTTACCTGCGAGGTGAATTTTTTAACCATTTTTGGTAAATCGGTCTTACTCTCCATCGCTTCTTCATATTGTTTTACGATTGCTTCACATTCTTGTTCATCATCAATTTCTTTTAGCAGCTGGATTGAATCTGCTACGCCGACAACTAATACTCGTTTGCCCACCTTGATCAGCTGGACTGAACGGTTTTGTCCGACTGTCGTTCCCCCAATATTTTCAACATAGCGAAATGGTTTGAGTAAGCGGTTTTGCTTACCAACAAATCTCACCAATCCATAAATAAGCAGGATGACAAATAGTAAGGCACCAATCATTTTGACAAAATCCATAATGGAGACAGAAGAAGAGGGAACTTCTTCTGCCGGATTCGTTTGATTGTCAGTGGTTTTCTTCTCTGTATCCTTTTTGCTTTCTTTCTCATCTTTGATCCAGTCATTCACTGTGCCATTCTCAGGATCTTTCGTTTCAGCAAACAGTGAGGCAGGCTGCATCGTCAAGAAAAGCATAAAACTGATCATTGCTATACATATCAAACGTTTTTTCAACAAATCTTACACCCTTTTTTAGCCTAACGTTTTATTAATTGCTTCAAGTACACGGTCTGCCTGGAAGGGCTTCACGATAAAGTCTTTTGCGCCTGCTTGGATCGCGTCAATAACCATTGACTGCTGTCCCATTGCAGAACACATGATGATTTTTGCAGAAGCATCGATTTGTTTAATTTCTTTTAGTGCAGTGATTCCGTCCATTTCTGGCATTGTGATATCCATTGTGACAAGATCAGGAGATGTTTCTTTGTATTTTTCAACTGCTTGTGCGCCGTTTTCTGCTTCTCCTACTACATCAAATCCGTTTTTTACAAGAATATCCTTGATCATCATTCTCATGAATGCTGCATCATCTACGATTAATACCTTAGTAGCCATTTACTTATTCTCTCCCTGTATGTTTGTTTATTTTAAATTAGAAAGTCTTTCTGACTGGCTTAAAATGTCAGTCACACGAACACCAAAGTTCTCATCAATGACAACGACTTCCCCTTTGGCGACGATTCGTTTGTTAACTAGAATGTCTACTGGCTCACCAGCAAGTTTGTCCAGTTCAATGATACTTCCAGCTGAAAGCTCAAGAACTTCTTTCACACTGCGCTGAGTTCTTCCAAGTTCCACCGTAATGGAAAGCGGAATGTCCATCAGCATATCAAGATTTCCAAGCTGGCTTGTTGTATGCTGAGGCTCACTGAACGCTTCAAATTCGACTGGCGCCACATTTACAGGTGCTGCCGGCTTCGCCTGTCTTTTCGGCGGTGCTGCTTGTTGCGCTGGGGCAGACTGCGTTTGCGGTGCTGCCGGCTGAGGTTCAGGTATGCTCACTTGAGCTTCTTGAACAGGCTCTTCTTCATTCGCAGGGACTGTTAATTCTGCGATTAAATCCTTCGCAAATGTAATAGGATAAAGCTGCATAATATTTGAATCGATCAGTTCACCTATTGTTAATCTGAAGGATACTTTGACAAGCATTTCTTCAGCTGGAATGCGGTCTGTCCCTTCTCCTTCTTTCACATCAAGTAATTCGACGCGCGGCGGAGAAATATCAATCTTTTTATTAAAGACAGTCGACATAGACGTCGCAGCAGAACCCATCATTTGGTTCATCGCTTCTTGCACTGCACTTAAATGAATTTCGCTTAAAGAAGGGTCAGCATTTGTCCCGTCTCCACCCATCATTAAGTCCGCAATGACTGCTGCATCTGTTTGCTGAATAACAAGTAGGTTACTTGCGCTGAAGCCCTCCGTATAATTCACTTCAATAGCGACATACGGATGAGGAAATTCCTCATTCAGCTTACTTTTTTGAATTACTGTAACCGTTGGAGTTGTAATCTCCACTTTTTGATTTAATAGGGTTGAAAGTGCTGTTGCAGAGCTGCCAAATGAAATATTTCCGATTTCTCCAATGGCATCTTGCTCCATTGCAGAAAGGATTGTATCAGGCTCTATATCGTCATTGCTGCCTCCTTTAAGGAGCGCATCGATTTCGTCTTGTGATAATTTACTTCCGTTATTCTCCATCTTCTTCACCTCTTATGTCGTGATCTAGAATTTGAATCGCCTGTTTCCGATTCACGCGGCCGGCCTGTCCCAAGAATTTCGGTTTATTTCCGACCATAACAGTAAGAGGCGCATTTACTGGTTTGTCCAAGGCAATACAATCACCAATTTCCAAATTCAAAAACTCTTCCACCGTCATTTCCGATTGTCCCAGCTCTGCGACTACCGGTATTTTTGCCTTCATAATCCGTTTTTCAATGGCCTTTGTCTCTTGCTGTTTTGGTTCATTTCGTTCAGACTGCATCCAGTAGTGTACAGACAGCTTCGGAATAATAGGCTCTAATACAACGTGAGGAATACATAGGTTAATAACCCCGCTTACCTCGCCAATCTGTGTATTAAGAGAAATGACGACAACTGTTTCGTTTGGTGACACCATTTGAACAAACTGGGGATTTACCTCGAAATCTGCCATTTCAGGCTCGATGTCGGTTATGGACTGCCACGCTTCTCTGTAATTTTCCAAAGCTCCCTCAAACATGTTTGAGATAATCTTTGTTTCAATTTCTGTAAGTGATTCTGTCTTATTATGACTAATGCCAATCCCGCCCATCAGCCTGTCCATCATCGCATAGCCGATTGTTGGGTTCACTTCAAGCATGATTCTTCCTTCAAGCGGGCTGACATAAAATAAGTTTAATAATGTCATATTAGGAATCGAACGAATAAATTCTTCGTATGGTACTTGGTCAACCGAGCTGACAGTAATTTGAATATATGATCTTAGCTGCGCTGAAAAATGCGTGGTGAGCAGTCTAGCGAAGTTATCATGAATCCTTGTTAAACTTCGAATCTGGTCTTTTGAAAAGCGCAGTGCACGTTTAAAGTCGTACACTTTCACTTTTTTCGTCGTTTCTTCTTTTTTCAGCTCTTCTGCATCCATTTCGCCTGTTGAGATGGCGGATAATAATGCGTCGATCTCATTCTGGGAAAGCACTTCTCCTGACATTTCTTCACCTCCATCGCGTTAATTAATCGCCTCTATTGCAGATTAAAGGAGGTTATATATACTTCTTTCACCTTGCCATCTTGCAAATAGTTATTCACTTTGTTTTTGACTTGTGTTTTAAAATGTTCTCTGCCTTTTTTGCCATCAAGTTCATCTGCATTCGTGTCTGATAAAATGTCGATTACAGCATCTTTTACTTGGAAACTTCTTTTCTCAAGCTCTGATTTTGCTTTTTCAGAGTCCGTTTCAATATTCAGGACAAGTTTGACAGCATTTCCTTCAGACTTTAAATTGGTGATAATCTCAGGAATTTCAACAGAAGCTTTTACAACTTCATCTGCTGTTGGCTCTTTTTCAGCTTTTGCTTCTTCTGACCCATTCAGCAGAAAAACGATGCCTGCTCCAATTCCGACGATGGCAATAATCAAGATTAGCATTACTACGACTAATTTCTTCTTCATTCAAATTCCTCTATTCCTTGATTCAATGAAATGACTTGGATTTTTCTGTAGAAAGAAATGATTTTCTCTTGAAGCTGCTCTTCATCTTCTTTCACAACGAATTTCTTTCCATTGGCCAAAGTAATGGTCGTGTCTGGAAAACTTTCGATTTGCTCGATATGGAGAGCATTCAGCATAAATCTTTTGCCATTTAATCTTGTCACTTCAATCATATTGAGCAGAGAAGCGATCATCCGCTCCCCCTACCTCCTATCGTTTCAGATTCACAAGCTCTTGCAGAATTTCATCAGAAGTTGTGATCGTCTTTGCATTCGATTGGAATCCGCGCTGCGCGATAATCATTTCGGTAAACTCGTCTGTTAAATCAACGTTTGACATTTCAAGTTTACCTGTTTGAAGTTCACCTGTTCCTTGACTTCCAGGAGCGATGGCATTACTTGGCGCACCGGAACTGAGCGTTTGGCGGTATAGGTTATCCCCAATCTTATCTAATCCTCCTGCATTACTGAATGACACAAGTGATATTTGCCCAACAGTACGAGAAACGTTGTTCTCAACAACAGAAACGGTCCCATCTGGCCCTACACTAACACTTGACACATTGTCGCTTGGAACGTTGATTCTTTGCCCATCCATGCCAAGTAGATAGTTTCCATCAGGTGTTGCCAAATCCCCATTTGAATCAGGTTTGAAATTCCCTGTTCTTGTAAATAGGATTTCACCTTGCTTTTGAATACGGAAAAATCCATCTCCATTAATATAGAAATCAAATGGTTCGTCTGTATTTTGAGAAGAACCTGATTTCATGATTTTATCAATAGAAGATAAAGATGATCCTAAACCAATTTGTTTTGAGTTGATTGAGCCAGAGTTGTTCGTTGGTCCACCTGAGCTTGAAATGGTTTGACTGACCATATCTTTAAAAGTGATACGGCTTTTTTTGTATCCGTGTGTATTGACGTTGGCTACGTTGTTGGCTACCACATCTAATTTTGATTGGAAGTTTTTCATTCCGCTAATTCCTGAGTAAAGTGAGCGTAACATTTATTTTCCTCCTCGAATTACTTTGTTTTTTCTCCAACTGCTGTAACATCCCAAGGGCTGATTTTCGTTCCATCTTCCAAAATAAGCAAGTATTCATTGTCTATGTTTTTAACAGACTTCACAGTGCCCGATATCTCTTTATCATCCAGCTTGCCCGATACTTCTTTACCAATCCAGCCTACATACGTCGTAAACGGATCTTGGTGTGCAACAAATGTAGACATGAGCTGATTCAGCTTGGTGATCGAATCGTTCATATTGGTTTGCTGTTCTAAAGATGAAAAAGTGGCAAGCTGCGTGACAAACTCACGGTCATCAAGCGGATTTGTCGGATCTTGGTTTTGAAGCTGCGTGAGCAAAATCTTCAAGAATTGATCTTTGCCGAGCGTATCTGTTTTCTTTTCTGCTTTTGAAGAAGTGTCTGTTTGTGCGGCTGTTCTATTCGTAGCATCAACTGTTGCCATTAGATCTCCTCCTCTTCTTCATCTGACCCAACAAGAGCATCCAGAACATCTTGGAATTCTGCTTCCTGTTCATCAGTCTGCTGGAAATTCTGTCCTTTTGGCTGCTGCTGCTTGTTTTCTTCACTAAACTGTCCAAATAACGGCTGCTCATTTGATTGAAGCGGTATATGGAAACGGTCCACTTGAACCGACATATTCGGAAGCGCCTGCTTGAGCTGCGGAAGGTGATGCTCTAACAGCTCTTTTGCTGCTTGCGTTGAGGCTGTAATTTTACTCGCATACATACCGTTTTGTTTCGTTAGCTGAATGGTAATAAATCCAAGATTTTCAGGATTTAATCGAACGGTAAACCGTCCGCTTGAATTGCCAAACGGCGTGAATTTCATTTGCTTCCACGTGTTTAGAATTTGCTGATCAACTGTTCCTGGCTTTTCATCAGTCGTTTGTGTCTGCTGAACAGGAGCCGCTGACTGCAGTTGGAAAAGCTGCTTATGACCTGGCAGAAGCGAGTGGGTCATTATTTTTTCAGAAGCTGGCGCAGCAGTGCTTTGTCCTTTAACGACTTCTTTTTTGATGAGCCACTCAAGAGATGCATTCCCTTTTGCCGGAGAAGCGAGAGTAGATTCTTGTTTTGGAGAGACCAGATCCTTCAACTCTCCTAGTGAAATTTTCCACTCTTTGTCAGATCCTTTCGCACTCGCCATCATATGATCGATTAACTGATTAAAGTGCTTTAGCTCACTTTGAGTCATCGAATTCAGCTTTGGTGCTGAACCCTGCGAAAAGAACTGCTCTTTTACTTGTTGAATGAGTTTCTCATCTACCCCGTTTTTCGAAAGAAAGTGGATGAAGTCTTGACCTTTTCCTTCAATATCCTGCACAAGTTTCGCATCAAAACTGAGCGGCTGTTGATTGAGCAATTGATAGATGAAAAAGTGGACTTGTATGAGCTGTTCACTATGTTCAGAACCTGGCTTTTCAGCTTGATCACCGTAAATGGAAGATTCCATTTTTTGAAATAATTCTTCAAGTGACTTGAGATCAGTTGCTTCAAGCGTTTGACCTTGTAGTGTTTGACCTTGTAGTGTTTGAAGCGCATTTAGTAGATCTGCGCTCATTCCTTCTTCAGGTGATTGCATCCATTTTTCAATGATCTGCATCGCATCATTGATAGAAAGTGAGGCAGCAGCGGTTGTCTCAGCATGAACAGGACCGCTTTGGGCGCCTGCTCCGCTAAGTAATTGTCTAAACAAACCGCTGGCAGTTGCCGCGCCGCCTCCCTTTGTTCCCGAGAGACTTTGAGAAGATTGCTGTAAGGCTGCAATATCCAATAGCTTCACTTATTGTCCACCCCCATTTTCACGTTCTTCTTTTTTGGCAAGCTCTTTTGTAAACGTTGCTGCCTTCTGAGGTGTCAATTTTGCTAAAATGTCTGTCAGTTTATTTTTGCTCAGCTCTTCAAGGATTTTTAACGCCTCTTTATCACTTAGTTCTGATAAAATTTTGGCGGATTTCCCTGGGTCCATGCTTTCATAAATGCTGGCGATCTTTCCTTTTGTCTGCTGATTAGAGGATGCCGCTGCATCAGAGGACTCTGCTGCCGAGTTATTACCTGACGTATTATTTGATGAGCTGTTATTCGATGAACTGTCATTGGCTGGCGTATTCTTTGCATCATTTTCAGATGTTTTTTCAAGTGAGTTGATTTTTTGATTCAGTCTTTTAATCTCTTCATCACTTGTTTTCAAATCTTTTTGTGCAATTTCGAGTTCATTTTTTTGCTCTTTAATGGTCTTTTTCAGTTCTTTCAACTCTGCATCGCTTTGATCATTAGGTGAAGATGACGTTTTTGAGGTGTCATCTGAACCAACTAAGCTGCTGATCACCGGAATGTTTTGGAGCGGTTTCTTTAGATCAAAACCTGCCATATAAAGGATCGTGCCAGTGACAATCACAAGCACAATCAATGGGATGATGACAATAAACAAGATCCATTGAAATTTCCCGCCGCCTGATTCCTTCGTTTTTTCCTTCTTAGGCATTCTTCTCGACTCCTAATGTCCTTGAAACATGAATTGGCTGATAGAGATATCATCCATTTCTTTCATTTCAATTGCCTTATGTTCAAGGGAAAACTTTTCAAATTGCTTTTCTTTCATTTTTTCAAACTTTTTAAACTCAATGTTTTTTTCAGTTAAATCAGATTGTTTTTCATTCATTTGATGACGTTTCATGATCACAAGCTGCTGATAATGCTGAATGGTGTTATCTAAGTTGGTCACAAATTGCTGGTAATGACGCATTTCTTGAACACTCATTCCACTTCTCAGCTTTTCTTCTTTGCTTTTTTCCATTAGCTCTTTTTTACTCATATTTTCATAGAGTTTTTCAGCGACTTGCTCAAATGCCGAAACGGATTGTTGGTACGCTGCAAGTGACTTGTCTTTTTCACTTTCTTTCAGTTCTAAGAGCTTTTGAAATTTGTATTGATATCTCACTGTTTTTGTCAATCCTCTCTATTCATCAAACTGAGCAATAAACTCACACTGTCTTCAATAGATACAGCCTCATCTACATCCTGCTTCAAAAATGAAATCAGATGAGGGTAAGCCTGCATGGCCTCATCAATATCTTTGGAGGATCCTTTTTTATACGCTCCAATATTAATGAGGTCTTCAGCGTTTTGATAAGTGGATAAAAGCTGGCGGAACCGGTTAGCCGCTTCCTTGTGATCATGACTTGCGATATTGCTCATGACACGGCTGATACTTTTCAAAATATTAACAGCGGGAAATTGTCCTTTGTTGGCTAAAGCACGATCAAGGACAATGTGGCCGTCCAGGATCCCCCTCACCGTATCAGCAATCGGTTCATTCATATCGTCCCCATCAACAAGAACTGTGTAAAACGCTGTGATGGAACCAAGCTGATTTGTCCCAGTTCGTTCGAGCAATTTTGGCAGTATAGCGAACACTGATGGTGTATATCCTTTTGTTGTTGGCGGCTCGCCAGTTGCAAGACCTATTTCCCTTTGCGCCATGGCAACCCTCGTAACAGAATCCATCATGAACATGACATTTTTGCCTCTGTCTCTGAAATATTCCGCAATGGCTGTTGCAGTATAAGCAGCTTTCAGTCTCGTCAGTGCAGGCTGGTCAGAAGTTGCGACGACAACAATTGATCGCTTCAGTCCTTCAGCACCTAAATCCTTTTCAATAAACTCACGAACTTCACGGCCACGCTCTCCAACAAGGGCAATCACATTGAGGTCTGCTTCTGTCTGCTTTGCAATCATCCCCATTAAGGTACTTTTTCCAACACCACTTCCGGCAAAAATCCCGATCCTTTGACCAGTGCCAACTGTGAGCAGACTATCAATGACTCTAACGCCGACACCCATCTTTTCTCGAATAGGCGGTCTGTCCATCGGATTTGGGGGTGATTGATCTGTCGAAACAGGTGCAAGTCCTTTCGGAAGCATACTGCCATCAAGCGGATCACCGAAGGCATCAACGACTTCACCAATTAATCCAGTCCCTACTTTGACCTTCAGCGACTCACCCGTCGCTTCCACAAGACTTCCTGGTGAAATATTGGATGCTTCTACATAAGGCATGAGCAGAATGTTTTCATCTCTAAACCCTACGACCTCTGCTTTTATCGGATGGTGCTTGCTCCCTTTTTTATGAATGAGGCACACGTCACCGATCGAACTCTCCGGCCCCTTAGATTCAATCATCAGCCCAACCACTCGGTTGACTTTTCCAAATCGTTTATAAGGATCAGCGGTTTCAATCGTTTCTTTTAACACATCCATTTTCATTTGTGATCACCTGAATCAATGACTTCTAATAATTTTTCTTTCAGCTGATTCAATTGGGTATCAACACTCGCTTCCACTTTTCCAAAACTTGTTTCTACGTAACAAGTTCCTTTTGGCGCTTTTTCATCCGAGTAAATGGCAAGATGTGTATCCTTTTGAAGGATTCTAATCAATTCGTCTTTATATTCCATCACATGCTCGTAATGTTCAGGGTCAACATAGATGGAAATATCGTTATATTCTTTCACTTCTGAAATGACCTGCTTCACAAGAGCCAAAAATTGATCTTTCGTCTCCTCAGCTGCATTCCAAACGCGTTTAGCGAGTTCAAAAGCAAGTTCCACAATTTGCTCAGCAGAGCTTTCAATTTTTTCTTCGTAGTCCTGCCTTGCAAGACCGACGATGTCATTTGCTTGATCAAGAATAGCTTGGTACTGCAAATTCGCATCTGCTTCGCCCTTTTGAAAGCCGTCTTGATAACCTGCTTGTTTCGCTTCTTCAATGAGCTGTATTCTTTCTTCTTCAAAATCAGTTCTGCGCTGATTGATTTCAGCCATTGTTTTTTCCAGCTCACTGTTTGCTTGTTCTAATATGCGGCTCGCTTGATCTTCTGCATCACTAAGTACAAGCTGCGATGCTTCGGTTTCATTGACAAGCTCTTCTTCGTGATGTTCTCTTTTAAACTCCACTTGCTGTAAAGGAATCGTTTGCCGTCCTTGTTCAGGAATAACAGATGTTTCATGTTTGATAATCCTAGACAATGATATCGTCTCCTCCGCCTCGAGCTATGACGATTTCTCCAGCTTCCTCAAGTCGTCTTACGATGCTGACAATACGGGTTTGTGCTTCCTCGACATCTCTAAGCCGGACAGGCCCCATAAACTCCATTTCTTCTTTGAATGTTTCGACCATCCGCTGTGACATGTTGCGGAAGACAATTTCTTTGACCTCTTCGCTTGCCACTTTGAGTGCGAGCAATAAGTCATCATTTTCAACATCTCTGATGACGCGCTGAATCGCTCTGCTGTCAAGAGTGACAATATCTTCAAAGACAAACATACGTTTCTTAATTTCATCAGCAAGTTCAGGATCTTGAATTTCAAGTGTGTCTAAAATGGTCTTCTCCGTAGCACGGTCTACACCATTTAGCACTTCCACAACCGCTTCGACTCCGCCTGTTTGCGTGTAGTCCTGCGTAAAGGTTGAAGACAGCTTTTGTTCAAGAATGCGTTCCACCTCATTGATGATCTCTGGAGATGTGCGATCCATTAAGGCAATACGTCTTGCAACCTCAGTTTGTACTTCCTCGCCTAATTCAGATAAAATTTGCCCAGCCTGCACTGGATCCAGGTAGGAAAGGATGAGCGCAATCGTTTGTGGATGCTCATGCTGGATAAAGTTCAAAATTTGTTCTGGTTCAGCCTTTCGAGCAAAATCAAATGGTTTGACTTGAAGAGAGGATGTTAACCGGTTTAAGATGCTGTCCGCTTTTTCCTCACCAAGCGCTTTTTCAAGCACTTGTCTTGCGTACATAAGACCGCCCTGCGATATGTAGTCCTGCGCGATGGCAATGCTGTGAAACTCTTCGATGATTTCATCTTTTTTAGCAGTATCTACACTTCGTACATTGGAAATTTCTAATGTTAATTTTTCTATTTCGTCTTCAGACAGATGTTTGTATACAGATGCTGACACGTCTAGCCCTAAGGAAATCATTAGGATTGCTGCTTTTTGTCTGCCTGTTAGTCGATTTGGATCTTTTCTCGACATGTGTATTCCTCCTAATCCTCGGACAGCCAGCTGCGTAGCAATTTAGCAAAGTCTTCTGGTTTTTCTTTTGCCATTTTTTCAAGCTGATTTTTTCTCACCATTTCTTCTGTTTCTGGTTCAGTGTCGATATCAGGAACATCGATTGGTGTACGTTCATCAAACTCAAACTCTTCTTCCTCATCTCTTCTACGCTTGCGTACAAGAAGAATGATAAGAGCGATAATTGCAAGTAGGAGCACACCGCCTACAATATAAACCCAGATTGGAATATTGTTTGAAGGGTTATCTGCCGCAGTTTGCTGTTTACCGTCTAATTTTGATACAGATAAAACGATTTTGTTATCTAAGTCTGCTTGAGTGAGCGCTTGACCATTTGTGTATTCTTTATCAATCGATGTGCTAATGATCGTTGAAAGAATCTTTTTGATATCATCTTGTCTTTCAGCTGTTAAAGAGTTTGCATCGTTTGCAGTTGGTGGTTCGACCAACGCTTGAATGCCAACATCTCTAATTTTATAAGGGCTTTCTTTGATATCTTTATGAATGCGGTTGACTTCATAATTGATACGATCTTCACTCTTTTCGTAATCTCCGCTTCCATTCGCTCCATCGGCACCTTGATAATTTGTGACATCATCGTCACCTGTTCCAGCGGTGCCTCCAGCTGCTGCTCCATTGCCTGAATATGTTTCAGCAATCTTTTCAGCGCTGACAGCAATCCCCTGCATGTTTTCTTTATCAACAGGTTCTACAAGGTCTTCTTTTCTTTTTTCTTCAGTAAAATCAATGTCTGTTGTGACCGATACAGCCACTTTATCTTGACCCATCATTGTTCCGAGCAGCTGCTGAATTTTTCTTTGAAGATTCTTTTCGATTTCCTCTTTTTTCTGCTGCTGTGCATCCATTCCACTTGCATAAGAATCGGAACTGGTGTTTAAGTCGTAGTAGTTGGAATCTTGGTCCATAATGACAATGTTTTCTGTTTTTAAATTCGGCACACTTTTTGAAATAAGATGATAAAGGCCTTTTACTTGCTGCGGCGTAAGCGTGTAGCCAGGCTCAACTTGCAGCACAATGGATGCTGATGCATTACTTTGCTCTTCTCCAACAAAAACGGAATCTTTTGGCAGGTTAATCATCACTTTTGAATCTTTAATCCCATCAATTGTATTGATCAGATTGGATAGTTCTGTCTGAGTTGCGTCTACTTTCAGAACATCAAATTCATTATCTGTTAAACCGAAGCCTGAATTGTTTGCAAAGAAGGAATAATCAATGTTGCCTGTCTTAGGAAGCCCTTCAGATGCGAGTGTTACTTTTAAAGAGTCTGCTTGCTTTTCTGGAACGAGAATCGTTGTTCCATTGTTTGCAAGTTCCGATTTAACGTTTTTGCCATCTAGTTCCTGTTTGATTTGTCCAGCTTCTGCCTCAGACAAGTCTCTAAAGAGCGGAACCATTTTTTCAGAAGAAGCAAAGATGCTAACAACCGTAATAATGATTGCTAGGGCAGCAACGCCGCCAATCATGAGTATTTTTTGTAATTTTGATCGATTTCGCCAAAACTCAACTGTTTTTGTTCTTAATTGCATTAAAGTACGATTCATCTTAACCCCCGGTCATTCCATTCAGTCTTTTTTTGTCCACCAGCACCTCCTACATCTGCATTCTCATAATCTCTTGGTACGCTTCGACTGCTTTATTTCGAAACTCTGTCGCAGCTGTGAGTGTGACACTCGCTTTTTGTGAAGCAATCATGACTTCATCGAGATTGACATCTTTTCCTTGTGCAAGCGCATTTGTATACTGGTCTGATTTCAGCTGTGATTGATTTAATGCCTCAATGGAATTCTTCAGCACATCAGAGAAATTCGTTTGACTTTTAGGTGCAGCCGCCTGCAAGGACGATGCATTCGTCAATTCACTTGCTTGCTGAGCGGTTTGAAGCTGGAAAGGAGATATTGCATTAACCAATTGTTTTCACCTTACTTTCCTATTTCTAAAGCTTTCATCAGCATGCTTTTGTTCGCATTTAGAGCAGTCACGTTTGCTTCATATGATCTTGAGCTGCTGATGAGGTCGACCATTTCTTTTAATGGATCGACATTTGGTGTTTGAACATATCCATTTTCATTGGCATCGGGATTTGTAGGATCATATTGAAGGTTGAATGGAGTTTCGTCTTCTGTAATCTTTGTTACTTTGACGCCGTTTCCTAATTTGCCGCTCGAATTCATACTTGAGTTCAATATAGATGAAAATGATTCACCTGACGGCTGTAATGTGACAAGTTTACGTCTATAAGGCTCCCAGTTGCCATCAACCTGTTTAGCTCTTGTTGTATCCATATTTGCAAGGTTTGAGGATACAACGTCCATTCTGAGCCTCTGTGCCGTTAATGCTGAGGCCGAAGCGTTCACTCCTGAAAAAATCGACATCACTTACCTCCTGTCAAAACTGTTTTAAGAGAATTAAATTTCCCGCTCATTCTTTCCACCAAAGCATTATACTGAATTTGGTTTTTAGCGAGTTCACTCATCTCTTGATCAATATCGACATTATTTCCGTTTTCTTGATATGAAGTACGGTTGCTAGAAACAACTGAATAATTAGACCCTGTTTTTGAAAAATCAATGTGACCTTGGTATGTTTTTTTAGCATCTAATTTGTTCGATGCGTCATTTAGCATGTCATGGAATGCGACGTTTTTCGACTTGTAGTTCGGTGTGTCTATATTCGCGATATTATTGCTTATGACTTTTTGCTTAACATTCGCTCTGCCTAAGGCATTCTCAAGGTTGCTTATCGTTCCAGAAAATATATCCAAAACCATATACCTCCAATCATATGTATTTCATTCCATTTAATCATGTCGAGATTTGTAAAACCATATGTTCATTGTAAGAAATAATAGGATTAAAGTCTATGATGTATATGTAAAAAAAACTCGTAATATATATCTATTTTACGAATAGGTATAAAGGCCTAGATTCAAAGCACTACAGATTTGTAAGGGGTTTCTTGGAAAAAAGAGTGACATTTTTCGGACAAATCCTCATTTTTTCTCATAAAAAAACCCTTTTCAGCATTTATTTCGGCCAAAAAGGGTTTTTGATTAATGAGATTTTAAATTTTCGAGTTCAATTAAAAATTTGTTATTTAACACTTTGATGTACGTTCCCTTCATTCCAAGAGAACGAGATTCGATTACGCCTGCACTTTCTAACTTACGTAAGGCGTTTACGATCACTGAACGAGTGATCCCTACACGGTCTGCAATTTTACTTGCGACAAGAAGACCTTCGTTTCCATCAAGCTCTTCAAAAATGTGTTCAATCGCTTCAAGCTCACTGTATGAAAGAGAGCTAATCGCCATTTGGACAACCGCTTTACTTCTTGCTTCTTCTTCGATTTCCTCTGCTTTCTCGCGAAGAATCTCCATTCCAACAACTGTTGCCCCGTATTCAGCAAGAATTAAATCATCATCTGTGAATGTATCTTGTAAGCGGGACAGGATTAACGTACCTAAACGATCTCCTCCGCCGATAATTGGAACAATTGTTGTTAAACCTGATTGGAATAAGTCACGGTTCTCAATCGGGAAAGCTGTATATTCACTGTTAATATCAAGGTTTGAAGACGTTTCTGGGACATTGAATAGACTCTTTGTATATTCTTCAGGGAACTGACGATCTTCAAGCATTTTTTTCATACGTGCATTTTCGATCTGTTGATTAATGGAGTAACCAAGAAGCTTTCCCCTTCTGCTTAATACGAAAATGTTTGAATCAATGACATCTCTCAGTGTTTCTGCCATTTCTTTGAAATTAACTGGTTTCCCCGCTGCATCTTGCAGCATTGAGTTAATAATCCTTGTTTTTTGTAGTAACGCCATAATAATGATCCTCCTAGATTACTTTATTCATTTGTTAAAGTATAAATTGACTTAAATCTTTGTTATTTGCAATCTTTCCTAGCTTCTCTTCGACATACTGAGGGGTAATGGTCACTTTCTCCATCGTAATATCAGGCGCCTCAAATGAAAGCTCTTCAAGCAGCTTCTCAAGTATGGTATGAAGCCTTCTTGCACCGATGTTATCTGTCTCCTGATTGACATGATAAGCCACTTCGGCAATCTTATGAATAGCATCGTCAGAAAATTCAAGAGATATACCTTCTGTTTCAAGTAAAGCTTTATATTGCTTTAATAATGCATTATCTGGTTCCGTTAAGATTTTCACAAAGTCTTCTATACTTAATTTATCTAATTCTACACGAATTGGGAAGCGCCCCTGAAGCTCGGGAATCAAATCTGATGGCTTTGCCATATGAAATGCACCTGCTGCAACAAAAAGCACATGATCAGTTTTAACGGCACCATATTTCGTCATCACAGTTGAACCTTCTACAATCGGTAAAATATCACGCTGAACCCCTTCACGAGAAACATCTGCAGATGATGCACCGCCGCTTTTGGCGATTTTGTCGATTTCATCGATAAAAATAATTCCTTGCTGCTCTGCTTTGTAGACTGCTTCCTGACTGACTTCATCCATATCAATCAGTTTTGAAGCTTCCTCAGCCGTTAACGCCTTTCTTGCTTCTCTGACAGTCAGCTTTCTGCGTTTTTTCTTTTTAGGCATGAGATTGCCGAGCGCATCCTGCATGTTCATACCCATTTGCTCCATACCCGAGCCTTGAAGCATATCAAACATGGAAGGCTGCTGTTCTTCTACTTCGATCGTGACGTAATGATCTTCAAGTTCTCCCATCGCCAGCTGATGAGCAATTCGCTTTCTTGTCGATTCGAGTTCCACTTCTTCATTTGAATGATCTCGATCACGGTCATCTTCATCTGAACCGCCAAACAGCATCTCAAAAGGATTTTTTACAGACTGGCTTTTTTTCTTACCAGGAACAAGTAAATGAACAAGACGTTTATTTGCTTGTTTTTCTGCTTCTTCTTGAACATCTTTCATTTTTTCTTCTTTGACGAGTCTAATCGCTGTTTCAACTAAATCTCTCACCATTGACTCTACGTCACGGCCAACATAACCCACTTCAGTAAATTTCGTCGCTTCGACTTTAATAAAAGGCGCACCAGAAATTCGAGCAATTCTGCGGGCAATTTCTGTTTTCCCCACACCTGTAGGGCCGATCATTAAAATATTTTTAGGAACGACTTCATCCTTTAGCTTATCATGTAAAAGACTTCTTCTGTAACGGTTTCTTAAAGCCACCGCCACTGCTTTTTTCGCATCAAGCTGACCAATGATGTATTGATCGAGCTTTTCAACTATCTCTCTTGGGGTGAACGGCTTTTTCTCCATACGTCTCATGTCCTTTCTATTCAAGCTCTTCTAAAGTGATTTGATCGTTCGTGTAGACACAGATTTCTCCGGCCGTTTCAAGAGCGGCCTTTGCAATTTCTCTCGCTGAGAGATGATCGCCTGCATGGGTTTTGAGTGCTCTCCCGGCGCTAAGCGCATAGTTTCCGCCTGAGCCAATTGCCAAAATCCCATCATCTGGTTCGATGACCTCTCCAGTTCCAGAGACGAGCAGGATGCTTTCTTTGTTCATGACGATGAGCATGGCCTCAAGCTGCCTTAGCATCTTATCACTTCGCCATTCCTTCGCTAGTTCTACGGCTGCCCGCTTTAAGTTGCCACCATATTCTTCAAGCTTTGTTTCAAACTTTTCAAAGAGTGTAAAAGCATCTGCTACTGAACCTGCAAAACCTGCAAGCACCTTGCCTCCGAAAAGACGGCGCACTTTTTTTGCTGTGTGTTTCATCACGACAGCCTGCCCGAAAGTAACTTGACCGTCGCCAGCCATTGCACTTTTTCCTTTATGTTGAACGGCAAAGATGGTTGTTGCATGAAATGATGACATGAAAAAACCTCCTTTTAGGATCGTTTAAAAGCCCTTGGGTGATGAGACATGTACGTGTTTCTTAAAGAATCTTTTGATACATGCGTGTACACCTGTGTAGATGATAAATTTGAATGACCGAGAAGTTCTTGAACACTTCTCAAATCCGCCCCCTCGTTTAAGAGATGCGTGGCAAAGGTGTGCCTTAACATGTGAGGATGGATATGTAATGTACCTGACGCCTTTTTCATTAATTCAGTGAGAATGAATCGAACACCTCGGTCTGTAAGAGGCGTCCCGCGCTGATTCAAAAACACATGTGCATCAGCGCGGTCTTTCCCCTTAGATTTCAGCTTCTGCCTTCCATCCTCTAAATAAGTAATGAGCGCTTCATGAGCATATGACCCGAAAGGAACATACCGCTGCTTACTGCCTTTCCCATGAACAAGCACTGTATCCATCGATAAATCAAGATCAGATTCTTTTAATGAACATAACTCACTGACCCTCATACCTGTTGCATAAAGAAGTTCTAAAATGGCTTGATTTCTTTGCCCAAGCGGTGTGCTGACATCAGAAACTGTAAAAAGCTCTTTTAGTTCCTCCTCATACAAAAATGAAGGAATCCGCTTATCCTGTTTTGGTAAGCTAACGAGTAAAAAAGGATTTTCTTTCACAAGCTGTTCTCTTAATAAAAATTTATAAAAGCTGCGAAGCGCAGAGACTTTCTTACTAATCGTTCTTCTTGTCAGGCCTTTTTCATAAGCTTCTGTTAAATAAATTCTCGTATCTTGATAGGATACCTCTTCAAAACCGTCTATTCCTTGAATGTTCATAAATCTGACAAACTCTTCAATGGCTTCTGTATATCCTGAGATCGTTAAAGCTGAATAGTTTTTTTCAATTTGCAGATATTCAATGAATAAGTGGACAAGACGCTGTTTATTCGTCATTTTTACACCTCTTTAAGGCTTTTAAATGGTATCACATATCTTGCTTTCCGTGCAATGTTTTACTACAGAGATTTCGAAATAGTTTGAATAGTTTCGATTGCGCGCTTAGCGTACTCTGCATAACGTTCTTGTTTGTTTTTAATTCGAACACCTAGATCTTTCAGCAAACCAAAATTCGCATTCATCGGCTGGAAGCTTTTCTTGTTTGTCGATGTGATGTAATAAGCCATACTGCCAATCGCCGTTTCCTCAGGAAGTGTCACAAGCTCTTCTCCTTTGACAAAACGAGCGGCGTTAATGCCAGCCACAAGTCCGGAAGCTGCAGACTCGACATACCCTTCAACGCCTGTCATTTGTCCGGCAAAGAATAGATCATCTCTATTTTTAAACTGATAAGTCGGTCTTAAAAGGCTTGGCGAGTTAATAAATGTATTACGGTGCATCACCCCGTAACGAACAATCTCTGCTTCTTCAAGGCCTGGAATCAAACGGAATACTTCCTTTTGATCGCCCCACTTCAGATGTGTCTGGAAGCCAACGATGTTATATAAAGTACCTGCTGCATCATCCTGTCTTAATTGAACAACAGCGTAAGGTCTTTTTCCTGTTTTCGGATCTTCCAGTCCTACTGGCTTCATCGGGCCAAACAGCATCGTTTTCTTTCCTCTTTTCGCCATGACTTCAATTGGCATGCAGCCTTCAAAGAAGATTTCTTTTTCAAATTCTTTTAATGGCACAGTTTCAGCAGAAATGAGCGCCTCATAAAAACGATCGAATTCTTCTTCTGTCATTGGACAGTTTAAATAAGCGGCTTCTCCTTTGTCATAGCGTGATTTCAAATACACCTTATCCATATCAATGCTATCTTTCTCTAGAATAGGTGCCGCTGCATCGTAGAAATAGAGATATTCTTCTCCTGTTAACGATTTTAATTCTTTTGAAAGTGCTTCTGATGTCAGCGGGCCAGTTGCGATAATTGTCGGACCTTCTGGAATGCTTTGCACTTCTTCTTGAAAGACCGTAACATTCGGATGATTTTTCACGCGATCTGTCACGTTTGCTGCAAATTCATGACGATCTACTGCAAGCGCGCCGCCCGCAGGAACTGAGCTTTCATCTGCCGCTGCGATAATGGCTGAATCTAAATGACGCATTTCTTCCTTTAATACACCTACTGCATTCGTCAAAGCGTTCGCACGCAGTGAGTTGCTGCATACAAGCTCCGCAAATTTATCTGTGTGGTGAGCCGGCGTTTGTTTCACAGGTCTCATTTCATATAAATTGACTTTAATTCCTCGTTTAGCGATTTGCCATGCAGCTTCACTTCCAGCTAAACCGGCTCCGATCACATTTACAAATTGACTCATTGGACAACTCTCCTATTTCGTAAGTTCTGTTTGATGACATAAAAAAGCAGGTGAACAAGGTTGCTCACCGCTATTTTTGTTGTTCCTCTTTATAATCACAGTTCACACATTGAACTTGAACGCCTTTTTTCAGCTTTTTCTCTACAAGCATATTTTCGCATTTTGGACACTTTCTTTCAATTGGTTTGTCCCAAGAAACGAATTCACACTCTGGAAAACGATCACAGCCGTAAAAAATGCGGCGTTTCTTCGATTTTCGTTCAACAATGTTTCCTTCATGACATGACGGGCATTTGACACCGATATCTTTGACAATTGGTTTTGTGTTACGGCAGTCAGGAAAGTTCGAGCACGCCATGAACTTGCCGTATCTACCCATTTTGTACACCATCGGATGTCCGCACTCTTCACAATCAACACCTGCGTATTCCGGCTCAATCTCAACTTCTTGCATTTCTGCTTCAGCTTTTTCTACCCGTTTTGCAAAGTCTTGATAGAAGCTGTCGATAATACGAACCCATTCGATCGTACCTTCTTCAACACTATCAAGTTCCTTTTCCATTTTCGCTGTAAATTCAACGTTAATGATTTCAGGAAAGAATTCGATGATTAAGTTGAGTACAATCTCTCCAAGCTCTGTCGGAGTAAATCGTTTATTATCAAGTGCGACATAACCGCGCTTTTGAATCGTATCTAATGTTGGTGCATACGTAGATGGACGGCCTATACCGAGCTCTTCAAGTGTTTTGACCAATCTTGCCTCTGTGTAGCGAGGAGGCGGCTGTGTGAAGTGCTGTTCAGGTTCGATATCTTTTGAAAGAACTGTATCCCCTTCTTTCAGATCAGGAAGCATTTTGTCCTTTTCCTCGAGCTGGTCGTCCTTTCCTTCTACATAAACCTTCATAAACCCAGGGAATTTCACTTTACTTCCATTCGCACGGAAAGTAAGACCATTATGATCAAGATCCACACTCATTGTATCAAGAACAGCCGGCGCCATTTGGCTTGCCACGAATCGTTCCCAAATCAATTTGTACAGGCGAAGCTGATCACGGCTTAGCACATGCTTGACATCTGCCGGTTTTCTTAACGTAGAAGTCGGACGGATGGCTTCGTGAGCATCTTGGGCGTTTTCATTCTTTTTAGCCGTTCGTTTTGTTGTATTTAAGAAATTCTTACCGTACGTCTGATCAATAAAAGCAGATACTTCTTCAATCGCCGTATTTGAAATACGTGTTGAGTCCGTTCTCATATAAGTGATGAGACCGACTGTACCTTCTTTACCAAGATCAATTCCTTCATATAATTGCTGTGCAATCATCATCGTCTTTTTCGCACGGAAGTTTAATTTTCTTGCAGCCTCCTGCTGTAAAGTAGAAGTCGTAAACGGAACAGCTGGATTACGCTTTCGCTCTTTTTTCGTTACTTTCTCTACAGAGAATTTGCTTCCCTTTAATTTCGAAAGGATTTCTTTTACATCTTCTTTTGTTTTCAGTGGATGCTTTTTCCCGTTGAGGCCAAAGAAACTTGCTTCGAAGCTTTCTTTTCCTTTGAGGAATGTACCGTCAATTGTCCAGTATTCTTCTGGTTTAAATTCATTAATTTCATTCTCGCGATCAATAATGAGTCGGAGTGCAACTGATTGAACACGGCCGGCACTTAAACCCTTTTTCACTTTCTTCCATAAAATCGGACTGATTTTATACCCAACGAGACGATCTAAAATTCGTCTTGCCTGCTGTGCATCAACTAAGTCCATATCGATCATACGAGGATGCTTAAAGGAATCTTTAATCGCATCTTTTGTAATCTCGTTAAAAACAACACGGCAGTCAGAAGAGAGGTCAAGGTCAAGGCTATGTGCTAAATGCCAAGCAATCGCTTCTCCCTCTCTATCGGGGTCAGCCGCGAGAAAGACTTTCTTTGCTTTTTTCGCCGCTGTTTTTAATTCCTTTAGAACTGGGCCTTTCCCGCGAATCGTAATATATCTCGGTTCGAAGTCATGATCAGTGTCAACACCGAGCTGACTTTTCGGTAAATCCCTGACGTGTCCCATTGAAGCCTTTACTTTATACTTTTTTCCTAAATAACGCTCAATCGTTTTCGCCTTTGCTGGCGACTCAACGATGACTAAATAATCAGCCATACTCAAAATCCCCCTTAAGAGGTGTTCTCTCTTTATACATTTCACAATTCATATTTATGTTAATTGCACCTATCTAACAGGCAATCATTAAAAATTCTTTATGATGAACATCATTATAAACACGAAAAACAAAGTGTAAACTTAAATCCTCACTATTATTAAATATTCCGATGTCTTTTGTCAAACGATATTTTTATGAGAGTTCAGTATATTGAACGCTGCGGAAGGAGAATTCCTCTAAAATATCCTTTGTGGAATGAACAAGCTTTGCCCCCTGCTGAATGAGTCTTGCCGGCCCTGTGGAATTAGGATCAAAGATGGATCCAGCAACCGCAAATACTTCTTTTCCTTGCTCAAGTGCTTGATAGGCTGTAATAAGAGAACCGCTCTTTTCTTTGCACTGAATCACAATGGTTCCTCTCGTCAACGCACTAATTAAACGATTTCTCATTGGAAAATGCCACTTTTCTGGTTTGACATAAGGCGGATGCTCTGACAAAAGCAAATGATGCTCGCCCATGTATTGAGCCATTTGCGCATGCTCTTTTGGGTATAAATGCTGAAAGCCGCCGGCTATAATGCCAATCGTTTTCCCTTTTTTCCTGATGCACTCTTTATGTGCAAGTCCATCGATTCCTTTAGCTAGCCCACTAACAATCATCCACTCTTCTTTGACAAGCTCACCAACAATTTTTTTCACACATGCTTCTCCATAAGACGATGGAAGTCGCGTGCCGACTACACCTAAACTTTTTTCTTCATTTAAATATGATACGTTTCCTTTTAGGAATAACACAGGGGGAGGATCATAAATATTTTTTAGTGTGCTTGGATATAAGGGAGATGTGATGGGAATCATGTGAATGTTTTGCTTTAAATAGGCTTGAACGATGTGTTGAAAAATGGGGAATTCATTTTCTTCAGCTTGTTTTAAGCGGGTAAAGTCGATCGTTTGTAATGCTCGATCCTGTTTAAAATGATGTGTTTCTTCATTTATATATAGCTCAGGATCGACTTTCCACCATTTTGTAAGTAATGAGGGTGAGATGAGGCCTTTTAAGCGGTGAAAAATCATTCTTTCGGACACGTTGTACATACCATTCCTCCAGTTTAAGATAGAAAGAAGAAGACTTGTCAAAGAACAAGTCTTCTTGTGTCATTAATGCGTTTTACAAGCTTCGAATAGATTCTTCTCTTTTAATACTTTAATCAACGTTTCTCCCATGACAGATGGTGTTTCTGCCACTTCAATTCCACATTCACGCATTGTCTTTACCTTTTCATCAGCTGTTCCTTTACCACCAGAAATAATGGCACCAGCATGTCCCATACGTTTTCCTGGAGGCGCCGTTTTACCGCCAATAAAGCCTACGACTGGTTTAGTCATATTTGCTTTTACCCATTCAGCTGCTTCTTCTTCAGCCGTACCGCCGATTTCACCGATCATAATCACAGCATGCGTTTCAGGATCTTCATTGAATGCTTTTAACACATCAATAAAGTTTGTCCCATTTACCGGGTCCCCCCCGATTCCTACAGCTGTCGATTGACCAACGCCAGCTTCTGAAAGCTGATGTACCGCTTCATATGTAAGCGTTCCAGAACGAGAAACAACACCCACATGACCTTTTTTATGAATGTAGCCAGGCATGATACCAATTTTACATTCTTCAGGTGTGATGACACCTGGGCAGTTTGGTCCAACAAGTCTTGTTTTCTTACCTTCCATGTAACGCTTCACTTTGACCATGTCCAGAACTGGAATATGTTCTGTGATACAAATGACGAGATCGACTTCTGCGTCAACAGCCTCTAAAATGGCATCTGCCGCAAATGGTGCTGGTACATAGATAACAGAAGCGTTCGCTCCAGTTGTCTGAACTGCTTCAGATACAGTATTAAATACAGGAACTCCTTCTACTTCAGTTCCACCTTTGCCAGGTGTGACACCGCCAACAATATTTGTTCCGTACTCAATCATTTGTTTTGTATGGAACAATGCGGTTGAACCGGTAATCCCCTGAACAATTACTCTCGTATTTTTATTAATAAATACACTCATTTAGGTTCCCTGCCTTTCTGCTCTACTTGACTAAAGATACAATCTTTTCTGCCCCGTCAGCCATAGACTCAGCAGAAGTGATATTTAAGCCTGAATCACTCAGGATTTTCTTCCCTAATTCAACGTTTGTTCCTTCCAGACGTACAACAAGTGGTAATGTTAAGCCGACTTGTTTCGTCGCTTCAACAACACCTTCTGCAATGACATCACATTTCATGATGCCGCCAAAAATGTTCACGAAAATCCCTTTTACATTTTGATCAGATAAGATGATTTTAAATGCTTCCGTTACTTTTTCAGCTGTTGCACCGCCGCCAACATCTAGGAAGTTTGCAGGGTCCCCGCCGTAATGCTTGATGATATCCATTGTAGACATCGCAAGACCTGCTCCATTGACCATACAGCCAATATTTCCATCTAGAGAAATGTAGCTTAAGTCATATTTAGATGCTTCAATTTCTTTTGGATCCTCTTCATCAAGGTCACGGTATTCTAATATATCTTTTTGTCTATATAAGGCATTGCTATCAAAGTTTAATTTTGCATCAAGTGCCATGACTTTTCCATCGCCTGTTACAACCAGTGGATTAATCTCAGCAATTGAACAATCTTTTTCAATAAACGCATTGTAAAGGCTTGTCATAAACTTAACAGCTTGGCCAACTAATTTTGTTGGAATATTAATTTTAAATGCTACTTCTCTCGCCTGATAGCCTTGCAAGCCAATCGCTGGATCGATAACAACTTTCACGATTTTTTCTGGCGTTTTTTCTGCTACTTCTTCAATTTCAGTACCGCCTTCTTCAGATGCCATCAATACAATTCTTGATGTCGCTCTGTCCAAAACTAGACCAACATAGTATTCCTTTTGAATATCGCAGCCTTCTTCAATAAGTAAGCGTTTTATTTCGCGCCCTTCAGGCCCTGTTTGATGTGTGACAAGTGTCTTGCCAAGCAATTCCTCTGCAAACCCTTTCACTTCATCTTTCGTTTTTGCAATTTTTACCCCGCCTGCTTTACCACGGCCGCCTGCATGAATCTGTGCTTTTACGACATATACAGAGCTCCCTAGCTCTTCTGATGCTTTCACTGCTTCATCAGGTGTAAATGCTACTTTACCATTTGGAACTGAAACCCCATATTTTCTTAGGATTTCTTTTCCTTGGTACTCATGGATATTCATTTCCCATCCTCCCAACATATGTAGAAACAAAAATTATAAAATAGACTGCGCTTTCATTTTAAAGAATAAAAAAGAGAATGTCTAGGGTTCTATGTAAAATCGTAAAATCCTTCTAAACATTCAAACTTTTATTTTATTAAAAATATAAATTTTTCAGTCAAATCACTTATTTTACCTTATTTTTTCATTTTTTGATCTAACCTGTAGATAAACGAAAAAATTTCTGCTACAGTATCGTATAACGCTTCAGGGATCTCCTCATCTAATGTTAAGTGGCGCATGAGTTCGACTAAATTACGGTCTTCCTGGATAGGGACTCCCGACTTTTTTGCTTCTTCAATAATATGATCTGCCACATAGCCGCTGCCTGTTGCAACGACTTTTGGCGCCTTTTGTTTTTCTTCATCGTAATGCAGAGCGACCGCTCTTCTAAGCGGTTTTGAATCCTTCATACTCGTAAGTCCAGCCCTTTCTCGCTGATTTTATGAAAGTGTTCATCTAGAAATTGAGACGGATCTACTGGCTCTTGTCTCTTTTTTGCTGTAATTCCCGTTAAACTGTATCCTAGAGCATTTAAATTCTCCCGAACAGCCGGAATCATCGGATTAATGGTTCCTTGCAGTTCATGGGCTGTCTCGACAGTAATTGACATGACCTTTTGCTGAATCGTACAGTCTATTAAGGTTTCTTCAAGGTTTTCCATGTTTAAGTAAAACATGAGGCGGCACTGAGAAATATCAATGGAGCCATCCTTTTTCTTATGTCCTTTTAGAATAAAGGTTAAATCTTGAACACTATGTTTTGAGAAAAGCGGATAGGAAACCATCATTTGACTGACGGTTTGGTTCTCCTGCTGCACAAATAACTGTCCATTCAATCTATGAAACAATTGATCCACTTCTTTTTTAACGTGCTCTGGTAAATCCGCCTGCCTCACATCATTTAAGGTGAGCTTTAATTGGTGCAGCTCCTGACTTTTGACATCCTGGCTTCCTTTTTCTAGCAGTTTCAGCATACCGATTTCATCACGTACACCTATTGCCTTTTTCATCGTCATAACTAAATCGAGCACATCAGTTTTATTGCTTAATGTTGGTTCAGTCTGCTGCACTACCTGGGCCAAAGCTTTTGCCTCTGCTTTTGACAGGAAGGGAAACTCTTTTTGAAGCACAGCTGCTTTTGCGTCAGGCTGAGATCCTGCCTGCTGGAGCCCGTGCAGCAATGCTGTGAGCTGTTTTAAGTTAGGTTCTTGCTGCCCGTCTGCACCTTGTTTCATCAAGCTGGCCAGTATCCGCTCAATTTGCTGAAGCGGGATTTGCAGCTCTTCTTTTGGACTTGTTGACTGCTGCACGTTTGTCTGAGGAGCTTGGGACGGCTGACGCTCTTGAACGATTGCGGCATGGCTATTTTCTTTTTGCTGAGACGGATTGAGCTGAGTCGTTACTGGTGAATTGCCGCCTTGCCTCGCCTCGCCTTCTCTCGCTGCTAGAAGGACCGATAAGAGCTTTTCTGCATGGACGGCTGTCTCTGCATCTACAACTGACCGAATGGCTTGTGTTAGGGTCTGTGTGGCGTCTGTGTGCTTCGGCAGCTGTGTTAATTGATTTAATAGCGCTGTTATATCCTGATGAAGGGCAGAGGATGATTTTACGGCTAAAATAGATTGAAGCACCCCTTGCTGGATCGGTAAATCTTTCTTTAAAGCAAAAAGAAGTGACTGGAGCCCTTTCTTCACATCAGCTCCTTGAAGCTGTTCGATCCACTTCACTGCCGTTTTTAACTCTCCTTCGTTGATGACGGACTTTTCCTTTAAAAAAGCTGTAGCTGTCAGCATGTTTTCAAGCCCATTTTTCAGTGAGAGACCTTCTAATAGTTTGACTGCTGCATCCTTTAATGTCTTAGGATCTTGATCAAATTGCTGAACGGGTCTTAGTTTATTGAGGCTGCCTCCACCCTCTTGTTCAAATTGGAACCAATAAAACGCATCTGCTTTAAGCTGAGCCGCCAGCTGCGCTTTTATTTTCGTTGAGCCTATTTGAACAAGGGCTGTATCATCTCCAAGCATTTTTAGTACTTTGCCGAGAATCAGCCGATGAACATTATCCTTCCCTTCGGTGTTTAATGGAACCGATTCGGCTGTATTCAGCCGGCTATTCAGTGCTGTATGTATGTCCTCAACTCTTGTCATCACAGGCAGCCTCCTTAGACTAAAATTTATGATATAACAGATTTCACCGGCGCAAACGATAATCGGTGGATTGGGGCAGCACCATGTGTTTGAATCGCAGCCAGGTGCTCTTTCGTTCCGTACCCTTTATGTTTTTCAAATTGATACTCAGGATACTTACGCCCGTACTCTTCCATCATCTGATCCCTTGTCACCTTCGCAATACATGCACCTGCTGCAATGGATGCACTTTTTGCATCTCCTTTGATGATATTCTCTTGGTGAGTTGAAAGCGGGAGTGTCATGGCATCTATGAGCAGATCAATCAGGTGTATGAGTTAACTGCTCCACAGCTCTCACCATCGCCAGTCTTGATGCTTCATAAATATTGATTTCATCAATCGTAGCCGCATCAACAATGCCGATTCCGATATCAAGTGCTTCTTTTTGAATGAGGTCATAATAAGCCAATCTTTTTTTCTCAGATAATTGCTTTGAGTCGTTTAAACCGAGCAGGACTGTATCTTCCTTTAAGATAACGGCTGCTGCGACAACTGGGCCGGCCAGCGGTCCTCTGCTTATTTTAATACATATATCGGGTGACTGGACAAAAACATTAGACACCATAAGATTTCTGCTTAACTATCTAATAAATTTTGTCTGGGTACGTTAGCTCGAATTTGTCTAAGTATAACAAAGTAAACTCAGGTAATATTAAACCGTTTTTATACTGATTATGTATGACTTTTTTTAAAATACATTGAAGAGAATGTTTATTCAACTTTATGATTTGGTCACATAAAACTCTATATTATTATCGGCTAAATCAACTTCATTTTTTATACACTCAATACAATTTTCAGTAACTTCGCTTGTGGGTAGCTCAGTGTAAAACAGCTATCTCTAAAAAACTTCTCGAATGGACTTATTTTCATTTGGATTACTTGCTTCATTTATATTTTTATTTCCTTCTATTCTATATAACTATTTCTGATTACAGCCAAAGAAATTTGCAACTACTGTCATCTTTTTTACCAATTGAACAGATTTTTTAATTTGAAAATAATAATAGATCAGAAAATCTTTTTAGGCGTTTTCCTTTCAATTTTTAAGATTAATTTTATCACCTCATATTAATCCTCATTAATAAATAAGCAGACTATTTTAACTTTTCAGTTAACAATTACAACAATCGGGCCCAGCCATTCACAATCTTTAAGATGTTATTCAAGAAAATGACCCTTAAATTGAGAAACGTATATAGAAAAAGGACTGCTATGACAGTTCTCTTCTACTCCGTAATCGGCCCGATTGCTGGTTAAATGAAATGAAATAAATTTTTCTGATTGACATTTCAATGAAGATTATAATAATATATGAACATATAATCATATATTGAAACTAATTGTATTATGGGGGTGTAAAAATGGTGAGTGAAGAGCAGAAACATGAAGAGAATTTTAATGAAGGAGCGCAGCATTTGGATGAAGAGACGCTGTTTGTCGTTTCGCAAACGTTCAAAGCGTTAAGCGACCCAACTAGAATTCGTATTTTGAATTTATTATGTACAGGGGAGCATTCCGTCAATGATATTGCGGAAACGTTAAATTTAAGCCAGTCGAGTATCTCCCACCAATTGCGTTTCTTGAAAAATTTAAGATTAGTCAAATATCGAAGAGCAGGGACAACTTTGTATTATTTGGAAGATGACGTTCACGTTATGAATTTACTGAATCAGTCAATTGAGCATGCTACACATCATTAATTTAGGGGGAATCTAAAATGGGACACGATCATGGACATGACCATACACATGGTGCAAATAAAAAGACGTTAATGATAAGTTTTATTATTATTACAGGTTATATGATTATTGAAGCAATTGGAGGATTCATTACCAACAGCCTTGCGTTATTATCTGATGCAGGACATATGTTAAGTGACTCGATATCTCTTGCAGTTGCATTATTGGCCTTTACATTTGGGGGAAAAGTCGCTAACTATAGTAAAACATATGGATATAAACGATTTGAAATATTAGCAGCTGTTCTAAACGGGGTGACACTCGTATTAATTGCAATTTATATTTTTTATGAAGCAATTCAGCGTTTTCTAAATCCACCCGAAGTTGCTTCAACTGGAATGTTAATCATCGCTACAATTGGTTTACTAGTCAATATTCTTGTTGCGTGGATTATGATGCGCGGCGGGGATGTAGAAGAGAACCTGAATATGCGTGGAGCATACTTACATGTAATGAGCGATATGCTTGGTTCCATTGGCGCCATTATTGCTGCACTGCTCATGATATTCTTCAACTGGGGCTGGGCAGACCCACTAGCAAGTGTCATTGTTGCCGCACTCGTATTACGCAGCGGTTACTATGTTACGAAATCCGGACTCCATGTCCTGATGGAAGGGACACCACAAAATGTTGATGTGGACGATGTAATTCAAACAATTCAAAATAAAAAAGGAATTCATAGTGTTCACGACTTTCACGTTTGGTCGATTACAAGCGGATTAAATGCGCTATCCTGTCATGCAGTTGTAGATAAACAAATGTCCATTGCTGAAAGTGAACGATTGCTCCATCAAATCGAACATGACCTTGAACACAAAAACATTCACCATATGACGATTCAATTAGAAACGACTTCTCATGAGCATGATAGTACCATTTTGTGTAACGTAAAGGCTAATTCATCTGGCCATCATCATCACTGATGGGCAATTAAATGAACGAAACACTTAATACAAAATAAAGGTTAGAAACGGTTTAGGATAAATGACACTTTGACTAAATAATTTACATGTATTTTAAAACTTTCTACATTCAACCCGGATACACTTTTATATGTGAAAGTGTATCCGGGTTTTTTAATTCTTGGTTTATATCCCAAAAACCTTTCTTAGTACTCTTTAACAGAATAAGATTACTTACTATATTTGTTCAATACTATTTTTCTGTACAACTAGTCTGTCTTCTTTTACATTTAATTCTTTACTATGTTTTTTATACAATTCTTTGAAGTTTAATCCAATGTCTGTTCCTAGAACTTTAATCAGAGGTCTGATAATTTTTTTGGAAGCGATAGCTTATTTTCTTTAGAAGTAAACTTGTCGAATAAAATCATTTCCCCATCATGTTTTAGTACCCTTTCCATTTCCTGAAAACATTTATCCGCGTTAGGTACTACTGATAGATTTTGACTGCCGATAGCCAAGTCCAACTGATGATTGTCAAAACTCATATCTTGAGCATCCTTTTCTAAAAACTTAATAGTGGAAGTTTTGAATTTCTCTCTTGCATTCCTCAAGTACAAGGTTGGTACTTTCATCAGATATATAATGATCGATAGATCCTACGTCATTATGACTTAGGTCTTCACCTTATGGACTAATTCATAGATATCAACTTTTTTGGTAACCTCTTTTCCTCTGTCCTATACTAAATAATCATTTACATATGATACAGTAGGCAAATACTCTCTTGCAGCAGCCCTTGAAAAGAATGAACTCTTCAGAAAGATCCAGTGTTAGAGAGCTGACATTCAATGGTTCTTCAGACTGCTTTACCACCGTTTTCTTTAACGTCACTTTTTTTGCCATTAAAACAACTCCAATTGTTTCTCTAATAACTTGCGAATGGGAGCATATGTTTTTCGATGGATAGGGCAAGGTCCATATTTCTGTAATGCCAACATATGATCTTTTGTTAGATAACCTTTGTGCTTGTCAAAACCATATTGGGGATAAATTTGATGTAACTCTCTTATTACTTTATCCCGTTCGACTTTAGCTAAAATAGAAGCTGCACTGATAGCTGGGATCAAATCATCACCCTTCACAATGGCCTCTGCTGGAATATCGATGTTAGGTAATTTATTCCCATCGACAAGTACTTTATTAGGTTTTATATGCAATCCTTCTATGGCCCTTTTCATGCCAAGAAGTGTTGCGTTCAGGACATTAAGTGTTTCTACTTCCTCAAGGGATGCTATTTCGATCCTCCAGCTAAGAGCTTTATGTTTAATTTCTTCAGCAAGCTCTTCCCGTCGTTTAGCGGAAAGTTTCTTCGAGTCTCTTAAACCCTCAATAGGTTTGTTGGGATCAAGAATACACGCTGAAACCCATACCCCTGAAATTGCCGATCCTCTACCTGTTTCATCCACTCCACATACGAACATCACTAATAACTCCTCTTTTAACAGCTTAACTAAAACTTGCTTTATATCCAATATGAATTTATGGATTTATTCTCTGTAGACTCTTTGATTTATCCAGTTATAACTTTCTATCTTTACTAATTACAAAACCACATTTCTTTCTAAGTTACTTTATTGCAGAAGGTACTAGGTAAGATCTACTCTTCTCCAATAAATAATAATGAATATATACAGAATCTACATCCTTCACTAATAATAGAACTTAGTTCTATTCCCCAGAACCCAATACTCCCCCACTAAATAACCCCAAAAAAAAATCACCTCTTCAGGTGATATATAACTATATTCATTCTAGATAATAACCCATAGTTAGTCAAACAAATTATTGGTAATATATTTTTGAGTTAGACACTCTTCTCTAAAGTCATATAACTCTTCCCGCTTCGTCTATTCCCGCAATACATGTGTATCCCTGCGCCTTTGCTTTGTTTTCAAATTGCAGCATGTCATCCCATGCCACGCGAAGTGCTTGCTGCTTTTCTCTCTCTTTGTGCCACTTTTCTATGAGTTTTTGGACACTTTTTCTCGTATCATCTTTCACAAGCTCACGAATGTATGACTCATCGCCTGCATGCTTTTCAATTAGTTCTTTTATTTGTTTCACCGTGTACATAGGCTTTTTCGCAGCCTCCTTCTTTATATCGGCAGTTTTTCGCAAAAAATAAAGACCCGCATGAGCTGCGTGTCTTTTAGCTTTCAGGCTTCTCAAAAGTGAGGGGACCAAATTTTTCTGTTCGAATATCCCGAATAATGATTTCGGTGGTTTTGTCATAGTTTATGAATCCCCCGCTCATTAGACAGCCGCGCTTAGTGCCAATTGCATCAAACAGTTCAACCGTATCTTCAGGTATCTCCGCTAGGTCATAGCGTTTTTTTAATCGCTCTGGGTAGTTTTCTTCTAGAAAACGAAGTGCATACACAGCGACATCCTGTAAGTTGATGATCGAATCTTTGATCGCTCCAGTCACCGCAAGTCTAAGTCCTACTTGCTCATCTTCAAACTTCGGCCAGAGGATTCCAGGGGTATCGAGCAGTTCTAGTTCTTTCCCTACCTTTACCCATTGCTGTGATGTCGTAATACCAGGACGGTCTCCTGTTTTGGCAATATTCTTTTTCGCTAAACGATTGATTAAGGTCGATTTTCCGACATTGGGAATCCCGATAATCAGTGCTCGAATGGCACGTGGTTTGACGCCTTTTGCTTTCATGCGGTCGAACTTTTCTTTTAAAATTTCTTTTGAAGTTGTGATGATCTGATTTAACCCTTGTCCATCAACAGAGTTAATAGCCAGTGACCGAACGCCTTGCTGCTCAAAATGCGCCTGCCACTCCTTTGTCATACGAGGATCTGCTTTATCAGCTTTGTTTAATAGCATGATTTTGGGTTTATTTTGAAGGATTTCTTCGATCATTGGGTTTCTAGAGGACATCGGAATTCTTGCATCGGTTAATTCAAATACGATGTCGATGAGCTTTAATTTTTCTGTGACTTCACGTCTTGCTTTTGCCATATGGCCTGGAAACCATTGAATCGTCATATGTGCACCTTCTCTCTTCTACCTGTTATCTTTATACATTGTACAAAAAAAGAGCCTGTTACAGGTAACAAGCTCTTTCCTTTGATATCATTATCGTCTGATTTCTTTGATACGAGCCGCTTTACCGCGAAGTTCACGTAGGTAGTAAAGTTTCGCACGACGTACCTTACCGTGACGTACAACTTCGATCTTAGCGATTTTTGGTGTGTGTACAGGGAATGTACGCTCAACGCCTACACCGTAAGAGATCTTACGAACTGTGAAAGTTTCGCTGATTCCACCACCACGACGCTTAATTACAACACCTTCAAAGATCTGGATACGCTCACGAGTACCCTCGACAACTTTAACGTGTACACGTAAAGTGTCACCAGGACGGAACGCAGGAAGATCAGTGCGTAATTGTTCTTTTGTGATTTCTTCAATCAAATGTTGCATCGTTTTCAACTCCTTCCAACAGATGCTCATGTCCTCTTTCTTCATTGCAGCGGAACATCGTTTTCAAACTTGGATCAGCAAGCCGTCCAAGTCACAAGTAGTATCATACCATACCTCTATGCCGTGTGCAATACAATCTAGTCATTATGAAGCTGCCAAAGCCATCTTTTTTCTTCATTCGTTAACGTTTTGCAAGAATCGATCAAATCTGGCCGTCTTGTATAGGTTCGTTTCAATGATTCTTTGCGCCGCCACTCTTCTATTTTGGCATGATTTCCAGAGAGGAGCACATCCGGCACTTTTAGTCCTTTATAATCCGCTGGCCTTGTATAGTGCGGGTGCTCAAGCAAACCTGTACTGAATGAATCTTCGATGTGAGACGCTTCTTTTCCAAGCACATGAGGCAAAAGCCTGACCACACTGTCTGCAATCATCATCGCTGGCAGCTCTCCGCCTGTGAGGACGAAATCTCCGATTGAGATCTCATCTGTGACAAGATGCTCCCTGATGCGCTCATCGTAGCCTTCATAGTGGCCGCAAATGAACATAAGATGCTCTTCTTTTGCAAGTTCTTCTGCCTTCTTTTGTGTATATCTTTCCCCTTGAGGACAGACAAGAATAACTCGGGGCTTCGTGCTTGCTTTCTTCGTTAAATCTTCTACCGCATCAAATACGGGCTGTGCTTTCAGTACCATACCAGCACCGCCGCCATACGGATAGTCATCCACTGTTTTATGCTTATGATCTGAATACTCTCTAAAATTGACGACTTGAAATGAGACGGCATCTTTCTCCTGTGCTTTTTTTAAGATGGATGAGTGAAGCACACCTTCGAACATTTCAGGAAAAAGAGTTAAGAAATCAATTTTCATTCGTCAATGAGTCCTTCCATCACTTCTATGTGTACGGTTTTGGATGAGATATCGATGTTTTTGACGACAGATGGAATATATGGAATGAGGGCATCTTTTTTGCCTTTTCTTCCAATCACCCAAACATCATTTGCCCCTGGCGTAAGAATTTCTTTAATTTGACCGATCAGCTTGTCCTCTTCATCGTATACTTCACAGCCAATAATTTGGTGAAAATAAAATTCTCCTTCGTCTAATGACCCAAGATGTTCTTTTTCTACCTTTAAGATTGACTCTTTCAGAAGCTCTGCTTCATTTAATGAGTTGATTTCTTCAAATGTGAGCAAATCAAATTGTTTGTGCTGGCGGTGTGATGCGACAGTCACTTTCAGCGGCTCTTTTTGACCCTGTTTAAAAATATAGAGCACGCTTCCCTTTTTGTAACGCTCTTCTGGGAAATCCGTCTTTGACACGACGCGTACTTCTCCGCGCACTCCGTGTGTATTGACGATCTTTCCAACATTCAACCATTCTAGCTCCATGTTCTCAATCACCCCTGACGTATTTCCACAATGGTGCCGTCTTTCACGACGATGACATTATCTTGCATTTTGTCATCCCATTTATCACCTATTTTTACTTCAACCAGTGCATCCACTTCTGTTTCTTTCATCTCACTTCCAAGCGGCAAAATATGAAGCTGCTCTACTTGAAAATCAATCTGCCTGATCTTCTCTTGCCTTTTATCGATCGCTTTTTGAAATTGAGGGATGGCTTCTTGCTGATGTGGTTCTTTTTCATGTTTTTTTAGTTGAAAATATAATTGATTGCATTCACGTTCTAGTCTTTCTTTTTTCTCCAAAAAAGTCGTTAACAGTTTGTCCTTACTGCTTTCAGTTAATACTTGCATCACGGTGACATGTTGAATGATCTGCATCTTCCTTTTTGTCCCCCTATCCGAAGGCATTTGTCCTCTACAGTATAACGAAAAATAGATTTAAACGTGTAAAAAAAGGGGAGGTCCTAAGCCCTCTCCCTTTTTAGTCAGCAATCTCAAGTTGAACTTTCTTAGAAGACTCTGCACTTGCTGCAAAAATGACTGTTCGTATCGCTTTTGCTGTACGTCCCTGCTTTCCGATCACTTTTCCGGTATCTTCAGCATTGACAGACAGTGTGTAAATCACCTGCTCATCTTTTTCTAATGAAGATACGTGAATATCTTCAGGGAAATCAACAAGTGGCTCGACGATGGACACAATCAATTCTTCCAAGGACAGCTCATTCATTATTTGCTGTTTTTCGCATTATGAAATTTTTCAAGAATTCCTTGGCTTGAGAAAAGGTTGCGAACTGTATCAGATGGTTTCGCACCATTTTGAAGCCATTTAAGCGCTAATTCTTCGTTGATTTTCACCTCAGCTGGTGATACCACTGGGTTGTAAGTTCCAACTGTTTCGATGAAACGACCGTCACGTGGTGAACGAGAATCTGCTACAACAATACGATAGAAAGGAGATTTTTTTGCTCCCATACGTTTTAAACGAATTTTTACTGCCATTTTACTAGCACCTCCGAAAATATTTCAACAAGATAGTATATTAACAATGATAAAAGGGTTTGTAAAGTGTTTTTTCTTAACAACGGTTTTATCATGTATAACCAATTACATAAATGGTAATTTAAAGCCCTTTTTCTTTCCTTTGGACATGTTGGTCATTTGCTTCATCATCTTTTTCATTTCATCAAATTGCTTTAAAAGGCGATTGACTTCCTGTACAGATGTTCCGCTTCCTTTTGCAATCCGTTTTCTTCGGCTTGCATTGATGACCTCTGGCTGTTCTTTTTCCTGAGTCGTCATTGATTTAATGATCGCTTCAATGTGATTGAGCTGCTTTTCGTCCACTTGGACGTTTTTGAGCCCTTTCATTTTACCGGCTCCCGGCATCATTTGGATCAGTTCATCAAGAGGACCCATATTTCGAACTTGGCCAAGCTGCTCGAGGAAATCATCGAGCGTGAAGCTCATTGTCCGCATTTTTTGCTCAAGCTCTTTCGCTTTATCTTGGTCGACGTTTGCCTGTGCTTTTTCAATCAGCGTGAGCACATCTCCCATGCCAAGAATTCTTGATGCCATCCGCTCCGGATGGAATGGTTCAATCGCATCAAGCTTTTCTCCTAGTGCAGCGAATTTAATCGGCGTATTGGTAACAGCTCGAATAGAAAGTGCTGCACCGCCTCTTGTATCACCGTCTAGTTTTGTGAGAACGACACCTGTTAAACCAAGCTGTTCATTAAAGCTTTTTGCGACATTGACCGCATCTTGACCTGTCATAGAGTCAACAACTAGGAAAATTTCTTCTGGATTCGCTACTTCTTTTACTTTCTGAAGTTCATCCATTAATTCTTCATCGATATGAAGACGTCCTGCTGTATCTAAAATGACATAATCATGGTGTTCTTCTTTCGCTTTTTCAATTGCCTGTTTTGCAATTTCGACAGGGCTGACTTGGTCACCTAATGAAAACACCGGCATATCAAGCTGTTTCCCAAGCGTTTGAAGCTGCTGGATCGCTGCTGGTCTGTAAATATCAGCAGCCACCATCATCGGCTTGCGATTATGTTTTTTGCGAAGTAAATTGGCAAGCTTCCCAGTTGTGGTTGTTTTACCTGCCCCTTGAAGACCAACCATCATAATGACTGTTGGAGATTTTTTCGCTACAGCGATCTTACTCTCTTCTCCGCCCATTAATTCAGTGAGTTCTTCTTTTACAACTTTAATGACCTGTTGTCCAGGGGTAAGGCTTTTCATGACCTCTTGTCCAACTGCCCGCTCACTTACTTTTTTCACAAAGTCTTTGACTACTTTAAAATTGACGTCAGCTTCAAGAAGGGCAAGGCGTACCTCGCGCATCATTTCTTTTACATCTTGCTCTGACACTTTTCCTTTGCCGCGGATTTTTGAAATCGTCTGCTGCAGTCGGTCGGCTAATCCTTCAAATGCCATACTGTGCCGCCTCCTAATCTAATTTCTCAAGCGATTCAATTAAAGCTTCTGCTTCTTCCGTTTGCGCAGAATCAGCTACAAGCTCTCTCATTTTTTTGAGAAGTTCTTTACGCTCTTTAAATTTCTTAAACAAGAGCAGCTTTTCTTCATATTGTTCAAGCATCGCTTCAGTCCGTTTAATATTATCATAAACAGCCTGCCTTGATACTTCATATTCATCCGCAATTTCACCGAGGGAAAAATCGTCTAGGTAGTAAAGCGACATGTAGCTCTTTTGCTTTGCGGTCAACAACGATTGATAGAAGTCAAACAAGTAATTCATTCTCGTTGTTTTTTCAAGCGTCATGGGCTCTCTCCCCTTTGTTAAGTTCATTCCCTTTACATCAACTAAGTTTACACGGTTCTCTTCTGTGTGTCAAGTTTTTATCTTGTCACTTCATGAAGCTACGTATAAATAAAAATGCCAGCAGTTTTGCCGGCATTTTTTTGTTAGTCTTGTTGATCAATTACGTCTGAGAATAATCCATACACATACGATTCTGCATCAAACTCTTGCAGATCGTCCACCTTTTCACCTAAACCGACAAGCTTTACTGGGATGTTCAGCTCATTTCGAATCGCAAGAACAATTCCGCCTTTTGCAGTACCGTCAAGCTTTGTTAAAGCAATCCCTGTCACATTTGTCGCTTTAGAAAATTCCTTGGCTTGTGCCATGGCGTTTTGACCTGTTGTCGCATCAAGAGCGAGCAATACTTCATGAGGTGCATCTGGAACCTCGCGCTCAATGACTCTCTTGACTTTCTCCAGCTCTTTCATCAAGTTGACTTTGTTTTGAAGTCTTCCTGCTGTATCGCAGATGAGGACATCTGCATTTTTCGCTTTTGCTGATTGAACGGCATCATAGATCACCGCTGCTGGATCAGAGCCTGCTGTTTGTTTGACGACAGGAACACCTGAACGCTCTCCCCAAACTTCAAGCTGCTCGATCGCACCGGCACGGAACGTATCACCTGCTGCTAAAATGACGGATTTCCCTTCATTTTTCAGCTTGTTTGCAAGCTTGCCGATCGTCGTTGTTTTCCCAACACCGTTGACGCCTACAAACAAAATGATATTCAAACGCCCGTCTTCAATGTTCAGCGCAGAGATTTGTTCCTCTCCGCTATTGTAGATGTCAACCAGTTTTTCAGAAATCACCGCTTGTACTTCACTTGGGTCTTGAATGTTTCTTAATTTCACTTCTTTTTTCAGCTCATCAATCAGTTCCATCACAGTTGTGAAACCGACATCAGCACCGATTAGAACCTCTTCCAGCTCTTCAAAAAAGTCTTCATCGACTTTGCGGTAGCGAGAAATCAGTTCATTTACTTTTCCTTGGAAGGAGTTTCTCGTTTTTTCGAGTCCATCTTTAAACTTTTCTGATACTGAATCGGTTTGCTGCGTAAATTTTTCTTTTAATTTCTTAAAAAAGCTCATTGGTTCAAAAACCTCCTTTAATTACTGGACAAGCTCTTTCGTTTCTTCTAGTTTGACAGATACAAGCTTAGAAACACCTGATTCCTGCATGGTCACACCGTAGAGCACATCGGCTTCTTCCATTGTTCCCTTGCGGTGCGTAATGACAATGAACTGTGTTTCCTCGCTGTATTTCTTTAAATATTGCGCAAAACGGAAAACATTTGCTTCATCAAGCGCCGCTTCTACCTCATCTAATACGCAGAATGGAACAGGTCTCACTTTTAAAATAGAGAATAGTAAAGCGATCGCTGTTAAGGCTCTCTCCCCGCCTGAAAGCAGGCTTAAGTTTTGCAGTTTTTTCCCTGGCGGCTGCGCGACAATATCAACGCCAGAGTTGAGCAAATCATTTGGATCTGTCAGCTTAAGATCAGCTCTTCCGCCGCCAAATAATGCTTGGAATACAGATTCAAAGTGCCCGCGAATTTGAGAGAATGTCTCAGAGAAGCGCTTTGTCATCTCTTGATCCATTTCTTCGATGACTTGGAATAATGTATTTTTCGCTTCTGTCAGATCATTTCGCTGCTCTGTTAAGAAGAGATAGCGTTCATTGACACGTTCATACTCGTCAATGCTGCCTAAGTTTACTGTTCCAAGCTCTTCAATCGCTAGTTTGATCAGCTTCACTCGTTTTCTCGCTTCATCTGGCGATAACGTCAACTGATACATCTCTTTTGCTCCTTCAAACGAAAGAGCATATTCATCGTTCAAATAAGCAATCAGGTTATCGAGCTCGACTTCCATACGGCCTAGCTTAATCTCTTCATCTTTTAAGCTTGTAGTGAGCTGCTTGTATAAACGCTTTTGTTCTTTAAGTTCACGTTCAGCGAATTCTAATGTTTCAGAAAGAGCAAGACGCTGCTTACGCCGCTCTGAAATGAGTGCGGTTGTTTTGTTTTTGTTTTCCAGCTTCTCTTTCGCCGCTTCTTCCAGTTGTTCGGCTCCGCTTGAACTAGATGACATTTCACTTGTTAAGAGTGACAGATCTTCTTTTGTTTCCATCAGCGTCTGTTCAGCCTCTTCTAATTCAGCCATTAAGCTCGAAAGCTTTTCTTGTTCATTGGCTAAGGACTGATCTTTTTTGGCAAGCGAGATTTTCAGCTCTGTTAATTCGGCAGAAATGGTTTCTTTCGTTGAGCTTTGCGTCTGCTTACGCTTTGTTAATGTATTGATTTCTTGATCAAGAGCCGTCAATTTTTCACCTATAGAGGCTTCAAGAGCGACCTGCTTTTTGTCCTTATCCGCAAGTTCAGTAGAACGCTGCTGCAATTCTTCTTTTTCTTGATCATAGAGTTCAAGATGAGCATTGATATTTTTTTCTGCGACTTGCAGTTCGTATAGCTTTCCTTTGAGTTCTTGCTGCTTTTCACGAAGCGTTTCGCCGCGCTGGCGCAGTTCGTTTAATTGGCCTTCGTTTGCTCCGATCAATTGCTTCGTTTCTTTTGTTTCTTTTTCAAGGATCGTTGTTTTCTCTTCCATTTCAACGAGCTGCTTTGTTAACGTTTCGATCTCCCGGTTTCTTGAAAGAAGAGAGTTGTTCTTTTTCTTTACGCCGCCACCGGTCATTGAACCGCCGGGGTTTACGACATCTCCATCAAGGGTCACGATACGGTAACGATGTCCTAGCATTTTTGCCAATTCATTGGCGCCTTTTAAGTCTCTAACGATCAGCACAGTTCCAAGTAAATTCTGAATCACCTTTTGATACTTTTCGTCAAAGGAAACGAGGTGACTCGCTACACCGATAAATGCAGCGTGCTGCTCTGCTGTTTGGACATCTCTGAGCTGAATGGTTCTTTCTTTGATGACGTTCATTGGCAGGAAGGTTGCACGTCCAAAGGAATGCTGCTTTAAGTATCCAATCGCTTGTCTCGCAGCAGCTTCATTTTCTGTGACGACGTGCTGCGTGGCTGCACCTAGCGCAATTTCAATCGCTGTCTCATACTGCTGATCCGTTTGAATCAGCTCTGCAATGGCACCGTGAATACCGCCTAACCGTTCTTTTGCCTTTAAAACCTCTTTCACTCCTTGGAAAAAGCCTGAGAAGTCTTCCTGCATGGATTCAAGCATCTCTTTTTTGGATTTTGCCTGCTGTACGTATTGATAGGCTTGGTAAAGAGCCGTTTCTTTTTTCTCGTATTGACGTTTCATTTGCTCAAGCTTTTGTTCTGCTTCTCTAAAACGTTTGACTTGAGCCAGAATGTCATCTTCCAGTGCTGAAAGCTGCTGCTCAGCCTCTGTTTTCTTTTCTTTGACAGACACTCGTTCTTCGATATGTTTTTGGTTATTTTGCGTCAGTCGCTCTAGCTGCATCGCCGCTTGGCGCTGCTGTTCTTCTAGTAATTTACGTTCATTACGGATGGAAGCCTGTTCATTGAGCAGATCAAAATAATCGCTTTTCAGCTGTTCAATTTGACCTTCCACATCTTCGCTATGAAGCGACAGTTGATGCTGCTTTGTGTTCACTTCATCTTTTAGCTGCTGCACTTCTTTTTGCAAGCTGTCCCGCGTAATTTTCTGCTGTTCAATCTTTTCGGTTAACAGTGCCTGCTTTTCAGTTAAGCGAACGAGCGTTTCTTCTAGCTGCCCTTGGTTTGCGGCGGCATTTTTTTTTCGTTCTTTTAGCACTTCTTTTTTTCCTTCAAGCTTTTCTAATTCTTCACTTGTGAAAAGAAGAACTTCTTGCAGGTCATTAATTGATTCATCAAGCGCTTGAATGCGGTCTCTCGATTCTTCAATTTTGGCTTCTTTTGCTTGGATATCTGTAGACTGCTTCATTTCATCTTGTTTGAAGCGCTCGACTGCTTCACCAAGTGTTGTCCATTTTTCATGAAGTGCTTCGATGTCATGGACAGTGAGGGCGATTTCGACATTTTCAAGCTCTTCTTTTTTTTGCAAATAGTCTTTTGCAATAGAGGCTTGCATTCTTAATGGTTCTACTTGATCTTCTAGCTCATGCAGAATATCTTCTACTCGGTTTAAGTTGTCCTGCGTTTCAAACAGTTTATTCTCGGCTTTTTTCTTTCTTGTTTTATATTTCAAAACACCAGCCGCTTCTTCAAAGATGCTTCTTCTCTCTTCTGCCTTACTTGATAGAATTTCTTCTACCTTTCCTTGGCTGATGATTGAAAAAGCTTCTTTTCCAAGACCTGAATCCATGAAAAGATCAATAATATCCTTTAAGCGGACAGATTGATTGTTTATGAGAAATTCACTTTCGCCTGACCGATAAACCCTTCTTGTCACACTGACTTCGTGAAAATCGATCGGTAAAAAGTGGTCTTCGTTATCTAATGTTAAAGTCACTTCAGCTAGATTGACTCTTTTCCTTGAGTCACTGCCTGCAAAAATGATATCTTCCATTTTTCCTCCGCGGAGGCTTTTCGCTGATTGTTCTCCAAGTACCCAGCGGATGGCATCGGTAATATTGCTTTTGCCGCTTCCGTTTGGTCCAACAACAGCTGTGACCCCTTTGACAAAGTCCACGGTCACTCGCTGTGCAAATGATTTGAATCCTATCACGTCTAAACGTTTGAGGAACATGAGAGTGATCCTCCTTATGTATTTAAAGTACTATCATCTTACCATATGAAGTGTAAAAAGATGATGGAAAACAGAGTGAAATCCCCCTGAATAACGAGGGGGATTTTATTGGTTCATATGATGTTTCTGCAATTTAGCAAGTGCTTCCTGTGCAGCGTGCTGTTCTGCTTCTTTTTTAGAGCGTCCATTTCCGATTCCGAGCACTTCACCTCGAAGGGATACATTTGCTTCAAATTCCCGGTTATGTGCAGGCCCTTTTTCATGCAGGATGCGGTATTCAAGCACACCTTTTCCATCGCGCTGCACAAATTCTTGCAGTTGGCTTTTAAAGTCCATGACGTGCGAGAACGCTCCATCATTAATTTTCGGATAAACGTACGCTTCTAGGAACCGTTCAACTGGTTCCAGCCCCTGATCTAAATAAAGTGCACCGATAAACGCCTCGAATACGTCCGCTAAGAGTGCTGGGCGTTTTCTGCCGCCTGTCATTTCTTCGCCTTTTCCTAAGAGAACAAGGTCACCGAAGGACAGCTCATGTGCTAGTGATACAAGTGACGGTTCACATACGATCGCCGCTCTTAGTTTCGTTAAATCTCCCTCGCTCATCGCTGGATATTTTGCAAATAAGAATTGAGAGATGGTCAATTCTAAAACAGCATCTCCTAAAAATTCAAGTCTTTCATTGTCCTCGTATGGCTTTTTCCGGTGTTCATTCACATAAGAGGAATGGGTAAAAGCTTGATATAGAAGCTTTTCATTTTTGAAGTGTACAGAAATGCGCTGCTGGAATTCTCTAAATTGCTCTAGTTTTTTGCTCTGTTTCTGTTTGTCTTTATATTGTTTTGGCATAGCAACCTCCAGGTAGGCGTAATCGCCTTTAAGGATACTGATTATATGGAGTCTCTCTTTCTACATGCAGGGAAACAGTGCTCCCAGCATCTGAAAAAGGCTGACAATTGATCAGCTGAATGTGTTGAAACTAACATAAATTTTCAAAGTCCCGTCAAAAGTAGACGGGACTTTGTTACGCTTATTGCTGGTTATTTATGTAGTTCACAGCGTCACCGACTGTTGCAATTTTTTCAGCATCTTCGTCAGAAATTTCCATATCGAACTCATCTTCAAGTTCCATAACTAGCTCAACTACATCAAGGGAATCAGCGCCTAAATCTTCTTTAAATGAAGCTTCCATTTTCACGTCAGCCTCATCAACGCCAAGGCGGTCTACAATAATTTTTGATACACGCTCTAATACGTCTGCCATTGCCTTTCACCTCCCCTCAAAGTATTATAGTTGAATTGTTTTTAAAAAACTAGAGAAAACCTAATGAAATTTTGATATTTCTTAGGACATGACCATTCCGCCATCTACTTGGATGGTTTGGCCTGTAATATAACCTGCTCCTTCTGAAGCTAAAAAGACAACGACGTTGCTAATATCTTCAGGTGCACCAAAGCGTGCGAGCGGAATTTGCTTGAGCATTTCCGTCTGTACATTTTCATCAAGCTTGTCTGTCATATCTGTTGAAATAAAGCCTGGTGCTACTGCATTAACTGTAATATGACGGGTTGCCAGCTCTTTTGCTGTTGTTTTCGTTAATCCAATGACGCCAGCTTTTGCTGCAACATAGTTTGCTTGTCCAGGGTTTCCACACACACCAACGACTGAAGCCAAATTAATGATTCTTCCGCTTCTTTGCTTCATCATTTGACGTGTCACGGCTTTTGTACAGTTAAAGACACCCTTTAAGTTTATGTTAATGACATCATCCCATTCATTCTCTTTCATTCTCATGAGCAGGTTGTCCTTTGTGATGCCTGCATTATTCACAAGAATGTCAATTGAACCAAAGGTATCAATCGCTTGTTTCATCATAGCTTGTACTTCTTCAGCATTTGAGACATCAGCTTTCACAGCAAATGCCTGCTGGCCGAGTGCTTTGATTTCATCTACGACTTCATTTGCTTTTGCTTCGTTTCCAGAATAGTTCACGACAACATTTGCACCACTTTTCGCTAGATCGATCGCGATGGAACGGCCAATCCCGCGTGATGCTCCTGTTACAACGGCTGTTTTATTTGTAAGCATCAAGAATCCCCCTTGAGTGTTTGAATGGCTGCTTCAACTGTTTCTTGATCTGATACGGAAATCGTCGTCAGGCGGCGATTCACTTTTTTCACAAGACCTGAAAGCACTTTGCCAGGACCAATTTCAATAAATGTTGTGACGCCTAAATCAATAAGGCGTTCCACACTTTCTTCAAAACGAACTGGAGAATACAGTTGTTCAATGAGCTTTGTCTCAATGTCATCACGAGATGTCACGATGTCTGCTGTTACATTTGAGATGACCGGAGTTTTGGCATCCGCAATATCCAGCTTTGACAAAACATCTGTAAATTTTTCAGCGGCTGGTTTCATTAATGCAGAATGGAAAGGTCCACTTACTTCAAGGGCAATTGCACGTTTTGCGCCTTTTTCTTTGGCTTTCTCTGAAGCAAGTTCTACCCCTTTTGCTGTACCAGAGATGACGATTTGACCAGGACAGTTTAAGTTAGCGAGCTCTACAAGGTGACCGCTTTCTGTCACTTCTTTTGTCACTTCGACAAGTGCCGCTTTGTCTAAGCCGAGAATCGCTGCCATGGCGCCTTCTCCTGCTGGAACAGCTTCATTCATTAATTCTCCGCGCTTTCTGACTGCATAAACAGCATCTTTAAACGAAAGTGCACCTGCTGCAACGAGGGCCGTGTATTCGCCAAGACTGTGTCCTGCTGCATAATCGGCTTTGATTCCGCTCTCTTCAAATTTCTTTAAGATGGCGATACTTGTCGTTAAAAGAGCTGGCTGCGCGTTATAAGTGAGCGTCAGTTCTTCTGCATCCCCTTCAAAAATCATAGAAGATAAATCAAACCCGAGGGTATTGTCTGCTTCTTCAAATACAGCTTTAGATACTGCTTCTTGGTCAAATAAATCTTTTCCCATGCCAATTTTTTGAGAGCCTTGGCCAGGGAATAAAAATGCAATTTTAGTCATGCTGCTTTACCTCCATTAAGACTCTTTCGTCGTTTCTTTTTGGACTTCTTGATGAATGATAGCTGAAACGTCTTTTTCTACGATATCACGCGCCTGACGAATTGCATGGAAAATGGCATTTTCATCAGAGGAGCCGTGCGCTTTAATAACAGGTGCCTTTAAACCAAATAAAGCGGCACCGCCATATTCGGAGTAATCCATTTTAGATTTCATCTGCATCAATTTCGGCTTCATCATGCCTGCTGCTATTTTTGCTGTAAAACTAGATGTTAATGTTTCTTTCAGCATTTTAAAGACAGAAAGGGCTGTGCCTTCAATTGTTTTAAGCGCAATATTTCCTGTAAAACCATCTGTGACAACAACGTCAGCAACACCTTCTAATAAGTCACGGGACTCTACATTTCCTACAAAATTCAAGTCTGATGCTTTTAATAATTCAAAGGTTTTTTTCGTTAAATCGTTGCCTTTTTTATCTTCTGTTCCTACATTTAACAGTCCAACACGCGGATTGCTCTTTGGGAAGACACGCTCTGCGTAGATGGATCCCATCATGGCATATTGCACGAGATGCTCTGGTTTTGCATCAACGTTGGCACCAACATCTAGTAATAAGAAGCCGCTGCCATCCAGTGTTGGCAAAGTTGGGGCAAGGGCTGGTCTGTCAATACCGTCAATTCTGCCTACGATAAACAGCCCAGCTGTCATGAGGGCACCGGTATTTCCTGCTGAGATGCAGGCATCGGCTCGTCCCTCGGAGACTTCCTGCGCCATTTTCACCATAGATGAATCCTTTTTACGTCTGACTGCACGCACTGGTTCATCCGTCGGTTCAATGACTTCTTTTGCATCTAAAATCGTGATGCGATCGTTGTTTGTTATGTATGGTTTGATTTTGTTTTCATCGCCGACAAGTGTAATCTCGATATCTGAAAATGCTGTTAAGCTTTTTTGCACACCGTCAATAATGGCTTTAGGGGCATGATCTCCCCCCATTGCATCGACTGCAATTCTCATATTACGTGCCACCTTTTACTTTTGTTTTGAGCGATACATGACGAAGTCACCTGAGAAGACAACTTCCTCACCAACATAGCTGTTTACTTCAACTACGGTTCTTCCTTTTTCTTTATCATGTGAGGCTACTTTGGCTTTAGAGACGACTCTTTCGCCTTGTTTCACCTGCCTTGTAAACCTGATATTCGCTTTTGCTGTCAAAGCCAGTTCATCGTCGATGACGGCAACTGCCAGCGAATTTGCCTGGGCGAAGAGATGATGTCCCCTGGCAATTTGGTTTCGGCTGAATACATGCTCTTTTCTCACTTCTAAAATGGAAATGGCTTGGTCATCAAGTTCTACATCAATCATTTCTCCAATCACTTCATCCAGTGGAAGTGATTTTACTTCATCCTCTAATGTCTTTTCGGCCACATGCTTAATTCTTTCGCGTAATTCAGGGATCGACAGCTCTAAACGATCAAGACGAACCGTTTGTATGCTGACACCGAATTTACTTGCCAATTCTTCATCAGTAATGAATGGAGTCGAGCTGATCGTTTGCTGGAGGAGCTTTTGACGTTCTTTTTTATTTAGTTTCATATGCAGACACCATCCGTACATTTATGACTAGGTACTAATAGTAGTATATAATCTCATAGATGATAAATCAATCCTTGTTTCAAAAAGACAAGAAAATTCCTCCAGCGTTTAATCAGCTTAATTTATCTCCTCCCAGCACACCGCTGTCTATCAGCGTTTGCCGGAGTTCTTTGTATTCGGGATCAGTCCAAAAGACGTCCGATTGGACAAGGTCTGCCGCATCTTTTCTAGCCGTTTCCAGTGCTCTATAGTCGTGAACCATATCTGCTACCTTAAATTCGGGCATCCCGCTTTGTTTTTTACCGAAGAAGTCGCCGGGTCCTCTTAGTTCTAAGTCCTTTTCAGACAGCTCAAAGCCATCGGTTGTTTCGGACATGATCCGCATCCGCTCTTTTCCCGTTTCTGACTTTGGATCAGCCATTAAAATACAAAATGATTGATGCTCTCCTCGGCCGACCCGGCCTCTTAGCTGATGAAGCTGAGACAATCCGAAGCGGTCTGCATCATAAATAACCATGATGGTTGCATTCGGCACGTTGACCCCGACTTCAACGACTGTGGTTGAAACGAGAATTTGCACTTCATTTGCGGTAAAGGCTCTCATGACCTGATCTTTTTCATCACTTGCCAGTTTCCCATGCATTAAACCGATTGACCATTTGCCGCGGTATGCTTCAGTCAGCATGCTATGGACATCAAGCGCATTTTGGACATCAAGCTTGTCTGATTCTTCAATGAGCGGACAAATAATATATGCCTGTCTGCCTTTTCTCAGCTCTTTATCCACAAAAGCAAGAATTCTCTCAAGCATGTCATGCTTCACCCAATACGTTTCGATTTGTTTTCTGCCAGCTGGCAATTCATCAATGACGGATACGTCCATTTCTCCAAAGACAGTAATCGCAAGTGTTCGCGGAATAGGTGTGGCAGTCATAAACAAGACATCCGGGTCCTGCCCTTTACTTCGCAGTTTTTTCCGCTGCTCTACGCCAAACCGGTGCTGCTCATCTGTGATGACAAGACCGAGCTGCTGAAATTCGACTTCGTCTTGGATGAGTGCGTGGGTACCGACTAAAATGTCAATCTCACCTTCTTTTAGACGTTCCAGCAATTCTCTGCGGCGCTTTCCTTTCACAGAGCTTGTCAAAAGGGCGATATTCAGTCCCCATTTTTCAAACAGCTGGTAAAGCGAATCCGCATGCTGTTCTGCCAAAATTTCTGTTGGGACCATTAATGCACCTTGAAAACCTGATAAATGAGCGGCATAAAGCGCAATGGCTGCAACAGCTGTTTTCCCTGAACCTACATCTCCTTGGAGAAGCCGGTTCATTCGATATGGAGACGCCATGTCTGACATGATTTCATCAAGCACTCTTGATTGTGCCTTTGTCAGTGGAAATGGCAGACTGTGAACAAACTCAAAAACAGCTTCTTTGGAAAACGGATGCTGGATGCCTGATGTTCTCTCTCGTTCTTTCTTTCTAATCGCCTGCATCTTCAGCTGAAAGATGAGAAATTCCTCGTACACAAAACGTCGTCTTGCTTGCTTGAGCGAGTCTCTTGTCTCTGGGAGATGAATGGTTTTTAACGCTTCCTGATAGGACATGAGCTTATAAGCAGAGACAAGCTGCTTTGGCAATGGATCTTCAGCTTTGTCTGCATAAAGTGACAAAGCTTGTTTCACAAAGCGTCTCATCATTTTCACGGTCACATTTTCTTTTACTGAATAAACGGGTTCTATACTGCCATCTTGCTCGTGCGTCCCTTTTTTAAATTCCTGTACCATGATAGATTGGCGGTTTTTATCCCATTTTCCTGTGACAGAAACTGTATCACCTAACACAAGGCTTCGTTTTAAATATGGACGATTGAAACAAATCGCTGTAATGAGAAAACGCCCGACAAGCAGCCTGAATGTCAGCCTGCTTCGTTTTTTTCCATAATAGGTGAGAACGGGCTCACTATGTACTTTCCCTTCTACTGTGACACGTTCGTCATGCCTTACTTCTTCTAAGTTACGAAGCTCATAGTCGTCATATCGATAAGGAAAGTAGCCGAGTAAATCGGCTACTGTGTAGATTCCAAGTTCATTGAGTGTTTTTTCGGTTTCCTCTCCAATCCCCTTCAGGACAGAGACATTATCTTGCAGTTTCTGTATCACGAGATGAGGTCACACCTCCGAAAATCTTCTTTTCAAGCTCTCTTGCTGTCGGTGTCGCAGCGAGTCCGCCTTGGGCTGTTTCACGAAGAGCTGTTGGCATCGTTTGACCGATTTTGTACATCGCATCAATGACTTCATCACAAGGAATGCGGCTAGTGATGCCGGCAAGTGCCATGTCTGCTGCGATCATAGCGTTAGATGCACCCATTGCATTTCGTTTCACGCACGGCACTTCTACAAGTCCTGCTACTGGATCGCAAACAAGTCCAAGCATATTTTTGAGTGTAATCGCCATCGCTTCTGCAGATTGCTGCGGTGTACCGCCTGCCATTTCGACAATTGCTGCTGCTGCCATACCTGATGCAGAACCTACCTCTGCCTGACAGCCGCCTGCTGCACCAGAAATGCTGGCGTTATTCGCCACAACAAAACCAAATGCACCAGAAGTAAACAGGAATCTGACCATTTGTTCCTTTGTTGGCTTTAATGTTTCTTTTACTGCAAATAACGTACCTGGTACAACACCTGCTGAGCCTGCTGTAGGCGTTGCACAAATGGTTCCCATTGCAGCATTGACTTCATTTGTTGCAACAGCCTTACTAACAGCATCTAATATCGTATGACCAGACAGCGTTTTGCCTGATGCGATATAGGCTTGAAGTTTGACTGCATCTCCACCTGTTAACCCTGATAATGATTTCACACCCTTCAGCCCGTTTTCAACAGCCTGCTCCATCACTTCTAGGTTGCGGTACATCTGGGAGAAAATTTCTTCACGTGACTTCCCTGTCACTTCCATTTCTTGCACAATCATAATTTCTGAAATGGAGGTATTCCGTTCTTCTGTTAGCTGCACGAGTTCTTTGACGTTTTTAAACATCATTCATAACCTCCTTGTTGTTACTCTGCAATTTGTGTGACTTGAATAATGTTTGGCAGTGTTTCAAGCTCTGATAGGACCGCTGGGTCAATATTTTGATCTACTTCAATCGTCATCAGTGCCTCTTGCCCGACATCTTTACGTGCCACTTCCATATGACCGATGTTGATGGCGAATTTCGCTAAGACATTGGCAACTGCCGCAATCGTCCCGTAGCGATCGTTATGAACCACAAGAATGGCAGGATGATTCCCTGAAAGCCTGAGCTCAAAGCCATTTAATTCTGTGATTTCAATTTTACCTCCGCCGATGGAAATGCCAATTAATTCAAGGCTTCCGTTCGCATCTGAAATCTCTACTTTTGCTGTATTTGGATGCGCCGGCACTGCCTCTTCTTCTTTAAATTCAATATCGATCTCTTTGCTTTTAGCAATATCGATCGCTGTTTTGATTCGTTCATCAAATGTATCAAAATCAAGAACACCGCCGATAATGGCGACATCTGTACCGTGTCCTTTATACGTATCTTTAAAGGAACCATAAAATGAAACGACAATTCGTTTCGGCTCTCTTCCAAATAAGCTGCGAGCTACTCTCCCGATACGAGCCGCACCCGCTGTGTGCGAACTTGATGGCCCAATCATGACAGGTCCAATAATATCAAACACACTTCTAAATTTCATAGGTCTTCCCCTCTCATAACCACTCACGAATGGTTTGGTTCTTTCTTTAGACTAATGGATTCATTCGTTTCCCGCAACTCATTTCACCGTGGAATGGCTAGTAAAAAATTGCAAAAGAAGAAGAAGGGCTTTATTTGCCCTTCTTTCGTTATTCAACCGCCAAAATATATGAATAAAGCGGCTGTTTTCCATCGTGGACTTCAACTTCTACATCTTCAAATGTTTCTTCAATAAAGGCTTGTAACGCATCCAGCTCATCAGTTGATGCATCTTCCCCTTTAATGATGGTGACAATCTCATCATCTTCTGTCACCATTTTGGCGAGAAGTTCTTTTGCTGCATCTAATTGATTTTTCGATGTTAAGGTGATTTTCCCGTTGAACAGACCCATATAGTCACCTTTCGCAATGTCGATTCCATCAATTTGAGTATCTCTCACTGCAAAGGTAATTTGCCCGCTTTTCACATGGTCAATCGCTTCTAGCATCGCTCTTTCGTTATCTTCATTTGAAGCTGCTTCATTGAGAGAAAGAAGTGCCGACATTCCTTGAGGAACAGTCTTCGTCGGAATGACAACGACCTCACGGTTTGAGACAGTTGCCGCCTGTTTAGCTGCCATGACAATATTAGAATTATTAGGTAAGATAAAGACGGTTTCGGCATGTACGCTTTCTATTGCTGTGACAATGTCTTCTGTGCTCGGATTCATCGTCTGCCCGCCTTCAATGACGACGGAAGCTCCGATGCTTTTGAACAAGTCAGCAATTCCTTCTCCCATTGCGACACTTACGACGCCAAAGCGCTGTTTTTCAGCAGCAGGTGCTTTTGGTGCAGCAGGTGCATGTTCTCTTTCTTCGTTTACGATTGAGCTATGCTGCTCTCTCATGTTTTCAATTTTCATATTAATCAAGCTGCCGTAGCGCTGTGCATATGATAAAACATCTCCCGGCTGCTCTGCATGAATATGAACTTTCGCAAGTGTATCGTCAGACACCACAAGAAGTGAATCTCCGAATTCACTTAAATCTTCTCTGAAGGCATTCTCATCAAAGGACTGTTTGTCTTCTTCAAATTTCACCATAAATTCAGTACAGTAGCCAAATTCGATATCTTCTGTGTTCATATGGCTTTGCGCACTTTTATGATGCTCTGCACTGACAAGTTCTTTTAGCGTCGGTAAAGAAGCAGCTCTAGGAGGAAGCTCTTCTCCTCTTAATGAAGCAAGGAAACCTTCATATACGCATAGAAGTCCTTTACCTCCACTATCGACAACACCCACTTCTTTTAAGACAGGAAGCAGATCTGGCGTTCGATCAAGTGATGCTCTTGCTTCCTCAATCGTCAACTCTAGAACGCGGTCAATTTGATCTTCTGCCGCTGAAACAGCAACCGCTTTCTTTGCTGCATCCTTTGCAACCGTTAAGATGGTTCCTTCAATCGGTTTCATCACGGCTTTATATGCTGTATCAACACCCGCCTGTAAGGCAAGAGCAAATTCTTTTGCATCAATCGTTTCTTTTTGTTCAATATGTTTACTGAAACCTCTAAAGAGCTGTGACAGGATCACGCCTGAGTTTCCTCTTGCGCCCATCAATAACCCTTTCGAGAGAGCCACGCCGACCTTCCCAATATGATCGGTATTTGTTTCTTCAACTGCTTTTGCCCCTGAAGTCATCGACAAATTCATATTTGTCCCCGTGTCTCCGTCTGGCACTGGAAAAACATTTAACGCATCCACAATTTGTGCGTTTTGAGAAAGATGGTGAGCACCTGCAAGAATCATTTTTGCAAATGAGCGGCCATCAAGATTTCTAATAGACAATATATTTCCTCCTTACTACGGGTTCGTAACTTTTACTCCTTGTACATAAATGTTGACCGAGTCAACAGAAAGTCCAATTGTGTGATGAATCGTGTATTTGACTTTCGTTTGAACATTATGTGCGACTTCTGATATTTTTGTACCGTAGCTGACGATGATGTACATATCAATATGAATGCGGTCTTCTTTTTGACGCACAAGAACACCCCGGCTGAAGTTCTCTTTGCGGAGAATATCCGTCAAACCGTCCTTGATTTGATTTTTGGACGCCATGCCAACAATACCATAGCAATCGATCGCAGCGCCTCCTGCCACCATTGCAATGACTTCATTTGATATATCAATTTGTCCGTATTTCGTTCTAAGTTCAATGGACACATTGGTTCCCCCTTTTTGAGAAATTGCCCTGAGTTATCACTATTTTACTATAAGACCCTTCTTTTTAAAAGAAATCATTCAATCCGACCCAATCCTACTTATACTATAGCCTTGATTTTTTATCAAGATGTCAAGGTATTTTTCTTGAAAGAGGAGTAAACAATCCTTGCAAACCCCTTGAAGCTGTGGTAAATTATTAAAGTATCTTGAGGCATCTCTAAGTACGTATATGAAGAATATGATGATGTTTTCGCAGTTAGGAGGGAAACAAATGGCACGTAAATGCGTTATTACAGGCAGAAAAACAAAAGCTGGGAACAACCGTTCTCACGCAATGAACTCTACAAAACGTACATGGGGCGCGAACCTTCAAAAAGTTCGTATTCTAGTGGACGGTAAGCCTAAAAGAGTATATGTATCAGCTCGAGCTTTGAAATCTGGTAAAGTTGAGCGTGTATAAGCAAGAGTAAACGCCTGCTACAGTTTATTGTAGCAGGCGTTTTTATGTGGAAATAAAGGAGATTACTCATTAATCTTTTTTAAATGAACCAAGCATCGCACGGACAATGCCGCCAAGAAATCTAGGCAGTTTGATTGTATAAAATTTCATTTTGTCCCCCTCCTAAAAGTACCGCTTGCAGCACAATTGAGCTTAATCAGCCATCCACATTGATAGGTTGGTCAATCTTTGCTTCTTACCATTATTAATATGCCTTCATGAAAAGAAAAAGTACCATTTGAGTGGATGAGTTCGTTACTAATACATAGTGTGGAACCAGGCTCAATATGACAATTTTTCAGAGGATATTTGAAACCTTTTAATGTCAGCTTTTCAACCGATGTACCAAAGGGCAGAAACGACACATATTTTTTATCCGGGTCTTCTTTTATTTCGTATGTACCAGGCCCAAACATTTGAATGATATTTTGTTTATCTACAAGAGTAATGTTTTGCTTGTGCTGAATGCCTTGATATAGAAGGTGAATATTTCCTAGAAAATGATCAGCCCTTCCTCCTGTAATGCCGTAGATGTGAATATGCGCTGGGTGCTGGCGCATGGCCCAGTTCAGCGCAAGCTCTAAATCGGTTTCATCCTTTTCAGCCTGAAATACATTCAGGGCAGGCAATTTCTTTTTCAGCTCGCAAAGCTCTTCTTCTGTCACACTGTCAAAATCACCAAAAGCCTTGGCAGGCATGATGCCGCGCTCTAGTAAAAAAAGCGTCCCCCGGTCTACACCAACCCAGAGAATATCATCCTGTGATGCTTCATGTTCAAGGGGCGGAATGTATTCAAAAGGACCGCCGGCTACGATATGTATGTGCATGATATACGCTCCTCTCCATGTAAAAAGAACCAAAGATCACAATGACTTTGGTTCCTTTTTTTACGCTTCTCGAATGGCCTGAATGGCTGCTGCGCGGTTGTCTTTACCGTATACCGCTGAACCGGCCACAAGTAAGTTAGCGCCTGCTTCTTTACAGCTTTTTGCAGTCTCTACATTGACACCGCCGTCTATTTCTATGAGTAAGTCTGATAAGCCCTTTTGTTCACTAAGGGACTTCACTTCTTTTACCTTCGTGAGGACAGATGGAATAAACGCCTGTCCGCCAAAACCAGGATTCACCGTCATGAATAAGACAAGGTCTACATCCTCTAATACATGCTCAATGTGGGAAACAGGTGTGTGCGGGTTTAAGACGATACCTGCTTTTACACCTTGTTCTTTTATGTGCTGTATCGTTCGGTGCAAGTGTGGACAAGCCTCTACATGGACAGAAATAATGTCAGCACCTGCTTTGGCGAATGCAGAGATATACCGGTCTGGCTGCTCAATCATTAAGTGAACATCGAGCGGCAGCTTTGTATGCGGTCTGATTGCTTCCACAACATTCGGCCCAAATGTGATATTCGGTACAAAATGGCCGTCCATCACATCGATATGGATGTAATCCGCTCCGCCTTGTTCCACATCACGGATATCTTTCTCCAAATTGGCGAAATCTGCTGATAAAATGGAAGGGGCAATATAAACCATGATTTAGTACCTCGGCTTTCTGTCTTTGATTTCAGTTAAAAACTCTAAATAATGCTGATAGCGATACTCTCTGATTTGCTCTTGTTCGACCGCATCTTTTACCGCACAGTCTGGCTCTTTCACGTGCAGGCAGCCTCTAAACTTACAATCCGCACTCCGCTCTTTGATTTCTAAAAAGTAAAGACCTAAATCTTCCGCTTCGATGCCGGTAAATTCGAGTGAGCTAAAGCCAGGTGTATCTGCAATAAGCCCTTCTGCTGTACGAATGAGCTCGACATGTCTTGTCGTATGCTTCCCTCTTCCAAGATGGGAGGAAATATCGTTGGTTTTCAGCGCCAGGTCAGGACTCATCGCATTTAAAAGGGAGGACTTGCCTACACCAGACTGACCAGCAAATACAGTGATCTTATTGTGAAAATGCGGGGTCAGCTTTTCAATTCCGTCCCCCTCGATCGTGGATGTTAAATGAACATCATATCCAATTTGCCGATAGTCCTCTGCATAACCTTGAATACTTTCACGCTCTTCATCTGTTTTCAATAAGTCCACTTTTGTGATACAGATAATCGGCTCAATATCATTTGCTTCTACAAGCACTAGAAATCTGTCTAAAAGCGATGTGCTAAAGGTTGGTTCTGTCGCAGAGAAAACGAGCACCGCTTGATCGACGTTACTAATAGGCGGACGAACAAGTTCGTTTGTCCGCTCTTTTACTTCTAATAAGTAGCCTTCTTTATCGTTGTCTGCTTGATACACGACATAATCTCCAACAAGAGGTGTGATTTTGTTTTTACGAAAAATACCTCTCGCTCTGCACTGAATCACTTTTCCAGTTTCTAAAGACTCATCGAGCACATAATAAAATCCGCTTAATGCTTTAATAATTTTGCCCTCAGGCATAAAGTCCCTCCTTTATTCATCTTCAGGGTATTCGATCGTTTTAGAGCTTACGACTTTATCATCAACCGTCACTTGATAGTATCCTTTTTGACCTGGTTCAATCTTAAATTTAATGGTCCGTTCAGTTGGTGCAGTGATGTTAAAGGTTTCATATGAATCAGAAATGCTATGCTCAGCATCGTCAATGGAAATCTGAACGGTCATCTCTTGCCCTTCTGTTACTGGTTCATACGGGATGGCAATCTTCTCAGTCACTGTTTTAGCCGGTTTTTTCTTCGGTCCGAGTGAGAAGGTGATCTTAACCGTATCACCTGGTTTCACAGCAGTACCAGCTCCTGGCTCCTGTTTCATCACTTCACCTTTTGGCACATCATCAGAATACGCTTCTTTTTCATCAAGCTTTAATCCGTTATCCTCTAAATAATTCGATGCAGCCTGTTTACTATATGTCGTTAAATCCCGCAAAGTAATATCGGCAGGACCTATGCTGACCGTCAACGTCACTTCTTCATCTGCTGCCACAAGCTCAGTACTCGCTGAAGGTTTCTGTTCCATGACAATCCCAGATTCGGTGTCATTATCATTTACTTCCTCCACAACAACTTGCTTAAACCCTTTTTTCTCTAATAATTCTTTTGCTTTATCGACCTTTTCACCTGTTACATCGGGTAATTCGGTCTTTTCCTTGCCCGTACTTTGGTAAAGCTGAATTTCGGTTCCTTCTTTTACCTTTGTGCCGATTTTAGGGTCTGTTTTGACGACAAGCCCTTTTTCAATTTTTTCATCAGCGATCTCAATTGGATCAGAGGCGACGGTAAAGCCGGCTTTCTTCAAGGTGTCCTCGGCTTTGTCAATCGTCATGCCAGATACATCAGTGACCTCCACATCTTTTGGAAAAAGCAGTCCCGGAAACACAGTGATGGCTAAAATGGTCGCAGCAGTCAGAATAAATAGGATGGATGCCACAATCCAAGGCCATTTTTTCCGTTTCTTTTTCGGCTTTTGTTTCTCTTTTTTCTTCGGTTTTAGCACTGGATGGACAGCTGTTTTTTCATTGTCTTGATCGACTTGATGATCTTGAATGATTGGGATCGCTTTCGTTGCTTCATGATCTTCTTCAATCACAAAGCGTTTTTCTTTTAGCCTTGAAGGGTCGAAAGCAGTTTGTAAATCTTTTTGCATTTCAGATGCATCTTCATATCGATAAAAAGGATCTTTGGCCATCGCCTTTAAAATGATGTTTTCCACGCTTTGTGGAACAGAAGGGTTCCACCTTCTCACAGATGGCGGCTCTGATTGTAAATGCTTCAGCGCAACACTGACAGCTGATTCTCCTTCAAACGGCATGCGTCCGGAAATGAGTTCATAGAGCACAATGCCAAGTGAATAGATGTCTGATTTTTTCGTCGCAAGACCTCCGCGTGCTTGTTCTGGAGACAAATAGTGCACGGATCCTAGGACCGAATTTGTGTGGGTGATGGTCGCTGAGCTGAGTGCTATGGCAATCCCGAAATCAGTGACCTTAATATTCCCCATGTTGTCTATTAATATATTGTGAGGCTTAATGTCCCGGTGGACGAGCTGTTTCGCATGGGCTTCTTCCATCGCCGCAACGACTTGCTCCATAATGCGAACGGCTTCTTTCGGATGAAGCGGGCCATTGGCGTGTATGTATTCTTTTAGCGTCATCCCCTCGACATATTCCATGACAATATAATAAATGTCATCTTCTTCCCCTACATCGTAGATGCTGACAATATTTGAATGATCTAAGCTTGCGGCTGATTGCGCCTCGCGCCGGAAACGTCTAATAAAATCATCATCGCTTGCAAAGTCAAAGCGCAAAATTTTAATCGCGACTTCGCGATCTAAAATCATATCCTCCGCCAAATAAACGTTTGCCATTCCGCCTCCGCCTATGACGCGAAGAATCTGATAACGGCCGCTGATCCGTTTTCCGATCAACACTTGCTGTCACCCTCCTCTGGCTGGGAGGAGATTTCTAACAATACTGCTGTAATGTTATCTTCACCGCCGTTGTCATTCGCTGTTTGGATTAATGCTGTTACTTTTTCATCTGGTGCGGTCGTTTGGTTTAAAATATGAATCAAATTCTCTTCTTCTACTTTATTTGATAAACCATCTGAGCAAAGCAGGATTTGATCTCCTGGGTCCACTTCAAAAGTATGTGCATCGATTTGAACGTGTTTATCTGTTCCTAATGCTTTTGTGAGCACATTTTTTCTTGGATGATATTCTGCATCCTCTTTAGAAATTTCACCTGTTTTCACAAGCTCATTTACAAGTGAATGGTCATCTGTTAGCTGGGTCAGTGCTCCTTCTCTTAGCAAGTAGCAGCGGCTGTCTCCAATATGAGCAATTGTGACCGTTTGCAAATGAACGAGCGCACAAACAATGGTTGTCCCCATTCCTTGGCACTCCTCATTGTTTTTCGCATGTTCATATACTTGATCATTAATGTCACTAATTTTTGAGATTAACCAGCTTTCTTGCTCTGCTGGTTTTGCTGGGATTGAAGATGTTTCTTCCCAGTATTCTTTTAAAGAAGAGACGGCCATCTTGCTGGCGACATCACCAGCAAGATGACCTCCCATTCCATCAGCTACAACAGCTAGAAGGGTGTCTTCTTTTGCTTCAAAAATACCTGCATCATCTTCATTATGCTGACGGACTTTTCCTGTATCGGTTTGAAAGGCTGCCCTTATCAACATTCGTCACCTCGTCTCTTCCTGACGCTCCTTCGCTCTTAGCTGACCGCAAGCAGCATCAATGTCATGGCCTTGCTCTCGTCTAATCGTTACGTTTACGCCGCGTTCTTTCAGCGTTTTTTCAAATAGGAAGATTTGTTCTCTCGGTGTTCTTACATAATCCCTTTCCGGTACATAGTTCACCGGAATGAGATTCACGTGGCACTTGATTCCTTTTAATAAGTCTGCAAGCTCTTCTGCATGATGAACTTGATCATTTACTCCGCCAAACAGGCCGTATTCAAAGCTGACACGTCTTCCTGTTTTTTGAATGTAGTATTCAATGGCTTCCATTAATTTCGGCAGCTTATATGCCTTATTGATCGGCATTAGACGGCTTCTGATTTCTGTGTTCGGTGCATGCAGGGAGACAGCAAAATTGATTTGCATTTGCTCATCAGCGAATTGATAGATCTTTGGAATGATTCCGCTTGTCGACACTGTAATATGACGCGCGCCAATATTTAAGCCGTTGTCATGGTTGATGATTTTAAGGAAAGCAAGCATTTCGTCAAAGTTATCAAACGGTTCACCAATTCCCATGATGACAACCGAGCTGACTCTCTCATCTGTTTCGTCAAGTGCCTGCTGCACTTTCAATACTTGAGCAACGATTTCTCCTGCTTCAAGGTTTCGTTTTAACCCACCAAGTGTAGATGCACAGAATGTACAGCCAATTCGGCAGCCAACTTGAGTTGTAACACAGACAGAGTTTCCGTATTCGTGGCGCATCAGCACTGTTTCAATGGTATAGCCATCATGTAATTCAAATAAAAACTTGATCGTTCCGTCTTGAGACGTTTGTTTGATCACGGTTTTTAATGTGGTGATCGCAAATTGATTTTTTAATTTTTCTCTTAAATCCTTTGAAAGGTTAGACATATCGTCAAAGGATGTCACACGTTTCTCATAAAGCCACTCGAAAATTTGAGCTGCGCGGAAAGGCTTTTCGCCTTGTTCTTTTAACCATTCTTTCATTTCGTGAAGCTCAAATGAGTAGATCGACGGCATTTCTGTCTTCAGTTCTTTTCTTACTTTTTGTTCTGTCATTTTTTATCCCTTCTTTCTCATGCTGCAAATAAAGAAACCATCTGTTCCGAAATAATGAGGAAGTATTTGCACACTTCCGTTTTGAACAAACGGAGCAACCTGCTCAGGCAGCCGTTCATTAAGAGATAGATCGGGTTCGAAGTCTTGGTGTTCTTGTAAAAACGCATGAATCACTTGTTGATTTTCTGTTGGGTCCATTGTACATGTACTGTATACAAGGGTTCCGCCCGGTTTTAAAAGCGGGGCCGCTTCCTTTAAAATGGCCTGCTGGATAGCTGCAAGCCTTGCTGAGTCTTCTTGTGACTTTGTATATTTCATATCTGGTTTTCGTCTAATGACGCCAAAACCGGAACACGGCGCATCAATGAGAATGCGGTCAAACGAAGCTTCGCTGTAATAGTCTGCTGCTTTCCTTGCATCAAGTGCTTTTGCCTCAATCTGAGTAAGGTTCAGACGTTTTGCTGCTTGTTTGATGAGTTTCACTTTATGTTCATGTAAGTCAAGCGAAACAATTTTCCCCTCATCATTCATACGTTCTGCAATATGTGTTGATTTTCCGCCAGGAGCCGCACAGGCGTCAAGCACCGTTTCTCCCGGCTGAGGGTCAAGCGCTCTTGCAACAAGCATAGAGCTTTCGTCTTGTATCGTAACATAGCCTTCTTGAAAAGAAGGGGTTGAGACGATGGACCCTTTCATGAGCTTAAGTGCATCTTCAGATAAGTCGCCAAGCTCCGTTTCAATGCCTGCATCCATTAGTTTTTGCTGCAGTGCCGTGCGGTCAGTTTTCATTCGATTGACGCGAAGGGTTTGCTTTGGCGGGACTAAATGAATGCGGCACATGTTTTCTGCCGCTTCAAATCCGTACGCCTGAACCCATTCCTCCACAAGCCATAATGGGTGGCTTGTCTCAATGGACAGCCGCTTTACTTGATCTTTGATCGCATCAAATGACGGAATGCCTTCTCTTTGTACGGAACGAAGAACACCGTTCACAAGTGAAGAAATGCCTTTGTGCCCGCGCTTTTTCGTTAGCTCGACAGCTTCATGAATGGCTGCACGATCTGGGATTTTTTCAAGGTACACCATTTGATAAAGAGACATCCGTAAAAGCTGCATCACCCATGGAGCCACCTTTTGCGGTTTTTTCACAAAGGGCGCAAGCATATAATCTAATGCCAGCTTATTTTGCAGTGTACCATACACAAGCTCTGTTAACAGCGGTTTGTCCTGATCAGCTAAGTCTTTATCTTTCATGACTGACTGCAAAAGCAAATTACTGTAAGCTTGGTTTTGTTCGAGTTTGATTAAAGCGTCCAGCGCTACTTCTCTCACATTACTTTTCTTCATTCATTAACCCTAATTTCTGCCCAATTTCGATATTTGCGCCTCTTAAGAAGTCTTCGCCGCTCATTTTTTTCTTACCAGCTGGCTGCACACCTGTTAACAAGAGGCCTTGCTTATTCCCCGTTCCAATGACCGGACCTTCTTTTTGAAGCTCAATCACTTTCCCAGGTTCTTCTTGCGCTTGTAGCGGAACCTTTTTCGCTTCCCATACTTTTAGATGAGCGCCGTTCCATTCAGTATAGGCAACTGGCCATGGATTTAGCCCGCGAACTTGGTTGTAAAGCTCTTCACCGGTTTTTGTCCAGTCTAACCTTTCTTGTTCCCGCTTAATATTTGGTGCGTATGTGGCCGCTTCTTCATTTTGCGGAATCGGAGAAATAGATCCGCTCAGAACATTTGGCACCGTATCTTTTAGCAGTGCGGCACCAGCTGTACTTAATTTGTCATGCAGTGTTCCAACATTGTCTAATTCATCGATTTCAACTTCTACTTTACTGATCATGTCACCTGCATCGAGCCTTTCCACCATGTACATGATCGTAACGCCTGTTTTCTTTTTGCCTTGAAGGATCGCATAATGAATCGGCGCGCCGCCTCTTAGTTCTGGCAGGAGCGAGGCATGAACATTGATACAGCCAAACTTAGGTTCATCAAGTAACCGTTTAGGTAGAATTTGTCCAAATGCCGCTGTGACGATTAAATCCGGCTGTAATGCAAGCACCTTATCAATTTCTTCATCTAGGCGTACCTTTTCAGGCTGCAACACAGGAATGCCGTGTTTTAAGGCTTCCACTTTCACAGGAGGCGGTGTGAGCACTCGCTTTCTTCCTTTCGGGCGGTCTGGCTGCGTGACGACCCCTACCACTTCGTATCCTTCTGTTATCAGTGTTTGCAGCACAGGTACTGAGAAATCAGGGGTTCCCATAAATACGATACGTGCCATTTTCTTCACCCTTCCATTTCCGCAAGTTCTTTTTCTGTATAGGTTTCAATGATTTTTGACGTAAATAAAATGCCGTCTAAATGATCAATTTCGTGCAATAAGGCTCTTGCTAAAAATCCGTCTGCTTCTATTGTAAATGGTTTGCCTTTCTTATCAAAGGCTTTTACCTTCACATAGTTCGGTCTCTCTACAGTGCCGTATAAAGATGGAAAGCTCAGGCAGCCTTCAATATCTGTTTGGCTTCCTTCTACTTCAAGCACCTCGGGGTTCACTAAATCAATTCTGCCAGATTCTTCTCCAATATCTACAACAGCGATTCTTTTTGAAACACCAATTTGTGGTGCTGCTAGTCCAACTCCATCCAGCTCAAGCATTGTATCATACATATCATCCAGCAGTTTTTTAAGCTTTTTATCGAACGTATCGACACGCTCTGTCTTTTGTTCAAGCACTTCTGCCGGATATATGACTATTGGTTTTACTGCCACTTATAGCCCTCCGTTTTACATCATCATATATGGATTCATATCTATTGAAATCATCAATTGTTTTTGTTCCATTTCCTTTTGATAATGGTCTTGTATTTTCCGTAGTAAACTTGCCAGTTCATTTTCCCTTTTGTATTTTATCACGCATTGATAGCGATATCTATCTTTGATCTTAGCGATTGGTGATGCAGCCGGACCAAGGATTCGAGTATTCGGTGCACAGTTCGTTTTTAGGAACTGGACAATTTGATCAGTCACATGTGCTGCCTTTGTCACTTCTTCGTGTGACACTGTCACCATCGCCAAAAAGTAATACGGCGGATAGGACTGGTGGCGGCGATGCAGCATCTCCTGTTCATAAAAGGCTTCGTAATCATGCTGCTTCGTTAATTCAATACTATAGTGAGAAGGCGTATACGATTGAATAATAACCGAGCCCGCTTTTTCATGGCGCCCTGCCCTGCCGCTGACCTGTGTGAGAAGCTGAAATGTTTTTTCACTTGAACGGAAATCAGGGATGTGAAGGGATGTATCCGCACTGAGAACACCAACAAGTGTGACATCTGGGAAATCCAGTCCCTTTGCAATCATTTGCGTCCCGAGCAAAATGTCCGCTTCTTTATTGCCAAAAGAGGTAAGAAGCTTTTCGTGAGCACCCTTTCGAGACGTTGTATCTACATCCATTCGGATGACTCTTGCCTCTGGCAGTACTTTTGTCAGCTCTTCTTCTACACGCTGCGTACCCGTACCAAAATAGCGAATATGCTCACTGTGGCATTCTGGACATTCAGCAGGTACTGGTGCTTCGTGACCACAATAATGGCACTTCAGCCGTTTTTGATAGCGGTGATAGGTGAGAGAAATTTCGCAATGAGGACATTGCTCTACATATCCGCAATCACGGCACATGACAAAGGATGAATAGCCTCTTTTGTTCAGAAATAAAACAGCTTGTTCTTTTCTTTCAAGCACTTCCTTTAACCTAAGCATTAATTCCTCTGAAAACATGGAGCGGTTGCCATTTCTTAGTTCTTCTCTCATATCAATTAACGAAACGTGCGGCAGCTGCTGCTGGTTGACGCGGTGTTTTAGCGACAGCAATGTATAAACGCCTTTTTTCGCACGTGCATAGGTTTCAAGTGAAGGTGTTGCACTGCCTAATACGACTGGACATTGATGCCGACCTGCTCGTTCAATGGCGACATCTTTGGCATGGTAACGAGGCATTTCTTCTTGTTTATAAGAGGATTCATGCTCTTCATCTATAATAATCATGCCTAGATTTTCAAATGGAGCGAAAACAGCAGACCTTGCGCCAACGACAAGCTTGACTTCCTTGCGATGAATTTTCCGCCATTCATCATATTTTTCTCCTGTCGATAAGCCGCTGTGAAGAACGGCCACATTTGAGCCAAATCGTTCTTTAAATCGCTGCACCATTTGAGGAGTTAACGAGATTTCAGGAACTAAAACGATCGCTTCTTTTCCTTTTTGAAGAACATGATCGATTGTCTGCAAGTAAATCTCCGTTTTACCGCTTCCTGTCACTCCGTGCAAAAGAAAGGTTTCGTGCTGATCATCACTCACTGCTTGATGAATATGCTTGGCCGCCTCTCTTTGCTCTGGCGTAAGATCAAGTGGAGCAGATGGTGTAAACTCCCGGTCACGATAAGGATCTCGATAGACCTCTTCATAGCTTTCTGTTAACAACCCTTCTTGAATAAAGGTTTTAAGCGTTTGGGAACTTGCGCCTGTTTGCTGCTGCAAGTCTTTCGCTAAAAAGGTTGTCTCTCCCGCTTCAAGCAGATAGGAGATCAGTGCTTTTTGTTTCACCGCATTTTTCTTTAGCTGCTGCTGTTTTTCTGCAAGTTTTTCTTTCGATACAGCCATCTGGAGCATGCGGACCTTTTTCTTTCCAGATTTTTGTGAGACATGGTATCTCACCTCGAGATGACCTTTTTGGACATGCTTTTGAATCCGTTTTAATTGTTCAGCCGGGATGTCAGCATAAAGAATGCTTTCTCGCTGACCGAAAAGCTCTTTCAATGACTGCGGAAGTTCTTCCTCAGAAAGCACCTGAATTTCTTTTTCATACTTTGCCTTCATGGCTGCGGGCAGCATCGATTGAAGTGCCGTGATATGATAGGACAATGTTTTTTCCGTCAGCCAGTGGGAAAGCTCCAATAGCTCATCTGTCAGAACAGGTGATAAATCAAATAAATCGACAATCTCTTTGATGTTTCCTGTCTTGATGTCTGTTTCATCTTTGACTTTTGTCACAAACCCTTGAATCTTCCTCGGGCCAAAGGGAACGACCACCCTCATTCCCGCTTTGACGAGATCTTTGAATCGATCTGGTACACGGTAATCAAATGGCCGGTCAATGGCTTTCGTTGTGACATCTACGATGACTTCAGCAATCATGCTCGATCACGCTCTTCTGGAAGCAGCTGTATTGCCTCCTTTAAAATTTCAAAAGCGAGGTCTTTTTTGCTCATCATCGGCAGCTCTTTTTTCGTTCCATCTGCTTTGATCATCGCTACCACATTGGTATCTGTGCCAAAGCCTGCACCCTCTTTTGTAACGTTATTGGCGACAATCATATCTAGATGCTTGGATTCAATTTTCTTTTTCGCATAATATTCTACATCCTGCGTTTCAGCTGCAAAGCCGACCAGCACTTGATGCTCTTTTCTTTTCCCTAGCTCTTTTAAAATATCTTTTGTCCGGGTGAATTCAATGTCCAGAGCGCCGTCCTGTTTTTTCATTTTATGAGCATATGTCGTGACAGGGGTATAATCGGCGACAGCTGCTGATTTAATGACAAGATCAGCTTCCCCGTATACATTTAGTGCAGCTTGATACATCTCCTCAGCTGATTCAACATGCACTACATGTACATGGTCAGGTTCAGTTAAAGAAACAGGTCCAGAAATCAGCGTAACATCTGCCCCCATTTGCTGAGCAGCCTCTGCAATCGCATAGCCCATTTTTCCACTAGAACGATTTGTAAAGAACCGGACAGGATCGATGACTTCACGTGTAGGACCTGCTGTCACCACGACTTTCTTTCCTGAGAGCGGTAAGCTTTTTGGCTCTTCAAAAAAAGCACGGATGTGTTCAACAATTTTTTCAGGCTCTTCTAATCGCCCTTTTCCAATGTATCCGCAGGCTAAATAACCTTCACTTGGCTCAATAAACCGGCACCCGTCTTCATATAATGTGCGAATGTTCCGTTTCACAGCCGGGTGATCGTACATATGCACATTCATCGCTGGAGCGATCCATACAGGCGCTGTTGAAGCAAGCAAAGTCGTCGTCAGCATATCATCTGCAAGTCCAGCAGCCATTTTACCAATCGTATGTGCTGTTGCAGGGGCAACAAGAATGAGATCGGCCCAGTCAGCTACGTCAATATGCGCAATGACTCTTGGATTGTTTTCTTTGAATGTATCCACATATACCTCATGCCTAGACAGAGCTTGGAAGGTAAGCGGAGACACAAACTCACGAGCAGATTCCGTCATAATCACTCTGACATTTGCGCCTGCTTGTACAAGTTTACTAGTAAGTGCTGCTGCTTTATATACGGCGATTCCTCCGCTGACACCGAGCAAAATATTTTTTGACTGTAACATTTGTTTGTCCCCCTTAACGGCCTTTTTCACAAATTCGTCTACAATTCAAAAAAGTCAAAACCAATCATAGTTTTGACTTTTTTGAACGTATCGTATCTGCATAGCAGAAGCGATGTGTTATTCTTGATCCTCTTTTTCAAATGTCAAAAGACCAGCGTCGATTTCTTCTAGTGCTTTGCCTACGAATTTGTAGGACTTTGTGTTTTCAATTTGCTGATCTTGGTGGATCTGCATTTCACGTGCACGGCGTGCAGACACTGTTACAAGTGTATATTTTGAATCAAGTTTGTTCATCAATGAGTCAATTGAAGGATCTAACATGGTTTATTCTACCCCCAGCATTTTTTTATATCTTGGTGCGACTCTGTCTCTGCGCAGGTGTTCTGCAAGGACGATCGCTTTGATTCTTTCACAAGCAAGCTCGACATCATCGTTTTCAACGACATAGTCGTAAGCATCCATCATTTCAATTTCTTCTTTCGCAGCGGCCATTCGGTTTCGAATGAGCTCTTCAGATTCTGTACCGCGTGTAATGATGCGGTTTTGAAGTTCTGAAAGACTAGGCGGTGCAAGGAAAATAAAAAGACCTTCCGGGAATGCTTCTCTTACTTGAAGCGCACCTTGCACTTCAATTTCAAGGAAAACATCTTTTCCTTCGCTTAATGTCTGTTCTACATAGTCAACAGGCGTGCCGTAGTAATTCCCGACGTACTCTGCCCATTCTAACAGCTTTTTGTTTTCAATCATATGTTCAAATTCTTCCCTGGTTTTAAAGAAATAATCGACACCATTTCTTTCACCTTCACGCGGTTTGCGTGTCGTCACAGAAATAGAGTATTCAAATTTCGTATCTTCCTGGGAGAAAATGGCTTGTCTGACCGTTCCTTTTCCAACTCCCGAAGGTCCAGAGAGAACGATTAAAAGTCCTCTTTCTTTCATAATGGCGTATTACCCCTGCCCTTCATCTATGATTTCTTCTTTTACAGAAAGTCTTTGCGCGACAGTCTCAGGCTGAACGGCAGATAAGATGACATGGTCACTGTCCATAATGACAACAGCACGGGTTCTTCTTCCGTATGTAGCATCTATGAGCATGCCTCGATCTCTTGCGTCTTGTATCATTCGTTTAATCGGTGCTGATTCCGGACTGACGATCGAAATCATCCGATTCGCTGAAATGATGTTTCCAAATCCGATATTGATCAACTTTATGGTCATCTTCTTTCGTCCCCCTGTAATATAAACGTCTCTAGTCTCGCCGAAAGAGACGCACTGTAAACAGCATACACAATGACTATTCTATATTTTGCACTTGTTCTTTTATTTTTTCAATAGCACTTTTCATTTCAACCACCAGCTTTGTTAAATGGTGATGGTTCGCTTTTGATCCAATGGTGTTCACTTCACGGTTGAGCTCCTGTACAAGGAAGTCAAGTTTTCGGCCGGCAGCACCGCCTTGCAGCAAGATTTGTTGAAATTGCTGAAAGTGACTTTTTAATCTCGTAATCTCTTCTGTAATGTCGCAGCGGTCAGCAAAGATGGCAGCCTCTGTTGTCAGTCTGCTCTCGTCAAGCGCCTCTCCGATCCATTCTTGCAATCGCTGATTCAATCGTTCTTTGTACTGACTCACAACCTCTGGTGCAAAGACTTTGATTTCTTCTGTATAGGCTTCTAGTTCAGAAAGCCTCAGTTCACAGTCTTTTTGAAGTGACGCTCCCTCTTGCTCTCTCATGAAGCAAAGCTCCTTGACAGCATCCTCGCAAGCTTCCATCAGCAGCTGCTCTAGCTGTTCATTTCGGCTGGCTGACTCTTCCACCTGAACGGCAAGCTCAAGCCCCAGTAAGTCATGTGCATGCTGAATGCCTGAAATGTGATAGCGTTCCTCGAGATCTTTTGCGGCTTTCATGTATTCATCAAGCAGCGGCCAGTCGATCTGTAAGGACCGGCTTGCTAGTTTACCGCCTTCAATCGTGACAAACAGCTCAATTCTACCGCGCTGCACGTGACGAAGAATGATCTTTTTTAATGTATCTTCGAAATATAAAAGCGGCCTCGGCAAACGGGCATGAACCTCTTTAAAACGGTGATTGACCGATTTTAGCTCAATTGACACTGTCAGTTCTCCATCCGTTTTACTCGCTTGGCCGAATCCCGTCATACTGCGTATCATGTTAAAACACCCAATTCTTTCATATTAATAAAATGAAAAAGGTAATAGCAGACACTATTACCTCAAAATTATACCATAATGAATTATTTTTTTCTTGTCAAAAGTGATCCTGCCAATAAAAAAGTTGGCAGTGCAGACATCCCGATGATCAGCAGCCAATCAATTGGTGAAATCGCGACCGTTTTAAAAATCGGCTGAAGGGGCGGATAATAAATGACCACAAGCATGAGTAAAAGCGATGACAAAACCGCACCGATCAAATAGAGGTTCCCAAATGGATTACGTTCAAAAATGGACCGTTCACTACGGCAGTCAAATACATGAATGAGCTGCGCCAAAACAAGCGTACTAAATGCGACAGTCTGCGCATATTGCAGGTTGTTTGGATCGCGGTGATATACAAATATAAAGGCTAAAAGGGTCGCAAGTCCAATGAGGAATCCTCGGGAGATGACCTTCCAGCCAAGCCCTCTAGCAAAAATACCCTCTTTCATATTCCGCGGCTTTCTCTTCATGACATCGCCTTCTGGCTTATCCATGCCAAGTGCCATAGCAGGTAGACCATCTGTAACAAGGTTTACCCATAAGATTTGTATAGGAACGAGCGGCAGCGGAAGCGCGAGGAGCATCGCAAACAGCATGACCAAAATTTCTCCGACATTTGATGCCAGCAAATAGCGGACAAACTTACGAATGTTTTCATAAATATTTCGGCCTTCTTTAATGGCCGATTTAATGGTCGCAAAGTTGTCGTCAAGTAAAATAAGAGAAGACGCTTCCTTGGCTACGTCTGTACCAGTGATGCCCATGGAGATGCCGATATCTGCTTGTTTAATGGCAGGCGCATCATTGACCCCGTCACCTGTCATCGCTACAACATGACCATTTTTTTGATAGGCTTTGACAATTCTCAGCTTATGCTCAGGGGAAACCCGGGCAAAGACGTATACATTTTCAACCGTTTGCTCAAGATCTTTGTCGCTCATCTGATCAAGCGCTTTTCCGTCGAGCACCTGTCCTTGCTTCGGTAAAAGGCTTAAGTCTTTTGCGATCGCTTTGGCCGTTTCCACGTGGTCCCCTGTAATCATGACCGTTTTAATGCCAGCATCCCGGCACTCTTTAATCGCTCGTCTGACTTCAGGACGCGGTGGATCAATCATGCCCTCTAACCCGATAAATGTTAAATCAGCTTCAGCCTGCTGTACAGAGGTGATTTTCTCTGTCAGACCGACTTTTTTATACGCAATAGCAATGGTTCTAAGCGCCTGTCTTGCTAAACCTTGAATCGCAGCTTCTGTTTCTTGCTTGTGAGTGGTTGAAAAAGAAGCTGTGCGTCCGCCGTGCATGATATGACTTGAACGGTTCATTAGTACATCCGGCGCACCTTTTGCAATGACATACCGCTCTTTTTGATTTGTTTCAACGACGACTGACATCATCTTTCTTTCTGAGTCAAAAGGAAACTCCTCAATGACATGAAATCCAGCTTCGATGAATTGCTCTGTAAAACCCGCTTTACGTGCTGCGGTAAGGAGCGCTCCCTCTGTCGGATCTCCATCAAGCCTCATCTCCCCGTCTTTTTCAACAATAGTCGATGTATTACAAAGCGCCCCGTATAATAACACCTTTTGCAGGCTTGGATGCTTGTCGGCATGGACGATTTCCCCGTTTAAGGTAAAGTCACCGGATGGCTCGTAGCCTGTGCCAGAAATATTCCACGTTTTTCCCTCTGCCCACACATGGGTCACGGTCATTTTATTTTGCGTCATGGTTCCTGTTTTATCAGAGCAAATGATTGACGCGCAGCCGAGTGTTTCCACCGCCGGGAGCTTTCTGACAATCGATTTTTGTTTGATCATCCGCTGCACCCCTAGGGAAAGGGCGACAGTGACAATCGCCGGCAGTCCTTCTGGAATCGCCGCCACAGCAAGAGATACACCCGCTAGGAACATATGATACAATTCATGTCCTTGCACAACACCGAGAACAACAACGAGCACCGTTAAAAATAAAGCAGCCACAATCAGAATTTTCCCAAGCTGCTCGAGACGCCTTTGCAGCGGCGTTTCCATATTACCTGCTGCATCCAGCATGCCGGCAATTTGTCCCATTGCTGTATTCATTCCTGTACCAATGACAACCCCTACGCCGCTGCCTCTAGTGACAAGCGTCCCCATAAAGGCCATGTTCGTCAAATCACCGAGTGAAACATGGCCGCTTGAAAGTGGACTTGCGTGTTTGACTGCTGGGATTGACTCACCAGTGAGGGCGGACTCCTCAATTTCTAAGCTCTTTGTTTCTAGTAATCTAATATCTGCCCCAATCCGGTCTCCGCTTGAAAATTTCACAATATCCCCTGGCACGAGATGTTTAGACGGGATCTTGACCCATTCATTATTTCTCCTTGCATACACGTGAGGAGTTGATAATTCCTTTAACGCTTGAAGGGATTTTTCCGCCCGGCGTTCTTGATAAAAGCCGAGTACACCATTAATCAAAACAATGGCCACAATCGCAACAGCATCAATGTATTCTCCTAAAAAGGCAGAAATGATTGTTGCTGCAAGCAAGATTAACACCATGAAATCTTTAAACTGTGCTAAAAAAATGATCAGAGCCGACGCCTTTTTTCCTTCCTGCAATTCATTTGACCCGTGTTTTTCAAGCCGCTTTTGTACATCTTTTTCTGACAGTCCGTCACCTATCGATGTATTCATTGTTTTTAATAAATCGGTTTGGTTCAGTTCATGCCAATTCATTTGACCTCGTCCACTCCTCTTTTGTTCTCTCTCATATGCAGTGTTCTATAAGCCAGTTTATTCAGACTCGTCCTAAATCATGCTATAATAATAAGACTGCCTAAAGAACGAAAAAACGGAAGGTTCTTTCAGTAGATTTGTGTGAAAGAAGAGGGTGTATCCAACATGTCATTTGACGGCATTTTTACATATGGTATGACAAATGAATTGCAAAAGGCATTAACTGGCGGAAGGATTTCAAAAATCCATCAGCCATATAAACACGAGCTGATTTTTCATATTCGAGCAAACGGGAAAAATCATAAGCTCCTTTTATCGGCTCATCCGAGCTACGCGAGAGTGCAGCTCACAGAGCATCAATATGACAATCCAAGCGAACCGCCAATGTTTTGTATGCTTCTCAGAAAGCATCTTGAGGGCGGCTTCATTGAACGTTTTGAACAGATTGGATTTGACCGGGTGATCGTGCTTCATGTGCGAAGCCGAAATGAAATCGGCGATGAACAGACGCGTAAACTTTATATTGAAATCATGGGACGTCATAGCAACTTCATTCTTGTAGAGGATGGAACGCAGCAGATCATTGATGGTCTGAAACACCTTTCTCCATCTGTAAACAGCTATCGAACGGTGCTTCCTGGTTATGAATACCTACTGCCGCCTGCACAGCAAAAATTGAATCCTTTTGACGTGACAAAGGATGATATTTTGAAGCATTTACGCTTTCAAGAAGGAAAGATCGCCAATCAAATTGTCGATACCTTCTCTGGGGTTTCCCCGCTGTTTGCAAAGGAAGCAGTACACCGGGCCGGTCTTGCCAATCAAGAAACGATCCCAAATACACTGCTCGACATGTTTCAGCTCATTCGCATGCATTCTTTTACGCCGCAGCTTACAAGAAAAGACGGGAAAGAGTATTTCTATTTATTAGAGCTTCAGCATGTCCAAGGCGAGATGAAGACATTCGACTCACTCAGCCAGCTGCTTGACCGCTTTTATTTTGGAAAAGCTGAGAGAGACAGAGTCAAACAGCAGGCGGCTGACCTTGAACGGTTTGTCGTCAATGAAAAAAAGAAAAATGAAAACAAGCTGAAAAAGCTAAAAAGAACCCTTGAAGAATCTCAAGATGCACACAAATATCAGCTCTATGGCGAATTGTTAACAGCCAATTTATATGCGATCAAAAAAGGGGATAAAGAAGCGACTGTCATCAATTATTACGATGAAGACGGCGGAGAAATTACGATCCCGCTTAAAACAAACAAAACCCCTTCTGAAAATGCACAAGCATACTTTACAAAATATCAAAAGGCAAAAAATGCAGTAGAAGCTGTAAATGAACAAATTAAGCGAACACATGAAGAAATTGCTTATTTTGAAGAGCTGATTCAGCAGCTGTCCTCTGCTTCTCCGAAGGACTTAGAGGAAATGAGAGAAGAGCTTGTTGAAGGAAAATATTTGCGCGCCAAACAAAAGCGTCACGCCAAAAAGAAAAAACCGACGGCCATTCAGCTTGAAACGTACGAGTCTTCCGAAGGCATTCCAATTTTAGTCGGAAAAAACAACAAACAAAACGAGTATTTGACTACAAAGGCAGCTGCTCGTGATGATATTTGGCTGCATACAAAGGATATTCCTGGATCACATGTCGTCATTCGTCACCAAGCACCTGATGAACAAACGCTGCTTGAAGCGGCTCAAATTGCCGCCTACTTTTCGAAGGCAAAAGAGTCTAGCTCCGTTCCTGTCGACTATACAAAAATCCGGCATGTGAAAAAACCGAACGGAGCAAAGCCTGGCTTTGTTACGTATGATCAGCAGCAAACATTATTTGTCACGCCTGACGAAGATCTTGTGCTCAAGCTGAGAAAATAAATAAGAAAAGCCGATAAAATCCTGACATGAGGATTTATCGGCTTTTTCTTTGTCGCTTTTTTCTTTCGATGTAAAGGGCATCAAGTGCATCAATATCCTCTTGTTCAAGCAAGGATTCAATTGCCGCCGCCAGCTGTTTTGTCCGGGCGGGGCTTGCACCGCTTGTAGAGACTGAAATCGTCACTTTTCCTGCTTTGACAACCTTCGGCACCATCACATTGCCTAGCTCTGATTGGCTCACACAATTCACGAGCTGGTGAGGCTGTGCTGTTTGTGCAATCCATTCATTTACCGAAGGGTCATTTGTCGCAGCTACAATGAAAAATGCATCCTTCAAATCTTCAGCATCTACCTTCTTTTCCTTCCAATTCAATTGGTATGTATCAATGAAGTGTGCCATCTCTTCAGAAAGATTAGGACTGACAACGGTTATATGGCAAGGCTCCGTGCACAGCGCCTTTGCTCTTCTTAACGCCACAGATCCGCCGCCGGCAATGACCACTTGTTTATTGGTTAAATCAAGATGGACTGGAAGCATGGCTTTCTCCTTGGAAACAAAATGCATCGTCTTTGTTTAAAATGGTTTCTTGCACGCGTTCAATATAAGCTGCTTTAACATGCGGATGAAAGCCAATATACCGGCATACCCGGACATCTTTCAGCCGCTTTCTCGCCTGAGCGGCTTCACTTTCAATTTCTTTCATTAAAATTCCGGTAAACAGCAAGTAAGGAACGATATAGACAGGCCCATCGTCATCTGCTGATAACTGCGCAAGAACATCTCGATAATTGGGCTCACATGCTGTAATAAAACACGGAAGAACCTCTGCATACGGAAGCAGACTTCGGACATCGTCTGCAATGCCAAACACATCTCGCTTCACATCCGGATCAGAGCTCCCGCGGCCAATTAAAAGAATCCGCGCCCGCTCGCCTTGATATCCTGCTTCTTCAATTCTTGCGGAAACCGCTTTTGTTACTTCTTGATTCACCCCGATTGGCTTTCCATATGTGACCTTCACTTGCGGAAATCGCGCGCGCACTTTCTCAATTTCGACCGGTATATCCGATTTAGCATGCATGGCAGTTAAAAGGAGGAGCGGGACGATGGCAATGTGTGTCGCTCCTTTTTTCACACAGGCCTCAAACCCTTCTTCTATAGAAGGGTCCGTCAGCTCTAAAAAACAAATTTCTTGTATATCTGCTTTCACTAACGGCATACAGCTTTTCATAAAAGAAATGGCCTTATCTTGCGCCTCTTTTACTCGGCTTCCATGCCCAACATAAAGGACAGCTTGTTTCATTCGGCTCCTCCCCCTCACTTATTTCATCAGACGAAAAGACACGATGTATGTACGTGTCTTTTCTCTATCATTCTCATTTCTCGATTAATGCGGGTTCAAACCAGTTCAGTTTTTGATGAAAATGAACGACATCTCCAACAACAATTAAACTTGGATGCTCGATCCCTTCTTTTTCAACGGTTTCAGACAGTGTCGCCACAGTGCAGCAAGTTGTCTTTTGCCTCGTCGTGGTTCCCCAGTGTATAAATGCAGCGGGTGTTTCTGGATCCCGTCCATTTTTTAAAAGCAGGCGCTGCACTCTTTCCACGTTTTTGACACCCATGTAAATCACAAGAGTATCAATCCCTGTAGCCAGCGCCTCCCACTTTTCTTCAAAATGTTCATCCTTTTGATAGTGACCCGTGACAAAAGCAACATTTGAGCTGAATTCACGGTGTGTCACAGGGATGCCCGCATAAGCAGCCGCTGCAATACCAGAAGTAATTCCTGGGACAACCTCATACGGAATTCCGTGCTCAGCTAAGCATTCGATTTCTTCACCGCCGCGGCCAAAGACAAAGGGGTCGCCGCCTTTCAGCCGAACGACAACGTTCCCTTCCTTTGCATGAGCCACAAGCGCTTCATTGATGGCTTCCTGTCTCATTGTATGATGATTTGGCAGCTTTCCGCAATAAATCAATTCCGCCTCTGGTTTGGCGTGGGCGAGAATGTCTTGATTGACAAGACGATCATATAAGATGACATCTGCCTGCTGTATCGCCTTATGGGCCTTTAATGTAATTAAATCTGGGTCTCCGGGTCCAGCACCCACAATGTATACTTTCCCCATCTTGCTTTTCTCCCCCTGCCATCAGGCGATTATTTCGTTGTTGCTTTTACATAATCAACAAGACGCTGTTTGGATTCCTCACGGGATAATTCCCCTGTATCTAAGACGAGCTCAGGCGCAGCTGGCTCTTCATATGGTGAATCGATTCCAGTGAAAAATGGAATTTCGCCGTTTCTCGCTTTTTTATATAACCCTTTTGGATCACGCTCTTCACACACGTTCAGATCACATTTGACAAACACTTCGTGAAATTCCCCATCTTCGACTAACTGTCTGACAATGTGGCGGTCTTCTTGAAATGGAGAAATAAAAGCAGTGATGACAATCGTACCTTGCTCCACAAATAATTTCGCCACTTCTCCGATTCGGCGGATGTTTTCTTTTCTGTCGTCATCTGAAAACCCTAGATCTTTATTGAGTCCGTGCCGCACGTTATCGCCATCAAGAACTGTGACTTGATAGCCTTGTTCAAACAGCTCTCTTGCAGCTGCATTTGCGATCGTTGATTTACCCGATCCGCTTAAACCTGTAAGCCAGATAATGCCGCTTTTATGCTTGTTTTTCTGTTGATATTCTTTTTTTGTAATAGATGCATCATGCCACACGATATGTTCGTTGCTCATGTCATACCCTCCCTTTAAGATACCGTCGTTTTTAATCCTTCGATTAATGTTTCAATGACTTCTTTTCGGCTGAACGTGCTTGGTGGTAATTCACCGTTTCTCAGCATCGTTCGAACCTTTGTACCTGAAAGAATGACATGCTCGCTTTTGTCGTGAGGACACGTTTTTGGTGTGGCCATCGCTTCACATGTATTACAGTAGAAGCTGTGTTCAAATTTTAATGGAGTAATGCCGATTTCTTCGCTTGTAAATTGATCAAATAGTTCCTGCGCCTCGTATGTGCCGTAATAGTCACCAACACCTGCATGATCTCTTCCGACAATAAAATGGGTGCAGCCATAATTTTTACGAACAAGCGCGTGAAATATTGCTTCCTTTGGTCCCGCATAACGCATTGCAGCAGGAAAAACACCTAAAAAGACGCGGTCTTTTGGATAATAACCATTCAATAACACTTGATAGCTTTTCATTCTCACATCTGCCGGGATATCGTCAGATTTTGTTTCACCGACAAGCGGATTTAAGAATAAACCATCGACCGTTTCTAATGCTGTTTTTTGAATATATTCATGCGCACGATGAACCGGGTTTCTCGTTTGGAAACCAACAATGGTTTTCCAGCCGTTTTCTTTAAAATGACGTCTTGTTTCTTCTGGCTCATACGTAAATTGAGGGAATGGTTTTTCACTGCGTTTCGTCAGTGTAATTTTCCCGCCAATATAAGTATCACCGCGTTCAAATAATTTTTTCACGCCTGGATGATTGCGGTCATCAGTTTTATAGATATTTACCGCTTCTTTTTCCTTATCTGGTGTGTATTGATCCTCTACTTCAATGACCCCATATACAGTTCCATTATAAGATAAGCGCACGATATCGCCTTGATGGATTTCCGCCGCCTTTTCTTTTGTCACTGGCAGTGTAATAGGAAGAGACCAAACGACACCACTTGCTAGCCGCATACTGCTCACAACTGCTTCATAATCAGCTTTTGTTAAAAACCCTTCAATTGGACTATATCCGCCAATTGCAATGAGTTCAAGGTCGGCAAAGGAGATCGCATCTAGTTCAATTTCCTTTGCAGCTGTGCTGAGATCATATTCTTCATTTACTCGATTAATTAATACGCCACCATGTGGTGTTAAACTCATTTGTTCATCTTCCTCTCAATGTTCATATTTATTAGATGTTAATAGTCGGATTTGTGATTAAATCCCGCCGCCCTGTTCATGAATAGAGCTGCTCTCATTTTTGACTGCCTTCATCAGACTCAGCGCACCAAGTGAGGCAAGCAGTACACTCATCATGATAAAGATAGAGTAATAGTCTCCTTTTAAGAAAAGGCTCACCAGCAAATACGATAGGCTGAGTGATAAGAAGGGTGACACCACCCACACTTTCAGCATTTTTTTCACAACATGTTTGTGAAAAATGTTTGGCCCGCCTTTTGCCATTCCAAGCCCGATAATAGACGAGGAGGTGATTTGCGTAAGCGGAACAGGCAGCCCAAAAATAGAGCTGACGATGACAAGCCCGGCACCGGTACTCGAAAGTAAAATCCCTTCACCCGTTTGATAGCGGGTAATTTTCTTTCCGTTTGTTTCTAGTACCCTTCTCCCAAGCAAAAGCGCACCAAGTGCAACAAAGATCCCGCCGTAAAGAGTTCCTTGCCCGACTGACAAAACGCCTGACGCGACAAGCGGGCCGACCGCATTTGCGACATTGTTCATACCAGCTGAAAACGCCTCTAGAAATCCGCTGAGGATTAATACGACAGATAAAATAGCTGTGCCTTTTTTAGACAGCTTCCGTTTAGGGAACATTCTGATGATTTTGACGACAGCAAAGGTAAAAAGAAAGGCGAAAATCGGGATGATCACCCAAAATGCCACAATCACTAAAATGGATTTCACAAACAATACTTTATACGCGACTGCCACACCAACCACAGCCCCTACTGTGACCTCACTTGTTGATAAAGGAATCGCCATCAGATTCGCTATGAAAAGTGATAGCGCAGCAGAACCAATGATAATACAAACGATTTCAAGTGTAATGACTGATTCTGGCATAATACCAGAGCTGATCGTTTTGACGACCTCACCGCCGCCAATCACTGAACCTGCTAAAATCCCAACTGCACAAACGCTGAGCGCATAAATGGGCTTTTGAATCGCACCTGACCCGTACGCAATGCCCATAGAAGCAGCTGCTCCGCTTGCGCCTATGTTTAAAGCAAAGAATAGACTAAATAAAATTGCGGCGATTTCCATACATTATGCTCCCTTACTCATGTAATCCGCACTCTGTCTTTGCTGTGCCTGACCATCTGCCAGAACGCAGATCATCTGCAGTAAATGCTGGTTGTGTACACGGTGCACAGCCGATACTTGGATATCCCTGGTCATGCAGCGGATTATAAGTAAGTTCCTCTCTTGATGCATATCTCCATATGTCCTTCCACGTCCAATGGATAAGCGGACATACTTTCACTGATTTGAATTTTTCATCCTTATTTAAGAAATTCGTCCCTGCTCGTTTTGGTGACTGCTCTCTTCTTAAACCGGAAAGCCATGCTGGATAACCAGATAGGGCTTCTTGCAAAGGAATGACCTTACGCATATGGCAGCAGCTTTGAGGATTTGTTTTCCATAATTGTTCACCGTGCTGCTCATTTTGCTGTTCAACCGTCAGCTCAGGCGTTTTCAGTTCAATGTCTAAACCCGGGTATCTTTCCTTTACCGCATCAATTGTGTCGTATGTTTCTTTAAAATGCAGACCTGTATCTAAAAAGACAATTTTCGCATCTTTTTTTACTTTTGCAATCAGATCAATCAGAACGATGCCCTCAATCCCAAAGCTGCACGCATATACGAGCTGGTCACCATAATGACCGTACGCCCATTTCAGTACAGACAGGGCACCTTTATACAAATCATCTTCTTGAAATGTAATGGACGGCTCTTGCCAATTTTCATAAGTTAACATGATTTCTCCCCTTCCGGAGTACAGCTCATATTGCTTTTTTCCGCACTACTTCAATCTAATTTTTTCGTTTTTTTCCACTTGAATCACTTGACCGTCCTGAACAATTAACGTAATTGAACCGAATTTCATATCCCCAATCAGTTCTTGCATATGCTTTACTAAGTCCTCATCCTGATTTTGTTTCACTTCCATCTCCTCTTCCTCCTCACCGTTAAAATAAAAAAACTTTCTTTCAGTCCGAAAGAAAGATGAGGAAGCTCACGATTTCCTTATCTTTCAAAATAGAATCATTTTGCAGGAAGTAGCACCTTGCGAATCGCAGGTTGCCGGGTTTCATCGGGCCAGTCCCTCCACCTCTCTGGATAAGAGTTTCAATTTGTCTTAAATATTAACACAATTCAAACAAAAGTCAACCCGACTTTATTGATAGGATTAGTTTTTATTAAAATTTGAGTCTATTTTACTATTTTTACCTAAATAAAAAACTGTGCGGGCAGGCACAGTTTTTGTTAACGATGGGCTTTAACTTTTCAGACCGTTTCTTCCATCCAAGATTCTGAGGAAGGATCTTGTCTCCAGCGTTTTAGTTTGTTCATCGCAGCAGGCTCAATCGCTTTCAGTTCAAGTGCCACGTCTGTCAATGTGTCATAGTCTGTTAGGGTGACATATGGAATATTTTTTTCTTGAAAGGCTGCCGCTGCTTTTGGCAGTCCGTATGTGAAGATCGCGGCAACTCCTAGTACCTCGCAGCCCTCATCTTGAAGAGCAGCGACCACTTCAAGCACACTGCCTCCTGTGGAAATAAGGTCTTCTACGACGACAACCTTTTGGCCTTTTGATACGGCCCCTTCAATTTGATTTCCTTTTCCATGTGCTTTCGGCTTACTTCTGACATAACACATCGGGATGTTCAAGCGGTCTGCTGCTAATGCCGCATGAGGAATGCCTGCTGTTGCAGTACCCGCGACAACCTCTGCTCCCTTGAAATGAGTGAGAATTAAATCTTTTAGACCTTCAGCAATGTCGTGTCTCACTTCTGGATATGACAATGTCAGGCGGTTATCACAATAGATCGGTGATTTTATACCGCTCGCCCATGTAAACGGTTCGTCTGGTTTTAATGAGACCGCTTTGATTTGTAATAGATGTTTCGCGATTTTTGATTTCATCTGGCAGTCACTCCCACTCTTTCAAAATTTGATGATAGGCTTCTATTGGTTTATCAGCTTTTGTGATTGATCTTCCGACAACGATTTGTGAAACACCTTGCTCTTTTGCATAGGCCGGTGTCGCCACGCGCTGTTGGTCATCGGTTTGATCATTCGGTAAGCGAATTCCTGGCGTTACAGTGAGAAAGGATGGTGAAATATGTTCATGAAGTGCTTTAGATTCATGAACAGAGCAAACAACCCCGTCTAGCCCACTTTCATATGCTAATTGTCCGTACCGGATAACAGTCTCTTGCAACGGATGGTCAATGAGTAATTCGTTTCTCATCATGTCTTCTGACGTACTAGTCAGCTGGGTCACTGCAATAATGCCCGGGCGGCTTTGTCCAGCAGGAGTCCCGCTTTCAAGTCCCTCTAACGCAGCCTGCATCATTCGTTTCCCGCCAGCAGCATGCACATTGACCAAATCAACACCAAGTGCAGCAAGCCGGTTCATCGCTTTTTGCACAGTAGTTGGAATGTCATGTAATTTTAGATCAAGAAAAATGCGGCAATTTTTTTCTTTCAGCGCATCAAGGATGGCAGGTCCTTCTTGGTAAAACAGCTCCATGCCAACCTTTACGAATAATGGAGTGCCTTCAAAACGATCTAAAAAGGCGTGGGCCTCCTGTCCTGATGGAAAATCAAGCGCGATGATGGGCAAGTGCTTCATGTTTCCAGCTCCTTCCGATGCATTCCTCTACAGATGAATAACCATATGCTGCTAACACATTTGGCAGCTCTTCAATAATTTCTGGGCAAATAAATGGATTCACAAAATTGGCTGTGCCGACAGCTACTGCACTTGCACCTGCTAGTAAAAATTCAAGTACATCTTCAGCACTTTGCACTCCGCCCATCCCGATAATCGGAATAGAAACCGCTTGACTCACCTCGTGTACCATGCGCACAGCGACCGGTTTGACAGCTGGTCCTGATAATCCACCTGTTTTATTGGCAAGGATGGGTTTCCCAGTTTTTAAATCTAAACGCATACCGATTAATGTGTTAATCATGGTGAGTCCATCCGCTCCAGCAGCTTCAATCGCTTGAGCAATCTCCACAATATTGGCTACGTTAGGTGACAGCTTGACATAGACAGGTACAGAAGAGACTTCCTTGACAGCTTTTGTCAATGACGCCGCCATATTTGGATCTGTACCGAAGGCAATCCCGCCTGTTTTCACATTTGGGCAAGAAATATTCAGTTCAAGGGCATGAACATTTTTTGCTTGGCTGATTTGCTTGGCTACTTCCACATAATCATCAACCTGTGAGCCAGCAACATTCGCAATAATAGGTGTATCAAATTGTTCAAGCCAAGGCAGCTCATTTTCAAGCACGCCTTTTAGACCCGGATTTTGAAGGCCGATTGCATTAAGCATACCAGCTCCTGTCTCGGCTACCCTTGGCGTGGGATTGCCAAATCTCGGTTCAAGGGTTGTGGCTTTGATCATGATACCGCCTAGCAATGATAGGTCATATAAGGATGCAAATTCTCTCCCGAACCCGAAGCAGCCTGATGCAGGGATGATTGGATTCTTTAAAGATAATCCGGGTAACTCAACGTTTAGCATGACAATGCCACCTCCTCTGCTTTAAAAACAGGTCCATCAAGACAGACTTTGACGTAAGGTTTGTCGAGCTGATCTGTATGACAGACACATGCAAAGCACGCACCAATCCCGCAGCCCATTCGTTCTTCCATCGAAATGTAGACGGGCTTATCAGGATACGTGTCTTTCAGTGCTTTGAGCATAGGTGTTGGACCGCAGGAAAGCAGCACATCAAAGCCCAGGTTTTGCTCTTTTATCACATCTGTTACAAAACCTTTAGCACCGTATGTGCCATCAACCGTTGCAATAAACGTATCACCGAGTGCTTGAAATTTCTCCTCGTAAAATACATCCTTTTTCGATTGAAAGCCGAGGACATGCTTCACGATGACGCCTTTTTTCGTTAAACGCTTGGACAGTTCATATAGAGGCGGTACGCCAATCCCGCCGCCGACTAGTAATGCCGTCTCTCCGGGCTGGACGACTGAAGGATCATACCCGTTTCCAAGCGGCCCTAATACATCGACTGATTCTCCCTCCCGCTTTTGGGAGAGGAGCTTTGTGCCCTCTCCCTCTGCGCGGTAAATGATGGTTGCTTCTTTTTGCTCGGCATGAATGTTGGCAATACTGATCGGTCTTCTCAGCAGCGGTGTCATGGATTCACTGACCTTTAGATGAAGAAATTGTCCAGCCGTTTGAAAGGAGTCCACAAGGTCACCTTTTAATGTCATTTCGTAAATATGATCAGCGATCTCTCGGTTCGAGACGACCGTCAAGTATGCTTTTTTCATATCGTTACTGTCACCTCAGCATTCGTTTTCACTTCTGGCATTTCATCCGCTCTAAATGTCATGCTCTCAAGCACTCTTAAAATGGCTTCTGCAGTATCTAAGGACGTTAAGCAGGCCACTCCGTTTTCAACAGATTCACGTCTAATTCTAAAGCCGTCTCTTGCCGGCTGTTTTCCTTTTGTTAAGGTATTGATGACAAATTGCGCTTCCCCGTTTCGAATGACATCGAGAAGGTTTTTGCCTTCCTCTCCGATTTTGCCGACCACACTTGATGGAATGGAGGCTTGTTTTAAATAATTCGCCGTTCCTTCTGTCGCTAAAATATGATAGCCGATTGAATGGAATCTTCTTGCGATCTCAAGTCCTTCTTCTTTATCCTTATCAGCCACTGTCAGAAGTACTGTTCCGTCATTAGGAATTTGAATACCTGAGGCAATCAATCCTTTATATAGGGCTTTTTCGATCGTGACATCTTTCCCCATGACTTCACCTGTTGATTTCATTTCAGGTCCGAGTGTAATATCGACTCTTCTTAATTTAGCAAAAGAGAAGACTGGGACTTTAACGTACACTCCTTCTTGCTCTGTGTGAAGCCCTTCTTCGTAGCCATAATTTTTGAGCTTGTCTCCTAAGATGACTTTTGTCGCAAGGTTGGCCATCGGGATGCCTGTGATTTTACTTAAGAAAGGAACCGTCCGGCTTGATCGCGGGTTCACTTCAAGCACATACACTTCGCCTTTTGATAGGACAAATTGGATGTTTAAAAGTCCAATAATGTTGAGTCCTTTTGCAAGCTTGATCGTGTATTCTGCGATCTTCGCTTTGATGTCCTCAGACAATGTTTGTGGCGGATAGACTGCAATCGAGTCACCAGAGTGAACTCCGGCTCTTTCAATGTGTTCCATAATGCCTGGGATCACGACAGTTTCGCCATCAGACACGGCATCTACTTCAATTTCTTTTCCTGTCAAATACTTGTCAATTAACACTGGATGCTGCGGATTGACCTTCACCGCATTCTCCATGTAGTGAAGAAGCTCGGCTTCTTGATACACAATTTCCATCGCGCGGCCGCCTAATACATAGGAAGGGCGGACAAGGACTGGGTAGCCAATTTGATTGGCAATCGCTACTGCTTCAAGCACAGACGTTGCTGTTTTCCCTTTAGGCTGGGGCACGCCAAGTGTTTCTAACGTTTGTTCAAACTTGTCACGGTTTTCTGCGCGGTCTAGGTCTTCTAGAGAAGTTCCAAGAATTTTAACCCCTCTATTTGATAATTCATCTGCTAAGTTGATCGCTGTTTGCCCGCCGAACTGAACGACAACTCCTTCAGGCTGTTCAAGGTCGATGATATGCATCACGTCTTCTACAGTGAGTGGTTCAAAGTAGAGCTTATCTGAAATACTAAAGTCTGTTGAGACCGTTTCAGGGTTGTTGTTAATAATGATCGCTTCATAGCCTGCTTGTTTAATTGCCCACACAGAGTGAACGGTCGCATAATCAAATTCTACCCCTTGTCCAATTCGGATAGGACCTGAACCTAATACGATAACGCTTTTCTTGTCTGTACGTTCTGATTCATTTTCATCTTCATACGTGCTGTAGAAATAAGGTGTCTCTGATTCAAATTCTGCCGCACATGTATCCACCATCTTGTATACAGGTACAATGCCTGCTTCTTGTCTTAGCTTGTAGACATCCGCTTCGTTCATATTCCACTCGCGGCTAATGTAGATATCTGAGAAGCCTTTTTCTTTCGCTTCTTTTAATACGTCTGTATTGCCTTTGTTTTCTTTTAATGTCTTCTCAAAGGCGATGATGCCTTCCAGTTTATGAAGGAAGAAGTAATCAATTTTTGAGAATTCGTGTATTTGTTCGACTGTATAGCCTCTTCTAAGCGCCTCAGCGATATAAAATAATCGTTCGTCTCCCGCTTTGATAATCCGTTTTTCAAGCACTTCATTTGTGATGTCTGCTTCATCTTTTAATTCAATGTGATGCACATCGGCTTCAAGTGAACGTACAGCCTTTAGAAGAGACTCTTCTAATGTGCGGCCGATCGCCATGACTTCACCAGTTGCCTTCATTTGCGTACCAAGACGTCTGTTGGCAGATTCAAATTTATCGAACGGCCAGCGCGGTATTTTTGAAACGATATAGTCAAGTGCAGGCTCGAAGGCTGCATAGGTTTTACCTGTGACTGGGTTCATCATTTCATCAAGCGTTAAGCCGACTGCAATTTTCGCTGCCAATTTGGCAATTGGATAGCCTGTCGCTTTTGACGCAAGCGCAGAGGAACGGCTCACACGCGGGTTTACTTCGATGATATAGTATTGAAAGCTGTTTGGATCAAGTGCCAGCTGAACGTTACAGCCGCCTTCAATGCCAAGTGCGCGGATCAGCTTAAGCGACACATTACGAAGCAGCTGATATTCACGATCACTTAACGTTTGGCTTGGTGCTACAACAATACTGTCACCTGTATGGATACCGACAGGGTCAAAGTTTTCCATGTTACAAACAACGATTGCATGGTCACCGCTGTCCCGCATGACTTCATATTCAATTTCTTTAAAGCCTGCAATGCTTTTTTCAAGTAAGCATTGTGTAACTGGGCTTAGCTTCAGGCCGTTTTCAACGATTTCCTTCAGTTCTTGCTCGTTTGTACAAATTCCGCCGCCCGTTCCACCTAATGTATAGGCTGGTCTGACGATGACAGGGAAACCGATTTGATCCGTAAACGCCATTGCTTCTTCCAGGTTATGAATGATTTCACTTTCTGGTACAGGCTCATTTAGTTCATTCATCAAATTACGGAATAAATCTCTATCCTCTGCTTTTTGGATGGCTGACAGCTTTGTACCGAGTACTTCAACGCCGCATTCAGCTAATACACCAAGGTCTGACAATTCAACAGCAAGGTTTAATCCAGTTTGCCCGCCAAGTGTTGGCAAGATCGCATCAGGGCGTTCTTTTCGAATGATTCGTGTTAAAAATTCTGGTGTCAGTGGTTCGATGTATACCTTATCAGCCATTTCTGTATCTGTCATGATGGTCGCAGGGTTAGAGTTCACAAGAACGACTTCATAGCCCTCTTCTTTTAGTGCTAAGCAAGCCTGTGTGCCTGCATAGTCAAACTCCGCTGCCTGACCGATGATGATAGGACCTGATCCGATTACTAAAATCTTTTTGATGTCTACGCGTTTTGGCATACTTCTTCCCCTTCTTTCTCAGTCGTATGAATCATTTCCATGAACTGGTCAAATAAGTAGTTTGCATCTTCTGGACCCGGTGATGCTTCTGGGTGGTACTGAACAGTGAACGCTGGTGCTTCTTTATGTTTTAATCCTTCAATCGTATTGTCGTTTAAGGCAATATGTGTGACTTCGAGCACGTCTTCGTTAATCTTGCTAACCGTGTAGCCATGGTTTTGAGACGTGAGTGTCACCTTGCCAGTTGCTAGTTCTTTCACCGGATGGTTCGACCCTCTGTGACCAAATTTCATTTTTTCTGTGCTTGCACCGCACGCTAGAGCAAATAACTGATGTCCGAGGCAAATACCAAAGAGCGGCACCTTTCCAATCAATTGCTGAATCATCTCAACGGCTTCTGGTACATCCACAGGATCTCCAGGTCCGTTTGAAAGCATGATGCCATCAGGCTTTAGCTGCAGCACTTCATCTGCAGTGATGTTGTATGGCACCACAATAACGTCGCAATCACGTTTATTGAGCTCGCGCAAAATGCCGTGCTTCATGCCGAAATCGACAAGGACAATTCTTTTTCCTCTGCCTGGGCTTGGGTACGCATTTTTCACAGATACTTGACTCACCTGATCAGTTGGCAGCTGCAATGTTTGAAGGCGGCGGACAACGTCTTCCACTTGTTCATCAGGTCCTGCAAACGCCCCTCTTAAAGTCCCTGCACTTCGAATCATTCTAGTCAGCTTCCGTGTATCGATTCCGCTCAGCCCCGGAATGTTTTTCATTTTTAAATATTCATCGAGTGAGTATGAAGAGCGCCAGTTTGAGGGCTTTTCACAAAGCTCTTTCACAATCAGCCCTTTCACAAACGGTGTGATCGATTCAAAATCGTCACGGTTAATGCCGTAGTTGCCGATAAGCGGGTAAGTGAGTGTGACAATTTGTCCGCAGTATGATGGATCAGATAAAATTTCTTGATAGCCCGTCATCCCTGTATTAAAGACGACTTCTCCGACTGATGGTTCTAAGCTGCCAAAGCCTGTTCCTTCGAATACTGTTCCGTTTTCTAGCACTAAGCGTCTCTTCATTTTACTAGTCTCCCCTCTTCATAAACGACTTTCCCAGATGCAAGTGTCATGACTGGCCATCCTGATACAGTCAATTTGTCAAACGGTGTATTTTGTCCTTTTGATAAGAAGCTTGTTTTATCGATTGCCATTTCTTTGTTTAAATCAATGAGTGTAATATCAGCTATGTGTCCTTCTTCAAGCTTTCCGTATGGAAGGGAAAAGGCTTCTGCTGGTTTGATTGTCATATAATCAACGAGTTCTTTTAATGTCCATTCGCCTGTTTTGACAAATCGTGTATACATAAGCGGGAACGCTGTTTCAAGTCCCACAATTCCAAACGGGGCACGCTGCATGGTTTCGTTCTTTTCTTCTTCTGTATGCGGCGCATGGTCTGTTGCGATGAAATCAATCGTTCCATCTAACAGTCCCTCGATCAATGCCTCGCGATCCTCTTTCCCTCTGAGCGGCGGGTTCATTTTATAGTTTGTATCAAGACCTGGAATGTCCGTATCACACAACAGCAGGTGATGCGGTGACACCTCAGCCGTCACACGGATGCCTGCTTTTTTTGCATCGCGTACGACTCGCACAGATTCTTTCGTACTGATATGACATACATGATAATGACAGTTCGCTGCTTCTGCTAAAAGAACATCTCTTGCAATATGCACCGATTCACAGATTGACGGTATTCCGTTTAACCCATTTGCTTTTGAAAATTCTCCTTCATGAACGCACCCGCCGTAAATGAGCGAGTTATCTTCACAGTGCGCCACAATCGCTTGATCAAGACTTGCTGCCTGTTTCATCGCTTCGTACATCATGCCTGCTGTTTGGATACCGACACCGTCATCTGTAAAAGCAAAGGCTCCTGCTTCTTTTAGTGCTGCAAAATTCGTCATCTCTTCCCCAATTTGTCTCGTTGTGATGGAGGCGTATGGCAGTACTCTAACAGATGAGGTTTCTTCGATTCGATTCATGAGCCATTCCATTTGCTCTTTTGTATCTGGAACCGGTCTTGTATTCGGCATCGCTGCAATGGTCGTATATCCACCTCTTGCGGCTGCTTTAGAGCCTGTTTCAATTGTTTCCTTTTTCTCTCCGCCTGGCTCTCTTAAATGCACATGCAGATCGATCAAGCCTGGTGACACAAATAGCCCTGCTGCATCAATAACCTCTTCTCCGTCTTCTCTTTCTAGGTGACCCATCGCTTGAATCACTTTTCCTTTTACCCTAATATCCTGCTGCACTCTTTCACCTGTGCTTGTTAAGATAAAACCGTTTTTAATGAGATATGACATAGACAGAATCTCTCCCTTTTTGATGTAGTGTGCTATTTTGAAAAGCTCTTTTTAATACGGCCATTCGGATATAAACACCATTTTCCATTTGCTTGAAAATCCTTGACTGCTTGGACTCTACTAATGAATCATCTATTTCAACACCTCTGTTTACTGGTGCTGGATGCATAATAATCGCGCGTTCTTTCATTTTGCTTGCTCTGTCTACTGTTAATCCATAAGTTGATAAGTAATCATCACTGCCCATTTTTTCAGCGTGCCGTTCATGCTGGATTCTGAGCAGCATCACCACATCAGATTGTGCGATGGCTTCATCTACTTGGACGTACGTTCCGTGAGGGTTTTGTTCATCCTGGAAGGAAGCAGGTCCTGAAAAGAGGACTGTCGCTCCCAGTCTTGAGAGAACCTCAGCATTTGACCTTGCTACCCTGCTATGTTTGATATCTCCATGAATCGAAATCGTTAAGCCTTCAAAGCCGCCAAACTCTTCAAATATGGTCATGAGGTCAAGCAGTGATTGGGTTGGATGCTGTCCGCAGCCATCTCCTGCATTGATGATGGGAATTCCAACCTTCCCAATCAGCTCGTTATAATATTCATCGGTGCTGTCTCTGATCACACATGCCTTTACTCCGATTGATTCCAGTGTTTTTACCGTATCGTAAAGTGTTTCGCCCTTTTGAACGGAGGTGCTTGCCGCATCTAAGCTCAGGACATTCATCCCTAGTTTCTTCTCGGCTACTTCAAAGCTAAAACGTGTTCTTGTGCTTGGTTCAAAGAAGAGGTTTGCCACAAATTCTCCGGCTAATCCATGTTCTTGTTTCCCCTTTTTGAGTGCAGCTGCTTCTTCAATCAGCTGTAAAATCTCTTCTTTAGACAAGCTGCTCATTGTCGATAAATCATTCATTTTTTCTTCCCCCTCTAGTTTTTCATCACTTTCAGGTTCAAAAAAACCCTAAGCCTCGGCAGCTTAGGGTTCTCCAAAAGAAGCAGCGGCACTTTCGTGCATTCTGCTTCATTTAGAACCCTTGTCAGCCTCACTGGACTTCTTTTAAAAGGTTTTCTGTATTTGATTCATTTGACTCGTCATCTTCCGCTTTTTGATGCGGCAGGATCAGGTTTAACAGGACACCCGTAATCGCAGCAAGTGCCATTCCAGATAGGGTGAGATTGATTTGTTTCACCTCAATGAATGCCCCGCCAATTCCGATGACTAGGATGACTGATGCGATAATGAGATTACGCTTTTCTTCAAAATTCACTTTATGATCAATCAGGATTCTCAGGCCGCTTGAGGCAATGATTCCAAAGAGCAGGAACGAAACGCCTCCCATCACCGCGGACGGCACTGTACTGATTAATGCTGAAATTTTCCCTACAAAACCGAAGCAGATCGCAAACACTGCTGCTCCGCCGATGACGAAGATACTGAACACTCTTGTGATGGCAAGTACGCCAATGTTCTCTCCATAAGTTGTTGTTGGTGGTCCGCCAATAAGTGAAGCGAAGATGGTCGCCGCACTGTCTCCTAAAATGGAGCGGTGAAGACCTGGTTTTTTAATAAAATCTTGTCCTACGACCTTACTTAACACCACTTGGTGGCCGATATGCTCAGACATTGTGACAAAGGCAACCGGCACCATCACTGTGAGAATGCTTAAAGTCACAGCAGGTGTATAGTCGACAAATGGCACGACGAAGTCTGGGACAGCAAACCATTTTGCGTCAATGACCGGCTGGAAATTCACAATGCCTTGTGTTAAGGCAAAGAGATAGCCGCTGATAATGCCGATTAATACTGGGATTAAGCTAAGGAATCCTCTTAGGAAAATCATACTGATAATCGTGACAGCCAGTGTGAAGCCAGCGACCATTAAGTGCTTGAGGCTGTAAACAAGCTCGGTTGCATTCGGATCAACATACATCGCCATGTTGACTGCTGTTCCAGCGAGTCCAAGTCCAATGACCATAATGACTGGTCCTACGACGACCGGCGGCAGAAGCTTCATCAGCCAGCCTGTGCCGAGCCATTTAATGAACAGGGCAATGAGCGCATAAGCGACACCCGCCATGAAGGCGCCAACCATTGCGGCTCCGGGGCCGCCCGTTGCTTTCACATTCAGTATGGGGGCGATGAAGGCAAAGGACGATCCAAGATACGCCGGAATTTGCCCTCTTGTGATGATTAAGTAAACAATCGTTCCCACACCGCTTGAGATGAGCGCGACGGCTGGACTCATATCAATGATTTTTGGTACAAGAATGGTTGCACCAAACATCGCAAACAAATGCTGCAGGCTAAGTGATAGCCATGTGAATGGTTTTGGGATATCTCGAATGCCTAAATTGGCTTTTTGCTGACTCATGATTTTCCTCCTAGATGTGTCCTTTTTCATTAAAAAAGCCTCTTTGCGAGTATGCGCAAAGAGGCCTAGAAAAACCAGACACGTCATGTTAGCCGTGTGCTCGGTGTCTCTGATATTGCCCTCTTTGCAAACTCTCTGGAATGCATTTAAAAAGGTTATTTTTCATATATAGCGACAAGGTCGTTTTGATCTACTTCATTGAGCTGAACCATGACGGTCTCTGCTTTTGACGTCGGAATGTTTTTCCCGATATAATCCGCTCGAATTGGCAGCTCCCGGTGTCCCCGGTCGACGAGCACAGCCAGCTGAATGGAAGATGGTCTTCCTACATCCACAAGGGCATCCATAGCTGCTCTGACGGTTCTGCCTGTAAACAGGACATCGTCAACGACAATGAGTGTTTTGTCATTAATGTCAGCTGGAATGTCTGCACCCTTTACAAGCGGGTCTTGGTTGTCTGTCTTTTTTGTCAGGTCATCACGGTATAGCGTAATATCAAGTTCACCCACAGTGACTGGATTTCCTTCAATTTGCTCGATGCGCTCTGCAAGGCGCTTTGCAAGATGTATGCCTCTTGTCTTGATCCCAGCAAGGATGACATCCTTCATCCCTTTGTTGCGCTCAATCATTTCATGTGCAATGCGGGTAAGCGCTCGTCTGATCGCTTGTTCATCAAGAATGACTGCTTTTTGTTCCATCTTTTACACCTCTTTTTGACAAATAAAAAGCCCCTTCTGCAAAGGGCAGAGAGGGACGTTCATTTGTGCATACTCGTGCACAAATTGATCCGTTATCCTTCTCAGCCTCTCTGGACTGTTTTAAAGAATCTCAATTTCTTCGTTTATTATTTCAGAAAAAGAACGGCCTGTCAATCGTTATTTCTTAATGAATCGATAAAGCCCCGCATATCAGCTGGAATTGGTGCTGTGAACTCGATATATTCTCCTGTTCTAGGATGATCAAATCCTAAAACACCTGCATGCAGAAGCTGTCCATTAAAATCGACTGTTTTTCTCGGTCCATATTTCGGATCTCCTGCAAGAGGGTAACCGATATATTTCATATGAACACGAATTTGGTGTGTTCTTCCTGTTTCAAGACGGCACTCGACAACTGTGAAGTCTTTAAAGCGTTCAATCACATCAAAGTGAGTGACAGCCTGTTTTGCATTTTCTTTTGTGACCGTCATGCTTTGGCGGTCTTTTTTGTCTCTGCCAATTGGTGCATCAATTGTGCCTGTATCATGCTGGATAATACCGTGGACAACAGCCGTATACTTTCTTGTGACAGTTTTAGCCACCAGCTGATTGACGAGTGACTCATGTGCGATATCGTTTTTTGCGACCATTAACAGCCCAGACGTATCTTTATCGATTCGGTGGACAATTCCTGGACGCATCACACCGTTAATCCCTGATAAATCCGTACAATGTGCCATCAGGCCATTTACAAGTGTACCTGACACATGACCTGGCGCTGGATGAACGACCATTCCTCGTGGTTTATTTACGACTAACACATCTGCATCCTCATAATAAATATCAAGATCCATTGGTTCTGCTTCTACATCTAACGCTTCCGGATCTGGAATCTCCACTTTGATTTGATCCCCAGCTTGTACTTTGTAATTGGCCTTTACTTGTTTCCCGTTTACTTCGATCAGCCCATCTTTTACCCATTGCTGGACTTGGGTTCTTGACCATTCTGGTTCTGTTGTGCTTAGAAATTTATCTAGCCGTTCACTCGTTTGTTCTTCTGAAACGGCAATATTTACTTGATTCATGTAGTTGACTCCTTATTTTTCTTTCCATCTAACAGCATTTGAATGAAGAGCAGAATAACCCCTACACAGAGAGAAGAATCTGCAATATTAAAGATTGGGTAGTGATAATCCCCAAATACGAAATGAGCAAAATCAACCACTTCCTGACGGAAAATACGGTCGATAAAGTTTCCGATCGCTCCGCCAAGCATTAAGGCCAGCGCTACTCCAAGCAGCTTGTCCTTTTGTCCATGTTTTTGTAAGTAATAAACAATTCCCGCAATAACAACGAGTGTGATCACATAGAAAAACCACATTTGCCCTTGGAGAATTCCCCATGCGGCTCCTGAATTTCGGTGAGACGTGATATAAAAGAATCCATCAATAACTGGAACAGAATCTCCGAGCATCATATTTTTGACAATGAGCCATTTTGTTAATTGGTCTAAACAAATGATAACGAATGCGATTATGTAATAGAACACACACGTTCCTCCATCTTCATACTTTGATCTTTAAGCATTTTATCAAGAAAACAGGAAGGAGTAAAGAAACTTTAGTTGACAGACAAAAACCTCCCTACATGTGGAAGGCTTCAAAATGAGAATCATTTGATTCGGAAGGATAAGGAGTGAATGCTTTTTTCTCGTATTGCTTATGATATAAAAAGTCGTCAGCCGTGCGGGCGGTAGGAAGAATGCTCATTTGTTCAAGCGGAATCATATTACCTGTTGCCTCACATATGCCATAGGTCCCTTGTTCGATCTTTGCAATAGCGAGAGACACATCTTGCAGCTCTTCTTTGATGTGATAAAGAAGTGTGGTCGTTTTAACGTCATTCAACGAGACATGCTCAGCGGGTGAACGAAATGATGCGTATTCAAACAGTTTAGATTGCAGCTCTTCTTTTATTTGAAGGAGTTCCGTGTAAATCGTCTCTAGATCGCCATTCATGTCGCTATTTCAACTCCTGCCCTGTCGTGATAATCATATTGTTGCCCTGCCTGGTTACTTTAAAGCCATAAGATTTTTCCTTTCGTTCTAAACGCTGTCATTTTCTCAAAAAAGAAAACGCCCCGCATATGACGGGGCGCCAGCTTGTGATTATCGCACTGTTAATTTTGGTAATATTTCTCCACGATTTCAGCATTTTTCAGCGACAATGTTGGGTATTTCGGATTTGCACCAACATCTTTTGAAATAATGCGGGAACGTTCGCACAGTTCTCCTTCTGCTTTTTGAACCACAATTCTTCCTGATGTATATTCAGGCGCCGATGTATCTGCATGCTGCTTATCCTCTACCGTTAATTCAGAGATGATAAAGAGCTGCTTCACATCTTCTTTAATGGATGCAAGAAGGTTTTTCACTTCGTCTGTCGCATAAAGCGTCACACTTGCTTCAAGTGAACGTCCGATGACTTTCTCATTACGCGCAATCTCCAGCGCTTTCAGCACATCGTCACGTACCTCCATAAAGCGGTCAAACTTCGCTTCTGTCGCTTCAGCTTGAGGAACTGCCACACCTTCTGGCATATCTGTTAACTGAACACTTGGCTCTTCAACAAAGCTTAAGTGGCTCCATAATTCATCTGCTGTATGCGGAAGAATTGGTGCAGTCAGCTTCACTAATGCCATTAATGTTTCGTAGAAGACAGTCTGCATGCTGCGGCGGTCTGGGTGATCCGCATGCTCAATGTAGACGACATCCTTTGCAAAATCGAGATAGAAAGAGCTGAGCTCAATCGTACAGAAATTGTGAATCGCATGATAGACGACCGCAAATTCGTAATCATCATAAGCTTTTTTCACTTTATCAATCAATTTGTTTAATTTGATCAAGATGTATTGGTCCACTTCGCGAAGCTCTTCTACTGGCACAGCATTTACTGCTGGATCAAAGTCAAATAGGTTTCCATGCAGGAAGCGGAATGTGTTACGGATTTTACGATAGACTTCTGCTACTTGTTTCAAAATATCATCAGACACTGGATGATCGGCTTGATAGTTGACAGAAGATACCCAAAGTCTAAGAATTTCTGCACCGAGCTGCTTCGCAACCTTCGTTGGGTCAATCGTGTTGCCTAATGATTTACTCATCTTACGTCCTTCTTTATCAAGCGTAAAGCCGTGGCTTAGGACACCTTTATACGGTGCTTTTCCAGTGACAGCAACTGCTGTTGATAAAGAGGAGTTAAACCAGCCGCGATATTGGTCAGAGCCTTCAAGGTAAAGATCTGCCGGACGGACTAGGTCATCTCTTTCTTCTAAAACGGCTTGGTGAGAAGAACCGGAATCAAACCATACATCCATGATGTCCTGCTCTTTAGTGAATTCACCATTCGGGCTGCCTGGATGTGTAAAGCCTTCTGGCAATAGCTCTTTCGCTTCTTTTTCAAACCAAATATTCGAGCCATGCTCTCTAAATAATTGAGATACATGCTGGATGGTTTCGTCTGTGATGATCGGCTCACCATTTTCTGCATAAAACACCGGAATTGGAACGCCCCATACACGCTGTCTTGAAATGCACCAGTCACCTCTGTCACGCACCATATTGAACAGGCGTGTTTCACCCCATGCTGGAACCCATTTCGTTTCTTTAATATTGTCTAATAACGCTTCTCTAAAATCTTTAATGGATGCAAACCACTGAGCTGTCGCACGATAAATCGTTGGTTTTTTCGTTCTCCAGTCATGCGGATAGGAGTGCGTGATAAAGTCGAGCTTCTTCAGCGCGCCTTTTGCTTCAAGCTGTTCTGTGATGGCTTTATTGGCATCCTCGTAGAATAGTCCTTCAAAACCAGGTGCCTCATCTGTCATCACACCTTTTTCATCTACTGGACAGAGCACATCAAGACCGTATTTCATACCGACAATAAAGTCATCTTCCCCGTGGCCTGGTGCAGTGTGAACACAGCCTGTTCCTGCATCAGTTGTCACGTGATCGCCAAGCATCACAAGAGAATCTCTACCATAGATTGGATGCTCTGCAACGATGTTGTCTAATTCTTTTCCTTTTAGCGTTTTCACCACTTCATACTCTTCAAAGCCGAGTGTTTTTACTACTTGTTCAACAAGTTCAGATGCAACGACATAACGCTCATCACCGACTTGAAGAACACTGTACTCTAAGTTCGGATGAACACAAATGCCAAGGTTTGCAGGAAGCGTCCAAGGTGTTGTTGTCCAGATAATGAATTGTTCGCCGTTTTCAAGAACGCCTTTGCCATCTTTTACTTTAAACGAAACGTAAATGGATGGTGAACGTTTGTCTTTATATTCAATTTCCGCTTCAGCAAGAGCTGATTCACTTGAAGGAGACCAGTTAACTGGCTTTAATCCTTTATAGATATAGCCTCTCTTCGCCATTTCACCAAAGACAAGAATTTGCTGCGCTTCGTATTCAGGCTTTAATGTGACATATGGATTGTCCCAGTCTGCTCTGACGCCTAAGCGCTTAAACTGATTGCGCTGACCTTCAATTTGCTTCCAAGCATACTCCTCGCATAGTTTGCGGAATTCTGCTGTAGACATTTCTTTGCGTTTTACTTTTTTATTTTTAGTAAGAGCTGTTTCAATTGGCAGCCCGTGTGTATCCCAGCCCGGTACGTACGGAGCATGGTACCCGTTCATTGATTTAAAACGGACGATAAAATCTTTTAGGATTTTATTGAGTGCATGCCCCATATGAATGTCACCATTCGCATATGGAGGCCCATCATGCAAAATAAACGTTGGGCGTCCTTTTGTCCGCTCTAAAACCATTTGATAGATGTCTTTCTCTGCCCACTCCTCTTGGATTTCAGGCTCTTTGTTCGGCAAGTTCCCTCTCATCGGGAATTCTGTTTTCGGCATTAATAAGGTGTCTTTGTAGTTCATACCCATTCCTCCACATGCAAATTCTGATTAAAAAACAATAAAAAAAGCCCTCTCATCCCATAAGGGACGAGAAGGCTTGTCTCGCGGTACCACCCTTTTAGACAAGCGCTATGAAACAGCCGCTTATCCACTCTAAAATCGTAACGTGATCAGACGCCTTTTCTTACTGCTTTTTTCAGAAAAGGAACTAAAGGGGTGATCTCATTGCAGCGTCTCGTAATGTCAGGCTTCCACCATCCCTGATTCGCTTAATTACGCATGTGACAGCTGCGAGTGTCCCTTTCAAACGTTTATCTCTTGTTAATTTATGATGGTATTATATGCAACATGAGCACGTCATGTCAAGATGATGCGCTTATTCTTTTTCGTCAAAGACAGCGTCCACTTCATATTCCAGTAAATGATCCCAATCGTCATTTTTCAGAAGATCAAGCTGCGCTTCGATGAGCATTTGGAAGCGAGTTCTAAAGACCTTCGATTGTTTCTTCAGTTCTTCGATTTCCATTGCAATCTTTCTTGATTTTGACAGCGCTTCGTTGATAATACGGTCTGCATTTTTCTCTGCTTCACGAATAATCAATTTTGCTTCTTTATCAGAATGACGCTTAACGTCTTCTGCTGCTTCCTGCGCTACAAGAATGGATTTGTTTAATGTCTCTTCAATTGTTGCAAAATGACCTAGTCTTTCGTCAAGCTCGTTTACTTTGTCTTCAAGCTCGTTCTTTTTACGGAGTACGATCTCGTAGTCTTTACGTACTTGGCTTAAAAACTCGTTTACTTCGTCTTCGTCATAGCCGCGAAAGCTTTTTGTGAACGTTTTATTATGAATATCATTAGGTGTTAATGGCAACCTCGCCACCTCCAGATTCAAGTTCGTTATGTCATAAGCTCAAATGTTACTTTGAATTTATCTTTTTTGGTTTTCCCATCAATCGATTTTAGGCTAAATCGGCCAAATCCCCGAACAGAGAGCTGATCGCCTTCACCGATTGTAAAGGAAGGGTCCTCAGTGACTTTCCAATTGACTTTGACAAGTCCATTTTTGACTAAAAGCTGTGCTTTTTGCCGAGACTGACGGCTGACAGCAGCACATACAGCATCAAGCCGAAGTGAAGAAATGGTATCTTCTTTGATATCAGTCTTCGTCATCACTGGCTTTATTTCTGCCTGCGTGATTTCCTCTAATGAAACGGAGGCTCTGCCGACATGTGTCAGCTGCGCCCGCACAAAATCGGCGACATCACTTGTACAAATAAACTGCACATCTTCCTCTGAAAATAATAGATCTCCGAATTTTTGACGCTTCAAGCCTGTCCCAATCAATGAGCCGAGAAGTTTCGGGTGTTCTAAGGAAATAAACTTTTTCGCATAGTTCACCTGAAAATATGACAGCTCAACATCTTCAATAGAAGGTTCTAAATAATCAGGATAAATGAGAGCTCTTTTGCGCTCCGCTCCCTCATACCCGCCAAAAAACATGATCCCAAGTTCTTCAGCATGCTGGATGACGGACTCGGTAATAAATTGCTCACGCGGATCAAGGAAGTCTGTTAATTTCATTCGATATTGGTCGAGTGCGATTTTTTTCCAGCCTAACACTTGGTCGACAAATGGCTGTTCGTCTTTTCTAAAATGCTGATAGATATCGCTCATTTTGTTCCTCTCTTATGTAAAAGAGCCTGGCAGTGCCAAGCCCGGCAGCCTGTTTACATGATTCCTGCAATCATTTGATAAAGACCTCTCAATCCATATTCTGAAGCAAAGCGAATCACAAGCAATGCCACAATCGGCGAGATGTCGATCATGCCGATTGGCGGAATAATTTTACGAAATGGTTCTAAATACGGTTCGCAAATATTTGTCAAAAAACGGCCAAACACAGTTTCTCTTGCAGATGGCACCCATGACATAAAGATGTAAATAATAATCGCGAATGAGTAAATCGTTAATACCGTTCCTAAAATATTAAAAATGAAATTTAGAATCACTATGATTTACCACCTCTGAGGTTCTTCCTCTGTCAATAGCTCTGATATTGTGCCAGATACATCTACATTATCAGGTGTGCAGAGGAATATATTCGAGCCAATACGCTGGATGTCTCCACCGATTGCATAAACGGTTCCGCTTAAGAAGTCAATGATTCGCTTTGCTTGATCATGCTGAATGCGCTGCAAATTCACGACGACTGCACGTCTGTTTTTAATATGGTCTGCAATCTCCTGCGCTTCTGCATAAACACGCGGCTCACTTAACACCACTTTAGAGGATTTCTGCACGCTTTGCAAGCTGACAACATTTTGTTTTCCTGTCTGCGGGCGCTCTTGAAATGCTGCTTTGTCCTTCGTTCCTTTTTCTTCTTGAACGGGTTCTCTTTCTTCATCAATATATTCGTACTCATACTCTTCATCGTCGAGAGTGAAAAAGCTTTTAAATTTATTTTTTATGCTCATGTCACGCACCTCCTGTTTCATTTCCAACAAGTGAAGAGCCAATCCGAACGAATGTCGCACCTTCTTCAATTGCGATTTCAAAATCATTTGACATGCCCATCGATAAATGCTGACAAGGTGCATTCACTTGGTTAAGATGTTTTACTTCTTCTTGAAGGTTTTTTAATGCTTTAAAACAGTTTCGAATCACAGTGTGATCCTCTGTAAATGGAGCCATCGTCATCAGTCCTGCAATTTCAATCTGTTTGAAATCAGCGAGCTGTTTCACAAATGGAATGACGTCTTCACTTTTCAAGCCGTGTTTTGACTCCTCAAGTGATGTGTTCACTTGTACAAAACAGCGAACTGTGTGATCCGCTCTTTTTTCAATTTCATTCGCAAGAGACAGCCTGTCGAGCGAATGTAAGTAGTCAATTGTCTGAATGACAGATTTCACTTTTCGTGTTTGTAAACTGCCGATAAAGTGCCAGCTAATGTTTTCATCGGTTATGGCCGCCTGCTTTTCAAGTAACCCTTGGTCTCGATTTTCACCAAAGTGCACAATCCCTGCTTCCTTGGCTTCTAGTGCTCGTTCAATCGAGACATACTTTGTCACAGCGACGACCGATACATCTGCTGGATGTCTACCTGCTCTTTTACATGCTTCGTTTATTTGTTCATTTATATGTCTGAGATTCTCTCGTACATTCAATTGCACTTATGCCTCCTTAAACCCGACAAAAGACATCATACGTCCTGTTTTCCCTTGATCACGCCGGTGTGAGAAGAAAAGCTGATCATTGCAGCTTGTGCACATCGAACTGACATGTATGTTTTCTTCTTTTATTCCTGCATGAAGCAATACGTTTTTGTTTAGTGTTTTCAAGTCAATTTTATATTGTCCTTGTGAAATCTCGGAATACACATCCTCTGTTGAAAAAGGAAGCCGTTTCACTTGATCCATGACGACGTCATCGACTATGTAGCAGCAGCTGCCAATGGATGGTCCAATGACGACTTGAATCTGATCGGCCTTGGCACCTTCTTGGCTGACCCATACATCAACCATCTTTGCACCAATTTGCTTGACGGTTCCTTTCCAGCCGGCATGAGCCGTTCCAATTAATCCGTTTTGCGGAGCTAGAAAATAAAGCGGAACACAATCAGCGAAACAAAGAGCGAGCATCATGTTCGTCTCAGACGTATATAAACCGTCTGTACCAGGCAGTGCCTCATCATAATGAAGACTTCCTCTTCCTCTTTGCTCCTTGGTGACTTTCAGGATGCGATCCTCGTGTGTTTGGTCTGCAAACACCCAATCAGAGAGCGGCACAGCAGCAGCAGCTGCTATGACTTGACGATTCATTTGTACACTAGAAGCATCGTCTCCTACATGGAGTCCAGTGTTCAATGATTGATATGGAGTAAGGCTGAAGCCGCCATTTTTTGTTGTAAATCCGGCCAATACCTCTTTACCAGAACATGTCATGTTCGTCCAATCATGAATGGTCATTGCATATGGTGATTTCTGCTGAAAGGGGTCATATTTGTGTGTCAAAGCTGCCTCCCACCTTTCATTCATCTCTCTTTATTTCGCTCCTATTTTACCACAAGACATACATAGACAGTTAGTGGGATTCATTAAATATTACACTCAAATGTGCCCTTTCTGCAGGTTTTTTTTCAAATTGATATGAAAACGTAATCTTTTTACCCGAAAAAGACATTGTTTGCTAAGAATGAAGAGTTTATTTTAAGGAAAAATTGAATGATTCATTGAGGAGTTATACGAATTAAGAAGACAAGCGGACAAGTATCACATCTTCGCCAATTTTTACTATATTTCGCCATGGGACAATCATTTCCTCTTCTTTTCCGAAAAATCCCATCATTTTACCTGTGCCGCCAATAATAATCGCTTGGATTTTGCCGCTTGTGACATTAATATCAATGTCCCCAATGGTACCTAGTTTTTTCCCGCTGGATACATCGACGACATCCTTGATTTGGAATTCAGAAATGCTGATCATCTGTCCTTCCCCGCCTTTCGTTTTCTACTATAATATGTATGATGGAAAAGCAGGGACGCAGACCAATAGTTTCTATTATCTACAATTTACTTAAATGCGGACGGCCATTTCTCCACATGACATCTACCGGACATTCAAAAAAAGAAGAAAGTAGGCCGCTTGTCATCATCCCTTTTGTTTCTCCTTGATCAAAAACAGATCCATTTTTTAATAATAAGGTATGCTGAAAAACAGGCAGAATCTCCTCTGCATGATGGGTCGTATAGAGCAAAGTAGGCGCATCAGGCTTTGCTGCAATCAATGAGATGGTCTCCAGCACTTGCTCTCTTGCTAGAAAATCAAGACCCGTCACAGGTTCATCTAAAATCAAGAGCTGCGGATCATTCATTAAAGCCCTCGCAATCAAGACTTTTTGCTTTTCTCCCTGTGAGAGTGTTTCATAAGTTCTGTTGGCATATTTGAATGAACCGAATGCTTTTAATAGATCAATGGCTTTCTCTCTCATTTCATCTGTCGGGGTTTCATAAAGCCCGATAGAAGCAAATGCGCCGCTCAGCACAATTTCAAAAGCATTGTCGTCTCTGTGCAATTTCTTTTCAAGTCCTGCTGAGATGAGACCAATTTTCCTCCTGAGCTTTTCACCAAGAGCCTCCTTGCCAAAGACATGTCCCAGCACTGTCATCTCGCCTGACGTGGGGAAATAATAAGAGCAGAGCATATTTAATAATGCGGTTTTCCCCGCACCATTTAAACCGTAAAGTACCCAGTGTTCCTGCTTGTTCACCTGCCAGTCAATAGACTGCAGGAGCCATTTCCCATTTCGTTTTAATGAAACATTCTTCAATTCAAGTGACACGATAACTTCCTCCTGAGTAAAAATTCTGAATATACAAACAATGAATGTTTACAGCATATCGTAAATGCTCTTTCTGGTAAACCTCATGTAAAAAAGCTGCTCCTTTTTAGGAACAGCTTTTTTACATGGTTACGAAATTTCAATTCGTACGCCTTCTTTTATATCAGGAAACGTGTGCGGGGATGCAAATACAGCTCCTGGTAATACATCATCAAACGGCTCTTGGAAGTAGATCGAAATGTGGCCGAGCTCTTTAAAGTTGTCATTTGCTTTATTGCCGAGGGCTGTGATCGTGTATGTTTGATCGCCCACTTGAATGGTTCCGCCCAGCTTCAGCGGCTCTTCTTCTAGATGTTCGAACTCATGAATAACAGACATATCTCTTAATTCCTGCGGCGCTGCGGGTCCAAATAATACAATCAGCTTATCTTCTTTAAATTGCGGGACTAAGATCCCAATTTCTTTTACGACAGATTGTGTTACCATGTATCTCGATTCCTCCTTTAATACGTTTAATACATACCGAAGCTGGCAACGTATGCGATCACAACAGATAGAACCCCTGTAATGAGACGGCTATACAAAACAGCTGGTACCCCATATTGTACCGTTTCCGGCTTCGCTTCACCAAGTGACAGCCCCACTGGAATAAAATCACACCCTACTTGACCGTTGATGGCAAATAGTGCAGGAAGTGCAAATTGAGGCGGAATGTTTCCTAGTGCGATTTGACTACCAATCAGAACACCGATGACTTGGGCAATGACTGCTCCAGGTCCTAAGACAGGTGATAGGAACGGCAATGTACAGACCACTACGAGCAGTAAGAGCCCCCAAAGAGATCCTGCCAAAGGTGATAGAAAATGGGCAATCAGGTCACCAATTTTTGTATAATTGATAATTCCAATTAACATACTGACAAATGCCATGAATGGAATAATGTTTTTCAAAAGCATATCAACAGAATCACGGCCAGCCTGGTAGAACGTACCGGTGACTTTCCCGATTCCTCGTGAGAATCTCATCAGGAAATTGCCTTTTTCCTGCCGCTCGATATTTTCCTCTTTCAGCTTTGCATACGTCTCTTTGAAATTCTCTTTGTCAATCGACTCACTGTTTTCCTGACCTTCTGCTTTTGCCTCACCATCAGATGCTTCTGCATAGGAAATATCTTTTTCTGTTACGCCTGATACGAAGATATCTTCTGTAATATGTTTAGCAAGCGGTCCAGAAGGAGAGGATGCCAAAACGTCTACAGTAGGAATGCGTTTCATTGGATAAAGTCCGATTCGCGCTGTTCCTCCGCAGTCAATGACAACACACATCATTTCATCTTCTGGTATGGAGTTTTTAAAGCCGTCACATGCTTCTGTCCCTGTCATTTCTGCAATTTTACGTGCAACCGGGTGAATGCCTCCCCCTGTAATGGAAACAACCTTTCTTCTTTTACCAGTTGGTTCAAGCTCTAAACCTTCTCCCCATCCGCCAGCACCTTTTGCAACAAATACTTTGTGGTTTGTCATGTCTAACCCTCCCCTATTATGAATTCGCTTTCATTTTTCCTGCTAAATATTTTGTAATCCATTCAGTAATGATTCCGCGTAGTAAAATGACGACGATCCCGACTAAGAAGTAACGAACAGCAAGCTCTGACATTGAATATCCAGCTTCTTTAATCCCGTTCGCAATTCCTAAGTAGACAAATAGTTCTCCTGCGTTGGCATACGGGAACAGTGATGTCACCGGATGAACAAATGAAACAGCTGAATCATAGAATGCTGGTTTTTGTTTTTCAGGTAAGAAGCGGCCAAACGTATAAGCCATTGGGTTTGTCAAAATAAGAACGGATAAGATCGGCATTAACGTGTAGCGCAAAATGGTATACTTCGCTGCAAACTGAATGGCTCTATTCACTCGCTCTTCTCCAATAAATTTCATGACAGCATAAGTGAAAGTAAGTAACACAACAAGCGTTGGAACGATACCTGTAACAAGGCCCATGAATTGCTTTCCGCCGGCTTCAAACATTCCGATAAAGTGCTCTCCAAACCATTGAATCCATTCCATGTTTCATCTCCCCTTTCTTTAGTTCACATTTGTTATATTTTTTTTCGAAATCGAGACAAGTGCCTGCTCAGCCGCCATGGAAAGTGCTTGCATGACAGCTGGCGCCTTTTTACGTTTTTTCAACGTTTTCTTCATCATGTGGTGCTCGTCCAGCACAGCCCCTACATGCTTGCCTTCATATGAAGGAACTTCTTTAAATTTAGATAAGATCGACACGCCGCCAAGCACATGACATTTTTGAATAATATACGATTCATCCACAATGATGAGCGCAATGGCTCCAGGGCCAACTTTGCGCCGTTCCATTCCTGAAAATAAGTGATAGCCCTGTTTCCCTCTGTAGTCATCAATTAGTGAGTCCATGCTTTTGCGGTAATACTTGATTTGAATAAAAGATAATCCATACTGCACGATGAGAATGATACAAAGTACGATTGCTAATTTTTCCATAGCTTCACGTCCTTATGATTGAAATAAGTGATCTTGTAATGAACGCAGCTTCCAAACGGTTGTGTTTGAATCAAGCTCTACATCATCATGAGTGAGGAACTGTCCTAATTTGATGTCTTTTTTCGCTACGACTTTTCCGCTGATTAAGCCAATCGGAATATGACCGTTCGATTTCATGTCTTGATGCGTTTCAAGTACACCTCTTACAGAGTATCCGCCAATTCCGTCAAGTGATTCTCCTGCTTGAATATCTCTTTTCGCAACAGCGACTGTTTCTGACACTGGTACACCAATCGGGTGGATCGATGAGTCATGCTGTAAGACTGCTTTTGCGATGGTAACAGGTGTTTCAAGACTCGCTAAGTGGAAAGGACGGTAAAGCGTGTAGTGAGGACCTTTTCCAACTTTTAAGTAACGAAGCTCTTCATCTACTGGCTCAAGATCACTCTTGACGATAACGAATACGCCTGGTGCTAGCCCATTTACATATTCAACGACTCCGAAGTTATCGAGCACGCCACCTTGTTGTTTTTGATTCAATTTATCTGCTACATTCTCTAAATTTGCTTCAACCCCGTGCATACCGACTTTATCTGGCAAAAGCCCTGTCGCGTTACTTAATAAGTTCATTTCTGCCATTGTTTTTGTTCCGTCTTGGAAGGCAGCGAGCATATGTGCACTCATATGTTTACTATCTGCTTCTGCTTTACACGTATCTGGATTTGCTTCTGGGAAGAATGGGTTGTTCTTGCCTTTCCCAGCAACGAGCACCTCAAGTCCCATTGTTTTCGCAAATTCATATAATTCTAGTGTTGCTGCCGGTTCGTCACCAGCTGATCCAGAGTAAACAAGTCCTGCATTTGTGAATAATTTATGCATCACCAAACCGATGGTAATATCAACTTCTACATTTAAAAGAACGAGATGTTTTTTTGAATTAAGCGCTTCCAAAGAAATGTTTGCTCCGACTTCTGGAACTCCTGTTGCATCTACGACCACTTCCACAAAATCTGATTGAATCACTTCCCTATAATCATTTGTGACGACCATTTGATGCGGCTTCGCATGCTGCTTGTAAAAATTCGCTGCCTTCTCCGCTGCACTAAGGTGAATATCACAAACACCTGCTACAATCATGCCTGGAATTTTAGAAATTTGTGAAATGAGCCCAAAGCCCATCTGGCCTGCCCCAATAATTCCTACTTTGATTGGATCTCCACTGCGTTCTCGAGCTAACAATTGTTGATAGATTGACATCTAAATCATCCTTTCAGGTTTTCTTGCTTCTCGGGTAGATTGCTAGAAAAATAATCTGAAACTTTTAACAAATGTTATAAAAATTAACAAAAATCTGTTTCTTGTAACATTTGTTATTTTGTTTATCATTTGTTATGAACTTAGTTTATATGATGTGTCAACTTTGTGTCAAGCTAAAATCGATAAAATTTTCAATCTTTTTGAGTCTAAAGACTCAAAAAAACTACCTAATATGATTAGGTAGTTACTTTAATAAGGCATCTCCTGTTCGTTCATCCGTAATCAATACATGAATTAATCCACCTTCTAATGCTGCCCGGATCGCTTCAATTTTCTCTTCTCCTCCAGCGACACCAATGACTAGCGGGATTTCCTTCAGCTTTTGCGGGCTTATGCCCATTACCCGGTCGTTCCACGGGTGGGGATACACTTCCCCTTGATGATCAATAAAGTTATAGCAAATGTCACCCGCCACATCCTTCGCTTGAAGAATATCCTCCTCACCGCTTGTCATATAAGATTTCACCATCGTTGAATGCTGCGGAACCCCGCCAATTCCGACAACCGCAATATTTGATGATTCTCCTAGTTTAATCACTTTTTTGATTGATGGCTGCCGTATTAGTACGTCCTTCGCTTCTTTCGTATCAAGCATAACAGGCACATGTAAAAACTCACATTTAGATTTGAGTGCTTCTGTGCACCTTGCAATTATATAGTTGGCGTGGATATCAACATCTTCGTTACCCACACCCCCGACAAGCGGAACAAATGTCACGGACGGAAAGTGCTGAACTGACGTAAGCGCTTTCGCCATTTCATGCAAAGTGGTTCCTGATGAAAAACCGATGACTTGTCCATCCTTTATTACTTTTAACAAAAAGCCTGCCGCTGCAGCGCCGATTCGGCTTTTGGTTGTTTCTTGGCTGAGCGTTTCCACACAGACGACTTCTCGCAGTCCATATTTCCGCTCTATTTTTCTTTCTAATGATCCATATTGTTGATTCACTTCATCATGAATAATGATTTCCACGATTCCTGCTTCACGTGCTTTTGCCAAATATTTCGATATGAGCGAGCGGCTAACCCCAACAGCTTCTGCTATTTTAGATTGAGTGGCGCCTTCTTCATAATACATATGCGCAACCTTTATGAGCAGCCTTCTTTCATCATGGAATGTCATAATAACCCTTCTTTCCGCTTAAGTGTTCCCTAACAAATGATATATAAAATAACATTTGTTAAAAACAGATTAAATGAAAAAAATAACAGAGTCAATACTAGAGACGTGCTCTCTCACAAGAATGAAAAAAGCCGCACATGAAGCGGCGGCTTTAAAAGATATTTTTATTCATTTGTTTGATGGCTGCTTTTTCAAGTCTTGAGACTTGTGCTTGAGAAATCCCGATCTCTTCAGCGACTTCCATTTGCGTTTTTCCCTGGAAGAAACGTTTGCGGAGAATCATTTTTTCTCGATCATTCAATCGGCGCATTCCCTCTTTTAAGGCCAATTCCTCTACCCATTGTGTGTCTTTGTTCCGATCATCACTAATTTGATCCATCACATAAATCGGATCTCCTCCGTCATTATAAATCGGTTCAAACAAAGAAACAGGATCTTGAATCGCATCTAGGGCAAAGACAATTTCCTCATGAGGCACTTCCAGCACTTTGGCAATGTCTTCTGCCGTTGGCTCCTTGCTTGTCTCACTAATCAGCCTCTCACGGACCTGAAGCGCTTTATAGGCAATATCTCTTAGTGAACGAGACACCCGAATCGGGTTGTTATCACGCAAGTATCGTCGGATTTCTCCTATGATCATAGGGACCGCATAAGTTGAAAATCTGACATTGTGGCTTAAATCAAAATTATCAATTGATTTCATTAATCCGATACAGCCTACTTGGAAGAGATCATCCACATACTCGCCTCTGTTGTTAAAACGCTGAATCACACTTAAAACCAACCGCAAATTGCCATTGACTAGCTTTTCTCTTGCTGTATCGTCACCTTCATCTTGCAGCTGTCTGAACAATTTTCTCATCTCTTCGTTTTTCAGAACAGGCAGTTTGGAGGTGTCGACTCCGCAGATTTCCACTTTATTTCTGGACACTTTTTTCCCTCCCTACAGGAGCTGTTGTACAAAGTTCAGTATCTCCTTGGGATGGAAAAATATGCACGACGGATGACGAGAATCATGAGAAAAGAAGTTGATTCCTTTGACAGCAAAGGGACAGAGCTTTCAAAAAAATTTTTTTAGACCATTTTGTTAAATTCTTTTTGTAATCGTTTAATAATTCTTTTTTCAAGCCTTGAAATATACGACTGAGAAATTCCTAGCATGTCAGCGACATCTTTTTGGGTTTTTTCTTCACCGCCTACCAAACCGAACCTGAGCTCCATGATCTGCTTTTCGCGGTCATTTAATTGCTCCAGCGCTTTTTTCAAAAGTTTTTTATCTACATTTGCTTCAATATCCCGCGTGATAATATCATCATCTGTTCCAAGGACGTCTGATAAAAGCAGTTCATTTCCGTCCCAATCAATGTTGAGCGGCTCATCAAACGACACTTCAGAACGAATTTTATTATTCCGGCGCAAATACATCAAAATCTCATTTTCAATACATCTCGAAGCATATGTGGCAAGCTTGATCTTTTTTTCTGGGTTAAATGTATTGACTGCCTTAATCAGGCCAATGGTTCCAATACTAATTAAATCCTCAATATTTATCCCTGTGTTTTCAAATTTTCTTGCGATGTAGACCACCAACCGTAAATTTCTTTCGATTAGGATGGCCCTTGCTGTTTGATCACCTTTTGGTAATTTGACAAGCAGTTCCTGCTCTTCATCCTTTGATAATGGCGGCGGCAGCGCCTCACTACCACCAATATAATAAATCTCATCACTCTTTAGACCTAGCTTCATGAGGAGTTTATACCAGTAGTAAGTGAGTTTAAATTTTAATTTTTTCATCTTCTTCTCCCTTCTAAATGTCAAGTTGACCTCGTAAGATAAAAGACATCACCAAAACTTAAGACACCCCTTGGATGATTTTTCCGTCTAACATATCTGGGTGAATGATGGATTGAAATTCCTGATCTGCTGATAAACCGCTTAGACTCATGCCTACAAAACACTTGGCTGGCTTGATCATATGTGTTTTTGAATAAATGATGACCGTATCTGGTTTTAAGCATAGAAGAAACCCGTGATCATGACCGACCGCTCGATATGGAACAAGTCTTAAACGATCAAGAAGCGGAAATTGATCATCGAGCTTTTGCATCACTTCAACAGGATGAGACTGCTTCATAAGCTCTATAAATGGCTCCCCGCAAATGGACATAAGCTGATCGGCCTGAACAATCATCACAGGTGTTTTCGTCATAGGATCATACAGCTGATTGCCAGAATCGACGAGTCCCTTTAGCCGGATGGTCTCTCCGTGAATGTGTATCTCCACAAGTACTTGTTCATCAAACTGTCTTTTTTTCGCACCGACCTCTCCTAATCTTTTCTTTGAGAAGAGCCAAATCGCAGGAAAGCCAGTTAAAACGAAAAGCCAGCTAATGGGATCACCAAAGCCATCATTTTGTGAAATCAGCAGCCCGTTTTGAATAACAGTATTGGTTTGTAAAAACGAATGAACCCCGATCATGCCTCCTCCCATCAAAAATGTGACAAAGTAAAAAGCAAACAGGTTTTGAAAAAAGGAACGAAATCTTTGAAATCCAAAAGTTGCAAGCACGATCAAGACAGAAAAAAGCAGTTTGCCTAGAGGGTGTGACACATACATTGCAAATGGTGTAAAGAGCAAGAGAACAATGCTCGATCCAATCAGAGCTCCTAACATATATCGCCTTTTTTTTACTTGTCGTTTGAGAATAAATGCAGTGAGTAAGAGAAGCAATAGATCAAAACAAAAGTTTAACAGCCAAATCACATCTAAATAAATGACCACCTTCTGCTCCTTTCATCTGAAACAAAGAATCAAAAGCAGTACTTGCACTTGTTTGTACCAGTATAAAACAGCCATGAGATGGAAGTCTGTCAATTCTTGTTGGGGATGATAGAGAACTTTTGGTGGATTGTTATTGTTTTTGTCGAGGAATGAGAGCGCAAAGCAAGGGAGTGTGCTCCTGGACAAGCCTTCAAACAATTGTTCGAAATGAAAAAGACACGCTCCTAGGAGTCGTGCCTTTTTTCAAGGGTCATTTTTCATTGATATTTAATGTGCCTGGAGCCTTTTGTCGTGTGATATTTCCATAATCATCCCGCACAATCACTTCAATGACTGCACCTTTTGCTTTGGCGGTAGAAGTAGCTGTCCAGTAGCCTTCATACGTTCCGTTAGCTACCTCGCGAAGCGGCAGCTCTGTTGTATTTTGCAGCTTTGATCTAACGTTTGTCAGCGGCATATGAATGACAAACGTTGCGTCTAACTTTTCTCTGCTTTTAAATGAAATTTTAACAGACTCACCTGATGATAGATTGACATTCTCTGCTGGTGTCAGCTTCGAAATTTCAGGTGCTTCGTATTGAACATCGATATCGACTTTTTTAGTCGTTTTGTTTCCTGCTGCATCTTTCGCTGTTACTTTGATCGTATTTTTCCCGTTTTCAAGCAGTATTCTTGCAGAATATTTCCCATCTTTTATTGCTGCCTTTTTTCCATTCACAGTGACTTGATCAAGATGATCATCCGTTACCTTTCCTTCTACAGTGAGAGATTCTTTGTTAGACTTTTCCCCTTTTTTCGGTGTATCTATCGTTAGCGATGGGGCTGTTTGATCAATGATCACCTTTACTGATTTGGATTTTTTCGTTGCACCTTTATCCGTAACAGTGGCAGCCGTGAATACATGCTCTCCGCTTGAAACTGTGACCTTCTCTTTGAAAACACCTGACTGGTCTGCTTTCACTTTGGCAATCTCTTCATCGTTTTGATAGATCGCTACATCCAGCCCTGGAGAGGCTTTTCCTTGAATCTCCAGTTCATCTTTGTTCGTGATCGTTCCTGCTTTTGGAGACGTTATTTCTGGTACATCTGCTTCATATTGGACAAGCGCACGAATCATATAATTTCCCTCTTCTTTTGGAGAAGGAGAAAAGGCACCGCTTGTCAGCTGCCAACTTCTTTCAGCATTTGGTCCATCTTCATCTGTTGCAAGGCCTGGAGATTCCGTATTCTTTTTCGTTTGAATATAGACAAGGTAGAAATCTCCCTCCACCGTAATGGCTTGATCCTCTAAATTTACTTTTGTCCATTCACCATTGCGCAGCGCATTCGCTTTGAAAGGTCCAGCGACTTTCTCACCTGGAGCGCCGTCCTTCCCGGATGCATCATACACTTCAACCGCAAATTCATTCCCGCCAGGGGCTGGCCACTCTGTTGTCCAGAAACGGAAAAGCCCACCTGTGACTTGCGCTTGTTTCTTCCCCTTTTCTAATGAAAATTTCACCGCCCAGCCATTGCCAGGATCATAGAACGCCCGCGCATTTTCAGCTGTTCCGTCATCGTAGCCAATTTCGCCAGCAAAACCGATGAAAGGTTCCAGCTTAATTGCTTTTTCAAGCGGCTTTTCTGTCACATCTGCTGTAAATGAATATCCTTTAAACCCTTTCGCAAATACTTTGACTGTATACACACCGCTCAATGCCTCTAGAGAAAACTCGCCGGATTCATCTGTTTTGACCGGCTCAATTTTCGCATCCTCTACAAGATAAACCGTGGCATCCTTGACTTTTTCACCCGTTGTTTCGTTTACAATTGTGCCGGAGATCGTTCGTTTCTCAAGTGGCTGCAAAGAGAAATTTGCCTCTGCCGTGTCATTTGAGGGAATATTGACTTTTTGGGTGCGTGATTCAAATCCATATGCTTCAGCTTTCACTGTAAACTCCCCTGCACCATGAGAAAGCTGATATCTCCCTGTCGCTTCATCTGTGTACGTGGATTTTCCGCTTTCAAGAACACTGATTTCTGCCTTCATCGGAAGAGCTTTGATAGACGGAGCATCTAAGCTTTTTTCCTTTTTCATCTGGACATGTTTTTCTTTTATTTTAGCAGGCTTTGCCCTTTTCGGATCAACGGGTTTCTTCTGCTCCTGTGCTGGCTTTTCTTTTTTGATGATGCCAAGTTGTTTCTTTGCCTTTTGAGGCAAGGCTTCATCTGTTATTTTCACATCATCTAAATAAAAACCGTCTTTTGTCACACTGCCATCCGTTCTGAGCTGAAAAATAACCCTCACATTTTGGCCTTTGTAGGCAGATAAATCAACTTCTCCTTTTGTCCATGCACTTGTTTTGCCTGTGTAGGCTGCCACCTGGACAGCATCTTCCCCCTCAGGCTGCACATGAATATGCACATAGTCATAATTTGCTTCAAGGTCATGCCAGTATTGATATTGTAAAAAGGAGGAGCCTGACTCAGGTACAGCAATCATCGGCATGGATAAATGAGCATCTGTTGAATTTTCATAAGGACTGTCTAGGTTTGTGGCGTAAACATGATCTCCAGTAAAGGCTTGATTCGGACCTGTGGTCGGCTTTCCCCACTGCCAAGGATCTTTTGTTCCACCACTGAACCATCCACTAGGCCATGCTTCAAAATCTTGCGAGTAGCCAGTCGTGATGGATGTTCTAATCGGAAGCGTATACGGTTCTGATGCGGCTTCATTTTCTCCAAAATCTTTCACAATCCATCGGTACGTGACATTTTCTCCCTCAAGTTCTGGTAGCTGGACAACATATGTCCCTTTTAAATGATTTCCATCCGTACGTTTTGCTTGCAGCGTCTCCCTTTTCCCTTGATCCACTTGATAGCTCAAGGAGACATTTGTCACAGCTACTTCATCTTCTGCTGTGATGCTTAGAGGAGTTGGCGTAGAGGCAAAAATTTCATTCGGTCCTTTATGAGAAAAAACAGGTGGTTCTGTATCTTCTCCTTCTTTTGTTACCTGTCCTTCAATCTTGCCAATTCCATCTGTTAATGCTGTGATCGCCTCTCTTGCATCAACTAATCCTGCCCCATAGCCATTGTTAGGGGATTCCGGGAATTGCTGATCTGTCAGCGGCTTTGCAGTATCAATGAGAATTTCTTCGATCTCTTCCACAGACAGATCTGCCTGTACTTGGCGCAGAAGAGCCACAACAGCTGAAACATGCGGACCTGCCATCGAGGTTCCATTCCAGCCATCCTCATACCTTTTTCCAGGTATAGAAGAACGAATGTTTACCCCTGGGGCCGCAATATCTGGTTTCATGACGCCATATGGAGAGGGACCTTGCAAAGAGAAAGAACCCAATTTGTTGTTTTGATCTGTTGCACCCGTCGCAAAGGCTTCTGGATAGTTCGCAGGATTTGCAATAGATCCCTCACCGCCAGGGTTAAATAAATCCGTATTACCAGCTGAAAACTCTGGGAAGATATCTGCCGCTCTCCAAGCATTGACCACATCTTTATACCAATCATCTAGACCAGGCCCGCCGCCCCAAGAATTATTGACTACATCTGGTGCCTTTTCTGGATGAGGGTTTCCGTTTTCATCTTTTGGGGCTAAAATCCATTCACCTGCGTCAAGCAGATCAGCATCTGATCCACCATCTTCTGAGAAAGCTTTCACCGCAATCCATTTTGCACCTGGTGCGACGCCAATTTGATTCTCTCCATTTGACTCAGAGCCAACCATCGTTCCCGTCACATGTGTACCATGCTCTAAATCATCGTATGGCGTTTCAGAACCTGTCGTTGCATCGTACCAATTGAATTCATGAGAAGGTTCATTCGGACGTGCAAGATCAAAACCGCGGTACTTTTCTTTTAATGCAGGATGATCCCATTCCACACCTGTATCAATACTTGCCACAACGGTACCAGTACCGTCATAGCCTAAAGCCCACGCTTCTGGGGCATGAACTTGAGAAATATTCCATTCGATTCCATCTGCTGCTTTGATTTGTTTGTTCGGCTTTGAAGTGTTCAAATCAACAGGACGATGAATTTGACGGATTTCATTTGGCAGCACTTGATCTACTTCTGGGAAGGAAGCCACCTTTTCCATGACTTCTTTCGTTCCCGTCACAGCGAGACCATTCACAATATAGTACGAATGAATAGCCTTCACTTGGTTTTTCTTTTGTGCCTTTTGTAAATAAGCAAGCAGCGCTTCCTGCGTCTCTTCAGATGTTGCTCTTAGTTCTGATACAACAGCTGATCTTTTTGTGTACTGCGTTTTAGCAGCTGTTAACTTCTGTTTTTTGGCTTTTGACACAGCATCCTTCGCCACTTTTTTGACATTTGTTTGTTCCTTCATTTTGACTAAAAAGGTCACCTTGTCTTCTTGTTGAAACTGTTTCATTAATCTAGATGATATCTTTGCTTTTGTTTTTTTGGAGGAAACAGCTTCCTCTTGATATGAGGTAGAAGTCGATTTTGCTTGAACCATTCCAAAGCTTGTCATCGTTAAAGTACCAATCACCAAAAGACTCATCAAACGATAGCCGGCGGTTTTGCGAAACTTCACTTTCAATCAAATCCCTCCTCCTCAAATGGTCAAACAGAGTGTGGGTCTCACTCCTCCCTTTCCTTTGTTCATGACAAGATTCATGGTGTTCTATTTAATGTAGTCAAATAAAGATCATCATTTTGTCGCTTTTTGTAATAGGATTTAAAAATGATTCTTTTGACTTAATCACTCTAAGTCAAAATACATATGTTGAATGAAGTAATCCAGACACATTCAAGACTTTTTATTCAGAAGAGATGCTGGTTTGTTTATATTTGAGACATGAAAAAAATCCCCTTCCAATGGAAGGGGATGAGTGATACTCGACTAGCGTTTATTACGATTGCGCAAGAACGTTGGGATATCCAGCGTATCATCATTAGATTGTGTATTTTGTCTCGGCTGAGATGATGGCTGCTGATGTTCCTCACGTTTGACTTCACGCTTTTGAGGAATGGATTGATTTTGCTTTAATCCTTGTCCTAATGGATTTCTTTGTGGTTTTGTCACTTCTGGCTCTTGCTCAATAAAACCAGTTGCAATAACCGTTACCACAATTTCGTCCTTCAAGTTATCATTAATGACAGACCCGAAAATCATGTTTACATCTTCGTCAGATGCAGAAGCAACAATGTCCGCTGCTTCTTGTACCTCATAAAGGCTTAGGTTCGTACCACCAGTAATATTCATGATAACACCTTGTGCACCATCGATTGCCGTTTCCAGAAGTGGTGAAGAAATAGCTTTCTTCGCAGCTTCAGCAGCACGATTTTCACCAGTTGCGACACCAATACCCATAAGAGCAGAACCTTTATTAGACATGATCGTTTTCACGTCAGCAAAGTCAAGGTTGATTAAACCTGGTGTAGCAATAAGATCTGAGATCCCTTGAACACCTTGTCGTAGTACGTTATCTGCTGCACGGAATGCTTCAAGCATTGGCGTGTTTTTATCAACAATTTCAAGCAAGCGATCGTTTGGAATCACAATTAATGTGTCAACTGCTTCTTTCATAGAAGCAATTCCTTCTACTGCTTGAAGCTGACGTTTTCTTCCTTCAAATGTGAAAGGACGAGTCACGACTCCAACTGTCAATGCACCAGAATCTTTTGCGATTTTTGCAATGACAGGTGCAGCACCCGTACCAGTTCCACCGCCCATACCAGCAGTTACAAAGACCATGTCAGCGCCTTTTAATACTTCTTCAATCTGTTCTTTGCTTTCTTCAGCAGCTTTTTTACCGACTTCAGGATTCGCACCTGCTCCAAGCCCTCTTGTCAGCTTAGCACCGATTTGCATTTTCGTTTCTGCTTTTGATAGATTTAACGCCTGTGCATCTGTATTGACTGCAATGAAATCGACACCTTGTACGTCATTTTCGATCATTCGGTTGACAGCGTTATTTCCGCCTCCACCTACTCCGATTACTTTAATTGATGCTAGGCCGTCTATATTTGTTTCAAACTCCAACATGCTGAATCCTCCTAATCCGTCGAAAATCTAATTCTATTCCCAGAACATATTAAATAGTTTTTTCATTTTGCCCGGTTTTTTATTTGTCTCTTCTTGTGCTTTTTGTTTTACTTTCGGTCTTGGCTGCGCTTCTTTCACTTGTGGTGCAGAAGAAACCGGCTCCATGGATGCGCCTACTTCATGAAACGCCTCATCCGGCATTTGGAATCCAACCTGTCTGCCCTGAATCTTTGCATTGCGATAAGCAAAGTGGATCAGACCCACTCCTGTCATATACTGAGGTTCTCTCACTCCAATATAATTCGGACTTGCAATTCTAACATTGTTTTGCAAGACCGTTTGTGCAAGAGAAAGGATACCTGGTATAGCTGCCTGTCCACCTGTTAGAACGAATCCGCCAGGCAAATCATGGACACCCATATTTCTTAATTCCTCTGCCACAAAGAGCAAGATTTCTTCCAGCCGAGCTTCGATGATATTAGCCGCTTCAAGCTGTGTATACGTCTGTTTCTGATCAGTACCGATGACAGAAACTTCAAATGTTTCCTCAGACGATGCCTCATCATAAAACGCATGTCCAAATTGTTTTTTGATTCGTTCAGCTTCTTCAGTAGAAGTTCTAAGTCCTATAGACAAATCTTTTGTAATGTTCTCTCCGCCCAAAGGGATACTGTGAGTAGAATAGAGATGCCCGTTTTCAAATACGGAAATCGTTGTAGATCCGCCGCCAATATCGACGAGAGCTACCCCTAGATTTTTTTCATCTTTCGATAATGCTGCTGAGCCTGATGCGAGCGGCTGCAAGCAAATATCCATAATTTCAATTCCAGCTCTCTCTACACATCGGAGCCAGTTATGTAGAATCGTTTTAGAACCTGTAATCAACGATCCATCCACCTCTAGCCGAACACCAAGCATTTTTTTCGGATCAGTGATCTCATCTCTTCCGTCGACGATAAATTGCCTCGGGATGACGTCTACGACGAGATGTTCTTGAGGAATAGATACTACCTGTGCAGCATCTAAGACACGTCTCACATCTTCAGCATGTATTTCTTTGTTTTCACTAGATACTGCGACCACGCCGCTCGTATTCTGAATATGAATGTGGTTTCCGTTAATTCCGACAATCGCCTTTTGTAAAGGAAAACCTACCATTCTTTCAGCCTGTTCAAATGCTTGTCTAATAGAATGAACTGTCTCATCTATATCAACAATCGATCCTTTTTTTAACCCTTCTGAAGGGACATTTCCAACACCTATAATGTTAAGCGAATCATCCGCCATTTCTCCGACGATGACTTTTATATTGGATGTACCGATGTCAAGGCTGACGTAAATTTCATTGTTGTTCATTCTATGGCACCTCCTCACATATCAATACTTTCTATTCTATTATTTGCTGAACAACAATACAATGAATGTGTTTTTACAAGTGTGTAACAAAACTTAAAAAATCAACATTTTTTATTAGGATTACTGAAAATATTCGTTACATCATATGTATATCCTTTTTTATGACTCACTTTTTTTCTTTTTTTCTCTAGAAATTGTCCATTTAGTTAGTAGAATTCTTCGAATAACTGCTATATTTTGAAACAATCTAACGCCGAAAGCAAACATTCCGACTAAGTACAAGTCTACACCAAGATGGACGCCCAGAAAAGCTAAACTTATTGCAAGTATAATATTAAAGAAGAAGCCTGATACAAACACTAGTTCATCGTATGCCCCTTGCAGATGTGCCCTGATTCCACCAATCAATGTATCAAGTGCAGCAAGTACAGCGAGGGAAAGATAATTAGAATACTCATTCGGTATCGTAAAATTTGTTAAGAAACCGATCGCAACTCCTATGATTAAGCCAAGTACAGGAAGCCACATTAAGATTTTCCCTCCTTTACATCGTCAAGAGGCTTCAACTCGTTTACCTGAATTGCACCGTCATATGCTTTTAGTTGAATTTGTTGCTTTGGCTGGCTAATACTCAAACCGAAATTTTCCTGAGCAAACAAATCACCAATATCTGATACATTTAAACGGCTGTATAATTTGTCGGCCTGGTCGCTGATCATCTTGATGGTCACTTCATCACCATCTAAGCTGTAGCCATCCATTTTCGTCGTGCCATTAATATCTCGAATCACACTTGTATTAATCACACGGTGGTCATTAATGGAAATATGCTTTGCTCCATACATATTGGCTTCGTTGATTAACTTTTTCAGAAGATCAGGCGGGATATTTTTCACTTCTTCTCCAGTCAGATCCTTAGAGAAGAGCTGAGAGATGTCAACTTCTATTCCCTCCCCTGTCACTTCTGTAAAACCAGCCTTTTCTTTTAAATCTTTTAATGTTTTCGTTAGTTGAGCTTCTTTTGATTGATCACCTTGATGACCATACTTTTTCAGCATTTCATCGTATTTATCAATTTCTTTCAGTAAATCCAATTCTTTACTTTTAGATGCAGATAAATCCTCTCTTAGCTCCCACACATCGCGAGTATCACGAACTTTGGGCTTTTGCAATGAGTTAAATTGGATGGAGACCATGATGCCGAATATCACCATTAAGACTGTCAAACTAAGTAAAGGCTTCTTTTTCCTCAACACCACTCACCTTTTCACTTTTAATCTTTGTGTTTTAAAAGAGGATTCATACGAATATCCTTTTTTTCAATCGTCATCGAAATATGATCACTTGTCAGCTGATCGACCACTCCTCCTGCAATATTTAATGCAGGTATTAACACAGCCGGATCACCGATAGCAGAAATGACAAACGGCGCTGGATGCTGTACACCGTCAACTGTGACAACTGGGCCGTTACAATGTATGTATGATTGGTGTGTAATTCTCTGTCCATTAATAGATACGGCAGAGGCTCCTGATATAAATAGTTCGTTTATCACATGAAAAATGTGGCTCTCATGAACAATGTAATTATTGACATTTTGTCCACTCGGGATATAAGATGCATCTTCAAGGGATACTTTTACCCCTTTTCCTTTTACGCCGATCTCTCCTGTAAACATCCTGTATTTCTCAACATCTTCCAATACATTAAAATACTGCTCTTTTTCATTTTTCAAATTGGACTCAGTGGCTTGAACCTGTGATTGAAGGCTGTATAATTCTTTTTCAAGTTTCTGATTCGCCTTTTCTTGCTTTGTCAGCTGACTTTTCAAGGAGTATTCTTTTTTCCATTGCTCTGTGCGAATGACCTCTGCCTGATGCTGCTTAGTATATTGGTATGAAAAAGAAATCAGAAAACCAAGAACAAGCATTACAATTGAGAATATAACTGTTTTGCCTCTCAACGTTCATCTTCCTTTTTCTTAGATTTAAACGCTTCAAAATACGTCGCGACTTCCATATGGATTGTACCTTTTTCAGAAGGTGAAAGTTCTTTTACAATGGCAGGATAAGTTTTCATTTTATCAGCGAATGTTTTAATTGATGCAATCACAGTGTTCCCATCATTCATATAAAATTTAACGAGCCATTGGTTTGAGCTTGTCGGCACATAATATATTTCAGAGATGAGTTCCTGAATAGAGGCTGGCAGCTGATTCAAAGATCTTACAGTTAGCTTCAGCTTCTCTTTATTGTCCCAATCCACAAAAATAGGTCCTGCATGACTTGGTGTGACTTCTTCTGGTAATGCTGTCCCATTTTCAAGAAGCTCATAATATAGATTTCCCTTTTGAAGATACGCAATATTGGCATATTCTTTGACAGCAATACTGACCTTATTCGGAAAATGTTTTTTGATACTAACACTTTTAATTAGTTTGTTTTGTTTAATATGATCTGCTGTTAAATCTTTATTTAAATTCCAAAACTCTGTTTCGCCTTCTTTAATTTGGGAAAGTTTCACAAGTTGTTTTGTAGGGACATGCTCGTTACCCGTAATAGTTAAAGAAGAAATTTTACTGATTGGTGTCTGCAAATAAATAATGATTAAAACCATGATAAAAAACAGTAGAATAAAAGAGATTAGTCTCCGGTTCGCTTTCTGCTTCCTTTGTTCTTTAATTTTAGGAATTCGTTCTTCTATATTGACGATCTTTTCATTTTCATGATCAGGCCGCATGTATATTCTTCACCCCATTCAAAGCTGCTTGTCCACACCTTTGGGTCATCATTTTGATGAGAAAACAAACGGCATTCTTTCATGCCGTTTGTTTTCCTGTGATGCCATCATTCATAAAAACTAGCTTTTAATTTGCTTCACCGATAATTTCTACTTCTGTATGCATATCTACATTGTAGTCATCTTTAATTTTCTTTTGGATGTATTGAATTAAGTCCAGCACGTCTTGAGCAGTAGCGCCACCAGCGTTCACAATAAAGTTGCCATGCATATCAGAGATTCTTGCTCCGCCAATTTGGTACCCTTTTAAATTCGCTTTTTCTACAAGCTGTCCTGCATATTCAGGCAGCGGATTTCGAAAAATACTTCCGGCACATGGTCGATTGTAAGGCTGTGTTTCCTTACGATAGTCTTTATTTTGCTGCATTTTCTTTGTGATTTTCTCGCGATCATCCTGTTTGAGCTTAAACACGGCCTCGAGAACAATACCTGGTCGTTCCTTTTGAAGGACAGATGTTCTATAGCTAAAGTTCATCTGCTCATTTGTTAGCCACTCGATACTTCCATCTTCAAATAAGATTCTCGCTTTCACAAGGATCTTACTGATATCAGATCCGTGCGCACCTGCGTTCATATAAACAGCGCCGCCAATAGATCCTGGAATACCAGCTGCAAACTCCAGCCCTGAAAGCCCCTGCTTACTAAGAGACGTTGCAAGCCTTACAACAGAATAGCCCCCGCCAACTGTAATTTCTTCATCATTTATAGTTAAATGATCAAGTCCAGCGCCTAACTTCAGGACAACGCCACGTATTCCTTTATCAAGTACGAGTAAATTCGATCCTCTCCCAATAACCGTCCAGTCCGCGTGGTGTTTTTTTATCTGATCCATGATCGTTTTAACTGCATCGATATCTTTAGGAACGATCAATAGATCTGCCGGCCCGCCTATTTTCATCGTCGTATGATTTGCAAGCGGCTCATTTTCAAGCACTTTACCGACTTGCGCTTCTAATAATTCATTCTTCAAGTTCTCCATATTACCCTCCGCCTTACCTAATATCATTCCATCATGTAGTCGTAATATCTTTTAATACATTATATAAACGTCCAGCCGCATCCGGTACTCCAAGTTCTTTTGTTAAGCGGCTCATTTCGTTTAACTTTTCTTCATTACCAGCAATTTCATCAATGGCATGAAGAAGGCTCTCTCCAGAAAGCTCTGATTCTCTTAAAACGATTGCAGCGTCATGCTTTTCTAGTGATCTTGCATTAATTTCCTGGTGATTTGCTGTCACGTATGGGCTTGGAATAAAAATAGTTGGGATTCCAAGGGCTGTTACTTCAGCAATCGTTGTGGCACCCGCTCTTGCAACAATCACATCAATTGATTTCAAGTACTCCGGCATTTGATGCAAGAAAGGCTTTGTGATCATATTAGGTGCTGCATCTTTTTCCTTTAGTTCGTTCAGCACTTTTTCATAATGAACCTCACCTGTGATATATAAAAGCTGATAGTTCTTAGCCTTTAATTCATCTTGCATGTCAATGACTGCTCTATTAATCGGTGCAGCACCACGGCTCCCGCCAAAAATAAGAACTGTTTTTTTCTTTTCATCCAGCCCAAACTCTTTAAGAGATTTCCCCTCTTTTATAGAGACGACTTCAGAGGCTCTAGGGTTTCCCGTAAATACAACCTTTTCAGAAGGAAAATGTGCCTTTGCTTCTTCAAAGCAGATGGCTACCTTATCAACATATCTCGCCAGAAACTTATTTGTGATTCCAGGCAGACTGTTCTGTTCGTGAATAATAGTCGGGATTTTCAGCTTAGAAGCTGCATAAACAACTGGACCGCACACATAACCACCTGTTCCAATGACCGCATCTGGCTTGAATTCTTTTAAGTAAGATTTGCTTTTTTGAACGCCCTTTAGAAATCTCATCACCGTTTTTACGTTATCAAAGGAAAGCTTTCTTTTAAAACCTGAAATTTCTATGGACTTGAAAGGGATATTTTCTCTTTCTACAATTTTCTTTTCAAGTCCATTTTCAGTACCAATATATAAAAATTCTACATTAGGATGCAGTCTTTTCACTTCTTTAATAAAAGCTAAGGCCGGATAAATATGTCCGCCTGTTCCGCCTCCACTGATTACTATACGCATTATACCATTTCCCCTCAATTTTTTTCTGCTCTGAACAAAGTATAAACCCTGTTTTAAACAACAGGGCTCCGTTAAAACCTGTAAAGAAGAGTCAAAAAACATGCTTTCAATACTAAAGCTGTCTTTTTCACTCTTCAAATCATTTTTTTGTACTTTTGCAAAATAAATATCATCATGGTTTCATGAACTAGCAGCACATTAATATCTAGCGTATCTGCTTACATTCAAAAGTACGCCAATTGCCATCAGCATTAATGTCAGTGATGAGCCTCCATAACTTAGGAATGGGAGCGTGATACCTGTCACAGGGATGAGTCCAGTAACAACTGCGATATTTATCATCACTTGAATGGCAACCATTGAAATAATGCCAACTGCTAGGAAACTTCCGTATAAGTCTGGGGCTCCAAGTGCTATTCGTATGCCTCTCCATAATAGAACACTAAAGAGCAGCAAAATGAGTGATCCTCCTATAAAGCCAAGCTCTTCAGACAATATCGCAAAGATGAAGTCTGTTTGAGGCTCAGGTAAATAAAAGAATTTCTGTCTACTTTGACCGAGACCCATTCCGAACAGACCGCCTGGACCAACAGCGTATAAGGATTGAATAATTTGAAACCCACTGCCTAGTGGATCTTCCCAAGGATTTAAGTACGATGTAATTCGTTTTATGCGGTAGGGCGCTGATAAGACGAGTGCAGCAAATCCGCTGAGCCCTAAAAGACCGAGAAATATAAAGTGAGCAATTCTCGCACCTGAAACAAATATCATAATAATACAGGTTCCAACCATTACCGTCCCTGTTCCCAAATCTGGCTGCAGCATTATGATGGCAAATGCAGAAAACACAATGCCTAATGCTGGTGCGAAACCTTTACGAAAGGATGTGATATTTTTTTGTTTTTCAGATAAGATTTTTGCAAGAAACGCAATCATCGCAAGCTTCATAAATTCAGAGGGCTGAATACTAAACGCACCGACACCGATCCAGCTTCTTGATCCATTTCTCTCCATACCGATACCAGGAATAAGTACAAGCAGCAAAAGGAGAAAACAAACAGCAATCAATATCTTTGACCAAGTCCGCCACGTCCAATAATCGACTCGCATAATGAAAAACATCGCGATAACTCCGATTCCGGCAAACAAAAGCTGTCTTTTTGCAAAATAAAACGAATCATCAAATTTATACGATGCCCACACAGCACTAGCGCTGTACACCATAATTAAACCAATCGTCAATAAAAGTAACGTAATGACAACAAGCAAAAAGTCCGGAGAAGTTTTCTTATTCGTCAAGAGACCGACACCCCAAGCATAATTTCATTTGGGCTGTCAGTCATATGAGAGACAAGCCCTTATTTAAGCATATGCACGGCGTTTACAAACATGTCTCCACGTTCTTCAAATGTTTTATGTTGATCCCAGCTTGCACAAGCCGGGGATAATAAAATCACGTCTTCTTCTTCAGAAATGTTAAACGCCGCAGGTACTGCTTGTTCAACATTATCGACATGTTTCACGTGATGTATTCCCAGTTCTTCACCAAGCTTCACAAACTTAGGTGCCGTCTCACCAAATGTGATAATTCCTTTTACATTTTTCATAAAAGGCTTCAATTCATCAAATTCATTACCGCGATCAAGCCCGCCGGCTAGTAAAATGGTCGGCCGCTTAAAAGCTGACAATGCTTTACTTGTTGCCAGTATATTGGTGGCTTTACTATCGTTATAAAATTTTCTACTTTGAATTGTATCTACAAACTGGAGACGATGCTTCACTCCACTAAATGTCGTGAGAACGTGTGCGATTGCTTCATTTGAACAGCCTGTATTTTTCACGACACAAATAGCTGCCAAAATATTTTCTTGGTTATGCTCACCAGGAAGAACAACATCCTTTAAATCAATGATATGTTCATTCATGTAGTAAATCGCACCATGTTTAATATACGCACCATGTTCCACTTGCTCTTTTACCGAGAAAAACACTTTTTTTGCTTTTGAAGCTTCAGCCAGTTTTACGACTGATGGATCATCGAAATTAATGACAGCTATGTCATCTTCAAGTTGATGTGCGTATACTTTCTGCTTTGCTTTTTCATATTCATCACGAGTGTGGTGATAGTCTAAATGTGCATCAAAAATATTTAATATTAAGCTGATTTTAGGTCTAAAATCAACTGTTCCCATTAACTGAAAAGAAGACAGTTCAGTTACAATCCACTCATCGCCAGCTGCCTTTGCAGCGACTTCGCTGGCAACTGTGCCAATATTACCTGCCACTAAAGTTTTTTGACTATCGTGTTTCAGCATTTCATAAATCAAAGTCGTGGTAGTGGTTTTTCCATTTGATCCAGTAATCCCTATAAAAGGAGCTGAGGTTAAATGATAAGCTAATTCAATTTCCGTCCAAACTGGAATTTGGCGGCGAATCGCCTCTTGAACCATCACATTTTCATATGGAATTCCTGGATTTTTAATTAAAATCGTGATTTCATTATCATCGAACATACGAAGAGGATGGCTGCCACAAATGACATCAATCCCCTTTTCAGAAAGAAGCTGAGCAGGTTCATTTTCTTCAAACGGCTTTTGGTCATTTACTATGACATTTACTCCATGCTCATGAAGAATTGAAGCTGCCGCATATCCGCTTTTTGCAAGACCTAATACTAGTACATGTTCGTTTTTTAACATTTGCATCTTATTCAATTATAACCACACCTCGATGTAAATTCCTAAAACAGCAAGTAATAAACCAGCTGTCCAGAAGGTGACAACTACTCTCCACTCAGACCAGCCAACTAACTCATAGTGGTGGTGAAGCGGACTCATCTTAAAGATTCTTTTTCCAGTTGTTTTAAAGGAGATCACTTGAAGAATAACGGATAACGTTTCGACAACAAATACTCCTCCAATAATGACAAGTAAAATTTCAAGCTTTGTTAAAATGGCAATCGCTACAATCGCTCCGCCTAAAGCAAGCGACCCTGTATCACCCATAAATACTTTTGCAGGATGCGCGTTAAACACAAGAAACCCAAGAACGGCTCCAGCAACAGCTACTGAAAAGATCGCTACATCGTACTGTGATTGATTCCAAGCCAGTATAGCAAAGGCTCCAAAGGCAATAGCAGCGGTTCCAGATAATAGACCATCCAGTCCATCCGTTAAGTTCACAGCATTTGAACCTCCGACAAGCATGAAAACAACAAGAATAAAGTAAGCCCATCCTAAATCGAAGCTGACATCTGTTCCTGGAATGCGAATCGTCGTTGCAAACTGATAATAATGGAAGACTGCATAAAAAATCACTGCGATCACAATTTGACCGATTAATTTCTGTTTCGATGTTAAACCTAGGTTTCGTTTCATCGCTACTTTAATATAATCATCTAAAAATCCTAATAGACCGTAGCCAAGCGTGACAAATAACAGTAAAAACATTTCTGGACTAATCTCAGAAAATTTGTTGATCATCACAATCGTCGTAATTGTGATAGAGAAGATAATCATAATTCCGCCCATTGTCGGAGTACCTGATTTCTTTTGGTGAGACTGTGGTCCTTCTTCTCTAATACTTTGACCAAATTTAAGTCTTCTTAAAAACGGAATAAAAATCGGGGATAAAAGAACACTGATTAAAAATCCCATTATGATTGTAAACAATATCACCTGTTCAAGCATCGTTCTTTACTCCTTCCGAATTTCCAAAGCCGTTTTCCATCAGAAAATTGCATTCATTATTAAGGTATTCATTCGTGTTCTTCGTATGTTGTTTTTGTACAAAATGCTTCATTTCATTACACTCTTTTCATCATTTTAAGATTTGTTTAGATCTAAAATAGCGTCCATAGCAACCTTTGCATCATCAAAATCGTAAACTTGATCGCCAACGATTTGATATGTCTCATGACCTTTACCCGCTATTAAGACTGTATCGCCCTTTTTCGCATTGGCAATTGCAAAAAAGATGGCTTGTTTGCGATTCACAAAGCTATGATAATATGCGTCTGGCACACCATTTTCCATATCCTTTAATATAGCTGAAGGATCTTCGCTTCTTGGGTTGTCTGATGTAAATACAGGCTCATCTGCATACTTCACAGCGATTTGGGCCATTTGAGGACGCTTTGTTTTATCACGGTCGCCGCCGCAGCCTATCACACAGAAAATTTTGCCGTCTGTTAATTCTCTACACGTTGTCAGGACATTTTCTAAACTGTCAGGTGTATGGGCGTAATCGACGATCACAGGGAAATCTTGATCACAGTTCACAAGTTCAAATCGGCCTTTGACTCCCTCCAGCTCTTCAATAGCACTTACAATCGTTTCAAATGTCAAACCAGATACGATCCCTACTGATACAGCTGCTAGGATGTTGTACACATTAAACTTACCGATAAGGGCAACTGTCACATTTTTTGTGCCAATTGGAGTGATTAAATCAAATTGAGTTCCCTTCGGCTTGATTTGAATATTCTTTGCCATGACATCTGCTTTTTGCTCTAAGCCATATGTCATGACTTCAGCAGCTGTCACTTTTTCATAGTAACTCGAAGCATCATCATCCGCATTTAAAATCGCATGCTTTGGCTTATCGTGATGAAAGGCACTGCCAAGCTGTGAAAACAGCAAGCTTTTCGCATGTTTATATTCTTCCATTGTGTTGTGATAGTCAAGATGGTCCTGCGAAAGGTTTGTGAAAACGGCAATATCATAATCACATCCATGTACCCTGCCAAGATGCAGTGCATGTGATGATACTTCCATAATGGCTGTGTCTACATCTTGATCAAGCATCTGTTTAAAGGTCTTCTGAAGTGTGACACTTTCAGGTGTCGTGTTTTTCACATCGAGAATGTCATCATTCACCTTCATATACATCGTACCGATTAAGCCTGTTTTCTTTTCGGCTTTTCTCATCATTTGTTCAATCATGTGTGTTGTGGAAGTTTTTCCGTTTGTTCCTGTGATCCCGATGAGATTCAGCTTATGAGTTGGCTGTTCGTAAAACGCATCAGCTATTCTTGCAAGAGCTCTTTGAGAGTGTTTCACAATAATGACTGGTACATCTGTTATGTTAAGAGGGTATTCTGCTACAATTGCTGCAGCCCCGCTCTTCACCGCTTTTTCAGCATAATCGTGTCCATCTACTGTATAACCTTTTATACAGACAAAAAGGCTTCCTTTTTTCACCTCTCTAGAATCCATTTCGATGGAAGTGATATCAGGATTTTCGTTTATTAATTCGTTGTTTTCACTTTTAAAGTATGTAAGGAGTTCTTGTAATTTCATTTCATATCAAACCTCTCAAATTCGTTCACGTGCATGTCTTGCGAAAAAACACACAGTCTATATTTTATCGTAAAAAAAAGGATACATCCAGCGTATTCCTTAAGTTTCTCTTGGAAAAAACACACTTTAGGTTCTTTTTTTCAAACAGACCTTCTCTTTCAACAAAAAGAGGCAGCCGAATGAGTGCGGCTACCCTCTGTTCATTCTTTATTATTCATCGTTTAAGTATAATCTGATGGTGGAGCCTTCTTTGACCTTCGTCCCAGCAGCAGGTGATTGCTTCACCACTTTACTGCCAGTTCCAGAAGCATCGATCCTAAGGTTAATCAAAAGTGATTCAAGATCTGAAACAGATCCCCCTACAAGATTCGGTACCTCAATGGTTTTTGTGTCCAGCCACTGGTACTTCTTTTCAATTTGTCCTTTTCTTTTTTTCACACCCATTTCAGGCAGGCTGTCCCGCATAATATGACCCACAATTGGTGCAGCAACTGTCCCGCCAAATTGAATGGTGCCTTTCGGGTTATCTACAGCCACATATACAACGATACTTGGATCATCAGCAGGCGCAAACCCGATAAACGACACAATGTGGTTATTTTCCATGTACTTGCCGTCTTTTACCTTCTGTGCTGTCCCTGTTTTTCCGCCAACACGATATCCTTCAACAAATGCATTGCGGCCAGTCCCTTGAGCGACTACACTTTCAAGCGCATATCTGATTTCTTTTGATGTTTCTGCTGAAATCACTTTCTTTTTGGCAATCGGTGATTGCTTTTTCACAACCTCTTTTGTGATTGGATCTATCCATTCTTTTGCAATGTACGGCGTGTAAAGTGTTCCGCCATTTACCGCTGCGGCTACGGCAGCTACTTGCTGTATCGGCGTAACAGATACACCTTGACCAAAGGCAGTTGTCGCCTGCTCTACAGGGCCAACTCGGTCCAGCGGGAACAAAATGCCTCGCCCTTCCCCTTGAAGATCAATTCCTGTTTTTTGGCCAAACCCGAAATTTTTAATATAGGAAAATAATTTATCCTTTCCTAGACGGTCGCCTAGTTCAACAAAGCCAGGGTTACATGAGTTTTGAACCACTTCTAAAAATGACTGTGATCCGTGCCCGCCTTTTTTCCAGCACCTAAGCCTTGCACCATCTACTGTTACAGATCCGCTGTCAAAAAAATGATCGCGTTTTAAATTGACTTTTTTCTCTTCTAGTGCTGCTGCAAGTGTAATTATTTTAAACGTCGAACCTGGCTCATATGTGCTCCACACCGGTAGATTTCGGTTAAACACTTTCGAGTCAACTGATTGATAATCCGCTGGATCAAAATCCGGTCTGCTCGACATCCCCAGCACTTCACCGTTCTTCGGATTCATCGCAATTGCAATCATGCCGTCTGGGTTATATTTTGCCTGCGCGTTGTCTAATTCCCGCTCTATGATGGTTTGTACTTTCGCATCGACAGTTAACTTCATATCAAGGCCATCTTTAGGCGGTGTATAATCATCTGCTTCATCTGGCATTTTCTGCCCTTTTGCATCGGAATAGAACTTTACAGAGCCTTTTTCACCTTTCAGGTCATCATCATAATAGGCTTCCAGTCCAAGTAACCCTTGATTATCAATTCCAGCGAAGCCAAGCACATGAGAAAGAAAACTGCCGAACGGATAGTGTCTGATGCTGTCTTCCGCAACATAAACTCCATCTAAATCAAGCTCTCTGACTTCTTTTGCTTTTTCATGAGATACTTTTCTTCCCTCTGGAGAAATTCGTTCGATCGATGTTTTCTTTGTGACGTGCTTGTACGCTTTCTCCTCAGACATATTCAGTACTGCCGCCAGTTTCTTGCTTGTTTCTGCGGGATCTTTAATTTGACGCGGAACGACCAATATAGATGGGGCACTTTTGTTCGTCGCAAGCTCTACCCCATTTCGGTCCAAAATATCTCCCCTTTCTGGTTCGAACGGGAGGTTACGGCTCCATGAATCTTTTGCTAAACTTGTGAGCTTCTCACCCATAATAAACTGTACATATCCTAATCTAGTATCTATGATGAAAAAAATGATCACCCCAATCAGCAGCACGAAAAGCAATCGTTTTCTCACTGTTACACTTGATACTCGCACGCCCGGTTCACTCCTTACATACATATGGCTTGTTTCCATCATATGCAGGCCCGTCCTTATGTAGAACGTCCCGTCTATCCCGCTCGGCAAAAGAAAAAACCTAGCAAGTCGTTTGCTAGGTTTTGCAATTAATTCGGGCTTTTAAATGTCACTGTGACGACTTTATCTGAAATCTCCGCTCCACTTTTAACACTTTGTTTGACAGCATATCCTTGTCCCTTTGTTTCAATATGCACACCAGAAATGGATGCATATTGAAGGACTTCTCTTCTCGACCAGCCTGTCATATCAGGCATTTTGATGGTTTTCCCTGCTGTTTTCAAGAAAACTTTCTGACTTTCAGAGAATTCAGAGCCTGCACTTGGCCACTGTCGTTTAATGGAGAGGCCGTCGCCGATGACAACAGGCGTTAAGTTTTTGTTTTTGGCTTCTGTTTCCGCCTGCTTCACTTCTAAATCTAAGAGTGAAGGCATTGTTTCTTGCTTCACTTTTTGTTCGCCTGATTTTTTATCGTCTGTTTTTGTTGGTGCAATATTTAAATATAGCAGACTATTTTTCATCACTGGGTTAAAGATTTGTGCAACTGGGGCAGAGCCAGTTTCTGTGTCTGACAGCTGCGGCTGCTGTACAGCTACATAAACGAGCAGCTTTGGATCATCTTTTGGCGCCATTCCCATAAATGAAAAGACGTAATCGTTTCTTCCTTGGAGGTAACCGCCGGCACCGCCGATTTGTCCTGTTCCTGTTTTTCCAGCAACGTCAAAGCCTTTGATTTGGTAAGGCTGACCTGTTCCAATCTTCGAGGAAACAACCTCACCTAAAATGTCACGTACTTGCTTTGCTGTATCTGAGGAAATTGGTTTTCCAGCTACTGTTGGTTCGTGCTGTAAAATCGTTTTGTTTGTGTTCGGGTCTGTAATATGATCAATGACATATGGCTTCATCATCGTTCCACCGTTTGCTATCGCTGTCGCTGCTTCGATTTGTTGAATCGGTGTAATGGCAGACGCTTGACCGTAAGCTGTCGATGCTTTGTCATATTCGTATCTGTAATTGATTTTACTAGACGCTTCGTTCGGCAAGTCAATACCTGTTTTGTCATAGAAATGGAACTTCTGCAAATATTGTTCGTAGCGCGTGAAGCCTAATTTTTCTTTTGCCAGCTTTGCAAAGGCTACGTTTGACGAACGGAGAACACCTTCATGAAATTCAATTTTCCCCCAGCCATTTCCGTTGTTGTGGTCTCTTACAAGGCCGCCGCCTACTTTATAAGTACCAGATTGATATTTATCATTGCCTTGGTAGACCCCTTCTTGGATTGCCGCAGCAAGTGTAAAGATTTTCATCGTTGAACCTGGTTCAAACGCATATGAAATGACATCATTGTTATAATTCGTAATGTCTAATTCATTTAAATTAAAGCTTGGCCGCTGTCCCATCGCGAGCACCTTTCCCGTTTTTGGGTCAACGACTGTAGCAATGATTTTCTTCGGTTTATATTTTTTAGCAACCTGCGTCATACTTTCTTCAAGGAACGCTTGAATTTTTTGATCGATGGTCAGCGTGACATTTTTTCCATCCTTCGGAGCGACAATGTCTTCTTTACTATTTGGAAGAGCCCATCCACTTCTGTCACTGTTATATGTCACATAGCCGTCTTTTTCTTTTAAAAATTTGTTCAGCGCCTTCTCAAGTCCCATCGCGCCTGACATGTCCTTTGTCGCCTCATCTAATCTTGCATAACCGATCAGATTTGAAGCAAACATGCCGTTTGGATAATATCGCTTCGTGTCTTTTTCAAATGCGATCCCTGGAAGCTTTAGCTTTTCAATTTTTTCCTTTGTTGAAAAACTGATGTCTTTCCCAGCTTTACCAAACTCAACTTGGAACGCATCTTTTGTATTCAGACGCTTTAAAATTTCGCTTTCGCTCATATCAATTACTTTTGACAGCTCTTTTGCTGTCTTTTCTTTGTCAACGACATGCATTGGGTGCTTTGGATCGACCGTCATTTTCTTGCTCATGATCGCAATCAGCTTATAGACAGATGTATCCTCGGCAATCACATTCCCATTTCGGTCTAAAATAGATCCTCTTTTGGCTTCAAGTGTTTTCTTCGATTGATATTGTTCATTTGCCTTTGCGGCTAACACTTGACCATCGACCGTTCCTGTAATCTGAATATAAATAAAACGTGCAAGGATGATAAAGAAAAACAGGGCGAAGCAAATACTCGCAATTGCCGCGCCTCTGTTCATCATTTTATTCTTTTTAGGCATCGCCATCTTAATCGACCTTCTTAACATCTTTCGAAATGCTTAAGCCTGCTTTTTTCGCAGCTTCGATGATTCTTTCTGGTTCGCTCAGCAAGTCTTTTTCCTTTTGAAGCTCAGTGATCTTCTTCGATTCTAAAGATACTTGCTGCTCTAATTTCTGCACCTCGATATTGGCGTGATAGACAGCAAAGGCTTTAGAAATGATGAGAATGGAGCTGCACATAAGAGCCATGACAAACATGACAAGTAAGATTTTTTCACCAAGTGTGATAGAACCTCTTCTTTTAATAACAACCGATTGGCCTTGCTGCTCTGTTTGATATTGCTTTACTTCTCTTTGGTAAGCCAAATTACTCATAAGAAACCTCCTTTTTATCATCATCTATGGTGTCGTTTTACTTTTTTTCTGCAATTCGGAGCTTCGCTGAACGGGCACGGTTGTTATGTTCCAGCTCTTGTTCTGATGCAACGATTGGTTTTCTCGTGATCAGCTTTAGCTTTGGTTCAAGTCCTTCTGGAATCACTGGTAGTCCGTGCGGAAGTTCTGGAAGAGAAGACATTTCTTTAAATGTACTTTTACAAATCCGGTCTTCAAGTGAATGGAATGTAATGACAGAAATTCTCCCCTTCGGATTGAGTAACTCTATTGCTTGTTCTAGTGCTTCTTCAAAAACTTTCAATTCATCATTTACGGCAATTCGGATCGCTTGAAACACTCTTTTTGCTGGATGTCCGCCAGTTCGTCTTGCAGGTGCGGGAATTCCTTCTTTGATAATGTCGACAAGCTCACCTGTTGTTTCAATTGGCGCTTTTTTTCTAGCTTCTTCAATTTTGCGTGCGATTTGCTTGCTGAATTTTTCTTCCCCATATTTGTAGAAAATCCGAACTAGATCTTCAAATGGCCATTCATTCACCACTTGCTTTGCCGACAATGCGGCTGTTTGATCCATTCGCATGTCAAGAGGTGCATCATGGTGATAACTAAAGCCTCTCTCTGGTGTGTCGAGCTGAGGAGATGAAACCCCAAGATCAAAAATCACACCGTCTACGCTTGTAATGCCTTGTTCATTCAGACGTTCTTTTAAATATCGGAAGTTGCTTTTTATGAAAAGAATGTTCGCTTTAGAGTCCGCGAGCTTCTCTCGTGCATGATCCAGTGCAGCATCGTCTTGGTCAAATCCAATCAATGTACCTTTTTCTGATAGTTGAGATAGTAAATATGAGCTATGACCTGCTCCGCCCAGCGTGCAGTCTACATATGTACCGTCTTCTTTGACGTTTAAACCGTCAACTGTTTCTTTTAATAATACTGTCTCATGTTGAAACATGATGTTATGGTCCCACCTTTTTCAAATAGAAATGAATGTGTAGAAAGCTTGCTGCACAAGGGATTATTATATATCAAACCCAATCATGTTTTCAGCAATTTCAGCAAAAGAATCTTCTTGCTCTTCTGTATATTGTTCCCAGATCGACTTACTCCACAACTCAATTCGATTTGAAACGCCGATGACCACACATTCTTTTTCGAGTTTTGCATATTGGAGTAGGTTTGATGCGATGTTAATGCGCCCCTGCTTGTCCAGATCGCATTCTACTGCGCCGGAGAAGAAGAACCGGGTAAACGCACGTGCATCTTTTTTCGTTAGCGGCAGTGCTTTGAGTTTCTCTTCAATTAGTTTCCACTCACTCATAGGGTAGCCAAATAAACATTGATCAAGCCCTCTCGTCAGCACAAACTGTTCTCCGAGACCGTCTCTAAATTTAGCAGGGATGATCATGCGCCCTTTTGTATCAATCGTATGTTGGTATTCACCCATGAACATGATAATCAGAGCCCCACTTTCTCACCCTTACTCTCCACTATCCACCACTTCTCTCCACAAAACTTATTTTACACTGTTTCTACATAAAAAAAAACCCTGAACTAGTCAGGGTTCATTAAAACTTTATTTCAAAGTTTGACAATTTGTTGCTTGTTTTGAAATGAAAATGGCAGATTTTTGAACGTTTTGAAGAATTCTGGACCGTATTTGTTTAAAAAGTACATGATATTCCAAATTCTTTCTTGCGGGGCATCTAGTGGTTTTAAGCTGTTTTCAATCCGTTCAAAATCTCGAAGGATATATCCTTCCTTCTCTTCCACACGCTGCGCCACCTTTTGATAAACAAATTGAAGCTGTTCTTCGATAAATTTGGCATTTTTATCTAGCAGCTGCTCGAAGTTTGGTTCAACCTCCAGTGCTTCTTGCCTCAATACACCGTGAACATTCGCTAATTCACGTTTCGCATGATCAACGGCTTGAACAAAGCTGTCTGGAAGGCTTTGTTCAAAGTGAGCCTCTTTCTTTTCTTTTACTCCGCTTGTGAGCACTTCTTCTACAGAAAGTTCTCTGACCGGGAGCTTCTTATCGATATGCCTTTCAAGAATGGTCACATGCAGTCTTGGAAGAACAGGTGCCATCTTTAATTTAAAATGCTCAAAGATTCCTTTCAGCTCTCCCCAATAGTTGACTTCACCGTGTCCTGCCATAAAAGCAAGTGTCGGGAGAAGGGTTTCCTGCATTAAGGGACGCGTCACCACATTGTTGCTGAACCGTTCTGGGTGCTCCTCAATTTCCTGCAAAAGCTCTTCTTTTGTCCATGTAAGCCCCACTTCTGATATAGAAAACTGGCCGTTTTCTTTTTCAATAAGGAAACGCTCCTCATCATATTCGTAAAACAGGTTCGCCTGATTGTCACCAGCTTCAATGATCGGCTGATATCCCGCTCGTTTCATGGCAGCCTGCGTTTCATTCAAACGAGCTGTGACCGCATCATTTGTCTCGACAATGTGCTTGAACAACGTACGTTCAAGTGGTTTAACGCCTAAGTCTCCTGAATTAAATAGAAGAAGTCCATCTTCTTCAAAAAGGTCGCATACAATCCATTCAAAGAAATCCGTAAACGTTTGTGATTTGCGTAAACATCGAAGAAGCTGATCAAGCAAGTCATTTGTATATGCAGATTCCTCATACGTTGAAAACACGTCACGTAGCCATTTCTCTGTTTTTTCTTGATGCAGCGGTGTTCTTTTTGCAGCAGTTTTTTTAACGTTATGTAATGGCAGCTTTTGCTTGACTGGACCTTTTTCGCCAGATGTGTAGACAAAATTAATTTCATCTACGTCATGATCCTCACCTGCTACCCAAAAGACTGGAATCACAGGAACGCCAAGCGCTGATTCTTTTTCTTTTGCGAACTGAATAATGGATATGATTTTATGTATGGTATAAAGCGGTCCTGAAAGTAGGCCTGCCTGCTGCCCTCCAACCACCATGACACTCCGCTTGTCACGGATCTTTTCAATGTTCTGACGCATCGCTGCCGATTCAAACTTTGCGTGGTATGCGCTCATATAATCTGCTAAAGCCTCGCGCGGGAAGCTCATTTCCATGAGATCGTCATATCTCTTTTTCCATGTGTGCTCAGAATGTATATCATAATCAAAAAAAGCAGTCATCTCTTTTTTTTCTTCTATATAATCACGTATGAATAAATTCTGACTTCGGATGGAAAGTTCAGTCAATTGCATGTTTAGAACTTCCTTTCTTCAATAAATAGTTAGTTTCCCGAAAAAGTATAGCATGTAAATGAGCTCACTCAAAAGATTTTGTTTGCTTTTTTTCCAATACTTCCAAGCTTCGATTGAAGAAAGTAAGATGTGGCGCCAGAATCTCTTGAGCTTGAGCCTTTTTTAAAAGATAGCCAACGATGGCTTTTCTTTCGGTTTCACGGCCTTTGACGATATCTTGAAGCATCGACGATTGATTGGCGGCCGTTATCTTACAAATTGAAACGACGTGTGACCAGAGCTGCTCTTTTTCAGCCAGATCTAAAATGGACAATGCTTCTTCAAATGCACATTTCATCATGTATTCATATGAAGGATTTGAAATCAATTCCCCATTTTTCACATGCAATAAAGCCGTGAGCGGGTTAATGCATACATTGACTAGCAGTTTTTCCTCCAGCACTTTTTTCCATTCATCCGTATAAATCATCTGAAAATGAGCCGGCGTTTCGTTTAAAGCATTTCTCACATCAGCTGCATCCTCAGGATGAAAAGCCCCCCACTTGATGACACCAATCCCTGTATGGTTTACCGCATGATCTGATACCTTCATCGCCCCGTGCTCTACGACACCTATATATATTGTATGCGCCGTTTTCCAGTTTTCTAAATCTAATAAGTGGGCCATGCCATTTTGTAAAAATAAGATTCGCTGACGAGGTAATGTCGATAGGTCATCAAGCACCTCTTGCAAATGATGATATTTCACCGTCACAATCAGCAGTTCAAATCCTCCTGTAATCCCTGCCCGTGCCTCGGCAGACGACCAGAATGTCTCTCCTTTTACCGTTCGCTTAATTCCTGATGTTTGAATCTCCTCTGCCTGTTCTTTTCTTCTTGTCAAAACAGTGATGTCATGATGCTGTGATAAATAACTTGCACAAAGCAGACCAATCGCACCGCCGCCAATGATTCCAATGTTCAACTGCCGCACTTCCCTTTTTCTGTTTACTTCATCATATCAACCATTTTAACAGTTTCATGCCGCGATGCAAAAAGCAGATGGCGCGCCGCGATTGAATTTTTTTAATTTAAAAACTATAATAATAAGTGTAAAAACTTTTTGAGGCGGATGGGATGAAAACGCCTTCAACGATATCACTGTCAACATTATGTGTGTAAGGGGGAAGATCATATGACACAAGTAAAGCGACTTCTAATCAATTACAAAACTTTAGAGGAATTTAAACAATTTAAGGAATATGGCATACAAGAACTATCCATGCTTGAAGACCTTGAAAGTAATATGATAGAAAATGACAGCAACTCTCCATTTTACGGGATTTATTTTGGAGATAAGCTGGTTGCACGTATGAGCCTTTATCAAGTGGACGGCTCGACGACAACGTATTTTGACCACAATCATGATTATTTAGAGCTGTGGAAGCTGGAAGTGCTTCCTGGGTATCAGCGTAAAGGGTACGGCGAGGCACTTGTTGATTTCGCCAAATCTTTCGGGTTGCCTATCCGAACCAATCCACGCGTCAAATCTGCCGGTTTTTGGGATAAAATGGGCTTTGAAGCAGTGAAATATGATATGGAACGCGATAAAGGTGAAAATCCACTCATCTGGGAGCCCGCCCATATTCAAAAGAATACAGGTGAATCCGCTTAATACTGATGGCAAAACGCCCCTCCTTTCTCTGTGAGGGGCGTTTTCTTATTTAGCATATTCTTTTAAGTTGATATTCTGTTTGACTCTTTCAACAATCCCAATGAGTGCCCGGTAATCTTCTTCTGTCATTTTTAATTGCCTCTTCAAATGTTCATTTTCTTCCGTGAGCGACTTTAGTTGATGCTGTGCATCCGCTAGTTCTTCGCGTAAATAAGCAGAGCCAGCAGGTTCTTTTTCAAGCTGCTCTAAAAACTGAATCACTTCTCGCAAGGTTAATTCAGCCTGATTTGAAGATGTCTTCTCTTCTATCGTTAACGTATTTTGCGGTAAACCCGAGGAATGAATCCCAATCTTTTTACGTAGTTCTTTTCGCTGTTTTTTCGCCAGCTCAATGCCTGCCTGATATTGTTTTCTGACGTATGAGTTCCATCTGAATCCACATGCTGCAGCTGTTCTTGACAATGCTTTCCCAACTTCCTCAAATGCGGAAAGCTGCGTTCCTCCATCTCGAATATGCCTTAAGACGACTTCTGCTAAAAGTAAATCTTCATCTTGTGTCCATGCATCCTGCCTTGTAATCGTCAATTGATCATCCCCCCTGAATCTGAATACCACATCATATGCGCTTACTAGAGTAGATAGACTATTTGCAGGAGAGAAACCTAAAAAATAGACAAATAAAAAAACGCAAGGGAAGATTCCCTTACGCTTTTTTATCAAGCATTAGTTGCTTTTTACGTCTTTGCCTTTGTATGTTCCGCAAGATTTGCAGACACGATGAGAAATTTTCATTTCACCGCATTCTGGGCAAGCTACCATACCAGGTACTTGTAGTTTGAAATGCGTACGACGCAATCTTTTTTTCATTTTAGAAGTTCTTCTAAAAGGTACAGCCATTATTCCCACCTCCTTAAAGAGTTAAGATTCATTATTTTCTTCTAAGAGCTTCTTCAAGCCTTCCAGACGCGGATCAATTCGGTTTTGATGTGCATCTTCCGAAATGACCGCCCAGTCATTCCCTTCCTGTGGTGCAGCACCTTTTACGTCTGTTTGGTCGCAAAAGATTTGCATCGGCACTTCAAGAAGAATTTCTTCCATGACTATAGGCGTTAAGTCGATGATATCGTCTTCTACAACAGATACGTCTTCATCTTCTATATCGTCTGTCTTATGAAGTACAAATAGTTCTTTCGTTGAAATCGCAAATGGATAATTTACATCAACAAGCGTTCTTGAACAAGGCAATGTCATTTCACCTGTGATGGTTAAATCAAATGCGACTTGCTTTGATTCGATCACTCCAGTCCCTTTCACCTCTACTGGTGAAATGCGACGTATATCTGAATGAAGGCTAGTAAGTTCATTTAAGTCAACCGTCTCATGAAAATCGAAGCTGTTTTTAGCTTTTTGATGTAACTGATAAACTGTCCATTTCAATTGTATCACCTCTAAGAGCAACAAACATGATTATAGCTTTCATCATGCTATTTGTCAATATTTTTTCTTTACAGTCCTTTGTGATGTCAGAGCGTTGTTTGACATCAGTTCACGGAATGCCTACACTGAAAAAAATGGGCTTCATTTTTCCCTTATGCTACTGTAGCATAGACCATTTAACCATAGCAAGAAAGGCGGAACATCTATTGAAAGCAACAGGAGTCGTTGTCGAGTACAATCCATTTCATTATGGACATGCCTATCATGTTCGCCAGGCGAAAACACATACCTCCTCAGATGTAGCCATTGCCGTCATGAGCGGTTCCTTCCTCCAGCGCGGAGAGCCTGCTATCGTCTCCAAATGGGCACGTACTAAAATGGCATTACAAAACGGTGTAGACATCGTATGTGAGCTTCCATACATATATGCAGTGCAAAAGGCAGAAACCTTTGCAAACGGCGCCGTGTCCATTCTAGACGCTTTAAAATGCCGCTCCCTTTTTTTCGGAAGCGAGGACGGAGATATCAAAGCATTTGAGCGAACAGCTCACGCTTGGCATGAGAAAAAAGAAGAAATTGATCTTTTCACAAACGCAAAAGTCAAAGAAGGGCTTAGTTATCCCGCTGCCTCTGCCGCTGCGTTTCAAGAGGTCATTGATCCTAAACATTTACTGGATCTGTCTAAGCCTAATAACATTTTAGGTTTCCATTATGTCAAAGCCATCTTAGAGAGATCTCCTCACATGCAGCCCTTTACATCTCAAAGAATTGCATCAGGTTATCATGATCAAGAGCTTCCTGAACATCAGAAAATTGCAAGCGCAACAAGTATCCGAAAAGCCTTAAAAGGGAATGGATCATTTGAGACTGTTGCCTCTTATCTCCCGGAAGCTTCGCTTAAGCAATTACATGACTATTATTCTTCTTATGATCTTTTACATACTCAAGAAGACTATTTCAGCTTCTTAAAACATGTGTTTCACACCATGGATACAGCAGAACTAGAAGGCATCTATGAAATTGAAGAAGGCATTGAACACCGCATGCAAAAGGCGATCACACATGCGTCCTCCTACGAGGAATATCTATCACTTTTGAAAACAAAACGATATACGTGGACAAGGCTGCAGCGGATGAATACGCACCTTTTAATGAGGGTAAAGAAAACTGTCATGCATGAACTGCTAAAGGAGAAACACACGCCATACATTCGTTTACTTGGTATGTCAAAGAAAGGACAGCAATACTTATCACTTGTCAAAAAAGAATTGGACGTACCGCTCATCAGCAAGCTGTCTTCCTTTTCACACCCTGCCCTTGATCTTGACATTCGCGCTTCCCGTGTCTTCAGCCTTCCCCTCAGCGAACCAATGCAAACAAAGCTAACAGAAGCAGAATTTAAAACCTCACCGATCCGCTATGATGAAGAGACTGGTCTCTTCCAATCTCGATAAAAAGAGCAGCCTTTGATAAAGGCTGCTCTCTGATTGTTGACAAAGGGCTAAAATGATCTTTATTTTAGTCCTTTGTCTTCTTTTCAGCGTGATAGAAAACCTTTGAAGTCTAGGAAGGGCGAGCACCGGAACGGAGCGAATTTGACATTCGTGAGTACCGGCGCAGAGACCTGACACCGAATGCGAGGGTTTGTCTACACGCTGAGAGCAGCCTTGATAAGGGCTGCTCTTTTTTCACTTAAGATGCTTTCTCTTTTAACTTGTTTAAATAGTTCAGTGCGTCCTGCATTGTGTCTACAGGAACGATTTTCATATCACTTTTAATATCTTTCGCTGTTTTCACTGCATTTTTGTAGTCTGAATTTGGATCACCTTTATCGTTTGGTGCAAAGAAGATATCTTTTCCTGCTTTATCTGCTGCAACGACCTTTTGATCAATTCCGCCAATTGGCCCGACCGTACCATCAGCGTCAATCGTTCCAGTTCCTGCAATCGCATAGCCATGTGTTTCGTCTTCTTTTGTCAGCTGGTTATAAATTTCAAGTGACATCATTAAACCTGCCGACGGGCCGCCGATATTTTCAATATCGACCTTAATGGAAGGCGAGACTTTCACATTTCGATCTGTAAATAATGATACGCCAATCCCAACTCGATTCGGCTCTTCTTTAAAAGGTTTTAACTTCACTTGCTGCGTGATATCCTTGCCGTTTCGTTCGAGGACAAAACGGACAGATGTACCAGCTTTTTGACGGCTGATATACGAAACCATTTTATCAGCAGAATCATACGTCTTGCCATCAACGCTTTTAATCCGGTCGCCCACTTCAATTTTACCGTAAGCAGGCATGCCTTTCATGACGTAACTCGCATATACCCCATTAAACGTATAATCTACTTTTTTGCCTGCTTTTGTATACGCTGCAATCATGGCATTCTCTTGAGAGCTTTTCATCAGCTGAAGCTGTCTTTTCATATAATCTTCATCCGACTCTCCGTCCGCTTTAATATTTTCTTCTGGGACGATCTCGTCATATTTATTCATTTTCGCAAGCAAATACGTATACGGATTTGCTGGACCTACTTTAATCGTCATAAGAGAGAAGCTGCCCTTCTCACCATATCCACCGTCCACTTGAATGTGTGGGGCAATTTCTGTTGCATCACCCGGCTTTGTCACGTAATACGGCAGTTTGACAAAAGTTAAGCCAAATAAGACAAGAACAACGATAAAAAAGCTGAGCCAGCGAATATTCAATTTTTTCATTCGATTAACACTCCCATTTATCAATGACATCTTTCAGTTTACCTGTTAATTGGTCTGCGGCGAGCTCCCCAGCTTCAATCATCTCCTGAACCTGTGTGAACGAACTAGAGCTAAATGTTTCAAGCCTCGGCCGAATCATGAGATCTGCATGAATGGTTTGATGACGGACCAATTCATTTTGAAGGATGTCCAAACTTTGCATAATCACATCCGATAATCTCGTCGCCTTTTCTGTTTTTTTCACCCTTGATACATCAGAGGCGATGATAAGGTCTGCGCCCATTTCTTTTAACACAGACACAGGAATGCGGTCAACAACCGCTCCATCCACCAGCTGTCTGCCGCCCATTTCGTGAGGAACAAACACACCTGGAATGCTGATGCTTGCTCTGACTGCTTGTGAGACAGACCCTTCTTTAAACACAACCTTCTCCCCTGTTTCGAGGTCACAGGCGACCACCGCAAGAGGCATTCTTAATTCTTCGAATGTTTTCCCATATGTAAACGTGTGAATCAGCTGCAAAATTCGATTTCCTTTTAAAAGACCGATTTTTGGCAGTGTATAGTCAGCATAATACTTTCTTCTGAAGACAAGTGCAAGTTTTTTCATTTTTTCTACGTCTTGTCCTGCCGCATAAAAGCTCCCAACAAGTGCACCAATACTGCTTCCTGCGATCATATCTACCTGTATCCCTTCTTTCTCAAGACTAGACAAAACCCCGATATGCGCCATTCCCCTCGCACCCCCGGAGCCTAATGCAAGCCCGATGATCGGTCGCTTCATGAAAATCCACCCTCCTCTTTCTATGCATATATACGAATCTATAGGTCTAAACATGCCCCTACTGCTCGTATAGTAATAGAAGACAGGCTCGGCTAGTTTCTTTTCTACAATCACGAGCTCGCCAATAGATCATAACGGCAAGGGGCGAAATCTCCATGAAAAAATGGAACACTCTGTTCATCGCTGCTTTTTTTATTTTTTTAACAGCCACTGTGATTACACACCCACAAGCCTCTTTACAAGCGTCGAAAAATGGACTTGCAATGTGGTGGGAGGTTGTGTTTCCATCATTGCTTCCTTTTTTTATTTTGTCCGAGCTATTAATTAGTTTTGGGATTGTCAGATTTGTCGGTGTATTATTAGAGCCATTTATGCGTCCCATCTTCCGGGTGCCGGGTGTAGGCGGATTTGTCCTAGCAATGGGAATGGCTTCAGGGTTTCCTTCAGGTGCGAAATTAACGACAAGATTGAGGCAGGAAAGACAGCTGACGCGAATCGAAGCAGAGCGTCTCGTTTCCTTTACAAATTCATCGAATCCATTGTTTATTTTCGGTGCGGTGGCTGTTGGTTTTTTTCATCACCCAGCTTTAGGCATTGTATTAGCAAGCGCACATTATTTAGGGAACCTTGCTGTTGGTGTGACGATGCGGGGATATAAAGCGCGGCATGATGCGCATCTAAGAAGCCGTAAGAAATTTTTATTCCCGCCGTTTAAAGAGGCATTTCATGCTCTTCATACAGCAAGACTCGCAGAGAAAAGACCGCTCGGCCAAATTTTAAGTGATGCAGTCATGTCATCAGTCCAAACACTCTTTATGATTGGCGGCTTTATTATCTTATTTTCTGTGTTTAGCAAAATGCTGTCAGTTGTCCATGTGACAGACCTTTTATCCATAGGGCTCAGATATATGCTGCAAACGATGCACCTTCCGCCAGAATTAGACCTTGCCATGATTGCTGGTTTATTTGAAATCACATTAGGAAGCCAGATGACAGGGTCACAGGAAGTCACCCTTCTCGCTAAAACCATTGTCGTCAGCTTTATTTTAGGATTCAGCGGGTTTTCTGTTCAAGCCCAAGTCGCCGGCATTCTAGCGGCAACCGATATCCGCTTTAAACCATTTTTCTTCGCCCGTTTGCTTCACGGGATTTATGCAGCTGTTTTTGCCTTTTTATTATTCAAGCCTCTTTATGTCTCTCGATCAGACATCGCTCTCCCAGCGGGTGCCTTTGATGCAGGCCAGCAGGTCGTCATGTTCAGCAGCGTGCTTTGGAATCAGCTTGTGACAGCTGGTCCTTTGATCACACTTTGCAGCTTGATTGTGTATATCGCGCTCTACTATCGGAAATTAAAAAATGGATGAGTGCTGGGTGCACTCATCCATTAAATTTTTCCTTCAGCGCTGCTTCTACCTCTTTTGGTACAAGATCTTTGACTGCCCCATGATATTTCGCTACTTCTTTGACAATGCTGGAGCTTAAGAAGGAATATTGATTGTTGGTCATCATAAAAAACGTTTCAATTTCATCGTCTAACACTTTGTTCATTGAGGTGCCTTGCATCTCATACTCAAAGTCCGTCACAGCCCTTAGTCCGCGTAAAATAACTTTGGCTTCTTTTTGCTTCGCATAATCAACGAGAAGGCCGTGAAAGGATTCAACTTTGATATTTGGCAGCTCCTTCGTCGCTTGGCGAATAAGCTCACACCGTTCTTCAACAGTAAATAACGGTTTTTTAGATGAATTATTTAATACACATACATACACTTCATCAAAAATCTTTGCACCTCTTTTGATGATATCCAAATGCCCCAATGTGACTGGATCGAAGCTGCCCGGACAAACGGCTATGTTCCCCATATTAATTTCCCCGCTTTCTATAGATCGTAATACCAGTCAATCCGTACAGTTCCTGTCTTGTGATGTGAAGTTGTCCTGCTTCTTCTGGCAGCTTCACATCTTTGTCGTGCTCACATACGATCACGCCGTCATCTGTTAACAAGGCGTGCTCGTCAATCATTTCAAGAAGTGCTTTTAGCTGTTGATCTTTATACGGCGGATCAAGGAAGATGGCTTGAAAGGATTCCTCTCGTTTCACAATAGCTGCGAGTGCACGCTTTGCTTCATTTCGAAACACTTCACTTTGATCCATTAGCGACAATTGATTCAGATTGCCTTTAATCGTCTGAATCGCCTTCATATCTCGATCAACAAATATGCAATGATCGAATCCTCTAGAAAGCGCTTCAATTCCTAAACCACCGCTTCCTGCAAATAAATCAAGGGCCCATCCGCCATCGAAATACGGGCCGATCATATTAAATATCGATTCTTTTACTTTATCTGTCGTCGGTCTTGTTGATTGACCTGGTACCGCTTTAAGTGTGCGGCCTTTTCTCGTTCCAGAGATGACTCTCATTTTTCCACCACTTTTTCTGCTTGCTTCTATTGGTCATTGTTTATGACAAAAAATTCAACATTATCTTACCACATCACTCTTCAAGGAACAATGCGCGGATTTTCATTCATTTTCTATGTATAGATCAAGAAATCCGGGGTCATACTACTTATAACAGCATCTGATGTGGTGCTGTTGCCAACCGCGGAGAAGACTTACGTTTCCCCATAAGTTCTTCCTCCGGTTTCTCCTCTCCCTTTGCCTTCTCCTTAATGAATCATTAAGAATAGAAGGACCCCGCGGGTGATGCCGCGGGGATTTTTTTGTGTCTTTAAAAGCCCACCTTATAATCATACTCTTTTGCTTTGTCCAATTTGGATTCGTACTCTAATTTAATAAAAGGTTTATATGAAGGCTCAACACGTTTCACAAATGGTAACGAGCTGAGCTTAGCCATATGGCGCTCAAGATCATTCATATCACAATAGATCACCGCATATTTCATTTTCCTTGAAATATAGTGAACATTCCCGAATTTTCTTAGCGCTTTTGACTGCTTTAACGAATGCAGCCAGACGACCATCCCTTGACGTTTGGTTTCCATCTTTTCACCTGCCGCTTTTCAATTCTTTTCATTCATTATGTAAAAGACGAGACATTCAAGTCTCGTCAAGATACTTTACAGCCGCAGCTGCCACCTGATCCACAGCCACCGCCGCATGATGATAGACCATCAAAATATGGGTTCCCTGTTGGAACTTTAATATATGCTGATACAGCTTGACCGATTTCAATACTAATCTCATCTAAGATGGATTGAATCGCTGTTTCTGCTTTTTTGAAATCAACCACTGTATCGTGAAGATCTAGCTTTCTTTTGACCTCACGCATTTCCTTTGAGATCGTTCTATAGTCCGGATGGTATTTGCCGAACCGCTGCACATCCTCATATTGCTCTTTTACTTTTGTAAAATGGGCAATAATTTGTTGGGCTTCTTCGTCTTGCTGGAGACGCTTAAAGCAGTTGCGGTAATGTTCAGCCTCCTCCGACTGAAGAATCATAGCAGCCAATTGATTTGCTTCCTCTTGGAGCTCCACAGATTCGATTGTCGCATACATAAATGTTGCACCTCCAATTCATAGTTTACCACGAAACCTATGGATCAGAAAATGCTTTTACGTGACAAATACATCCCATGTTTCTCTTTTCTGTTTATATTCTGGATGACGAGAATTCAGCACAACAGTCATTTTATGCTTTCCTTTTGAAAGGTGCTTGACCACAAATGCCGCAGTATACTCATTCCCTGCACGTTTCCCGTCTACATACACTGTGAAATATCCTGCCTTTTCGTTCTTTTTTAGACGCTCTGGCTGAAGATGAAAATCTTGAAGTGTACTTTCTATATAGACAGACGATCCCTGCACTTTGTATTTCAAAAAGCCTTGCTGCTTCATTTCGCTTTGGGTTTGCTGCATGACTGGTACTGCTGGGTCTTGCTTGATCACTTGCTCTTCTCCATGTTGACTTTGACACCCGGTAACAAGAAAAAGCAATGCGCCTATTGACAGCATCCATTTCATCATCTGATTCTCCTTTCATCTACTTTTATAGGATGCTCAGGAAATAGACATCTTAATCAACTCAAAAAAGCCTCAACCGGCTCCATTTTGATTGCGCATTGCTTGGAACATTTGAATCATCATTTCAGCCATTTGGATGCTATTGCTCAACTGACTTACACGATGAGGAATGGTTTTTTCGTAAAAGTTCATTTTATCTAATTCAAAGGACGATAGATTTTCAGGATGTCGCGTCAGCTGTCTGTACCAGAGAGGACGCTGCCTTATGAATTTGATTCGATCCTCTTCGGCCATGACAAATTCCTGTACTTCTTTTCGCACCAGAAGCATCCCCTTTCACTTAATCTTTCCTGAAGGAGAATGGGTGCTGACTGCCTCCAGATGAACCTTTCTTTGAACCATTGGATGAAAATTGGCCGAGTAAGCTTTGTAAAGAGGAAATAGACTGGCTCATTTTGTTAATCTGTTCATTCATTTGATCAGCGTCCATTTTTTTCACAGCAGAAACCATTTTAGACATAAAATCTGCTTTTCCTACTTCACTTGGCTTAGAGGCTTTTTCTTCTTTAGCGTCTTCAGATTTCGATTGCCGGTAAGGTGACCACATCTCATCTTCCTCACCAAACATGACCCAATTCTCGTATACACTTTGCCAGCTTTTTTCTTGCGTTTGCACTTCTTGAATTAACTTCGGATGGCGTCTGACGAATTGTTTAAATTCATCAATGGATGTTTGTTTTTGCTTATTTGTCATATCCTCACCCCCCATACAAATGCCTACTATACTATATACACCGGCATCTATTTTGGTGAGCCTCTTTTTAAACATCAAAAAAACAGCTGCGACTTATGCAGCTGCTTTCGTTTAAGATGTTTTCTTGATGAAATTCTGGGTGTAATATTTTTCTTTCACCCCTACGCCAAGATGCGTGTAATCTTTATTTAATAACGCCTTCCTGTGACCTTCACTATTGAGCCAGCCCTCTACCGCTGCAGGTCCATCGACATAGTTATAGGCAATGTTTTCACCTGCGAGCTGAAAGCCCACCTCGCCTCTTTCTAACCGGTCTTTCAGCGTACCGTATTTTTTAGATTCATGGGAGAAATAATGATTCTCTTTCATGTCCTCACTATGCATAAAGGCCACTTCAGAGGTTTCATCATCCCACTTTAAGATCGGCAGGCTGTACTTATGGCGGATAATATTGGTCATATCAAAAATTTGTTTTTGACTGGATGTTTCGATATCTTTCCACTTTTCGCCCGATATCGGCTCAGGTTCTACCAATTGACCTCGGTAGACGACCTCATACGGCTTTTGTTTCACAAATGTATCTGCGTTGAAGGCCCTGATACTTGATAGGGTGCTTTCAAACTTATCCATGTAAAGCTGAACATACACATCATCTCCCACTTTCACAGTGGGTCTTGTATTCATATCATCTTCTGAGAATTCAAAGCGGTATGAATTTTGTTCATCCTCTACATGAATGTAAGGTGCAATTTGTGTTTTCTTAAATACTTCACTCGTGGCTTGACCGATTTTAAATGGTTCTACATTCAGTCCGTCTCCTGTTGCAAACAAGGTCACCACTTTACTATCCTTTACCCCTACTTGAATATAGTGCTTCTTCGATTGGTTGTAAATCCACCAGTCATAATCATATGCGGAAGGATCAATGCGATCTGGTTCTCCCAGCTGTTTAAGCACTTCGTTTGAAGATTTCCCCATAAAGGACATGAGCCCCTTCTTTGGGATGTTGATCGGCTTATCGCTAGATGTTTCTTCATTAGACACCTTCGGCTCATTGCTGTTTTCTTTTTCTGGTGAAGATCCATATTGAATAAACAGAACGTACGTTCCAGATATAATCAGGAGGATGAGGAGTGTTTTGAGCACAGTTTTCAAATAAACACCTCCGTTAAATTGGCAAGGTACAAAAAGTACCTTCTACTGTCATTTAAACAAAACTTGCTCCATTTATCAACGACAATACAGCCTATTTAACACGAATTTAAAATATGCCCCTCTTAATGAAGAAATCCTTGTCCATGATCTTGATCCTGTTGAGAGATTTCTGTCAGTGCATCTCCCGCGCGATCATTTGATAAATCTTCGACAGATAAATCTCCAAGAGCGACAATTCCTGTTAATGCGCCGTTTTTCACAACGGGAATGCGGCGGAGCTGATGCTCTGACATGAGCCGGACAATTTCTTCAAGCGTTGCATCTTCTTCAGCTGTTAGTACTTCCTTTGTCATCAGCGAGCCCACTTCCTGTGAATTTGGCTTTTTTTCTGCAATGCCTCTAAGCACAAGGTCACGGTCTGTCACTATTCCAACGAGCTGATCTCCGTCAACTACTGGAATGGCACCGATGTCAGCATCTCTCATTTTGACTGCTGCTTCATACGTATTGTCATCTTGCTGACATGTCACTACTTTTTTTGTCATAATATCTTTGATTTTTTTCGTTTTCACGTTGATTCCTCCATCCGTTATTTTCTTTATTACTGTAACCAGCTTATAAAAGAACATACCTTTCACAGTTGAAAGTTTAACGCTTTCATACTATGATTGTCAGTAAAGGGAAATTTTATAAGGAGGGGTTTTGGGTGAAGTTTGAAGGTACGGGGATTGAAGAGGTATCAGCTGACTTAAATAAATTAGATTTCATTATGGAAAGTGAAGGATTTGTACGAGCTGATCAATGGGATTATGAGCGTGTGACGTACGACAGAAAATACAGCATGGTAGAGGGAACCTTTTATTTACGAATTTCCGGCTACGCCACTGAAGGAGATGTCGGTTCCAAAAAGGCACACATCCAGCTTCTAACACCATTACTTGGAAAACACTATTATCCACATGGCGTTGAATATGGCGAAGGCGAAGAATTCCCTAAGTCTCTCATCCAATCAAGCAAAAAAACACTTGCACAACTGAAGGAAAAACTAGAAGCCATGACGGCTGAAGCATAAAACAAGGCTAAAATGATCTTTTAGCCATGAAATAAAGCACAGCCAGTCGGCTGTGCTTTTTTTATTCATATTTCGGAATAAGCGCATCTGGTACGGCATCTTTTGCTCTTTCTTTTCTTGCCCAGTCAAAGAAGACAACAGCAAGAATAGAGCCGTACACAATTTCTTGGATAATTTTCATCAAAATGGCACCTAGCTGCTGATCCTCTAGCAGCGGCAAGGTGTGGAACATATCAGGGCCAGTGAGAGCAAGGCCTGCAAGCATATCACTTGGCACACATAAATGCAGTGCTTGTATCCATGCACCTGCATCAGAATAGGTTGCATAGATCGGTGCCTCACTAAACATGATGAGTGCACAGGCCGGAGTCATCAATATCCCGTCTGCCATGATATATCCAAGCTTCAAAATGCCTGTGATCTGCGGCAGACTTTGAACTTTATGGACAAGCGGCCACCACATGAAAAAGGCAGCGATAAAAATAACAACTGTCATCAATGCATGGTAAAACGGATCTGTTTTTACAAAATCAAACACAAGTGGAATGTGATACAGCGAAAACAAGCCGTTAAACCCAAGTAGTGCAATTAAAGGTTTGGAAAACAAACGGAAAATGGCTTGAATACCTGGTGTTTGAATGATCCGCTCCCAAATGGCTGCAGGCAATCCTGTAATAAGGAGAGGCGGGATGACTAAATAGAGCACCGCCATTTGCGCCATATGTGCACTAAACATAATATGCCCCATTAAATCAATTGGGCTCCCTTTCACAGCATATAACAGAACAAGCCCAGTCAGAAATAACGTTTTCTCTTTCACCGTCGCACGATGCTTCCCCTTTGTCACAAGAAGCAGATAAAGAGCAGCTGCTATCACAATACAAGTCAAATAATAAGGGCTCCATAATGCCCGAAATCCGAATATTTCTAAGTTCTCCATTGCTGCGCCTCCTTCAAGGGCAAAGCGGGTTTACCACCATATAATGGTCAAAAAGGCTAATACGGTAATAAACGCAACAAACACACCTGAGTATAGAAACAAGGCGGGTGTTTCATGCCCTTTTTGGTTCATGTGCATAAAATAATAAAGCTGAAAAGCTACCTGAATGCCTGCAAGCAGTAAAATAAATGGTACTGCGAACCAATTTCCAACGTCTTCTGAGGCGATCGTTAAAAACGCAACAAATGTTAATCCAATCATCAAGCCGAAAGAAATGAGCTGATGCTTCATTTCTTCGGCATTTTTCTTTTTACGATATACAAGGTCGACTTTGGACTGATTTGTGTTTTTATTTCCCATTCTTATCCCACCATTCCCATTAAATATACAACGGTAAAGATGAAGACCCACACAACATCAATGAAGTGCCAATAGAGACTTGCCACATAATATTTCGGAGCATTGTATAAATCGAGTCCGCGTCTCATATTTCGAATCATGAGAGCGGTAATCCAGCAAAGTCCGAAGGCGACGTGAGCTCCGTGAGTTCCTACAAGTGTATAGAAGGAAGAACCAAGAGCTGAGCTGGTAATCGTAAATTCATACGCATGCACGTAGTGATAAAACTCATAAATCTCAACCCCTAAAAATCCAGCACCTAAAAGGACCGTGATACCAAGCCAAAGCTGCATCTTTTTAAAGGCAAAGTTTTTCATATGATACATGGCATACACACTCGTTAAACTGCTCGTTAATAGAAGCATTGTGGCAATAAAGACAAGTGTGAGGTCAAACATATCAGTTGTTTTTGCTCCGCCTGCATTTGAGTTTTTCAGCGCCAAATACGTGGCGAAAAGCGATGCAAACAGAACGGTTTCTCCCCCAAGAAACAGCCAGAACCCGACAAACTTATTCTTCCCTTCTAACGTGGCTTTCTCAGGAGATGCCGGAAAGGTTTCCGCCGTCATTTTTTGTGGTTCCATTATGCTTTCACCCCTTTATCATCGTCGTCGGTCAAATCTTCTTTGTGAATATGGTATCCATGATCATCTTTCAGAGACCTAACCAGCATGGTCGCAAACGTAATGCCAAGACCAATGAAGATCACCGGAAGCCCCCAGCTGTGCTCTTGACGATACATGAAACCAAACGCTGACACAAATAGACCGAATGAGATAATGACAGGCAAAATGGAGTTATTCGGCATGTGAATATCATCGAGCGGTTCAGATGCTGTCATTCCTTTTTTACCATCCATTTTTTCAATCCATAATGGATCTAGTCCTCTCACAAGCGGAAGCTGTTTAAAGTTGTATTCTGGCGGAGGCGAAGACACTGCCCATTCAAGTGTTCTTCCATCTCCCCATGGATCGCTCGATACACGCTCCCCTTTTGCTGTTGTCCAGATGATGTTAATCAGCATGATCACAACAGCTACAAACATAAACAGCGCACCAATCGTACTGATCAAGTTCCCAAGCTCGAGACCCTGACCTGGCAGGAACGTAAAGACCCGGCGCGGCATGCCCCATAGACCGAGAAAATGCTGGATAAAGAAAGTTAAGTGGAAACCGATGAAAAACAGCACAAAGCCAATTTTTCCAAGTTTCTCATTCAGTATCTTTCCAAACATCTTCGGCCACCAGTAATGCACACCTGCTAAAATACCGAATACAACCCCGCCGATAATGACGTAATGGAAATGCGCCACAACAAAATACGTATCATGGAACTGATAATCCGCTGCAGCTGCCGCAAGCATGACCCCAGTTACCCCGCCAAGTAAGAACGACGGAATAAAGGCAACAGAATAAAGCATCGGCGTTGTAAACTTCACATTACCGCCCCATATCGTGAGCAGCCAGTTGAATACTTTAATTCCTGTTGGCACCGCAATTGCCATGGTCGCTACGGCAAAGATTGCATTGGCGATAGGTCCAAGCCCTGTTGTGAACATGTGATGCGCCCACACCATGAATCCAAGGAAACCAATCAATACAGTAGCGAACACCATGGACGAGTAGCCAAACAGTCTTTTTCTTGCAAACACTGGAATGATCTCAGAGAAGATTCCGAATGCCGGCAGGATCAAGATATATACTTCTGGGTGTCCGAAAATCCAGAACAAATGCTCCCAGATGATTGTATTTCCTCCTAGTTCTGGATTGAAAAAGCTCGTGTCAAACATTCTATCAAGCATCAGCATCGCAAGCCCTGCTGTCAGCGGCGGGAATGCGAATAAAATAAGTGCGGAGGCGACAAATGTCGTCCAAGTAAAGAGCGGCATTCTCATATACGTCATCCCAGGCGCTCTCATATTAATAATCGTTGCAAGAAAGTTAATCCCGGCAATCAGCGTACCAATACCCGCTATCTGCAAACCTAAAATATAGAAATCCATTCCATGCCCTTCTGAATTCAGCGTGAGCGAAGCGTATGCAGTCCAGCCTGCATCAGGTGCTCCGCCCATAAACCATCCAAGGTTTAAGAAAATTCCTCCGAAAAAGAATAACCAAAAACCAAGTGAATTCACAAACGGAAATGCTACGTCACGTGCACCAATTTGAATTGGTACAACCGCATTCATTAATGCAAATAACAGCGGCATAGCTGCAAGGAAAATCATTGTCGTTCCATGCATCGTCATGATTTCATTGTAAACCCCTGCACTGACAAAATCACTTTCAGGGATGGCTAGCTGAATACGGATAAACATCGCTTCGATTCCGCCAACCAAAAAGAAAAATCCCCCTGCCACTAAATATAATATGGCAATTTTTTTGTGGTCAACCGTTGTCAAGTAATCCCATAAGACAGCGCCAAACCCCCGCTTTTTAGCTATTGTACTCACCATGAAATCCCCCTCTTATCTCCCATTTGCCCCTTTTCATATAGATGTCTTTCTTAACGATCCTTTAAACAGACTATGTCTGACAGATGACGACTTCTCGGTTGTAGAGACATATTCGGGAGCTCTTAACAAAAACTTCACATCGATCACATACCCTCTTGCATATCTGCTCTAATTGTTACTCGATTTTAAGACCTTTTAAATACTCGTAAAGTGCATCTGCTTCTGAGTCATTTAATTTAGGGTACGTTCCTGTCATCTTATTCCCTGGTTTAAAGCTTTCTGGATCTTTCAGCCATGCTTTCACATTTTCTTTGTTCATGTCTTTGATTCCAGCTACTTTCGTCCGCTCTCCGAAGGTCGCAAGGTTTGGTGCTGTCCTTGCTGCTTCCGGCCGTTCGTCACCAGGCTCTACTGCGTGACAGCTTAAGCAGTTCTTCTCTTTAAATAGCTTTTCACCCTCTAAAGCGAGATCTTTTGTGGATTCAGGCTTCTTGTAATCAGCCATTTTTTTCGTCCATCCTAAGAACTCATCTTGAGAAAGCGTTTTAACTTTAAAGTCCATTAAAGCATGTGACGGTCCGCAAAGCTCCGCACATTTCCCGTAGAAATATTCCCCTGCATCTTTCGTTCGTTTCGAGTCAAAGATTAAATAAAATTTGTTCTCATTATCTGTGTTTGTATCAATTTTACCGCCAGCCGATGGGACCCAGAATGAGTGTTTGACATCGGATGCTTTTAGCTTAAAGTACACCTTTTGATCTGTTGGTACGATCAATTCCTGACTTGTGACAATCCCATAATCAGGGTATTCAAATTCCCACCAATATAAGCTGGCCCTTACATTCACAACAAGTGTCTTTTCAGGATCTCGTTTTTTCTTATCCATAGCGCTTGTATCCCCTAGTTCAAGCGTGTATGCCACAACAGGTACAACGAGAATAATGAGTAGAAGAATCGGAATCGCTGTCCATGTGATTTCCAAGTTTCGGTTCCCTTCCACCTGCTTTGGAATCGTATCTTCTCCCACTTTAGAACGTTTGAATTTAATGATGACGTAAAAGAAAATGATCGATACAACAATGACGACAAGAACCATAATAAGTGTACTCAGTACCGTTAGGAAAAACTGTTTATCTGCTACTTCCCCAACTGGCTTGAGTGTTGATAAGTATGGTTCACCACAGCCCGCCAAAACGAGCGTCAGTAAGAGAAACAGTGAATAAACACGCCATTTTCTTATCATAATTTGTCCCAACCCCTTTTGCTTGATCTCCTTTGCCTTTCGCTTTTTACCTCTTATTTATAAAATCACTTCTCACCCATCTATAACCCCCGCCTCTTATAAAAGCACTTACATTTCCTCTTTTCATAAAAAAATGATGTTTTTACTCAAAATACCATCTATGTATAAACAGAAAGCCGCCTAAATAGAACTGAATATCAGGCGGCTTTCATAGTTGTTAGAAAATGTTGTGTTATAAGATATAGCCATTGTTTTGATGTGATCAAAGTGTATTTCACTCTAGAATAGTGTAATAATAATCATCGCTACGAAAAAGATGGTTAAGTAATTTAATGAATAAACGAACATGAGCGTTGACCACTTCATGACGTCTTTCATTTTAAAGCCCATAAGGCCAATAACAAGCCATCCAATATTAAGCAGTGTACCAAGTGCAACAATCGGCCATCCTAATCCACCTAAGAAAAATGGAAGTGGAAGAAGACATGCTGTCCAAATGATGATTTGGCGTTTTGTGACTTCAAAGCCGTAAACAACTGGCAGCATTGGAATGCCCGCCTTACGGTAATCTTCTGTTTTCTTAATCGCAAGTGAAAGGAAGTGCGGGATTTGCCAAATGAACATAATCATAAACAAAACCCAAGCCGTTGTGTCGATTGTACCTGTGACAGCTGTCCAGCCGATTAATGGCGGAACCGCGCCAGATACACTTCCGATGACTGTATTGATGGTGTAATGGCGTTTAGACCACATAGTGTAAAGAACCGCATAAGTAAAGACCCCAATAAATCCAATCACTGCTGATGTAACGGTTGTCATCAGAAGCATAATGAGTCCTAATACAACAAGCAGAATACCAAATGCATACGCTTGCCCCGGCTGAATTTTACCTGTAACCGTCGGTCTTGTTTTTGTTCTTTCCATTAATATATCAATATCACGGTCAAACGCATTATTAATCGCGCATGAACCGGCAATAATAAGAGAAGAACCAATCATTGTTAACAGCACAATATCAAGATTTCCAAGAAAACTCATACCTGTAAAATAAAAAGCAAGCCACATTCCAGTAAATGTCGTAATGAAATTGGAATTGACGATGCCCATTTTAATCAGAGCAAGAAAATCTTTCCATGCTGTTGTTTCTTCTATTTGTCCATGAATAGCTGCTTCCGCGGCTGTTTTGGAATTTGCCAATGTGTATAACCTCCCTTGCCCAAACCTTCAAACGAACGAATGACACGTAAAATCATTACAACTCTATCATACAAGATAAACAGCTGTAAAAAAACATCCTATTAAATAATAAACGACAAACTTGAAGTTATTTGTGAACTTTTCGTGAATTTATTAGGATATATGTGTGTTTCAGAAGGCGGTGCAAAATGAAATATTCTCTCCTCTATTTCTATCAGACTGTCAAAGAAAGATCAAGCACTCTAAATCTGTAAACTTTGTGAACTAACATATCATTTTTTTGTGAACTTTGGTCATTATGAATTGCAACAGAACACGCATTTGGCTTAAACTTGAGAGCATGTGAGGTTTTCATTTACATCAGAAGTTTTTTAGAGAAGGTGAAATAATTTGATGAAATTTGCTTTAAGGCTATTGAGCGTGATCACAACGTTTGTGATGCTGATCGTACTGATTGGCGGTGCGCTTGTTACGAAAACCGGTTCGGGTCTTGGCTGCGGTAGACAGTGGCCCCTTTGCCACGGTCGTTTCTTTCCTGAAATGAACCCCGCTTCCATCATCGAATGGAGTCACCGCATGTCAACAGGGGTTTCCACCATTCTTGTTCTGGCACTAGCGGTCTTATGCTGGAAAAAAATTAGTCCAGTATTCCGTGAAACCAAATTTTTGGTCATCATGTCCATTATATTCTTAATGCTTCAAGCGCTGTTAGGAGCTCTTGCCGTTGTATTTGGTTCTAACGCACTTGTGATGGCACTGCACTTCGGTATTTCACTCATTTCATTTGCTTCAGTATTACTGCTTGCCCTTCTTGTCTTTGAAGCAACCAGATCTGAAACAAAGCTTGTGAAGCCGCTTCATATCGGCAAAAAGATGCAGTTCCATATTTATGGGTTGATCACGTATACGTATATCGTTGTCTATACGGGTGCTTATGTGAGACATACAAAGTCAAGCCTTGCTTGCTCTGTCTTCCCGTTTTGTTCAAAAGACGGTGCGCTTCCAACTTATTTTAATCAGTGGGTTCAAATGTCTCACCGAGCAGCAGCGCTTCTTTTATTCGTCTGGATATTTGTTGCTATGTTCCATGCCATGAAACATTATAAAGAACAGAAGCAGCTGTATTATGGATGGATCATCTCAGCCATTCTGATTACGCTTCAAGCCATTTCAGGTGTGATGTCTGTTTATTCTCAGCTTGCACTTGGTTACGCGCTGGCTCATTCATTCTTTATTTCTTGTTTGTTTGGGGTACTATGCTACTTCTGCTTACTTATTGCCCGGTTTAAATATGAAAGCAAAGAACCCTTTAAATAAGATTTGTATCCCCCTATCATGCCGAGAGGGGGATTTTTTTATTGTTGTTTTGCTTCTTCGAATAGTGAGATGGCTTTTTTGCGTCTTTCCCCGTGATCAACTGTTGGCAACGGGTATGTATCCCCTAGTACACAGCTCGATTTTAGTTGTTCATCGATCGGCATTTTACTTGGTTCATGAATCCATTTTTCATCGACATGCTTAAGCTCTGGTACATATCTTCTAATATATTCCCCGCTCGGATCAAATCTCTTTGACTGAGTCGTTGGGTTAAAAATACGGAAGTATGGAACGGCGTCTGTCCCAACAGAAGCTGCCCACTGAAATCCTCCGATATTCGAAGCCTCATCATAATCCACAAGCTTTTTTGCAAAATACGCTTCTCCCTTTCTCCAATCAATCAAATAGTCCTTTGTTAAAAATGAGGCGGTGACCATTCTTAAACGGTTATGCATCCAGCCTTCCTCATTTAACTGCCGCATCCCTGCATCAACGAGGGGAAAGCCTGTCTCACCTTTACACCATGCGTTAAACAGCGTCTCATCTTCATTCCATTTCATTCCTTGAAACGCCGAATTGATTTCTTTTTCTTTCATCTCTGGATAATGAGCATAAATCATATGGTAAAAATCTCGCCATGCCAGCTCTTTGATAAAGGTTTCACTGCCCTCGTCTTCAAACAGCACTTCCTCATGAACCGCATGAAAAATCGTTCGAATCGAAATGGCACCTGTTTTTAAGAAACGAGACAGCTTGCTCGTTCCAAAAACAGATGGAATATCCCGTTTCCCATGATAACGCGTTAGTCTTTTTTGGATAAAGTCATGCAGCGTGTTCATCGCTTTGTGTGAGCCGATTTGATCAAATTTCCTTGAGAATTTCTTGATCATGCTGCGTAGTTTGTCATTCCCTTCATGCGAAAGTGACTCATCACAAATCGTATGAGCGCTGCTGAGAAATGATTTGTCAACTTTTATCACAGGCTGCTTCTCTTGCTTTCGCCATGATTGATAGTATGGAGTAAACACTTGATAATGAGTGCCATCCGCTTTTAAAATATCATGCGCCCCGTGAAGGTGTGTATCTTGCCATTTTGACACATGAATGCCCATCTTTTCTAAAAAATCGGTTACGTGATGGTCACGCCTTTGTCCGATTCCCACTTGATCTTCATTAAAAAAGACCGCTTTGATGTCATACACATCGATAACTTGCTGAAAGGCACGCAAGACATCTCCATAGAGAAGGTGAACATACATTTGAGATTCTCTTGCTTCCTTGACGAAATGCGCCACGTTTTGAAAAAAATGTTCGTTGTTTAAATCGAGGTCCATTTCAGTAAAAAATGGATCTAGATGATAAAGAGCAAATAATTTGTACTCGTGTTTTTTTGCATATGTGATCGCTTTTGATAAGGCGATATGATCATCTAATCGCATATCCCGGCGAAACCAAATCACAACAATTTTGTCCAACCTTCTTCACCTCACTCTATAGTGTAATCACTCTCACTTGCTGCTGCACATTTTAATGCGCTCAAGAAAAAGACACATCACGGTGGATGTGTCTCACTTCTTATTCAGGCTTTAATACAATGAGCAGATCACCTGTTTGAATCGGTTCTCCATTCGTCACATGTATTTCATCTACGACCGCAGAAAATGGGGCTTGTACAGTCGTTTCCATTTTCATGGCTTCATTGATCATCAAATGCTCACCTTGTGAAATTTTTTGCCCTTTTTCCACGAGTACTTTAATGACAGTGCCTGGCATCGACGCGGCGATGTGATTTGGATTCGAGCGGTCCGCCTTCATTTTTTCTTGAACGGAGGATTTGATGCTTTCATCCTTAATCACCACTTCACGCGGCTGGCCATTTAACTCAAAGTAAAGAACTCTTGTGGCATCTGGATTCGGTTCGCCAATTGATACGAGTTTGACAATAAGGGTTTTTCCTTTTTCGATTTCTACCTCAATCTCTTCTCCAAGTCTCATCCCGTAGAAGAACGTTGGTGTATCAAGAACAGAGATGTCACCGTAGCTTTCTGCTGTTTGGACAAATTCAGAAAAGACTTTCGGATATAAGGCATACGCAATTGCGTCTTTCTCTGTTAATGTCAGGTCATGAGATTCTTTGAACTGCTTCTTAATGTCTTCAAAGTCCACTGGCTTCAGCTTCTCACCAGGTCTGACAGTAAGAGGCTCTTCCCCTTTTAAAATCAGCTTTTGCAGTTTTTCTGGGAATCCGCCATGCGGCTGGCCTAAATAGCCTTTAAATAATTCCACAACAGAATCCGGGAAGTCTAATGTTGCGCCTTTTTCATAGACATCTTCTTCTGTTAGATCATTTTGCACCATATAAAGTGCCATATCTCCAACTACTTTAGAAGATGGTGTTACCTTTACAATATCACCAAACATGTCATTCACACGTCTATACATTTCCTTTACTTCATTCCAGCGCTCACCAAGACCGACACCTTTCGCCTGCTGCTGCAAGTTACTATATTGACCGCCAGGCATTTCATGCTCATAAATTTCTGTATGAGGCGAATTCATGCCGCTTTCGAATTCATGATAGTATTTTCTGACGGAATCCCAGTATTGAGAAAGGCGTTCGACAGATTGGACGTTCATGTCTGGCTTTCTTTCATGTCCATCTAAAGCATAATAAAGTGAGCTTGCACTTGGCTGCGATGTGAGTCCTGCCATAGAGCTGACGGCAACATCCACAATATCAACACCTGCATCAATCGCCCTTGCATAGGTGAACAGTCCATTTCCACTCGTGTCATGCGTATGAAGATGGATAGGGATTGTAAGCTCATCTTTTAAAGCAGAGACTAGCTCATAGGCAGCCTGCGGTTTTAATAACCCCGCCATATCTTTAATACCTAAAATATGTGCGCCTGCAGATTCAAGCTCCTTCGCAAGAGATACATAGTATCCAAGATCATATTTGGGACGAGACGGATCAAGGATGTCCCCCGTATAACAAATGGCCGCCTCTGCCACTTTGCCTGATTCCCGAACAGAATCAATGGCAAGCGTCATGCCTTTGACCCAGTTTAAGCTGTCGAAAATACGGAACACGTCAATGCCTGCCTCGGCAGATTCTTTTACAAATGCTTTGATCACATTATCCGGATAGTTTGTATATCCGACAGCGTTTGATGATCTTAATAGCATTTGGAACAGTGTGTTTGGCACTTCTTGACGAAGCTCTTTCAATCGTTCCCACGGATCTTCTTTTAAGAAACGGTACGCGACATCAAATGTAGCCCCGCCCCACATTTCCATACTAAACAGCTCTGGCCATAAACCTGCTGTTGGCTGGGCAACTTTCTTTAAATCATGAGTTCTGAAGCGTGTCGCAAGCAGAGACTGATGCGCATCTCTAAAGGTTGTATCAGTTAAAAGGACGTTATTTTGTTCTTTCACCCAGTTGGCAAGTCCTTCAGGTCCATGCGTATCTAACAATTGTTTTGTCCCAGACGGGATCTCTTGATTGAGAGGAAGCTTCGGTACGTCTGGCTTGTCAAAATGAGGCTTCTTTTTCTCAGCAATACCAGGGAACCCATTAATGGTAACGTTACCAATATAAGTTAACATCTTCGTTCCGCGGTCTTTTTGCTTAGGAAAATTAAATAGCTCTGGCGTTGAGTCGATAAACGATGTATCGTATTCTCCTTTTAAGAACTTCTTATGCTTAGCTACGTTTTCAAGAAATGGGATGTTTGTTTTAATCCCACGAATCCTGAATTCTTGTAAATTTCGGACCATTTTAGCAGCCGCTTGATCAAATGTGAGCGCCCATGTGGACAGCTTGACCAATAGTGAATCGTAATAAGGTGTAATGACCGCACCTTGGAAACTGTTCCCTGTATCAAGACGTACACCAAATCCCCCACCTGAACGGTAGGCCATAATTTTTCCTGTGTCTGGCATAAAGTCATTGAGAGGATCTTCTGTTGTGACCCTTGATTGAATGGCAAAGCCGTGCGTAAAGATATCTTCCTGCTTTGGAATACCAACTTCTTTGCTGTGAAGGTTATGCCCCTTTGCAACAAGAATTTGGGTTTGGACGATATCAACACCTGTGATCATTTCTGTGATCGTGTGTTCTACCTGCACCCTTGGATTAACTTCAATAAAGTAAAACTCTCCATTTGCAACAAGGAATTCTACAGTCCCAGCATTAATGTACGATACATTCTGGGCCAGCTTGACAGCTGCTTCGCAAATGTCTTCACGCAATTGATCTGTTAGAGACACACTTGGCGCCACTTCAATGACCTTTTGATGCCGCCTTTGAACAGAGCAGTCACGCTCATATAAATGAATGATATTGCCGTGATTGTCACCAATCACCTGCACTTCAATATGTTTTGGATTCTCAATCAGCTTTTCAACGTATACTTCGTCATTTCCAAAAGCAGCTTTTGCCTCTGACTTCGCACGGTCATAGGCTTCCTTCAGCTCTTCTTTTGATCTGACAATCCGCATACCCCGGCCGCCGCCGCCTAGTGAAGCTTTAATAATAAACGGGTAACCGTATTCTTCACCGAATTTTTCGACTTCTTCGACCGAATCAACTGGTCCGTCACTTCCTGGAATGACTGGAATACCAGCTTTTTTCGCTTCTTCTCTAGCCTTTACTTTATCTCCAAACATATCTAAATGCTGAGAAGTTGGACCGATAAATTGAATGCCTTCCTCTTCGCATCGTCTTGCAAAATGAATGTTTTCGGATAAAAATCCGTAGCCTGGATGAATCGCATCCACGTCATTTCGTTTTGCAATTTCGATGATCCCCTCGATATCAAGGTAGGCATCAATCGGTTTCTTTCCTTCTCCAACTAGATATGCTTCATCTGCTTTATAGCGATGATAAGAGCCAGAGTCTTCTTTGGAATAAATGGCCACTGTACGTAAGTTGAGCTCCGTACAGGCCCTGAAGACTCTGATAGCGATTTCCCCTCTGTTTGCAACTAGAACCTTTTGAATTGTTCTCTGTGACATTCTCACTCCTCCATATCCCTTAAAATTTTATATGTACTCTATAATAAAGGAAGAAATGAAAACTGTACACTTTTGTTTTCTAAAGATTCAAAGTTTTCTGCAATCCATTTTTTTCAACCGATGGTTTGCTCATTGATTTTTTCTTTTTGTAACGCTCTTTATATTCAGTAAACATGCTGATATTCAGCAGCATGCCCATACAGATGCTAAGTAAAATGATGGACGATCCTCCGTAGCTGATAAACGGAAGTGTTACCCCAGTGATCGGAATAAGACCTGAAACACCGCCTAAATTGATACAAGTTTGGATCGCAATCATGGAGGAAATTCCTATTGCAAGCAAACTTCCAAACGGATCTTCACACTTTCTCGCAATATAAAAACCTTTCACGACGATGAAACCAAGAAGAGCGATAACGAAAAACACGCCGAAAAAACCAAGCTCTTCTGAGATAATTGCCATGATAAAGTCTGTGTGCGGTTCTGGAAGATACCCGTACTTTTGAACGCTTTCTCCTAGACCGAGTCCAAAAAAGCCGCCTGATCCAATGGCATAATATGAATTAATCAATTGATGCCCAGTAGCCCCTGCATCTTTAAATGGATCTTGGAAACTCTCAAAACGTCCGAGACGATTTTGCGTGAAAATTTTATCCCAAAAAAGAATAATAAATGGGGTCACAACGACCATTACTGCACTAAATAGCGCGAGCAGCTTCGCTAGCGTTTTGCCGCTAAAACCTGAGCATAAAATCATCGCAAGGGCAATCATGCCAATGATAAAGGCTGTCCCATAGTCTGGCTGCAAAATGATAAATCCGCATAGGATAGAGACAATCACGATCGGAGGCGTAACACCTCTTAAAATATGATCAATATAATGCTGCTTTTTGGCATACACCGCAGCAAGATAGATGATGACGACAATCTTCACAAATTCAGCTGGCTGAAGACTAAAAGGTCCTAATTTGATCCAGCTTCTTGCGTTCCCTGCAATATGACCGCCAAAATATACATAGATGAGGGAAAAAACTGAAAGCAGCAGCATACCAATCTGGAATTTCTTATTTGAAAACAGCTGATATGGAACTAATGCTGTAAAGATCAAGATGGCTGCTCCAACAATCATAAATAAGAGCTGTTTCTTAAAAAAGTTATCTGGCGCGGCATCGTATCTGATAACAGATGTAATCATACTTGAGCTATACACCATAACCAAACCGAATGCGCTGATTAAGATAATGGCGAACAATAATGAGTAGTCATACGATTTTAGCATTCTCTTTAACATATAATCCTCTTCCTAACGTCTGTTTCTACTGCTTGATATCTTCTTAGCTGTTCTTATTCTACTACATTTTCTCCGTTTGATCCCGTTTTACCTCTTTTATATTGTTCGTCATTCATGAAAGAATCAAGTCCGTTTGCCGTCAATCCATCAAAAGAAAATAGAGGACAAAAAAACTCAAACTTAGTTGTGGAAGTTTGAGTTTTCAATCGTTATTTTTTTGTGAACGCATCATGAAGTGCGGAAAGCTCTCTCTCAAGTTTATCGAGTAGTTTCTTACCTTCATGTTGATCAACTAATCCAAGCCGGACAGCGAAATCAATTTCTCTCGATAATCCGAACATTTGAGTATCTAAAACCTCTTCATAAAGAGGACATTGCGGCATCGTTAAGTTGTCCATTTGCACTTGGATCAATTTTAAAATTTTATCTGCATCCAATTTTAATAAAGCCAGTGCTTTTTGCCGATGATCGACTAAAATTTCTGACGCCAAAAGTATCCCTCCGTTCCCCAGGCGAGTACCTAATTCTTCTATTTATCATAAAGCGAAACGCCCAAAATTGCAAGCAGATTTGTACAGTTCGCTTTGTAAAAATAAAAAGAAGACATTCATCATTAAAAGATGCTCATCTCATATTTTTCACTCATGAGCTCAAGCAGCTTAATCCCAGCAATACTATTCCCTTTTTCATCCAGTGCAGGGCCAAAAATTCCGATCCCAAAATCATATGGAGCCGCTCCCATAATCCCGCCTGAAACACCGCTTTTAGCGGGTATGCCGATATTAATGGCAAACTCCCCGCTTGCATTGTACATGCCGCACGTCACCATAAAGGTTTTACAAATTCTAGCGACATCTTTTGAAAGAATTTGCTGCCCCGTCTCTGGATGTCTGCCATCTAATGAAAAAACACAAGCAATTTTCGCCAAATCTAAGCTGTTCATCATGATGGCACATTGTTTCGTATACACGTCCATGACCTCTTCTACGTTCCCTCTAATAATATGATATTGCTTCATATAATAGCACATAGCCCGGTTAATCATTGATGTCTCAAATTCGGATGCGGCTGTTTCCTTGCAGTATGTAATGCTTTTGTCATTTGCAAGCTCTCTAATAAAGCCAAGCAGGCGGTTTAGCTGATCTTGCGGCGTCGCGCCTCTTATTAAGCTTGTGACTGCAAGCGCTCCTGCATTAATCATTGGATTCAGCGGCTTATTCGGACTTGCTGTTTCCAGCTTAATCATTGAATTAAACGGGTCACCTGTAGGCTCTTGTCCAACAAATTGAAAAACTTTTTTTGGCCCTTCTTCTGAGAGTACGAGCGCAAGGGCTAATACTTTTGAAATACTTTGCAGGGTAAAGCGTTTATCTACATCTCCTGCCGAGTGGCAAGTATTACTCACATGATACACAGCCACAGATAAATCCGTCTGATCCGCTTTGGCGAGAGCGGGAATATAGGATGCTACTTTGCCATCTTTGGCCACTTTTTTTGCTTCTTCTACAAATCGCTGAAGCTCTTCATTGTCGCGACATGCCATGCCCAATATCCTCCCTATCTTTCATGTAAGATTAGTGTGTACAAGGAGATGCATGTTTATGAAAGTGACAAAGCAGGCGAAAACTTCTATAATTTATGGTGGAAAGGGGTTGTCTTGAACATGAGCATCATTCAAATTAAGGGGAACGTAAAGTACAAGATCACCATTGATCCAAGTGTATGGATTTTTGATGACCGTAAATTTTTAATGGATTCATTTTTTGAAAAAAGTACAGCAAACGAAGAAAGTCAGCTGGATCAGGAGCTTGACCAAGAGCGGGTGATCAGAGAAGGGCAAACACTTCCACCCACTTTAAAAACAGAGAAGAAGTATGAAAAGGAAAGACTCGTCACAGGCAGCTTCGGAATGAAGCTTGGTGATATGCTGAAAAATGCAGAACCGCTTGAACATGCAGACACATGCGAATTTGTCACAGATACAGGGACAATTGCTGTTCCGCTTTCTCAGGCAATGGAAAGCATTGCACACTTCAGCCAAAATGGGAAGCCTATGACTGAAGAAGGACCAATCCACGTTTATTTCGCGGATCAGTCCAACCTCACTCAGCCGATAAAAGGTGTCAAAGAGCTCATCATTACATAAGACAGAGGGTCTGGACTATAGCAAATCAGCTGCAAGCTGTGCAAGTCCAGACCTTTCTCCTTTGACAAGCTTGACATGTCCAGATATTTGCTGTCCTTTGAACCGCTCAATGACATACGTAAGCCCATTATTTAAGCTGTCTAAATAAGGATGATCGATCTGCTCTGGGTCTCCCATTAGCACAATTTTACTTCCCTCTCCGACTCGCGTTAATAATGTTTTCACCTCGTGTTTCGTTAAATTCTGCGCCTCATCAATGATAATAAATTGATCAGGGATACTTCTTCCGCGGATATACGTTAAAGCTTCCACTTGAATCGAACCAATTCCCGCCAAAATCGCATCAAGTTCACCAGGTTTTTTTGTATTAAATAAAAATTCTAAATTGTCATAGATCGGCTGCATCCATGGTCTGAGTTTCTCTTCCTTTTCACCTGGCAAGTAGCCTAAGTCCTTGCCGACAGGAACAATTGAACGGGCGACGATCAGTTTTTTAAACATGCCGAGATCCTCTGTCTGCATTAATCCAGCAGCCAGTGCAAGGAGTGTTTTACCAGTTCCCGCTTTTCCGATCAATGTCACGAGCGGAATATCACGGCGCAATAGTAGCTCTAGTGCCATCGTCTGCTGAACATTTTTCGGACGAATTCCCCAAACATGCTCTTGATCATAAACGAGCCGTTTCACATTCTCTGCTTTTTGATCAAGCATTCCTAAAGCAGAGCCGCCTTCATTCCCCTTCATAATGACAAACTGATGAGGGTTTAATGGTACACTCGTGACTTCTTTTATCGGCAATTGGCTTTGCTTATAAAATGTATTCAATTGCTCCGTCGGAATATAGAGCTCATGATAGCCGTTATCAATGTCTTCGTTTTGCAGCACACGGTCACTTAAGAAGTCTTCAGCTTGGAGGCCTATAGCATCTGCCTTTACCCGGACTAAGACATCTTTACTGACCAAAATAACTGGCCGTCCGTGAGGCTTTGTTTCTTCCTCTAAGCTTAAATTTTTCGCGACAGCCAATATCCGATTATCGTTCGTTTTTTCAATAAAAATTTCTTGAAGTTCATGGAAAGAGCGATGATTCAGCTCGATGCGCAGCGTTCCTTTTGACTCTAGCGTAATTTTTTCATGGAGTTTCCCTTTCGATCTCAAACCGTCGATTAAACGTGAGACGCGCCGAGCGTTTTGCCCAACCTCGTCCATGTATCTCTTTTTCGAGTCTACTTCTTCTAACACAACGGCCGGAATGACGACCTCGTTGTCTTCAAATGAAAAGATTGAATTCGGATCCTGTAATAACACATTTGTGTCTAATACATAAATTTTACTCAGGTCCTTCGCCTCCTGATCGGGGTTTCATTCATCCTTGTCTTTCCCAAAACGATTGTTAAAATATATGTTTTCATGAATAAAGTTAGAAGGTTAATTCAACAATAAAATAAATCATGCAGTTTGTGAAGGAGGGAATATAGATGCGACTATTTTTAACATTATTCATGATTCAAACGATTATTCTGTTAGGCGCTTGCCAGCAGCAGGAAAAGCCAGAGGCGCTGGACAAGCAAGATGGACGCCAGCACTTAGTACGGGTATCAGACTCATCGAAGAAAAAGACAAATCAAGCCCGCCCATCCACAGATGTTGCGCAGCATCTTGTCAATGTGACAGAGCACGTAGCAGATGTCAATGATGCAACGGCAATCGTCATCGGACGCTATGCTGTTGTTGGTATTGATGTAAAAGATGATTTAGATAGAAGCAAAGTAGAAACCATTAAATATTCAGTTGCAAAAGCGCTGAGAAATGACCCGGAAGGTGCAAATGCTGTTGTGGTTGCTGATCCGGATACAGTCAGCCGTTTAAAAGAAATGGGCAAAGAAATTCAAGCAGGCCGTCCTGTAAGCGGTATTATGGATGAACTAGCTGCCATTGTCGGCCGCGTGATGCCAGAGATGCCGAAAAATGAGATCGACCGTAACGAAAAGGATCCGACAAATGATCCGAATAATCAGCTCAAAGAACAAGATCAAAAGCAGTTAGAAAAAAATCAAAACGACCAATCAAATCATCATATGAATCAAAAGAAATGATGAGAACGGCTTATATCTCCTGTGATATAAGCCTTTTTCTACGCTGATTTTAAGTGGCTGGAAAACATGCTATAATAAATGCAATAAAGTGAGGTGAAAATGATGAGAGTGAAGTGCTCATTATGTGAAAAGCTTGAAACCATTGATGATGATACACTCGTTGCGAAACGGTTAAGAAACCGGCCAATTCATACATATATGTGCGATGACTGCCAAGAACGCATTAAAATAAAGACAGAAGCTCGCATCAAAACCGGCAGATTCTCTCTTTATCAGGATCCTGCGACAAAAGAGAAAAAGAAGAAAAAAGGAAAGAAAGAACAAAAGACATAAAAAAAGACCTGACACATGTTCAGGTCTTTTTTTACGTATTGACTGTTCCTTCTTTTTTCGCACGATGCAGCCGTATTTTATAAATAATCAAAATGGCAGCTGCCACAACAAGGCCTTCCGCTACTGGCAGGAAGATTCCTAGAAATGTGAGAAACGTGCAGCCAAAAATCAAAAACAAATAAATCACGAGCGCTTTTAAAATCGGTAAACGTCTTGCAAAGCCGAGCTTAAAAACAATAATCGCTAAAACAAGGATGGTGCCATATAGGAGCCACATCCCTGTTTGCGGATTTTCATCGACACGAAACAGCATCGCGAAAAAGGATAGATTTTCACTTACTTCCTGATCATTCAAAAAGATTCCCTCCCCTTATCTTTCAGGGTTCTATCTTTTTAATTCTTCATGGAATTAAGATAATCCTGCTAGCTTTTTCTTCTTCGCTGCTTTCTCACGTTCGTTTTTGTCTAAAATTTTCTTTCTAAGACGAATGGATTCAGGTGTAACCTCACAGTATTCGTCTTCATTCAAGTACTCAAGAGATTCCTCAAGTGACATAATACGAGGTTTTTTCATGCTAACCGTTTGATCTTTCGTCGCTGAACGTACGTTTGTTTGTTGTTTCATACGGCTTACGTTCACAACAAGGTCGTTCTCACGGTTATGCTCCCCAACAATCATGCCTTGGTATACTTCAGTACCTGGCTCAACGAAGATCACACCGCGCTCTTCAACACCTTGGATTCCGTAAGCAGTCGCTTTACCTGTTTCCATTGAAACAAGTACACCTTGACGGCGTCCGCCGACTTGACCAGACTGCATTGGCTGGTAGCTGTCAAACGTATGGTTCAAAATACCAAAACCACGAGTTAATGAAAGAAATTCAGTTGTATATCCAATTAAACCACGTGATGGCACTGTAAAGATCAGGCGAACTTGACCGTTACCATTGTTGATCATGTCAATCATTTCACCTTTTCTTGCACCCATTGATTCCATAACAGAGCCAGTATGCTCTTCTGGTACATCAATTTGAACGCGCTCAACAGGCTCACATCGAACACCATCAACTTCTTTTACAATAACTTCTGGCTTCGATACTTGTAATTCAAATCCTTCACGTCTCATATTCTCAATGAGAATGGATAAGTGAAGTTCTCCGCGTCCAGAAACAACCCAAGCATCAGGTGAATCAGTTGGGTCCACACGAAGACTGACGTCTGTTTGAAGCTGCTGCTCTAAACGCTCTTCGATTTTACGTGATGTCACGTATTTTCCTTCACGGCCTGCAAATGGGCTGTTGTTTACAACAAACGTCATTTGAAGTGTCGGCTCATCAATACGAAGGATTGGAAGTGCCTCTTGGTGTTCTACCGGACAAACCGTTTCACCTACGTTGATGTCTTCCATTCCAGATACAGCGACAAGATCTCCCGCTTTCGCTTCGTTGATTTCCACTCGTTTTAACCCTTGGAAACCAAAGATCTTTGTTACACGGAATTGTTTCACAGTGCCGTCGACTTTCATCAAGGCTACCTGCTGTCCTACTTGCATTGTTCCTCTGAATACACGGCCAATTCCAATTCTGCCAACATAATCATTGTAATCAAGTAGCGCCACTTGGAATTGAAGCGGCTCTTCATGGTTATCAACCGGGCAAGGAATATGGTTCACAATAGCTTCAAACAAGGATTCCATGTTTTCATCTTGTTTGCTCGCATCGTTACTTGCTGTACCATTGATTGCTGATGCATAGACAACTGGGAACTCAAGCTGTTCTTCTGTTGCATCCAATTCAATGAACAAGTCAATCACTTCATCGACTACTTCAGCCGGACGAGCAAAGTCGCGGTCAATTTTATTGACGACAACGATTGGTGTTAAGTTTTGCTCAAGTGCTTTTTTCAGCACAAAGCGTGTTTGAGGCATACAGCCTTCATAAGCATCCACAACGAGGAGTACACCATCTACCATTTTCATGATACGCTCAACTTCACCACCGAAATCGGCGTGTCCTGGTGTATCTAAAATATTAATGCGTGTATCTTTATAATTTATCGCAGTATTTTTAGCTAAAATCGTAATACCGCGCTCTCGCTCTAAATCATTTGAATCCATGGCTCTCTCAGCGATATTTTCATTCGCACGGAAAGTACCAGCTTGATGGAGCAATTGGTCAACAAGCGTCGTTTTACCATGGTCAACGTGGGCAATAATTGCGATGTTGCGAAGGTCTTTTCGAAGTTTCACATTTTCATCTCCTAAAATAATTAGATAACTTTCATATTATATCACAATCCCCTTTAAATGCCGATCGTTTTTCTGTAAACTTATATTAACTCTAAAAAAAGGGATGGGGACATTATGAAACAAATCAAATGGCTTCTATTATTATGTGCATTACTTGCAGTTGTCAGTATGGCGTTTATTGGGGTAACTCTTGCAGAAAAAAACATACTGGGCATATGTCTAAGCATTGTATTCGCCATGATTTTCATGGGTACAGGATTTACATTAAAAAGAAAATTAAACGTGCAATCATAAAATTAGGTAAAAGCCTTTTACATTCTATATGTAGAAGGCTTTTTATTTTGAGTAAAAACAAGACAAATCACCTATGAAAGCTTGCGTCACATACAAAAACATCTATTGAGAATTGACAAAAGTAAGCAATCTGAACCTCTCCATAATTCGACAAGAACTTTTATAGTTCTCCAAAATCAAACAGAAAGTTACAATTTTCCTATTCTTCCACAAAGTTTCTCATGGTATGCTGTTCTTGCAACAAAATTTAACAGAAAAGGGAGAGAAAAGAAGCATGAAGAAGTTTTTGAGCAAATCGCTCAGCTCTGTTGTATTTTTCGCTTTAGCTATTATTCTTACTTTCACAACAGTAGCTCCTGGGCAAGCAAGCGCTGCAACTTTCAAAGGCATTCCTTTTGAACAGCAGCAAATCATTAAAGAATTATTGGAGAAAAACGAGCGTGTCATCAACATTCTCATCAATTCATTTGTTGAGGAAGACAACAACTACACATTTGATGTGAAAAAAGCTGTTGAGCTCGGACTAACTGAAGAAGAAGCGGCGACTGCTGAGAAATTCTTAGATCGCGCAGCTGTTCTTACAATCGTTTTCAGTGAAAGCATCACTAAAAACGAAAAAGGGAAATTGGTTTTTGATGCAGCAAAAGCTGTTGAACTTGGTCTTACAAAAGAAGAAGCGGCTAAATTCGAAAAGCTTTTCAAATCAGTGATCAGAATTGCTGATCTTGCTGGTGATGCCCTTGTTCTAGACAAAAAAGGAAACGTTGTGATTGATTCAAAAATCGCAAAAGGTCTTGGATTCAGCTCTACTGAATTACTTGTTTTCAACCAAATGCTTAAGAAAATTCCTCAAGAGCAATTAAAAACGTTTTATGATGCAGTTCAAATTGCGAAAGAAAAATTAAGCTAAGCTCAGAAAAACCCCCACCTGGTTTATCCAGATGGGGGTTTTTTATTTCAGCCAATAAAGAATGATCATCATGGCGTATCCTATACCAAATGCGATACTTGCTCGATATAACAGCTTGCCATAGTAGCGCTTTTCAAATTTTCTTCTTTCTTCCTTTTCATCTATATATGGCATGAGATCAGGAGTTTGTATAAGGGTTATTGGCTCTTTCATTTCGTGATAAAGGTGTTGGCAGCTCTCGCAGGATTGTAAGTGCTCTGCAACAATTTTATTTGTTTCTGCACTTGTGTCTCCCTCTATATAAAGTGGTAACAATTCTTCAATCAAATAACAGCTCATTTATTGAACTCCTCACAATGTAGCATTCGCTTCAGCTCTAATCTGGCTCGATGAAGGGTTGTTTTGACTTTAGATAAAGTCCAATTTAAAATTTCAGCTACTTCTTCATATGACAATTCTTGAATATCTCTTAAAATGAGGACCTCCCGGTAGGAATCCTTCAGCTGATAAATATGATGCCACAGCCTTTCTATATCAGCTTGTTTTTCAATGTGATCTTCTGGTGTCGTGAACGACTGCTGCTCTAAGAAATCCATTTCCTCTACGTTCGTAAAAGTCCATTTTACTTTTCGGCGATAATCATTCACAAATGTGTGATACGCAATGGTATAAAGCCATGTTTTTATACTTGAATGTCCCTTAAAGGAGGACAACCCATGCAGAGCCTTCATAAATACGTCCTGCGCAAGGTCCTTGGCCGTTTCCATATTTCCCGTCCGGCGATATAAATATTTGGTGATTTCCTGAAAATATTCTTCATAGATTTTTTCAATTTGGTCGGCTGGTCTGGACATCAAAAATAAAACCACACAGTCATCCAAATCGATAAAACGATAAAAAAGAAGTATAACGAGTAAATAAACCCTTTCATACGTTTTAACTCGTCATAGTCATTATGGCTTTCCATCGGCGCTGAAGACTGCTTTCTTCCCGCGGCCACATGCTGAAATTGCTGTTCGTGTGCCTTCATCCAGCTAGCTGCCTCGCCTCCCAGATCCCCTTCTTGATACAGTTCATATAAGTCTTGAAAGATGGCTTGTTTTTCTTTATCTGTCAAAACGATGCACCTCTTTTGTTCGTCCATTCACTTCATAGATTTTATGCTCATTTGATCCGAAGGTTTGTATGATGACAAGCCATGAAATGTCGATGTTCCCTTCTTTGTCGATCATTCTCACAGGTTTTATTTGCTTTTTATAGATCGTATATGGTTTATACCTTTTAAGTACTTGCTGATAGACGTCCTCCCGATCTTGATTAGAAACTACGTGCGGGATAGAAGAAGCTGATTGCGATTGCACTCTCAACTCAATTCCATCATCCCCTTTAAATAAATTGACGACATGAGAGGAGTGGTTAAATGTATATTGTTTGCTTTCACTAGTGCCTGTTTCTTTTCTTATGTCTTTTGGCGTTTTCCCTATGATCTTTAACAAATCTTTATCGCTGATGTTCCCTTTTTTCTGTTGAAGAATCGCTTTTGACAGCTTAAAGCTGATAACTTCTTTTGATGAGCCATTAAACACAAACTCCGATTGATCTTTTGTTGTGACCCTCACTTCATGCTGCCAATCATAATAAAAATCATCAATGCCTGTGATTTGATATACTGGCGTCTTTAGATTTAAATTTTGATAAATACTGTTGATCCTGTTTTTTATATCCATTTTTGTTAAATGAATTCCGTCTATATCCTTTAATTGAAAGATGGCGTTTTCGTATTGCGCTTGTCGAAGCGTCCCTTTTTTCCAGGTGGCAGACGCTAAACTGTCCTCTTCATTCTGAGACATTTTTGGCAGAAGTAGAACGTCCGTCTCTCCGTCCTCTTTTTGTACAGTCAATTGAATGCGATTGAGATCTATTGACCTTCCGCTTCTTTCGAAAAATTCAATGGTCTTTTGCCTATATTCTTTATCGGTCAGTTCCTTTCCCTCTACACGACCTCGATAAGAATATTCGCTTAATTCACCTGTAAACGGAGAAATATTCACTTCATACTGATCATCTGCAAACACGTAATGATAAGGGATAGGCTGATGACTAGCATTTAAATACAGCGATTGATTCTCCGGTACAAACTTTGAAGCAAATACTTTTGCACTTGCTGCTGATAAAGGGCGATATTCTTCCGAGAAAGTATCTACCAGTTCCGTTTTGGTGAATTGGAACATGGTATGAGGGATATTGATAATCGGATTGAGTAATAGCAGAAAAAAGACAGCTATACAACCAGCGCCCCACTGCCTTAATCTCACCTTGTCCCGCAGTAAAGCAGATAACAAATAAATCGTCATAAAGCTTCCTGCTGCTGCAGCTAAAATGACAATCGATTTAAATGTAGATTGAAGTTCATACTTCGAAATAGAAGGATAAAAAATATAAAGCAGGGCTGCGAAAATTAGGCCATAGAACAACAGCAATTCCTTCCACTTCCAGTGCCAAAACAAGCGAAAGAAAAGATGCAGTACTAAAGCAGCAAAGCCAGCCATAACCAAAATGGTGATCAGATCTCTCCATACTAGCCCCATATCACCGCTAAGAAAGAACTTTTTGCTTTCAGCAAACACAATAAACACGGTTTGACATAAAGGCAGAAGTAATACAGATAAATCAAAAGCAAAAAACATGCCTTTATTTTTTAAATAAGGAAGAGTAATCACATAGTACAGTGATGCAAGCAAAACATACCCATAAATGAGAAATTGCATGAAATCTGTCAGCACTTCAAATGTTTCGATCGTATACTGTCTAGCTAGGACTTGGTGGATCATTTCAACTGTCATTCCGCCAAGCAGAACAACTCTTAATACGATTCCAGCATAAAATACATAACCACTCTTCTTTTCTTTCCATAGCGGAAGTGTCATGAAAAGAACAAATAGTCCAAGTACACACCATTGAATGATGCGGATACTATACTCATTTAAAATAAAATACCTTTCAAAATGGAGCGATAAATCACTAAACAAATCCAACATTGATACACAATCCTTTACATAAAATTAAGGCCTCATTCGTATAGACATTCGCCTTACCAAAAAGTTTCAGGAAAAACAAAAAATCACTTCATTCTCATGAAGTGATTCTGTTTATTTTTTATTTCCGCTTCCTTTTATGTAATCATGCAAGATTTTTTCACAAATGGATCGATTTCCGGCGACTATGCTGTTTTTATCTAGGAACGTAAGACGTTCTCCGTGAATATTTGAGTAAACAGCCCCTACTTCATCAAGCAGTACGCAGCCCGCTGCATAATCCCATGGCGCAAGCCTTAACGTGACATATGCGTCACTTCTGCCGCTTGCAATATAAGCAAGCTCAAGGGCAGCGGATCCAATCGTTCGTGTCCCTCTCACATCACGCACAAGACGGGCAAATGGTTTGGCGTCAAAATAAGGGCTTTCGATCGCCCATGTCGGATTAATACCCACAATGGCTTTTTCAATCTCCACATCTTTTAATCGAGGGAGCAGGGTATCGTTCATATAAGCTCCTTCTCCTTTGATGGCATGGTAGAGCTCGTCATGAATGACGTCATAAATAAGACCGATTTTCCCAACACCATTTTCAAATATCCCGATTGAAATGGCAAAGTTGCGTTTTTGATGGACAAAGTTCATTGTGCCATCGATCGGATCAATGATCCACACAATTCCATCGAGTGAGGTCACCTCTTCCCCTTGTCCCTCTTCTCCTAAAATGTGATGGTCTGAAAATGTCGACTGTATTTTTTCAATAAAAAAACGCTCTGTTTCTTTATCGATATTCGTGACAAGATCATTTGGATTTGATTTTGTTTCAATTGATAGACCTTCCTGCATGGACGCTTTAATACGGCTCCCTGCTTCTTTTACCCAGAGCTTTGCAAGACGGTCAATTTCCACCCAGTTTGTCATCAGATTGTAAACCTCTTTTCTATGTAGGACCTATTTGTAATAGCATACTGATATTATGTACGTAAAAGCAAGAAAAAAGCAGCTTCATACAAAAACGAACCGATGAATTGGTTCGTTTTTACCTCACGCTGTTTTACCCTTGAAGCTGCTCCCATTCTTTTCTTAGGCGCTCAAGCTTTCGTTTGCTGCGTTCGATTTGGATGTCATCTTTATGCTCGATGGCTTCATGAAGCGTAGAAAGCTCATAATCAACCTCTAATCTCCACACAGCGATGCGATTCTTCTTCTCCTGCCTATACCCCTGCTTCACGATTTGCTTCATTGGTCAACGCCCCTTCCAGAGAATGATTCATTCCTTGTCAGTTTTCATTGATAAAAAATTCAATCGATAAGAGAAATGGTTCTTGCTTATATCGTATGAAGCGATCGCATAACCGCAACGACATTCTGAAAATTGTGTCTTTACCTATTTATGATGTACCACAAAATGAAAGGTTTTAAACGCTGAACAACGTCCTTTACATTCTTTGATCTGACGGTGCATCTTTTTTTGAGCTTGACCCAAGCTATGATAAAATATGATCAGCGAAAAGATACAGGAGGCATAACATGAGTGAAATGCGTTTTAGAGATGAAGATTTTGAAACATTCACAGTTGATGGTTTAGATGAACGAATGACTGTATTAAAAGAAAGAGTCCGTCCAAAGCTTGAAGCACTTGGCGAACATTTTGCACCACTTCTTTCTTCTATTACAGGAGACGAAATGTTTGTACACGTCGCAAAGCATGCTAGAAGATCTGTTAACCCGCCAAATGATACGTGGGTTGCTTTTGCAAACAGTAAGCGCGGATATAAAAAACTCCCTCATTTTCAAATTGGGCTTTGGAAAACACATGTCTTTGTCTGGTTTGCACTCATTTATGAATCTCCAGTAAAAGGTGAGTACGGCCAGCTATTTGAAAAGGAGCTAGACACCATCCAGCAGAAAATACCGCAAGATTTTGTTTGGTCTAAAGATCATATGAAACCAGATGTCATGCGTCACAGCGAACTAGATTCCGAACAGCTGAAAACGCTGTTTGAACGTGTTCAAACAGTCAAGAAAGCCGAGCTTCTTTGCGGCATTCAGCTGCCTAGAGAAGAAGTCGTGCAAATGAATAATGAAGAATTCCTCTCGAAAATCGAAAATGCCTTCCGCACGCTGACGTATCTATACCGTTTTACACAGAAAGAATCTGTATAAAAAAAACGAGCCTATATAGGCTCGTTTTTTACATACGTATAATAGCAGTCTCTTCTGCCTCTCTTGCGGTTTTTACTGCATGATAGGGGGAATACCCGCTTCCCTTTTCAAACGCCGCACAATGCGTTTTTTCCTCTGCTTTTGATGGCACAACCTCTTTAAATCGTTTATATGCGTCTAATAACTCCTGCTTCGCAATTCCTTTTTCGTAGGCTTTTTCAACAGCCTGAAAAAATGAAATGACCGCAATCTTTTCCTCTGTCGTCCAGTCGACATCCATTGGATATTGATATTCCATTTACTTGTCCCTCACTTTAATACTCATTCTGATTTGAACTTTTATTATAGCATCTGTTTGATCAGAAACCGATTGATTTTATGCTTTACATTCCGATCAGTTCATAATATAATTCTTTTGTTTTATGCAATGAAATCTGCTGTAATTGGCACAATAATAGCAGGTATTTCGATGAAGGTGGGAAAGCAATTGTCACAACATGATACACCCTTATACACTGGACTAAAAAAACACGCAGCAACCAATCCAGTCCAATTTCACATTCCAGGCCATAAAAAAGGAGCCGGAATGGATCCTGAATTTAGAGCATTCATTGGCGACAATGCATTAAGCATTGACCTCATTAATATAGAACCTCTCGATGATTTACATTCACCTCGAGGGATGATAAAAGAAGCACAGGAGCTTGCTGCAGAAGCCTTCGGTGCTGATCATACATTTTTCTCTATTCAAGGAACAAGCGGCGCCATCATGACAATGGTGATGACGGTATGCGGACCTGGAGATAAAATTATCGTTCCTCGTAACGTTCATAAATCAATTATGTCCGCGATTGTATTTTCTGGCGCCATTCCTGTTTTTATTCACCCAGAAATAGACAAAGAGCTTGGCATCTCTCACGGTATTACACCTGAATCAGCCAAAAAGGCGCTCACTGAGCATCCAGATGCGAAAGGTTTACTTGTCATTAATCCAACGTATTTTGGTATTTCAGCAGACTTAAAATCAATCGTAGACATTGCCCATTCATTTGATGTGCCTGTCCTTGTCGATGAAGCACACGGTGTGCATATTCATTTTCATGATGAGCTTCCCCTCTCTGCGATGCAGGCAGGTGCCGACATGGCAGCAACAAGTGTCCATAAACTCGGCGGCTCTCTTACGCAAAGCTCTATTTTAAATATGAAGGAAGGGCTTGTTTCAAAAGACCGAGTGCAATCGATTTTGAGTATGCTGACGACAACATCCACTTCTTATTTGCTCTTAGCGTCACTTGATGTCGCTCGAAAACGATTAGCCACTGAAGGAAAGGCACTTGCTGACGAAGCCATTCGTTTGGCTGAATCAGCGAGAGACCGCTTGAATCAAATTGACGGCATTAGCTGCATTGGCAAGGAAATACTCGGTTCAGCTTCTACTTACGATTATGACCCAACGAAATTAATTATTTCCATCAAAGACCTTGGGTTAAACGGACATGATGTCGAAAAATGGCTGAGAGAAAGCTATCGAATTGAAGTAGAGCTCTCTGACCTTTACAATATCTTATGTATCGTAACCCCTGGCGATTCAGATGAGACAATTGATACGCTCGTGACGGCGATGCAGGAAATTGCCGCAGCGTCTACTCGTGACGGCGGCAAACAAGCGGTAACAGAGGTACTGCTGCCTGAGATCCCATCGCTTGCTATGACGCCGCGTGACGCCTTTTATGCCACAACAGAAGTCGTTCCTTTTAAGGAAGCAGTCGGCCGCATCACCGCAGAGTTTGTGATGGTGTATCCGCCAGGTATTCCAATTTTTATACCAGGTGAAATTATCACAGAAGAAAATATATCGTATATCTTTAAAAATATTGAAATTGGCCTCCCTGTCCAAGGACCTGAAGATTCAACGCTTGAAATGATCCGTGTGATTAAGGAACAAAAACCAATTTTATAAAAAGAAACATGCAGCCCCAAATGGAGCTGCATGCTTTTTTTATTTATTCAGAGGCTTCATCACAGCAATGACAGTGACCGCACGTTCCGTATAGCGTTGTCACTTTTTCATTTTCAAATTGATCAATGGTTTCATTGCAATCTTGACAAATAATTGTACCCACGTACATTCCCCTTTTCTTCATTCATAGTTTGAAAGCGTTTGATCTATTTCTTATCTCTATAATATGATGTCACATTTAAGTTGTCAACGGTTAATTGTATGACACATTTAATCATTTTTTATAAATATGTGCTTTTTTCTCATCATATTGAGGGAACGTTTCAATTGTATTTTGCTTCATATCAATTCTGTAACAATTGAGTAACAATCGAAAATTGTCAAAAGGGACATGATACACTAGAGTGACTAACAGGGAACAAGCTCCTAAAAATGTTGGGACAACCCCAAATGATTTTGAGGTGAATAGATTGAATTTTATGAGGACACTTCTCATTATATTCCCCATGCTCTTTGTACTTAGTTCATGCTCATTTGCGTATATCATACCGACTCAGACCGATCAAGTCAGTCATATTCAAAAACCGAGAATTCTCTTTTTTACTGATGCAGAAAACCTTGATAAAGAAAGCCCTTATTATGATGCAGTCCTCGATTTAAAGAATGAATACCCTAAGGAAATGTCAAAAATGATTGTGAAAGAAGATCGTAAAGGCTGGAAAAATGAAGTGGACGAATTACCGGCTATTTTACTTGTCAATGATGAAAAAGTGATCGTGAAGGTGGAAGGAAACGTCCGCAGTAAACAGGAGATCTTATCGCCCTTATGCCATGCTTTAGACCGCGTCAATACAAACTAATGATATTTTCCTTGCACTTATATATAACCATATGAAAAAACCCCTCACCTCATGAGGGGTTTTTCATATGGTGTTCAGGGCGCAAAAAAACCCTCTCCATCAAGGAGAGGGTTTCATAGGTTCATTATTTTACGATGTGGATTGGGCTTCCGATTGCTACTTCAGCCGTTTCCATTGTAATTTCACCTAATGTTGGGTGAGCGTGAATTGTCATAGCGATGTCTTCAGCAGTCACTCCAGCTTCGATTGCAAGGCTAAGCTCTGAAATCATATCAGAAGCGCCAACACCTGCGATTTGTGCACCGATAACTAGACCATCCTCTTTACGAGTGATCATTTTCATGAAGCCATCAGTTGCATCAAGAGAAAGTGCACGTCCGTTCGCTGCGAATGGGAATTTCGCTGCAACGATTTCGATTCCTTCTGCTTTTGCTTCTGCTTCAGTGTATCCAACAGTTGCAAGTTCTGGCTCAGAGAATACAACAGCAGGAATACCAAGGTAATCAATTTCAGCTGGCTCTCCAGCGATTGCTTCAGCTGCAATTTTACCTTCGTAAGAAGCTTTATGTGCAAGTGGTGGTCCATCAACGATGTCACCGATTGCATAGATGTTAGATACGCTTGTACGGCATTGTTTGTCTGTTTTGACAACTCCGCGGTCAGTCAATTCAACACCAACTTGCTCAAGACCAAGCTCATCAGTGTTTGGACGACGACCAACAGTCACAAGTACGTAATCAGCATCAACTGTTTTTTCTTCACCTTTTACTTCGAATGTAACAGTGACACCATCAGATTTTTCTTCAACGCCTTTTGCAAGAGCGTTTGTATGGATTTCAACGTTTCCTTTTTTCTTCAGGTTACGTTTAACCAATGAGCTCATTTGCTTTTCGAAACCTGGAAGGATTTCGTCTCCACCTTCAAGGATCACAACTTCTGTTCCAAAGTTTGCATAAGCAGTACCAAGCTCAGTACCGATGTATCCACCACCGATGACAACTAACTTTTTAGGTACTTCTTTAAGCGCTAAAGCACCAGTTGAGTTGATCACGCGGTCTGTGTATTTAAAAGTAGGCAATTCGATTGGACGAGATCCAGTAGCAAGAATTGCATTTTTGAATGTGTAAGTCTGTGCTGAATTTTCATCCATTACACGTACAGAGTTGCTGTCTACGAAATAAGCTTCACCTTTAACGATGTCTACTTTATTTCCTTTAAGAAGACCTTGAACTCCACCTGTTAATTTGTTTACAACAGAAGCTTTCCACTCTTGAACTTTTGTGAAATCAACTGTTACGTTTTCAGCTTTGATACCCATGTCTTCAGAATGCTTAGCATTTTCGAAACGATGGCCAGCATTGATTAATGCTTTTGAAGGAATACAACCAACGTTTAGACATACACCGCCAAGTGTTCCTTTTTCAACGATTGTTACTTTTTGTCCAAGCTGTGCAGCACGAATAGCAGCTACATATCCACCAGGACCTGCACCGATGACAAGAGTATCTGTTTCGATTGGGAAATCTCCTACTACCATGACATTACGCCTCCATTAAAATTAATTGTGGATCATTCAATAAACGCTTGATGTGGTTAAGGGCATTTTGCGCAGTAGCTCCGTCAATCATACGGTGGTCAAAGCTTAGGGAAAGAGCTAAGACTGGAGCTGCAACGATTTCGCCATCACGAACAACCGCTTTTTCAGCGATACGGCCAATACCAAGGATCGCTACTTCTGGGTGGTTGATGACTGGAGTAAACCATTGTCCACCAGCAGAACCGATGTTTGTGATTGTGCAAGATGCACCTTTCATTTCAGCTGGAGCCAATTTACCATCACGTGCTTTTGTTGCAAGCTCGTTGATTTCGTTAGACACTTCGAAAATTGCTTTGCGATCTGCATTTTTCACAACTGGAACGAGCAAGCCTTTTTCAGTATCAGCTGCAATTCCGATGTTGTAGTAATGCTTTTGAACAACTTCATCCGTTTTATCATCGATAGAAGTGTTAAGTACTGGGTACTTTTTCAAAGCAGAAGTTAGAGCTTTTACAACGTAAGGCAAGTAAGTTAACTTGATTCCTTGATCAGCTGCAACTTGTTTGAATTGTTTACGATGAGCAACAAGGTTTGTTACATCAACTTCATCCATTAATGTTACGTGAGGAGCTGTATGCTTAGAGTTCACCATTGCTTTCGCGATTGCTTTGCGGATTCCGCTCATTTTCTCGCGAGTTTCTGGGAATTCTCCTTCAAGAACTGGAGCTGCTGCCGCTTTAGGAGCTGCTTCTTCTTTCACACTTTCAGCTGCTTGAGGTGCTGCTTCTTGAGCTGCAGAACCACCATTAACGAAGCTGTCGATATCTTCTTTTAACACACGTCCGTTTTTACCAGAACCTGCAACTTTGTAAATTTCAATGCCTTTTTCACGAGCATATTTACGTACAGATGGCATAGCGATCACGCGTTTGTTTGGATCAGCATCTACTTGCTCTTGTGCGCCTGCACCAGTTGCTGCTGCCGCTTCTTCTTGTGTTACTTCTTTCTTCTCTGGCTCGTTACCAGCTTCAGCAGTACCTTGTACTTGAGCTTCAGTTTTTGCTTCGCCTTCTTCTTCGCTGCCTTTAAATTGAAGATTTTCGTAACCAGGTGCATCAAACGTAATGATTGTTTGTCCTACAGTTGCAACTGTTCCCTCTTCAACTTTTAATTCTAATACTTTTCCTTTAACAGGTGAAGGAATTTCTACAACTGCTTTATCATTTTGTACCTCTGCTAAAACGTCATCTTCATTGATTTCGTCGTTTGGTTTAACAAACCACTTAACGATCTCACCTTCGTGGATACCTTCTCCGATGTCCGGAAGTTTAAATTCAAATGCCACTGTTTTTCGCCTCCTAGATTTTGTTGAACCCTTGTTGTGTATGTTTACACGGTCATGTAATTGATAAAGGGGAAGAGAAATAAATTCTTTTCCCCTCTGTCATTTAATTAAAATTCAAGAACTTTTTTCGCTGTTTCAAGTACATCTTTATGGTTTGGAAGCCATACGCTCTCAGCTTGAGAGAAAGCAAATACAGTATCAGGTGCAGCTACACGAAGTACTGGTGCTTCCAGGCTAAGGATCGCTCTGTCATTGATTTCAGCTACTACGTTTGCAGCAATACCAGCTTGTTTTTGTGCTTCTTGAACAACGATCGCACGGCCTGTTTTTTCAACAGAAGCGATGATTGTTTCAATATCAAGCGGGCTTACTGTGCGAAGGTCGATAACTTCAGCAGAAACGCCTTCTTTTTCTAGCTCTTCAGCAGCTTTTAGTGATTCGTGAACCATTGCACCGTAAGTGATGATTGAAAGGTCAGTACCTTCACGTTTCACGTCAGCTTTACCGATTTCAATTGTGTACTCTTCTTCAGGAACTTCCTGACGGAAAGAACGATAAAGTTTCATATGCTCAAGGAACACTACAGGATCGTTGTCACGAATTGCAGAAATTAAAAGTCCTTTTGCATCATAAGGTGTTGAAGGAATGACAACCTTGATACCAGGCTGTTGTGCGATAAGACCTTCTAAGCTGTCAGCGTGAAGCTCAGGTGTGTGAACTCCCCCACCGAATGGAGAACGGATTGTCACTGGAGAATGCCAGCGTCCGCCAGAACGGTAACGCATACGAGCCATTTGTCCAGAAACAGAATCTAATACTTCGTAAACGAATCCGAAGAATTGAATTTCCATTACTGGGCGGAATTCTTGTAGTCCAAGGCCAATTGCAAGACCGCCAATACCAGATTCAGCAAGTGGAGTATCGAATACACGATCCTCACCAAACTCTTTTTGCAATCCTTCAGTCGCACGGAATACGCCGCCGTTTTTACCAACGTCTTCTCCGAAAACGAGAACGTTTTCGTCATTTTTCAGTTCTGTGCGTAACGCATCAGTGATCGCTTGAATCATTGTCATTTGCGCCATGGCTTACTTCGACTCCTTCTGTTTGTAAATTTCAAGCTGTTCAACTAAGTTGAATGGTTTCACATCGTACATGTTTTCAATCAAGTCAGTGACTTTTTGCTTAGGCTGTTCGTCAGCTTCTTTGATCGCTTGTTTGATTTGTTCTTTTGCATCTTCGATCACTTTATTCTCTTCTTCTTCAGACCATAGGCCTTTGTTTTCCAAGAATTTGCGGTAGCGTACCAATGGATCTTTTTGCTCCCACTCGTTTTCATCTTCTTTTGTACGATATCTTGTTGGATCGTCACCAGCCATTGTATGTGGGCCGTAACGGAATGTAAGAGTTTCGATTAATGTTGGACCTTCACCATTTACAGCGCGCTCACGAGCTTCAGCAGTTGCTGCATAAACAGCTAATGCATCCATACCGTCAACTTGTACGCCTACGATACCAGCTGCAGCTGCTTTTTGTGCAATTGTTTGTGCAGCAGACTGCTTTTCAACAGGTGTAGAGATCGCATATCTGTTGTTTTGGACAACAAAAATCGCTGGCGCTTTGTAAGCCCCTGCAAAGTTAATACCTTCGTAGAAATCACCTTGTGAAGCTCCACCGTCACCAGTGTAAGTGATTGCAACAGCTTTTTTACCGCGTTTTTTCAAACCAAGAGCTACACCAGCAGCTTGAATGATTTGTGCACCGATAATGATTTGCGGTGAAAGTGCATTCACATCTTCAGGCATTTGGTTACCAACAAAGTGTCCGCGAGAGAACAAGAATGCTTTTGTTAGCGGAAGACCATGCCAGATTAATTGTGGTACATCACGATATCCTGGAAGAATGAAATCTTCTTTCTCAAGTGCAAAGTGAGTTGCAAGCTGAGAAGCCTCTTGTCCAGCTGTTGGCGCATAGAAGCCAAGACGTCCTTGACGGTTCAATGAAATTGAACGTTGATCTAATACACGTGTAAACACCATACGGCGCATTAATTCTTTTAATTGGTCATCTGAAAGATCCGGCATTGCCGCTTCGTTTACGACTTCGCCTTTTTCGTTTAAAATTTGAAACGTTTCAAACTGCTTTTTGATGGCATCAAATTGCTTTTTGCTATCAACAATTGCTTTTTTTGTTTTTGCAGCCATTCTAAAGTCACCTCTTCCTTTCTTTTAACAGTCCATTTGTCGTGAATCCATTTATACATACAGATATAGGATAACCCAAAACACTCATATGACTCCTGTATATAATAGCCACTAAGATCGTTGTCGAAACATAGGTTGACCACTCTTTTTTGAGTCCTTCTAACTGTATTAACGATAGTTCACAAAAAACTAATACAACTTCTGTTAACAAGGAATAGTTTACAACAAGAAAAATAGTCCGTCAATTGATTTAACGGCTTTATTTAAATAAATGTATTCGCTTTACTTTTTATGGTGAACTGTATCAATCTGTTTAACAAACAACCTAATCTGTACTAGTATAGAGTGTACTACTGTACTACAATAGAAAATGTTTGTTTTTGTCGAAAAATAAAAAAAGAGCTGTTTTTCAGCTCTTTTTTGACTCTTGTTCTGCTGCTTCATACAAAGCCTTCTTATGATCATTCAATTGATCTGTATATCGATTGAACTTCTTACTTTCTTTTCTGACTTTGCTATATGAACGATTGACGGTCTTCAGCTTAGACTTCAGCTCTTCATATCCTAGATCCTTTTTCTTTAAAGATTGATACAAATGCTGATCTTGTTTCAGCGCCTTTTGATACTCCTTGTATAGCTGATCGTATGATGCATATCGTTTCTCGATCGATTTGACTGTTTGATCTGCTTTCTCTTTTAACTCGGCATCTTGCAATCGTGCGGCAGATTCCTTTACCGTTTTTAATTCTTTTTTCGATTCATCCATGCTGTCTTTTTCTGTTTTTAAATGTTCTTCTCGTTTCGCTGCCGATGCTAACGCCTGATCAGAAAGGCTTGACACTGTTTTTGTATGGTCCTTTGTTGTTTGAATCATTTTTGTGTACAGTTTCTGTTCTTTTTTCTCATAGCTTTGCAGTGTACCTTGCTCTTTTTCAAAGGATGCTTCTTTTTTACTCATTTTCGTCATCGCATCCTGCATGTCATTGAATGGATTTTGACCTCCGCATCCTGTCAGCAAAAGGGTACATATCCCCGCCAAAGCAGCACCTGCTTTCATGCTTCTTTTCATCTGTCTCATCACAAGGTCCCCCTTTACATCTCCACATACCACTATAATTTTTATAGGCGTTTGTGACAAGGAAAGAGGTCAGTCAGATGAGGCGGAGAAGATTTTTTTCAAGCAATAGGCTCATGACTATACAAATAGTGCATTCATACATAGTTTATATTACACGCTTCGCCTTCAATTATGAGAGGCCGAGTGTATTTCCAAAGGAGGTCAAAAGTATGTCTAATTATAGTCATGGAAGTATGTATGGTGGATACGGTGGATACGGCGGTTACGGGTATGGATACGGCGGCGGCTGTTGTTACCCAAGTTATGGCGGTGGATACGGGTGCGGATACGGCGGCGGACGTACATTCGCTTTAATCGTTGTGCTTTTCATCCTATTAATCATCGTTGGCGCAGCATTCTTAGGCGGCGGTGGCTGCTGCTAAGGCGGTTTAAGCCTCTGACCGGTCTCAAAGGACCGGTCTTCTTTATTTCATTGCATATGTTGTGTATCATTTTATATACTTTACATACAAAGGAAATAGGAGTGAAGTTTTGTGATTACCATGGATGATATCGTAAGGGACGGACATCCCGTCTTAAGACAAACAGCTGAAGCGGTCGAGCTCCCGCCGACAGAAGAGGAAAAACAGCAATTAGCTGACATGATCGAATTCGTCAAAAACAGTCAGGATGCTGACATTGCTGAAAAATACGGACTAAGACCCGGCGTTGGATTAGCTGCTCCGCAGATCAATATTAGTAAACGGATGATCGCAGTTCATTGTGAGGATGAAGACGGAGAAGAATACAGCTATGCTTTGTTCAACCCGCGTATTGTCAGTCATTCAGTCAAAAGAGCTTATTTAGCTACTGGTGAAGGCTGCTTATCAGTTGATGAAGCCATCCCTGGATTTGTTCCTCGATATCAAAAAATCAGGGTCAAGGCCACAACGCTTGAAGGAGAGGACATTGATATCCGTCTAAAAGGATTCCCTGCTATTGTCTTTCAGCATGAAATTGACCATTTAAATGGCATTATGTTTTATGATCATATTCAAAAGGATCAGCCTTTCGCTGAGCCAGAAAACTCTGTTGCGATCGGCAGATCATAACATAAAAAAGAAGACCCTACATCTAAGGGTCTTCTTTTTTATTCTTCAATAAGGCCAAGATGGGTCACTGCATGGAATATGCCGTCCTCATCTACTGGCTTTGTCACAAAATCAGCCAATGCTTTCAGTTCACTCACAGCATTTCCCATCGCAACGCCTGTTCCAGCAAACGAAATCATTTCTCTATCGTTCAGTCCGTCTCCAAAGGCAATGGAATCCTTTTGATCGTAAGGAAGTCTTTCGATGACTCGTTTGATTCCTTCAGCTTTTGATCCGCCTTTTGGCAGAACATCTGTTGACAGCTCATGCCATCTGACAAGGTCAATCTCATCGTAAAATGCCTTATATCGCTCTTCCTCTTCTGCCTTACAAAATAACAGCATTTGAAAAATGTCGTTTTCTTTAAAGAAAGACAAATCGTGCTCAGGATGCTCTGTTTTTAAAGTACCGATTCCTTCATGGATAAAAGGATGGTTCGGCACAGACGCCTTCATCGTTTCTTCTCCCATAAAAACAAGCGGATGATCATGACGATCCGCTGTCTCATAAATCCGCTCCATCAGCTCCTGCTTCAGCGGATTACCGTAAATAACTTCTCCCTCATACATGACATACTGACCGTTATAAGCAATGAATGAGGCAAGCCCTAATTCTTCTAAAATGGGCTGAATCAGAAAAGGAGAACGCCCAGATGCAATAAAGAGATGATGACCTTTTTCTTTTAATAAATGAACCGCTCGCTTCGTTGACTCAGGTATTTTTTTATCATGATCATATAAAGTACCATCGATATCAAAGAAGATGACTTTTTTATTCATATCTCGCCCTCCTGCCCTTTGTTATGTATATACACTCCCTTTCATCATACAGAAAGATTTCCGCTTTCGAAACCAATTCCTTTTGAAAACGCCTATTTTCCCACATATATCCATGTAACATTCATCGGAAACATCATATAATACAAGTATATAGAGAGATCGGAATACGCTGTTGAAGCTTACTTCAAACCGAAAGGAGGCGGCATGTGATGCTTCGTCGTCTGCGCAAGAAAATTCGAAGACAATGGAAGGACATGCTTCGTAAAAAATCGATTGCTTAAAGGGATCTTTCGCACATTTGCCGAAGGTCCTTTTTTCTCAGAGACTTTTCTTATGCGCGTTTTTTTAATATAATAGAATAAGCGAGTGTAACATACGGTATTTAAGGAGAGATTTGGATGATATATAAGGTATTTTTTCAGGCAAGTACTACTGAGGTACCTGTAAGAGAACACACAGATTCACTATACGTTGAAGCGGTTTCTGAAAGAGACGTACGCGATAAGTTGAAAAAACATAACTACAACATTGAATTCATTCAGCCTGTAGACGGTGCTTTTTTAGACTATGAACGAGAAAGTGAAAATTTTAAAGTATTGGAGCTATGAGAGGAATGAAATTTGTAAAAAACGATCAGGCGGCAGTTTTTGCGCTCGGCGGTTTAGGCGAGATCGGTAAAAACACGTATGGCGTTCAATTTCAAGATGAAATCATTTTAATTGATGCTGGTATTAAGTTTCCTGAAGATGAGCTTCTTGGAATTGACTACGTCATCCCTGACTATACGTACTTAGTTAAAAACGAAGATAAAATCAAAGGTCTTTTCATCACTCACGGACATGAAGACCACATCGGCGGTATCCCTTACCTTCTCAAGCAAGTGAATATTCCAGTTTACGGCGGCAAACTCGCAATCGGCCTACTTCGTAATAAATTGGAAGAGCATGGTCTCTTGAGACAAACAAAACTTCACATTTTTGAAGAAGAAGATACCATTAAATTTAGAAAAACAGCTGTGTCTTTCTTTAGAACGACACACAGCATTCCAGATTCTTATGGAATTGTCGTCAAGACACCTCCTGGTAACATCGTACATACAGGTGATTTCAAGTTTGACTTTACTCCTGTTGGCGAGCCTGCCAATTTAACAAAAATGGCTGAGATCGGAAAAGAAGGCGTACTTTGTCTTTTATCTGATAGTACAAACAGTGAAATCCCAGAATTTACGATGTCTGAAAGACGCGTAGGTGAAAGCATTGATGACATCTTTAGAAAAGTCGACGGACGAATCATCTTTGCCACGTTTGCTTCAAACATTCACAGACTTCAGCAAGTGATTGAGTCTGCTGTTGCCAACGGCAGAAAAGTCGCTGTATTTGGACGCAGTATGGAGTCTGCTATTGATATTGGACAAGATCTTGGCTATATAAAATGTCCAAAAAACACGTTTATCGAACATAATGAAATCAACCGCCTTCCAGCAAACAAAGTAACCATTCTTTGTACTGGTAGCCAGGGTGAACCGATGGCAGCTCTTTCTCGTATTGCGAACGGTACTCATCGCCAGATTTCGATTAACCCTGGAGACACTGTTGTCTTCTCATCTTCACCAATCCCAGGTAACAATATTAGCGTAAGCCGCACCATAAACCAGCTTTATCGTGCAGGCGCTGAGGTCATTCATGGCTCGCTTAATAATATTCATACATCTGGTCACGGCGGACAAGAAGAACAAAAACTGATGCTCCGTTTAATTAAACCAAAATTCTTTATGCCGATTCACGGTGAATACCGCATGCAAAAAACGCATATCAAGCTTGCGAATGACTGCGGCATCCCTGAGGAAAACTGCTTTATCATGGATAACGGTGAAGTTCTTGCACTGAAAGGTGACGAAGCAAGTGTCGCTGGCAAAATTCCATCAGGTAACGTGTATATCGATGGAAGCGGTATTGGCGATATCGGAAACATCGTTTTAAGAGACCGCCGCATTCTTTCTGAAGAGGGTCTTGTCATTGTAGTCGTCAGCATGGACATGAAAGAATTCAAAATCTCTGCTGGACCTGATTTGATCTCAAGAGGTTTTGTCTACATGAGAGAATCTGGAGACCTTATCAACGATGCACAGGATTTAATTTCAAAGCATCTTGAAAAAGTAATGGAACGTAAGACAACTCAGTGGTCTGAAATCAAGAACGAAATTACTGACACTCTTGCACCTTTCCTTTATGAAAAAACAAGACGCCGTCCAATGATCTTACCGATTATTATGGAAGTGTAATCACAAAAAAGAGACACAAGCCGCTTGGCTGTGTCTCTTTTTTTCACCATTCATTGAAAAAACCGCATATATACATATGCGGTTTCTCTTTTTTATGATTGAATTGGGAGATGCTGAAAGCTTCTGACATCAAACAAACCCTTTGTCGTCATTTTCACATCAGGAATGACTGGGAGTGCCAAGAAGGACAGCGTCAAAAATGGGTTAAAATCTAAAGTAAAGCCTGTTTCTTTTAACGCTTCATGGAGTGCATGAAGGCTTTCATTTACAAGATGTGCCGGCTGATCTGAAAGTAAACCAGAGATCGGTAATGGCAGCGTATGAAGAGACTCGCCATTTTTGACAACAGTCAAACCGCCGCCTGCTTCTTTTAACACGTCAATGGCTTTTACGATATCAGCATCATTTGTGCCAACCGCAATTAAATTGTGAGAATCATGCGCAACCGTTGTTGCAATTGCGCCCTTTTCTAATCCAAAGCCGCTGACAACCCCTATCCCCATTTCAGATAAGCCTTGATGGCGTTCGACAAGCACCATTTTTAATACATCTCTTTCTGTATCACTAGTGAATTGTCCGTTCGTTTCTGAAGGAGAGACTTGTTCTAATTTTGTTTCTAGCTGATTCGGAATAATGCGGATCACATTCATTTTTTGATGAGCTGTGATAGGCAGTGCCAGATCTTGCTCTTGAACGTCTATAGTATGAACAGATTGTAATAATGCTGGACTCGGTACAATTTTTTCGACACCTGGCTTGTACTCTCCATGCTGCGCCACCAATTCTCCTGCAATAAATACGCTGGTGATGTCGACTTGATGAAGATCAGAGACGAGCATAAAATCAGCATCAAAGCCTGGCGCAATGGCTCCCTTTGTTTTGAGGCCAAAACACTCTGCTGCATTTAAACTTCCCATTTGATACGCTAAAAATGGGTCTAACCCTTCTTTTATAGACATACGTACTTGTTCGTCAATACTTCCCTCCGACATTAAATCATCTAAATGTTTATCATCGGTACAAAAGAAAAAGCGTCTCGCATTCTTTTCATTCACAGCTGGTAAAACGTTTTTCACGTTTTTGGCAACAGAGCCTTCTCTTAGCATGACATACATGCCTCGTTTTACACGTTCAAGGGCTTCGCTGGCTGTTGTTACCTCATGATCTGTTTGGACACTCGCTGTGCGGTAAACGTTTATTAATCGGTCTGTTAAGCCTGCTAGATGGCCATCAATCAGTTTATGTTCGTTTTGTGCATCAAGCAGCTTTTGAAGCATATCTTCTTCTGCCTGCTCTACACCGACGTAATCCATCACCTCAGCAAGACCAAGAACCTCTTTCTCTTGATACAAAGGCTTTAAATCTTTCGCTTTTAAAACAGCACCTGATCGTTCAAAACTAACTGCCGGTACGCAGGATGGCAGCATGAAATAAATATTTAAGGCAGCTTTTCTCGCTTCTTCCAGCATAAAACGGATGCCTGAGATCCCTGACACGTTGGCAATTTCATGCGGGTCTGTTACGACAGTTGTCACACCGTGCGGGACGACAGCTTTGGAGAATTCAGCAGGGGTCACCATAGAGGACTCGATATGAACGTGGCCATCAATAAAACTGGGTACAAGCATTTGACCTGCTGCATCCAGCTCCTGTTCTCCCTCGTACTCTCCAATTCCTACTATTTGTCCATTTTCAACAGCGACATCAGCGTCTATCCATTCCTGGTTAAACACGTCCATAACCTTCGCATGTTTAATCACTAAGGCTGCTTTTTTTCTCTTTGCAGCTACTTCAATTTGATGTCTGAAAAGCTCCTTATCCAACGACACTGCCTCCTCCAAGTAAACAATATAATGTTTCTTATCGTAAACGAATCTGTTTGCCCAGTCAATGACATTTAGAGAAAATCATCCAGATAAAAAGGCTGATTTTTATTTCTGAATAGTGATAATTGCACGAAAAATATGATGATTGGCTTTTGCTGTTTATGCAGAACAAAACAACCCTTTTTTAGTGTCTTCTTCTCTCCTCACTGTCCGTCCTGTGTGTACACAACAATATAAAAAACACCCCGCTCCGGAGTGTTTAATAATCGTTCTGCATTTCTCGTTTTTCAAAGCGTCCAATATCGGCTACTGCCCCGATGACAATGAGAATATCTTCTTTTTGAATCATTTCATCTGCGAGTGGTGAAACAATCACTTCTTTCCCACGCTTTATCGCCACAATATTAATGCCATATCTCGCTCTAATATCGAGATCTAAAAGAGAATGCCCTGCAAGCCTGCTGTTGGCAACGATTTCAATGAGGCTGTACTCATCTGACAGCTCAAGATAATCTAATACGTTGTTGGAGATGATTTTATGTGCAATTCGTCTGCCCATGTCTCGCTCTGGATGAACGATGCGATCAGCCCCAATTTTATTTAGTACCTTTTCGTGATAGTCGTTTTGCGCCTTTACTGTGACCATTTTGACGCCAAGCTCTTTCAGCATAATCGTCGTCAAAATACTGGCCTGAATGTTTTCACCAATCGCAACGATGACATGATCAAAATTACGAATACCGAGATTTTTTAAAACCGATTCGTCTGTCGAATCGCCAATGACCGCATGTGAAGCAATTTTCGCGTATTCGTTCACTCGATCTTCATTCATATCCATGGCCATGACTTCAAGTCCTTCTTCGCTCAGCGCTTTGCAAATACTTCCGCCAAAGCGTCCAAGACCAATGACTGCATATTCCTTTTTCATGTTCAGACTCCTTTTATCTCACTTACCATGCATTTTACTACGGTTTGATTAATGAATCCATATGCGAGCGAATTTTTTTACGGAACGCTTCACTTAAGTAGAGGTCTGCTCCTTTTTCAATTTCACTGCGGTAATGACCTGGTGGAGCAATTTCTTCGCTCTTTTGAAGAACAAGAAAGGTTAAACAGTCCTCATATATTTGATCACCTATTTTGACATCGACAAAAGCTGGACGATATGTGCCCTCATATACGCCTTCTCGTTTGTACAAATATCGAATGGCCTCAAAAGGAACCTCATATAAAACGCCCTCTGTTTCTCCGCCGTCTTCTACCATATCGGCTCTTGACCCATCAGGCCTCACCAATGTAAATCTAGTTGTAAAGCCGTTCAGAGCACCGCCGCCGATGATTTGTTTAAAATAATGATCGACTTCTGCCAGTTTAAATCTTGCATCATCCATACAAGAGCCATAGGCAAAATAATAGAAGGATGCCGGCTTCTGCTGCCATAGTTTATATTCCTTCCAGCAGCCACTCTCGATTTCCTTCAGCGCTGATGCCTTCTGTTTTGGTAAAGTGTATGTAATAGCCGCCACCAGCCCCCGGTCTGTCATGACATCGACCACCTGCTTGTCATACCCTTCCTCAAGTAAATCTATCTTATTCAGCGTGCTTGCGGTTACCTCGTACAATTCTCCATATACTGTGCTTGTTTCTTCTGGAACGCACGCAGGGTATCCTTGACCTGTATCATAGATTTTGCCGCTGATCCAAGCTGATTTAGCTAATAGTCTGCTTTCTTTCATATATGTCTCGTGGTGTTCTTCATGCTGCAGAAGCGTCCCATATACAAATAAAGCTTTCGCCTTCATGAAATCACGTCCTCTCGCCTTGCTGCTGTCTGCTTTTTTGACACACAGGTAAATAGATATGAAAAGTTGTACCTTTTCCCAGCTCACTGACCACATCCATTCTCCCGTGATGATCTTTTAAAATCGTTGCACAGATGGTGAGGCCAAGTCCCGTCCCTTCTGTTTTCGTGGAGAAGAAAGGATCATAGATTTTCTGAATATCCTCTTCAGACATCCCTTTTCCTTCATCTTGAATGGTAATTTTCCATTCGTTCATCACTTTTTCTGTTGATATGTATATGCTGCCGCCTTCAGGCATTGCCTCAATGGCATTTTTGATTAAATTAATGAACAGCTGCTTCATTTGGTTAGCGTCTGCTAATATAGCTCCGGCATCCTGCTTTTTAAATGGCTGTTTGAGATCAATATTCGAAAGGACTGCATTGGTTTTTAGCAATGTAATGACCTGCTCTAACAGTCCATGAAGCTGAACTTCTTGAAAATGGACCGACTGCGGCTTTGCCAGCACAAGCAGTTCACTTAAAACAAAATCAATCCGTTTAATTTCGGAAAAGATAATGTCAAAATAATCGGTTCTTTCAGGATATTGAGTTTTCATCAGCTGCAAAAAGCCGTTTACTGAGGTCAGCGGATTTCTGACTTCATGGGCGATTCCAGCGGCGATTTGTCCTGCAACGGCCAGCTTTTGCGCCTGCATTTGCAATTGTTGATTTGACCTTTCAAGCTCAAGCTTTGCCAGCTTTTGTTTTGTAATATCTGCAACTGTTCCAATACCTCCAGTAAACTGATGCTCTTCATCAAAGTAGAGCTTATAATGTACGTCTCCCCATACTTTCTTTCCCTCTTTATGAAGAAGCTGGAGCTCGATCCGTCCTGAATCTTTATGCTCTTTGATGACAGATGACAAATGTTGAATAACTCTTTCTTCTTGATCAAAGTACTGATTGTACATCGTACCTAGACATTCATCTATGTCATAGCCGGTCATTTGTTTCCATGCTTGATTTAAGAAAATGATTTGCCCTTTTTCATCTGTTTCAAAGACGATTTCCTGCAAGTTATCTGTAATTCGATTCAGCCGCTCTGTCAGTTCGTGTGCTTCTTTTTCTCTCTTATTTAGATCTGACACAAGCAAAGTCAAGCGGTCTATATATCCTGAGACAACCCAGATCCCTGCTAACACAACGACTGTAAAGGCTAAATCGAGCGGCCAATTAATTTGATAGCCGCCTAGATAATAAAAGAAATCCCAGCTTATGATTAAGATAAATGCAAGAACAGATAACACGATCCGCACTTGATATGTTTTGTTCAAATGATTCCACCTGCCGCCCTGAGATTCTTTGTCAATTGTACCATTTTCCACTTATTTTTTGAGGGAGATGGGGCATTTTTAAGGAACTTTTTTAAAGAAAAATAGCCTGTTCTCAGCACAAAGGAAGAGAGCAGGCTATTTCGATTACTGCTGAAGAGCTTCTTGCAGCTCTTTTAACAGCAGTTCTGCGCCTTCAGCGCTTAATGTAATTTGACCATTTCCGTATTCATGGTTCTCTGATGTAATCTCACCAGTCATGAGACAAACACCCTCTGGCTGATATTTTTTCAAGACGATTTTATCTCCATCTATAAAAAATTCCATACTGTCTTTAATAGCGATATCAAGTGCTCTTCTCAATTCGATTGGCATGACAATACGCCCTAGTTCGTCTACTTTTCTTACGACTCCGATAGATTTCAATTTCGTTCCCTCTTTCTTTCATTAGCTCAAGATCAATCTGTTTTTCACCAATTGATATATCGTAGACGTAAGAGATTCTGAAAAGGTTTCTCCTCTATAAAAATTTTTTTCATAAAAGAAAAAACAAAGGGAAAATTTATTGTGATTGTCAAAATGATACTTGAATTTTACAGATTCATTTCAAGGTGATCACAAACCCCCACAAATGACATCAACCCTCTGAACTTTTAAATGTAAAATTGTTTAAAACAGCAAAAATAGAGATTGGGTGAAAACATGTTTCAAAATGCCGAAATTGGAATTGATTTAGGAACAGCTAACATATTGGTTTATAGTAAAAATAAGGGAATTATTTTAAATGAACCGTCCGTCGTGGCAGTCGATACAGAAACAAAGACTGTACTTGCCGTCGGATCAGAAGCAAAAGAAATGATCGGGAAAACACCTGGGAAAATTGTTGCGATCCGTCCGATGAAAGACGGTGTTATCGCTGATTATGATATGACAACAGATTTACTTAAACAAATCATGAAAAAAGCAGGAAAAAATATCGGGTTTACCTTTAGAAAACCAACTGTCGTTGTATGTACACCTTCTGGATCAACAGCTGTTGAGCGCCGCGCCATCAGCGATGCTGTGAAAAACTGTGGAGCAAAACATGTGCATTTAATTGAAGAACCTGTTGCAGCTGCAATCGGTGCTGATCTTCCGGTAGACGAGCCTGTTGCGAACGTCGTAGTCGATATTGGCGGCGGAACAACAGAAGTTGCGATTATTTCATTTGGCGGTGTTGTCTCTTGTCATTCGATCCGAATTGGCGGCGATCAGCTGGATGAAGATATCATTACGTTTGTCAGAAAGAAATATAACCTATTAATCGGCGAACGGACTGCCGAGCAGGTGAAAATGGAAATTGGGTATGGCCTTATTGAGCATGAGCCTGAATCATTAGAAGTGCGCGGGCGCGACCTTGTGACAGGTCTGCCAAAAACGATCACACTTGTCTCTCATGAAATTCAAGGCGCCATGCGAGAATCACTTCTTCATATTTTAGAAGCGATTCGTGCCACATTAGAGGACAGCCCTCCAGAGCTAAGCGGAGATATTGTAGACCGCGGCGTCATTTTAATTGGCGGAGGCGCTCTTTTAAATGGAATTCAAGAATGGCTTTCTCAAGAGATTGTTGTTCCAGTTCATATTGCAGCTAATCCACTTGAGTCTGTTGCCATTGGAACAGGTCGTTCATTAGAAGTCATCGACAAATTGCAAAAAACTTTAAAATAATCTTCTTGTTCTACTTCTTTTTTCGTCATTTCGATCATATCGTGAGAAATGGATAAACGTGAAGGAGGAAGAACATGTTGCTTGATTTAGGTAAACGGGTCGTTGTCACAGTCATTTTAACGGGTATTATTTTAGGGGGAATGAGCCTGTCGTTTTCACATATGCCGCCTTCTAATGCACAGCCTGTGAAACAACTGAACCGCTAAAAAAGCCGCACGAAAGCGGCTTTTTTATTTTGGCTTTAAGCGTGCTCCCCATTTTCCTTTTCGGTCATAAATCTGATATGATGAACATGACTAAAGGAGGGTTTTTTATGAGTTCATTTGAAAAACAACTAGATCAATATGCTAAGACCATCGTTGAAGTCGGTGTGAATGTACAAAAGGGGCAGGAAGTGGTTGTATCCGCATTTACTGAATCTGCACACCTTGTTCGTCTTGTCGCGAAACACGCGTATGAGCGCGGGGCGAAAAACGTACATATCCGCTGGAGTGATGGTGTTCTCACCCGTTTAAAATTTGAACATGCGCCACAGGATGTCTTTGAGCAATTCCCAGAATGGGAAGCACAGATGATGGAGACCATCGCAAAACGCGGCGGTGCTTTTATTACCATCCTGTCAGAAAGCCCTGACCTTCTGCGAGGCATTGATTCGAAAAAAATCGCTGCACAGCAAAAAGCTGCTGGTTCAGCACTACATACATATCGTCAATACGTTCAATCTGACAAAGTCGCTTGGACGGTCGTAGGTGCTGCATCAAAAGAATGGGCGAAAAAGATTTTCCCTGATCATACAGATGAAGAAGCTGTCACTTTATTGTGGGATCAAATCTTTAAAGTCGCACGCGCTGATCAAGCAGATCCTGTTGAGGCTTGGAAAAAGCATGATGCGTCATTAAATGAAAAGGTCAAAATACTCAATGAACGCCACTACCACAAGCTTCATTATGAAGCACCGGGCACAGACCTAACGATTGAACTTCCAGAGCAGCATATTTGGGTAGGTGCTGGCAGCGTAAGTGAACGCGGCGTCTCCTTCATGGCCAACATGCCGACAGAAGAAGTCTTTACCGTACCGAAAAAAGACGGTGTTAACGGGACAGTCTCAAGCACAAAGCCGCTCAGCTATGCTGGAAACATCATTGATGAATTTTCATTAACCTTTGAAAATGGCCGGATTGTGGATGTGAAAGCAAAAGAAGGCGAAGATATTTTAAAATCTCTCGTTGAAACAGATGAAGGCTCTCATTATCTAGGTGAGGTTGCCCTCGTACCAGATGATTCACCAATTTCTAACTCAAATATTCTTTATTACAATACACTTTACGATGAAAATGCATCAAACCACCTTGCCATCGGCAGCGGATATGCATTTAATATCGAAGGCGGAAAAGAAATGAAACGAGAAGAATTGGATGCAGCGGGTGTGAACAGCAGTATTACACACGTTGATTTCATGATTGGTTCAAAGGAAATGAATATTGATGGAATCACAAAAGATGGGAAACGCGAACCGATCTTCCGAAATGGAAACTGGGCGATTTAATCAAAAAAAGACATCCACACATGGATGTCTTTTTTGATTTATGCGTAAAGCTCTTGAAGTCTTTTTTGGATATCTTGATCTGATAAAAACTCATCATATGTTGTTTGTTTATCGACGATGCCGTTTGGCGTCACTTCGATAATCCGGTTTGCGACTGTTTCAACAAACTGATGGTCATGAGATGAGAAGAGCATAGCTCCTTTAAAGCTCATGAGACCGTTATTCAGCGCTGTAATGGATTCTAGGTCTAAGTGGTTCGTTGGCTCATCCAGCAGCAAAATATTCGCTCCAGACAGCATCATTTTTGATAACATACAACGAACCTTTTCTCCTCCTGATAAGACACTTGCTTTTTTCTTCACTTCTTCCCCAGAGAAAAGCATACGTCCTAAGAAACCACGCAGGAAGCTTTCGCTTTGATCATTCGGAGAATATTGACGAAGCCAATCAACAAGATCAACGTCGTTCCCTTCAAAGTATTCACTATTGTCTTTCGGGAAAAAGGCTTGTGACGTTGTGACGCCCCATTTAAATGATCCGCTGTCTGGCTCCATTTCACCAGCAAGGATTTTAAATAAAGTGGACACAGCAAGCTCATTACGGCTTAAGAACGCAATTTTATCTTCGCGATTCATAATAAAGCTGACGTTATCCAGTACTTTTACACCATCAATCGTTTTTGATAAACCTTCTACTTGAAGGACATCATTTCCGATTTCACGCTCTGGCGCAAAATGAACATACGGATATTTACGTGAAGACGGCTTAATGTCGTCTAAAGAGATTTTATCAAGCAATTTCTTTCTTGATGTCGCTTGCTTCGATTTAGAAGCGTTCGCACTAAACCGGGCAACGAATTCTTGAAGCTGCTTAATTTGTTCTTCTTTTTTCTTATTTGCTTCTTGGCTTAGTTTCAGCGCTAACTGGCTGGACTCATACCAAAAATCATAGTTACCGACGTAAACTTGGATTTTTCCGAAATCAAGGTCCGCAATATGTGTACATACTTTGTTTAAGAAGTGACGATCATGCGAAACAACGATGACGGTATTTTCAAAGTTAATGAGGAACTCTTCAAGCCACTGGATCGCTTTTAAGTCCAAGTGGTTCGTTGGCTCATCAAGAAGAAGAACGTCAGGCTTACCAAATAAAGCTTGAGCTAAAAGAACTTTTACCTTTTCTGAACCGCCAAGCTCAGACATTTTCTTCGATTGAAGGCTTTCTGGAATCCCAAGACCCTTTAATAGGATCGCTGCTTCACTTTCAGCTTCCCAGCCGTTTAATTCAGCAAACTCACCTTCAAGCTCCGCTGCACGAATCCCGTCTTCATCTGAGAAATCAGGTTTCATATAGATCGCATCTTTCTCCTGCATCACATCATATAGACGTTTGTGACCCATGATGACGACTTTTAGTACTTCAAACTCTTCGTATTCAAAGTGGTTCTGTTTTAAAATCGCTAAACGCTCACCAGGGCTCATATGAACATCACCCGTTTGAGCCTCAATTTCTCCAGAAAGAATCTTTAGGAACGTTGATTTACCAGCTCCATTGGCACCAATTAATCCGTAGCAGTTGCCAGGAGTGAATTTAATATTTACTTCTTCAAATAGTTTACGATCAGCAAAGCGCAAACTAACATTATTTACTGCAATCATTTATTAATCCTCCATCACTCATTCATCATTATGAAGTATAACATGAATAACGTTTGATAGAAACGTCTCTCGCTAAGAACGAAGGCTTTTTGTCCATTATGGTATAATAAACGGGAATGATTGATTGAAGGAGTTCGGGCGATTTGAGATTACTCACACTGATGGAATACTGTTTATTGATTTTCTTTATGGGCATTTATTTATCTGCAACAGGCTTTAATGCGAAGGACTTTGGTCTTTATATTGGGCTTGTCCTCATTTACACACTGGTCCACATCTTTTCCAAACGCTTTTTACAAAAGCGGGGAAAAGAAAACCAAAAAATCGGATTGTTTCGATCCGTTTTAGCCATTACCGGATCTGTGTTCGCTTCGGTACTAGCCATTGTGATCATTGTTACGGTGCTCACGCCAAATTAAAAACGACCCTTCTGTAAGGGTCGCTCGTTCAAGCACCTTTCTCTGGCCTCTGAGAAGGTGCTTTTATTTTGTCTGTCGAATGTCGCCAAACGGGAAGAAAACAAATTCTGATGTCCCGACAACACGATCCTTTTCAATGAGGCCAAGTCCATTTCTGCTGTCCATGGAATTGAGTCTGTTGTCCCCCATCACAAAGTAATCGTTTTTCGGTACTTTCACTGGACCAAAATCTCCAGTTAAATGCACTTCATACTCTTTCGCATGCGCCTTGTTCTCTTTTAAATAAGGCTCATCTACTTTTTTACCATTAATGTAAAGCGTATCATCCTTCATTTCAATCGTATCACCTGGAAGGCCGATCAATCGTTTGACATAATGAATCTTCTGTCCATCTTTTCCATTAATAATCACGATGTCACCGCGTTTCACACCACCGAGATAGTTAATGGTTTTGTTGACAAACAGCTTTTCCCCGTCATGAAGTGTCGGTTCCATTGACTCTCCTTCCACCACATACGGTTCAAATATAAACGTACGGATGAGCAAGACGAGCGCAAGTGCAATTAAAATGGCTTTGATCCATTCAAACAGTGAACTTTTCTTCTCTGTTTTGGCTTGCTTCGCATCAGATTGAATTTCATTTTCGTTTTGTTTGTTTTCTTCGTTCAAAATACTGCTTCCTCCTAAGACTTTCTGCTAAAAGACTTGAAACGTGAATTGAATAACTTTACTTTATCATATGTCATTTAAAAATTCACAAGACAACCATCTAATTAGATATTTTTTCCTAATTCACTGATGATTAAACAAAAAGAAGCACCGTTTTTCACGATGCTTCTCTTCTGCATTACGCTTCTTGTTGAACCGGTTTTTTCAAAATACCCAGTAAAATCGCTGTCACAACAGCACCGATTAAGATGCTGATGATGTAAAGAACTGGATGATTTGTTACCCAGAAAACAAATAGTCCGCCATGCGGTGCAGGAAGCGTCACTCTAAAGAATTCCGTTAATCCGCCAGCAACTGCTGCACCAATAACAGCTGAAGGAATCACACGAAGAGGATCTGCCGCCGCAAACGGGATCGCCCCTTCAGTAATGAAGGCAGCTCCCATGAAATAGCATGTAATCCCTGCCTCACGGTCACGTTTTGAGAACTTATTTCTAAAGATCGTTGTTGCAAGTGCAATACCTAGTGGTGGAACCATTCCGCCTGCCATAATCGCAGCATGCGGTGCATAGTTGCCAGCAGCAATCATTGCAAGACCAAATGTGTAAGCCGCTTTGTTAATTGGGCCACCCATATCAATTGCCATCATACCAGCTAAAATAATACCCATTAAAACAAGGTTTCCAGTACCTAATGATTCAAGCCAATGTGTTAATCCGTCCATTACCATTTTCACTGGTGTGTTGACAATATAATGCATGATAATGCCTGTGAAGAAAATACCGAACAATGGATACAGCAGAACCGGTTTAATCCCGTCGAGTGTCTGCGGTACGAATGTGAATACTTTTTTGAGCAGCACAACAATGTAACCTGCTAGGAAACCAGCAATCAGTCCGCCTAAGAACCCTGCACCTGCTGCTGACGCCATAAATCCACCGACCATACCTGGCGCAAAACCTGGACGATCTGCAATACTCATGGCAATAAATCCAGCTAATACCGCAACGATTAAGGCAAGCGCATTATCGCCGCCAATTCCTTTTAAGACAGCTGCAAATGAATTAAATGAAGGGTCCTTAGGATCTGCTGAGTTAATACCCCAAAAGAATGAAATCGCAACTAAGATACCGCCTCCGACAACAAATGGAAGCATGTTACTTACACCACTCATTAAGTGCTTGTAAAATCCGCTTCTTCCTTTGCCAGATGATTCATTTTCGTCTTTAGAAGAACTGCCGCCTGAACCTTTATAAATCGGCGCATCTTGATTGATGGCTTTTTCAATTAATTCCTGCGGACGGCGAATACCAGCTGTTACAGGGACTTCAATGACATGTTTGCCTTTAAAGCGTTCCATTTCAACTTGCTTGTCCGCTGCCACAATGATGGCTGGTGCTTCTTCAATTTCTTTTGCTGTAAGGGCATGTTTAATACCGCCAGAGCCGTTTGTTTCAACTTTAATGTCAACGCCCATTTCTTTTGCTTTTTCTTTCAAAGCATCTGCTGCCATAAATGTATGTGCAATGCCGGTCGGGCAAGCTGTTACCGCTAAAATTTTAGCAGGTTTTCCTTCTGCAGCCGGCTCTTCTTGCACTTCCTCTTCTTCTTCATCATCTTGATCATGTGTATTGATGATCTCAATGATTTCATCTTCAGTCGCCGCTTCAAGGAGCTGCTTTCGAATTTCTTCACGCATAAGAAGTGTGGATAAACGAGAAAGTGCCTCTAAGTGCGTGTTGTTTGCGCCTTCAGTTGCGGCAATCATAAAGACAAGATGACTCGGCTGAGCGTCCAGTGATTCATAATCTACACCAGCAGTGGAGCGGCCAAATGCAATGGCAGGCTCTTTTACACTTGCTGTTTTAGCGTGCGGGATGGCAATTCCTTCACCAATACCAGTAGAGCTCTGTTTTTCACGATTGATCACAGCTTCTTTATAGCCCTCTTTATCATTTAACTTGCCTGCTGTATCTAAAACAGTGACTAGCTCTTCAATGACTGCTTCTTTCTGCTGGCTGTCTAATTGAAGCTTGATGGTATGCTTCGTGAGTAGTTCTGTAATTTTCATGATGACTCCTCCTTTAAATACGTGTGACTTTTACTTGTGGTAATAGAGTGTCGACAAGCTCTTTTGTGCCAAGCTCCTCAGAGAAGGCTGTAGCGCTTCCTGAAGTGACACCAAGCTTAAATGACTCTTCAATTGAAAGGCCTTTTGAAACGCCGGCTAAAAACCCTGCAACGACTGAATCCCCTGCTCCAACTGAATTAACGAGCGTTCCTTTTGGAACATTGGACTGATAGATTCCTTCTTTACTGAATAAGAGGGCGCCATCACCAGCCATGGAGACGATGACATGTTCAGCACCTTGTTCTAACAGCTTTTTCCCATAAGGAATGGCTTCTGCTGCTGATGAAATACTCGTCTCAAACATTTCACCCAGTTCATGATGATTTGGCTTCATTAAGAACGGTTTCATGTCTGCTGCTTTTTTTAGCGCTTCTCCAGAAATATCAAGAACAACTCTTACACCTTGCTCCTGGCAAACTTCAGCAATACGCTCATATGTGTTATGAGGCAATGATGAAGGAATGCTGCCAGCTAAAACAACGACATCTCCTTCAGTCAATGAAGAAAATTGAGATAGAAACGACTCAAATTGTGCTTCAGTAATAGATGGGCCGAGTCCGTTGATTTCTGTCTCTTCACCTGTTTTTAGTTTCACATTGATCCTTGTATCTTCTGACACCTCGTGAAAGGCTGTTTGTAATTGTTCGTTCTGTAAAAAATCTTGAATATATTTGCCTGTAAATCCACCAATGAATCCAAGTGCTTTCGATTCAACACCATGACGTTTTAATAGCCTTGAGACATTGATTCCTTTACCACCTGGATATTTTTGATCATAGGTTGAACGATTTAAACCGCCGACTGCAAAATCCTCCACGTGTACGATGTAATCAACTGATGGGTTTAAAGTAACTGTATAAATCATGTTTTCACTACCTTTATAACCGTTTTTTCATGGTAATTATCGAATGAATCCTCTTTTGCGTCGTTAGTGATAATGGTGGCTTCCTGTAAACTAGCAAAGGTTGAAAACGATATTTCGCCAAACTTTGAGGCATCTGATAAGATATAGGTTTTTTTCGCCTGTTTCATAGCTCTTTTTTTCATGAGTGCTTCCTCTGGATCAGGTGTTGTAAAACCCGCCTCGGGATGAATACCGTTTGTCCCAACAAAGCTTTTGTCAAAACGATAATTTTCCATCGCTGTTAAAGCTGCGGCTCCAACCATGGCTCCTGTTCGATGTTTTACTGATCCGCCTATCAAGTAAAAGGTAATGCCTTTTCTCATGAGGGCTTCAATGTGCATTACACCGTTTGTCACCACGACAATATCTTGATCTGGATCGATATATTCAATCATTTGCTGTGTGGTTGTACCAGCATCTAAATAAATACAGTCGCCCTGTTTTAAAAGAGATGCCGCTGCCTCTGCTACCAATGACTTTTCTTGAAGGTTTTTGGCAGATTTCTCAAATACATCTGGTTCAAGGCGAATACTCGAAATCTTGGCTGCTCCTCCATGAACCCTTTTAAGAAATCCTTTTTCTTCAAGGGCTGATAAATCTCTTCTAATTGTAGATTCAGACGCATCCGTCATCATCGTTAAGTCCTGTATTTTAATGACATCATTTTCTTCTAAGCTGTCGATAATAAGTTGATGTCTTTCCGGTGTTAACATGCGAACACCCCTTTTGAAAACGTATTCATTTTGCGCGCACCTTTATTGTAATCGCTTTTTTCAACATTATCAATACAAAACAATCAAATACATTCAATAACTATCAAAATCTTTCACCATGGTCATCTTACCTTTATATGTACCATTTGTAAACTGAAAAATATGTGACAATAAGATGAAAGTCATGATATTAGCATTTCTATCATTTTTTATTTCATTCAATGGAACTAAAAAAAGCTTTTATGCGATTTGCATAAAAGCTTTTGATGGGTAATGAAGGCGAATGTAAACCGTTTGTATGCTTTTTTCTTCTCCAAATTATTCATACCTGAGCGATTCAATAGGATCTAGTCTCGCTGCTTTATTCGCAGGAATTAACCCAAAAACAATACCAATGAGCATACTAAACAGTACACCTCCAAATACTACTTGCCAAGATACAAGAGACGGCCAGCCGGCAAATAGTGATACTAATGAAGCACCGCCTAAGCCAAGTGCAATCCCCATCAACCCGCCAATGAGTGTTAAAACAACAGACTCAATTAAAAACTGAACGAGAATTTGAGCCCTTGTTGCGCCCATCGCCTTTCGAATACCGATTTCTCTTGTCCTCTCTGTCACAGAAACGAGCATAATATTCATCACACCGATTCCGCCCACAAGTAAAGAGATCCCAGCTATTGAGCCAATGATCGTTGTCATAACGGACGTTATTTGACCGATCCCTTCTGCGATTTCTTCCATATTGATCATTTCGTAAGCATCTTCTGTATGATGATTTTCATTTAATATGGCAGCCGCGCTCTTTCCTACTTCCTTCATTTGATCAGCATGTGCGACTTGAATAGACAACTTATCATATTCATTCATACCAAATGTGGAGGTAAGCATCGCAAACGGGACATAGATTTCATTCATATCAAATGAAAACATCCCTTTCTGTTTTGCTAGAACACCGATGACTTCAACTGGCTGTCCGTTCATCCAAATCAGTTCGCCTAATGCCTTTTGTCCGTTGAATAGTTCTTTTTGTAAGCCATCTGAGATAAGAGCAGCTCTTCTGCCGCTTCTAAAATCAATATCTCTTAAATTCTGTCCTTCTGCGATTTGTAATGAATGTACATTCGTATACCCTTCATTTATACCGTTAACTGTCGCATCAACTGTCGTATCTTGAAACCTCAGCTGCATCCCTTGTGCAGTCGAGGAGGCGACCTGCTTCACCCCGTTGATTGTCCTAATGCTTTTTATGTCTTCCTCAGTAAATGATGCTTCGAATAAGGCATTTGGATTTGCATTTAATTCTTCGTCAGAAGGCGTATATGTCATATCAATGGTATTGTTTGGACCTGAAATCGATCCTTTTAACATTTGCTCACCGCCTTGACCGATCGCCACGACTGCAATGACTGATCCAACACCAATAATAATCCCAAGCATCGTTAAAATAGAACGTAATTTATGAGCTAAAACCGAATTCAGCGCTATTTTGATATTTTCAAAGAGTTTCATTCATAGCGTCCCCTTGTATCCATCTATCCTCAACAAGCCGTCCATCTCTCACAACGACAGTCCGATTTGTATACGTAGCTATTTCTTCTTCATGGGTGACAAGCACAATCGTTGTCCCTTCCTCATTCAGCTGTGTAAACTGTTCCATAATTGAGATGCTTGTTTTTGAGTCGAGAGCACCAGTCGGTTCATCTGCTAAAATCAGCTGAGGCTTATTGACAATCGCTCGTGCAATTGCCACCCTTTGCTTTTGTCCTCCTGACAACTCACTTGGCATATGTTTCATTCGATCTGCCAAACCAACCTTTTCAAGTGCCAATTCCGCACGTTCTTTTCTTTCCTTTTGACTGATCCCAGCGTAAATCATCGGCAGTTCCACATTGCGCCTCGCATTTAACCTTGGCAGCAGATGAAATTGCTGAAAAACAAACCCAATGGATTGATTTCGAATGACCGCAAGCTCTTGATCCTTTGCTGCTGACAGCTCTGTACCTTGAAAATGATATTGTCCTCTCGTTGGGCGGTCTAAACAGCCAATAATATTCATTAACGTTGATTTTCCAGAGCCGGACGGGCCCATAATGGACATATACTCGCCTTTTTCAATGACAAGATTCATGTCACTTAATACATCAAATGTTTCGTGTGCGACCTCATAGCTTTTTGTCACGTTGGAAAGCTGAATCATTCAGCATTCACTTCCATTCCGTCATACATGTCATCTGTTGGATGAGCAATGATTTGATCCTCTGCCTTGACACCTTTTGTCACTTCAAGATCATGACCTGACGTTTCCCCTATGACCACTTTTACTTTTTTCAGTTCATTTTTTTCAACAACATAAACGTATTGTCCATCAGTCTCTTTTTTTACCGCTGTTTCAGGAATTGTTTGCGCTTGGCGCTTATCTGTTTCAATTTCCATGATCATTTTAAAGCCGGGCTTTGCCTCAGGTTTCTTTCCCTTTATTTCTACTTCAACAGGATATTGAACCGTTTGATCGCTCGAAGTTGTTTCGGCTGCTGTCTGGACAGGAACAGCGCCTACTTTTTTCACGACTCCTTGCCAGCTCTTCCCGCGAATGACATCAGACGTTACCTTCACTTTTTGTTTCTTTTTGATTTTTATGGCATCATACTCTGAGATCAAACCTCGCACGATCATTTTTTTCTCATGACCAATATGGATGATCGGCTGCCTTTCTTCCGGTTTGCCTGCCCCTGCCTCTTGCTCAATGGAAATCACTGTTCCATCAATTTTACTATGTACGGTTAAATCTTCTATTTGCGCCTTTACTTTTTCTTGGCTGATCTCTGCTTGCTTTTGTTCTAATTCAGCCGCTTTCAGTTCTAATTGAAGCTGATCTCGCTCGCTTTTGTCATTAGCGCCTGCTTTTTTCTCATCTAATTCACTCAGCCGATTTTGCAATTGTTCCAGTTTTAATGTACTTGATTCAACGGCTAGTGCTTGCTGCTGCTCCTCAAGCTCCAGTTCCTTATTTTCATATGTAAGAAGCGGCGTTCCAGCCTTTACCTTTTCCCCTTCTTTCACAGCAATTCCCTTCAAATTCCCCTTTTCCTCTTCTTTATAGATGAACTGCTCTTCAGAGAATGAAAGTGTCCCCGGTGTCATCACGGTAGAGGTGATTTCTTTTGGCGTGAGTTTGACTGTTTTAATCGCTGCTGTAGAAGCAGGCTTTGCTTGGTTTTTCGCAATATTAAATCCAATAAATAGTCCAATCACAATAATTAAAATAGATCCAATGATGATTTTCTTTCTCATAAAAACCTTCTACCCCCAGCTTACTGATATGTTAATTGATGTTCCTACATATTGAAAAATTAACGATAAGATATAAAAAACGCCTATAATCACCCAAGAAATTCTCGGTGATATACGCCCAACTTGGATGAATAAAAAGCCAGTTAAAACAAGATTCCAGATCACAAATAGATCGATATTGGCTAACACCGCCTGCCATGGACCAGAAATTCGAATGAGCGCGTTTAACGAGGTAACCGTGATGTCTTTTGGAACATGAAAAAGGATGACTGCCAAATGAGAAATAATTGTCCCAATGATCGTAACGGGTGTAATGAACAGGACCGCTGAAAACAGCTCCCTAAATGATGCATCACCTTTCGCTAAAAAAACGATGAACTTATATATAGCCGCATTGATGACAATCCCAAATACGAGACCAATGAGCGTCACCACATAAACAACAGGTATCGGCAAACTTAAATCTGCCCACATTCCCTTATTTACGAGCTCAGACAAATAAGTCACAACAACTGTTAAAATAAGCACACAAGATAATGGCCACCAAACAACCGGATTTTCCCATACTCTTTTCAGGTGCTCTGATGGTCTTGTGCTCACTCCAATGATCGTAGGTTTTTCCATGTTTTCTTTCATCAAATGTCATCCTCTCTATGTCAAGCAAGTATGCAAACGCACAATAACGCTCTTTTTCTTTCTATTTTATCAAAAGATTGCCAATAAGTGATTAAACATTTGATTTTCTTATTTTCTTTGAGAAAAAATTTTATCTATTATTCTATTTTCATGAAAGAAACCCTTCAAATGACCTCATGATCCGACCATATTCATATCAAGAATCGTGCTTTTACTGACTTAAAAACATTTTATTAAGTAAACAATATGTCTTTCGGAATAAATATCCTTTTCTTTGGGATTCGCATGGTCTTAGATAGACACAACAATTTTTTGTTAAAATAATCCTAGTAATTTCGACAAATCCCGGCTTTATAGGACTATGATTGGTTTCTTTTACAGAACAAATAAGTCTTTAGTATCAATACTTTCATATTAAAAAATTAAAAATAAAGGGATTTTACTTGATCAAAAGTTATTTTTTCATATAATGTAAAATAGAGGTAGGTTAAATGATAGTGGAAATGGAGTCAAGTGAATGTTAAGAGAAAAATTGAAAATGCAATTGATTTTACTGTATGAAAAGGAACAAGAAGCATGGCAATACTTTCGAAAGGAAAGAGAATTGATTTATCATGAGCTCAAATTACTTGATATGAAAGAAAGCAGACCTTCTAATGACAAAATATACTACGCTGCAAGATGTGTAGATATTATTAAAGAGAAAAAGGGAAGCATTGTGAGCACAAAAGAATTAAAGGAACAGCTTCAAGCCCAAACAGATTTCAATGTGAGACGAATCAGCGAATTGTATGATCTCATTCAGCAGCTCGATCCTCACATTTCTAAAGCAAGAAGGGGATGTTTTATTTACGAAGATCACACCCAAGTACCTCTGCAAACTTTTCACACATAAAAAATTGGTTACAGCCGGGTGGCCATAACCAAATCCTCTAATATCTATTATCCACCACTTACAGGAGGAATGAGTGCAACAGTGTCCCCGCTACGCACTTCAGCATTTTCCCTCGTATATATTTCGTTGACTGCAACCATTACGTTTTGTGCAGCATCAACACCATATACCTCCTGTAATTCTATTTTAATCTCATCAACCGTTGTTTGATCTTTTTGAATGATGATTTGTTGTTTACCGGCCTTCTCAGCAAGGCCGGCGAACAATAATACATTAATCATGCTGATCACCTTCTTTCTCTGCAAGTTGAAGATTGCTAGGTCTACCTTCTGGATATGAAACCGTTTCAAGCTGATCACCTATCCAGGCCTCTCCATCTTCCCAATATTCTTTTTTCCAAATGGGAACGATTTCCTTGATTCGTTCAATGGCATATTCATTGGCTTCGTAGGCAGCCTTCCTATGAGGAGACGAAACGGCGATCGCAACAGCAATATCCGTTATCTCAAGTGTTCCAATCCGGTGCACAATCGCTGCTTCAGTGTCAGGCCATCGATTCTTGATTTCTTGTCCAATCTGCCTTAGCATGCTTTCCGCCATTGGTATGTATGCTTCGTAGGTTAAACGCAATGTTTTCTTGCCGTTTGTCCATTCTCTGACCGTCCCGATAAACGTCGTAATCGCCCCTGCCTTTCGTCTTGTCACATGCTGAATCAATTCGTTTAATTCAATCGGGGTTTTTGTTATTTTAAAAAGTTCGCTCAAAACGTGCCGCCTCCCTTCAATAAGTGAAAAGCAAATGTCATCCCGCGCTTATCAAAAGCTGAAAACACAGGAAACGGGTAATTTTCGGTTAATTGATCTTCTTGAGAAAAATAAATAGCTGCTTGTATATTGGAAAGAGTGGAAAGGTCAATAAGCTCCTCTTCATTCTTTACACAAACGATTTTGCGATAAGGCGCCTGTTTGTATCCCTCTATGAGAACAGCGTCTAACGGAAGATGCTGACACATGTTGAGCAGCTGTTCTAACGTGAAGTCCTGCATCGAAAAGTGAAATTCACCTTCTCCTTCCACACCTGCGGCATAGGCACCTGCCTGAATATATCGATCAGTATCTTTTTCTTTGAAAAGACGATCTGGTGTCCCGCCATGTCCATGGTGTTTAAAGCAGCCTAGCTTCAGTCCTTCACGTTCGGCCAGCTGACAAAGCTTTTCGATCAATGTGGTCTTGCCGCTATTTTGAAAACCGACCACCTGTAATATGCTTAATTTGTCATCCAGCATGGAGACCCACCGCCTTTGTGCTGAAACAGCAGAACATCAACTTGATCACCTGCTTGAAAACCTCTTGTTCCCCCAGGCAGCATAATGAAACAGTCAGCCTCTGCAATAGAGGTCACTGCACTTGATTTATCAAGACCTGTCGGAGTCACACTGATCTGACTCCCAGTGAATTGAAGTGCCGCCCTGACAAAACGAGTAAACGGATTGGCTTTTGGAAAATCATGTGTGAGTTTCGCCTCAACAAAAGCAGGAAACGGATTGTCTTTCATATACCATTTATAAATGATCGGTTTCACAAATAATTCAAAGCCCACAAAACAGGCAGCAGGGTTTCCAGACAGCCCAAACAGCAATTGACCATTCGGCATTGCCGCCACAGTCGTCACACTTCCAGGTCTCATGGCTACTTTATTAAACAGTACCTTGGCTCCCAGCTTTTCATAAATGGCAGGCAGAAAGTCAAAATCACCCACTGACACGCCGCCTGTTGTGATCAGAATGTCTACCTTGCTCATGGCTGCTTTTACTGCATGATAACTTTTGTCAAAATCATCGGAGACTCCGCCTAAATCTAGCGGCTCAGCTCCGGCCTCAAGTACCTGCGCATAGACCATACTCAGATTACTATTTCTAATCTTGCCGTCTACCATGGCATCACTTACTTGAAGAAGCTCTGTGCCCGTAGAGATAATGCCAATCACCGGTTTTTTGACAACTGGCACTACCGCATATCCAAATGTCGCCAAAAGAGCTGTGACGCCAGAAGTGACAGCTGTTCCTTTTTTGACCATCACGTTTCCTTTGAGAACCTCTTCTCCTCGACGAGAAATATTGTCTCCCTTTTTCAGCGGTCTTTTCAGTGACATGAATGATTTGCCGTCTTTTTCGAAAGTCTTCGTCAGCTCGATCATGATGACGACATTTGCTCCATTTGGAATTTTTGCCCCTGTCATAATACGGATGGCCTGAAAGGGACCGAGGGTTTTTGCTGAGACCATTCCTGCACCAATATGATCAATGACCTCGAATTCAACTGGATGCGCACTTGACGCTTCTTTTGTATCTTCTGCCCGAAGCGCAAATCCATCATACGGAGAACGATCAAATGCCGGAACATCATGGTCTGCCAAAATATCTTCTGCAATAAACCTTCCAAGGCTATCCTTTAAAGGGACCCATTCTATTTCTCCATGTTTTTCGTATTGGTGAACTTTCTTTATGGCCTCTTCTACTGGTATTGGCTGCCGTCTTTCCATCACACTTCACTCCTATATCCCTAGCAGTCTTGCTAGTAATGAATTGGCTTCTTTTTCATCATTTGTTCCATGGATTAATGCACGTCCTCCTTTGAAACAGACCATCCGGTAATTTTCGTAGCGTACATGGATTAAGAAGTCGTTTACTTCCACCTCACAAATAGATGAGAGCCGCTCTTTCATATGCTGAAATGAGAGTTTTGCTAAATCCTTTGAAACAATTTGAACGGTGTCACGTCCGCAAAGGACCGTCGATTTTTTACGCTGATCATGTAAATAAGGATAGGTTCTTGCGATGCCGCAAGTTGGACAGTTCTTCTCTTTAGTGCGAGATAAATCCATTTTAAATGATGTGGACTGCCAAAGATCAAACGTGACAAATTTCCGCTCGATTTGATCTTCATGCCCTGTTAAATATTTTAGTGCCTCTGTTTGCTGATAAGCAGAAACCATTTGAACAGCAGGTGAAATAATCCCCGCTGTATCACACGTCAAGCCGCCAACAGGCATTGCCGTGAACACACATGATAAACATGGCGTTTTATCCGGTAATATGGTCATATACATCCCCTGACTGCTCACACAAGCACCATATATCCACGGCGTCTTCGTTTCTAGTGATAAGTCATTCATCACCATTCTTGTCTCAAAATTATCTGTTGCGTCAATGACGATATCTGCTCTCTGGAATAACGGCCTTAACAGCTCCGCCCCTGCATCTTCAATCAGAGCGTGTATGGTCACTTCATGATTGATCTGCTCGAGACGTTTTTTTGCCGCCGCTGCTTTTGGTACATGTGCCTTTGCATCATGTTCCGTGTAGAGCTGCTGCCGCTGTAAATTTGAAAATTCCACATAATCACGATCGACAATCGTAAGCGTACCGATGCCAGACCGGACAAGCCCTTCCGCAGAAGCGGTACCAAGTGCACCGGCTCCAACAATCAGAACATGACTTTCAGCCAGCGCATGCTGCCCTTTTTCCCCAACCGGAGGGAACAAGATTTGTCTTGAATATCGGTCATTCAATGCTGTTCTCTCCTCACCGTTTTTTTATGTATCATATCATACCGTTTTCAGGTAGATCGCTTCTTTTATTGATATTACGAAATTCGTTTGATGTCACGTTCAGTTCTTCCTCTGAAACGATACGCACATGAAGCTTTTGAAGCAAATCTTTAATAGCTAATTGATTCTCTGTTAAACACGCGCGAATAAACGGCAGAGAGCGGCGGTGATAAAGTGCAAATAAAGGCTGTAATCTGCCCTGAACAAGCGGGATAATGGCATCTGCGTGCTCACTGCAATAGGACGATAATACTTCCGCCGTTTTCTTCCGTATGAAAGGCATGTCACACGCCGTCACTAAATACCATTGTGCTTCTTGCTTTTGCATCGCTGTATATATGCCGGCAAGCGGTCCGCATCCGCGCACCTCTTCATCATCTAACCACACACTTTGTTCACCTCTTTCTTTGAAAAAAGGAAGAAGCAATGGATGACTGATGATGACAGTCTGCCCGTCTAAAAGCTGCTCTTTCACATGCTCATATAATGGTTTCCCTTGAAACATATGGCTTGCCTTTGGCTCTCCAAAACGTCTGGAAGCACCTCCAGCTAAAATTACATTCACTACGTGCATCCTCTCATCCTCCTTTGATATGGTTGTTCTAATCGCACTCCTTTCGCATACTTTATTGGTAACATGAATAAGGAGGGTCTATCGATGAACAGGCGCCATACTTCTCCCCTATTCCATGATCTATCTCAAGAGAATTTATACTTAAAAGCTGAAACTGCCAAATATCAACAAATGATCTCTGATTTACAGTCCTCATATACGTATTCTAAAAATAAGAAGCTAACTCAAGAATATCATGAGATGAAAAAGGATTACACGCAATTAAAACAACAACTGGATGAAATAACCAATGATCAACATGATGCTGCCTCAAAAATACAGGATCTCTCCTACAGCAAATCAGAATTGTTACATAAAATGGTCCTTCTCCATGAGATGCTGCAAAAGGAAACCTATCATAGAAGAAAAGAAACCGAAGAAAAACACAAGCTGCATTTGAAAGTTGTCAAATATAAGGAAATCTCGCAACAATTAAATGAACGGATAGAAGATCAAGATAAACGACTTGCAAAAGAGGAGAAAAAAGGAAATGTTTTATCCGCAGTGATTGAAAAGCTGCAGCAAACATTGGGCGATAAAAACGCAGAGCTCCATGTTTTACAGGAAGGCGTCAGACACCTTCAAGAGCGTTTTTATGAAACGCAGGAGAAATTACTGCAAATTGAAAAAGCAAAAGAAGCGATTTTTTATGAAACGCTCACGAGCTATCAAAAACAGTTAGCAGAAAGCGAAGAATGGATCGCATCTCATTTTGCTGATATTGACCAGTCAGCACAAACAAATTCACAGCCATTCTCACGAGACCGCATCCTGCAAACGACAGAAGAAATCGAACCGATCTTGAAGAAACTCAACGAACAAGTTCAAACACTTCAGGAACAAGTCGATGCTGTGCAGCGTAATGGAGAAGTCATGACAGTCAAAATCGACGGCTTTAAAAAACAGCGTGATCACCTGCCTAAGGAACGCAAAATTGTCTATACAGTTGATCAAAAGAAGTAATTCTCGAAATAAAAAACTGCTGGCTTGACGCCCAGCAGTTTTTTATTTATTCGTCTTCTGTTTGAATGTCGCCTTCTAAAATATACTGTCCGCGATAAGGCTTCTTCACTTCAGGATACATTTTAATTAAGCTTTGCATAAACGTTGTCATATTTGGGATTTCAAGACCACTCTCTTTTTCGATCTCTTTTTGAAGCTCTGAGCTTTTAATCGCTGCATTATGACGTTTTAACGTTTTAATCGCAGCTTCACGAAGCTTCGCTGCCTTTGAGCCAGGACGAGCTGTGCCTCTTCTGCGTCTTGTCGATCCTTCAGGAATACCTACAGGTGCACCGTTTAGCTGTCCTGTTCCTAAAGATGATGATTGTGGTTGTGCCGGCTGCTGGTAGCTTCTCATTTCTTGCGCAGCAAGCTCAGCTAATACAGGCAGTGAATCTGTCTTTCTTTCTGTACGTACTTCTTTTTTTGTATCTGACACTAGACCTGTTCCTTGACGGTCTAATTCTCTTAATTTTGCATAAATCGTATCGCGCTCAATTTGATATTCACGGATGACCTTTACTTCTGCCTCGTTTAATTGTTCCAATCGTAAACGTAACGCTTCCCTCTCATTAAACAATGGATTTCCCCCTCATCATATAAAAAATATTCTATAGTAAATATTAGATTAGAAAACTAATTTTATCAACTATTTTTTTATCATTTTACAGTTTGCTAACAGATAGGTATTTTCAACTAAAATTTTGCCAAAGAGGAAAAATCGGCACCCATTTCATTGCCACTATAGGCTTTTGACAAACCTTAAAATATTGTAAAAAAATTGAATAAACGCTTATACTACTTGATTTATATAGTTATTTACCTAACTGAAATTTCTTTTGTGCAAAAACGTTCTGAATAGTAAAAAGTTAAAATCTTTACAATTTCATTTCAAAACAAAAATGTAAATAGGTCTTTATACCTTTTTGTTTCAGGGATATTTTTTAATAAACTCCCTCATTTTCTCTTTTCTTAGGAATAATAAACTCGTCTAGTGCAATACGCCGCCTGTTTTTGCCCATGAAAAAACCCCCATTTATGGGGGAAAGCCTATTCTGCAGCCTTTTCAGACTCAGAAAGCACTCGATTGACACGTTTTTCAAGCATTTTCATTCCGCTTCCGCCGGCTTGGAAGTGACGCAAAGCACCTGTTTTATCAAATACATAATATGCAGGTACATATTCGTTTTCAAAGGCTTCTGTTAGGTGATGATCACTGTCCACAAAGATTGGCTGCGTGATTTCATGCTCTTTCGCAACTTCTTTGATTTTTTCTAGATCTAGGTCATCTTCTGAACGAGGCATATGAACTGCTACAACGTTTAGTTGATCCTTGTACTCATCACGGAATTGATTGACTTGAGGCATTGCCTCTTTACAAAGATGACAGCTGACTGACCAGAAATGAATCAATGTTGGTTTGTCACCAATCAAATCTTCTTTTGTTACTTCTCCATTTAACCACTCTTTTGCACCAGTTAGTTCTGGCATTGGTTGACGTAATTTCATTATGAAGCGCCTCCATCCATTGTATGTGTCGAAACAAAAAGGTCTAACATCAGTTAGACCCTCCTGTTTCTTCAGTTATCAATTAAAGTGTTTTTTGACCAGGTTTCCAGTTCGCTGGGCAAAGTCCACCAGTTTGTAATGCTTGAAGAACACGTAATGTCTCATCTACATCACGACCGATATTGTTGTGGAATACAGTTTGGTATTGAACTTCGCCTTCTGGGTTAATGATAAATAAACCGCGAAGAGCAATTCCTTCTTCTTCAATTAAAACGCCGTATTCTCTAGATACTGTGTGGTTAGTATCAGCAGCTAACGGGTATTTTAATTCACCTAGACCATTGTCTTTACGGTCTGTATTGATCCAAGCAAGATGCGTGTGGATTGTATCAGTAGATACACCGATGATTTCTGCATCTAAATCTTCGAACTCGTCATAACGATCGCTCATTGCTGTAATTTCAGTTGGGCAAACAAATGTGAAATCCATTGGATAGAAGAAAAGAACTGTCCATTTGTCATTCTTCATGTTTTCCTCTAAACTTACTTTACCAAATTCCTTGTTAGCAAGTACTGCTTCCATTTCAAAACGTGGAGCTTGTTTTCCTACAAAACGCTCTGCCATATGTAAATCCCTCCAAAAAATAATATCTTTATACAGTCTTCTTAGCTGTATATAAAATGAGAATCAAAACTTAAAATTCTCATTTAGTTAATAACTTCACAATTACAATTATAATACTTATGCGATTTTTAGTCAATATTAATTAATAATAAATTTAATTAACGATTTGTCACAATTCCTGCTTCACCTATCAAAAGTTTAACATGACTTGCATAAGGGAACAAATGATTAGCTTCTCTTTTAGAGCATACATAGAAAGGTTTTGAAGATCATGAGAGCATTTCAACAAGTAGATTGGGTTTCCATTATCCTCAATAGCAGTATGATTTTGCTAAAACTAGTCGCCATTTTTGCTATCTACTTTATCATCAGAGCCATAGGAAACAAAATGATTAAGCGCGCCTATTCCACATTCGCTGAAAAGCATGAAGTCTCATTATCAAGAGCTCAGACACTGCAAAGTCTGACGTTAAATATTTTCGCCTACTTATTGATTTTTATTCTAGTTGTGATGATCCTCGACTTATTTCATTATAACCCGACAGCTTTGCTGGCAGGTGCAGGCGTTGTAGGACTTGCGATTGGTTTTGGCGCTCAAGGGTTAGTGAGTGATATTGTGACCGGATTCTTTATACTATTGGAAAAACAATTTGATGTAGGAGAATATATAACGGTCGCTGGCTTTGATGGGATTGTCGAACAAATTGGACTAAGAACCACACAGCTTCGAAGCTTTGACGGCACCCTTCATTTCATTCCTAATCGCAGCATACTAAATGTGAGCAATCATTCAAGAGGGACGATGCAGGCACTCGTTGATATTGAGCTGTCTCCGGATGAAAATGTGGATCAGATGATCACAGCCCTTCAAGCTGCCTGTGATGAGGTGCGGAAGGAAACTCCTCAAATTATTGAAGGTCCTCAAGTTGTCGGCGTGGAGGCGTTCGGTTCTTCCTCCCTTGTGCTGCGCATCATAGCGAAAACCGAAACAATGGAGCAATGGCGGGTAGAACGAATCTTGCGCAAAAAAATGAAAGAAGTACTCGATATAGAAAAAGAGCAAAAAGAACCGGGATCATAATCTACCGGTTCTTTTCCTTGTTTTATTGAACTCGCTGTTCTACTTCTTGGCAAATTTCATCAGCCGTCATACCTGATGCTGTAATAACAGATGCCTTTGTTGTTGTGTCTGAAATGCCAAGAACATTTGAATCTAGTCCTGTGACGACATAACAGTCACACTGATCCATTTGCTGTTCATTTTGAATCCGTACGACATCATACCCTTTTTGCTTCAATAGTTCTTCTACATCGGATAAAGATTGTTCTACACCAATTCTTGTCATAATCAAGAACACCTCCTGTTCATAAGGTGTACAGGAGGCAGCTCGATTATTCATTCACCAGCTTGCTTTTTGAAATAAGCCGTCATGACATTCACAGCTGTTTCAATCGCGTTTTCATCCGGCTGGAGCTTTGCATGATGCAAGCCGTATTCTGAATCGACACCTAACCAAAACATGAAGCCGGGGTATTTTTTCAGCATGTAGCCAAAATCTTCTCCTGTCATGGCTTCCCTGCATTCAATCACATTCGCAAGCCCTTCTTCGGCTACATATGACATAAATTCCTCTGTCAAATCCTTTGAATTGTCCACTTCGTAATAAGACGAAGGATAACGAACAGTTGCTTTGCATTCGTAGCCAATTTCAATTCCTTTTGCCAATGCTTCAATTCGCTTTCTCACCTTGTCCATAGACTCTGGCGAAAGTGTGCGAATGGTACCGTCAAGCTTTGCATACTGCGCAATAATATTTTGAGCCGTTCCGCCGGTAATCGTGCCCACTGTAATGACCGCACTATCAAGGGGATCAACATTACGCGAAATCACCGATTGCAGCTGACCTACAAGAGCACTTGCAGCAACAACCATATCATTTGCTAAATGAGGATACGCAGCGTGTCCGCCTTTTCCTTCAAGCTCAATCACAAGCTCACTCGTATTGGCAAATAACAAACCCGGCTTTGTAGCAATTGTTCCAACAGGATATTCAGGTGCGATATGCAGCGCTGTAATAAAGTCTGGCGTCCATTTTTTGAGAACATCACTTGCAAGCATTGGTTCGGCACCGCCTGGACCTTCTTCTGCCGGCTGGAAGATAAATAATACGTCTTCTTTGATCGGTTCATGAACGAAATGATCGATGATACCAAGTGCAATGGTCATATGAAGGTCATGTCCACATGCATGCATCTTCCCTTCATGCACAGATTCAAATGGATACCCTGTTTCCTCGGGTATAGACAGGCCGTCCATATCTGCACGATAAGCAAATACGCGCGTTGGATTTGTCCCTTTCACTTTTACAAAAAGGCCTGTTCGCCACGTTTCAATCTCAACTCGATCTTTTGAATAGGTGTCCAAATGCTGAATGAGATACGCTTGTGTTTTAAATTCTTGGAAACCAAGCTCAGGGATTTGGTGTAAATCTCTTCGAATGGATATTAATTGCTCACGATTTAACAAGTGAACTCGCTTCCTTTCTTCTATACGAATAAGACGTGGATATCTCATCCACGTCTTTGTCTTCAGCTGCGAATTTTATGAATTAAAGCTGACGCAGTTCTTGTTTGATTTCTGTCTTACCTTTTGTTTTTTCATCGATGTCTTTAATTTTCTTAGCAGGTGTACCTGCTACAACTGTGTAAGGCTCTACATCGTTCACAACGATCGCACCAGCAGCTACTACTGCACCTTTACCAATTGTCACGCCTTCTAGAACAACAGCGTTCGCACCGATGACAACGTCATCTTCTACCACAACTGGTTTAGCAGACGGCGGCTCAATAACACCTGCAAGAACAGATCCAGCACCGATATGACAGTTCTTACCTACTGTCGCACGGCCGCCAAGCACCACGTTCATGTCAATCATCGTACCTTCGCCAATTACAGAACCGATATTAATAGAAGCACCCATCATAATGACTGCATTATCACCGATTTCAACTTGGTCACGGATGATTGCCCCTGGCTCAATACGGGCTTTAATGTTTTTCAAATCTAACATCGGAATTGCAGAGTTGCGGCGGTCATTTTCCACGACAACATCTTCAATTTTGTCTTTGTTTGATGCTAGCACTTCTTGAATTTCACTCCACTCACCGAAAACAACTCCAGTGTTTCCTGTGATGAATGTTTTTGCATGTTCACCAAACTCAATACCTTCTAAGTCACCTTTAATATAGACTTTGACAGGTGTTGATTTTGTACTAATTTGAATAAATGAAATAATTTCATTAGCGTCCATTTGTTTCATGTATGTATGTCCTCCTCTTAATTTATACTTCATTACTGTACCAAAGGAGTGTTTTAATGACAAGTGAAAGAGTCGTCTCCTCAATGGAAAATAAAACAAGCGGGACCGATTATCCCGCTTCTTGCTGGTGAAGCTGAACAAATTGTTTACCAAAAGAAATTAATTCGTCTTCTTCCTCTCCTTCTGGATTCAGCTCAATTTTAACTGATGGGAGGACAATGTCACCGCCGAGCTCCTTCACTTTTTCTTCGATTAGGTCAACAGCTCCGCAAAAATGTTCGTAAGATGTATCGCCAGAACCGAATACTGCAAATGCTTTTCCCGTTAAATCAAGCTCTTCCATTTCTTCATATAAATCAATAAAATCATCCGGAAGATCGCCATCTCCCCATGTATACGCACCTAACATAATGTGCGAGTAATCATTAAGCAGCTCGGCATCAATATCCATCGCTTCATGCCGGTCCACGCTGGCTCCTGCTTCCGTAATACCTTTTTCAATTAAATCTGCCATCGCTTCTGTATTTCCAGACATCGTGGCATACACCAATAAAACCTTTTCTGTCACTTTTTCTTCCTCCTTATCAATGAATCAATGCAGGCTCCTCATACGGCCTGACAAACTTACTTTCATATAAACCCGCACAGAAAAAGTTTTCGTTTTGATTGGCTACACGAAAACCGTGTCCTTTGATCGTATCAAACCATTTGAGCTCTTTTTGCTCAATATCAAGCTGATACACTTTAGAAAATCCGTGTTCGTCTTGTGAGGTGGTCACATACACAATGCCATTATCCTCTGATACATCCAAAAATGATTCTTCTCTAGCAAAGGCCTGTGATTGAATATCATGCAGAATATTTGTATGTAAATCTAAAATTTGAACAGATCCTTTTTTGCCTTTTTTTGAACCTAATGCACAAACAAGAAGATGTTCATGACAGAGCAGCATAGAAGCTGTCATTCGGTGCTCCTCTCTGTTTAGAAGAAAAATCTGTTCACTCTGCAAGTCATACACCCATATTCCTCCGTGAACTTCATGAATCTGTGTTCCAATATAAAGGTGGTCACCTGCAGCACATAAAGAACGAATGACCGGCGGATGATTCACATGAGCAAATGGCTTCATAATTTCCCAGGAAATTCCGAAATCATTTGACACATAGATACTATGTTTACCATGCGCACATACAAACCCATCATTGCGTCCTGTAATAGACCAGACGACTGCGTTTGTTGGAAATGAAGATAAGGCCCATGTATTGCCTTCATCTCCTGATCTAATCACTGTGCCATTTTCACCAACACCGAATAAATAAGGACCGATATAGCTGATCGCATGAATTTTATGCTTGAGCTTAAACAGCTGCTGCCATCCGCTCTCCACACTATAGTGAAAAATACCTTCACGTTTTACAGCAACAAAGTATCCACCACTTTTAGATGCTGCAACAGCTGTTGCACCTTTATGAAACATGATTTTCAACTCGTTTCTCAGACAAAGCGGCCCACGTTAAAAAGCTCACAGCAAATTCCTGACAGCACGCCACATCTTCATCTGTATCCGGTGCAAGCTCCATTTTTAATGTTTCAGGAAAAACAGATGCACCCGTTGATTTCAGCATGTCATGGAATGTATGGACAGCCTCGCAAAACTTTGGATAGCTGTAATCACCCGATCCAAAGACAGCTGTTTTTATGTGACTAAGTTCAAGAGTAGAGACCTCTTCATAAAAATCCTCTGCTTCATATGGCAAATCTCCATCACCCCAAGTATAAGAACCAATGAATACGTAATCGTATGAGGATAGGTCCTCTGCGTTCGTATCATCAAATTCCATCATCTCTGTATCTATCCCTTTTCCTTCAAGTGTTTGCTTTAAGATCGTTGCCATATCTTCCGTATTTCCAGACATACTCGCAAATGCAATTAGTGCTTTCATCTATCGGTCACCTCATCTAAATGATAATCATTTTCAATTATTATATGTACACTTTAAATGATAATGATTTTCATTGTCAAATGATTTCATAAAAAAAAGTACCTCCCTATTCCAAGAAGGTACTTACACGGCATCATTTTCAAGCATTTCTTTAACCACACCAACAAATGCTTGTACCTGTTTTAACTGAAAAGACGCTTCATAGCCTAGCAGCCATGTGTCACGGCCGATTTGCTCTCCGTTCACATCAACAAGCGGTGTTTTATAAACACTTTTTTCGTGGTCATATAGAGTAACAGAAGGCAAAATGGCGTAACCGATGCCGTGGTAGGCCATTTGTTTACATGTTTCAATTTGGTCTACTAAAATCGTCTGCTTTGGAGATACTTTAAATTTTTGATGCCACCAGTGCTGGATTTCCTGATAATACGTGCTGTCGCTTTTAAATTGGATAAATGGCCGCTCAGTCTTGATTAATTCATCTACGTCCTTGATCACGGAATCGACTAAATATAAATGATCTGTCATTAAGTATTCCTTTGTCCCCTTCCAATCAGGGTTTCCGCGGATGATTCCTATGTGCACGTGGTCTTCATACAAGCTTTTGAGCATTTCACTGCTCCAGCCGGTAACGAGTGACACCTTGGCATTTGGATATTTTTCGACATACCGTTTTAACACCTTTGGCAGCCAGTGCTGTCCAATAATCGACGCCACCGCAAGCTTGAGTGTACCGTGAATGTCACCCTCAAGTTCATCAATTCGTTCTCTCACTCGATCCTGTTCAACCGTTACCTCTATTGCAAATTGGATAATCTGTTCACCTGCTGAAGTCACGGTCAGCCCCTTTTGTGAACGAAAAAAGATTTTCGTTCCCCATTCCTTTTCGATCGTCTGCAATCTTTGAGATAATGCAGGCTGAGAGACAAAGAGCCGTTCCGAAGCCTTTCTCATATTCAATTCTTCACTTAGCACAACAAGCATATGTAACTCCTGAAGCTGCATGGGCGTCCCCTTTCTCTCTATAAGTTTTTCTTATTCTATATGCTCATTATATAAACTTTAACTTATGAAGGCAAAAAAAATAAGCTGGGCTGCAGCTCATTTTTTTGCGGAATGAATGACCTCATTTAAGCGCTTTAATACAACTCGTCGAGTAAAAATGCCTTCAAAGACTTGCTCCTCATTTACTACACAAACAAATCCATTATTCGTCACAGCGTGAACGCCTTTTATTACAGGATCTGTCGTTTTGAGTCTCGGAATATCCTTCAGCATAACCTCTTCGACCTTCAACTGGTCGAGCTTCTCAAATTCGATTCGTTCTAAACCGAAGATTTTATCCATAATCATATTCGTTCCAATTAACCCGTGTAAATGATAAGAAGCGTCTAATACCGGAATAGCTGTATATCCTGTTTTGGTTAGAACCAATAGGGCATGCTCAAGGTTATTGCCAATTTGAACATGTGCGACTTTATCTGCATCAATCATATGCTCGGCTACTGTGGACTCAAGCAATTGAGTCGGCTCTATCTCTATCATGTTTCTTCGACCCCTTTTCTCTCAATCATCAATCATACATTCCCCATTACGATTAAGCATAAACTAAAACGAATTTTGTCGAAAGATTTTTTCTGCATAAAAAAGATACTCAGCCCCCGAGTATCTAATAGAATGTTAAACCAATATTAATTCTCAAACCTTACTCTGTCATACAATGTGATCAATTGCTTATACGTATTGTCGTCGACATTTTTTGTTCCACATTCTATATCATTGATCTCACTGCTTAGTAATTCGACAGCATATTCCTGATTCAGCAATACGTTTAATAATAGCTTTTTCTCTTCTTCATTAAAACGATTTTCGATGACGCTCATTCAACATCAGGCCCCCTGTTTCATATATGCTTTTATATTGATTAGCAGGCTTTTGAATGTCTGCTTCCTCTCTATACAGCTAGAATAAGGAACTAGAATCGAATCGTCAACCGCACGTTTCGACAAGGTTTGGAGAAAAATGACGGAATTTATTTTGTGTATCGATTGGCATAGCAAAATGCTGCATATGAGTCGGGTTTTATTTTCGCTTCAATTCCCATAGCTGTGATCATTCCGGTCATTTCCTGGATCAGCTCTTTTGTACTTCCTTTTTTGCCAATATCTAGATGGGCTTCAAAACGAAGGTCTGCCCCTTCCTCAGCAAACGGAAGAAGCAAATCCATCAGTTCTGTTAAAGGCCCCTCAAGGATGTCTGCACATACCTTTTGGCTAAACGCTGTCTCTAATGAAATTTTTTCTCTAAGACTTTGCACGGGTCTTTCAATCACTTGTTGTGTGAGGCAGCCCCAAGCTCCTTTGCCAATCCGGTGGAGATGAATTGCAGTCATAAATGTTGTGACATTTTGATTGACCTGAGAGTCCGTACCAATTGATAACACATAGGCGGACCTAGGGTCTTTTCGAATAAAGTCTTTCATTATCATGACGACATCAGAAAACGCTAAACGATCTTCAGAAAGATTGTAGAAAAAAGAATCACTCACAGAAAGGAACTCCTTTTTAATGGTCTCTTATCCGAAAAATGCGCTGATTGTTCATCTTCCATTTGTACATATCATCTATGATGATCCATGTATGCTGCCGCAATAAACGAAGGAATCCTCAGAAAAAACATTTCATACGATTCAGCTTAGGATTGTAGAAGCTCAAAAATCTCAATCGAAATCATATCAATGTTGTCAAATGGGAAAGTGTTTGGCTTATCCCCTTGTTGAAAAACAGTCAATTCAAACGTTTGATTCTTTTCGAAATACTTAACACTACAGATTTTCTCACCGTTCACTTCGAAATAACGCTGTGCCGGCTCGTTTGCAGCTTCTGCTGTCTCTTGAAGACTTTGCAGCCTTGTAATGATACCCATTAATTGTGACATTCTAAAAAAAGACTCCTTTCAAAAAAACAACTCAAGATGAACCCGTATTGATTATACACAAGTCCTACAAAGCATCATACCATAAAGTGTTCTCAGATGATATTTTTCCTCTTGAATTCAAAAAAAGAAAAAGAATCTGTTTTTTTAGTTTGAGTCTTTTTTCTAATCTCATGCACCATGATTTTTATAAACCAGCAGATCTCATCAGCCGTTTCGCAATTTCATCAAAATCCTCTTTTGAAATGCCTGGAGCAAACTCTTCCGGTAGTTCTCTATAATCTGGCACAGGTGCACCTTGCGGGGTGCCCTCAATGACTGTCAGCGGCTTTCCATCAATCGGGTGGCTCCCTTTCCAAATTTTATTGATATCCTTGTAGTCCGTATCACTAAATGTATACAGCTTTGTATGAACATTCTGATCTTCAAATTTCCTCGCTGAATCAAAGTATTTGTTATCGAGATTTGGGATTGGGAGCATCTTCCCTACATCTACTCCTGTAGCAACTTCAAGTGCCTTTGCATATGCCACAACATGCACGCCGCCCCTGACAAGTAAATAACCGATCATCTCTCTTGCTGTAGGGTGGTCCGTCATTTCATATACGCGCATTTTGTGCGTACGAGCCCCGCATTCAAGAAAGAAATTATGGAGAAGATCAAGAATCAGGTTGCCGCTTGAGAACACATTCTCTCCTGTCCAAGGTTTTGCCATTGAATCAAACGGATAGCCTGTTTGGGCTGTTTGAATGAAATGCTGTGTATTTCGTTTATCGACAGCTGCCTTCATCGGCGTCGTATCTGGGTCCCCGCCATGTGTGGTTCCTGTAATCATGAGATTGATGGCTGTGGTCACAAGCTCAACATGACCGAATTCTTCAGCCGTAATACTGGATACGAGGTCATAAAACGGTTTGAGTTTTCGTTTTCCTCTAAAGTTAAAGGATTGAAACATATAATTATTTAATGTGGACATTTCACCGAATTTTCCGCCGAGTAATTCTTGCACAGCAGCGGCACCATTTGCATCTGGGTGATCTGGTCTTGGCAAATCAATGAGCAGCCGCGTGTCACGTTTGATCATGATGTTTCCCTCCTACTGTCTAACTATCATCACTTAAGATGTATGGAGGGTTTGGGCTGTCCTATGCATGAAGGGAAAGATTGAAGCACAAAAAAAACTTGGCGGGGGTAGCGCCAAGTTTTTTGGATCTTGATCTGATAGAGGGGTTGGGGAACAGAGAGTAGCTTCTCTCTATAACTAAATGATAATGATTATCAGTTTCATTGTCAACCATTTTTTACTTTTCTTTTTTCTATCAAAAAAAGCAGCCTACGAGGCTGCTCAGATTGATGACAAAAGGCTAAAATTCCTTTTGTTTATATTTCAGTGTGATAGAAAACCTTTGAAGTCTAGGAAGGGCGTGTACCGGAGCGAATTGTACATTCGTGAGCACTGCCACGCAGGACTGACAAAGAATGCGAGGATTAGTCTTCACGCCGCGTCTTCAAATTAATCCATCTTGCTCATATAAATAGGCATACGGAAGGTCTATAAACAAATACATATCTCCCTCTAAAGGATAAGAAAACGTACGTATCCTCTCACCTGTTTCTAAATCACTATAAATATCGCTGAAAAATCCTTTTCCGCTAATTCTCATTTGAAGAATATTTGCTAGGAAATAAGGACGCCAGCTCCAGTTTTTTTCTATATACTCCGGCTGAAACAACCATTCTTCTTCTTTTTTGAACACATTTCCAGTGATTTGAAAGCCTTCTTCATTACACATATAAATCCGAAAACTGCAATCTGTTAGTTCAAGTGCCAGTTTTTGAATGAGCTCATCATTTGTGCTGCACGATTTCTTTAAAGTCGTAACAGCTTGATGAATTCGTTTATAAAATGTTTCAGAATGTTCGTAGACAGCTTGCAGCTTCTTTTTCTCATGGGCAATAAATTGCTGGAATTCTTCTCTAAGCTGATCTTTTCGGTGGCTTCGATCGATTAATTCTCCTGAAGGCTCATGAAGATAGAACCCTTGAAAATATCTCCCGCCATTTCTCCAAGCATACTGAAGCTGGAAATTTGCTTCAATGTCTTCATAAATTAAAGCAGCTCCTATTTTTCTTGCAAGCAATGAAATGCTGTACAAGACATATTCATAGGAAGGAGATGGAGCCGATGCCTTTAATGCCTGTAAATCTATTTTTAATAAATCAGGTGAAAGCAAGGCAATCCGGTCCAGATTACTGCTTTCTTTTCCTATATTTGAAACGGCGATTTTAATCCCATATGTACGATAATACGTTAACGTATGGTATAGCTGTTCAATGTCGCCGCTAAACGTATGCTCTGCAAACTCAATAACAAACCGGTTAAGCTGAATGCCCCTTGCTTCATATTCCTTTAAGAGTTCTAAAAAGCTTTCCCCGTGATCTAGCATGAGGATATTGGCATCATGATTAATAAAAATGAGCAAATCGTCATCTGCTGTTGTGAAAAGATCAAGTGCTTGAGTCAGTACTTTGTGATCTACTTCCAATTTATATTCGTCAGGAATAGATGAATCCGTAAAGAAGGAGCCTAGGCTGACCGTTTCTGACTCAAGCTTCATTCTTCCTAGAATCTCATAGCCTATCACTTTTTGCTCTTCCGCACTGAATATTGCTTGATAGTGCGGGAAAACATCTTCAATATTCGTTAAAATATCCAATGGATCGACCATTTTCATCACCTGCTTCTCTCTTTGTGTGATTATACCACATCAAAAGCAGGTCTTACATCGTCAATCAAAATGGTGATTGGTTGAGCCATTGTCCCCCATCCATCGTAATACAATCTCCATTTATATAAGACGCATGTTCCGATAATAAAAAGCTCGCAAGCGCTGCAATTTCCTCAGGTGTGCCCAGTCTGCCAAGAGGAACGCTATCTAATGTTCTTTGCGCTGCTTCTTCAGATTCCCATAGTTTATCTGCACCGCCTGTTCTCTCGATTGGGCCTGGTGCGATGGCATTGACGCGAATTCGATATTGCTTCCCCCATTCAACAGCAAGCGTTCGAGTCAGGGACAACACGCCGGCCTTTGCTGCCGCCGAATGCGCCACGCCTACACCAGCACCCCATGCATAGGTGGCCACCATGTTAAGGATACTTCCCCTTTTCTTTTGCCGAATCCAGTAATTGCCCACTGCATGGCTGCAAAAGAATGTACCATTTAACACAATATCAATCACAGCTTTCCAGCCGTTAGGAGACAGCTTTTCTGCTGGCACTAAAAAATTTCCTGCTGCGTTGTTAATGAGGGCATCGACATCACCAAATGTATCCACCGCAAACTTGACCATTTGGTCAGCATCCTCTGGGTTTCTCACATCCATTTGGAAGTAAGCGACTGCTCCGCCCTTCTGCTTCATTTCTTTTGCCGTCTTTTCCAGCGTCTCTTCCGTTCTACCAGTAATCACGACATTCCAGCCTTCAGCTGCCAAATGGGCAGCCATTGCCTTCCCCATACCGCTTGATCCCCCTGTGACAATCACTGTTTGCTTCGTCATTTGTTCTCCCCCTCTGCATGATTTGAATGACTATTCATTCATTATTGTCTATCATATCATGATTGACCCTCGGTGCACCATATGGGAGATTATCCAAATATGATGCTATACTTAATTTTATTTATAAAGGAGTCTTATATGAAGCAGCTTTCCCGCAGACAATTTTTAAAAGGAGCAGCTGGTGCGAGTATTCTCGGTTTTTTGGCTACAAGTTGTGGATATGGATATGCCAGGTATATTGAGCCGCGCATGATCGATACCATGTCACTGACGATTCAAGATGCTCAGCTTCCAGCTTCATTTGACCAGTTTAAAATAGCTCAATTTAGTGACGTTCATTTGAGTGATACATTTCCTGCGAAGGACCTAGAAGCCATCGTTCAGAAAATCAATGCTGCATCTCCAGACCTTATTGTGTTCACAGGTGATCTCGTTGATTTTCAAGCATCCACCCAAGAGCATGAAAAAGCGAAGGCTTATTTGAATAAGCTTCATGCTCCGTTCGGTAAACTCGCCATCTACGGAAATCATGACTACGGACCATTTGGCGTGGAGCTTTATGAGAAAACAATGGAGGCTTGTGGATTTACATTATGTAAAAATGATGTGTTTCTATTAGAAAAAGATCATGCACATATTCAGATTGCTGCACTGGATGATCTTATGATGAGCGTGCCTGATTACGATCTGATCAAACGGGAAGTATCATCTGATTTATTTACGTTGCTGCTCGTCCATGAGCCTGATGCAGCATTAGAGCTGAAAACAACACCTATTAACTTGCAGCTTTCCGGGCATACGCATGGCGGTCAAGTGCAGCTGCCTTTCTATGGACCGATTCTCACAGCACCTTACGGCCGTAAATATGTAGAAGGTTTATACGAAAGCGATCAGCAACGCATCTATGTCAACCGTGGACTTGGGACAACACGTCTCCCGCTTCGGTTTTTAGCCAAGCCAGAGTTAACCTTTTTTACCTTTACATCTCGTGTATAAATAGAAGCCAAACCGCCCTCTCCTGCATATGTATAATCAAAGTTCTTTCTCATGACAAATGTTAGGAGAAACCTTACTGGGCCTGATTCCGTCCATATAGTATGTCAAGTGACGGCATCATGGCTTCTTTTATTTGAGTAAAAGGAGTGTACTTTGGTGCTGCGATATACAGTGAAAAGAGGAGAAACTCTTGCTTCTATAGCGCTTGATTTTCGAACAACAACAGATGCCTTAAAGGCTGCAAATCCGTCACTTCAAGCTCGCGAGCCCGAACAAAATGAGGTCATCATCATACCTGGTTTGCCAGATCCTAATACGATCCCATACCGCATCTTTGTTTCGATTTCAACGAAACGTCTCGTTTTGTTTTCTGGATCACAGCTTATTCGTTCGTATCCGATTGCAACAGGGAAAATTTTAAATATGACACCGACAGGTTCTTATTATATTGTCAACAGACAGCCAAACCCAGGAGGTCCCTTTGGCGCTTATTGGCTGAGCCTCTCAAAAATTCATTACGGCATTCACGGTACGAATAACCCGTCTTCAATTGGTAAAGCTGTTTCTAGAGGATGCATTCGCATGTATAATCAGAATGTCATCGAGCTTGCTTCACTCGTTCCAAACGGAACACCTGTGACCATTAGCCAGTAGATGAAATCAATTGTACGAATGGTTAAAATTTTATATGATATAAAGTGGGATCTTCAGGTTAAGGAGCGTATTTATGGATATTTTTAAAAACAGAAATTTTGTTCGTCTCTTTTTTGCGGCACTTGCTTCGCAAATGGGGACAACAGTAGGCAATATGGCGTTTGCCTTTTATTTGCTCGACCATTTTAGTCATCAGCCAGCATACGCCACATTGGCTGAACTTATGTATTCTCTTCCTACCGTCTTTGTCTTTTTTATGGTCGGTGTGGTCGCAGACCGTTTTGATCGTAAAAAAGTCGCAGAGAACTGTGATTGGATACGAGCTGGGCTGACGATTGTATTATTCATCGTTATTTATTTTAATTCACTGCCACTTATTTTCTTGATCTTGTTTATTCGAAGTGCCATTACGAAGTTCTTCTATCCAGCTGAAGCTTCTCTCGTTCAGGCGATTTTAAATAAAGATCAATATGCAAAAGCCGCTGGCTTAAATCAAATGCTGTTTAGTTTATTTATGGTATTTGGCGTTGGGCTCGGTGCCATTATGTATAAGACGATTGGACTTCACGGTGCCATTACAATTGATTTGGTCAGCTTTATTATTTCAGGCATCCTGATTCGTTCATGTAACATTCCAATTGAAGCGCGTCAGCCAAATGGACAAGCTGGCTGGAGAGGCATGACCATCAAAACGTCTCTGAAAGATTTTAAAGAAGGCATACTGTATATTTTAAAAAATAAATTATTGGCTTCTTTAATTTTTGGCTTTTTTGTTTTCGGTCTAGTCAATGGCGCATTTGCCGTTCTTCCGATGTTTACAATGAAATATGGACTTTCACCAGACCATTTTGAACTGCATACATCCTTCTTTACCATTGCGATCGGTGCAGGCTTGCTCGTTGGAAGCTTAATGGGTTCTGTCCTCGCTAAAAAGGTAAAGATGCAATATCTCATGTCGATTCCAATTTTGGTCGCAGGTATTTTGATTTTTGTCCTTGGTTCTACCCATACCTTATGGTTGTTTTACGTCACGTCATTTGTCATTGGTACATGCATTGGCCCAGTCAACATTGTCATTGGAGGCTGGCTGCCTAGAATCGTCCATCCTCGACTGATGGGCCGTGTGTCAGGATGGGTTGATCCGCTCACTATGTTTGCTCAATCGATGACATTAGGTCTGATTGCTGTATTATTTCCAAAACTCATCACAAATGTTTCTTATATTTATTACGGAATGGGCTTTATTATTTTACTTGTCTTCCTTTTTTACTTCATTACACTGCCAAAGTTCAGCAGAGAAGCTGACGACTTAGACGTGCAGCGTGAACTAAAGGGGCAGGGAGTTCAATAAGTAAATAGCAGCAAAAAGGACTTTCTTTTCAGGAAAGTCCTTTTTTCATGGCTGAAACGTCCTTTATGTCATTTCCTCTGTTGATAGAAACTGCTTTTCTTTTATCACATATACCTTGCATTATTGATCCATTTTTTCTTGTTTTTCACAATAAAATCCCTTTACATCTTTAAACGTTTTATAGTAGGATAGTCAGGTTGGAGGTGAAAGAAATGCTAAAAAGTTACTATTTTATTCATACTAAAAATGAACAGGGGCAGTTTGTTGTACATACAGAAGATTGTGCATTTTTAGGTGATGCTGCAAGCCGTACGTTGATTGGCCTGCACATGGATGGTAAAGGCGCCATTGATGAAGCCAAACAAATGACGAATGAAACCGACTTTAATGGTTGTTTTTATTGCGCTTATTCTATTCATACAAAATAATTCATCTTGAGAAACTACCCATTTTGATAAATAGGTAGTTATCACGAACTAATAGTTCACTTTGTTTATATTTCATTCAGTCAATTCTTCTTATCATTCCTTCTATTGTTCATCACCCATCCCACTCATTTTTCGGCTGATACAATGCCAAGAATAAAATCATATAGACAATACAAGCTGTCCCTATCCATTGGAAAAGTCCGAATGGCTCTTTTAACCAGAAAACAGTCGTGACGACTGCTGCAAGGGGCTCAACACTTCCAATTAAGCTCGACTCTTTTGGTGATAAGTATTGCAAACTTTCTATGTAAAACCAAAAAGCGATCATCGTTCCAAATATGACCACAAACAATAAATAGACATACGCTTCAAAAGGTAAATGAGTGAGATTGACCTTCCATGGAGGATGGATCAAGCTAAGGGCGCCTCCTCCTATAAGCATCGCCCAGCCTACAACCACTAGAGAGTCGAATTGTTTTAACAGGCTGATCGGATATAACGTATAAAACGAGAGCGCCACAGCCGATAGTATTCCCCAAATCACTGCCACAAATGGAACGGTTAATGTTGAAATAGAACCATTCGTCAATAAGAAAAACATACCCGCTAAAGCCAATACTACTGTAACCAAATCTCTTCTAGTGAAGATCGATTGCCTGCGAATGACCAAATACACGATAATCATGACAGGGGCTGTATACTGTAGCAGCGTTGCCACAGCAGCATTTCCATGTTGAATAGATGCCATATAAGTATATTGAACAGCCAGCATACCCATTAGCCCAAATAGAAGGACTTGCATCGCTGTCCTCTTCTTTTGCCACACACCGAAAAGATGTGTTTTTTCTTTTGTCATCACATGAACAAATAAAAGCAATCCCCCTGAAATGAGCAGCCGAACCGTCACAAGCCAATTGACATCAATCCCATATTGCTGAAACAATTTTTGTGAAATTGTTCCTCCTACTCCCCAGCAGATAGCGCCTATGAGTACAAGTATAATTCCCTTTCTCCTATTCATTTTCATTCTCCTCAATTCTCAACAAATCATGATAATATAGTTGATAGTAGTTCACTTTCTTACATATTGATATATCAATTGAACATAAAAATAAAAGAATATTGAGGAGAATTATGCACAATCATCATTTTCTGATTGACTACAACCTGAAAGAATTAACGGAGCATTCTACGACAACATGGCCTATTGCTATTTATCATACAAAAATTCGTCATCATAGAAGCGGCTATATCCCTCTTCACTGGCATGACGAGTTTCAATTTGTCTTTATTTTAGAGGGGGAAGCTGAATTTCATATCAATGAAGAGACATTATGTTTAAAGCAAGGAGATGGCATTTTCATCAATAGTGGCTGCCTGCACATGGCAAAAGATGCGAATGGGACGGCATGTACTTATGTTTGTTTAAATGTTTCTCCCTATTTCATCACAGCAAATGAATTATTCACAACATTTGTCCACCCTTATATGCATGCGAGCCAGACACCTTATATTTTATTCAACCGAAAAGATCACTGGCCAAAGCAGATCTATCAATGCATTCAAACCATTCAACAATTAATTGATAAAACTCCGGTATATTATGAACTTGAACTCAATATTCAGCTTATCACCATTTGGAAAAGCTTATTACAAAATGGCTTCCAAATGAAACATGATGCGCGTAAACACGATAAAAATGAACGGATGAAACATATGCTGAATTGGATTCACCAGCATTATTATGAAAAGATCCTTCTCGAAGATATTGCTCGTGCAGGACAGTTAAGCCGCTCAGAATGCTGCAGATCCTTCAAAGACATTTTAAAGAAATCACCCATGCATTATGTAAATGAATATAGAATTCAGCAAAGCCTCATCCTGCTCCAAGAAACGGATTTCAATATCACAGAAATCGCTTACCAAGTAGGCTTCAACAGCACAAGTTATTTTATCAATTTGTTTAAAAGAATAAAAAATACGACACCTTTAGCATATAGAAAATTAAAACAGCTGGATTCTCTCCAGATAAAACGGATAGAAGAAAAATAATGCAGAAGGCGTCTTAAATGGCTTTTGTAAATACAAACGATGAGAATGGCTACATTTCAATCGCCCTCGACTAATGCAGACTAGGGCGTTTTTTATTGCTGTTTTTGTTCTTTTAGTTTCTTAAAAATCACAAATTGATATACTCCGAATAGTACGGTGAGGATCATAATTGCTGTAAATAATTGATCGGCTGGAAGCAAGAAATATACGACAACAAAAGATAAAAGCAACACAAGATAACCTATATTGAACGCTTTTTTGAATGTCATGATATTACCTCCTTTCATTAATAACTTATATACATACTATATAATCAACAGATATAGAATCAGTTGAAGTTTTTTGGGGGAGATTGGGGGGATTCGAACACACAAAATTTTTAACCCTCCATAATCCCTTTATACCAAAGGTTTTCTTTTTACAATATCTCTATTTGCAATTTACTAATAAAAACGTATAATTTATACTAAGCACAGGAAGACGAAAGACAAAGGAGAGAAAAAATGGACGATTATGCTCATACTAAAGACATAGAACCTACAGCAGAAAACATCGCAAAAGCCATTTATACTGTTAACCGCCATGCTAAAACCGCACCAAACCCCAAGTTTCTTTATCTTTTGAAAAAACGCGCGCTGCAAAAACTATTGCAAGAAGGTAAAGGAAGAAAAGTGGGCCTACATTTCTCTAACAATCCCAAGTATAGTCAACAACAGTCCGACGTGCTGATTGAAATTGGAGATTATTATTTTCACCTGCCACCAACGAAAGAAGACTTCGAATTTTTGCCACACTTAGGAAATTTAAATCAATCATATCGCAACCCGAAAGCGAATATGTCATTAAACCGAGCAAAGCAAATACTTCAAACGTATGTCGGTTTAAAAGAAAAACCTGCCGCCACAAAACAAAAATCACATTACACAAAGCCCGTCTTCAAACGACTCGGGGAAAGTTATTTTTAAACAGAAAAAACCACTCATGCCGAGTGGTTTTTTGTTTAAATAATAAAATGATCGACTTTTTCAATCAGCTGATGAATTTCTGGTTTACTGATTTGATCATCTGCACCGATCGTTTCCCCTTTATGACGCAAATCTTCAGTGATTAACGAAGAGAAAATAAGAATCGGAATGGAATTTGTTAAAGGATTGTCCTTCAGCAGTTTTGTTAGCCGATGGCCATCCATTTTAGGCATTTCAATATCCGTAATAATCATATCAATTTCTTCTGTCACACTGATTCCTTTGCTGACAAGATCCATGACATGATCATATGCCTGTTTGCCATCTTCAAAGGTCACAATGTTTTTATAGCCTGCTTCGGTTAGTTCATTTGTTAATAAACGCATGAGAAGCGGAGAATCTTCAACGACATACAGCTTCTTCCCTGTTCTTCTCTCGTCTTTCTCACCGTCAAACATATGATACGTATCAACACCTGAAGCGGATTCAATATCATAAATGATTTTTTCGTAATCTGGAAGGAAAATCATTTTTTCATCAAGCTTAATGATGCCCGTTAAATGACGGTCCATCCCTTGATTCAGTGCAGTCGGCTTTTCAATCTCTTCCCAGCTGACGCGGTGAATTTGTGATACTGTTCCTGTATGGAACACAAATTTCCGTTGGTTGAATTCAGTCACAATATATTTCTCTTGTTCCGACTGATCTGACTCGACATTAAAAAAGGAAAATAGATTGATGACTGGTAAAATCTCGCCTCGTAAACTAATCATCCCTTCTACATCTTGGTGAGAGTGCGGTACAACCGTCACCTCAACCGGCTGAATGATTTCTCTTACTTTCATGACGTTAATGCCGAATTGATTTGCACCAATTTCAAACTTCACAATTTCCAATTCATTGGTACCAGAGTCAAGTAAAATTTCTTGTTTGTTTAAAGCCACGGAAATCCCTCTATTCTTCAATATAAGATTGTACTTTTTATATCGGCAGCATAGGTAAAAAGTTGACGTTTCTTTACGCTTTCTCTCGAACGAATTGATGAATCACAAGTCCTATCGCTGCAAGGATGAGTAAAGACCCTAGTGCAAGGCGGCTTGCGAGGTTTCCGTGCTCTGCAAACAGCAGGGTAACTGAGCCATAAATGATGGGCCCGATAATGGAAGACACCTTCCCTGAGAATGCAAAGAGGCCAAAAAACTGTCCTCGCTTTTCCTTCGGTGTCAGCTCAATAATCAAGATTCGTGATGCTCCCCAGCTTGCGCCAAGTGAAATACCGAATAAACTGCCCGCTATCCAGAAAACCCATTCGGTTGTTGCTGTCACAGCCAGAATCAATGCAGCAATTAAAATGACATACACGACTGTAATCGATCGCTTTGCCCCTATCGCTTTTGTGATGTATCCAAACAGAAAAGAGCCAATGATACTTGAAATGGTCGACACAAGATAGAGCAAAATAAATTGCCCAGCTGTAAAGCCAATAATGATTTTGGCATAAACAGCCATCATCGCAATTGCTGTTTGTAAGGCATCATTCATAAAAAAGAAAGCGATCATAAAGATAAAAGCTGGCTTGTACCTTTTCATCTCTTTAAACGTGTGAATAATCTCTTTATACCCGCTGAAAAAAGATGTCTTTTTCTCTTGCTGAGGCAGCGGATGAGGATCTTTTACAAAAAAGAGAAAGGGTAGAAAAAAGAGAAGGAATAAAAGGGCTGTTGGGATAAATGCTTCATGAAACTGGTCATTGCCGACAAGTAAATAAACAGAGAGTCCGACAAGTGTTCCTAAATAGCCAACGGCGATACCAAATCCAGAAATAAGCGGTATTTCATCCTTTGTCCCAAGATCGGGCAAAATGGTGTCATAGAAAACAAGACTAGAATGATAGAAAAACTTTGCGATCACAAACAAGATAACCACGACCAATAAAGAAACAGGCAGCCCAAACCATTCACTTGAGAAATCAATCCCAGCAAAAATCCCCATCAACACCGTACAAGCAATACATATGAACGTAAACACCGTAATGTAGCGTTTCTTTTTTCCTGTACGATCAATCAGCACTCCGTATAAAGGTGTAAAAATGACGAGGAAAAAGCTGGCTAATGCGTTTGCATAAGAAATAAAGGTACTGGCGATCTGGTCCATTCTCGCACTGTCCCCGATCGTTTCCTGCAAGTAAAACGGGAAGAAAATGGTGATCATATTTGATGAAAAGATCGTATTTGCAAAATCATACAACGCCCAGGCTAACACAGGTGCTGCCAAAAACAGCCCGAAGCCTGCCCCTTTTTTCTGTGCGGTCTTTTTTCCTGTTCTCAATCGATTGTCTCCCTTCCCTGCCTCATTTTTCACTATCATTCTATTTTATGTGCTGTTTCCCTCTTCCATACAAGCGATCTATGAAAAAAAACACGGGACTGACCCTCGTTTTTGAGACATGGATCAAAACACCTTTATACAGCCAATTGCCGAGAGTTGATCGGTGATTGGATTGGTGGTTTAGTTTCGTTTGAATACGAATGTTGTTACAATTCGTTGTACTTTTTTAAAACTTCATTCTGTTGACTCAGATAGCGATTTTCTGCCTGCAGTCTCTCTAATTCGGAAGAGTACTCGGAACCCTTTCCATAGGTATATTGTTTTCCAACAGACTGTTCGAACCGGTGTGTATCCCCAGCCTTATGCCACCTCACCCATGTCTGAACCTGCGTCTTATTCTTCATATTCAATCCCTGCATGACCTCTTTCATAGATACGCCTGCCGATCTCATGGCTACATCCTTCTGTTTGACTTCAACCGGATAACTGATCCTTGTCCCCATAGAAAAAACACCTCCACGTTTTATTTCGGATTACAACGATCCGTTTTCAAACTTGAAGGTGTTTTTTATTTATCTCACTTTATGGGGTCAGTCCCCGTATAGCAGAGGTGCTTTTTTCATTATCTCTTCACAACAATGGTACTTGCAATCAAATCGTGAAGTGCTTGTTTTTTTTCTGTGAAAAACGCAATGATGTAGCCAATACATAAGATTGGAGACAAAAAGCCTTTTGCAAAAAAGCGGCCTGTCGCGCGCCCGAATGTTATTTTTTCACCCGTTACTTTTGTCACTTTAATTCCAAGAGCCATCTTGCCAAGAGTTCCTTGCAGCTTTGATGATTCCATGATCGCATAATACAGCCAAGTCACCGCGATACCGACTAAGATCGTTACGCCATAGAAAAAGAAAAAGCCCATAATGACAGCCCATTCTTCATCCGTAATCACCGTTGAAGAATAGTAATAGCTATCATCATACATTAAAAATGCCGCCTCAGGGCTTGAGACAAAAAAGAGTGTTGCCAGAATAAATACAATGAATGAAAATGGTACACTAATAATGATACCGTCCAAAAGATGTGCAAGAAAACGATAGCCTACGCCTGCTAACTCAGGATGCTTCTTTTCTAGAATGTGTGGTTCTGTTATGTTGGTTTCCATCCTATTTCTCCTTTATTATGTATGTTTTCTATAAATTTCTTATAATCATTCGTTATTATATCCTATGAATATAGCAAGATCAATGCAGCTTTACACTTTTACATACATTTTAGATCAGTTTGATCTAAATGATTTATGTGAATAAATACTGAAAATTTGTGAAAATCATGGCACTTCTAGTTCTTTTACCTCCTGATTTTTTAACATTTTGTGATATTTTCGTCTTGTTTCCATTCTTCTGTTGACAATGATTCTTCAAATGGTACAATAGTCAAGGATTTTTTAAAGAAAGGTGTTCATGATGGGAACTGTCGTATTATTAAAGAACAACGAAATGACTGTAATTGAAGATATTTGCGAAGCTGATTATTTAGATATGAAGCATGGTTTGTCAAACGATGACACAGCTTATATCTCTTGGTACGAAGACTACGATACTGCTTATGGATATTGATTTCATTTCATAGATGAAGCGTAAAAAAAGGCGATACAACCAGAGAATAGGTTGATCGCCTTTTTTACGTTTGTAAACTTCTTTCACTTTCAGGTTCCACATGAATAAAGATTTGCGCATGCGTAAATTCGAGCTGAATCTTCTCTTCAATTCGATCACATAATTGGTGAACATCTTCAATGGTTGTCTTTCCATCTACAATCAAATGGAAATCAATATATTCCTCTGCACCAGACCGCCTTGTTCGAAAGTCATGATATTCAATGAATTCTTGACTGAATCCTTGAATGATCGCTTCAATTGATTGTTCTTCCTCTGGTGTTAAACGAGCATCAACAAGCGGCGGGAAGGCTTCCTTCATGAGTTTAAACGCTTCACGCATAATAAAGAGGGCCAGAATCATTCCAATGATCGGATCTAGGAAATACCAGTCGGTTAATGCTACAAGCAATAAACTGAATGCCACCCCTAGTGACGTATACACATCCGTTAAAAGGTGCAATGCATTTGATTTCATGGCGACTGAATGTACTCGCTCAGCCTCTTTGTTCACAATCCTCGATACAACAAAATTGATGAGCGCGCCTAGCAGCATGACCACAATGCCAAGCACGGGTAGCTTAACTGGCTCTGGATGCATTAATTTGTGAACACATTCGTATATAATCCAAATGCCAGCAACGAAAATCAGCAGGGTCTCAATCGTTCCAGAAATATTTTCGACTTTTCCATGTCCATAAGGATGTTTAGAATCTGCTGGCTTTCTTGAAATACGAACAGAAATAAATGCAATAAACGACGCCATTAAATCGAGAAACGAATGAATGGCTTCTGATAAAACCGCAACAGATCCGGTTAAGAGACCCACAATGATTTTTAAGATGACAACAAATGTGTTGCTCAGCACGGATAGAAACGCGATTTTCGATGTCTTCGCTGATTGTTCCATCTATCGTCCTCCTTTAGGAGATCGTATGTCTATGAAAGCAATTCCCATGACCATGATTCTCACGTTCTTTCAGTTTACGCAGTTTTGCCGTTTTCTAATCATTCTCATCACAGCCTGTATTTTCTCTTGAGGTTACGCTATAATAAATGTTGCTCTTTCTTTAATATATCACTCATGCGGTGATGGATAGGAGAATAGACTACATATAACGATATCCAGTGCCTTTCGCAGGTGACATTTATGCAGTGAATGGTAAAATAGGATAAAAACATAAATTTTTAAGGTGATGAGAAATGGAGCATTTGCTGAATCCAAGAGTAAAGGATATTGAAATTTCAGGCATTCGAACATTTTCAAATCTCGTATCGTCATATGAGGATGTCGTTTCATTGACGATAGGCCAGCCCGATTTTTATACGCCGCATCATGTCAAAACAGCTGCCAAAGCAGCCATTGACGAGAATTTCACCTCATACACTCACAATGCTGGTTTCCTAGAGCTAAGACAAGCGATTTCGCATTATATCAAGAAGAAAGTGAATCTTGATTATGATGCAGAGTCAGAAATCATTGTGACAACAGGTGCAAGTCAAGCAATTGATGCTGCGTTTCGAACCATTTTAACAGAAGGCGACGAGGTCATTTTACCTGGACCTGTATACCCCGGATATGAACCGATCATTCGAATGTGTGGTGCCATGCCCGTACATATTGACACAACGAATGCCGGCTTTAAATTGAATGCCAAGCTGATTGAGGATGCATTAACGGAAAAGACAAAGTGTGTGGTTCTTCCTTACCCTTCAAACCCGACTGGTGTCACGCTTTCAGAAGAAGAATTGAAAGAAATTGCCCAGCTCCTTGAAGGAAAAGACATCTTTATTTTATCCGATGAAATTTACAGTGAGCTGACATTTGACCGGCCGCATCATTCAATTGCCTCTTTCTTAAAAGAACAGACCATTGTCATCAATGGACTGTCTAAATCTCATAGCATGACTGGATGGAGAATTGGCTTTTTATTTGCTTCAGCTCCAATTGCTAAACATGTATTAAAAGTACATCAATATAACGTGTCTTGTGCCTCGGCTGTCTCACAAAAGGCGGCACTTGAAGCTGTGACAAATGGTGTGGATGATGCACTGATCATGAGAGAGCAATATAAGAAAAGACTCGATTATGTATATGATCGGCTCATTTCTATGGGGCTTCCGGTGATTAAACCTTCTGGCGCTTTTTATATTTTTCCATCCATTGAATCGTTTGGGATGAGTTCCTTTGATTTTTGCATGGAGCTGTTAGAAAGTACAAGACTTGCGGTCGTCCCAGGCTCTGCTTTCTCTCCACTCGGCGAAGGGTATGTGCGCCTGTCTTATGCTTATTCACTTGAAACGCTGAAAGAAGGACTTGACCGGCTAGAACAATTTGTACTTGAAAAACGTTCCATTCATTCGCTAGATTGAAACAACGGCTCTCTTGCCGTTGTTTTTATTTTGCAGGAAACGTGATGTGAAATACGGTGCCCTTTTCAGGCTGACTATCCACACGGATCGTCCCGTTATGATTTTCTAAAATATTAAATGTGACCATAAGGCCAAGTCCAGTTCCTTTTTCCTTTGTGGTTAAAAAGGGCTCTCCAATCCGTTTCATCACCGCTTCTGGAATGCCGACTCCTTCATCACGAATGGTGACAAGTATTCCATCACTTTCTGCTTTGGCCGTGATGTCTACCTTTCCTCCGTCCGGCATGGATTCTACGGCATTTTTGATTAAATTGATAAACACTTGCTTGAGCTGATTTTGATCCCCGTTCATCAGGAGACCTTCCTCTATCTCACTTGTGTTCATTAAAATGCCATTTAAGTTCGCTTGTGTTTCTAACAAAGCCGTGACTTCGCTGATGATTTTTTTCAAATCAAGCGTCTGCATTGAGGACGTTTGCTGCGGTTTCGCCAGCATTAGCAGTTCACTCAAGATAATTTCTATTCGGCTCAGCTCAGAGAAAACAATCTCGAAGTATTGATCGCGATCCTTTGTTTTCGGTTTAATGAGCTGTAAAAAGCCTTTGATGGCGGTCAATGGATTTCTGATTTCATGTGCAATGCCAGCCGCCAATTGACCTGCGATCGATAATTTTTCAGAGCGGAGCATGAGCTCTTCTGTCTGCTTACGTTCGGATATATCTCTTAAAATAATTTGAACCGCTGTTTCTCCAAAGAATGTAGTTGGGATACATACCATTTCTGTATAAATCAGCTTATGCTTAAACGTATGACAGCTCATCGTGACAATCTCGGAATCTGATGCTCTTTCAATAATACGAGATAAGCTCTTTTTGACCTTCTGCTGATCACAGGAATGAATTTGATGAAAGATATCCTTTCCTATTAATTTATCGTAATGCTCGGCTTCAAATAATTTAATACCTGATTCATTCATAAACACCCATTTGTGATCATGGATGACTGCAATCGTGTCAATGGAGTTTTGAATGAGCAGCTGATACCTTTCCCGGCTTTTTTGAAGAACAGTTTGGAATTTTTTACGGGATGAGATGTCTACGAGCAGCAAAAGCTCTGCCCGTTGATTTTGATAAATCGTCGGTGATGACTTTACCTCAATATGAATACTGCTCCCATCTTTACGCTTCCATATCTGTTCAATCATTCCGACTGGAAGACCTTGCTGCAGCCTTGTTATCCGGCTTCTGACAATATCATGGTACTCTTCAGCAATAAAATCAAACGCGGACTTGCCGATCATGTCATCTCTTGCACTTACCCCCATTAATTGCAGCATCGCATCATTCGCATACACAATTTTCCCTAAAGTCGTAATACATAACGGATTTGGCAGCATGGCAATCAATTGTTCAGCTTCACTGACATTTTGGAAAGCCGGCAGACTGCCTAGCGACTGTTCTACTACTTTTGATGCTTCTTGAAATGCTGCTTTTTGGGGCTTAGTATCCAGCACCCTCATTTTCAGGATCATTTCTCTACTTACTTCGTTGTCTAACCCATCACAAGCAACAAAATCAATGCTTGCTTCGACCCATACAGCTGTCAGATCACTTCTTAGCAGTCTAAAGTGGCAAACCTCTAGCATGTGCTGATTGTAAAAATAACTTTCGACGAGAAATTGATCTTCGGTATGAACAAAGTCTTTCAAAAAACACCCTAGTAAATCCTTTTGTTCATAGAGCAAAAGCTGCTTACAGTTGGAAGAAATGTAGAGAAAGCGGCCATTAGAAGAAAGAACGGCATGTAAATCGATGTTCGAATACAATTGATTCGAATCTTTCATTTGTTGTTCCATCGTCGTCCGACCCTCCTTTTCATTTTTTAGGGTTGTCCTTAGATTGATGTATAAAAAAGATTCGCTAGAAAACCCGTATTTTCCTTCTGTCATCGAGGGAAACGTCCATATTTTCAGCAAAAAGGGAGCACTTTCTGCTGCTGTGCTCCCTGCGGTTTATTGTTTTTCATATTTCTTTTGTAATTCAACGTACTTATCCACAATTTTACTTGGGATGTTTTTAATGACAGGATCTTTATCTGAAACATAAGGTGTCACGACACTAAACGCCACCTCTGGATTAGAAGAAGGATAATATCCTCCAAAGGTTAAATTGTACGTGGCATTCCCCCACCAGCTGCGGTTGGCGCCATAGTAGAAGGTTTGCGCTGTACCCGTTTTTCCTGCGACATCATGCTGACCAAACCGGCCAGCGGCAGTTCCGCCTGTTGATGTGACCATTTTCAGTCCTGTTTTTACGCGGTCAATATCCGCTTTCGAGTTGTTAATCGTGTTCAGCACCTTCGGCTCATATTTTTTTACGACTGGGCCTACTTCATCCTTCTTCGTTGGAAGGTGTACGCTTTTCACTACTCTTGGCTGAATACGGCTGCCTCCGTTGGCGATCGTCGACATATATTGCGCAACTTGAAGCGGGGTATACGTGTCATACTGACCAATTGCTTCATCAAGCAAGAGTCCGCCGACCGTCTTAGGATGCGTCTGCATCCCGCTTGATTCCTGCGGCAGATCGATCCCTGTTTTCACACCAAGACCGAATTGCGCATAATAGTTTCTCATTTTTTGTAAGTGCTCAGGCCTTGCAGGTAACGGACCATCCTTTTGATAGGTGATGCCCGCCATTCTCATCGCTACTTGGAACATGTAGACGTTGGAACTTTTTTGGAGTGCCTGAATGTCGTTAACCCATCCAAGAACTTTGTAGGACCTCTTCGGTTTCCCCCCACTCCCTGCAAAATAGAGCGGTGTATCCATATAAGCTTGGTTGTGTGACATGCCGTCTTGATAACCGCCAAGTACTGTGGCTCCTTTGACAACAGAGCCCATTTCATACTGAGTCGTAAATGTTCCGATCGCATAATCTGTGACGTCTCTGCCGTCCATTTTCTTGCCCGACATGGCGAGAACATCCCCTGTGTGTGGATCCATCATGACGACAAAGGCACGATCCATCATATAGTTTCTCGCGCTGGCCGATCTAAGCTCTGATTCAACGATTTTGTCGACTTCCTTTTGCAGCTCCATATCAAATGTCAGCGCAAGATCAAGTCCTCTTCGCCCTTCTGTCCGCTTGATTTCATCGAGCAGCTTCCCGCCAACCTGTGTATATTGAACGGTTGCTTTCTCAGGGTTTAGAAAATCCTCATATTGATATTCTAAATAGCTCTTCCCTACACGGTCATTTCGCGAGTAGCCTCTTGCCATATAGTAATCTTCACGTTCTTTAATGATTCCTTGCTCTGGTGTGGTCACACCGCCAAGTACATTATAAAGGGTCTTTTCATACGGATATTTTCTTGTCCAGTCGTTGATGACGTTCACACCAGGAAGTTCATCAAGATGCTCTGAGACAAGTGAAATCTCTTCATAGGTCAAGCTCATGGATGAAGTCTGTTTTGATTCTTTCGTTTCATCGAGTAAAGCAACTTTTTCGTCCCCTTTTTTCTCTTCGTTTGGGTCCATTGCCTTTACGATTTGAGGTTCAAAGGCATATCCGCCTGTAAATCTACGGTAGATCGCTGCAACAGCTTTTTCCTCCGCATCCTTTTCGATCGCTTTGACTTCTTTCTTTGGGACACGCTCTACTTGAAGCGGATAGACATCCTTTGCATCGATATCCTTTTTCTCCGCTTTTGAAATGAGCTTATCCGCTTCTTTCGGATGGCTCGCCAGCCAAAAATCCCGAATGTCACGCTCTCTCAAAAAATCAGTATCCATTTTTATATAAGTCGCAAGTTTTCTTGCTACCTTAATCTTATCCTTCGCTTTCACACCGCTTTCTGATGTATAAACGATGGCAGGTACACTTTCGTTATCAACGACGACTCTTCCTCTCGCGTCATACATTTTTCCTCTTGGAGACGGGTATGATGCCGTTTTGACCTCTGTTCGGTTGGCTTGCTTTTTATAATCTTCACCATTGACGATTTGCAGCACACCAAGCTTGATCACAAGTCCAGCAAATAAACTAAATACAGCGAAGAAAAAGAGATTAATCCTCCAGGCGTTCCGGCGCTTGATTCTTTTCTGCTCGGCAGCACCTTGATGCTGTTTCTCTCCCACTTATGTAGCTCCTCTCATCCTTTTCAATCTTTTACAATTACCACTCATTATTGTAACACTTTTGTAATAGTTGTTACAGCGAAACGAGTGAAAAAAAGCTGTCAATCCCTAATCTGCAAAAAAATATACTAACACTTTAAAATATTGGTATGTTTATGTCGTTTTCTTTAAATGGAAGGATACCCCACCCTTTGATATGAAGAGGCTCTTACTATGACTTTAACAAAAATGACAAACTGGCATTGTCAATGGAGGATGCTGGTACGTTTATAACAAAAAGTCCATGGTATGATTTTTTGTGAGAAAACAAAACAAAGATTTTAGGAGGAGTTACAATATGAAGAAGAAATCATTCTTTTTTTCAGCGCTGACAGCTGCTGCACTCATCACATTCACTGGGGGACATTCAGCTGATGCGAAGGAGCTTAACCTGAAACAAGTGATAAACGTACAGCATCAAGCCATTGATCTTCATACATTAGCAGCAAAATTACATATCTCTTCAGATGTAAACAAGCTAAGCAAGTCAAATCAAAAAGAGATCGAAGCTCTATTAAACAAGCTGATCAAAAGCGGTCAACCTGTTACTGGAACAAAAGTAGTAAAAGAAGTAAACAAAGCAAAACAAGAACAAAAACAAGAATCAGTGAAAAAACCAACTGCTTCTAAACCAAGCACTCCAGCAAAAGAAAACACAAACAGCAATAGCAACACAAAAGCTGACCAAAAAGACACAAATGCATCAAAAGTAGACAGCAGCTTAAATGCATTTGAAAAAGAAGTGGTCGAGCTTACAAATAAAGAGCGTGCAAAGCAAGGCTTAAAAGCACTTTCTGTTGATTCTAAATTAAGCAAATCTGCTCGCGCAAAATCTCAAGATATGAAAGATAAAAACTATTTCTCTCATACAAGCCCAACTTATGGATCTCCATTTGATCAAATGAAGCAATTCGGTATCACTTACAAATCAGCAGGTGAAAACATTGCCCAAGGTCAAAGATCTCCTCAAGAAGTTGTGACAGCATGGATGAACAGTGAAGGCCACAGAGCGAACATTTTAAACAAAAGCTATACACATATCGGTGTTGGTTATGTGAAATCTGGCAACTACTGGACGCAGCAATTCATCGGAAAATAATATCAAAAAAACCTGTCCTTATTTGGGACAGGTTTTTAATTTGTCTACTTTTTCAGCAATGCGAGGGCTTGTTTACACGCTGCAAACTGTTCCACATAGGCGGGGCAGTTTTTTATTTGACCCATAATTTATAGATACTTTGGGTCCCGCTGTTTTCTTCGCCCTGTTCGCTCAGCTTTTCATAAAGTGACTTCGCAAGTGAGAGCCCTGGCATTTCTTCCCCCATCAGCTCTGCTTCTTCAAGTGCAATGCCCATATCCTTGATAAAATGCTTTACATAAAACCCTGGCGCGAAATCGCCTTTCAGCATTCTTGGTGCAAGGTTTGACAAAGACCAGCTGCCAGCTGCACCTGTTGTGATGCTTTTGAGCACCTGCTCTGGATCAAGCCCTGATTTTTCCGCATATGCCATTGCCTCTGCGACACCGACCATCCCCGCTGCAATGGCAATTTGGTTACACATTTTTGTATGCTGACCGCTTCCTGCCGGTCCTTGATATTGAATGTTTTCACCCATTTGCTCAAATACCGGCAGGCAGGCTTCATAGGCAGACCTTTCTCCGCCGATCATAATGGCCAGCGTGCCATTTTGAGCGCCTATGTCTCCGCCTGATACAGGTGCATCTAATGCAAATACACCTCTTTCCTTCGCTTTCAACTCAATTTCTTTTGCAAGCTGAGGCTTCGAGGTCGTCATATCAATGAGATATGTTCCAGGCGCGGCATGTGCCACAAGCCCATCTTCACCTAAATAGATCTCTTCTACATCCGATGGATATCCCACCATTGTGATGACGGCATCTGCACTTTCTGCAATGTCCCTTACTGCCGGCTTCCATGACGCCCCTTTTTGAATCAATGCGTCTGCTTTTGCTTTCGTTCTTGTATAAACGAGAACTTCATAGCCTGCATCCATTAAATGTCCTGCCATACTGCGCCCCATTACACCGATTCCTATAAAACCAACCGTTTTGATTTGTGCCATCACTTGTTCCTCCTTAAAGAGACTTTGTCAAGCCACCATCAATGATCAGTGTTTGACCTGTCATATATGTATTGGCTTCAGATAAAAGAAAAGCTGCATATGCTGCAAATTCCTCTGGCTGTCCATAGCGGCCAAGCGGGATGGCTTGTTCAGCCTGTGCTTTGATTTCTTCAACCGTTCGATTCTCTCTTTGTGCGCGGTGCTTTTCCAGCTGTTTGACGCGGTCTGTTTCAATTTTTCCCGGTGCTAACGTATTGATCAAAATACCATCCTTTGCAAGCTCCTGAGCGGCTGTTTTTGTCCAGCCGGCTATAGCTGGTCTAAATGTATTCGACAGCATCAAGCCTGGGATCGGTTCTTTCACTGACATTGACGCAATGTTTAACACACGTGCACCGCGTTTTTTCAAATACGGTAATGCCTCTTTTAATAACCGAATATAGCTGAGTAAATGAAGTTGAAATGATTCGATCCAATCTTCATCTGTTAAGGTGTCAAGCGTTCCTGTTTTAGGCCCGCCTGTATTGTTCACAAGAATGTCTAGACGCTGCTCATCGCCAGCCGCCGCTTGAACAAGCGCCTTGATTTGACTGGCGTCAGATACGTCACATACTTGATAAGTCAGCTTTCCTTTGGCAAATGGAGACAGCTCGTTGACTGTTTCTTTCAGCGTTTGTTCATGTCTTCCCGAGAGCATTACATCCGCTCCCTCTTTTGCTAGAGCAAAGGCAATCGCTTTTCCGATACCTTGACTGCTTGCAGCGACCAATGCTTTTTTTCCAGTTAGTTTGACATCCATGTCAGCACCTCCTCTAGTTTTTATTTTATCATACAAAAAGAACCTTGCTCACGTCGCAAGGTTCCTTTCCGCGAATCACACCTTAAATCGGTCAACCGCCTGACGCAGTGCCTGGCTTGATTCGTTTAGCATTTCAGTTGAGGTTTTCGTTCTTTCTAACGCTTGAACTTGTTCATCTGTAGACGCATGCACTTCCTCAGCTGAGGCAGCAGATTCTTCTGAAATAGCAGCAATACTTTGAATGGATTCACTCATCTTCTGCTGTTCTTCTGTCATTTCATTGATCTGTGTATGAATGCTGTCGATTGAACCGACAAGTGCCTGCATTTCCATTGTGATGCTGCTTAGTGCCTCACCTGTTGCATTAATGGCGGCACCTTGTTCCTCATTCATTTTACTTGCTGTTGTCATCGCTTCCGCCGCTTTCTTCGATTCATCTTGAATGAGTTTGACGGTTTCGCTAATGTGTTTTGTTGACTGTGCAGATTGTTCAGCAAGCTTTCTGACTTCTTCTGCAACTACAGCAAATCCTCGTCCGCTTTCTCCTGCTCTCGCCGCTTCAATGCTTGCATTCAGTGCAAGTAAATTCGTTTGATCAGAGATTTCAGAGATAGCAGTCACGACGTTTTCAATATTTTTCGTTTTATGCTCAAGATCTAGCAGCATTTGCTCAACCTTTTTCGATTCATCGCTCGCTTGTGTTGATTTTTGGACGAGCACACCAAGTGCATCAAGCCCTTTATAGCTTGCATCTTCAGATGATTTTGAGTTGGTTTGCATTTGTGTGGCGAGCTCACCCATATGGCGCACTTTCTCATACAATTGCTCTGATTTCTCATTAATTGTTTCTGCATCTGATGCCTGCTTAGTCGCCCCTGTTGCCACCTCTTGAATGGCCGTTGCAATCTGTTCGCTAGACAGCAAGGTCTCATTTGAAATTTGGGTCACTTCATCCGCTGATTCCACAACTTGATCTGAAGCCCCTTTCACTTTTTCAATTAACTCCCTAATATCCTCAGTCATTTGATTAAAGCTTTTCGTAAGGAAACCAATTTCATCTTGGGACTTCGCTTCAAGCGTGCTTGTTAAATCGCCTTCTGACACCTTACGAGCGTGCTCTATTAGACGCTTGATTGGCGTTGTAATACTTCTTGCCAATAAGAAGCTGAGTATCATCGCAAGAATAATGGCAATAACGGATATAATGATGCTTGTCTGATTCATTTTTTCTGTAATCCAAAGCAGTTTACTTTTCTCAAAGCTGATACCAACCGTCCAACCGGCTTCTTTGATTTTAGATAAGACCGTCAGTTCTTTGCTGTCATCAATACCTGAGTTGTCAAGCGCTTTTTTCACAGAAGCGACCTTTGATATATTTTTTCCTTGCTCTGTTGGATGCGCCAAAAGGGTGCCTGTGCCATCAACTAAGAAAGCGGTCCCCTTATAAGGAATCTCTTGTTCATTGATATAGGACTGAATCGAGGACAGCTTCAAATCAAGTCCAGCGACCCCAATGACCTTTCCATCTTTGACAATCGCCTTCGTGGCTGAGACAATCACTTTTTTCGTTGCTTCATCAACATATGGATCTGTCCAAACAACCTGATCAGGCTTTTCGGCTGCTTGTTTAAACCAGCCTTGTTTAGATGGATCATAGCCTTCGCCAAGATCGAACTCTGGGAAGCCGAGCATTTTGCCATCAATTGTTCCAATATAGGTAAACGAAATGAGTTTATCCTGTTCCTGCAATTTTTTTAGTGCATCTGTTTCATAAGCTAATGTTTGTTTTGTTTGTTTTTGCGCAAATTCTTCAGTCATTGTACTTGTTGCCACTTTGTTAATGGTATTGCCGTAATTATCAAGCTTTTCTGTAATGATATCTTTCATGCTTTCTGCCGTTGCTGCTGCGGTGGTCTTTGCATCTCGTTCAATAAGTGGTCTTAACACTAAGTTAGAACCCACTTGAACAGCCACGACGGTTAAAATTAAAATAACTGAGATGAAAACAGCTATTCTCACTTGAAGTTTCTTAAACATCTCCTCACACCCCTACATCTACTTCACACCTTATTTTATATATCGGCAAAATGGATAAAGCATTCAATAGTTGTAAGAAAATTTAAATAGAAAAAAACAAGCCCTATAGGCTTGCTTTAAGTAAAATATTCAATTTTTGCGGAAGGAAAGTACTGATCAATATATGATTCTAACGTCTCTCTTAGTTCTTGTTCCTCATCTTTTTGGTAGATATATTTCCCAATCCCATATCTCCCCCACTTGTATCGTCTTTTTTCTTCATCCAATTCTAATTTAGATTTCGGGTAGTTTTTTTGAATCACACGCTTTGCTGGTTTTGTAAAGCGATGCTGAATCATCTCAAAGGTGATATCGTCTCTCACATCATCAGGAAGGGCTGCATCGAGCTTTTCAAAAAGAACTTTATAGCCTTCCTGCCAGCCTTCGTGGATGTAGATGGGGGCAATAATAAAGCCAAGAGGATAGCCTGCCTTTGCGACCTTAACAGCCGCTTCAATCCGCTGATCAAGCGGTGATGTACCAGGCTCGAAATATTTAATGACATAATCGGCATTGATACTAAAACGGAATCTTGTCCGGCCATTATGCTTTGCATCTAAAAGATGATCAACATGATGGAATTTCGTGACAAAGCGAAGCTTTCCTAGGTCGGTCTGCCCAAAGTATTCAATCGCTCGTTTGAGTGTATGTGTCAAATGGTCAATTCCTACGATGTCTGAAGTACATGATGCTTCAAATCTTGTGATATCTGGCGCTCGCTCGTTCATGTACTGCTCAGCCTGATCTAATATTTCTTCTACATTGACGTACGTTCGAATGTAAGGCTTACTTCCCATTGTTGTTTGCAAATAGCAATAATGACAATGTCCCATACATCCTGTTGCAAATGGGATCGCATACTCTGCAGATGGTTTAGAGGAGTCAAACTTCAATGTCTTTCTCACACCAATGACAAGCGTTGACTTTGCGTTACGATACTTTTGCAGGTCATTTTTTCCCGGAATATTTCTTACCTGGTTGTGTGAGGTCGTTTCTCTTATTTCGATTCCCATACCCTCGAACTTTTCCTTCAGCTCTCGTCCTAACGGGTACTCTAACGCCCGGGGTTCAATGTAAACAAGCTGGGGGACGAAAGGTTTGATCATATTAAGCACATCCTTACCTTTAACGTTTTTATACCGTTACTTTAACCGCACAGGATGGCTTTTATCCTTTCTAAAATCTCCCTTATTCAAACAAGTCTTGATAAAGGGCTTCTGCTTCTTCATATGTTGGAAAAACAGCATCATCAGGTGCTAGTGGATGATACGTTTCAAGTAAAAAGAGGGCAAGCTCTTCTTCGTTGTAAGGATGTGAAACAATTTCAGCTTCTTTAATTTGTGCTACGTTTGCAGCATGTGGATTTCGATAAATGACATATACTTGATCACCTGGTTTATAGTCTGAGAAAGGCAATCTGGTCACCTCCATTTTTTAATAATAGGGTGCCCTTCTCACTGCCCAATATGACTCAATATGATAAAATTCGACAAAAAAACCAGACAGTTTCACCTGTCTGGTTTTCATTCACTTAGTTCTGTTGAAATGTTTCCTTGACGAAATCAACCACTTCTTCTGTTGTGCTAAGTGATAAAATATGCTCTTTAAATGATGCAGCTTCTTCCTTAGATAGCTTGCTTAGCTGTGTTCTAGCTGGAAGAATGGATGTTGCACTCATTGAGAATTCATCTAATCCTAATCCAAGTAGAAGCGGGATTGCGATTTCATCTCCTGCCATCTCACCGCACATGCCGACCCATTTACCCTCTTTATGCGCTGCTTCAATCACAAGCGTAATGAGACGTAAAATTGCTGGGTTGTAAGGCTGGTAAAGATAAGACACTCGTTCGTTCATTCGATCAGCAGCCATTGTGTATTGAATCAAATCATTCGTTCCAATACTGAAGAAATCTACTTCTTTTGCAAATTGGTCTGCGATGACAGCCGTTGATGGAATTTCTACCATCATTCCGATTTCAATGGAATCAGAAACGTCTGTACCGGCGGCAACCAATGCTTCTTTTTCTTCAAGTAAAATGGCTTTTGCTTCTCTAAATTCTGATAATGTCGCGATCATAGGGAACATGATTTTCAAGTTTCCATATGTACTTGCACGAAGTAAGGCGCGTAGTTGAGTTCTGAAAATCTCCTGCTCTTCCAGGCAAAGGCGAATAGCTCTATAGCCAAGGAACGGGTTCATTTCTTTTGGAAGCTGCAAGTAAGGAAGTTCTTTATCGCCACCAATATCTAGTGTGCGAACAACCACTGCTTTCCCTTCCATCTTCTCTAGAACGGTTTTATACGCATCGAACTGCTCTTCTTCTGTAGGAAGCTGGTCTCTGCCCATGTATAAAAATTCAGTACGGTACAATCCGACTGCTTCGCCGCCATTTTCAAGTACACCTTTTACATCTTCAGGTGTTCCGATATTTGCAGCAAGCTCTACGTGAACGCCGTCTTTTGTAACCGTTGGCTGGTCAACAAGTTTCGCCCATTCCGCTTTTTGAGCTAAGTAGTCTTCATGCTTTTTTTGATACGCTTTCACTTCATCTTCAGAAGGCTGAATGATGACGTCTCCAGTAATACCATCCACAATGATTAGATCATCGTTTTTCACCGTTTTTGTTGCTTCTTTTGTCCCAACAACTGCTGGAATCTCCATAGATCTTGCCATGATCGCTGAGTGAGAAGTACGACCGCCGATATCTGTCGCAAAGCCTTTAACAAATTGTCTGTTCAGCTGAGCAGTATCAGAAGGTGTTAAATCTTCAGCTATAATGATGACTTCTTCAGAAATCATGCTTGGATTTGGAATGTCAACGCCTAGCAAATGTCCAATAACACGTTTTGTGACGTCGCGAATATCCGCTGCACGTTCCTTCATGTATTCGTTGTCCATTGCTTCGAACATTGTGACAAACATCGTCGCTGTTTCTTTTAAAGCAAATTCAGCATTTACTTTGTCAGCACTAATTTTATCCTTTACTGGGTTAAGCAGTTCAGGATCACTTAACACAAGAAGGTGGGCAGAAAAGATATCTGCTTTGTCTTGGCCAAGTTCTTTTAGCGCATGTTCTTTAATTGCTTCAAGTTCTTGTTTAGAAACATGAATTGCTTCTTCAAAACGCTTCACTTCTGTCTCTGGATCGTTGATGTCTTTTTGGTGAACTGTTAAATCTGGTTCTTCCAGACGATATGCTTTTGCAATTGCAACGCCTGCTGAAGCACCGATTCCTTTCAGTTGTTGCATTACTCGCCTAGGCCTTCACTTTTCATTGTGTCTTTAAGCGCAGCAAGTGCATCATTTTCATCAGAACCAGAAGCAGAGATTGTGATTGTAGCACCTTTCGCAATTCCTAGAGACATTACACCCATAATAGATTTCAGGTTCACTGTTTTACCATTATATTCTAAGTTGATATCAGCATCATATTTACTAGCAGTTTGTACAAGAACTGTTGCAGGACGTGCGTGAATTCCAGAATCTGCAGTTACTTTGAATGTTTGTTGAGCCATTTTTATCAATCTCCTTTTTATACAATTAATACATCCACAATATTATATCATACTGCCGAGCTTGTCATCTAACAAGAACGGCAGTTATGAAAATTATTTTGAAATTTTCATGATGTTTTCTTGTCCAGCTTTGATTTCACCGGATTCTTGAAGGTCAATAAATTGTCCTTCACTTAAGTTGGTAAATACAATTGGTGTCATCAAAGATGGTACTTCAGACTTAATTTTATCAATATCAACCTCTAAAAGTTTTTGACCGATTTCTACTTGATCTCCCTCTTGTACAAATGCTTCAAATCCTTCTCCTTTGAGGCCGACCGTATCAATTCCGAAGTGGATTAAAATTTCAAGTCCACCGTCAGATTGCAGGCCAATGGCGTGTTTCGTCGGGAACACATTTAAGATCTTCCCTCTTACCGGTGAAACAACCGTTCCATCTGTTGGCAAGATAGCGAAACCGTCACCCATCATTTTCCCTGAGAATACTTGATCTGGTACATCTGTAATTGGATGAAGCTCCCCTGTAATTGGTGAAGCAAAAATTTCTTCCCCTTGTTCATTTTGAAGCGGCTTTGCAATGACTTCTTCGACCTGCTGGCTGACTTCTTCTTTTGCAGAAGGGTCTTTCGCTGGACGAGGCGTGCGGCCTGCAATGATATCCTGCATTTGTGTTTTTAAATTATCAGAACGCGGGCCGAAAATTGCCTGGATGTTGTTCCCTACTTCGAGAACACCAGAAGCGCCAAGCTTTTTCAAGCGGTCTTTGTCCACTTTCTTCTGATCATTGACAGTAACACGTAAACGCGTGATACAAGCATCAAGGTGCTTAATGTTTTCTTGATCACCCATTGCTTCAAGGATTTCATAAGGCAAGTCATTCCCTTTTTCAGACTTTGCCTCACTTGCTCCGTCTGCTGCTTCATCCTCGCGGCCTGGCGTTTTCAGATTAAATTTGCGAATGGCGAATCTAAATCCGAAGTAGTAAATGACAGCAAGTACGAGACCTACTGGAATGACAAGCCACCAAGCGGTTCTATTCGGAAGGATACCAAATAGGAAGAAGTCGATTAACCCTCCTGAGAAGGTCATCCCGATTTTCACGTTTAGAATATCCATTATCATAAAGGATAATCCAGCAAATACACAGTGAATCGCAAATAATATCGGTGCTACAAACAAGAATGAGAATTCAAGCGGTTCAGTGATCCCTGTTAGGAAAGAAGTAAGGGCCGCTGATCCCATAATTCCTGCTACAAGCTTTTTATTCTTTGGTTTTGCTTCATGGTAAATCGCAAGAGCTGCTGCTGGAAGACCGAACATCATGAATGGATATTTCCCTGTCATGAATGTACCAGCTGTCAGCTGAACACCATCTTTGATTTGCGCCATGAAAATACGCTGGTCACCACGGATAATATCTCCTGATAAGCTCTTATAGCTAAAAAATTCATACCAGAATGGTGCGTAGAATATGTGATGCAGACCAAACGGAATTAATGAGCGTTCAATGACTCCGAATACAAAGGCAGCCAGCGGCTCATTCGCTGCAAGCAGTCCTGTTGAAAATGAGTTTAATGCACCTTGGATTGGCGGCCAAATGACTAGCATCAAAAGCCCTAAAATAAGTGCTGAAATAGAAGTGACGATTGGAACAAAACGCTTACCAGCAAAGAAACCAAGATATTGCGGGAGCTCAATTTTGTAAAATTTATTAAACATATAAGCGGCTAATACCCCGACGATAATCCCGCCAAAAACGCCGGTAGACAAGGTCGGTATACCGAGCATATTCACATATGCTGGATGGCTTTCCTTAAAGAACTTAGCCAATTTGATTGAATCGGATGGAATAGATCCGTTAGCCATTAATACGGCACTCATCGTTACGTTCATGACAAGGTAACCGATGATAGCGGCAATCCCTGCCACTCCGTCTCCATTGGCAAGACCGATGGCAACCCCTACAGCAAATAATAGCGGAAGATTCGAGAAGACGATGTTCCCCGCATTCTCCATGACACTTGCAACAAGCTGAATTGTATCATTGCTTAAAAATTGAGCTACATCAATCAGCTGCGGATTTTGCATCGCATTCCCAAGTGCTAGTAAAATACCGGCAGCAGGAAGGATCGCAACTGGAAGCATAAGAGCTCGTCCAATTTTTTGCAACACACCAAAAAGTGATTTAAACACTGGTTGAACCTCCTTTTGTTTTCGCTTACAACATACATTTGGGCTGCTCCCTGACGTACATTTCATAATTAACCGTTTACATTTCACTTTCAAACGCAAAAAAGGCATGGTGATATAAGGTTGCGCAAATAACAGGATCTTATCCTGTATTTACCTTAAGTCACTCATGCCTGATCGAATCAGTTACACGTTTCAAGGAAACTATGAAATTTTATTTGTCAATCTGTACAGATGAAGTGTCAGGTAGACAGCCTCAGCATCCTGTACAGGCTTTTTCAATGCATGCTGCAAAATTTTGATCATTTTCCAAGCAGTATTGTAGCATAAAGGATATTCATTTTTCAATAGATGAAGCAATTTTTCTGGCTCCTCTAAAGATTCTCCCCGTTTAATACGTTCAATTGAAAACGTAATATGTCGTAATAAGCGTAAATAATGAATACTTTCTCTGTCTACTTTCATATGAAATGAATCTTCTATGACTTGGACCATTTGTGTAATCAGCTGCGAATGACGGTTCACCTCAGATAAAGGCCGATTCGTCAAAGCTGAATGGATATGGAGCGCTATAAAGCCAATTTCCCCTTCTGGCAGCTTCGTTTTGACATCTGGCCGCTCGTTAATCAGTTCAACGACTTCCTTTGCGACCTCGTATTCTTTCGGGTATAGCGATTGCGTCTCAAGCATAAAAGGGTTCGTGATATCATAGCCTTGCTGCACCCGCTTAAAACTAAACGCAATATGGTCGGTCAGTGCAACATGAATATGCTCATTCAAGCGTTGTCCCATTTTTTCTCGTATATGATAAATGACGTCATTGGCAAGCTCGATCATGTTCTCATCAATATGATGAAGCAGTTGTTTATATTCTGTTTGTTCCTTCGTGTTTTTTAACACAAACATTTTTTCAAACACGTCTTGATCGAGAGCATCCCCCGATTTTTTACCGAAGCCAATTCCTTTCCCAATCAGAACCACTTCGCCCAAAGAAGGGTGCCTTGCGATGATGACATTATTATTTAACGCTTTATCAACGGTGAAGGATTCCATGAACATCCCCACCTCCTTCTTTTTCAATCCCTCTTATCGTACAAAACAGATGAAACGTGCGTCAACGATTGTTTTTCAAAACGGTTGTTGTTCGCTCAATCAGGCGAAATGGCAGCATTCTTTTTTCTGATTTCTCTCCCTTTAATGACCGGTCAAACAAGTCAAACGCTTCCTGCCCCATTTGTTTGAGGGGAATATGAATGCTGGAAATACCTAGCGCCTCACTCAATTGGTTATTTTGAAAGCTGAGTATGGCTGGTGATTCTCCTACTTTTATGTCATGACGCTGCGCCTCTAATAAAAAGCCTGCAGAGACTTCGTCATTTGTAATGAATAAAGCTGTAGGACGATTTTTCATTTTCTGCCATTCTGCAAATAAGTGCTTCCCATCAAGCAGGGATAACTTCCCTTCGATGATCCATTCCTCATCAATGGCCTGCCCGAGGGATTGCATCATATCTTGATAAGCTTGAAGGCGCGACTCGCTATTTGCTCCTTCTGTTCTCGCAAGAACGATCGCAATTCGTTGATGTCCGCATGCCGCCAAATGATGCAGGCCCTCCTTAAATGCTTGATCATGTGCAATCGACACGGTTGAGCACTTACCGTGCGGCGCAGGATGACAAAATATAATCGGTCCAGATTCCTGCCATTTTAAAATGTGCCTATCACTTAGCGCATTTGAACAAAATATTAAACCATCCACACGGCGCTCTTTTAAACTCATTAACGCTTCTTTTTCTTTTAATGGATCATATCCTGTTTGAAATAAAGCAAAATGCATGCCGCGCGCCTGTGCTTTTTCTGCAATACCTGTGACGAGTGCGCTGAAATAAGAATGTTCAATGTTTGGAAGGACGATGCCAAGCATATTCGAATAGCCCTTTGCTAAATGGACCGCCTGGATGTTTCTCGTATATTTGAGCTCTTTCATCGCTTGTAGAACACGTTCCCTTTTTTCTTCTTTAACATAAGGATGCTCATTCAACACACGTGATACGGTTGTCACAGATACACCCGCTCTTTTCGCAATCTCCCTTATGTTTGCCATTTTTTCTCCTACTTTCTCTTGATATGGTAAGCGTTTCATACTTTAAGATGTATGTGAGCTAAACAAATCACTGGATGGAAAGGGGAATTCAAGATGGGTTTCATCATATGGATTATATTATGTATGACTGTTTTGTTTTCTGCTCGTTTTGCATTACATCCTTTAGGAAAAGAACATAAAATCAAACCGTTTCAATCAATTGATGATTTTTTTGTTGATAAGGATCGAGAAGAGTGATAAAAAATCACGATGACGCTTCCAAGACCTGGACGTTCATCGTGATTTTTTTCATTATTTGATGATCGTCAGCTCTTTCGGATAATTGGTTAAAGTGACTGGACCATCTGCCGTAATGAGAACATCATCTTCAATTCTTACGCCGCCGACTCCCGGGACATAAATTCCTGGTTCAATCGTATACACCATACCTTCTTGCAGAAGGTCGTCATTTGCCTGACTCATAGAAGGAAACTCATGAACAGAAACCCCTAACCCATGTCCGAGGCGATGCGGGAAATATTCACCATATCCCGCTTCAGTGATCAGCCCGCGGGCTTTTAAGTCAAGATCACCGATTCTCACGCCGGACTTACTCATTTCAAGTGCTGCCATTTCTGCATTTAAGACCGTTTGATAAATGTCCTTTTGTTTTTCAGAAGCTTCCTGATAGATGAATGTTCTTGTGATGTCTGAGCAATATCCATCGACAATAACGCCAAGATCAAATAACACAAAATCGCCTTTTTTTAAGGCTGCCTGCCCCGGATTTCCATGAGGCTCGCCTGATTTTTCACCAAAGAGAACCATGGTAGAAAAGGACATGCCTTGAATGCCTTTTTTCTTTAGTTCATATTCAATGACAGCGAGAACTTCTGTTTCCGTGATTCCTTCTTTTAAGGCGTTAACCCCAATTTTTACACCTTCATCTGCTAATTGTGCCGCTTTTTTGAGTGTAGCAATTTCAGATTCATCTTTAATCAGTCTGAGCTGATTGAGCTCATTTTCAGCCCGGACGAAAGTTTCTGCCCCCGTGACAGCTTGGAGCTGCTCTGCTCTTTGAAGCGGTATCGATTCTTTTTCAATCGCAAGACGCTCGGCATGAACACCCCGTTTTTCTATCGCTGATTGAATGAAATCAAATGGATTCTCATGATCTTCATATCCAATGATATCGCCGGACCATCCTGCATTTTTTGCCTGCTCGACTTCCATTTTAGGCAAAATAAAAAATGGTTCTGCCTCTTGAAACACAAACAGCCCCATCACTCTTTCATGCGGCTCTGTGAAGTATCCAGATAGATAAAACACATTTTCCTTTGTATGTATAAATGCACCTTGAATGTCTTCTTTCTTAAGCCAGGAAGACAAGCTCTTCATTCGGTTCATCATGATCCTCCTCACACGTTTTACTACTGATCCATTGTATCAGTTTTTGCTGTATTTCGCACAAAAGCGCACTGGCATGGATCCAGTGCGCCCTGATGATTGAATTAAGATGCACGAAGCAGACGCAGACCATTTAAAATGACCAAAATCGTACTTCCTTCATGCCCGATGACGCCAAAAGGCAAATCAAGCACTTGTAAGAAATTCGCACAAATTAACAGACAGATCACCGTTAATGAGAAAACAATGTTTTGCTTAATGATTCGATTCATTTTTCTTGAAAGACGGATCATCTTTGTTAGGTTATTTAAATTGTTCTTCATTAAGATGAGATCCGCAGTCTCTAAAGCAACGTCTGTACCTCCGCCCATCGCAACCCCAACATCTGCTGTGGCGAGTGCTGGCGCATCATTGATTCCGTCTCCTACCATGATGATTGAATTACCTTGTTTTTTTAATTGATTGACCTCATGTACCTTTTCATCTGGAAGACATTCAGCCACGACAGCTTGGATACCGGCTTCCTGCGCAATCGCTTCAGCCGTTTTATGCTGATCTCCTGTCAGCATGACGGTTTGGATGCCTAAATCATTTAGTTCTTGAATCATTTTTTTGGCTTCAGGTCTGATTTGATCCTTAAGACCAAGACAGCCAACAACTTCTTCACCCTTTTGAACGTAGACCACTGTGTATCCTTGCGCTGAAAGGTCATCACCGGTCTCTTCCATCTCGCGGTCGATTGACGCCTTACCAGCGAAGTCTTTCTTCCCAATCCGCCACGTTTCCCCATTTAATTGTGCTTTCACACCAAATCCAGAGGTTTCTTCAATGGTGACATGGACTGATCTTTCTGTTTGGTGCTCTTTTGCCATATCAGAAATTGCTTTCGCTAATGGGTGGTTTGATTGGCTCTCAATTTGATAGAGTGCCTGATAAAAAGCAGATTCATCCTGCCCTTTAGCGATGACGACTTGTTCTACGGCTGGCTTCCCGCTTGTAATTGTCCCCGTTTTATCAAAAGCAATCATGCTGCTTGTGCCTAGTTTTTCTAAAAAGACACTACCTTTGACAAGCATTCCATTTCTCGCGCCATTTGAGATCAATGACAGTGCTGCCGGCATTATGGATGCAACTAGAGCACAAGGTGAAGCAACGACCATAAACACCATTGCTCGGTAGAAGGTTTCACTCATACTCCAGCCGAGTACAAAATGAGGCAGAACCATTAAAATCGCAACGGTGATCAGCACACCTTTTACATAGGCACCCTCGAATTTTTCAATAAATGCCTGGCTTGGCGAAACACTTTCTTGAGCGGATTCGACAAGTTTAATAATTTTATGGAAAAGCGTTTCTTCATTATGTTTAGTGACTTCCACTGTTAAGGAACCATTTAAGTTCACTGTTCCTGCAAAGACGTCTTCCCCCTGCCCTTTTTCCTGTGGAACAGATTCGCCTGTAAGTGCAGATTCGTCCACACTTGTTCTCCCGCTTAAAATCACACCATCTGCCGCAATGCGTTCCCCGGCTTTGATCATAATACGGTCACCTGGTGTTAATGATGAAGCGGCGATTTGAATGGTCGTACCATCTTCTTCAATTAAAGTTGCTTCATCTGGTGCAATGCTCATTAATGCTGTTAAATCTTTCTTGCTTTTATTTGACGTATACGTTTCTAGCGCACCACTCAGTGAGAAAATAAAAATTAAAATAGCGCCTTCTGCCCAATAGCCGATCAGAGCTGAGCCTATTGCTGCGAAAATCATTAAAAGTTCCACATTCAAGGTCTTAGACGAAATCGTTTCTTCAATTCCTTCTTTCGCCTTTGCAAAACCACCAATGACAAATGCCAGGATGAAAAGAGGAATGCTCCACATGCTCTCATCCTTTAGAATCCATCCAATTAAAATGAGAATCCCCGATATCCCTGCTGCAATTAATTCTCCGTGCTGTGCCCATTTATGTAAGGACCATTTCGATTCCTTTTGATTTGTCGTTTGGTAAAGTGCTGTATTCTCATTCATGATTGTTTTCTCCTCTCTAATTGATAATCGTTTTCACATTATCAATCGTTGCCCGTTTCTTATTCCATCTATATTTTCTGCTATTTCAAGCTTTTTATTGGTCTGTAACTCATTATAACAGGTTCTGAACAATTTTCAATTAATAATTATTATAATTTCTTTTTGATAATAATTATCATTATTGATATAGACCGTTCCTTCTTCTTCTGAGCACAGTGTATTCAGATGAAAAGCAAATGAACACAAAAAAGAACCAACAGAATTGGTTCTTTCACAGAAAGGATTGGTTCTACGAATTCGTCCACTCTTTGATTTGTTTTTTCGTCAGTGGACCTACATGATTTTTCACCACTTCCCCTTTTTCATTAATCAAAAAGGTCGTTGGAATGGTGATAATTTGATATTTCTTCATCATTTCTCCGTGTTCATCTAGTATGATCGGAAATGTAAACCTTCTGTCTTTCACAAATTGGGCAACAGCATGTTTACTTTGTTCAGCACCTAGTAAATTCACGGTCAATATGTCAACATCACTCTGATTTTCTTTCACAATCTGTTCAAATTCGGGCAGCTCCATTTTGCAGGACGGACACCATGTTGTCCAAAAATGCAAAATGGTCTTTTTCCCTTTTGCGGGAACCATCTGCATTTCTCCAGTTAATGTCGGTGCCTCTATTCTTGGCGCCATAATAGGCTCTTTTGCTTCCGCTGCTGCGCTCATTAGAAATAGCAGCATGGTCATCATTAGAAGACTGGCGGGTAGATGTTTACGATTCATCAGGATCTTCCTTCCCAGTTTTCTTATAGCTTGCCCTCTCGATGGCGATGACATTCAAGCTTTTTTCAATGTAAGAAACATTGAAACGCCGAGCTCCTTACAAATCGTCGCATAATGCAGAGCAGTCAAAAGCAGCATGCCTGTGTTCATCCCTAAAATAACCCCCATCATATTCAGGCTTTCCATTGAACCGAGGAAATACACCATAGAAAAAGAGACGACATGCACCCATATATTATGTAGGAACACATCTTTGATGAGCCCCATACCGATTAAACACGCTTGAAACGGCATCACAAACAGGTGGCATAAAAAGTATGGCCAAAGCAGCTGTAAATAGACAGCAGCTTGCGGTGAATCAAAAAAGAGCTGTGTGAGCGGGTAAGCAAAATAATACATGACCATCACTGCCGGCACCCCGTATCCAAACGTTATGAGAATCGCCTGTCTGACCCGTTTTTTCACAAGATCATACTGACCTAAAGCATAGGCTTCAGAGACACTCGGAATCATCACAATCATGATCGAATGAGCGATAAACGCTGGGAAAAAACCGATCGACATCGCGACACCAGCCAGCATGCCGTAATGATCAACAGCAAGTGTTCCAGAGATGCCTGCTGCAACGAGCGCTCCTTTGATTAAAAATGGTTCAACCGCATTAGCGATCGCATGAAAGATGCGCATGCCCGTTGTCGGTATGGAAACGGCTAATAGGCGCTTTCGCACATCAATCCCTCTTAATTCAACAGACCTGACATTCACAGCATTTTTCGCCATGACGTATTGGGAGTATAAATAAATAAAGACGACAAGATCACTCGCAACAATGACACCGATGGCGATGAGAACTGCTGTTTCAATATCAAACGAATACCAATGAAAAAACAAAAATAAGCAGATCAGCTGGATCGTTTTCTTCATCATATTGGCTAGAGCGATTCTGCCCATTTGCTGCTTTCCCATAAAGTAGCCGCGGGCAATGGAGGTAAACGCAATAATCGGGATAAGTGACAGCACTAGGCCCTTCATAAGCGGATGATACGACTGAAACACTGGAATGAAAGGCAGTACAATGGCTGCTATACCTGTTGTTGTACTTGTCACCACAAGCGTCATTTTAAAGGCATGACGGAGCATACTTTTGTGGAGACGCTCATGTGATTCTGCAATGAATTTAGAAATGGAGACTGGCAGCTCTAAGCTGGCGATCACAAGGACAAGCATGATGATTGGAAGGATACTCATATATAAACCCATTCCATGTTCTCCAAGCTCTCTCGCTAAAATCATATTGACTAAAAACTCGATACACTCCGCAATAAAAGCTGCGACAGATAGCAGAATGACCCCTTTTACAAATCGATTCATGTAGCCTCCCCTTGTCTAAAGCAAATTCTTTTCACATTCTATGAGACAAGTCCAAAAAATATTTTAATAATTGAAGACAAAAAAAGAGCAATCTCATTGATCGCTCTATGCATGTAAACAAACCCTCGCTATTGATGTCAGTCCCACGTGCTAGTGTTCACGAATGTCAAACTTGCTCCGCGCCAATACTCGTCCTTTCTAAAATTTAGGGATTTTCATATCACGATTAAGAAGACAAGGGGCTAAAATAAACAACATTTTAGTCCTTTGTCAACAATCTGAAGCAGGCTCTTACTGGAGCCTGCTTCTTTTTTAATATTTTTTTCCGAGTCGTGTTTGATGGCTAACCTTTTTTAGAAGTTTTTTGCGCTTTGAATCTTTGTAGACAGATAAGACAAATTTGTTGTTCCAGTAGCCGTTTTTCGGACTGTAGTACGTTTTGAATGTGTAATGAAAGACTTTTTGACCTGTTGATCCTGAAGCGGATGTTACTGCTGTAGCAATTATGGCTACTGCTTTCAGTGTCAAAACTGCGCCAGCTATAGCACCGGTCCCCGTTGGTAATGCTAAAATAGCACCTGTCACAAGAGCGACAATAGCAACAGTGATGTTGAATTTGTTTTTATAGTTTTTTACAAGTCTCCATTGGTAATCTTTGTTTAACTTTGTGCTAATCTCGCTGTCTTCATTGATTAATTCTTTTCCAGCTTCTTTAAATTCCTCTAACTCAACTAATTCATTGTTGATACGAAGTTCTTTTTTTTCTCGGTCAAAAGAGACGGTATCAACTCGTTCGCCATTATCAATCGTTATAGTTTGAGTGCTGCCTTTGGTCACAGAATTGAAAGTATGTACCTTACCTTCAATTTCGGTTTGATAAGATTCTTTAATTTCTTGAGGTTGATGGGTTACTGCGGCTACGGTTTGTAATGGAACTGTTAAAAATAGCGTCAGGCCTAAAAGCACGATTATGAACTTTTTCAATTTGGATATTTCCCCCTTGTTTTTTGTGCGATAATATACATATGGATAAAAAATGCTTTTCTTTTAAAAAAAGGTAATTAGGGAGTGGTTGATGTGTTTTGTAATTGGGTAGTAGGCATGATCGGGATAATCATAGGAGCTTGTATTTTTGCAACGGAGTTCGAAGATGCTACTTTCTTCACTCGCTTTATTTTCAAGCTTATTGCGATTTTACTTATTGTGTTTTCAGTGACTTTTATTAAGTGGCGGCGGAAAAATAAAACAGCATAAGTCATAGTTCTCCCTCCTTTTTTGACATGTTTTCATCCTATCATTGATTGATTTACATTTGGGAATTCATTGGAAAATTCCTTTTTGGGTTGCGGTGACCGCAATATAGGTTCTTTTATTTTGGGGGAGAATTTATGATGACTGTAGTACCAGTATTGATGATGTTAATCGGTGCTTCTTATTTTGCTGTTTATATGAAAAAACGTAAAAATAATAAAGAAAAAGAGATGGGGTATAAAGTTCTTTTTGCCGTTGTATTCTTTTTACTGAGTGTCCCTTTCATCAATATGGTCATCACTGGATAATAAAGAACAGGCTCTTCAGCCTGTTTTTTTGTTTCTTAAAATACATGGCGCCTATTTCAAAAACACCACCAATAGCGTTTATATTCGATTCTAAGCACGTTTATTTTTTTATAGTGTGACGCTTTAAGTGCGCTTATATGGGATTTAAAAACGTTTGCCATTTTAACTGCTACGATAGCATCTAAAAACAGATATACCTTGTGTCCTACTTGCTTAAAAAGTTATTGCGACATGCCGAAAATTTACACATAAATGGTTAAAAAGGGTTTTATTAGGAATTATTATGCTAACATTTATTAAAAATTGGTTTTCTAGGGGGGATTGTAGATGGCGTCTATACCGTCTCCAGTTGTAGCGATCAAGATCAATGATTGGTATAAGCATATAAAAAGATTCAATGTGAAAGAGGCCCATATGCTAAGAGAAGAGGTTAGAAAAGATATCGATGTCATGGAAGAAGATGAACAGGCGGTTCTTTATTTTCAGTTGATGGAATTCCGTCATCATTTGATGACAGACTATGTGCAGCCTTCTAAAGAACCACTTGAAAAGTCGGATTACTTGAAAGCTGTAGAAGGATAAGGAAAGAAAATGTCAGCCATTCTTGAATACTATTTTAATTTTTTTCAAGGAATGTATGAATTCAAAAATGGTGAGTTTATTAGAGCTATTGTGTTCTATAAGCGCGCGGAAAAGCGCTTGGAGCAAGTAGGAGATGAGTTAGAAAGAGCGGAATTTTATTACAAATTATCAGAAGTGTTTTATCACATGAAACAGACCCACGTGTCTATGTATTACGTTGGTCTTTCTTATGATACTTATAAGGCACATAAGAGCAATTCACTTTATATGATTCGAGAAATTAATTGTCTAACTGTTATGGCAGGTAATTTCATTGATTTTGAATGCAGAGAAAAGGCGCTTCCTCATTTATTGTCAGCTTTAGAAAAATCTAAGGCAATTTCTAATAAGCCAATGATTGTGAAGTCATTATTTAATATTGGTTGTTGTTATAAAGGATTAGGTGATTTTAATAGGGCACTAGCTTATTTTAATCAGGTGATTCTTGAAGGAGAGCCTATTCATGCTACAGAGTTGCTTTTGGTTTATTATGAATTATCGTTATTTCATTTGAGTCAAAAGGAATTTATTGAGGGAGAAAGATTTTTCAAAAGAGGCTTGGAAGAAGCGAAGAATAGAAAAAATGATCTGTTTTTATCGTTACTAATGGTATTGGAAATTATATTTTTAAAAACAGCAAACCTAAGTGAGGTCTTGAGCTCGTTGGAAAAATTAGAGAATGAGAGGGGTTATCCATACATGGAAGACCTAGCGCTCGAAGCGGCTCGGTACTATAATGAGAATGGGCGTATGGATGAATCTGTAAAAATGTATGAAAAAGTGATGTACGCCCGAAAACAAATCCAAAGGGGCGACTGTTCATATGAATTTTAAAACGGTTCTTACTGGTTTTTTGAGTGCTTCAGCATTGCTAGGTGTGATCTCTTTATCATCTGTCAATTTTGATGTGAATTCAAGAAATGCTACTTCTCCAGAATCAACTGATCTGACTGTAAGAAATGCTACAGGCAGTAGCGTTACTACTCAAGATTTTCCTCTTATAACTTTATCTCAACATGATAACGATTTTTCTGTAAGAAATGGAACACGTTCTAGTGTAAATCCGGATATTCGTTTTGGAACACGTGATTCTAGGTTATCTACTTGATGAATCAAACAGACCTTTAGGGTCTAAGACCGTAGTTAAGCCCCACCTTTACTTCGAGTAAAAGTGGGGTTTTCACTAATTTTGATTTCATGGCCGCGAAAGTAAGCATCGCTTGCATTGAAACTTTTTTCAGTCCTCGAAGTTTCGTCCATCGCATACCATGCTTTTTCTATTGCATCTGCAAAAACACGTTCTATTGTCTCTTTCCTTTTGCATAGATGTCCTTATTCATTTGTGTGAGTCTCAGATGGTCTGCTTCATCTAGATTGTCCTGCAAATAGATATTAGATCAAAACCATTTTAATGAGGACAACAATATCCACACTTGATCTGCCATTGTCTGAACTATAATGATCCTTTGACAAGATCATAAACGAAATCAAAATGAGCTTCAGGCACTAATTCATCTAAGGCAACTACTTCTAATTGATTTCTTCTTCACGTTTCGATAGCATATTCATCCCCCACAGAAATATGTTATTGCCCATATTATACAAAAAAGCGTGTAGGCTTTGTCTACACGCTGAGAGCAATCTCATTGATCGCTCTTTTTCTTTATACGGCAAATACGTGACGTCCGATGCGTTCTACAATTTTGCGGGAACGAATCCAATGATCTGTTGCCGTTTTTGGGTTATAAAAATAGATAGCCTTTGTTGTTCTGTCATGCTCTTTTACTACCTGCTTCACAGCTTTAATGGAATCTTGATCTGCCTTATCATGAATACTTCCATTCGATACTGGCTGGAAAGCATTTCGCTGATAGATCACACCTTTCACGCTGTCAGGAAAAGAACGATGCTCCACCCTGTTTAAGACAACGCTTGCCACCGCTTTTTTCCCTTCGTAAGATTCACCTTTCGCTTCAGCGTGTACCAATCGAGAAAGCAAGTCCATTTCTTCATTAGAATACTGTTTGCCGCTTGCCTTATTCGTCGTTTCAGATTTTACTCTTTTCTTTTGCTTCGGTTTTGAAGACTTTTCTTCTGTTGACGTACTTAGCATTTTCACTTTTGGCTGACGCTTCTCTTCAGAAAATGCTGGGATGACTTGATCGTGACCTTGATCTATATATGAAAGCTGATGTTTAACAGGTACTTGTGAAAGTTCGTGACTTAATGTGTCTTGATGCTCTTGTATATTGTCCATCTTCATTGCTGCAACGAGCATAAGGATGACAAAAAGAGCTGTATGAATTTTAATCATTCGCCTTTTTCCTCCTTTAATCAAAGTAGGCTGTAAGATACTTGTCCACTCTAACAAGACCTCATTCTATTTTCACGCACAAAGATTTACATGCCTGTCCAAATTCCGTCATTAAATGGCATGTCCTAGTTTTGCGCACATAAAATGGAATTGTTAGCGCTTAAAAAGGTCCCTTTTTCACCTATCATCATCCTTATGCTCCTGTTTATGGGTTATTACATTTTCTTTTCATATGTATCAAAGTGGTTTGAAGTGTGACAAAAGAACGAAAATAAAAAAGCTTTCTCTCATCAATGAGAAAAAGCTTTAGCTTCTTGCTTCTGTAAGATATTCAAAAATAACATCTCCACCATGTTTGGCGATTCCGCGAAAATGTTTAAAATCATCTTGATTCACCAAAACAGAACGAAACGTTAAAAAGTCATCTTTTTGGATGGTCACCTGTTTTTCCGTCCCATTCCGTAAAGATTCGATGATTGTGAGGATTTGTTCTTCAGTCAAAAAAACCGCTCCTTTTCAGCCATGATCAAATATTAAATATACCATTCGTTAGAAGAGCATACAACGAAAACAAAACAAAAACGTCTTTATCCTTTACATTGGTATGAAAATATTGCAAAATACTTTTTAATAGGGAATGAAATCTGTTTTTAAAGGAGAGGGATCGGTTGAAGATTGCAAAAATTGGAAATGTGATCGAATTTAGAAATGGTTTAACAGGTGTAGTTGAAAAAGTGAATGAAAACTCTGTCATTGTGGATGTCACCATTATGGACAACTATAGAGATTTAGAACTGGATTCACTAACAGTCGTTAATCATAAAAACTATAAAATCATCAAAGACTCCGTACATTAATTTGCAATCCTCAATACAGACGATCGGTACATACGTATATATATATCACGATTTGACCAAATGGTGATTTCTATTTCAATACCCTTCTTTTTCATTTTAAAAAAATGATAAGATGCCGTATTAGCTCTAGACAGGAGAAACTAATATGCAAAATTCCAATGATATCATTGTACGTTTTGGAAAAATGGAAGATGCTGAAATGACTTTAGAAATACAGAAATCAGTTATTGCTGAATCAGATTATCTACTTACATCACCTGAAGAAAACAAAAAAACCCTCATAGAACACAGGAAATGGATACAGAAAAGAATTGAAAATGAAAACGAGACTTACATAGTTGCTCAAACTGATGAGAAAGTCATTGGATGGTTAGCCTTTGAACATTCATCAAATAGAAAAAGAACTTCTCATACGGGATCATTCGGGCTGATGGTGCATAAGAGCTATAGAGGTTTAGGCGTAGGGGAAAAGTTACTAACAGCTTTATTACATTGGGCAGAAAAGAATCCTTCAATTGAAAAGGTTAGTTTAGCCGTTTTCTCTACAAATCAAAAGGCCATTTCTTTGTACAAAAAGATGGGGTTTATAGAAGAAGGACGTAAAATAAAAGAATTTAAAATAAATGATCATGAATACTGGGATGATGTTTTAATGTATAAGCTGGTTTAATGCTGTGAAAACGAATTGCAGAAGTAAGGACATAATATCAATTGAGTCATCAATTTGTTATGTCCTTTTCTTTTTCTCACCATACATCATATCAGTAAGCATCAGTCTTTTTGCGTATGAAAGGTTTGCATTTCCGCCTTCGTCTTGTACATGTCGACTTCCTCAGGGGTGATCACTCCTTTATCAATCAAGAGGGCAATCACTCCAAGCAATGTGGAGGCACTCCATTTATACCGTTCTTTGTTTTGATGTTCAAGCATTTGAAGCTCTTCTCTAAGCTCCATTAGCAGCTGCTCTGCCCGCTCTTCTTTGTTTGCCAAATCCAACGCCTCCATTTACCATTCAATACCCCTATTTTATCTTAAATCAAATGTGATAAGCAAAAAAAGCATGATTCATCTTTACAAACATACGTTCTGTCATGTATAATATATTTACGAGCTGGTAGCCCCCAGCCGTCCTAGCAAGTTCTATTCCCATTCGTATGAGAAGAGTGACATGACTCTTCTCTTTTTTTATGATTGAATCGCTACAATCCCATAAAAAAAAGACATGCATCCGTCATGTCTCAGATTGTTGACAAAGGGCTAAAATGCTTGATTTTAGCCCTTTGTCTTCATTTCAGCGTGATAGAAAACCTTTGCAGTCTAGGAAGGACGAGAACCGGAGCGGAGCGAATTTGACATTCGTGAGAACCGGAGCGCAGGACTGACAACGAATGCGAGGGTTTGTCTACACGCTGAAACATGCATCCGGCATGTCTTTTCCTATTTATTAGCGATTATCAATCGTTTCTGGATACATATCATGGTTCATCATACGATACGATGCCATTTCTTCATACTTTGTCCCAGGTTTCCCATAGTTCGTATACGGATCAATTGAAATACCGCCTCTTGGCGTAAATTTGCCCCAAACTTCAATATACCTTGGGTCCATCAATTCGATTAAGTCGTTCATAATAATGTTCATACAATCCTCATGGAAGTCACCATGGTTACGGAAGCTGAACAAATATAATTTTAGGGATTTACTTTCGACCATGATTTCATTTGGGATATAGCTGATATAAACTGTTGCAAAATCCGGTTGTCCTGTTTGCGGACATAGTGATGTAAATTCTGGGCAGTTGAATTTCACAAAGTAATCTCTATTTGTATGTTTATTTGGGAACGTTTCAAGCACTTGTGGTGCGTAATCAAACAAATAATTGGTTCCTTGGTTTCCTAGTAACGTGACACCTTCTAATTCTTCCGGTTTTCTTGTCGTCATGACATCTCTTCCTTTCTATACGCCTCGTTTATTTCCCCACAATAACGTGTGCAGCTGTGGCAGCACTCTTACGCGGTTTAAGTCTGGATCTTGTGCGACTTGATCTACAAGCGCTTCATATTTCTTTAATAAATGCGTCAATAAGTACGCATCATCACCTGTCGTCGTGTCGTCATTTCCTACCTGCAAATAAAAAGGAAGCTCAGGGTATTTCGTATGAACATCCTTCGCATAGGCTAGATCACGATCATCAAAGATCACGACCTTCAGGCTTGCATGCTGCAATCTATTTCCGTTTTTCAGCTCATCTATGATACGTGTTAGTTTCGTAAAATCTGTTTTCATATTCGAGCTTGGCGGCTTAGGGGAAATGGTTAAATCATCAATTTTCAAAAACCATTCCTGATACATCGTCCCTTGTGTTTCAAGCGCTGTATCAATCCCCTCTTCATGCAGTAAATCAATGAGGGATTCCATTTGTTTTAAAAGCGCCGGGTTTCCTCCTGAAATGGTGACATGAGAAAAAGCCTGTCCGCCTATTCTTTTTAATTCTTTGACAATGTCTTCTGCCTCAAGCCACTGAATATCATGCTTCGCTGAGCCGTCCCATGTAAAGGAGGAATCACACCAGCTGCAAGAGTAGTCACAGCCAGCCGTTCTGACAAACATCGTTTTTTGTCCAATCACCATTCCTTCTCCTTGAATGGTTGGACCAAAGATTTCTAATACAGGAATCGCTTTAGCCATTGATCTCAACTCGTTTCGGACGGTAAATGCAGTAGCTTGTTGGTGTTTCTCTGACAAAGACTTGAACACATGTTGGCTTGTTCGCTAAAGTCGATAAATACGCTGCGACTTTGTCATATACGGTCTTTGCCACCACCTCAGTGGTTGGCATCGCGTATCGATCGTTTGATGAGAATTCCTCGTGATCATTGAGCAGCGTGTGATCGTACTGCCCATGAATGAGCTTCTTCAATGTACTAAAATTGACAAGGAAACCCGATTCATCTAGGTCGTCGCCCGCAATTGTGATGTTGATGGTGTACGTATGACCATGAACACGGCTGCATGCGCCCGCATCTTCTCGTGGGATGAAATGGGCAGCCGATACATGCATGTCTTTATTCAATTCAAATGAAAATGGATGATCGGTTTGTGGATAGATTTGAGAAAGCATTTATTTTGCCTCCTTCATTTCCATATAAGTGTCATAGCCGTTTTTCCGCAGCTTACACGCAGGACATTCCCCGCAGCCATCAGAAATAATGCCGTTATAGCAAGTGAGCGTTTCATTTTTCACAAAATCCAGTGCATTGAGCTCATCTGCCAGCTTCCATGTTTCTGCTTTATTCAGCCACATCAGTGGTGTATGAATCACAAATGGTTTTTCCATTGCTAAATTCACTGTGACGTTGCAAGATTTCACAAACTCGTCACGGCAATCTGGATAGCCGCTAAAGTCTGTCTCACAAACACCAGTGATGATATGTCTTGCTCCAATTTGATACGCCAGAATAGAGGCAAAGGATAAGAACACTAAGTTTCTTCCTGGCACAAATGTGGAAGGAAGCTCCCCTTCTTTTTCCTCAATGTCAATGTCATCTCTTGTTAAAGCATTAGGTGCCAGTTGATTTAAAAGTGACATATCTAATAGATGATTCTTCACACCTAACTTGTCAGCAATTCTTTTGGCGACATCAATTTCTTCTTGATGACGCTGATTATAATGAAAGGTCACTGTTTCTACCTCTTCAAATTGTTGAAGTGCCCATAATAAACATGTCGTACTGTCCTGTCCCCCGCTAAAGACAACGACTGCTTTTTCATTTTTCATTTTCTGTTCTCCTCCTTTTGCAGATAAGTACAACCGTACAACACTGCATCTGAAAGGCTCCTATAAAACCCCTATTTTTCTCAAAAGAAAAGACACCTTTACATGTGTATGAGGTGTCCCAGCCATAAAAAATAAAAAATGCCACATCCAAGGATACGGCAAGTCCTTAGTTTTTTATAGAGGGTTTTGCTAGAACCTCTCCCGTCTTCACGGATTTTTGTTCAATTTTCACAGAGGATAGTGTACCACATATTTTTCATACAGGCTATCCCTTCTTTACTTATCAAGCGATGCAGGCACTTTTTTTAGACAAAGAAAGAGGATAAAAAAGATGCTGACATACCCAAAAACCGGATAAACCGTTGAAATCAGTGTACCGTAACCAATTTTACTGATCACATAGCAGCATATGAGAATAAGGGATATTGTATAGATGCTTTTCATTCGAATATATGCCCTTACTTGTCTCTCCAGCCCGTATAAATTGCCTATGACGGATGTAAAAACTTCACCGAAGATGACAAATAAATAAATGAGATGAATGGAGTTTGCAACTTGATACACTACCTGGGCCATTGGAATATCAAACGCCTCCAGCATATCTAATGAAGAAAGAGATAAAAAGCAAGCAAGCAAAATGAGTGTCAGCATGACGCCCCCAAGCACCGCTCCCTTTTTAATGACTGCTTCAGAGGTCATTTCATTTGCGACGGGTACTAACACTGCCTGTGACAGTGCTAAATTAAAGGCACCATAGGAGACTGCTGATAGTATCCACTCGCCCTCACCCATTTGCAGCGCAAGAACATAACTTTCACTGCTGCTAAAAACAAATGAATCAAGAAACACAATCAATGAAAAGAAAATCAGCATTGGAACGACAAGGACGTTAACACCAAATAGCCCTTTTGAACCTTTAAAGAGTACAATGACGCTCAGAATGATCGTCAAAAAGATCCCATACTCCTTCGATATGCCAAGCTGTTCTTCAAAAATAGCCCCTGCGCCTGAAATCATGACTGAGGTAACACCAAGTAAAATAAAAAACATCACAATATTAATATATCGACTCGCAGCTGTGCCAAATAAAAAACGGTTCATATCTTGATAAGATTCTGCTTTGATTCGTTTCGAAATCAGCATCATTTTTGCACCAAGGCCAGTAAAAATAACACCGCTAATCAGAATTCCTAATAGTCCAATCCAGCCAAAACGAACAAAAAATTCTACGATTTCTTTTCCTGTCGCAAACCCAGCTCCAACCACTGTTCCTACATATACAAAGGCAAGCTGAAAAGCGGATTCATTTGAACGTTTCATGTGACCCCTCCGCACCCATCACTTTCGATTGTCTCTTTTTTTATCCTATGAGACAAGTTCCTTGAAAAGAAGGACAAACCATGATTAAATGCAAAAAAGGATTTTTACTCGCCTTTGAGCAAAACAGTTGAAAGTCAAAATAGGTCAGAGTATACTATAGTCAAAGATGGTCAAACAACAGACCATTTTCTTTAACATTCATTGGTCAAATAAAGTCAAACTTTATTTTAAGGAGGTCATGGCAAATGCGTTGTCAACATTGTCAAGTAAATGAAGCAACTATTCGCCTGAATATGCAAGTGAATTCGTCCCGGAGCCAAATGGTTTTATGTGAAGACTGCTATACCTCTTTGATGGAGCAGTCAAAAATGAAAATGGGACCTCAGCTGTTTGGAGGAAGTTCATTCTTCTCTCAGGCAGCAGGACATGCCCCAAACATGGAGCAGCCAAAACAAAAAGGCTTACTTGATGAGCTTGGCCGTAACTTAACAGATGGAGCAAATGCTGGTTTAATTGATCCAGTCATTGGCCGTGATGAAGAAGTCGCAAGAGTCATTGAGATTTTAAATAGAAGAAATAAAAATAATCCTGTTCTTATTGGTGAACCAGGTGTTGGGAAAACAGCGATCGCAGAAGGACTCGCACTGAAAATTGCGAGCGGCGATGTGCCAAATAAATTAAAGAACAAACAAATTTATTTATTAGATGTCTCTTCACTTGTCGCAAACACAGGTGTACGCGGTCAATTCGAGGAAAGAATGAAGCAGTTAATCAAAGAACTGCAAAGCCGTAAAAATATCATCTTATTTGTAGATGAAATCCACCTTCTTGTGGGCGCAGGCTCTGCAGAAGGATCAATGGATGCTGGAAACATCTTAAAACCAGCCCTTGCAAGGGGCGAACTGCAGCTAGTAGGTGCGACAACTTTAAAAGAATATCGCCAAATTGAAAAAGACGCTGCACTCGAACGACGCTTCCAGCCCGTCATCGTGGATGAGCCAACACAAGATGAAGCGATCGACATCTTAAAAGGCATTCAAGATAAGTACGAGGCCTATCATGGTGTCACCTATTCAGATGAAGCGGTCAAAGCGTGCGTTCAATTATCTTCACGGTATATTCAAGACCGTCATTTGCCGGATAAAGCCATTGATTTAATGGATGAAGCTGGTTCAAAAGCGAACCTCTCCATTGATGCAGCAAGTGAAGATGAACTGACAAACCGATTAGCGCAAATTGCCGCAGAAAAACAAGCTGCGCTAAAAGAAGAACAATATGAAAAAGCAGCGAAGCTTCGTGATGAAGAAGAAGCCATTGAAGCAAGACTTCAAAACAAAACAACTGACAAAGAACATATCGTCACAGCAGAGGACATTCAGGCCATTGTGGAACAAAAAACAGGCATTCCTGTCGGTAAACTGCAAGCAGACGAACAAACCAAAATGAAAGAAATTGACGTCCGTCTAAAAGCACGAGTGATTGGGCAGGAACATGCAGTTGAAAAAGTAGCGAAAGCCGTGAAAAGAAGCAGAGCTGGTTTAAAATCGAAACATAGACCGACTGGCTCCTTCCTATTCGTTGGACCAACAGGTGTCGGGAAAACCGAATTGTCTAAAACGCTGGCTGAAGAATTATTTGGTTCAAGAGATGCGATCATTCGTTTAGATATGAGTGAGTACATGGAAAAACACTCTGTGTCCAAACTCATCGGTTCTCCTCCTGGTTATGTTGGACATGATGAAGCTGGCCAGCTGACTGAAAAAGTGCGCAGAAAACCATACAGCATCATTTTGCTGGATGAAATCGAAAAAGCACACCCAGATGTACAGCACATCTTCCTTCAAATCATGGAAGATGGCCGCTTAACAGACAGCCAAGGCAGAACAGTCAGCTTTAAAGATACAGTCATCATCATGACAAGTAACGCAGGCAGCGCAGATAAAACGGTCAAAGTGGGCTTCCAGTCTGATCAGGAAGAAGCGATTGAGGAACAATCACTCATTGATTCGCTCAGCAGCTACTTCAAACCAGAATTCTTGAACCGTTTTGACAGCATCATTCAGTTTGATTCATTAGACAGAAATGATTTAGTGAAGATTGTTGATCTTCTGCTCAATGAGCTGTCAGAGCAATTAAAAGAGCAGAATTTAACAGTCCATGTCACAAATGAAGCAAAAGAAAAAATCGCAGAGCTTGGATATCACCCTGCATTTGGTGCTCGTCCACTTCGAAGAACCATCCAAGAGCACGTTGAAGATCAAATGACGGAGATCTTGCTTGAAGAGGAGCAGCTTTCTGGATTTACTGTGGATGTTGAACATGACGAAATCGTCGTAAAAAAAGGATAACTACATCTTCAGGATGATATGCATCTCCATCATGTTGCGGCGTCTAAGTTCCATCTGAACACCGACGCTCCCCCGCCTCTTTTCCTTTACGATAAAAGAAAAAGAGGTGAATCACATGATGAATTGGAGCTACGATCTTGTCAAAATCATGTATGAAGAAAAATTAAAAGAGCTGCTTCATTTAGATGAACCAGCTCAAAACGATTAAATGGAGACTCCCTTTATATGAAAGGGAGTTTCTTTTTACGCTGATAGAAAGCGCTTTCGTCAAAAATTCTTCACAGAAACTGTCTTAATTTTATATTCTGACTAAAACCCTTCTGGAACACACCGATATTAACTATAGAAAAAGATAGTTAAAGGATTTGGTGAGATAATGGACAAAACATCGTTAATTGGTATTATTTTAGCATTTATTGCACTAGGTGTCGGTATGGTTTTGAAAGGTGTGAGTCTAACTGCTCTTCTCAACCCGGCGGCTATATTAATCATCATCGTTGGGACGGTTGCAGCTGTTGTCATCGCATTCCCTTCTAGTGAAATTAAGAAAACACCAAAATTGTTCGGCAAAATTTTCAAAGACAGCCAGCTTCCAACGATTCAAGAAATGATCCCTCTATTTTCAAACTGGGCACAAATTGCACGTCGTGAAGGTCTTTTGGCATTAGAAGCAAGTCTTGAGGAAGTCGATGATGATTTTCTAAAGAACGGTTTAAGCATGGCGGTTGACGGCCAAAGTGCTGAATTTATTCGAGACGTCTTGACAGAAGAAGTCGACGCAATGTCTGAACGACATCAGTCAGGCGCATTAATCTTTACACAAGCTGGTACATACGCTCCGACGCTAGGGGTACTTGGAGCCGTTGTCGGACTTATTGCCGCACTTGCAAACATGGGAGATATTGAAGCACTTGGACATGCGATCAGTGCTGCCTTCGTCGCCACACTGCTTGGGATTTTTACCGGATATGTGTTATGGCATCCATTTGCCAACAAGCTGAAGCGTAAATCAAAGGAAGAAGTAAAGCTTCGTCTGATTATGATCGAAGGTATTCTTTCTGTTCTTGAAGGTCAATCTCCAAAAGTCATTGAACAAAAACTTCTTATGTACTTACCAGCAAAAGAACGTGCAAATCTTGTCATTGAAGAAGGAGAAAATCAAAATGGCTAGGAAACGCAAAAACCATGATCATGAAGACCATGTAGATGAATCTTGGCTTATCCCTTATGCCGATCTTCTAACGCTTCTTCTCGCTCTCTTCATTGTGCTTTTTGCATCTAGTTCAATTGATGCGGCAAAATATGAACAGATGGCTAAGTCTTTTAATGTAGTTTTTACTGGCGGTACTGGTGTTATGGATCAATCCAGCATGCAAAGCACGGAAGAAACTGAAAATAGCAACCAGGTCAAAAAAGCAGCCGAGGAAGAGAAAGATGAAGAAGCCAAAGCAAAGGCTCGAGACCAAGCGGTTCTCACAAAGGTCAAACAGCAGGTCGATTCATTCATTGCAAATAAGAAACTTGGTTCCAAGCTCGAAACAAAGCTTACAGATGAAGGTCTTCTCATTACGATTGAGGACAGTATCTTCTTTGATTCTGGGCGGGCAGTTATTCGCTCTCAGGATGTCCCGTTAGCAAAAGAAATCTCAAAGCTTCTCGTCATTAATCCTGCTCGTGACATTGTCATTAGCGGACATACAGATAATGTACCGATCAGAAATTCAGAATTTGAATCAAACTGGTATTTAAGCGCCATTCGTGCTGTGAACTTTTTAAATATTCTTCTTGAAAACAGCAATCTAAACCAAGAGAACTTTAGTACAAAAGGATACGGCGAATTCAAACCGATTGCCTCAAATGATACAGCAGAAGGCAGAAGTAAAAACCGGCGTGTAGAAGTACTCATTTTACCGATTGAGAAAAAAGCGAAATAAAAAAGGAAGCCAGCGGCTTCCTTTCAGATTGTTGACAAAGGACTAAAATGATCTTTATTTTAGTCCTTTGTCTTCTTTTCAGCGTGATAGAAAACCTTTGCAGCCCTAGGAAGGACAGCTATCTTTGCGGAGCGAATTTGACATTCGTGAGCACCGGAGCGCAGGACTGACACCGAATGCGAGGGTTTGCCTGCACCCTGAAAAGGAAGCCAGCGGCTTCCTTTTTATTTATTCTTGATGATCATATAAATGCTTTGCACGCAGCCCTACATGTTTGAGCATATCGATGCAGGCATCTTTCTCTTCTTCGCTCAGGACACTGATCATCTCATGAATTTCTTTCGCATGATCTGGGAAGATGTCATCAAGCAAAGCTCGTCCCTGCTTAGTAATATGCGCAAATGTCACCCTGCGGTCTTCTGCACAAGCCTTCCGGCTGAGGAGTTCTTTCTTCTCCAATTTATCGACCACATACGTGATGCTGCCGCTTGCAAGTAAGATCTTATCACCGATTTGCTGAAGCGGCTGATCACCTTTATGATACAGCAATTCTAGCACAGCAAATTCAGTTGGATTCAGCCCGTGCTTCACAATATGTTTGTTCATGTGATGATTAATTGAGCGATAGGCACGTGATAATACAATAAATAATTTCAATGATTTTTCAACATTATGATTTTCCATTTTTTATCATCCTTTATGAAATGCAACCCACTAATGTGACATTAATAAACAATAAGTAAAATGTCAACATTTTGATCCATCTTTAGCACGAAAATGAGACCAGAACGAATCACCTAATTTTTTAAAAATCACACAAGTCATCGTAATAAAGATAGGTTCAATGCTATAATAAGTCTATTAGGTAATACGTTGGAGCGATGAATGATGAGTATACTCAAAGGGTTTTGGAAGAAGATCAGGCTTTACCTTATTTTGGTCATGCTTCCAACCCTAATCATTAGTTATTTTATCTACGAAAAAGAAACTGAAAAAATCGATTTAAAGAACAAACAAACCGCTACACTTATGTTAAATATTCACAAAAACCAAATGAATTATTTAATAAGTGAAACAGAAGCGAGATTAACTTCCCTTGCCATGGGATTTGACCAGCCGGTTGAGACGAAAAAAGTACAAAACATCCTAGAGAAAATCTATAAACAAGAACCTCGTTTTTCTGGTCTGTATCTCCTAGACAAAAAAGGAAATGTAACAGCAAGCACCACCCCGTTAAAGGAAAAAATCAACCTATCATTCAGAGATTACTTTAAACGCATTCAAGTGACCAAGCAGACCGTGATCACAGACAACTATGTGAGCCGAATTACAAAACAGCGGATCCTCTCCATTTGTGTGCCTGTTCTCGATGAAAATGAAGAGGTCACCAATGTGCTGATTGCCGCCATTCAAATTGATTATTTAAGAAATATTATGAATGTATTGAATCCTGATCTTCATTTTAAGATGCTGAATCAAAATGGACATGTCGTGTTTACAAGCGGTCCACAGCCAGTACCTGAGGGCGACAGCACCGTGTCTACATATTTAGATGAAAACAGCTGGAAGCTGGAGGTCTTTCCGCAGCGTGCTTCAACAAGTGAAGTGCTGTCTGTGATGCTCATCCCTTTATCCAGTGCGTTTATTTTATTAAATATTTTATTCACACTAGTCCAATATATCGTGTTAAGGCGGCAAACTCAGCAGGAGCGTCATCAAAATGAAGCGCAAAAGCTTGAATTGATCGGAACACTCGCAGCAAGTACAGCACACGAAATTCGTAACCCATTAACAGGGATTAGCGGCTTTATCCAGCTATTGCAAAAAAAGTATCATTCAGAAGAAGATCAGCTCTATTTTTCTGTCATCGAGGAAGAAATTAAACGGATCAACCAAATCGTCAGTGAATTTCTTGTATTAGGAAAACCAACGGCAGAAAAATGGCAGAATAACTCTGTTAAAGAAATTGTAAGTGAGATCATGCCGATCGTTTTCTCTGAGGCAAACCTTTATAATGTCGAAGTGGACTTACAAATCAATACGATTCAAGATGTGGGCGTGTATTGCACGAAGGATCATATTAAACAAGTGGTTTTAAATGTAGCAAAGAACTCTTTAGAAGCAATGCCAAACGGCGGTCATTTGAAGATTGTGATCGAAGCTGAAAAAGAACATGTCATCATTAAAGTAGCGGATACAGGTGAAGGCATACCAGAAGAGATGTTAAAGCACATCTTCCTCCCCTTTATTACGTCGAAGGAAAAAGGCACGGGTCTTGGACTTGTCGTGTGTAAACGAATCATTTCGATGTATGGCGGAACAATTGATATTCATAGCGAAGTGAATAAAGGAACGACTGTTATGATCATGCTTCCTTCTGCTCACTCAGCATAGCTGAAGATGTCAGCCGGTTTTGCTTATGCAAGACCGGTTTTTCATGTCAATAAGAGGGGCGGTTCACAGATAAAAGACTCATTTGAGACACAAGATCATGAAAGGAGGGGGCAGATTGTTTCTCATGAAAAAGAAGATGCTGATACTCATTCATCAGGTTGTCCAGTTCTTGACTATATTTAATTGTCATCTCACCAGTGTACCCTTCCACTTGAGCAGCTTCTACCATCTGTTTTCTCTTCTCATCAATGGACATCAGCAATTGTTCTTTCCTTACATAAATATTCATGATCTCAGCTCCCGCAATGATTTCGACTGTCTATGCTCAAAATGATCCGACACCAAAATTATACTTTATTTGTAAATTAAATTAAATATGCTTATTTTATTTAATTTTTTACAGCCTAAAGACCTTTTACCCAATCAAATTTGGGGGTAAACTTCAAATTTGGACAGGACTGTCACATTGATTAAACAGAATTTTATCCTATACAGAAGATCAAAATCAACTATTTTCTTTCACATTTTATGTCTAATTTCCTAAAAAAAAGCTGATCTTCCGCCTCATGCGGAATGATCAGCTCTATCATTAAACCGTTTCTTCCTCGTAAATTGGCACCCAGCCCTCAGTTGTGACAAATATGCGAACTGCGACCACTTTGCGATCCTCTTGAAGTGTAAAGTAATGACGGATGTTTGGCGGAACAGAAATTAAATCACCTGGGTTCAATCTCACATCAAAAAAGACGCCATCCTTGCCTTGAATAGCAAAGATTCCGTGCCCGCTCACAATAAAGCGTACTTCATCATCTGTATGGTGATGCTCACGTTTAAAGTTTTGGAGCAGCTCATCAAGATTTGGCGTGGCATCAGATAATGAAATCACATCCTGCGCTTTGTACCCTCTTTTTTCAGAAATACTTTGGATTTCCTTTTGGAAAACAGTCAAAATCTCTTCCTTTTCCTCATCGGTTAAATCATACTTTTCTGATAAACGGTTTGGCAGCTTTTCAATATCCCAATGCTCGTAAATAACCCCTTGGTTTTCTAAATATGATGCAACCTCTTGCTCGTTCTCAAGTAATGTGTTCTCTTCATTGTGAATCAAAATCGTCGCCATGTGCTTTTCCTCCTTTTTATCTTACCAGCTGCTGTTGATACAGCGCTAATTTTAAGTGATAGCTAAATAAAAATTCATATGCTTCTAATACTCGTTTTGCTTCAAAGGCTGTTTTTCCCCAGACCGTGATGCCATGATTGCGAATGAGTACAGCACCAGATGACGCCTCTAGTGTCAGATGTTTTGCAAATTGCTCTGCAAGATGCGGAATATGAGCTGGATTTTCAATAATCGGAATCGACACTTCTGCATCCTCTTCCCAATAACCAAGCGCTTTGATGATTTCGTTGCCTTTAAAACGAATCTCTCCCTTATCCCCATACAGCTCTGACATCACATTATTATCAATGGTGTGGACATGGAGGCAGCAGCCTGCTTTCGTCCGTTCATACACGTACGTATGAAGCAGTGTTTCAGCTGATGGTCTAAGCGTCTCGTTCGGATCATGTGGCTGGCCTGCCGCGTTTACTAGCACAAAATCTTCGTTTGTTTCTTTTCGTTTATCTTTGCCGCTTGCCGTCACCAAAAACGTGATTGGATCATCCGACACCTTGATCGATAAATTACCGCTTGTTCCGAAAAACCAGTCTCTTTGGGCCAGTTCACGTTTAACGTCTGCTAGCTCCTGCCAGCATTTGCTCTTTGCGTCTGCCATTCCTTCACTTCCTTTATTTGAACAAATTGCGCGTGTAGATCAATAAATGTGTCAAACTCCTTATGTACGAGCCCGAGCTCTTGACATTCATTGAGCAAGTAGTCGCGCGCAAACGTAAGATCTGCATGTTTCGCCGCCTCCACATCAGTCACTGAATCTCCGATCATGATGATGAAATCATCCTCATGAGTCAGGTTTCGAATGATTGAGGGCTTACAGCATCCGCACCCATTTTGACATTGCGTATCGCAGGCATGCGGCCATTCAATCTGAATATGGTCTTCCCCAAATGATGCATGATTGCAATAAATATCGTCTCGATCGACAATGCCTTCGAGGATGGGGTAGACAAAAAAGTCCATCCCCCCACTAAGTACATAGAAAGGAATGTCCGCTTTTTTTACCTCATCCACAAATTGCTTAAATCCTTCACGAATCTCTGTATCCTCTAAAATAAATGATTGAATGGCTTCCTTTTGATCACTTGTCAGTAATTGAAACATCTGCCCGACGCCTTCTTGAATGGTAATTTCCTTTGACAGGACACCATCCTTCAGCTTCGTCCATTCACTTGGTGCAAACTGTTTCATGATGCGGATGATATTATCATTTTTTGTAATTGTTCCATCAAAATCACAACACACAATTGGTTTATTCATTATTCTGCTACCCTTCCCCAAAGATCAAGTGCCGCTTTTAAGTCTTGGCAGGAAGCCGCCTTATCTTGGATAGACTCTTCATGTATCACGGCATCAATGATCGAACGAAATGCCTTCCCTCCGCCGATGGCTCCCCGCGGATGTCCGTGAATGCCTCCGCCTGCGTTAATCACATGATCAATTCCAAAATCTTTGATCAATACTGGAACCATTCCTGGGTGAATGCCTGCTGACGGGACAGGGAATGTTTTTTGAACCGTATCCTCTTTCACGCAAGCTTCATAGATTCCAAGGGCATCCTTTTTCGGAAGTGCAACCGACCCATAAGGTGAGGGAAAGAGGCTCAAATCAGCGCCAGCATATCGATTTAATTTGCCTAAAAGAAGAGAATGCGAGAATCCATATTCAGGAGAGGATGTCAATGCACCGCTCACTGCGGGATGCGCCATAATAGGCAGTGGAATATCTGGATCCTCAGCTAAGCTTTGCATGACATCAAGGCCGTAAGCAAAGACATTGAATAAGAGCGCATCTGCTCCAAGTTCAGCGGCCTTTCTCGCTCGATCCCTCAGGTCAAAGGTTCTGCCCGTTAAATTGACAGCATACAGCGTGCGGTGTCCTGTCTCTTCATAGGTTTCTTTTAAAATCTCTTTTCCTTCTTTGATTCGCTCTTCAAAAGGAGCTAATGGACTTTCAAATAAAATTTCATCGTCTTTGATGAGGTCAACCCCGCCTAATGCCTGTAAACGGAGCTGCTCTTTTAAATCCTGCATATCACGGCCGATAACACCTTTAAAAATACTCATCAATAATGGACGATCAAATACATTTACCTTATTTCGTATGCCATCAATTCCAAATACCGGTCCTGGCAGGCTTTTTTTAAATTCTTCAGAAAATTGGATATCGACTAGCTTCACTTTTCCGTCTAGTGAAAGCTTTCCAAAAATCGTCGCGAAAACAGCTGGTAAATCTGCTGAAAAGTTTGCCTCAGGATAAGCAATGGTCACCTCTGATTGATAAAGGCCATTTTCGACTGGAGCAGCCTTTTCTAATACTTTTTCAACTCGGCCTTTATGCTTTTGAAGCTGCTCCTTTTTGAGCTGCGGCAAATCCGTCCATGATCCAACTGTTAAACCCAGCGCGATCTGCTCCGCTTTTCGATTTATTTGTTCATCCTCTCGATGTGTTAATACGTATGTTGCCAGTAATTCACTCACTAGGAATCCCCTTTCGATTGCATCATGCATATGTTCAATAAAAAAACCTCTTCAAGTGCTTCTTGAGCGCCTTAAAGAGGTTGTTTCGTGTCATTCATCCGAATCTTATCTCTCAGCGCTTGCTGCAAGAATTAGCACCGTGCTTCATGGAAGTCGGTTGCCGGGCTTCATTGGGCTAGTCCCTCTGCCTACTCTTGATAAGAATATTCAATTTTCTTAAATATTGCCTGAATTATCGCACCATTTTTTTATGTTGTCAATGGCTTTTTTTCAAACAGCTTCAAGGCAGCGATGCGCTGAGCAGCTTCTTGTAACCGCTCCTCGCTTGTTAGAAGCCCTACTCTCACGTACCCTTCACCGTGAGCACCAAAGCCATTACCTGGCGCTACAACAACATGCGCTTTTTCTAATAATAAATCAGAAAAGGCTTCAGATGAATATCCTTCTGGCACCTTTAACCAAGCAAAAAATGATCCCTTTGGTGCACTGACTTCCCAGCCAATTTCTTTGCAGGCAGCTATCCACACATTCCGCCTTTTCTCATATCGGTCATTTTGCACCCGCACGCACGTTTGATCGCTTAATAGGGCTTCCGCTGCTGCATCCTGCGTGGCTTTAAACAACGAGACAAACAAATGATCCTGATAAAGCTCAATCGCTTCAATAACAGACGGATTCCCTGCCGCAAATCCTACTCTCCACCCTGCCATATTGTACGTTTTAGACAATGTGTAAATTTCTATTCCCGTCTCTTTCGCTCCATCTACTTGCAGAAAGCTGATCGGCTTTTCCCCATCAAATCCAATGCCGCCATATGCAAAATCATGAACAACACAAAGCTTGTGATCTTTCGCAAATGTAACGGTTTCTTCAAAAAATGAACGGCTTGCCGTAGCCCCCGTCGGATTGTTGGGGTAATTTAAATACATTAATTTTGCCTTTTTCTTATCATCCTCAGGCAGCAAATCGTAGTCAGGTAAAAAATCATTTTTTTCAAGAAGTGGCATGGTCACCATATGCGCTCCAGCAAGTACAGCACCTGACCAATAATCAGGATAACCAGGGTCAGGGACTAAAAGCGTATCACCCGGATTCAGCAGGCATTGAGGCAGCTCAACAAGCCCTGCTTTCCCGCCAAATAAAATCGCAATTTCCGTCTTTGGATCAAGCGTAACGCCATATTCTCTTTCATAAAAAGCGGCAGCGGCCTTTTTTAATTTCGCTGTTCCACGGAATGAGGAGTATTGATGATTTTCAGGTTTTGCTACCGCTTCCTGCATGGCTTTTACAATGTGCGGAGGAGTTGGCTGATCAGGATTTCCCTGCCCCAAATTAATGATATCTGCCCCTTCCTGCACTTTTTTCTGCACCTTTTGGACAAGAGACGCAAAAAATTGTTTCGGTAATTGTTTCAACACATCTGATTGCTGGAATTCCATTTCTTCACCTTCTATTCAAGTTACGTGACAATACAATCACTGTAATGGATTGTTTTATGAATTGTAAAGCAATTTTGAAAAAAGATTGACATGTAAAGCGCAGCTCTGATAATATCTTGAATTAAGAAATGCAAACAGACACGAAACAATTACATATTGATTTCTCTTATCGAGAGTTGGGCGAGGGATTTGGCCTTTTGACCCCAACAGCAACCGACCGTTAATACCACTGTGAAGTGGGGCGCAGCAAGTAACGCGCCAAGACAATTGTCTTATAGGGCACGGTGCTAATTCCATCAGACGTATGTGCTGAGAGATAAGAGAGGCTTTGAGCATACACACCATCAAGCCTCTTTCTCTCAGGAGAAAGAGGCTTTTTTATATGATTTGGAGGGGAAGCAATTGGTTACACTTACGGCATCATATGAAGAACTAACAGAAAGCTCGGCAGTTGCACTCGCAATTAGACTTGGCTTAATCCAAGAAAGCAGTCATTTGACTTGTACTGAAATCGGCGACGGGAATTTAAATTACGTCTTTCATATTTATGATCACAAACAAGAAAAAGGATTGATCATCAAGCAGGCGCTACCTTATGCAAAGGTGGTTGGTGAGAGCTGGCCTCTTACATTAGACCGGGCAAGAATTGAAAGTGCTGCCCTGATCAAACAGTCAGAATATGCTCCGCATCTCGTACCAGCGGTCTATTACTCGGATACAGCTCTTGCAGTGACAGCCATGGAGGATCTCTCACACTTAGAAATCGTCAGAAAAGGGCTAATTGCCGGAAAACAATATCCGCATTTATCTGATCATGTTGGAGAATTTTTAGGAAAAACACTTTTTTACACATCTGACTTTGCGACAAATCCTAAAATCAAAAAACAATTTGTGAAGCAATTTACGAACCCTGACCTGTGTGATATCACAGAAAAACTCGTCTTCACAGACCCTTTCTTTGATAGTGAAACAAATGACTTCGAAGAAGAATTAAGAGAATCAGCAGAAGCGCTTTGGGCAGATCTTGAAGTGCAGGCCAAAGCAGCAGAATTGAAGCGTATATTCCTGACATCAGCTGAAACATTGGTTCATGGAGATCTTCATACAGGCAGTATTTTTGCAAATGAGACTGAAACGAAAATCATTGATCCAGAATTCGCGTTTTACGGTCCCTTTGGATTCGATATCGGCCACTTTATCGCCAATCTGTTCCTGAATGCTTTATCTCGCGAGAATGAACACGAGCAGCAGCACCTTTTTGACCATGTCGTCAATGTATGGGCAACATTCAAAGAAGTGTTCACAAAAGCTTGGAAAGAGGACAGCATTGAAGCATTTAGTGTATCGGACAGCTTTTTAGAAACAACGTTTGACCGGATTTTAAAAGAAGCGACAGGCTTTGCCGGCTGTGAGCTTGTCCGCCGAACAATTGGTCTTGCTCATGCCGCTGATCTTGATGCGATTCCATCACCAACTAGACGGATTCAACAGAAAAAAGCAGCACTGACACTTGGAAAAACATTTATCAAACAATATCATGCAGTGGAAACAGCGTCTGACCTCGTCGCATTATTCCAGCCATCTGTAAAGGAGTGACGGGTTTTGTCAAAAGAATTTGAAGTCCCCCGTTCTGTCGAATGGGAAGAAAACCGTATTAACATTTTAAATCAGCAAAAATTACCGACCGAAACCGTCTTTGAGCATTTATATACGAAAGAAGATGTGTATGATGCAATTGTGACATTAAAAGTACGCGGAGCACCTGCGATTGGCATTACAGCAGCATTTGGATTGGCGCTTAGTGCGCAAGCCATTGAGACAGAAGAAATCGATGTTTTTAAACAAGAAGTGATTCGAATCAAAGAATATTTAAACAGTGCTCGTCCAACCGCTGTGAACCTTGCCTGGGCTTTAGACCGGCTGCTGCAGCGCATTCAGCGTGCAGCGTCAGTGAATGCAGCTAAAACAGATCTTGTCCATGAAGCCATTCAAATTCAAATAGAAGATGAAGAAACATGCAGACAAATCGGTCAAAATGCACTTCAGCTCTTTAAATCAGGTGACCGTATCATGACCATTTGTAATGCAGGTTCCATCGCAACGAGCCGGTACGGAACAGCCCTTGCTCCTTTTTATTTAGCCAAAAAGAAAAATCTTGACCTTCACATTTATGCATGTGAAACACGCCCTGTTCTTCAAGGCGCTCGTCTGACAACATGGGAGCTTATGCAAGGCGGCGTGGATGTGACACTCATTACAGATAACATGGCCGCCCATACGATGAAAGAAAAGCAAATTTCTGCTGTCATTGTTGGAGCTGACCGTATCGCCCGTAATGGAGATACAGCGAATAAGATTGGAACGTTAGGTCTTGCCGTTCTAGCCAAACATTTTCACATTCCGTTTTTTGTAGCAGCACCGCTTTCCACTTTTGATGTATCCACCCATGACGGGTCAGATATCCCAATTGAAGAGCGCGACCCGCTGGAAGTAAAGGAATTAAACGGTGTCCCCATTGCACCGCCCGATGTTCAAGTATTCAATCCCGCCTTTGATGTCACTCCTCATCATCTCATTTCAGGCATCATTACAGAAAAGGGAATTATCACATCGAACTATGCAGAAGAGATTGATGCTCTTTTCGCCGAAAGCATCTCCCAATAATCGCAAAAAAGCGCCGTGTTCTTGTCATTTAAGAGCACCGCGCTTTTTTGTTTCTTGATTCGTTTTCGTTAAAATTTCTTCTTTCTGTTCTTCCGTCAAAACGTTCATTTTGACACATAGTGACGTAACTGCATACACTTTACCTTTTTTGCCCCAAAACATGCCAGCGCCCTCCTTTTTCCCTCAACCAACTTTTTTAGCTTAATAAAAGGATATGTCGCTTAGGAAAAATTCGGAACAGGTCAATCGATTTATTTTTGAACAAATGGGATGCCTTCTAATTCAAGGAGGACCGCTTTCATGTCTGTCTTCGATCCTGCATAGCCCGTCAGAGACCGGTCTTTTCCAATCACCCTGTGACACGGTATAAAAATAGGTAATGCATTTCGTCTGTTAGCTTGTCCGATGGCTCTTACAGCCTTGGGATTGCCTATCGCTTCTGCAATGTCTGCATAGCTTTTTGATTCACCATATGGAATGGCCGACAATGCTCCCCACACCTGCTCTTGGAACGGAGAACCTGTTTGCTTGAGCGGGAGATCGAATACTTGACGCTCTCCCTTGAAATATTCATCCAGCTGCTTTTTCGCTTCTTGTAAGACAGGCGTATCTTCTTGGTTTAGATTCATTGCCTGCTTTTTTGCTAAAAACGGCTCATCATCAAACATTACCTCGATGATGGCACCGTCCTTTTCTAGTATGTATAATGCCCCGATGGGTGCGTGATAGACGGTATAATACACGTTACTGCTCTCCTTCTTGTTTCTGCTGCCTTAGTGGAAGCGTGAGATGGAAGACGGTTCCTACGCCTTCCTCACTTTCTACTTCAATGGTTCCTTGATGCTCTTCAATAATTTTATAACTAACCATTAAACCAAGTCCAGTTCCTCTTTCTTTCGTTGTATAAAAAGGCTCACCTAGACGCTTTAGCTTATCCTCCGCCATTCCGCAGCCTTCATCACGCAAGGAAATGACAATATGCTCCTCGCCCTTCCGCTGAATGCTCACATAGACATTTCCTTTGCGCGGCATGACTTCAATTGCATTTTTTAAAATGTTAATAAAGACCTGCTTTAATTGGTTTTGTTCACAATATATCAGTGGTATCTCGTCCAGCACATTGAGATGCATTTGAACATTGCCAAGATTCGCCTGTGCGTGCAGAAGATCCATCGTGTCTTTCACAATTTGCACCACATTTTTTTCTTCATATACAATGGCTTGCGGTTTCGCTAAAATCAAAAATTCAGTGATGATGGATTCTATTCTTTTCAGCTCTGATGTGATGACATTAAAATAGAGCGAATACTCCCCTTCAATATTTCCTTTTAATAGCTGAATGAAGCCTTTTAATGCTGTCATCGGGTTTCTAATCTCATGAGCAATTCCAGCAGCAAGCTCTCCGACCACATGAAGGGTATCTGATTTTCTCACCCGCTCTTCTAATTCCTTCCGCTCTGTCACATCTCTAAAGATGGCCAAATTCATATTATGGATAATGTTACGTTTAAAAGAGAATTCCAGTATACGCTGATCTGGATGGTTCAGTACAAACGGAACCTCATTGTCCATTTCATCTAATGACATCGCCTCGGCTGGTTGAGCCAAATTTTCAATTTGATAAGGGGCAAGGATGTGGAAAAGATTCATTTCTGTTAAATGATCGTCCTTCAATTGAAGCAGCTCGCTTGCAGATGGATTGACTTCAATGATTCGGTATTGATTATCAAAAAGAACAATGCCGTCCATTGACCCATTAAATACTTTACGGAATTTGAGCTCACTTTCGCGTAGCTCCTGCTCCATTCTTTTTCGATCACTTACATTACGTAAAATGGTTAGGTGCTGTCCTTCTAATACCGCATGTTTTGATGTAAACTCAAGCTCTTTATACTGCCCATTTGCCATTTTGAACAATAGCTCTTCCCTTATTTCATGATTGCGGATATAGCGTCTTCTTGTTGGTCTATATCTCTTATCAGATTTGACGAGAAAGTCGGTAAGTTTTTTGCCAATCAGCGAGTGCATCGGTAATTCAAAAATTCGACAGGCTGATTCATTGGCTCTCACAATCTCTCCATCATCCGCCCATATGATGATGGCATCCATTGCATTTTCGAAAATTTCTCTAAAGCGTTCTTCACTTTTTAACAGTTTCTCTTCCATCAGTCTTTTTTCTGTAATATCCCGCATGATGGACATATAAAAACCACTCATCACATTTGATGTAATGGTGAGTTCGAATAATTTTTGCTGGCCAGATTGAAGGGTAACAGGAAGCTCCCCTTTTGCTTTCCCTGTTTCTTTAAGTGACGTTAAAAGATGCTGCAAAGCTGGAAGATTATCTCCTTCAACAAATTCATGCAAATACCGATCGGTTAAATCAGTCTTTTGCAGCTCAAAGCTCTGACAAAAAGAATGATTCGCATCAATCATGCAGCCATCCTGATCAAATATGACCATCCCGTCAATGGCCCGGTCAAACAAATCTTTGAACAGCTGCTCATTCATGGAGCGTTCTCGTTCTAATATTTTCTTTGAAGAAATGTCTCGCATGACCACTATATATTGCTGATTCATGGTGTCATGCTCTGCGACAAATTCAATGTATTTTGTTTCACCACTTTCAAGCTGAATGGAGATTTCTCTTTTTAACGTACCTTTTCGAAAAAATAGATCGAGTGAGCATTCAACTTTATCTTTCGGGATGCCGTATAGGAAATCTAGAACGGATTTATTGAGGAGGTCTTCTTTCGGTGTCTGTACAAGCCTGCATGTTGCTTCGTTGGCTTGGATGATGTTGAGGTGTTGATCAAATATAAAAATGGCATCTAGCGTCTTATTTAACAGCATTTTTTGCTGCATCAACTCAGTTCGCAAATATTCGTTCTCTTTTTCTAATTTTCTGATATCTCCCGCAGGGGTTAATCTATTGCCATCGAGCGTTTCAGTCATTCTCTTACACTCCTTTTCCAGCCTCATTCCTCTACAATATTTCTACAATATTTTCATTGTTCCTTCATTCGACTCATAAAAAAAGATAACTTTTTACACGAAGACTGTCTCATTTATTTCATTTGAATGACAGGATTGTATAACAATTCACTTTTCTTACGCTTCTTTTACAACCGTTCTACAATTTCACATCAAATAGCGAATTAAGCGAAAATGTATTTTAGAATGGGGCAAATAAGGGAACAGTGCACTTAGAACATTTATGTTTGAAATCGAGCAGGAAAGGTGATGTTATGGCATCTTCACGAGATAGTTATTTTGATAATGCAAAATTCCTTCTGATTTTTCTAGTTGTTTTTGGTCATTTGTTACGATCATTCATTCACGATAATGACTGGATGCTCTATTTATACAAGTTTATTTATACCTTTCACATGCCCGCCTTTATTTTAGTTTCTGGCTTTTTTGCAAAAGGGTTTAGAAAACCGGGCTTTATGAAAAAAGTCGCCGTTAAGCTGATCATCCCATATTTAATCTTTCAGGTGATCTATTCGGTTTACTATTACCTATTACAGGATCAAAGCATAACCAATTTAAATCCAATTGATCCGCAATGGTCCTTATGGTTTTTAATTAGTTTATTCTTTTGGAATTTGCTACTTATTCCTTTTTCAAAACTGCCGTTCCACTGGGCAATGATCGTCAGTTTATCGATTGCATTACTTGTCGGTTATGTGGACAGCATCAGCAATACACTCAGCTTATCACGTACGTTTGTCTTTTTGCCTATGTTTTTAGCTGGATTTTATTTAAAAAAGCAGCATTTTGAATTCATTCGTACAAGCAAAGGAAAACTGGCAGCACTTTTTGTATTAATGGCTGTCTTCCTGTTTTGCTACTTCTATGAATTTGATTATTCCTTCTTATTTGGCTCAAAGTCGTATGCTTCTCTAGGAGATGAAGGAATGATTGCGGCGATGAAACGAATGGCATGGTATTTGCTTGCATTTGGTGCTACATTCAGCTTCTTTGCATTAGTTCCAACACGCCGTTTCTTCTTTACAAAATGGGGAACAAGAACGTTATATGTTTATTTATTACATGGCTTTGTGATCAAGCTGCTAAGAACCACTTGGTTTGATGACTGGGCGCTAAATGCAGCAAGTGTACTCATTTTATTGCTGCTGACCATTCTGTTAACCTTTACCCTTTCTAGCACTTTTGTCAAAACCGTTGCTCAGCCAGTGATTGAACTCAAAATGAACAACTTCATGCGAACGATCACCGGCAGGCAAGGGAGTTATATCAAATAAAAAACGATCCTTATTGGATCGTTTTTTCTATTTCTTATTCTGCTTACATGCAACATCTTTCTTTGGCTTCATCAACGTATCAATCCATTTGCTGCTGTTGATATCTCCAAGCTCACTGCCAAATTCCTCTTCTAAAATATCTGGGTCCATTGGCTTTTTATGGTCCTTCATCTCTTTGCTCTTCACATGCTTCTTAGTCACGAGATGCCCCCCCTTGTTTCCCTTTATGAGAATTTCGGTTTGCCTGACGATCTCTTGATTGTTCGTCAAATTGGGTTTGTCCTTGATCATGCGCCATGCTTTCTGTCGGCGTCATATTATTTGTTAATGCTTCATTTTTCGCTGCTTTTCTTTTCATCTGAATTCAGTCCTTTTTTGACATGTTTAGTTCTTCTCTTAATTGGTCAAGGAGTTCCTTCATTTGCTTGACCGTCACTGGCTTTTCCTCAGGTTTTAACTCATAGCCAATTTGTCCATTGGCTTCTAGCGTGGCTTTTTTGAGACAGCTGATGTCAGTGATGCCTTGCTGCTTTAAACGCATTTTAAATTGATCCCTTGTGAGCCTTGTTTTCTTCAGCTTATGATCAAGCATTTCGCCATCCTGTAAAATCACGACCGATTTGCCTGAAAGCAATTTTTCAAAGAAATCAGATTGAATCGACAGCTTTTCCATTATGACAAGTGCAACAATAAAGATGGTAGCTGCATAAATGGTTTCAAGTAAATTATGCTCAATAAAGGGTTGGATAATAATCGATCCGATTGAAATCATAATCACTGTTTGTTGTACAGTTAATTGACTAATGGATTTAGGCCCTGCTATTCTCAGCAGCAAGGTACCAACTAGCAGCATGACAATTGCTTTCCATAACACATCCAGCACGTCTCGTTCACCTCTTACCTATAGATTGCGAACATCCCATGTGATTTAGCCAGTTAGATATTGGAAATAAAAAAACAGCATTCAAATTGAATGCTGTTTAGCCAATGATGACGCGCTCTTTCGGATAATGATAATTCGCTTCGCTTTCTCTTCGGCCGATTAAATATAAAAAGCTTGGAATACCGATCCGTCCAATAAACATGACAATCATGATGATACATTTACCAAACACAGTGAGATCTGATGTAATCCCAAGCGACAGTCCCGTTGTTCCGAAAGCAGAGCAAACTTCAAATAAATTTTCAAGAAGTGTATTATGCTCTGTTAAGGATAACAGGAACGTAGCGCCAAAAACCAAAATAAAGGCCATCATGGTCACCATAAGGGATTTATTAATATCCGCTTGATGAAGCTCCCTCTTGAAGATTTTGATGGACTTATTTCCCCTAGCATAATGAAACAATGCGAGTAAATTAAGGGCAAACGTAGTTGTCCGAATTCCGCCCCCCACAGAGCTTGGGGAAGCCCCGATAAACATGAGCATACATAAAAATAAAAGCGTCGGTTCGGTCAGCTGCGTAATATCTAACGTTGTCAGCCCCCCGCTTCTTGTTGCAGTCGATTGAAACAAAGAGTAAAACAAGATTTCGTGCCAGCTTTTCCCTACGAAGCTAAACCCGGCTTCAAGTGCATAGATTCCAATCGCTCCAACAACGACAAGACCGCCAAACGTGAGCGTTGTGATTTTTGTAAACAATGAGAACGATGCGTGCTTTCGGTCCTGATTGAACAAATAATCCTTCACTTCCACGAGCACAGGAAAACCAATCGCTCCAAAGATGATCAGCAGCATCGTAATAAACTGGACGAAATAATCATCTTTGTAAGGGATAAGAGAGCTCCCCGTAATATCGAAGCCCCCATTGGTTGTCGCACTAATACTCGAGAAGAAGCCATGTAAGAAAGCTCCTTGCACATCATAATATTTGAGAAAATACATGCTTAAAATGAGCCCGCCGACAAACTCAATCAGTAAAATTAAATATAAGACATGCTTCATTAGTTTCACAATTCCAGATAAATTGCTCTGGTTTTGATCTGCCATGATAAGTTTTCTTTCTTTAATTCCAATTCTTTTTCGCATGACAAGCCATACGAAGGTACCGAGCGTCATAATGCCAATGCCTCCGATTTGCAAAACAAACGCAAGGATCCACATCCCTGTGACACTAAATGTTTGTGAGGTGTCGACAACAGTCAGTCCTGTGACACTTACAGCACTCACCGCTGTAAACAAGGCATCAATGAATGTCCATTTGACTCCCTCTTGATGAGCCACTGGAAGGCTGAGAAGAATAAGCGACACGGTTACAGCAAGAAAATAATAAAGGGCAATCAACTGAAACGCTGACAGCCGGTCAATTAGCTTTTTTATAGGATTCATTGTCATTCCTTCTTTTATCTATCTTTTCGAATACCTTTATCATTTTAATGAAAAGAGACATGATTTTAAAGCTATTTTATGCTTTATTTTCTTTTTCATCAAAAAGAAAAAGACATCCTGTAAAAGAATGTCTTTTCGTCCTTCTTATTTTGCTTCTAGTCTTCTGATTCTTTCGTTTAAATCAGGGTGTGTTGAGAAAAGAGAAGCTTTTCGTTTACCGCTGATTTTTAGCGTAGCGACTGCTGTTTGGTCATCATCTTTGATTCTTGACGTGTACGCCTCAAGTGAACGAAGCGCATGAATCATTTTATCTTTACCTGCAAGGTCGGCTCCGCCGCGGTCTGCATGGAATTCACGGTGTCTAGAATATGCAAACACGACAAGGCTTCCTAGGACAGAGAAAATGATTTGGAAAACAATCACAGCGATAAAGTGAACAATCGGCACAAGCTCTTCACGTGAAACAAAACGGCTTGCGATCCATGCCGCAATTCTTGAAAGGAAGACAACGAACGTGTTGACGATTCCTTGAAGCAGCGTCATTGTCACCATGTCACCATTTGCAACGTGAGCGACTTCGTGGGCAATTACACCTTCAACTGCTGCATCATCCATTTCATGAAGCAATCCAGTTGATACCGCAACAAGTGATCTTCTCTTAGAAGGCCCTGTTGCAAATGCATTTACTTCAGATGATTGATAAATACCAACCTCAGGCATTTTAGAAAGGCCTGCTGCTCTTGAAAGTCTGTGCACGCGGTCAACAAGCTGCTGCTCATCATATGTTAATGAATCCTTTTCTGGATTTAACACACGTACACCCATCATCATTTTTGCCATCCAACGAGACATTGCAAGTGACATAAACGAGCCAACAAAACCAACAACTGCACTGAATACAAGAAGATAAAGGATATCAAGTCTTCCGTCTGCTCCTATATAAGAACCAACACCAGTTGCTGCACTAATAACCGACAGTACAATACCAATCGTAGTGATAACAAGAATGTTCGTTAATATAAACAGAAATATTCTCTTACCCATACATAACCTCCGCTGTCATATTAAGTTCAAATGAACTTATTAATAAAATTATAAAAATAAACGTCTCAAATTGCAAGGAAAAAGGAATCACTTTCTCTGTTTATCATAACGGCTAAAGCCCCGTCACATCAATATTTACGACATTTGCTCCAGCTTAAAAGTGAACAAATTGTGACGCGCCGGCTTTGATTTTGAGTTTATTTTGCATTTTCATCAAAAAGAGACTATGATGTTGAATTAGATCAATAATCACGTTTTGACGTACAAATGAGGTGGAACATGGTTACTTTTAAATTAACGAGAATTGACATGACAAGACTTCTGTATTCTCTAAAAGGAGAGGGAGATCTGACTCCGCTTCAGCTTTTGAAACTATCTGTAAAAAATGGCAAGGATCATGACTATGATGAATTAAAGATCCCGTCTTTTTTTGAGAAGCTTGAACGGCGGAAGCAAAAATCAGAGCATGGTCTGTCTACAAATGAAATTGTTGAGCTTGGCAACTTGTGTGAGCTGACTTCTCTTAAATCGACGGCGATTCAAAATTGGATCAAACGTGATATTAAAGATATGATTGGCCATCCAGAGCTTGGCAAAAAATACTCTATTGATCAGGTCGTTATTTTATTAATTGTCAGGGATTTAAAATCAGTTTTTGACTTCGATACCATTCGTGTGATCTTATCTGCCTTATTTAACACCATCACAGATCGAACAGATGATATTATTAGTCCAATCCGTTTTTATGAAGCATATGCGCACGTCCTTGATTTTATTTATCACCATACACAATTTCCATTAAAGGAAACAAATTTACGAGAAATAACCGAGGAGCAGACAGACAAGCTCCATGACGAGTTTACAGAATTGACGAAGAGCCAATGGCATTTGATTAAAGGCATTATCAGTTCTACCGTCTTCTCTGTCTTTACTTCTCATTTGCAAAGCACAGCTCAAGAAATGATGTATAATACGCTGCAGCTGAATAAGGGATAAATAAGAACCGAGGTGACTTCCATCACCTCGGCTTTTTTGTACAGCAATTGCCAGCATAATTGCACGCCGTTTTTTTCAAAATAAGAAGGCGCAACAAACATGAGGTGAAAGGAGGAATATGACATGGCAAATCGAAATCAACTTCTTGTTCCTGGAGTAGAACAAGCTTTAGATCAATTTAAATACGAGATCGCGCAAGAATTTGGCGTCACTCTCGGTTCAGATACAGTCTCACGTGCTAACGGTTCTGTTGGTGGTGAAATCACAAAAAGACTCGTTCAACAAGCTCAATCACAAATGGGCAATCAATCTAAATAAAGACATGGTGAAATACGCCGGAGCTATTCTGGCGTTTTTTTATTGTTCATATGTGTGCTCATGCCAGTTCTCGCGATAAGGAAACGGTGCACCTTTCCCTTTTTGCTTTGCATGTTCTCTTTTTTGTTCAGCGGAAGGATTGTTCAGATCCCTGCCGTTTTTTTTTGCGTGTTTTTCCGCATCACCACGTGATGGTCCGTTCCAGTGTCTTCTTTCATCACGATCAGTTGAGTGATTTTTTTTTTGCTCTTTATCGAAAGAAGGATCCTTTTCTTCCTTTATCTTATTGTCTTTGCTCTCATCAGCAGGTTTTTGAGGCTTTTGAACAGATCCTTGCTCTTCCCTCTCTGCTTCCTTCTGCTCTTTGTCCTCAGCTTCTGGAGACTCTTGATCTGGCTGCATCTCTTTGCTATCGTCTGTTTTTACGTCTTCTTGTTTGTCTTGATCTGCTTGTTCTTCATCATGTTTCTTAGGATCTTCTTCCTTCACAGCATCGTTCTCTGCTGCGTCTTCATCCTTTTTGATATCTTCATGTTCTTTGTCTTGCATTTCTTGATTTCTAATATATGTTCCTGTTGAAATGCCTGCCTTTTGAGCTTTTTCCCTTGTTTCCAGGTCACTTTCCACAGTTTCCAGCTTATAATTGCGTTTTTGATATTCACCAGAAATGGTGTTAATTTTGCTTTTTACGTTTGTTTTATATGTATTGTCCTGCTTGTTTTCATAAACGGTTGAAATATAAATACTTTTAGAGTCGTTCACATATCCTTTTTTGTCACAGTCATCTATAATTTCCTGCACGACTTTGGTCATGTCGTTTTTTTCTAAATCCTTCATGCTCGCCAGTACTTGCTTCGCATCTTTATTCAGCGGTGTGACACCGATCACTTGATAATTGTGATCAAGCTTCAGCTCAAAGCTTGGGTTAATGTCAATTGTCATATACGCATATGCTTTTTGACTTGAGAAAGATGGCATCATAGTAAAAATCACGACAATAATCGCTGCTATTGATAGGATTCCTGCATTTAACGGGCGTAAACGAAGCAGGTCAAAAAAACCGGCTCTTTTTCTTTCAAGACGTGATTCATTTGGAAATGTCACTTCTTGGCCGATTTCATAGTTTTGCTCTTCATATTTTGTCCGCAGAAATTGTCCATCAGGGGTCAGCAGCGTGACATATTTTTTGTTTTTCTCTACTATAATGCCTCTTCTCATGAATTAAGCACCCCTTTAAGGTAATCTTTCAAATACACATAATCACCTGTCATAATGATCGCCATCGCAATGATATATTTTCTATTTCTCTCAATCGTTTTGCGGCTGACTTCCACTAGCTTTTCCAGCTGCTTGACCGGCAATTGTTTTTTCTGAAATAAAATCGTTCTCAGCTCATCGTGTTCAACGAGTGTATGGGCTACTTTAATGGCATTTTGCCTGGCATCTGCATGCTTTGGTGAATGCTCAAGCAGCTCTTGAAACGTGAGACCGTATACTTTCAGTCGTTCTTTAAAATGTTCAATCTCTTCTCTTCTATGTTCTTGTTCAATTAAACGCCTATATTCATTTGCCGAGAGCTCTGCTTCAATCATGCTTTGAGAGTATTCGCCATTCTCACTTTCTTGCAGGTCCATTTGAACCGTTGGCGCATTCCTTGCTTCTTTTCGAATATAGTCAATCACTTTTCTTTTAATAATTAATTCTGCGAAAGCAAGCAGTGAGTTTCCTTTTTCGGCAGAGTATTTTTCTATCGCTTCATTAAAGGCAATTAAGCCTATGCTAAATTCATCATCTTTTTCATCTATATATCGTTTACAAACGGATGAAACCGTCTTAGCGACAAATGGTTTGTATTGCTCTATTAATGCATTTTGCAGTTCGCTATCACCTTGTTGAATACTGATAGCCGACTGCTCTAATGTTTGCTTTTTCTTTCCTTTTTTAAACAAAAGGCTAAGCAATGGTTTCACCTCAGTTCTCCCTATATTACTCATTTATGATAGCTAATTTATGAGGGAAGCGCAAAGGAAGAAATGAGGAATTCATTTCCTGTTACTCAATTATGACATGTATGTCATCATCTACTTTACAATGTTTCGTCTAAAAGCAAAGAAATAAGGGGGTATCTCCCCCTTATTTGTAATATACGTGTTATGAAAATGAAATGATATTTCTTTCAAAAAACCTACTCTCCTAGGCGTACCTCTTGTTTCTCCTCGTTTTCCTGCCCGCCTTTTCTTGATGGATTTGATAAAAACCAGCCAAATGCTGCAATTGCGAGAAGCACTGTCCAGAAAATGACTTTCCATAATGTTGAATGGATAAAATGAGATGATACGACCCCAATGGCTGGATGTGACAGTGTATAAAGCGTGAGCTTCACACCTACCCATCCGACAATGACAAATGCTGCTGTTTCTAGGCTCGGTCTTGTTTTGAGCAGTTTCACAAAGACAGTTGCTGCAAATCGCATAATGACAAGACCAATGATACCACCTAAAAGAATGACAATAAATTGACCCCCATCAAGTCCACCGATTTGCGGAAGACTTGTTGCCGGCAGTGTCACAGCTAAAGCGACGGCCGCTAAAATGGAATCTACAGCAAAAGCAATGTCGGCAAGCTCTACTTTCACGACTGTTGCCCAGAAGCCGCTTTGTTTTACGTTTGTTTCAGCTTCCTTTTTCTTAAATACGTGCGATTTTAAAATATGGTGAATGGAAATATAAAGAAGATAAATTGCGCCAATGGCTTGAACTTGCCATACATCCACTAAAAACGAAATAAGAAACAGAGAACCAAACCGCATGACAAACGCACCTGCAAGTCCGTAAAACAGTGCCTTTTTCCTTTGTTTCTCAGGAAGGTGTTTGACCATCACGGCCATGACCAGCGCGTTATCAGCTGCTAAAATCCCTTCTAATCCAATCAGTACGAGCAGAACCCATCCGTACTCTAAAATTATAGCTGCATCCATCATCATTCCTCCTTGTTTTTATCTATTGTCCCACAACAGACAAAGGCTTATGAATGCAAAAAAGACCTTTGCCTGTAATGGCAAAGGTCTTGCTAGACATGTGATATGTAGAATCATGCCAACAAAGCCGATGAACATCAGTCCATGTAATGACGACTTTGTTTCCGGTAAAAACCGGACGCTACTCCCCTTTGGCGGGATTTAGAATATTTAGATTACTTATATCATAATCAATAGACACTGGATTGTCAACAGGTGACTTTCGCTCCAATCCATTGATTAGGCAGTTGGCGTTTCTGTTTTTCTTTTTCTTCGTTTTATAAATAGGTAGAGAACAAACAATAACACAACACCGATTCCAATTGGTAAAAGATATGGATCTAACATGGCGCCAACCTCTTTCCAGTTCTCTCCGAGCATAAACCCAAGATACACATAAACAAACGTAATTGGTGTAATCGCCAAAAACGTATACAGGCAAAAGACCCACACATTCATCTTCGCAATACCACACGGGATGGAAATAAGCGTCCTAACCCCTGGTATAAACCGGCCGCTGAATGCGACGAATCCGCCATGCTTTTCAAAGAAAGCATCCGATTTATCAAGCGACTCTGGTTTTATAAAAAAGTACTTTCCATATTTATTTAAAAAGGGTCTGCCGCCGTAACGTCCTAACCAGTACAAGGTCAAAGGGCCAGCCACGCCGCCAATGGAGCCGGCCGCCACAACACCGATAAAGGCCATGTCCCCTTCTGAGACCCAGTAACCCGCAAGAGGCAAAACCACTTCAGCAGGTACAAATTCAATGCATAATGCAAGGAAGATGCCAAAGTATGACAAGTTCTTAAAGGCATCAGCTAAAGAAATAATAAAATCTTCGATGTTTATCAATCCCTTTCACACATAATCATTTGACTGATTCTATCTCTTTTAGAAACACACCATATATTAAACGAATAAAACTGAAGAAACGATTCACTTTTCGTCGTTTTTTTACATTAAATTTGATTTTACTATAAAAGAAGGATGAAAAAAACGTTGATTGTTTTATTTAAGTGAAGGAAAGGTGAACACAGAAGCCATTCGATCCGATATATTAAGTATATGTCTGTTTTAAGATACAGGAGGTTTTTTACATGACCCATTTAACAGGAAGCTACAATGGATGGCTTGTCTTTCTGTCAATCGCTGTCGCCGCTGTTGCCTCCTACTCAGCTCTTCATATAGCCAGCAGGGTAGCACAATCAAGCGGTGCAAAGAAAAAGGTATGGCTGCTCATTGGTGCAATGATCATGGGAATGGGGATATGGTCGATGCATTTTATTGGCATGATGGCATTTCAAATGCGTGTTGGCATCACATATGATACATACTTACTGATTTTATCGATTTTGGCCTCATTTATCGGATCCTTGATCGCTTTTTCAATATGCATTCAAAAGCAGCTCTCTAGAAGACGGCTGCTCATTAGTTCAATCACCATGGGTTCAGCTATTTGTAGCATGCATTATCTTGGAATGGAATCAATGGCCAATGTCTCAATCAGCTATGATCCAGTCCTCTTTTTTCTTTCGTTTTTCATTGCTGCCATTACCTCCTACTTCTCATTGAAGCTCTTCTTTCGTGTTGACCGCACTAAAAGTAAACGGGAGAATTATCTTTTAAAGGGTCTTGGTTCAATGTTGATGGGCGGTGCTATAGCAGGTATGCATTATACTGGTATGGCTGCCTCTACCATGTTTTATCATACAAATGGACAGGCCGCTGATGGTGGTTTTTTTGAAATGTCGCCATTCAGTCTGTCGCTTTTCATCGGATTGATGACACTGATTGTCCAAACGCTGATGATCTTTGGTGCCTATATTGATCACCGGATCATGACACAGTCAGATCAGCTGAAGGAAAATGAACAGCGGTTTCAATCGCTGATCAAGCATAATATAGACGGTATTATCGTGTTATCTGTCCATCGAAAGGTGCTTTCTGCAAATGACTCAGGTAAACAAATCTTAGAGTTGTGCAATTCTAAGATTGGTGATGATGTCAGCCAATATGTGATGCCTACTGAATTGTGGGAAGAATTTATTTCTCAGTCAAAAAAAGCCATTACACGCGAAGCAGAACTGAAAGCAGCAGATCGTTTTTATTATTATCATGTCACTTACATACCTGTCCATGTAAACAATTCACTCGACAGCATTTATCTTGTTTTAAAAGATTTAACGCAGCAGCGGATAGCAGAAAAAGAAATTCATGTGATGGCACATTATGATGCATTAACAGAGCTTCCTAACCGCCGCCACGGCATTAATCATTTAAATGATGTTCTCTCCGCTCAAGAAAAGTCAAAAACATCAACAGCGGTTCTGTTTCTTGACTTAAATCGTTTTAAAATTATTAATGATGCACTTGGGCATAACATCGGAGACTTACTGCTGAAAGCTGCCGCAAATAGACTGACGCAATGTTTACCGGACAATGGCTTTATCGCAAGACTTGGCGGCGATGAATTTTTAATGATCTTTCCTCACATGGATCATGATACATATAAAGTCGAACAATTTTCTAAAAATATCATCCATCAATTTGAACGTCCTTTTTTCATCCAGAACCATCAACTCATTACATCGATCAGCATTGGGATCGCTATCTCTCCGCAAAATGGCAAAGACGGAATGGAGCTGATGAGAAAAGCCGATATGGCCATGTATTTATCCAAAAAACATAAGCAAAGCCGTTATGAGTTCTTTACCGAATCCATGGAAAGATTGAGTGAGGACAGGTTAAACCGAGAGCTAGAGCTGAGGGATGCCATTCAAAGAGAACAATTTGTCCTTCACTACCAGCCGCAAGTCAGTGCCAAAACAAGAAAGATGACTGGGGTTGAAGCCCTTTTAAGAATGAAGGCACCAGATGGTTCCTTAAAGTCACCTGAGGCTTTTATTGAGCTGGCAGAGGAATCAGGACTGATCATCGATATTGGCAGATGGGTCATTGACACGGCTGGTAAGCAGGCAAAAAGGTGGTATGACGATGGGCTAAAGATCCCTGTGGCTGTGAATTTATCTGCGAAACAATTCAATTCTGAAGACTTAATTGATTTGATCAAGCTGACACTGAAAAAATACGACCTGAAACCGTCCCTCTTGGAGCTTGAAGTCACAGAAAGTATGACAATGGACAATATCAAGCAATCAAAACAAGTGCTAACATCGCTAAAACAACTTGGCGTCCGCATTAGTATTGATGATTTCGGTACAGGCCACAGCTCATTAAGCTATTTAAAGGATTTACCTATTCATCGACTGAAAATTGATAAATCCTTTATTGAGGATATTTTAAGTGATTCAAAGTCAGAACAGATTACAGGGGCTATTATAGCGATGGGACACCAATTATCTCTCGAAGTGATAGCAGAAGGTGTTGAAACATTTGCACAGGCCCAGCTATTATCTGCCCAGGGCTGTGACGACCTGCAAGGGTTCTATTATGCCAAGCCGCTGCCAGCAAGCGATATTGAAAAATTCATCGCCTATCCGGCGCATCTTGATACATAAAAAAGGTACCAATCATGGCACCTTCCAGCGTGCAGACAAACCCTCGCATTCGGTGTCAGTCCTGCGTGCCGGTGTTCACGAATGCTCAATTCGCTCCGCTCCGGTACTCGTCCTTCCTAGACTTCAAAGGTTTTCTGTCACGCTGAGCTAAGAAGAAGACAAAGGGCTAAAATAAAGATCACTTTAGCCCTTTATCAACAATCGAAAAGGTGCCAATCATGGCACCTTTTCGTTTTATCTAAATAATAAATGCTGACTGTGAATACCTGCTTTTTTCAATAGACTAATCAATTGCTCTTGTTCTTCACGCGTCAGACCAGAGAATGCACGCGCAATCCGAAGAGAGTGGATCGGATAAATCTTGTCAAGATAACTTCGCCCTTTATCCGTTAAATGGGCATAAACCGAACGTTTATCCTTAGGGTCCTGTTCTCTTTCAATGAAACCATTTCGTTCTAATTTGTCAATTACGTACGTCACATTCCCGCTGACAAGCAGGAGTCTTGAGCCGATTTGCTGAAGCTTTTGAGCACCTCTCGTGTACAGTAATTCAAGTACGGCAAATTCAGTTGGATTAAACCCATGCTCTTTGCTGTCTCTAATACTGTGTTCTGAAACGCTTTTAAATGCTCTTGCAAAAACCTTGTAAAGCGTCATTGAGCGTTCTACTTCTTCTTCATTAAACGATAGTCTCATCACATATCTACCTCTTATAATATTTTTTTAACTTCAAGGCTGTCTTGCGGTGCAGTTGGAGCCTTTCGTAAAAAATAGAAGTACGTTTTTGAAAACCCTTTCAACCACATAAGTGACTCCATTCGTGTTATGTATAAGTTTTCGATATAAACTTTTAAAATCCTTCTTATTTTTCACAATCATCTCGAAAAAAAGCTTTTTCAGCAAACCATCAAGATGCGACACACTTTAACATAATCTGTAAAGAATCTATGGTTTCTTGCACTTCATTCGCCAAATTTCTACAAAATTCAATATTGCTATAATATTAAACAAAAAAAGAACCCTTTATGTGACATACGCACATTTCAAGGGATTTTTACAAACAGCGCTCTGTTTTGTTGAAAAAGAAATGATACTCTTTTTTTAAGTCACTAATTGTCATGTTCTTGGCCGCATCAGGGCTGTAAACCCCCAATGAACATAGCTGCTTCGTATAATAATGTCTTTCTTTTGCTAAAGCTTCTTTTAATATACGCCGCACCGATTATCCCCTCCTATCAAGTGATTTGGATCGGGTGCTTATGAAGACCTCTCATACAAATCATTTTGCATGGCTCTTAGAAGCGCATGTGCATTCTGACCCGCAGCCTGCATGAATTGCTCGAGCAATTCATCCCTCTTCACATCTAATGCGATGATTTCTTTTGCCATACGAATGATCTGTGCTTGCTCCATTATATGCTCCTCCTCCTATGTCAACTCACCATGATTATATGCCGACGTAAGATGCATTGCACATTACCTGTTATCTTTCCTTCCATAGTTTTTTCATTTTTTTCGTTTTTGTGTTATATTTTCTAACAAACGATAGGTTTTTTTACTTCTCGTTCTATATAATATGAAGAAAAGACTTGCAGGGGTGAGTATATGACGCAGGAAGATGTATCTTATAAAGATAAAAAAGTCATTTCAATCGGGATTGTCAGTGAGTTAACAGGGCTATCCGTCAGGCAAATCCGATATTATGAGGAACGTAAACTCATTTACCCCCAGCGCTCAACAAGAGGCACACGGAAATATTCTTTTGCAGATGTTGAACGTTTAATGGACATCGCCAATAAACGGGAAGACGGTGTGCAGACAGCTGAAATTTTAAAAGACATGAAGAAAAAAGAACAAGCGCTAAAAAGCGGACAATTTAAGAAAAAAATGCTTGAAGGCCAGATTAATGCACACTTTCGGTATAAAAATCGTTAAACAAAAAAGAATCGCTTACTCTTTAAAATCAAAGCTTTGTTCGTATTGATTGTTGCAATTGCTGAATGAAAAAGAGACAGCGATTGCTGCCTCTTTTTTAACTAACGCGCCTGTTAAGTGCAACGAGTTAGTGTTCATCGATTCGTTCAGGAATCGAAACGGTTCGTTCATTGACCACATTCCCAGTGTTTAGAGTCGTTTTAGGTTCAATTAATAGCAAATGAACTTCTTCTTCAGCAATTGGCTGATGTTCAATTCCTTTAGGAATCACAATAAACTCCCCTTCATTAAGAGCTATTTCTTTATCCCTGAAACGGATGACCAGCTTCCCTTTACATACAAAAAACATTTCATCCTCGTCATCATGGTGATGCCAAATGAATTCACCTTTAACTTTTACCATTTTAATGTATGAATCGTTCAATTCTCCGCTTATTCTAGGATTCCAATAATCATTTATTTGCAAAAATTTCTCTTGGATATTCGTCTTAGAAATCAATAGATTCCCTCCTCATTCATTGGAAACGTCTGTTTATCTTTTTCCAGATAAAATTCCCTACCTCACCATCCTCCTCATGATCAAATACCAAGGGACACAATTAGCATCAACCTCTTATATCATTAAGTTTACTTATTCCGTTGGATCACGTAAAATCAAAAAATAACGTATAGTTAATCACAATTTGTGATGCAAAAAGGAGAGTTATTTTGGATATTAAATCTTTGGAAGTTTTTAAAGCCGTTGCAATTGAACAAAGCATCACAAAAGCGGCACAGAAATTGAATTATGTGCAGTCCAATGTTACTGCACGAATCCAACGTCTTGAACAAGAATTAGGAGTTCCTCTTCTCTATCGATATCATAAGAAGATATCTTTAACACCTGCAGGACGCGAACTATTGCCCTATGTAAACAAATTACTCTACGATTTCGAAGAAGCGATAGAGGCAGTAAAGCTTTCCTCTACTCCGCGGGGAACTTTACACATTGGATCTATAGAGTCAACCGCTTCTACAAGATTGCCAAAAATTTTTGCCGAATATCATAAGAATTTTCCACAAGTAGAATTGAGTATGTATATGGCACCTACAGTAGATCAAGTTAACGCTATTCTCAACTACAAGGTAGACGGCGCATTGGTAGATGGGCCCATTCTTCATCCGGAAATTATGGAGTATCCTGTATTGGACGAATCCCTGGTCCTGATTACAAGCTACTCCTCGGAGCAATTCCAGGTAGAATCAATTTTAGACGAACCATTGCTCTCGTCATTCGCTCATTGCATCTATTTAGGCCGTTGGCAGCAATGGCTAGAGAGCAGCGGTTATCCTCCTATGAAGGTAATGGAATATGGTACTTTAGAGGGCGTGCTTAAATGCGTTGAAAACGGACTGGGAGTTACCGTATTACCAAAATCTATGGTTGAATCCCGGGTGCAAGGCGGCTTTACCTGTCATCCATTACCGGAGCCACATAGAATAGTACCCACTGTGTTTATAAGGCGCCGCGATTCTTACATGACCAGTGCCCTCTCACACTTTATGGAGTTAATGGGTATAACTGATTTGTGATAAAAAAGAGGATAGGAGAGCTAATTTTTGTCGGCTCTTCTATCCTTTTAAATATACCTTGACTTTTATTTAGAGGATGCCTCAGACCCTTCAACAACCCCTACAAAGTCAATTAGCACACCGCCTCTTTCTGGATCTTCTTTCACCCGGAGGGCAAGTGCCTTTTTCTTCCCGGTTTTTGCATCTTCATAATTCGCATGGAACACATGAATGCTGGCTTCTTCCAATTGAAAGTCCTCATAAGAAAGTGTGTCTATGCCCCATTCTTTTTTCAATTTCAGAATGTCATTTGGGCTCGGGAACGCACCTTCGACGTAGACGTCTTCCATTTTTCTTTTATTTCCTTCAGTGATGGCTTCAAGCATATGCTCTGCAGCCACTAGCCTCCGATCTTTCCCCTCGTCTTCCCTTTGACATGCATTCAGCAAAAGCAAACACATCAAAATGAATAAAAACTTCTTCATGTTTCTCTCCCACCTTCTCCTTAAAATGTAAAGGATGGAAGCGCTATATGCAATCTTTATACAAAAAAAGACTGTAAAACGTCATGTTTTACAGTCTTAGATTGTGGACAAAGGATGGTCCTTTGTCTACCGTTCAGCGCGATCTGAAAACCTTTGAAGTCTAGGAAGGACGAGTACCGGAGCGGAGCGAATTGAACATTCGTGAGCACCGGCACGCAAGGACTGACACCGACTGCAAGGGTTTGTCAGCGCGCTGAGACTGTAAAACGTCATGTTTTACAGTCTTCTTGCTACATAAGTGTATGGAGGAATGCTGTGGCAATTCCAAAATAGATGAGCAGTGATAAAATATCATTCAATGTTGTAATGAGCGGCCCAGATGCAATAGCAGGGTCGACGTTTAATCTGTGTAAAATAATAGGCACGATCGTACCTGCCATCGTTCCAATAATCAGTGTGGCAAGTAGTGAGGACCCGACAACAAAACCTAAAATCATATTGCCCTGCCACACCATTGCGACGACTGTAATAATGATGGAACAGACAATCCCAATATAAATACTGGTTCGGAGCTCTCTAAAAATCAGGCGCATAATGGTTTTTTTCGTTAATTCCTCTTTTGAAAGTCCTCTAATGACGACCGCTAGCGACTGTGTCCCTGTATTCCCTGTCATCCCAGCAATCATTGGCATGAAGAAGGCTAAGGCGACGACTTGCTGAAGGGTATCTTCAAAGTAATTTAAAATACTGCCTGAAATCAGCCCAATGAATAAAAGTAAAATGAGCCACGGGAGACGGCGGTATGCTGCAACAAAAGCGGGCGTGTCGAATGTAATATCTTTACCGGAGGCTGCGAACTTCTCATAGTCTTCTCCTGCCTCTTGGATGACGACATCAATGATATCATCGACTGTGACGATTCCGACCAGGACATTGTTCTCTTCCACAACAGGAATGGCAAGAAAATCATACCGTTCAATCAGCTTGGCGATTTCTTCCTGATCCTGAAAGGCTCCAACGGCAATGACTCTTGTAAACATAAGATCCTGCACTTTTTCATCTGGTTCACCTAAAATGAGATCGCGGTACGACAGAACCCCTACAAGCTGCTTTTGATCGTTAATAACATATAAATAGTTGATCGATTCTGCAATTTCAGCAAAGCTTTTCAGCTTCACAACTGCGTCCTGAACCGTATAGTGCTGAGGAATCCATACGTACCGGTTGGTCATGATCCGACCTGCTGTCTCAGCAGGATAATTCATGAGAAGCTGGACGGCCTTTGATTCCTCTGCCTCCATGTTTGATAAAAGCTGATCTTTCAGCTCATCATCCATTTCATCAAACAAGTTGGCTAGGTCATCGTTATCCATTTTGTTTGTGACGAAGGTGGCTTTGTCTTTCCCTACTTTTTCAAGCACAATTTCTTGGTACTCGCGCTCAAGCTCACCCATCATTTCCGTCACATCATCGACTGTTAAAAAGCTGAGAAAGCGGCCGCGGTGTTTTTCTGGAAGTTCTTTAAATAAATAGGCCATGTCATATGGCTGAAGTTCTTCCATAATGTTTTTGAATTCTTTGCGTTTGCCATCTCTTAATAAAATAATGATTCTTAAAATGAGTTCATCGTACGTAATGTTCTGTATCATCGCTGTTACCTCCCCAAAGTCAGGAGATACCCGAATCCCTTAGAATGTGCGGGGGGTCAGGATCTCCTCTGTCTGATGCGTCAATCTGATCTTTTGACATACTCTCTATGTGTCTCGAATCGGGATGATCCATCCCCACACCTCCTTTTCTCATAAAAAAGCACCTTCAACCGAATGAAGGCGCTTTGTAAGCATGACAAAATAAACACTTGCTCCTTCAATCGTAGAGCTTTAGCACTGTATGGCATAGGATAAAATCCAGCTGCATTAAAAATCACCTTATGTCGATGATTTCTGTTGACCCATTGGCGTCTTTGGACATTTTTGGGCAGCAGCGTATCTCCATACAGGAGCCTCACCTAACGAAGTCTCATATTGTTAACACACTGAGATTACAGAAAAAGCGGAATGATGTCAATAAGCAAGATGCCAAGTATTCTTATGTATTCGCTTACTTTTTTAAAAAAAAGCGATGGACAGCTCTTGCCATCGCTCTTTCCTGTCTTTTTATTCCTCTTCCGGCTGATTCATATCCTCTTGGGAGAGGAGATGAAAGGAATCATGCAAAAACAAAGCATATCCTTCTCCATCAGGATGCGGAACGTATTCCGCATAATCCATTGTCTGCTCTTCTTCTTTTTTCTTCATATTCTCTCGCCTCCTTTCCCGTAGTTTGTCCCAATGAAAAAACCTTACACATGAAAGTGTAAGGTTTGGTGATGGCTTAATCATCCCATTCTTGCTTCAGGATTTTGCCCGTTTTAGCGGAAATCTCAAAATCAACTTCTTCGCCGCTTGGTGTTGTGATTTCAACTTCATAGATGTACACACCATTTTCTTTATCTAGATCAGAATCGGTGACTGTGCCTTTTACTTTTGCAAGAGCAATTTTTTCAGCTTGTTTTTTCGTGATCTTCACATTCTGTTTCTTTTCTTTGACTGGATCATTCAGCGCTTTTCCAGTTTTTGCATCGACATATACTTTATATTCAAAGCCGCCTTTTTTAATCTCGACCTCATACACCCATTTTCCTTTTTTACGCTCAAGATCCACATCGTCTACATAGCCTTTCACCACTTTTAAGGCTGCTTTTTCAGCTTGTTTCTTTGAAACAAAAGACGATTTCTTTTGCACGACTTGCTCGGCGTTTGCTGTTTGATTTGTATTTTGTGCTTGAAGTGTGAAACCACCTGCGACAAGAGTTCCCGTTAATGCTGTAGCTACTAGTACTTTTTTCATCATGTTTATTTCCTCCTCTTTTTGATTTCTTCTATATCTTAAGAAAACAAGATGATAAAGGAAGGAAAGAAACATGAGAATATCATGAGAAAAGGATTAGTTTTCGTACGTAATGCCCTCAATGTCTCCTGTATAGGCGTTCACAAGTACCTCTGCCTCTCTGCCGTCAGGCAAATCCAGCTCCACCTCAAATACGAGCATACCGCTGAATGTTTCAAGATCGGCATCATCCACTGTTCCGCCAACCTCTTTGACGGCAATTTGGATCGCTTCCTCGACAGTGATTTTTGTGAGCTTCTTTTCTTTAGAGGTTGGTTTTTTCTTTTCTGCTTCAAGCACCTTGAATGACTGTTTGTCGACCTCAACTTGATATAATTCTTTTTTTGATTGGATGGTAAAAATAAAACGATCTGACGTCTCTTTTTTTTGAATGACGGTTCCGCTCACCTTTTTAACAGCCGCCTCTTCTGCCTGGAGCTCAGCATTTTTTTCATTCGGCTTCTGATAGCTTTTTAACTGTCTAATTTCTTTCATTTGACCGCTTGCAGAAGATGCAATGATTTGGTAGATGCCATTTGCATTTTCCAGCGTCAATGTATAGTCCTGTTTATGGTTGATTAGATCAATATGAGTAATGTTTCCATTGTAGTCTTTTGAGATCATTTTTTTCATTTCTGCTTCACTTAATATTTTATGATCAATGGTTTGGATCATGAGCATTGCAAAGGCCGCAAGAATTGCAAGACATCCTGCGAGCGCAAGCACCATTTTCGTTTTTCTAGACATGCAGCGCCTCCTTCCTATTTCCTATTTTATAAGGAGGAAATGAGAAATTGATGAGAAAAGACCCATTCATTTCTGAAAAAGAATGGTCATGGCTGTCCCTTCGCCGATACGGCTGTCTACCTTCAGCTCGGCCCCATGTTCTTCTGCAATTTGCTTCGCAATTGAAAGACCAAGTCCGGTTCCGCCCGTCTCGCTGTTTCTCGCTTCATCCACACGGAAAAAGCGGTCAAAGATTTTCGGCAGATCCTCTTCTTTTATACCGATTCCTTGATCAATCACTGAAATAAATGGCTTGTCTCCTGACCATCCGCAGGTCACATCAACTGGCTCTCTACTATATTTGACCGCATTATCAATTAAGATGGTCAAAAGCTGTTTGATTTTCTCTTCGTCTCCTTCTGCGATCAGCGGCTGATCTGTCTGCACATGGAATTGGATCGTTCGATTGGTGGCGACCTCAAGTGTATGACATAGCTGCTTGCACAAATGACCAAGATCGACCGGCTTCATATCTAAGTATAACGGCTGACCGTTTTTCGCCAATGTCAGTAATTGATCTGTCAGTCTTTTCATTTTTTTCGCTTCATCATGAATCGCTTTGGAAGATTCTTCTACAACCTCTGGACGTGTTTGCCCCCAGCGCTTTAGTAAATTGCTGTAGCTCATAATGACGGTAATCGGTGTCTTTAATTCATGAGAGGCATCATGCAAAAATTGCTGTTCTTTTTCATAATGCTTCTCGAGAATCTCGGACATTTCATTAAAGGTTTGTCCCATTTGATATAGCTCATCCTTTGAATCGCCTGTTAATTCAATTCGTTTAAACGCCTTCTCTTTCATACTTGCCTTCATGGTACTCGTTATTCTGCTAATCGGCCGGACAATTTGCTTTGTTAACACGTGGCCTGCAAAATAGGAAAGCACAATAAACAAAACGCCGGTTGTGATTAAAATCATTTTTAATAACGCTAAGTTCTCTTCCGTATTTTCGATTTCTTCATATACTTGAAGCGACATAATCTCACCATTTGTCCAAATGACCGGAATAGCAGCGAACGCAACCATATGCTTATTGTATTCTTTGATTTCAGCCGTCTGGCCAGATTCGTATGTAAAAGGCAGTGAGCTAAACGTTGATTCCTTTGTGACAGTCAGTTTTGACTCTCCCGATTCTGTCACGACACGGATCATGCCATTTTGAGGCAGGTACGCCTTCAGCAGCTCCGAGGACGGAAGACCCTCTTCCTCTGATTTTTTTAAAGCAATGGCAATATTTTCAGCCACCTCAGACAAACGGGACATATCTTTTTGCGTCAAGGTCATCGAAAAAATAAAATAAATGGCTGTATGAAACAAGAGCACCATTAAAAACAAAGACAACGACGTATAAAGCTGAATCTTATTTTTTAATCTCATTCTTTATCCTTTCATCACATAACCCACACCTCTCACTGTGTGAATCAGCTGTTTTTCGAATGGGTAATCAATTTTTTTCCTTAAATAACGGATATAGACATCAACCACGTTTGTATCACCGAAATAATCAAAACCCCAAACCGCTGTTAAAAGCTGATCTCTTGTGAGCACTTGCTGCTGATGGTTCAGTAAGTGGACAAGCAGATCATATTCTCTCGGCGTGAGTTCAAGCATTTGCCCAGCCCTTTGTATTTCTCTTGTTTTCTCGTTGACCGTTAAATCTGCTATGCTCAGCTCTGTCTCCTTTTCTTCTTGTGCATGTATATTCAACCTTAGCTGCGCGCGAATTCGTGCTAATAATTCTTCTATGTCAAAAGGTTTTGTTATATAATCATTCGCCCCAAGATCGAGCCCGCTTACCTTGTCAGGGACACTCCCCCTTGCTGTAATCAAAATAATAGGTGTCGCTGTATTTGTCTTTCGAACCCTTCTCAGCACTTCAAGACCACTTAACTCTGGAAGCATGACGTCAAGTAGCACCAAATCGAAGCTGTCTTCTTCAAGAGCCTGAAGGCCGGCCATTCCTGTCTCTTTGACTGTCACCTCATATCCTTCATATTCAAGTTCAAGTGACAGCACCCTTGCGATTTTCTTTTCATCTTCGACTACGAGTATCTTCCCTTTATTCATCTCTATCTCTCCTATCTGAAAGGCAAGCTTGTCTTTCCATTATTATATGTTGCCTTTCTCATTTGGAACAGTCACAATCTTCACATCTATTTTTTCATAAAAGAAGAAATATATTGAATGAAGTTTTTTTTTAACACAGTAACCGCACATCAATTGAAAGGAAAATAAAACGGCTAACCACTCAAAAAAAGACCTCATCTTGAGGCCTGTTTACTTTTTTATAGGTCTGCTGACAAAGAGCTGATCTACTGAAGTTCCTAAAACAAAAGCTATGTCAAAAGCTAATTGCAAAGTGGGGTCATATTTATCATTTTCGATCGCATTAATGGTTTGTCTCGACACCTTACAAAGTTTAGCTAATTCTTCTTGAGACAATTTATTAGATTTTCTTAGCTCTCTAATATGATTCTGCATTTAATCACCATATTTTTTTCTGTAAATGAGGAATGTGAATACATATATTATTGAAACCACAGACAGGAACGCGATAGGTGAAATCCCAATACCCTGATTTGAGTTCCCTTGAATCGTTAGAAAAATATTTTGTGCGACTTCTAATAAAAGCATACCGAAAACCACAATAAACGCATAAGATTGAGCTTTCGAGTAAATAAATCTCTTTCGTTCATCACCCTTTTGAATCATCGAAGTGATCAAAATGAACAATCCGATCAATAATATTATAACTGAATAGACAACCTTTACGTAATCCAATCTTTAGTCCCCTCCCAAATAAAATGTCAAATACTCTTTACATTTATAATCATAGCATTAGTCCCTTAAATGTCAAATACTTTTTACATTTCTTATTCTTTATAAAATTATCATTGAAAAGCAATAATCTGCTCTCATGGTTTATCTATTTTCTTCTCTTCCTTCATCTATTGATTCTTTTTCAATCTGCCTATTTTAGTTCTATTCACCCATTTTCATCTGTACAGGTGCAACCTCACTATGCAGCATTTCCTTCTTTTTCATATGATATCAAGAGTTTTCTTCAAAAGGTGAGCTCTTTCGTCAATAAGTGAGGAGAAATGCACTTTTGATAATAGATTGTTTATTTGAAAAATTATTACAATTGACCCTTTCCGATCAAAAGTTTCTTTTATACAATAACATTACGCAGCCTGAATCTACTTTGAAAACAAAATAAGGAGGGCTTTCTTATGAAAGGTGAAATTCGCTTAATTCCGTATGAAGTAAAAGCCAATGTGATGGAAGCGAAAGAGACGCCGGAAAGTATTCAGGAGATAAAAGCACCCGAACTTTGGTCAAGTGGCTTCAAAGGAAAAGGCATAACCATAGCTGTCCTTGATACAGGCTGTGACACAGAGCATCCCGACTTAAAAGATCAGATTATCGGAGGAAAGAACTTTACCGACGATGACAATGGAGATGCTGAAAATGTCAAAGACTACAATGGGCATGGTACCCATGTAGCAGGAACGATTGCCGCAACAGATCAAAATGGCGGAATTTTAGGGGTTGCCCCTGAAGCCAAGCTGCTCATCGTGAAAGTTCTTGGCGGTGAAAATGGCAGCGGAAAATATGAATGGATCATTGATGGCATCAACTATGCTGCAGAGCAGAAAGTTGATATTATCTCCATGTCTCTCGGTGGTCCAAGCAATGAGCCAGCCCTGCAGGAAGCCATTCAAAATGCGGTAAAAAGCGGTGTGCTTGTTGTATGCGCAGCAGGAAATGAAGGGGACGGGGACGAGCGTACGGAAGAGTTCTCCTACCCAGCAGCATACAATGAGGTCATTGCCGTCGGTTCTGTTTCCCTTGCTAGAGAATCCTCTGAATTTTCTAATGCCAATAAAGAAATCGACCTCGTCGCTCCAGGAGAAGACATTTTATCCACTCTCCCTAATCATAAATATGGCAGGCTCACAGGGACTTCAATGGCTGCCCCTCACGTAAGCGGTGCACTAGCCATTATTAAAAATGCCGAAGAAGAAGCGTTCCAGCGCAAGCTGACAGAGCCTGAGATCTATGCTCAGCTTGTCAGAAGAACCCTTCCATTAAAACAGTCGAAAGCCCTTGTAGGGAATGGATTTTTATATTTAACTGCGCCTGATGTCCTTTTAGAAAAAACATTGGAAGCAGATCTTTTATCTCTATAGCTTAAATAGAGATCCTGAGAAAAGTAAGAATTTTCTCAGGATTTTTTTAATTAAAATTATTCAAAATTTACTTTGACGAAATGAAGTGAACGTTATATAATCGAACACAATAAATTCATAGTTTGAGAGTCGGTAATTCGATTACACGTCGAATTTTAATTGGGAAGACCGGTGAAAATCCGGCGCGGTCCCGCCACTGTGAGTGAGGAGAGCTTTTCTCATGAATCCACTGTCATTAGGATGGGAAGGATGAAAAGCTTGCAGATTCACCAGCCAGGATACCAGCCGCTCTATCACATCAAACCCCCTACGGTTGATAGGAGATGTCGGATAAGCGTCAGTGATACTCACGCCTTATTTCGCACACACATTTTGTCTTTTAAACCAGACATTTACCTCATCAATCTTGATCATGAGCGTAAATGTCTTTTTATATTTAGAGGAGGAATTGGAATTGACAATTGTTAAAACAAGTAATCTAGGCTTTCCGCGAATTGGTTTAAACAGAGAATGGAAAAAAGCACTTGAGTCTTACTGGAAAGGTCAAACAGACCGCGAAACCCTCTTAGGCACACTGGATGAACAATTTTTAACTGCCATTAAAACACAAATCGATCAACAAATTGATGTTGTTCCTTCTGGAGACTTTACCTTCTATGATCACGTGCTGGATACTGCTGTTATGTTCAATTGGATTCCAGAGCGCTTCCGCAGCTTAAAAGACCCGCTAGATACATACTTCGCGATGGCAAGAGGAACAAAAGATGCCGTCTCAAGTGAAATGACAAAATGGTTTAATACAAACTATCACTACATCGTTCCAGAATACGAAAAAAGCACAGAATTTAAACTCACACACAACAAACCGCTTGAAGCTTACGAAAAGGTGAAAAAGGCATTTGGTGTTGAAACAAAACCAGTTGTACTCGGTCTTTATACATTTGTCTCACTTTCTAAAGGTTATGAAGCAAATGAAGTGAAAGAAATTCAGCAGCGTCTAGTACCGCTTTATACGCAGCTTTTAAAAGAACTTGAAGAAGCCGGCGTCAAATGGGTTCAAATTGATGAACCTGCACTTGTCACAGCTTCAAGTGAAGACGTAAAATCTGTGAAAGAAATTTATCAAACGATCAAAGAAGCCGTACCTGGCTTGAACATTCTTCTTCAAACCTACTTTGATTCAGTAGATGCGTATGAAGAGCTTGTCACATATCCTGTTGAAGCAATCGGTCTTGATTTTGTCCATGATCAAGGGCGCAACCTGGATCAAGTGAAAAAGCACGGCTTCCCGAAAGATAAAATTTTAGCAGCTGGCATCATTGATGGAAGAAATATTTGGAGATCAGATCTTGGGGAAAGATTATCCTTTATTTCTGAAGTCATTGCTGACGTTCAGCCGAAAGAAGTGTGGCTGCAGCCATCAAGCAGCTTACTGCATGTACCAGTTGCCAAACACCCAAGTGAACAGCTTGAAGAAAAACTATTAAACGGACTATCTTATGCCACTGAAAAGCTGGGTGAATTGACATTATTAAAAGAAGGTTTAACAAAAGGAGCAGCTGCCATTGATGCCGACATTAACGAAGCAGCACAAGCACTTCTTACCTTAAAAGAGTTCGCAAAAGGAACAAATGCGGATCTAACAGCGGAACGCAACAATCTTTCATCGAAAGATTTTAAACGTCCAGTTGCCTTTGAAGAACGCCTGCGTATCCAAAACGAATCTCTTGAGCTCCCGCTTCTTCCAACCACAACGATTGGCAGCTTCCCGCAGTCTGCCGAAGTGCGCAGTGCTCGTCAAAAGTGGCGCAAAAATGAGTGGACAGATGCAGAGTATGATGAATTTATTAAGAAAGAAACAAAACGATGGATTGATATTCAAGAAGAAATTGGCCTGGATGTGCTCGTACATGGAGAATTTGAACGGACAGACATGGTTGAATACTTCGGTGAAAAGCTAGCCGGATTTGCCTTTACAAAATTTGCTTGGGTACAATCCTATGGATCACGCTGCGTGAAACCGCCAATCATTTATGGAGATGTAGAGTTTACAGAGCCAATGACAGTGAAAGAGACAGTTTACGCACAAAGTTTAACAGAGAAAAAAGTTAAAGGAATGCTGACAGGACCTGTTACCATCTTAAACTGGTCTTTCCCAAGAACGGATATCTCTCGAAAAGACATTGCTTTCCAAATCGCTTTCGCTTTGCGTAAAGAGGTAGAAGCTTTAGAGGCAGCTGGTATTCAAGTGATCCAAGTGGATGAGCCTGCGCTAAGAGAAGGACTTCCGCTCAAAGAAAGTGATTGGGCAGAATATTTAAACTGGGCAGCAGAGTCATTCCGTTTATCCACATCATCCGTTCAAAATGACACACAAATTCATACACATATGTGCTACAGTAACTTCGAGGATATTGTCGATACGATCGAAGACTTGGATGCTGACGTGATTACAATTGAACATTCACGCAGTCATGGCGGATTCCTCGATTACTTAGAAAAGCACCCGTATTTGAAAGGACTTGGACTAGGCGTTTATGACATCCATAGCCCGCGCGTTCCATCTGTTGAAGAAATGAGCGAAATCATTGATGATGCGCTGAACGTTTGTCCAACAGATCGTTTCTGGGTGAATCCGGATTGTGGTCTAAAAACTAGACAAGAGCCTGAAACCATTGCTGCTTTGAAAAACATGGTCACAGCTGCTGAAGTCGCTCGTAAAAAGCTGGCGCAGCACGCATAATTGAATACCTCTCCCCTGCTGAACGTGGCAGGGGTTTTTTATGTGCAAATTGGCCTGTTCGATCTTCTACTATGACGATTTCTTTTCTAGCATGATTCGTTTATACTAGAGAAGTCAGTCGAACAAAGGGAGGAAGACAATGAATCACGAAGATTTTTTACAACGCGCAATTGATCTTGCAGTAGAAGGAGTCAATAGTGGTACTGGCGGCCCTTTTGGAGCAGTCATTGTCAAGGATGGTCAGATTATTGCAGAGGGAAGCAACAATGTGACAACGAGTAATGACCCTACCGCACATGCAGAAGTCACAGCCATTCGCAAAGCGTGCCAAACTCTACATACATACCAATTAGAAGATTGCACTCTATACACAAGCTGCGAGCCTTGTCCGATGTGCCTTGGCGCTATTTACTGGGCTAGACCAAAAGCGGTGTATTTCGCTGCTGGACATCAGGATGCAGCGGATGCTGGTTTTGATGACTCGTTTATTTATGAAGAAATCAACAAAGAATACGAATCAAGAAATATACCATTTTACAAGCTGACACCTCAAAAAACCCTTGCGCCATTTGAAGCATGGGAAACATACGATAAAAAGAAAGAATATTAAAAAAAGACACCTGCTCGTAAGCAGGTGTTGCGAATTGTTGACAAAGGGCTAAAATGTTTTTTATTTTAGCCCTTTGTCTTCTATTCAGCGTGATAGAAAACCTTTGAAGTCTAGGAAGGGCGAGCACCGGAGCGGAGCGAATTCGACATTCATGAGCACCGGAGCGCAGACCTGACAAAGAATGCGAGGGTTTGTCTACACGCTGAGACACCTGCTCGTAAGCAGGTGTCTTCTACTATTACTCCGCCACTTCAAGCTCTACTTCAATGTTCCCTCTTGTTGCTTTTGAATATGGACAGAATTCATGTGCAGCATGGACAAGCTCTTTCACTTTGTCATGATCATAACCTTTCGCAGACACAATCAGCTTTACGCCAAGCTTAAAGCCGCCGTCGCTTTCATCTTTTAAAAGACTGACATGTCCTTCTACTTCCGATTCAATTTCTATCCCTTGCTTCTTGGCTACCTGTTCAAGTGCTCCTCCGAAACAAGCTGCATAGCCTGCTGCAAATAATTGCTCTGGGTTTGTACCAGTCTCTCCATCTTTCTTTGCGTTAGGCATGACAATGTTATGATCGAGCACACCATCTTCTGAACGAACATGTCCAGCTCTTCCATGCTGCGCCTTTACTTTTGCTGTGAATAATGGTTTCATCTTCATCTCCTCCTTTATCTAATGATCCTTTTCACGTTCTAGTCATTTCTCAAACATTTATCGCACATTGAAGAATTTTTCATTTTTCGTCTGTATTTATTTTAAAAAGGAAGAAAATCTTATACAATGATAAGTATGACAAAAAATAGTTGGTGACTGACATGACAAATGAATTTGAACATATGAAGCTGGAAAATCAGCTTTGTTTCTTGTTATATGCAAGCTCACGAGAGATGACGAAGCAGTATAAACCGTTATTAGAAGAATTAAACATTACGTATCCGCAATATTTGGCACTGCTTTTATTGTGGGAGCATGGAACATTAAATGTGAAAACGATGGGAGAGCTTCTCTATTTAGACTCCGGTACACTCACACCCATGCTGAAACGAATGGAGCAAAACGGACTCATTATCCGAGAACGCTCGAAAGAGGATGAGCGGTCTGTGCAAATTCGTTTAACGGAATATGGAGAACAGCTAAAAGAAAAGGCCACTGCGATTCCGTTTCACATGCTGACTGGGACAGGCAGATCAGAAGAAGAGCTAAAAATACTGCGCGCCTCTTTACATGAGCTTTTGCAAAATTTAACACAACCAAAAGGCTGAGGGAACATTCCCTCAGCCTTTTATTGATGTCTAATTATTGTGCAACAGCTACAAGTTCTACTTCGATATTTCCTTGAGTTGCTTTTGAATATGGACATACACCGTGTGCTTTATGAACAAGTTCTTCTAATGCTGACTGCTCAATGCCAGTTCCCTTTACTTCTAATTGGACGCCTAGTTTGAAGCCGCCATCTGAACTGTCTTTTAATAAGCTGACATGTGCTGTTACTTCACTTTCAAAACGGATACGCTCTTGTCTTGCTACCATTTGAAGGGCTGAATCAAAACATGCAGAGTAGCCTGCTGCGAATAATTGCTCTGGATTTGTTGCTTTTTCAAGTTTTTTTGCTCTTGGTGTTCCAGGCATTGCTACATCATGCTCAAGTACACCATCTGTTGAAACAACCTTTCCTTCTCTTCCTCCGACAGCTGATACCGTTGCTGTAAATAAAACGTCTGACATGAATATAACCCTCTTTCTCTCCAATAATATTTTCTACAATTAAATTGTACACAATTTAAATTGCAGAGTCAATCAATAAATACTCTTTTTTAAGTTTTCCTCCCTGAACCCTTTTTATGAGCATGTCCCAAAATTTTTAGACATGAAAAAAAGCCCTTTAACAAGGGCTTTTAGATCGTGTCATGCTGCGGATTCGGTTGTTCTAGCGTATGGTTTCTGTTATCTGGATCGGCATTTGCTGCTGCCAGCCACAATGCCATGATGGTGATGCTTGTACAGACGACTGCCCATTTTTTAAAATTCATATAAACAATCCCCTCTCTGAATATAGATTCGAGCATGTTCCGCTTCCCCATAGAACATGGAAGATTTTTCATAATCCCCCATTTCATTATAATACTTTGCGGTATCTAATGCCAGCTCCTCTATATCAGGATATGCATAGGCAGACTCTAAAAAATGGAAAATTCGTTTAATATGCTCAGCATCTTGTCTTAAATACAATGCTTCTAGAAATATGGTTTTCTGAATATGAATGTCATCTTGAAGAGCTTCTGCTCGCTTCATACATTCTTCTCTGTAGTGTAATGCTTCTTCGTGTTTTCCTTGTTTGTATAATATCTGAGCGGCTGTATAAAGAGGGTCTATAGATCGACGAAGATGATCGGATTGATTTTGATCAAATAACGAGATGGATTCTTTCATTAATTCGAGTGCGCGGCCCAAGTCTCCCATTCGGTAATAACTGTTGCCCATATTAAATAAAGAGGAGGCAATAAAACGCACATTCTGAAACTCTCTTGATCTCGCAAGTGCTCTTTCGAGATGTGGTAATGCTTTTTCATGCCTTCTCATATCATCGTAGTTACCGGCCACAATAAATTGACACTGAATGGTACGAAGCGCATACAGTTCATGCTGAACATAAACATCCAGCGCTAGTTTAGCATGGTGCATCGAGATATGTGTTTGTTTCATGTGATAATATATTTCTGACATTTTAAAATGAAATTCTGCACGTTCAATATCATCTGATACAAAAGAAAGCTTATGCTCTGCCTTTTGATAAGACGATATGGCAGCAATATACTCCCTCCGTCCGAATTCATACATGCCTCTGAAAAAATGATAGTAGTATTCAAGCATGCCTGTGACATGCGTTTGATGCTCATCTATTTCTTTCGAAAGCTCGGAAAAGTTGGCGCGAAGCTTTCCTTCCTTTAATGGCTTTAAATAATCGAGCATGACCTCATGCCGAAATTCCATTAAAGAAAAATAGAGAAGCAAATTCTGATCTTCTTCCATTGAATCAAGAGAGGTGCGAATTTCCTGTTTTAACTGTTCTGCTTGTTCTGAATCAAATCTGCGGATTAATTCATACCACTTGTTGATTTTCACTCCAATATCCGAAGAGGGAATGATTTTCGCCATACGTTGCCTTCTCCAATCTTCTCAAAATATAAAACATTACCATATTTTATCATACTTGACCGGAGAAATACAAAAATGAAAGGAAAAAGAGAGCCTGTTGTCACAAGACTCTCTTTTGAATTCGTTATTCTCTTATTTGTCCTTGACCACGAATGACAAATTTTTCAGACGTTAAGGCTGGCAGACCCATTGGCCCTCTTGCATGAAGTTTTTGTGTACTAATACCTATTTCCGCTCCATAACCAAATTCAAAGCCATCTGTGAAACGAGTAGAAGCATTATGATAAACAGCGGCTGCATCGACAGCTGTTAAGAAAAGGGCTGCATGCTCATCATTTTCCGTAATGATCGCTTCAGAGTGCTTAGAGCTATATGTTTGAATATGCTGAATCGCTTCTTCTATGTTTTTTACGATTTTAATACTGACAATCGGTGCTAAAAACTCCGTTGCATAATCCTCCGTTGTCGCTAAGGCAGCACTAGGAGCAAGCGCGCAAACGGCTTCATCACCGCGTATTTCTACCCCATTTGATTGAAGGGCTTCAAATAACGAAGCACCGTATGTTTTTGCCCAAGTTTCATGAATGACAATGCTCTCAATCGCATTACAAACAGATGGTCTTTGGGTTTTGGCATTCAGCACAATCCGCTCAGCCATTTCGTTTTTCGCTGTTTCATCAATGTAGATATGACAATTTCCTGCACCTGTCTCAAGCACCGGCACAGTAGACTCTCTCACTACAAGATCAATTAAATTCTTCCCTCCGCGCGGAATGAGGACATCCAGGTATTCATTTAAGGTGAACAGCGTTTTCGCCGTTTCACGGCCAGTATCTTCAATCAATTGCACACTGTCTACTGGAATATCCGTCGTATGAAGCGCTTCATGAATCACCTTTACAATCGCTTTATTACTATGAATAGCAGATGAGCTTCCGCGCAGAATAACAGCATTCCCAGTTTTCAAGCAAAGGGTCGCAGCATCGACTGTCACATTTGGTCTTGCTTCATAAATCATACCAACCGTTCCAAGCGGTACACGGACCTTTTCGATGAATAGACCGTTTTCTTTTTGAATGGTTTCTAACGTTTCACCAATTGGGTCTTTTAGCTGAATGAGTTGAAGAGTCGCGTCTGCAATGGCTTCAATTCTCTCTTCCGTGAGTGTGATCCGGTCAATGACAGATGGCGTGAACTGCTTTTCCTCAGCCGCTTGAACATCCTTTTGGTTCTCCTCTATTAAATAAGCTGAAGATGCTTTTAGTGCACTCGCAATGGCGTGCAGGGCAGCATTTTTTTGTTCCGTCGTTTTTAGAAGCAACTGATCTTTAGCTACACTTGCTTTTTTTGCTTTTTCAAGAACTTCATTCATCATATTCCCTCCTCAGTTTTGTACATGCTGTACCCAGTGATCTCGGTGTATGACCTCTGGCTTCTCTTTTGAAAGCTCGTCACTTCGCATTCCTTTAATGCCAAGAAGCTCATCGGATGCGTACAAGGTTTGTCCCTTACCAACTAATCCATTTGGCCCGACGACTTCTACAACCTCTCCTTTAGAAAAGTCACCAGCGACATCAATGACTCCTGCCGGAAGAAGGCTTCTGCCATTATGCAAAATCGCCGCTTCCGCTCCTGCATCAATCATGATCTTTCCAGAGACCGGTGAGTGGAATTGAATCCATTGACGGCGGTTGTTCACGGCTGATAAATCCTGTTCACCGATATACGTTCCGTCACCTTGACCCGCAAGAATGCGAAGCAGCTTGTCTTCCCCAGTGCCTGTGCCAATGAATACTTTCACACCAAGTGAAAGTGCCGTTTGTGCAGCAGACAGCTTCGATTTCATTCCGCCTGTGCCAACCTTTGAACCAGTGCTCTTTGCATATGAAAACAATTCTTCTGAAATGTGAGTCAGGACATCAAACCGCTTCGCCTCAGGATGCTCATTTGGATTTGCATCATAAATGCCATTGATGTCTGTTAATATGATCAATTGGTCTGCATGGATTAATCCACTGACAAGAGCTGACAGCATGTCATTATCCCCAAAGGTAAGCTCCTCGATGGAAACTGAATCATTTTCGTTTATGATCGGCAAAATCTTTCTTTCCAGCAGCTCCATCATCGTTGCGTAAGCATTTCGATATCTCGTTCGATCTGAAAAGTCATTACGTGTTAAAAGCATTTGAGCAGGTGTCATGTGAAACTGTGAAAAAAGCTCTGTATATTTTTGCATTAACAAGCCCTGACCAACGGCAGCGGCTGCCTGTTTCCCCTTTAAGGTCACAGGTCTTGATGGATAGCCTAGGCTTCCAAATCCTGCCGCAACGGCTCCTGATGAAATTAAAATGATTTCATGCCCTGCTTCTTTGAGCTTTGCTATGGCTCTTACATGATCCTGCATCTTTTGTTCATCAATGGCTCCTTTTTGCTCTGTTAATGAACTGCTGCCAATTTTTATGACAATCCTTTGCTTTTTCATCCTTGATTCCCTCCGCTATACCTTTAGGCACAAAAAAATCCCTTTTTCTCCTTATGTAAAGGACGAAAAGGGATTTTCCGTGGTACCACCTTCATTGAATAAGCATGCGAAATGCTTATTCCACTCAACTCCTGTAACGCCAGGCACGCGCTTAGATTTTTCCTCTAAGGCTCAAAGGGCAGGTTCAGCAGCTGTCTGCGGCAAATGTTTCAGCATATCATTTGCTCTCTTTACGCATCAGTTCCTGCTTACTATTCCTTTTCAACGCTCGTTAATTTTTTTATATTATCACCAATTGCTAAAGAAAAGTCAAGCGGTCAATTAAAGACAATCGTTTTATTCTCATGAACAATAATTCGATCTTCCAAGTGCCATTTGACAGCACGTGCAAGCACACTGCGCTCAATTGTCCGGCCAATATTTTTTAGGGCTTCCGCATCATCCCGGTGATCTACACGCTCAATATCTTGTTCAATGATCGGTCCTTCGTCTAAATCATTGGTCACATAATGAGAAGTCGCACCAATTAATTTGACGCCTCGTTCATATGCCCGCTTGTATGGGTTTGCACCAATAAACGCTGGCAGGAAGGAATGATGAATATTAATGATTTTATTCGGATGCTCATCAATAAATTTAGGCGTTAAAATTTGCATGTATCGAGCAAGCACAACGGCATCAATGTCGTACTTTTCTAATAGAGCAAGTTGCTGTTTTTCTGCCTCTTGACGAATGTCTTTATTCGCCTTCACAAAATGGAATGGGATGCCGAGTGCTTCGACCGTATCCTTTGCCGTTTCATGATTGCTGATCACAACTGCGATTTCAGCCATTAAATTTCCGCTTTGCCATTCCCATAGAAGTTCATTTAAACAATGAAGCTCTTTCGATACAAAGATCGCCAGCTTTTTCAGATCACTTGCACGTGACATGCTCCATGTCATTTGAAATGATGCGGCAATTGGCTCAAAGCTATTTTTCAACTGATCTAAGTTGGCCGAAATGTCTTTCCAATCAAATTCAATTCTTAAAAAGAACCGGCCGCTTTCATGATCTGTTGTGTATTGGCTGGATTCAATGATGTTCGCTCCGTGCTCAAATAAAAAGGAAGAAACAGCTGATACAATACCAGGCTGATCCGGGCAACTGACAAGCAGTCTGCCTTTTTGCTCGTGCTTTTGTCTGTGTAATTCAAGTTTCTCTGTAATCAATGTTCTCATGTATCATGACCTCATTTACGTTTTCATTCTAATGAAATATTATACTGGACTGGAAAGAGAAAAAGCAATGAAGAGTCCATTTTTTATTGAATATTCATTCAATTCTGCACCTAGCGTGATATAATGTGAGTAGACCTTTTATCACAAAAGGAGTGATGGAGATGAAAAGCATGACTTTGTTTGGTAAAGTGAGCTTTTGGCTCGGCATCGTATGTCTGATCACAGGTATTTATCTATTTATGACCGGTGAGAGACTCATTCCTTTGCTCACATTTGGTGTCTGTTTTCTGCTTGTGAGTCAGCTTTACCGAAAAAATGAAAACGATTCCAATCATCATTCGATGTAATAAAAAAGGCTGGCAGACAGATGCCAGCCCTTTTCTTATGCAATAATCTTTAAACCGACCGCCGCAGATAAAATCAATGCGATAAAGAAAATACGTTTTGCGTCTTTCGACTCACCATAAAACAGCATGCCGACAATGGCTCCTCCAGCAGCTCCAATACCTGTCCAAATGGCGTACGCCGTTCCCATCGGAATTGTATTCATCGCAAGAGAGAGCATGAGAAAGGACAGCGAAAATCCAGCTGCAATAAATAAAATCCATTTGACATGCCGGTCTTTCTGGAATTGATTCATCATGGTGACACAAAGCATTTCTAAAATGCCTGCCCCAATGAGTAAAAGCCAGCTCATGATTCAGTCTCTCCTTTCTTTTCTCCTGTGGTCAGTTTGAGCCCTAATACACCGCTTAAAAGCACCATGATTAAAAGTAATTTCACTAGCTGTACCGGCTCCCCCATGACCATACCTACTATGACAGTACCTGCTGTCCCAAGTCCGGTAAAAACGGCATAAAGTGTGCCAACTGGCAGTACTGTCGTAGCTTTCAGGAGTAAATAAAAGCTGACGACAATACAAACGATGGTTGCGGCCCATTCCAATAAAGAGTCAGCATATTTCAATCCCATCACCCAGCCGACTTCAAAGATCGCCGCAATCAAGACATTTCCCCATTTCATTAGATCCCTTCCTTTCTGAACGATTCCAACCAACAAAAAAAAGCCTGGAAATCGATCGTTTGATCAAATCTCCCGGGCTTTTATCCCTCCGTGTCATACGGTCTATTGTCTAGACCCTATGTGTTTTCTCTCGGTCCAGACTGCGCCACCCGCACGGAACCCTAGAAAACCAATTCATGATAAGCAGATCTGACTTAGAGCAGATTCTGTGTCAAAATTGTATCACACCCCTAAATACTGGTCTATCACTTTGCTTTCCTCTGCCAAATATACTTGTTCATTTTTCGAAAGAATTTTTATGGGACCGCCGTATACTAAGTGTTAGAAACAGGTTAACTGATCAAGAAGATTTACGGGCTGTTTCGCGTGCTGCGGACTGAAGGGAAATGAGCATATATGACAATCCATTTATTTTTTATCACATTGACGATCAAGCGTAAATACAAGGACATGGAGACCGTACTTTACGAACAAGAAGTTGAAGCATTTTATGAAGAAATGAAACAGAAGCAGCTAAAGTATATGAACTAAAACAGGAGGAGATCGACATATTTATCATGCTTTCATACGAGAAAGAAGATTCATTCCGCCTTCTTTAAAGCGCGGGTACGGGTACGGCAACGATCATATCGCTGATATAATGAAATAAGATTGATGTGATGAACGTTCAACTTTAAAATACTGAAAAACATTTTATAGAAAATCAAGAGGTGGATTCATATGATGATGACCGATGAACAAAAACATGAATTTTATCAAGCACTTGTTGACAAGAATCCGCAATATGACGGCACATTCTTTGCCTGTATTAAGACAACCGGCATCTTCTGTCATGCCACATGTACGGCCAGAAAGCCCAAATATGAAAACTGTGAGTTTTTCTTTACAGCGGAGGAGGCACTGCTGGCAGGGTATCGCCCATGCAAACGCTGCACACCATTAACATACCCTAACAGTATTCCTGAAGAAGTCAAAACACTCGTTTCAGCAGTAGAAAAAAATCCTGAGAAACGCTGGAAGGAAGAGGACTTCCGTCAATTAGGGATTCACTCTGCCACAGCTCGAAGAAAGTTTAAAGACATTTACGGCATGACCTTTGTTCAATATGCAAGATCACGCCGAATGGGACTTGCCTTTAAAGAAATTTTGAACGGAAAAAAAGTAATCGATCAGCAGGTCACCTTCGGCTATGAATCTTCAAGCGCCTTCAATGATGCATTTACGAAAATCATGGGAAATCCCCCTAAAAAAGCGCAGATTCACATTCTCTATGCTAATTTTATTTCCACACCGATCGGGCGGATGATCAGCGTGACAGATGCCACACATGTGTATTTACTGGAGTTTATGGACAGGCGGGGACTCGAAAAAGAAATTGAAACATTAAGAAAGAAGCATCATGCCCGTATTTTAGTTGGAGAGACAAACGTCCATCAGCAATTAGCAAAGGAATTGGCCTTATATTTTGAGAAAAAGCTCACTCAGTTTACTGTACCACTTTCCTTACATGGCACCCCTTTTCAAATGAAGGTGTGGGAGCAGCTCTCACTCATTCCATCAGGCGAAACGAGATCCTATCGTGATCTAGCCACGAGACTTGGCGATCCGCATTTGGTTCGTGCCGTTGGTAATGCAAATGGTGCGAATCAATTGGCGATTATCATTCCTTGCCACCGCGTGATTCAAACAAATGGTGAACTTGGAGGCTACGGCGGGGGAATTGAACGAAAGAAATATTTGCTTCAGTTAGAACAACGTGCATAAAAGAAAAAACGGCTCTGCTTATTCAGTAAGCGAGCCATTTTCTCCGTCACGGGTGATGCTGTATACATCAATGATTTGGTCCCATTTTGAAATGGTTTTTTCTTTTTTCATGCCCATTTTTAAAGCAACCTTCACCGACGCTTCATTCTCAGGACGTATTAAGCTGATCATCCGTCTGACCTTCATTTCTTCAAATCCATAAGTAAGGCAGCCTTTGGCAGCCTCAGCAGCATAGCCATTCCCCCACGCCGCTTTCTTTAGCATATAGCCGATCTCAAGTTCGGTTTGCCCTTCAATGTTTTGCAGAACAATTCCGCTTTGTCCAAGTCGTTCATTTGTTTCTTTATCTTCAATGATCCATAGCGAGGTGTGGTACGTGCGGTCATTTTTTTGATTCCATGCAATCCACTCTTTTGTCTGCTGTTCATCCTTCAAAGAAGGATAATACTTCATCACTTCTTCGTCTTGAAACAGCTCGTCATATAAAAATGACGCATCATGTTCATTCATCGTTCTCAGTTTCAGGCGCTCTGTTTCTAGTACTGTTCTTGTTTGATATGACATTGATGATCCTCCCTTTTTTTACTTGCTAAAAATATCTCCGAACAACCCATTTGAATCTGGGGCAAAGTAATGGAAGCCCGCACCAGTTAAACTAGCAGCCAGCGCTGTCCACATCATTAAGCTGACGGTCATCCACACAGCGACTTGCTTTCTTTTCGTTCCAAAGCTCATGCACATCAGGGCCGCTAAATGACTGCCGATGATAAAAGGACCAATGAGCGCTAATCCAGGCAGACCGTATCGTTCCCAAATTTTTCTCGCCCGCAGCTGCTTTTTCTCTCCTTTTTCATCACCTTTCTCTTCCTTTCTCTTTAACCACCATGCTTTAAACCGGTCCACAAACACAATGAGAAACAAGACTGTGAGAAAGTTGCCGATGAATCCAATCACAGCTGTTGTCACAGGATGCAGTCCACTTAAGATTGCGAATGGAACGACACCAATCACTTCAAAAAAAGGCAAAGCAGCCAATACAAAAACGAGTACATACCCCCATACGATATCCAAAAACAGAACCCCTTTTCATTTTTGTCCTCTCCCCATTGTAATGAAAAACACAATTCCATTTCTACATTTTTTTAGAAAAAGAAAAGCACATCTGATCGGATGTGCTCAGTTTACATCGAGTGTTCATTTTTCTTGTTTGTTTTCCGTAAAAAAACAATCGTGAGCAAGACTAAAATGACAATGGATAGCAGACTTGTGAAGAGAAGCATCAGTGGCGATGTCCATCCAAGCAATTCGAATATGAGCTGTGGTCCGAAGAAGATCAGCGGAATGAGCGACACCATATTCGCCTTTAATATGGCATTCAATAAGACAATACACAGCAGCAAAAGAAGAATGACGCCCCATCTTTGGCTTGATGTCAGCACAAGTAAAGGTGTACCAAGTTTTTGGTCCAATAATTTCACTGTGATCAGGGCTGTCATCTGAAAAACACCTAATATCCAAAAGTAAAAGAATGCCCTCCTACTTGTTTGAAAGGCAGAAGCTCTAAACATCACAATGGTCATGATCACATTGGACACTATAATCAGCGGATAACCAATGAGTGCATACCAAGAATACGATAAACTTTGACTGATGGCATCTGCTAACATCATGTAAAAAAGTGACCCAATTAAAAAAGCACTGACAAACGGCACCCAGTCTTTATGATTTCCTGACAGCTCTTTTGAGAGTTCATCAGCATAGCTCCGCGGATCTCCGCCGAACACATCCTCTCCTGTTTTGCCGTCTTTTTCAGCCTCAACTGCATGTGTGGTCAATTCGTCCATCAGCTCATCAATCTCATCCTGATTTTTTCCCTTTGATATGAGATAAAGTTGCAGCTCTAGTAGAATGTGTCGTGTTTCTTTTGATACCATAATCTCACTTCCCTTTTAGTAATAAGCAGTTTACATTTTTCGAAAGCTCATTCCAGCGGGCAATAAACTGTGTGAGCGCTTGTTCCCCCGCTTGTGTGAGCGTATAGTATTTCCTTTTCGGCCCGCTTGCTGACGCTTTTGTGACAGTGGTCACCAGCTGTTCCTTTTGCATTCGTAGCAAAATTGGATAGATACTGCCTTCACTTATTTGATCAAACCCATAAAGCGCGAGCTTCTTCGTCATTTCATACCCATAAATTTCACCCTCAGAAATAATCGACAGCAGACAGCCTTCTAAAATCCCTTTTAGCATTTGTGTGGATGTTGTCATGATAGTTCCTCCGATTCCAGTACCTTGCATCACAAGATAGCTTCATCTTACCATACACTATCTTGCCATGCAAGATACCGTACTAGAAAAAAATCACCGCTTAAAGGGTGATTTTTACGCCCAAGGTTTATCTGTCCCAAGTGCGTCAGCAAGCGCCTTACTATGTTTTCGGCGGCTTTTTCTTTCCTCTGCCCGCTGCTTCGCTGTTTGATGAAGCATGATCTCTTCTTCTGTTTCCGGCATCACCTGCGGGACTCGTTTAGGCTTTCCGTTTTCATCTAATGAGACAAATGTCAGAAATGAAGTCGCTGCGAGCCTGCGTTCTCCAGACATCAAGTTTTCTTTAATGACTTTGACGAACACTTCCATAGAAGACGTGCCGACCCATGTGACATAGGATTCCAAGCATACGGACTCCTTTTGTCCAATCGGCTCTAAAAAGTCAACAGAATCCATTGAAGCTGTGACCGTTTCACTGCGGCTGTGTCTTGCTGCCGAGATAGAGGCAATGTCATCTATATAGCTCATTAATTTCCCGCCAAATAACGTTTGGTGGTTATTCGTATCGAGAGGGAATACCCTGCTGGTTTTAACAACTTTCGATTCCTTGCAGTATTTGAAATTCTCTTCACTCATCATCATAGCTCCTTCTTGCTGTTTTCGTAGATGCGGAACGACTTTTATTAAACACTATTCTTTTAGGTTTGTCTAAACTTTTTGCTTTAGTCTTATGTGAGAGATTTTCTTTCGGAAATGTTTCAACCATGACAAGAAGAAGGAATAATAGAACTATGAACGAACAAGGAGGCCATTTGATGGATTCGATGAGAGCAGAGCAATTATACAAAATGCCGCAATGCATGAGTGAATACGACGATTTAGAAGAAGTTCTTTTATGCAGTCCTATTTATATGGAAATCAAACAAATTATCAACGAAACACAGAAACATTTTGCGAAAGAAAATATTTCTCAAATGAAAGCAGTCGCTCAGCATAAGCAATTGATCCAAACACTTAAAGATCATCAAGTACGGCCCATCCTGCTCCCAGCGAATGACCGCTTCCCTGAGCAAGTCTTCACTCGGGATATTGGGTTTACGATTGGACATACACTGTTTGTTTCAAAGATGGCCGCTCCGGTTCGGCAAGGGGAAGAACAATGTCTAAAAGAGTGGGCACAGGCAAACGGGTTATCAGCTGTCACCTTGACAGACGGAACGATTGAAGGCGGCGATGTGCTTGTGGATCAGAACCGTGTGTTTGTTGGCACGAGCAAAAGAACTAGTCCAGCCGCTATCTACCAGCTCAAAAAGGAACTGCCGGATCACGACATCATTCCAATTCACCTTCCTCCTCACATTTTGCATCTCGATTGTGTGATGAATATTCTGTCTCATGACGAGATATTCATTTATCCTGAAGCGTTCAAGCAAAAGGATCTCCAGCTGCTCAAAACGTATTATCATTTTGTTGAAATCAGTGAACAAGAGCAATTCACACTTGGACCAAATGTTTTATCCATTGGGCAGAAAAAAGTGATCAGCTTGCCAAGCAACCAAGAAACAAATGCTGCATTAATCGCTCACGGGTACACCGTTATTGAAGTGGACTTTTCTGAAATTATTAAATCTGGCGGCTCGTTCAGATGCTGCACATTACCTATTCGGCGTTCATCTATTAAAAAAGCCAGCGTGTAGAACAGCTTGTCTACTTGCTGGCTTTTTATCTGGCTTGTCCTATTTTCTATTATATAAATGACAGGCGACTTCATGTCCTTCTTCCACTGCTTGTAATACTGGCTTTTTTTCAGCACACACATCCATCGCGGCAGGACATCTTGTTCGAAATACACAGCCGCTTGGCGGGTTCACTGGACTTGGAATTTCTCCTTTTAGAATAAACCTTTTGCGCTTGTCCTCTACGTCAGGATCTGGAATGGGGATGGCAGACAGTAAGGCTTGTGTATATGGGTGAAGCGGTGTTTGATATAATGCATCACTCGTCGTCAATTCAACGAGATGGCCTAAATACATGACACCGATTCGGTCGCTAATATATTTCACCATCGACAAGTCATGTGCGATAAAAAGAAAAGTTAATCCTTCGTCTTTTTGCAGTTTCTTCAGCAGATTCACGACCTGCGCTTGAACGGAGACGTCTAATGCAGAAATCGGCTCATCTGCCACAATAAACTTTGGCGCTAACGCAAGTGCTCTTGCAATGCCGATTCTCTGCCTCTGTCCTCCGCTAAATTCGTGCGGATAGCGGGTGGCAAAATCATAGCTTAACCCTACCGCTTCGAGCAGTTCTTTTACGCGGGCAATCCTTTTCTTTTGACTGCCATAAAGCTGATGAATCTCCATTGGCTCCAGCATAATATCTTTTACTGACAGCCTCGGATTTAAGGAGGAATACGGATCTTGAAAGACCATTTGCATTTGCCGGTTGAAATCAAATGATTCTTTTTTAGAAAGGTGGTGAAGACTTTTCCCTTCATATAAGGCTTCACCATCTGTTGGTTCATAAAGACGCATGAGCACTTTCCCAAGTGTGGATTTGCCGCAGCCAGATTCACCAACGAGACCAAAGGTTTCACCTTGTTTCAGCTGAAAAGAGACACCATCCAGCGCTTTTAACGTTCTCCCTTTTGATAGGTGAAAATGTTTTTTGAGGTTGTTTACTTGTAAAAGTGGTTCAACTGTCATGATCGCTCCTCCTCTAGCTTGGTAAATACCGCCTTGCACCTGCCCATTCCTTTTCATACGAAGTACCAAAAAGGGAAAGAAGCTCAATTTGTCTGCCCGTTTTAGGCGAATGAAGCATCTTCCCGTCCCCAGCGTATATCCCTACATGGCGGACCGCTCCCTTTCCGTTTTCATTTGCAAAAAACAGCAAGTCGCCTGGTTCTAAATGGCTTGATGTCACCGGAGTTCCCTGAACTGCTTGGTCACTTGCGTCTCTCGGTAAAAGATATCCACATGCTTTGTACATGCTGTAAGCAAACCCTGAACAATCATATCCAAAACTGCTCATGCCTCCCCATAAATACGAAAGACCAATAAATTGCTTTCCTGCGTCTACGACATCTTTGCCAGTTGCAGAGAAAGCTTGCGAAACCGGGCGCACATCCGCTTTGTTGATTTCTCTCATACCTACTGGGGTCACAACTTGAAATTGATCATCTGTTTCTTTGGCTGCTGCCAGCTCTGTTAAAAAACTAATCTCCATATCGGGTTCCCCGTTTTGATAGAGCGTGGCTTTTTTCTGACAAACGATCAGAGATGCTGCTGACTCACTTCCCTCTGTTACTTGGATTAATTGCTCAGCAGGTATATAGCCTGGATAGCCTTGCGGATGTTTCCGGCTGGCCTGCTGCGGTATGACAACTTTCATCCAGCCATCTATCTCTTCTAATCCAATCACTCGCCCGCCGAGCAGTACTTGAGATTGAATCAAATTTTCTTCACATAAAGCCAACTTTTCTTCATATGTTTGCTGGTCAATCCACTCTTTGATATTGATGGAGTCCTGAAGTACCTTTTGATCGATTTCTCTCGGAGACTGCGGCGCTGTCCATACGTTAGCGACTGGAACCTTCGATTCATATATCATCACGAGACTCCTTTCACCCCTTGAATGCCTAACCCATGATCGATCGGTAAAAATATGTCTTTTCCTTTGTACACGATTCCTCCGTCTATCATGTCTTCTTTCAGCATAAGCGGCGCATCAAAATCGCAGCGGGTGATATTCGGCTGACTTGCGGCGAAATGTGCCGCTGCTGTAATGCCAAGCTTTGACTCAATCATACTGCCAACCATGCACTGAACACCGTATGCTTCAGCGAGTGCATTGATTTTTAGTGCTTCTTTTATGCCGCCGGATTTCATTAGTTTTAAGTTGATGAGATCACAGCTTCTCGTTTCAAGCACCTTGATTGCATCATGAAAACTAAAAATGCTTTCGTCCGCCATAATCAATGTATCAGTTGCTTCTGTCACACGGCGCAGACCTTCGATATCTTCTTTCGGTACTGGCTGTTCTACTAATTCAATATTCAGTGCTTCCATTTTTCGAATGGCTGTGATCGCTTCCTTCCACGTCCATCCTTGGTTTGCGTCGAGCCTGATCTGAATGTCCGGTCCGACTTTTTCTCGAATCCGCTTGATCCGCTGAATATCCGTGTGTATGTCATCTTTCCCCACTTTCACCTTTAACGTCTGAAAGCCTTCGGCTGCGTATTGTTTCGCATCTTCTGCCATCTCGAGCGGACGGTTTACACTGACCGTATAGTCGGTTTCGAGCTGATGACGATATCCGCCAAGGTATTGATAAAGCGGAAGTCCTGCCTGCTTTGCTAACCCATCATAAATGGCCATATCGATTGCTGCCTTTGCGCTTGTGTTGCTTGCGAGCACACGGTTCATAGCAGAAAAGATTTGTTCATACTCTGCCAAGGAAGCCCCGAGCAAAATGGGTCTGATCACTTCACAAATGGCATAGTCGATGCTTTCCAGCGTTTCTCCTGTAATCACTGACGTGGGAACTGCCTCTCCGTAGCTGACGTCACCTTGATCATATGTGATGATGACGATCAGAGATGCTGCGTCATACACCGTTCTTAAAGCGGTTTTGAAAGGCTTTTTTAGCGGTACACTCGTTCTGCATGTACGAACATCGACGATTTTCATTTGATCGCCTCTTTCGCTGCGACGCCTGGAGAAATGTGCAGTTTTTTCCCCGCCGCATCTAGTGCAGCCTGCACGCCCATTGGAATGGCAAAGTTCGGTGATGAATGACCGATCCGAAAGCCGCCGAGTGCAGGTTTCTTTTGCGACACAATATAGGTTTCCCACAGCTGTTCCAAGGTTAAGGATTGGTCTTTCTTTTTTGGTTCACATTGATGAAAATCTCCAATGATAAATCCAGCCGCATCATCCAATTTTCCAGCAGAGGTGAGGTGCTGCATCATGCGATCGATTTTATACGGCTCTTCGTCAATATCTTCAATGAACAACAGCTTTCCCTTCGTATCAATTTCAAAAGGTGTACCAAGTGTTGTCACGATGAGGGCAAGATTCCCTCCTATGATGTCACCAGAAGCAGTGCCGGGATAGAAGGTATGAAGAGGTGACAAGTGATGCGTATACGTAAAGGCCTTCGGCGTGAACAGCTGCAAAAAGGTATCCTTCGTATACGGATGAACCTCTTCAAGTCCCACATCAGAGGAAAGCATTGGACCATGAAAGGTCACAAGGCCGGTCTGCTGCTGGATGGCCGTATGTAAAAACGTAATGTCACTATAACCCCAAAAGATTTTCGGATTCCGGCGAATGAGATCATAGTCAATGGCTTCCGCAAGTCTTCCAGTTCCGTACCCTCCGCAAGCACAAATAACTGCTTTGACTTCTGGATCTTGAAACATGCCATGAAGATCTTCCACTCTTTCATGATCACGCCCCGCTAAATACCCGTACCGAGAATCGAGATACTTCCCTTTTTTCACCTTCAGCCCGAGGCTTTCTAAAAAGGCAATTCCTTTTGCTAATTTCAATTCATCAGGCGGGCTTGCTGGTGCAATAATCCCCACTGTATCCCCTGTTTGAAGCGCTGCTGGCAGCTGGTTCAAGCCAATCCCCTCTTTCTCTTTGTTTCTTTCAATCTATGGGCATCTTCCCCATAACATGAACGAATAAAGGAACAGACGCTTTTTTCCAAAGCGTCCGTGTTTCTCATTTACTACTCTCCATCTACTTGTGCCCATTTCAAATCGATATACCCAACAGGATGGCGGACAATCCCCTTCACGCCCTCTTTTTGTAAATGGACTTGGTTATAAAAATGAATTGGAATGATCGGTGCTTCTTCCATGAGAAGTGCCTCTGCCTCATGAAGGATGCTGTTTCTCTTTTGTTCATCTGCTTCCTGGCTCGCCTTTTTAATCAGCTGATCATAGGTGTCGTTTGACCATCCCGTCCGGTTCATCGCATTCCCTGTTTGGAAGCTCTCTAGGAAATTGATCGGATCTGCATAGTCTGCTAAAAATGAACTTTGCGAGAATTGGAATTTCAGCGCCTTTTGATCTTCTGCAAATACATTGGCTTCCATGTTTGCAAGCTTCACATCTACACCCAGCGCTTCTTTTAATTGCTGCTGGATGGCTTCAGCTTTTTTCTTGTTCTCAGGCTTTGTGCTATATGTTAATGTGACGGGCGGCAGCTTCGAATAGTTCTCTTCTTTCAGCCCTTTTTCTAATAGCTTCGCAGCTTCACTCGTATCTTGTTTGACAAGATCGCCGCCAGCTTCTCTGAAATCTTCACCCTTTGAATCTAGAATTCCCGGTGAAACGAAGGCGCGGGCAGGCTTCTCTTTATTCTTTGTTACATAATCCACGATATCTTGCGGATTGATCGCCATTTGAAAGGCTTTGCGAATGTTCTTATTTTGAAAAGGTTCCATGTTCACATTCAGACGATAAAAGAACAGTCCTGCCTGATCTTCAATGTGCACATCTTTATTTTTCAGCAAATTTTCACTTTGTTCTGCTGGGACGAAGGCAGTATCTAAATCTCCCGATTGATACATTTGATAATCAGTGTTGCGATCACTGATCATCAGCCACTTTACCTGATCCAGCTTAACTGATTTTTTGTCCCAATATGTCTCACTTTTTTCCATAGTGAAGCTCTCATCATGCTTCCATTCTGTCAGTTGAAACGGTCCATTCCCAACAAAGGTTTTGGCATCCTTTGCCCAATTTGGGTCCTTCTCAGCTACCTTCTCATTAACAGGGAAAAAGGCAGGGTTTGCGGTCATATTTAAGAATGACTTCTGCGGGTATGCCAATGTGACTTTTAGCGTTTTGTCATTTTCAGCACTGACTTTTACGTCCTCTTTCTTTCCCTTTCCACTGTTAAATGCCTCTCCACCTTCAATCATGTAAGCTAAGAACGATGCAGAGGAGCCTGTTTTCGGATCGAGCAGACGCTTCCACGCATATTCAAAATCACTCGCTTTCACTGGATCACCATTCGACCACTTGATACCATCTCTTAAATGAAACGTGTACGTTTTTCCATCCTCTGAAATCTCCCATTTTTCAGCCATTGCAGGAGATGGTTCGTGCTTTTCATTCAGTCTCGTTAATCCTTCCATTACGTTATTCAGCCCTTGCCACGATACATTATTAAAACCAATCGGTGGGTCAAATGACGTCGGTTCGTTTTCGTTATTTAAGGTTAATATTTTCTTTTCACCCTTGTTACTTGATGATCCTTTACCTGCTTGCTCATTCGCTGTACATCCTGCGAGCAGCATGATGATGAACAAACAAACACTGATGATCCACCCTTTTTTTCTCATCAAAAACTCCCCCTTTGTGTTGAAGATAAAATCGCTTGGTTCGCTCGCTCATCCTGGAGCCAGCAATGCACTGTATGAGTAGGTGACCGCTGCGTTTCATGCGGCATGATATGATCACACACTTTCATGGCCACCGGGCAGCGATCCGTATACGGACAGCCCTTTGGCGGAGCAAATAAATCAGGCGGGCTTCCCTCAATCGGAATCAGTTCATCTTTCATATCAAGTCTTGGAACGGATTGCAGGAGCCCTTTAGTATAAGGATGCTGCGGACTGTAAAAAATATCTCGCCTTGTTCCGACTTCAACCATTTTCCCTCCGTACATGACCGCTACCCGGTCAGCAACTTGGGCTACGACCCCTAAGTCGTGTGTGATTAAAATAATGGTGACACCTGTTTTCCTCTGAATCTCTTTAAACAGTTCTAAAATTTGTGCCTGTATGGTCACATCCAGCGCGGTCGTCGGTTCATCTGCGATCAGCACCTTTGGCTCACAAATCAGTGCCATTGCAATCATAAGCCGCTGCCTCATTCCCCCGCTGAATTGGTGCGGGTATTGCTTTAATCTCTCCTTCGGCTGCGGAATACCAACCAAATCAAGCATCTGTACGGCGGCTTCTTTCACTTCTTTTTTCGTCAGCTTTTGATGTTCCTTCGCTGCTTCCATCAGCTGATCTCCTATTGTCAAGGTTGGGTTGAGTGCCGTCATCGGATCTTGGAAGATCATCGAGATATCGACACCTCTTATGGCGCGCATTTCTTTTTCAGATAATGACAGCAAGTTGCGGTCATGAAACCAGATTTCTCCCTGATCAACATGCGCGCTGTATGCAGGCAGAAGCCTCATAATACTTTGTGATGTCACACTTTTTCCGCAGCCTGATTCTCCTACAATGGCTAAGGTTTCTTTTTCATAAACATCGACATTCACTCCGCGTACTGCTTGAACTGAACCGCCGTATGTCCGAAAGCTGACGTGCAGATTGATAATTTGCAGAACTTTTTTCACAGCACCATCACCTCTTCATCTTTGGATCAAGCGCATCTTGCAGGCCATCACCTAAATTGTTAAAGCAAAACATCGTGAGTGAAATAAAAAATGCCGGGAAAAATAAACGCCACCAATGTCCATTGTCTGACAGCACAGTCGGCAAAGCATCATTAGCCATCACGCCCCAGCTTGCAAACGGCGCTTGAATACCTAAACCGAGAAAGCTTAGGAACGCTTCAGCAAATATCGCGGTCGGCACAGTCAGGGTCATCTGGACGATAATCGGCCCCATCGTATTCGGCAGAAGGTTGCGGCGAATGATCCGCAGGCTTTTGGCACCAAAGGTTTTTGAGGCAAGGACATATTCCTGGCCTTTCAGCTGAAGAACCTGACCTCTCACAATTCTTGCCATTCCAATCCATCCGGTGACAGTGAGCGCTACAATAATGGTGACAAGCCCTGGTCCCATGAGCACCATCAATAAAATGACGACAAGTAAATAAGGAAGTCCATAGAGCACCTCGACAATCCGCATCATGATATGGTCATAGCGTCCGCCTTTATAGCCGGCTATGCCCCCATAAATCACACCGATGGCAAAATCAATCAGGGCTGCCATGACACCCACAAATAACGAAATGCGTGCTCCGTACCAAGTACGTGTGAACACATCTCGCCCAAGCTCATCTGTTCCGAACCAGTGAGTAGCAGAGGGCGGCAGATTTTGCATCGAAAGACGCTGCTCTGTCACACTATTTGGCGCAAGCAATGGGCCTAAGATTGCCATGACAAAAAGAAAAATCAGGACTGATAGACTAAACATCGCAAGCTTATTTTGCTTCAGCCGCCTCCATGTATCAGCCCAATAGGAAAGAGAGGGTCTTTTAATGGCATGGGCTTCCGTTTTCTTTTGCTCTCGAGGAGAAAACCATTCGTCCGGGACTTCAGGATGCCTGTTCGGTGGATCATGCTGAAGGTGTATACTCATGCCTTTCCTCCTTTCTGATGCAGCTGAATCCTCGGATCAAGGAGACGATACGCCACATCAACAATGAAGAGAAGTGTGATTAAAATAATGCTGTAAAAAACAGTGGTTCCCATGATGACAGGATAATCACGGTTGTTAATGCTCTCGACAAAGTATTTTCCCATTCCAGGAATGGCAAATATTTTTTCAATGACAAAACTTCCTGTTAAAATACTTGCGACAAGTGTTCCAAGAATGGTCACAACGGGTAAAAGTGCATTCCGAAGCGCATGCTTAAATACAATTTTTAAGGGAGAAAGTCCTTTTGCTTTGGCGGTACGGATATAGTCTTGCGACAGCACTTCAATCATGCTCGATCTCGTTAATCTGGCGATAATGGCCATTGGCCCGACAGCAAGGGCAATTGTAGGCAGCACCATATGCATTGGACTTGTCCACATCGCTGTAGGAAAGAGCTTCAAATTGACAGCAAGCTGCTGAATTAATAAGGTAGCAAAGATAAAGTTTGGAATGGATATACCGAAAACAGCAATGGTCATAGCGATGTAATCAATCAAACCATTATGCCGGAGGGCAGCCATGACCCCTAGCAGAATGCCAGAGATGACAGCAATCAATATTGAGATAAGACCAAGTTCTAATGAGACTGGGAAGCCTCTCGCCAATAGATCATTGACACTTTCAGAAGGCTTTTTAATGGAAGGACCAAAATCAAAGGTAACAATGGATTTTAAATAGATGACATATTGAACATAGAGTGGTTCGTCTAAGTGATAGTAGCTTTCGAGGTTTCGCTGGACGGTTTCGTTTGTATTTCGTTCTTCATTGAAAGGCGATCCTGGGATGACCTTCATTAAAATAAACGTTAAAGTCGTAATCGTTAAGATCGTGGCAATCATCGCAATAAAACGCTTGAGCAAAAAGCTGGCCATCTACTGTCTCCCCCTCGCTTAACAAAATGTTGTACGTGCGGCAAGCTCTGTCATGACAAGCATCGCTTGATAGGCTTCTAATATATTCTCTGCTTGGTACGTTACCATTGTTGTTCCTTCTATAATGGCAGTACCCGGCATTAAATTCGCCCATTCAGCTTGTCCATAGTTGGCAAACTCAATCTTAAGCAGCGGCTGATCAGGAGGCGTCAGCGGCTTCATTTGATCAATCTGTTTCATCGCGGCTTCCACTTGCTGCGAGATTTGTTTATTGACTTTGGCAGGAGGTAAGCATTTCACAGCAGATCTTGAGATGGTCTCTTTCACCGCTACTGTTTTCACACCAGGCATCAGCTTTTCTGCCTCTAGTGCTGCTTGATCATCCCCGCAAACAAGAATCACTGGAACACCATAGTAGCCTGCAACATACGCATTAAAGCCCATTTCACCAATTGGATGATCATTTATGTAAAAATGTCTGACCCCAAAAATCATACTGTGCGACATCACACCTTTCATTGATGCTCTTGCATGATAGCCTAAAAAAACAGCTGCATCATAGGTTTGATCCAACCCTTGCACCATTGAATAAGGCTTTACATCACCTGATATGAGAACTGCCTCTTCATGCAGTTCTTCGATCAAAAGATTATTCATTTTAGAATGACTGTCATTCACCAAAATGTCGGTGGCACCATGCTGAATAAGCGCCTCTACACAGGCGTTCACTTCACCTGTCATAATGCGTCTGCCCCGCTCATAGTTATGCTGGCGTGAATCAACAAATGTATGATCAGCTAGACCAGTAATTCCCTCCATATCGACAGATAGATAGAGCTTCATTCCCATCCCCCTTTAATTAAACATAAAATTTGTGTATATTTTTCTAAATTTTCTAAAAAATTATATGAGAACTTGATTGATTTTTCAATACAATGTCTGAAAATAAGGAATTTAGACTCAGATAATACAGGTCAAAAGGCTATTTCAGAAAGGATTTTTTTAACAAATAAAACACCACTAACTATGTCTTTAGTGGTGTTTATCCGCTTCATTAATCTGCGATTTCAGCTGTTCATATTTCTTCATGGTTTGTATAAATAAATCATCAAACATCTGAGGTGCCTGCTGTTGAATGACCTCAGCACCTTCTCCTGTAATTCCCCCTTTTGTCGCCACTCTATCGACAGTTTCAGCAAAGGTGAGACCTCGTTCTACAAGGATCTGGCCTGTCCCTAAAAGGGCATACGTTAAAAATTCATTCGCTTCCTCTAAGGAAAGATCACTATTTCTCACAGCGGCTTTCGCCATTTCTTCAAACAGAGCAGCGATAAAACCAGGAGATGAGCTTGTCAAATTGCTTGCCGCATCAAACCGGTCTTCCTCTACCTCCCTGACGATGCTAAAAGCTGAAAGCAGACGGTGTAAACGTTCTTTGTTCTCACGCCCTGCGGCTGCACCATGTGCAACAAGGGATACGCCTGTCCCAACAGCTGACGTAAGTGTTGGGATGTATCTAGACACTGGCTGTGTTGTATGCGCTTGTAACTTTTCTAATGTCACAGCTGCTGCTACTGACACAATATGTACCGCTTTCGCTTTAGATGGCAGCTGATCTAGAACATCTAGTACAGCAAGCGGCGGCACGCAGACAAACAATGTATCACATGACGCAGAAAGTTCGTCTAATGAACAAATGTTGATTTCTTGGTGCTTTTCTTTAAGCTGATGCAGGCGTTCCGTTTCACTTCTTGTATGGATCATGATTTGATGAGCATCAAGTATCCCATTTTCAAGCCACTTTTGCACCATCATATCAGCCATACTTCCATATCCAATAATTCCGATTGTCTCCACAGTTTAAACTCCTCTATTTGCTAAGATTCACTACTTATTTTAACAATTTCCCACAATGTTTTCATTTTTATCCCACACTTTTTTCTTACGATAAAATCAGTCACCACCACATACGGTAAAACACCTTGAACACATACATGAAAAAATCAATGAAAGAGAGTGATTCGGATGACTCACAAAGATGACAAACAAACTATTGAACAACCTCAAAAACAGAAGAAGCCAAATGGCTGGTTTAAACCATTCGTCAGCGGTGTTGTGGGCGGTATATTAGCGTTAGGTGTCTACGTTCTTACGCCGTATGCTCAGCATTCATCAGACAGCACTGCAAATGATTCGGCAGCGAAAACAGAAGCAGTATCGACAAATCACACGAATTCGTCAAAAACAACAGCCGTCCAAACATCAAATTCATCAAGCAGCATCTCCAGCATGGTCGAAAATGTATCACCAGCTATCGTCGGCATTACAAACTACCAAATGCAAACACAAACAGACACGAGCTTTGGCGATTTCAATACGCCTTTCGATGAATCACAGCAAAACAAAAGCAGTCAAGAGGAAGAAACCGGTACAGGCTCAGGAGTGATTTTCAAAAAATCAGGCAATAAAGCCTATGTCTTAACAAACAACCACGTCATTGAAGGGGCAAATAAACTAACTGTATCCTTACATGATGGCAAAACCATTGAAGGAAAACTGGTCGGAGCTGATCCGCTCACTGACTTAGCCGTTGTGGAAATTAGCAGCAGTCATGTGTCAAAGGTTGCGGCATTAGGCAATTCCTCCTCACTGCGTGCTGGGGAAACCGTCATTGCGATCGGAAACCCGCTTGGTGAAGATCTTTCAAGAACGGTGACACAAGGAATTGTCAGCGGTGTCGACCGAACAGTCTCTATGAACACATCAGCAGGCGAAAGCAGCATTAATGTCATTCAAACAGATGCAGCCATTAACCCAGGTAACAGCGGCGGCCCGCTTCTGACGACAGACGGAAAGGTTGTGGGGATCACGAGTATGAAAATCTCTGAAACAGGTGTTGAAGGCATTGGGTTCGCGCTGCCAATCAATGATGTCAAACCAATCGCTGATCAGCTTCTCGCAAAAGGAAAAATTGAACGTCCTTATATCGGTATCAGCATGCTGGATCTCGAACAAGTTCCAGATGTGTATCAAAAAGAAACACTCGGACTTAAAAGCAGTCAGCTCGATCAAGGCGTGTATGTCAAAGAAATCGCCGCTGGCTCACCTGCCGCCAAAGCAGGCTTAAAGTCAGAGGATGTCATTACCGCCATCAATGGAAAACAAATCAAAACTGGCAGCGAATTACGTCACGAGCTATACACGAATACAAAAGTAGGAGACACTGTAAGCATCACCCTCATTCGAAACGGAAAACAAGAAACGAAACAGGTCACATTAACACAATCTGAATCTAAGCAGGTCAGTTCCTAATGAAAAAACAGCTCAGTTATGAGCTGTTTTTTTTATGACGATTGAATTGGCGTTAATCTTAGTTCAATTTCTGCTCGTTTATGCTCTAGGAATGGCGGAAGGGCTAATTGATCGCCAAGTACATCCACCCCTTCATCGACTGTAAACCCAGGACCATCTGTTGAAATTTCAAATAAAATACCATTTGGCTCTCTAAAGTAAAGAGCTTTAAAGTAAAAGCGTTCTACAACACCAGAGTTCGTAAAGCCTGCTTTTGATATTTTTTCATACCATTTTTCAAGCTCTTCTGCATCCTTCACGCGGAATGCGACATGATGCACACTTCCTCTGCCAGAACGTTCAGAAGGCCCTTCTGTTTTTTCAATCACATGAATTTCTGTTCCAGCACCGCCATTTCCTGACTCAAAAATGGTCACGATCTCACCATCATTTGATTGTTCACGTGCTCTTTCGGTGAAACCAAGGATGTCTGTTAAAACACGAATCGTCTTATCAGCTTCTGCAACAGTTAATTCAACTGGACCTAAACCTCTAATCGCATACTCTGCAGGAATATCATCATGCACTGGCGGTGATCCTTCTTCTTGTGCGTTGGGCTCTACTGTTAAAAACAGCTGCTGCCCTTCTGGGTCTTTAAAACGTAAGGCAGGTCTTCCGCCTCTCAAGGAAGCTGTTTCTTGCTGCACGCCTTTATCTTCAAACCGCTTTTCCCAAAACGTGAGTGCTTCTTCAGAAGAAACGAGAAGGCCTGTGCTTGTGATCGCATTTGTCCCTTCCAAACGGCGGGCAAGCATTGGAATTTCAAAGAATGTTAGCTCCGTTCCTGGTGAAGCGACCTCATCTCCATAAAATAAGTGGTACATAGACGGGTCATCCTGATTGACTGTTTTTTTTACAAGTTTTAAGCCAAGGATTTGGCGGTAGAAATCAACATTTTTCTGAGCATTGGCTGTTAACGCAGATACGTGGTGAATCCCATTGATTTTCATTATTTTCACTCCTATTTTAAATTATCTCGAATTCGAGATAATATCCTTATGAATAAAATAGTTCATTTTTCAAGAAAAGTCAACCATTTAACTGTAGGTTTACTGGATGTTCGGTTTCTGGCCATTAAATTAACATTAAATCGAAAATATTCTTTCATTGTTCGTTTTTAACACAACATTCACCCTAATATCTCCAATAAATGAACACTTTCAATCACAAATACGAAAATCAGAAAATTTTTTTAATTCTTGTTTTCCTAAAATCGTATTACAATGAACAAAATACATGTCACAGTAACGTACGAAAGTGATGCAGGAGGTCGTGTGTAATGAACAAAGAACAACCAGCGTTAAAACAAGACATCGGCTTATTTTTCGCCCTATCTCTTGTCATCGGGACCATTATCGGGTCAGGCGTCTTTATGAAGCCAGGCAACGTCCTTTCCTATTCAGGGAGCTCAGACATCGCATTATTCGCTTGGCTGTTAGGTGGAATCTTAACCCTTGCAGGCGGACTGACTGTCGCTGAAATTGGTACACAAATCCCGAGAACCGGCGGTTTATACGCCTATCTTGAAGAAGTGTATGGTGAATTTTGGGGCTACTTATGCGGCTGGGTGCAGATTATTATTTACGGACCCGCCATCATTGGTGCACTTGGTCTTTATTTTGGTTCATTATTAGCCAATTTATTTTCGCTTTCGACTTTATGGTCTACAACGATCGGCATTATCACCGTTTTATTTTTATGTATCATCAACATCATGGGAACAAAATACGGCGGATTTGTTCAGGGGCTGACCACTATTGGAAAGCTTGTCCCAATTGCCGCTATTATTGTGTTTGGCATATGGAAAGGTAACGAAAACATCTTCATGGCTGTCAACGATAGCATCGCTCAAATGAACTTCGGTGCAGCGATTTTGGCTACGTTATTTGCTTATGATGGCTGGATTTTACTTGCTGCGCTTGGTGGAGAAATGAAAAACCCTGAGAAACTGCTTCCTCGTGCGATGGCAGGCGGAATTTTAATTGTGACGGCTTGTTATCTCTTTATTAATGTCGCACTTTTGCACGTGCTGCCAGCTGATCAAATCGTCCAGCTAGGTGAAAATGCGACGAGCACTGCTGCTACCATGCTCTTTGGACCAATTGGCGGGAAAATCATTAGTATTGGGATCATCATCAGCATCTTTGGCTGTTTGAACGGAAAGGTTCTTTCATTCCCACGTGTGATTTTTGCAATGGCAGAACGAAAGCAGATTCCTTTCGCCAACGCGATTTCCCGTATTCACCCTACGTTTAAAACACCTTGGATCGCTGTATTTGTGCAAATTTTGATCGCCATTGTGTTTATGATCGTCAGTAATCCCGAGAAGCTCTCTGAAGTATCGATTTTCATGATTTACATCTTTTATGTCATGGCCTTTTTCGCCGTCTTTAAGCTGAGAAAACAAAACAGCGGAATGAAGCGTGCGTACAGTGTACCACTTTACCCGCTGACACCAATCATTGCGATTATCGGTTCATTATTCGTCTTAATCAGCACCATGATCACCGATTGGAAAAGCTGTCTGATCTCCATGCTGATCGGGATGGCTGGACTGCCTATTTATTATTATATGAAAAAAACACAAAATAAAGCAGAGCACTAATCAGTGCTCTGCTTCATTTTTTATATTGTTTGATCACTTTATATGATTCGTTTAAATATCTCATGAGCCGGTATGGCTTACTAAGCACGCGGATTGGGAGCCTTGAGATAAATCCATTCAGGTTCGACTTATATTCCTGCGTGATCCGCTTTGGCTTAGTCGCTATTTTTTCATATACTTCTTTGTAAAATTCCTTCATGATGTCGACTTGCACACTGATCTTTTGATGACACTCTGTACACTCAACGCTTTTCATCTGATCATTCACATAAACGATGCTGTGGAGGGTCTCTTCTTGGCACCGAGTACAATGTAGGTTTGCTTCCATTTCGGTTTTCTTCAAGATACACAGCTCCTTTCTCGTTTGATGTTGCTCTTGTTATACCATTCGAACGCTGCAAGCCTTTTATTGCACGGATGCTTCCTTTAAAATGGCTGCCGCCGTTAGTTCGTCTGTCACCAGTACTTGGATGAAGCCGCCATTTAAAGCCCCTAAAATACTTTCAGCTTTATGGGTTCCTTCTACAACAGCGATGACCGTTTTGACGCTCTTTAATTGTTCCAGCGATAAGCCTATGACCTTTTGATTCAGTTCATCTTGGACAGGTTTTCCTTCTCCATCAAAGAAACGAAAACCAATATCACCAACAGCGCCTGATTGCCTTAAACCAGATAAATCCTCTTCTTTTAAATAACCGACTGTTTTTAAAGTCGACCCTTTATGCGGGTTGCCAATACCGATGAGGGCAATATCCACATTTCTGCCTTCTTCAAGCACAGCTTCTATGTCCTGCATCGCCATAAGCCGTTCTTTTAATTCTTCTGTTTCTAAAATCGCAGGGGCGTATAAATAGGAACACGTGCCGTTCATTTTCTTTGCCAGCTCATATGCCAGCTGATTGGCATGAATATCGACTGCCTGCCTGCCCATTCCGCCCTCTAAAGGAATGACCTTCACATCGTTTCTTCGTTCAAACGGATATTCTTTGACAAGCTCAGCAAGCGTTGTCCCCCATGAAATCCCGATTTTCTCCGCATTTTTCATGTTTTTAGACAAATAATAGGCACCTGCTTGACCGACTGCCCGCTTCACCATCTCAGACATTGTCCCAACACTTGGGACAACGACCGCATCTGTTAATCGAAAGGTTGTTTCCAGCTGCTTCTCAAGTTCCACTGTATGAATGCTTTCATCTTTAATGTACACTTCAACGATTCCCACATCTTTTGCTTTTTGTAAGAGCTTTGAAATGACTGGTCTTGAGACATTGAGCTTTTTTGCAATTTCTTGCTGCGTCCACCCGTCTGTATAATAAAGATGAGCAACTTTGACGAGCTGTCGTCTTTCTTCCCAATTCAGCATGTGACATCATCCTTTTAATATACTATACTTACCAGTATATCAAACATTCGTTTCCAATTGGAACAATTGTTATGAAAATGAAAAAAGAGCGATTAACTCTCCGCTCTTTTTCCCTCAGTATATTTCGGCTGATATGTTCTCCCACCGTCTAACAGGATAATTTGTCCGTGCAAATAACTCCCCTCATCACGTGTGAGAAATAAAGTGAGTCCTGCAATATCCTCAGGCTTTCCTAACCTTCCGATGGGAATGAGTGATTGCAGCTGCCGTTTCTCCTCAACAGTCGGATAGAGTGTATCAAGCATTTGAGATTCAATCACGCGGGGAGCAATCACATTGATGCGTATATGATGGGAGCCTAGTTCCTTTACGAGCGATCGCATCAATCCAAAAGCACCTGCTTTTGATGCATAATATTGAATACCGCCGCCTGAGCCGGTGATGGCCGATCCCGATCCAATAATGACAACACTGCCTTCCTGCCGCTCACACATATAGGGTGCCAACGCTTTGATGCAATAGTAAAGACCATATAAGTTCACAGCCAGTGTCTTTTTCCAAAGTGAAAAATCGACTTCTAAAAAAGGCAGAGATTTTGTCATTCCTGCTGAATACACAAGATGAGCAATACCGCCCAGCTCCCTTTCAGCTGCTGATATCATTTGCTGAACACTTTCCCACGATGAAACGTCAGCTTGAAATATCAGCAGCTGAGGATACTGTGTCTTTAAGAGCGAAAGTCCCTTTTCATCTATATCTGACACAGCAACTGGCTGTCCTTCTTTTAAAAAACGCTCAGCTATTTCTTTTCCGATCCCTTGTGCTCCGCCAACGATGAGAACTGGTTTTTGATCATTAGCCAGCGCTCTCACCCCCATCAAGCATAATCGCCACGCCATCTGTAAATGCACCATAGGATGTACTGAGGAACACCGTCATATGGGCCACAGTCTCCTTGATTTGCTCTGTATCAGGAACCAAATCGAGAGGCGGAGGCAGCAGCGCAAGCACCCGAATGCCTTTGTCTTTAAATTCTCTCGCTAACCCTTTTGTCATGGCATTCAGCATAGAATTCGAAGTAGCATGCGAGATCCCGCCATCTCCTGTGATACTGCCTGATGACGATATATTAATGATGCAGCCTTGCTTCTGATCAACCATATGCCATACGGCAGCCTGACTGGAAAGAAAGACGGTATTCACAGCCGATTCCACTTCATCTACCCATCCATCAGGGCTCACGTCATCAAGCTCTGCGCACGCTCCTTGCTCTGCTTGATTGACCAGAATATCCAGTTTACCGCATGTATCAATCACTTGCCTCAGCATCCGTGTCGCATCACGTGGCGTTTCCAGCGGGTTCTGAATAATACTCGCTTGACCGCCCATTTTTTGAATGTCTTCACGAATGGTTTTAGCCTTTGATTCATCATGAAACGTGTGTAAAAAAACATGTGCACCTGCCCGGGCTAAAGCCAGGCAGATGGCTTCTCCAAATCCATCTGTGCTACCTGTCACAAGTGCCGCTTTCTGATGAAGCTGGACGTGCACACGTATCTCCTCCCTATCCCTTGTTTGACCATTATTTTCTCAGCTTACTCACGATATCAAGTGCTGCTTCATAAAAACCTTCTGAGATGGTCGGATGCGGATGAATCATTTTCGCCATCTCTTCTGCTGTTCCTTCTAAATACATAAAGGAGGAAGCTTCTGAAATCATCTCTGTGACGTGCGGGCCAACCATCGTCGCGCCAATTACTTCACCATAGGCTGTATCGTATACCAATTTAATAAAGCCTGTTTGCTCACCTGCCGCTAGTGCTTTACCGCTTGCCGCTAAATCAAATCGTTCTGCCCGCACGTTAAGTCCTTTGGCTTTTGCCTCTTTCTCAGTCAGACCGACACTTGCTACCTCTGGTAATGTATAAATACATCTAGGCATGATATCAGCATTCATTTTTTCAGACACACCGCAAATATTACTGACCGCAACAGCGGCCTCTGCCATCGCTGCATGAGCCAGTTGATAGCCGCCCGCAACATCCCCAACTGCATAGACACCTTCAACGCTTGTCTGCATCTTGTCATTCACCTTGATAAAAGGACCATCCAGCTGAAGATCAAGCTGGCTGACAGCAGAAACAGTAGGTCTTCTTCCTACACAAACAAGCAATCTTTCAGCCGTAAAGATATGCGTCTCCCCTTTATCGTCTGATGCATGAACCGCTTTGACTCCTTCACTTTCCGTTACCTCTGTCACAGTGGTTTTCTTCGCGATATGGATGCCTTTTTTCTTTAATTCTCTTTCTAGCAGCTTAGATGCTTCCTCGTCCTCTTGCGGAATAATGGACGGAGCTGCTTCAATAATCGTGACTTTTGATTGAAGGCTCTGGAAGATACAAGCCAGCTCAAGTCCAATGACACCGCCGCCAATGATGACGACAGAAGCAGGAATATCTGGGATGTCAAAGATCGTATCACTTGTGTCAAATTGAATGTCTTTAAGGCCCGGTATTGGCGGAATGGCAGGTGAAGATCCAGTGGCAATAATAAGCTCTTTCGTTTCAATCGATTCTGAACCGTCTTGTTTTTCAATCTCAATCTGGTGTCTTGTCACAGCTGTACCTCTGCCGTTATATACATCAATCTTTCCTTGCTTTAATAAAAAGGCAATTCCGCCTCTGAGCTTTTCAATGACGTCATCTTTGCGCTTTCTCATTTTATCGAAGGAAAGGACCAAATCACCTGTTTCAATTCCCCAGCTTTTCGCCTTCTCAATTGATTCAATGACTTCTGCATGTTTGAGCAGTGTCTTTGAAGGAATGCAGCCCCGATTTAAACAAGTACCGCCAAGAAAATCCTCTTCAATCAATGCGACCTTCCGTCCACGCTCAGCTGCTTGAAGGGCGGCAGTATATCCGCCAGGCCCTCCGCCAATGACTGTCAGATCATACGTTTTCGTCATCCGATTCATCTCCTACATTAGCAATTCAAATGGTTGTTCAAGCACTTTTTTAAGGTCTGTTAAAAAGGCAGCCGCTGGTGCGCCATCTACCACTCGGTGATCAAACGATAAACTAACGCCCATCATCGGCCGCACCTGAATTTCTCCATCTACCACAACAGGTTTTTCTTGAATGCGCCCAACGCCTAAGATCGCCACTTCTGGCTGATTAATAATCGGGGTAAAGGTATCAATGGCATACATACCTAAGTTACTAATGGTAAAAGTGGACCCTTTCAGCTGGTCTGGCAGCAGTTTTTGGTCACGTGCGTTTCGGCCGATTTCTTTCGCCTCTTTTGTCAGCTGTTTTAATCCTTTTTGGTTCGCATGAGAAATGACTGGAACCATTAAGCCATCTTTTACAGCGACAGCGAGACCAATGTGCACATCATCATGGAAATGGAGCTCATTTTGTTCAAACGTCATATTGATATGCGGGTGGCTCGTGAGTACATTGCTAACCGCATGAATGATAATTTCTGTGAACGACAGTCTGTAGCCTGTCTCTTTTTCAATCGCTGGCAATAGCTGTTTGCGTACTTCTTTTGCTTTTGTCATATCGATTTCACTTGTTAATGTCACGTGCGGTGCTGTAAAGGCACTTTGTGACATGCGATCAGCAATCACTTTTCTCATGCCAGCTAGTTTTTGTGTTTTCACTGGAGAAGACTCAGCTGTTTTTACAGCTGCTGCCGTTACATCACTCTTCATAATTTTTCCGTGCGCACCAGATCCAGCAACATTCGCTAAATCGATTCCTTCACGAGCAGCCACTTTCTCTGCTAGAGGTGACACGCGCTGATCTTTCTCATTAGAGTGGACAGCCGCCTCGACGTCCCGCTTTTGAACTCTGCCTTTAGGTCCTGTGCCAGATACCTCATGAATCGCTACATGATGATCCTTTGCCGTTTTTCTCGCCGCAGGAGTGGCACGCACTTTTTCATTAGGTGTTTTTGGGGCTTCAGTAGAACTGGATGAAGCCGTGTCTGATGAAGCCGATTCGCTGCTGCCGGATGAATCTTCATCTGATTGTGCTGGCGGTTCGCTTGGCACTTGTTCATTTGCCTCTCCGATGTATCCAATGACAGCATTGACTGGAATTTGATCATCGGCTTCATAATATTTCTTTAGAAAAATACCATCATCATAGGCTTCCACCTCGATATTGATCTTGTCTGTCATAATTTCAAAAAGAGGCTCACCGATTTCAACCGAATCTCCTTCTTCTTTAAACCATTGAAGCAAGGTGCCGACTTCCATCGTACTGCTTAGCTTCGGCATAAATATCTCTTTTGGCATGATCTTCTCCCCTTTACTTAAGAGCGCACAAGCTCTTTTGCTGCTTCAATAATATCTGGCACTTGTGGAATGACCGCTTTTTCCAGCGTCGGGTTGTATGGTATTGGAACCGCAAGACCGCCAAGTCGTTTAATTGGAGCATCTAAGTAGTCAAAGGCTTCACTTTCCGCTATCATACTTGCAATCTCTCCGCCATAGCCGCCTCGTTTTACCGCTTCATGAACCACGATACATTTACCTGTTTTCTTCACAGATTCGATAATCGTTTCTTCATCTAATGGGACAAGTGTTCTTGGGTCAATGATTTCAACATCGATTCCCTCTGCTTCTAGTTCCTTCGCAGCTTCTAACGCTTTGTGTACCATAATCGCTGTTGCTACAATCGTGACGTCCTTCCCGCTTCTTTTCACATCTGCTTTTCCTAGAGGAATTGAATATTGCTCTTCAGGCACTTCACCGATTGTTTTATATAAAAGCTTGTGCTCGTAGAAAATGACGGGGTTGTCATCATCCATCGCTGCTTTTAAAAGACCTTTTGCATCATAGGCTGTTGACGGCTGAACCACTTTGAGTCCTGGAATATGTGCCATCCACGCTTCTAAGCTTTGTGAGTGCTGCGCCGCTGCACCTGTTCCTGATCCTGCTGGTGTTCTTACAACGAGCGGCACCTTCCCTTTTCCGCCAAACATGTATCGTGTTTTGGCTGCTTGGTTCACAAGCTGATCCATTGCGATTGTAATAAAGTCAGAGAATTGAAGTTCTAAAATCGGACGCATACCGGTTAAAGCCGCTCCGACTGCCCCACCTGCGATGGCAGCCTCTGAGATAGGTGTATTGCGAACGCGCTCTGGCCCGAATTCTTCAATCATGCCGCGCGTGACCCCAAAAGCACCTCCATATACGCCGATATCTTCACCTAAAATGAAGACATCTTGGTTTTCTCTCATTTCCTGACTCATAGCCTCTCGAACGGCTTCTAAATATGAAATCTCTCTCACTGTTGTTTTTGTCACGTGATTCCCCTCCTAATTAGGCGTATACATCCTCTAATAGTGTGTCGATTGACGGTTCTTTACTGTTTTTGGCGAATTCTACAGACGCTTCAATTTCCTGCTTCGCTTCTTCCTGTAAGCTTGCTGCCTGCTCTTCTGTCAAAACATTCAGTTCAATCAAGAGAGACTTAAAGCGTTTGATGCCGTCTTTTTGTCTCCACTCTGTCTCTTCTTCACGTGTACGGTATTTTTTCGCATCACTCTTAGAGTGACCCTTCCAGCGGTACGTTTTCATTTCAATAAGTGATGGGCCTTCTCCCGCTCTCGCACGGTTGACTGCTTCATCAACTGTGTTCATAATTTCAACCATGTCATTTCCATCAACTGTTTTCCCTGGCATTCCATAGCTTTCTGCTCTTGTTGAAATATCTTCAATGTTGATCATTTCTTTCACAGGACCAGACATACCGTACTGGTTGTTTTCACAAATAAACACAACCGGTAAATCCCAAATGGATGCGAGGTTTAAAGCTTCATGGAAGCTGCCTTCATTTGTGGCACCATCTCCGAAGAAACAAAGAACAACAAAGCCTTCCTGCTTCATTTTAGATGTGAGCGCTGCACCTGTTGCCAGCGGGATACCGCCGCCAACGATTCCATTTGCCCCAAGATTTCCTTTTTCTAAGTCCGCGATATGCATGGAGCCGCCTTTTCCTTTACAATAACCGGTTTCACGTCCAAACAATTCAGCCATCATTTTATTGACCTCGGCCCCTTTTGCAATACAGTGACCATGTCCTCGGTGTGTGCTGACGATCTTATCTTTATCCTTTAACACGGCAATCGATCCAACAGCTGACGCTTCCTGTCCAACACATAAATGAGTGGTGCCATGGATAAGTCCTTTTGCAAAGAATTGATCGACCTTTTCATCAAAATATCTCACTAACCACATTTGTTTATATAAATCTGCTAACTTCTCATGACTAATCTGTTCAGGCAAAGTGATTTGTTTTTGCATTTCTTCTCTCCCCTTTACATTTGTTCTTGTATGTTACATTTGTAATCATCATACGTTTAAGTGTCAACGAAGTCAAGCAATTCTCTCTCATTTTTAAGCGTTTTCATCTTTTGTCAGAAAAAAAGAGAAAGGCAAAGCCCTTTTCCAAAGAACTTCTCTTTCTCTTTTAATCTCCTACACTCATTCATCTGGATACATCATGATTTTGACGCTCTCACCCTCAGGATTCCTTGCACATTCTATCGCCTGAAACAGCTGGCTTAACGGATAACGGTGCGTCACCATCTTTTCAGTGTTGACTACTTTTGCTTTCAGAAGCTCAAGAGCTTCACGATAATGATATGGATGCGATGAATAGGCACCTACTACCTTCACTTCATCATTGAAAAATTGTTCAGCAGGAATGGCCACATCTCCCTTTGGAAAATGAGCAAATACCAAAATTGTCCCGCCTCGCGCTACAGCCTGAAACGCCTCTTTTAAAAGCGCACTGCTTCCAACAGAAATAATAACGAGGTCTGCTCCCTTTCCATTTGTTTCTTTCATCACCCGGTTTTCCACTGGTTCAGCTGCTGGATGAAAAGCGGCATCTGCACCTAAACTTCTCGCACGCAGCAGCCTGTTCTCATTCACATCTGTTATCATCACTTTTCCAGCTAAATAATATTTGGCAAGCTGCAATTGAATACAGCCAATTTGCCCCGCTCCAAGGATCAAGACGGAATCTCCTGGATGAACAGGTGCTCGTTCAAACCCGTGCAGGCAGCAGGCAACCGGTTCAACCATCGCTCCTTGCTCATACGATACGTCTTTAGGAAGCTTGCCCATCGTGTGCTTGACATGCAAAGCAGGTATACGGATATATTCTGAAAACCCGCCTGGCTCTACATTTGTGGCTGTAAACTGCGGACACATCGTATAAAACCCCTTTTGACAAAAGTCACAGGTGAAACAAGGCACATGATGCGCCACATAGACCCTGTCTCCCGTCTGGACATTTGTCACCCGCTTGCCGGTCTCGACAATATCACCAGCGATTTCATGTCCCAGCACGGTCCCAGGCGGTACTGTCTCATGCGTTGCTTTATAAATATCCGTTCCGCATAAGCCGCAGGCTCGTAGCTTTAACAGAACTTCATCATCACCGATGGCTGGCCGGTTCCGCTCCTCATACCGAATATCCTCTGAAGAATAAAAGACAGCTGATTTCATGTAGCGGCATCCTCCTTTTCATCACCCGTCGCAAAATCCTGTAACGTTTGAACAAGCTGCTTATACTCACTCATCTCACTTGATATCCAGTAGCGCCCTCCGAATATCCGGGCTGGTCCCACCCTGACATAGACTTTCCCAATATGAGGATATGGCTTTAAAAAAAGCTTTCCTTTAATATCAGACACTGCATATGTGTGCCATCTGCCAAAAGCCCCTATCTTCAGTTGATCTTCACTAATGACGACATTTGTCGGCTGGTTCAGTCCTGTGATACTAGACAGCATGAGAATCGGCAGTGTATAAACGCCCAGCACAGCTAACGGCTCAGGTCCTGCTGACCATAACGTATAAAGAGACCAGAGAAAAAACAGACAGATGAGCACAGCCGGAAGAAAAATAGACAACACTGCAGACGTTCGGCTATAAGCATGATGCTGCATGAGACTTCCTCCTTTCAAATCACTAGAAGGAGCCGCGAAAGCTCCCTCAGAAAATAGCCCTCTACTTGATATGCTCTATGATTTTCTCGATATCATCTTCAATACCAAATCCAGTTAAAAAGGATAATGTTTGAATCACAGGCGTTCCTTTTGTATCACTAACAGGCGTTGTCGTCACAATTAAATCAGCACCCTCTGCTTTTTGCGGGACTTCAGATGCCTTACATTGTTCCACCACGACATCATATCCTTTTTCCTTTAATGTCTCTTCTACCTTTTTAGCCACAACCGTTGATGTTGCAACTGCCGTTCCGCATGATACTAATATTTTCTTCGCCATTAGAATCCCTCCAGCTCATTTATTGTTCTTTCTGATCTAAGCCCATTTCTTTTGCATACTGCTTTTTAATATCATTTCGCACCCAGTACCATAGAAGCGCATAAGCCAGAGCACAGATGATCGCTGCAATAAAGTAAGGGTTGCTCGGATCAAGAAGTCTCACCATGATCCAAGGAATGACGTGAGAACCAAGGTCAATACCTGAAATCATGTTTGCTCCTTCTGGGAAATCAAAGCCGACGGCTTTCCCCATGGTTGTTGCAAGCGGTGCAAGGTTCGTTGCGATAAAGAAGACAATCATTAATGTAAAAACACTGTTAATAAGGCCGCGAATAATATTTCCACGAGCGGCTGCTACTGCCCAGACAACTGTAAATGGCAGAACCGATAAGTCAGCAAACGGAAGCATGCCATTGTAAGGCAGAACAACAGCGAGCAAAATCGTAATCGGCACCATTAAAAGGGCTACCGCCATATTCGCTGGATGACCAATGACAATTGCTGTATCTAAACCAATATAGACATTTTTCCCTGGGAAACGCTTTTGAATATAAGAACGAGCGCCCTCAGAGATTGGAATCAGTCCTTCCATTAATAACGCAACCATTCTTGGCATTAAGACAAGAACTGCTGCCATTTGAATCCCGAGTGTCATCACGCCTTTTGCATCATAGCCGCCAAGAAGACCAATAATGATACCAAGTATGAGACCCATCACAAGCGGTTCGCCAAAAATGCCAAAGCGTTTCTTTAATGTTTCTGGATCAGCATGAATTTTGTTTAAACCAGGAATTTTATCAATGACGCGGTTGGACGCATACATCAGCGGTGCGAAGTTGACCGTTTCAGCATGAGCCATCGATACGCCTTTTAATCCAAAATGGTGTTCAATTGTCGGTGCTGTCCAATCGGCTAATTTAAGCGTGATCGCAGAAACGATCAAGCCAACAGCAAGAGCCAAGAACATATTATGATAAGCGTAGTAAGTAACAGAGGCTGCGAAAATCAAATGCCAGAAATTCCAAATATCCACATTCAGCGTTTTCGTAAAGTTCACGGACAATAAGATGACATTTAATAAAAGCACAAGAGGAATCATGAGCGGGGCAACGGGTGTACCAAAGGATATGGCAGCTCCAATCGGCCATCCAACATCCAAAATATCGAGCTTTAGCCCAAGGGAATTAACCATGGCTTTCGCTGCTGGCCCAAGACCGCTCACGAGCAAATTAATGACAAGATTGACACCGACAAATCCAATTCCGATCGTAATACCGGCCCTGAAGGATTTCTTAAAGCCCTGTCTTAAAATCATACCGAAAAGCGTCATAATAATCGGGAGCATAATAGTTGGCCCAAGATCTAATATAAAATCGACGGCTTGCTTGATCATACATCCACCTCCTGAATTTTTCAGATAAAGCGCTTACATATTTTCGTGAATGGCTATTGGTTTAGTTCTTGTTGAAGCACGTCAACCGCTTCTTCATAAGATGTCATGTGAGACAGCTTTGTCATCACTTCTTCTTTTCTAAAAAGTGTCATGAGCTTCTCGAGCATCACAAGCTGCTTACTAGGCTCAGAGATTGCTAGGACAAACACAATTTTGGCTTGCACTGTTTCATCAGGGCTTCCCATCTTATGAAAAATAACAGGTTCTTTTAAAGTAGCTACACTAATCGCCGGTTTGTTCACATGCTCAGGATCTGTATGCGGAATTGCTACCCCAAAGGCTGCAAGTGGAAGGCCTGTCGGATATGTTTTTTCTCTTTCAAGCACTGCTGGTAAAAAGCTCGATTTAATGTACCTTCCAGCTTCTAACCTATCTGCTAAGTATGTCGTCACCTCCTCTCTCGAAGATGCTTCGAACTGCAGCGTAATCAGTTGTTCATTTAACTCAAACAAGTTATTCAAACAACCACCCCTTTCATTTGGTATAAATGTGAACACATGTAACAAAAAGAAAGAACATTTTAGAATAGAACCTTTTATAAAGCGCTTACAATATTAATTTATTGAAAATGTTCAATATTGTTACCTTTGTAAAGATATTATAATATTCGAAATTATAAGTCAATGTTCCTAGGGAAATTTTTATAAAAAAAAGACGCAGTGATCGCTGCGTCTTTCCCTACTCACCTTCTATACTTCTTGTTAAATGTGGCTTCCTATATCTAAAAATTCAGATACAAATAGATTGTCAGTCTGTACTGCCATTTCTTCCTTTGTGCCAATTTTTTCGATTCTTCCTTCATTCATCACCACGACACGATCAGCAATATCGAATGCTTCTTCTTGATCATGTGTCACAAAAATAGTGGTCATTTGAAAGTCACGATGAACTTTTTTCAGCCAATGCCTTAATTCTTTCCTCACCTTTGTGTCAAGCGCACCAAAAGGTTCATCTAATAAAAGTGCCTTCGGCTGAACGGCAAGTGCTCGTGCCAGTGCTACACGCTGCTTTTGTCCGCCTGACAGCTGCTCTGGATAACGCTGCTCATACTGTGTGAGCTGAACAACCTCTAAAAGCTCATGCACCCGCTCTTTGATATCTTTTTTAGGTAGTCTTTCTCCTCTAGGTTTAATTTTCAGCCCATATGCCACATTATCAAAAACCGTCATATTTCGAAAAAGCGCATATTGCTGAAACACAAATCCAATCTGCCGCTTTCGTACTGGAACGTGTGTATAATCCTGATCTCCGAATAAAATCTGCCCGTAATTGGCGTAATCAAGACCTGCAATGATTCTTAACAACGTCGTCTTTCCAGAGCCAGATGGTCCTAGTAAAGAGATCAATTCACCATTTCTTATCGATAAATCCACGTTTTGCAAAACCTTTGTCTGACCAAATTGTTTTGAAATTTGTTTTGCTGTAATCCCCAAGGCCGATCCCTCCATTTATGTTGAACGCTTGCCAAGCCGGTGATCCCTCTGCTGAATGATTTGTTTAGTAATTAATGTAATGACTGCCACAAACGCCATGAGAGACGCCACAGCAAAAGCGGCTTGAAATTGGTACTCATTGTATAAAATCTCAATATGAAGTGGCATCGTATTGGTCATCCCTCGAATATGACCTGATACAACCGACACAGCGCCAAATTCACCAATCGCTCTTGCCCCAGCTAAAATAACGCCGTAAAAAAGAGCCCATTTGATATTTGGGAGTGTCACAAGGAAAAAAGTCTTCCATCCGTTTGCACCAAGTGTGAGCGATGCTTCCTCCTCATGAATGCCTTCATGCTGCATAAACGGGATTAATTCTCTAGCAATAAACGGAAATGTAACGAATATGGTGGCTAGAATCATGCCTGGTACAGAATAAATGACTTTCCATCCATTCTCCATAAGCCAAGGTCCTAAAAGCCCGTTTGAACCAAATAAAAGCACAAATACAAGTCCAGCAATCACAGGCGAAACGGCAAACGGGAGGTCAATCACAGTCGTTAACAAACGTTTGCCGCGGAAGTTAAATTTTGTGATAAGCCATGCAGCACTCACCCCGAAGATCATTTGAAGCGGCAAGGTAACGACGACAATGAAAACGGTCAATTTGATCGCCGCTAGTGTATCTGGATGTGAGATGGCCAGAAGGTATGAACTCCACCCTTTCTCAAAGGCCTTTGAAAACACGGCGATCAGCGGTATGAGTAAAAATAAAATCAAAAAAGCATACACAACCGTAATTAATAGGATTTTCACCGCTTTAGATTCGGTTACAGGACTTTTATACTGAACATGATGCCGATGACTAAGCTCTCTCTTCAATGGTTTCACCTCACGTATACTTGTTTTTTCCGCTCAACATACCACTGAATGCCGTGAATCAATAACAGGATGAAAAACGAAAGAAGCAGCATCAAGCATGCAATCGCTGCTGCACTATGATAATCATATTGTTCAAGCTTGGACATGATCATCAGCGGTGTAATTTCTGTTTTAAACGGAATATTTCCAGCAATAAACACAACAGAGCCATATTCCCCTAGTGCTCTTGCAAACGCAAGTGAAAATCCAGTCATCACCGCAGGAAACAAGGCTGGTAGCAGCACGTGAAAAAAGGTCTGTCTCCTTGTCGCACCAAGAATCGCCGCAGCCTCTTCCACTTCCTGCTGCAGCCCTTCTATCACAGGCTGAACGGTTCGGATAACGAATGGTATGCCGATAAAAATAAGTGCCAAAATAATCCCAATCGGTGTGTATGCCACCTTTAAATGCAGAAATTGACCAATCCACCCATTTGGAGAATAAAGGGTGGTGAGAGCGATACCCGCAACAGCCGTTGGGAGCGCAAAAGGCAAATCGATGAGAGCATCTAAAATTTTCTTTCCGGGAAATGTGTACCTGGCGAGAACCCAGGCAATCAGTACACCAAACCCTGCATTGATGAGAGCAGCTGCAAAGGAAGTCGTCACGGTCAGCTGGAGCGACTTCAATACTCTTGCATCGGTAAACACCTTCCAAATCCCCTCTGCTCCTAATGAAGCCGTCCAAATAAATACCATGGATAAAGGAATGACGACAATCGCACTTACATAAACGAGCGTCACCCCAAGGCTCAGCCCAAATCCAGGCAATATACGTTTTCTTTTATTGGCGGCTGCATGTGTTTTCTTCATCACATCGCCCCCTATTTTTGTCCGCTGTATATTTGATCAAATAAGCCGCCATCATCAAAAAATCTTTTCTGCGCCTTTCTCCACCCGCCAAATGCTTGATCAATCGTCACCATATCAATCTTTTTAAACTGGTCTTTATATTTGTTTAAGACTTCTTGATTTCTAGGACGATAATAGTTTTTCGCCGCAATTTCCTGCCCTTTTTTAGAATATAAATAATCTAAATAAGCCTTTGCCACTTTCTCTGTTCCTTTACGTTTCACATTTTGATCGACGACCGCAACAGGCGGCTCTGCTAGAATACTGATTGATGGGGTGACAATCTCAAATTTGTCTTTGCCTAGTTCGTGCTGTGTTAAATAGGCTTCATTTTCCCATGCAATTAACACATCTCCAAGACCGCGTTCAACAAAGGTCGTTGTGGCCCCGCGTGCACCTGAATCAAGGACTTCGACATGTTCATATAGCTTTTTGACAAAATCCTTTGTTTTGTCTTCATTCCCATGAAATGTTTTATCGGCATATGCCCATGCAGCTAAGTAATTCCATCTCGCACCGCCGGACGTTTTCGGATTTGGTGTAATGATGGACACACCTGGTTTAATCAAGTCGTCCCAGTCTTTAATATTTTTGGGGTTCCCTTTCTTCACAAGAAACACAATGGTCGATGTATACGGAGTTGACTGATTTGGAAATTCTTTTTGCCAATCTTTCGAAAGCAGTCCGCGATCTGCAATCGCATCAATGTCATACCCTAAAGCCAGCGTTGCCACATCTGCCTCGAGTCCATCAATAATCGATCTTCCCTGCTTTCCTGATCCACCGTGAGACTGCTTGATCGTGACATCCTCACCTGTTTTGTCTTTCCAATACGTCTGAAAGGCTTGATTGTATTCCTGATACAATTCACGTGTAGGATCATACGAAACATTTAACAGCTCAACCTTCCCCTTTTGCTTTGATGCTTCGTTTGCGTTTGAGCACGCAGCACTCGTCACAGCCAAGACCACTACGATGGTTACAACCGAGACCCATTTCCACTTTTTCACGTTATCCCGCTCCCCTGTTATCAAATAATAGTGACACCAACCTTGCCGTTTCATACGCAAAAAAGACCCTTAGCCACTTGAAATACATTACAGTCCTGTACTTCAAATTGCCAAGAGCCTTCGGTTGTCCGATCAGCTATGTATGATTGATGTTAGTCTATATATTATTCAAACTATTCACAGGTGTCAACTCTGTTTTTATTTAAACAAAAAAAGAAACGCCATCTTGCAGAGGCGCTTCTTTTCCCGGGAAATGGTTTTAATCGGCAGATAGCTTTAAATTGACACCAACAGCGGTTCCATTTCTCGAGGAGTCAGCTACTCCAGTAAATGTCCCTGCTTTTCGATCAATGAGTAAAGCTTGCACATTTCCTATATCAATAGGCGAACTGCCAAAACGGTGACCCATGTCATTTAGCTTCGTTCTCACATCAAGGGGAACTCCTACTTCGTAACGGTAAGAAGTTGGACTGTTTGTATATATCCGCGGCTCTTCCACTGCATCTTGAAGCTCCATATCGTATTCAAGCAAGTTTAGGATGGTTTGTGAAACAGAAGCAATAATGGTCGTTCCTCCAGGTGAGCCAACAGTCATGACCGGCTCGTTATCTTTGAATATGATCGTCGGGGTCATACTGGATAATGGACGTTTATTCGGCTGGACTTCATTTGCTCCGCCTGGTCTTGCGTCAAAATCTGTTAGTTCATTGTTTAAGAAAAAGCCATATTCCGGAACAAGAATCCCTGTACCAAATAACTGTTCAATGGTTGTTGTGAATGACACGACATTTCCCCACTGATCGGCAACAGTAAAATGAGTGGTCTCGCCAATGGTTTTATCTTCTGGCTGCGGGACAATCGGGGATGGATTTTTTTCATCCTCATAAGCCCATGGATCTCCTTCTTTCGGGTTTTTGTTCATTTGATCTAATTGAATGAGAGAAGCTCTTTTTGAAATGTAATCATCGTCTAGTAGTCCTTTTAGTGGAACATCTACGAATTCGGGGTCGCCTGCATATGCAGCACGGTCAGCATAGGAGAGATGCATTGTTTCAGCAAGCAGCTGATATTTTTCGAATGATTTGGGGTCATATTGTGATAGATTGAAGTGATCTAGTATTTTGAGTATTTGCAGCATAAACACACCGCCTGAGCTTGGTGGAGGCATGCTTGCAAGCTGGTATCCTTTATAGTCCCCCCAGATAGGCTTGTCAGTCTTGACCTCATAACGACCAATGTCATCAGTTGTCATTGTTCCGCCAAAATCTTGGACTGTATTTGCAAGTGCCTTTGCTACTTTTCCTTCATAAAATGCTTTACTTCCTTTTTTCGCAATGAGCTTAAATGTTTTGGCAAGGCCTGGCTGTACAAGCAGATCGCCTTCTTTGAGCGGCTGATCATCTGGAAGAAAGATTGGCGCTGCAGCCGTTTTTTTCAGCTTCCCTTGATGATCTTCAATGGCTTGTGCCAGAACAGAATCGATTTCAAATCCATCCTCTGCAAGCTGAATGGAAGGCTCAATCAATTCCTTCATCGAACGGGTCCCCCACTTATCCAATGCTGCCTCGAGGCCTTTTACTGTCCCTGGAACACCAACCGCATTACCGTGTGTAGACCGCTCAGCAAATGGGATGACTTTTCCCTCGTCCGTTAAAAACATGTCAGGTGTTGCGCCCTGTGGTGCTCGTTCTCTACTATTGATGATGGATGTTTCTTTTGTCTTTCCATCATAAACCATCATAAAACCACCGCCGCCAATTCCAGACATCATTGGCTCTGTCACATTCAGTGCGTACTGGATGGCAACAGCAGCATCCACTGCGTTTCCACCTTTCTTCAATACATCAGCACCTACTTCTGATGCCAGCGGGTGAGCAGTAGCCACCATGCCATCTTTACCAACAGCTACTTTACTCCCATGAGATTCGTTCGCATTGACTTGGCTGACAGGCAGAAAAAACGAGAAAACAAACAGACATATGGACAAAACAGTTAGAGAAATGCGTTTCATGAACAACACCCCTTCCATATTCTTACTTTGACCTTACCGACTTCTTGACCAGAATACAATAGATTATTCTAAAATTTCAAAAATTTTCATCCTATCATCCTACATTTCCCAAATTAAACATTGATTTTCAAAACATATGACGCACTCGATCATTAGGAATAAAGACACATCATTTCCAACGATTCGGCTTCAAGGTATAATAAATACAACAAAGAGGGGGAAAAACGGTGAACAACAAAAGCAAATTATTTTGGGAAGACTATTGGAAAGAGAAATCAGAACAAGCACCTGCTGACGCATTTGTATCGGCGTGGGCATTCGGATCAGATCCAGATCATTTACTTGATCTTGTCAAGCAAGGAAAGAAAACAGCCACTTGTTCTGGACACCTGTTTTATGAAAAGGAACAGGAGCCGCTTCCACAACCTGGACAATATGCGGTCATTTTGGATAGCCAGGAAAAGCCAAAAGCCATCATTGAAATCACACAAGTAGATGTCATGCCAATGAATGAAGTCCCCGAATCATTTGCAAAAGCAGAAGGTGAAGGCGATTTATCTTATGACTATTGGTATAGAGAACATAAAGAATTTTTCACAGAAGCACTCCAATCATACGGATTAGATTTCAAAGAGGATATGCTTCTTGTTTGTGAACGGTTTAAGCTGATTCATTCGGCTTCTTAGCCTATAAGCGGTGCCAAAAATGGCCCGCTTTTTTCGTTGCTTTTCCCCTTTTAGAAAAAGGTGTGTTGAGATCACATCTTTAGGTCAGAATAAGATCAAATAGAAAAAGTGAAGAAATTTTCGACTACACCTGTTTTTTTTCGACAAAAGAATATATAATTATTTGATGTGTGCATTGTCTCATTTATACAATGGAGGGTTTTTACATGTTAAAAAGGAAAAAAGACAAGTTTTCCGTCTTGTTAACGGAAATTGCTAAAAATTTAGATGAAACTGCTGAGTATTTTGTTAGCTATAAAGTAACAAATCAAACCACTCTGAAAGAATTTTCTGACACATTGAAGGAATATGAGACAAAAGGTGATAATCATGTTCATACCATGATTAAAGAGCTGAACAAAGCCTTTATTACACCGATTGAACGTGAAGACATTCTTCAATTAACGAATAGCCTCGATGATGTTTTAGATGGAATTGAGCATTTTTCCGCAACATTAGAAATTTACTCAATCACAAGCTCTGACGAACATATCGACAAATTCAGCCACTACATCAGAGAGTGTGCGAAAGAAATTTTAATCACAATTGATTTACTAGCTGAAAATCGCTTGAAAGATATTCATCCGCACGCAATTAAGATTAAAGAGATTGAACATAATTGTGACAATCTTCATCGTAAATCATTAAAGAACTTGTTTGGAAAAGAAACAGATCCAATTAAGGTGATTCAATACAAAGAAATTTACGAAACACTTGAAGAAATCGCTGATTCCTGTCAAAGTGTTGCCAACAATCTAGAAACAATCATTATGAAGAATGCGTAACGGGGTTAGTTAAACATGGACACATTACTCATCCTTACCATACTTATTGTCATTTGTGCACTTGCTTTTGATTTCATTAACGGGTTCCACGATACAGCAAATGCCATTGCGACTTCAGTTTCAACGAAGGCATTAAAGCCTAGACATGCGATTATCATGGCAGCGTTCATGAACTTCTTAGGAGCAATGACATTTACAGGTGTGGCAAAATCCATTACAAAAGACATCGCAGATCCATTTACACTTCAAAACGGCTCTGTTGTGATCTTGGCTGCTTTAATTGCCGCCATCACATGGAACTTGCTTACTTGGTATTACGGGATTCCGAGTAGTTCTTCACATGCACTAATCGGATCAATTGCAGGAGCTGTTATTGCCTCTGCCGGTTTTGGCGCATTAAACTATTCGGGATTCATTAAAATCATTCAAGCCCTTTTGCTTTCACCTATCCTAGCTTTCGTATTGGGATATATCGTGTATACCATTATCAAAATTATATTTAGAAACAACAATCTCGCAAAAACAAATAAACAATTCCGACGTGTTCAAATCTTAACGGCTGCACTGCAATCGTATACCCATGGAACAAACGATGCGCAAAAAGCGATGGGAATTATTACGATGGCTTTAATTGCAGGTAATTTGCATACAACAGACGACATTCCTTTCTGGGTACAATTCTCTTGTGCGCTTGCAATGGGGCTAGGTACTTCTATTGGCGGCTGGAAGATTATCAAAACAGTCGGCGGTAAAATTATGAAAATTCGTCCAGTAAACGGAGTATCTGCCGACTTAACGGGTGCAGCTATTATCTTCGGTGCAACGTTTATTCACTTACCTGTTAGTACCACTCACGTGATCTCATCTTCTATTCTAGGTGTAGGTTCTGCACACAGAGTCAAAGGAGTAAACTGGGGTACGGCAAAACGTATGCTTGTCACTTGGGTGATTACATTACCGATTTCAGGAACTCTAGGAGCTCTTATATACTTTGTGTTAAATGCGATTCTTTAATTTCAAAGACCTGTCTGACAGGTCTTTTTTTATTTGTCTGCACACTTAAATATCCTTTTCCTGCAGGACATTTTTTCATGAAGCAGGGTTTCCAATCATATCCATAGAAATAAACAAGTATTCATCTGTCTATGGGAGAGAAGAACATGCTATTATTTTTTCAATTGACTGTATGGTTATTGCTAGGTGCTCTTGCTGTGTATGTATTTGCGGTATGGCGCTTTGAACAAAAAGTAAAAGAAAAGATGTTTGCCATTCGTAAAACGTGGTATTGGATTTATGTAGCAGGTGCTGTCGTGTACTGGACAAATGACCCTTCTTCTATCTTCACTGATTGGATGCACTACTTGATTATTGCCGTTTTTTTCGCATTAACTGATGCTTTCATCTTTCTTAGCTCCTATATTAAGAAACTCGGAAATCATGAGCTTGAAACCGACACCCATCAACTCCTTGAACAAAATAACGATCTGCTTCATTCTTACCTCAATAAACTAAAAACGTACCAATACCTATTGAAAAATGAACCGATCCATGTATATTATGGAAGTGTAGAGGCATATATAGAGGGAATTGAGCGGCTGATTTATTCTTTTGCTGACAAGATGAATATTCAAGCGGTGCTTTGTCCATACGATACGCAGGAACAAAAAGATGACCTGCTTCGGACACTTGACCAGCGGGCTCTCATTCAGGCGAAGCTTGACAGGCAGGAAGTATATTATGATGATTTCGGTCATTTGGTGCTCATCCCATTTTCTGTAGCAGATGCTCATTTTGTCATTAAGCTCACCTCCGATGAGATTGTCACGGAGTTCGACTATTTGTTAATGACATCACTTACAACAATTTATGACCTAATCTTGCCTGACGAAGAGGAAGGTGATGAAGATGGACCACGCACTTCAAGGGGATAACAACAATCCTAAGAAAAACCCTTTTAAGATTTTAAAGAAAAAACGCCATATCAGTATGGCCGATTATAAGGTAAGCCCCCATACTGAACGAATTTTTAAAAAGAATGAACAGCTTCTGGATGAGTATAAAAATAAAAAGGCTTGATTACACTAAAGGACGCGGAACGAAATCCGCGTCCTGATTCCATTTTTACATAGACTTGCATACAATACACTATACGCTGCAACGATTGAGGTGCCAAAATGAAAAAAAAAATCAAACAACTAAGATATGTTCAGTTTGCCGAATATCAGCCATCCCCATATACTAGGCGATTAATTGAAAAAAGTGAAACAGCCATCCAATCATACAAACAGAAACACTCACTGATTTAACAGTTTAAGCAGCTTCTCCTTCGTTTTAGGACCGTATACCCCATCACTTGTCAGACCGTTCACCAGCTGAAAGCGTGCCACGGCATTCGCCGTTTTTTCCTCGTAAACACCATCGATGCCTTTATCTGCAGCCGATTTATCAGGATAAAAATAAACGGCAGCAAGCGCTTTTTGGACGAGGCGAACGTGCTCTCCCTTCGTTAGAGGCGAAGTCACCTTTAAAATCCCATCTGGCAGCTCATACATCATTTTTCCATCATTTCGATAAATTTTGAGAACCTGTCCAATTTGAATCTTGTTCGGGTCGCTAATGTTATTCCACTTCTGTAGATCTTGTACTGTGACGTCATGAGCTTTAGCAATACTCGTTAACGTATCCCCGCTTTTGACGACATACGTGATGACCGTCTCCGGATCTCCTGCCGTTTCAATTCCTTTTTTAAATTCATCCCATGTAGCGAGAAGCAGGCGCGGACATGCTTTTCCAGACCAGTGCTGATGTGTAACCACATTAGCTAGTGGAATATTATGTTCTTTCAGCAGCTTTTGGATAAGCCATTGCGCATGTTTGACCGCTTGCTGGAAATTCCCATCTTCATTTTCACAAATTTCAATGCCGATCGACTTTCTATTACCATTTCCATGTCCGTCCCCTGCATGCCAGCCATTTTCATTTAACGGCAGATGCTGAAAGATTTCATGATCATCCACTGTAAAGTGCCAGCTTTCCGCTGTCGTTGAGCGTTTCACATATGCTGCATGACTTTTCGCATCCGCTCCTTTTGACGTGTTTGCTGTGTTATGCACCGTCACATACATCGGTGTCATGGCGTATCCTGGGCGGTTACCGTTTCCAACTGGAATAAAATCTTGATAAATTTCTACCATGTTCTGCACTCCCTTTTGCTAGATTGAATTGATCTTTCTCATCAATTGGTGGCGTTCGTAAGACAACATGAGTTTGTTTTAGTGATAAGACTATGGTAAAATTTGAATTCAATCACTCATTTTAGTAGTGGAAAACGTAAAAATGAAGAAAAAAACAGGAATTAATTCCATTTTTCCTTGATTTTATGTTAAAATTGTTAAAAATAAGCCGATAATAAAAGTAAGCAATAGCTCAATTAGCTATTTAGTCCTATATGGACTTTTCTTTTACGCCAAAAACAGAACATACGTTTGCTTGGAGGTTTTTAAATGACTGGATTTTTAACCCATTTAGAAGAAGAGATTAAACGGTTATATGCCAAACTACAAATAAGCGGTCCTGCTTATAGAGACATGCAAAGGATCGCTTCTGAATTTCATGTATGGGTCCACTATGAGGATACTGGCAGCATGATGATCAAACATCAAGGTCTTTACAGTATTATATTAAACAGATCTCTATCATCAGAGGAACAATGGCAGGATTTTGCCCACGAGCTTTGTCATGTGCTCAAGCATGCAGGCAATCATTTCAAGATGCACAAACTCTTTCGAGAACTGCAAGAGTTTCAAGCTAAACAATTCATGTATCACTTTTGTGTGCCAACCTTTATGCTGATGCAAATGAAGCTTCCAAACCTTCGGCAGCAAGCCATTTTACACATTGCGCAAACATTTCATGTCACCTGGGCTTTTGCTGAAAAGCGGCTGGCCTTATTCGAACAGCGGAAAGCAGGCATTCGCTTTCAACAAGAGTTTACATCTTATTTAATGAAAGCTGAAAAGGTCGCGGAAAAAGAAGCTGTTTATCAAACGTAAGCCTCTCTGCATAGGGGAGCAGGCGTTTATTCATACAGGTTTAATACTTGCTTGAGTACATTTGTGTACCGATAAAATTGCTCATTTTGCGTTTCACGGCGATAGCGCCGTCTGAAGTCTTTAAAGAATGCTCTTCTTTGCGCCTGACTGATTTCAAGTTGTACACTTTTTCCCGTCAGACATTGATTATTAATATTGTGAGGATGTGTTCCAGAATAACGATCAGATTCAGATAGCAGCACTGCTTGGAAGCCATTAAGCGTTAAACGTTTCACTGTTTCCGCCGCTCTTTCTCTGTCTGTCCCGCCCACTAATGTTTGAAGCATCTCCGTTTCCCCGTAGCCATGGAGCGCAAACGTGTAATGATGGGTATGCACTAGAGAAAGGCAGACCGGCTCATCGAAACGTGTGCTTGTAATGTGAAGCACATGATTGCCTTTCACCTTAAGGCCTTCAAATAAATACATAGAATGATTACTTGCGATTTCATGAATGAGCTCACTTACGCCAGATTCAATACCTCCAGCATGAGGGGATAAAACCAAAAGCTGGTCACCTTTCCGCTCGTGAAGAATTTGATAATCGATTCCTTCTCTTTCATGAGCGGAAAGCTCTTCATAACTTTGATATGTATCAATGATTTGCGTCATTCCATCTTCCCCATTTCTCCATATGAGCATAAGTCTACTGATCTTAAATTCTTTTGTAAAGGGATTTCGAATGACTTATCGACATGAAACATCCTTAAATTTTCCTTATCTTTACGGCTATCTGTTGAATTTTGAGAAAAAATGACCGATAATTGAAATGAATAGAACTTTTGGACTATATGAATCTTTTTGCATTCTCTCTCATAAATTAGAAATATTGTGATCTACATCTGGAGGAATTCATGTTAAAAAAGAAAACCACCATCACCCTTGTCATCTTATTCCTTAGCTTCGCTGGCATCATTTACTGGAAATGCTTTTCTCTTCAAGGCGTATCTCACGGAACCTTTATCCGCTCGATGTCATCACCAGACGGAACATATATCATCAACACCTATCGACATAGCGGAGGGAAACTAAAGGAGAACGCAGTTAGAGCAGAAATTGAAAACAAGCTCACCCACCGAAAGAAAACGATTTACTGGAAATACCCTGATAAAGACCCCCTCATCAAATGGAAAAATGGACAGCTTGTTCAAATCGGGCATGAATTTTTAAATGTGGTAAAGGGTGAAACATACGATTACCGCTTTGATCGGAACAAAAGAAAATAGCGTATTAAAAAAACGAATCCCTCTTGGATTCGTTTTTTACGTTGACATCACATGCTGCATAAATTCTTTCATTTCTTTACTTACGATCGTCAGTCGTTCCACAATTTCACTAAACTCTGTAACAAGTAAAGCCTGCTCTGCTGATGAACCTTTCATATGTCCCATACTCTCAAGTAATGTATGTATATTGGAGGAAATTCCTTGCAAAGAGCTTTCGATATTTTCTGTTGCACGTGAAGTTTCACTTGAAAGCTTTTGAACCTCACTGGCTACAACACTAAAACCAGCCCCTTCTTTTCCTGCCCTGGCTGCTTCGATTGACGCATTTAATCCTAGCAAACTCGTTTGTTTCGAAATCCCTTTAATCATCTTTGTAATATCGGATGTTTTTTTCGAGCTTTCAAGTGTTTGCTGCGTTTGTAAGGTCATTTCCTCACTTGTCGCAGAAAGCTCTTCTGAATGCGCCGCCACCACATGCACCTTTTCTTGAATACTATGAATGATGTCATTTAATGACTCCATATATGCTTCAAGCTCTAATTGATTTTTAAGTGGAAAACCTAAAGCGAGTGCGCCGATCACTTGTTGATTTTCATCAAAAATTGGCAGACCCATGGCGTTTAACGGTATTCCGTAAACCGATTCAGGCACAAACATACTTGATGTCTCACCTCTAAGCGCTTTTTTCATATTTAAATCATCTGGTTTAATAAGTTCTCCAGCACGAATTTGAAAATCTACATCTTTCGATGGCAAATACAGCAAGAATTTCTCTCGATCAATGACACCCATCGTTACTTCATTTTTTAAAATCTGCATCATATAAGGTGCTGCTGTTACAATACTCTGTAGTATATCCAATTTCTCTACCCCCTTATATAGTTTATCGGTCGTTCTTCTTAAATTAATAGTTACTTTTTAAAAATAATAATAATGATTGAAGAAATTCTTCATATTTACGAGTAAAAAGAAGTACGTTTCCTTTCTATATTCAAGCGTAAATTTGCTATAATTAATGAATCAACATATGATGAAATGGTCATGTAACCATTTTGTGTATTCAATGGAGGCGCATGTTGTGACACAACCCATGAAATATGAGCGGGCAATCGTCATTGGCGGAGGTATCACCGGAATGCTCGCTGCAAAAGTTTTATCAACGTTTTATCATCAAGTATTGATTATTGAAAAGGATGAACTGCCAGACTCTCCTGAGAATCGTCTCGGCACTCCTCAAGCCTTTCACCCACATAGAATGCTGCCACTTGGCAAGCAAATCGTTGAACGTCTATTTCCTGGTTATACAAAAGAATTACTGGAAATGGACGGATTTAATACGATGCATCAAACCTCTCGATTTATTACAAAAGATGGCGAATTAACGCTCACTGATAGAGAAGAAACCGCCGTCACAAGACGCGCAATGCTAGAGTGGGTATTGATGCAAAGAATGGTAACAGAGGAACGTGTGCAGTTTTTAGAAAAACATGAAGCCATCTCCCTTCAGTTTAAAGAGGGAACTAATCAAGTCATGGGGCTTATCGTGAAGGACCGGCAAGTAAAACCTGGCAGCATTCATGAAATGAAAGCAGACTTAGTGATTGATACGTCTGGAAGAATGTCTAAGTTGCCAAAATGGTTGAAAGACGCTGGATTAACCTTGCCACAAACTGATGAGTTAAGTGTGTTTCTAGGCTACAGCACAAGATATTATCAAATACCATCAGGTGCGCCACCCCTGCAATCAATGGTTGTAGTTGGCCAGCCAGACAAGCAAATCCCAACAGGACTGTTTGAACGGGTAGATCATGATTTAGTAGCTGTGCTTCTTTCTGCAGCCGGCGGTTCACATTATCCAACAACGGATGCTGATCAGTTTGATTCAGAAACCGGTGCTCTGAGCGATCCCGCGATAGCAGAAGCCATCACCCATTTAACGCCCTTTACAAAACCAAAAGGATTTAGAGTTCCTTCTTGCGTAAGACATCACTATGAACACATGCAGGATTGGCCAAGTGGATTATTGGTGATGGGCGATGCCTTGTGTACATTGGATCCCATTCATGGGCAGGGCATGACCAAAGCAGCTCTTGAAGCACAAACACTTGACCGTATGCTCAAACAAGCACAAAAAAATGAGCGAGTCTCTTTTGAAAAGGACACATTACAACAAATGCAGCAAGCGAGTGAACTTGGCTGGTGGCTTTGTGCGATTGCTGATATGGCATGGGACGGTGTTGAGTTAAAAGGAGAAACAACCATCCCCCACTTGACGTTCGTACAAGAATTTTTAAATCGCTACGTACAATACGCCATTGTCACAAAACAGCCTGAACGTCTTGAGGTGTATCACCGGATGCATTCTTTCTTAACAGAACCGAGAGAAATCATCAACTTAGAACAGCTGCACGACATGATTCAAGCTGACACCTCAGGAGAAACCGCCGAATGGTGGAAGCAATGGGATCAAAAGAACGATGAAGGCAACCGAGCTTTTTTCCATGAAGCGGTTCCTGACTTTCGTCTAGAGCACATGCTGTCATTTGATTGAACTAAAAAAAGCCCCTTTATTGGGGCTTTTTCATTAACGTAATAATTGAAGTACGTTTTGCGGCTGTTGGTTTGCTTGAGCTAACATTGCTTGAGATGCTTGAGAAAGAATGTTGTTCTTTGTGAACTCACTCATTTCTTTCGCCATGTCAACGTCACGAATACGAGACTCAGCAGCTGTTAAGTTTTCAGCAGAAGCACCAAGGTTGTTGATTGTGTGCTCTAGACGGTTTTGAACTGCACCAAGTTTAGCACGTTGAGCAGATACTTGGTTGATAGCTGCATCAACAATTTTTAGTTGAGTATCAAAACCAACATCTTCTGCTTTTGCATCATTGTCAGCAAATTTTCTTACATCGATGTCTTTAACAGCTTGATTTTCTACAATTTCCCCATCAGTTTTAACTCCTAATGCATCAGTACTCATTTTTTCAATATTAACTGAAATTTGTTGAGTTGCGTTAGCACCGATTTGGAATACTAAAGCATTACCAGTAGCTGGAGTTGGAGTTGCATCTGGATCATCTGGATCTGGAGCTGCTGCATCCTCTCCTGCTTTAAACGTACCATCTAACAATTTTTTACCGTTAAACTCTGTACGATTTGAGATACCATCTACTTCTTCTTGTAATGCTTGAATCTCATCTTGAATAGATTGAAGATCCGTATCTTTGTCTTGTGTACCAGTGTTTCCAGCTTGAATAACTAGTTCACGAACACGTTGAAGGATTGAGTGAGTTTCAGTCAATGCACCTTCAGCTGTTTGGATAAGAGAGATACCGTCTTGTGCGTTTTTAGATGCCATTTCTAAACCGCGGATTTGTCCACGCATTTTTTCAGAAATTGCTAGACCTGCAGCGTCATCTCCTGCACGGTTGATTTTAAGACCAGAAGAAAGTTTCTCCATGTTCTTTTGCCCTGCTCCATTGTTTGCAGACAAACGGTTCAGAGTGTTAAGTGCTGCGATATTGTGGTTAATTCTCATTTCCTATTACCTCCATGTGTTTGAACCAATTAGACATCCATGTCCAAAAGTTCTAAAACAGATTTTTTTGTAAGCCTTACATTCCCTTTATCGAACCATAATAGAGAATGTTTAACAAAAAAGGATCAAATAAGGAAAAAGGCTTATTCATTATGATCGTTTCGCTAGAGAACACTTGAATTTTAGGTCTTTTTTCACATTTTACAAAAATGACTTAAGAATCATAAAAAGAGAAATTCGAAGAACAAGACATAAAAAAAAGCCCCATAAAGGGGCTTTTCATTAACGTAGTAATTGAAGTACGTTTTGTGGCTGTTGGTTCGCTTGTGCAAGCATTGCTTGAGATGCTTGAGAAAGAATGTTGTTCTTTGTGAACTCACTCATTTCTTTCGCCATGTCAACGTCACGGATACGAGACTCAGCAGCTGTTAAGTTTTCAGAAGATGCACCAAGGTTATTGATTGTGTGCTCTAGGCGGTTTTGAACCGCACCAAGTTTACCACGTTGAGCAGATACTTGGTTGATTGCAGAATCAACAATCTTTAATTGTGTATCAAAACCTACATCAGTTGCAGTTGCAGCATTATCAGCAAATTTAGTTACATCAATATCTTTCACAGATTGATTAGCTAAGATTGCTCTTCCAGTTGTATCAGCTGGATCTTTAACTCCTAGTGCATCAGTGCTCATTTTTTCAATGTTAACTGAAATTTGTTGAGTTGAGTTAGCACCGATTTGGAATACTAAAGATTTCTCAGTAGCAGTTGGTGCTGCAGGATCAACAGGAGCTTTAAATGTACCATCTAACAATTTTTTACCGTTAAACTCTGTACGATTTGAGATACCATCTACTTCTTCTTGTAGAGCTTTAATCTCATCTTGAATAGATTGAAGATCAGTAGTTTTATCCTGTGTACCAGTGTTTCCAGCTTGTACGACTAGTTCACGAACACGTTGAAGGATTGAGTGAGTTTCAGTCAATGCACCTTCAGCTGTTTGAATAAGAGAGATACCGTCTTGTGCGTTTTTAGATGCCATTTCTAAACCGCGGATTTGTCCACGCATTTTTTCAGAAATTGCTAGACCTGCAGCGTCATCTCCTGCACGGTTGATTTTAAGACCAGAAGAAAGTTTCTCCATGTTCTTTTGGCTCGCACCGTTGTTTGCAGACAAACGGTTTAATGTGTTAAGTGCTGCGATATTGTGGTTAATTCTCATTTCCTATTACCTCCATGTATATGGGACCTGACAGACGTCCTTGTCTGAAAAAAGTCCTTTATTCTAGGGCTTAACAACCCTGACAATTCTATTATCGGACGTGATTATAGGATGTTTAGCAGATTTTTTTAAAAAAATCGCATTTTTTTCATGACGTTGATCCTAACTTTGACAATTCTATAAAAATAAAAGCTGCTGATCTATAATCAGCAGCTTTACAAAATCTATGAATATCAGTATTGCTTGATATCAAACATTAAGATATTTTGGTACACAACGTAATCCTTCTTACTTGTGAAAGGACCTTTATTGTGTTCATCATTGATTTCATAGAAGTTCATGCCAATTCCAAAACTTCTCTCTTTATACCAGTTTAGAAAATCGTTGATTTCTTTCATTGAAAGCAAATAATCCTTTTGCAGCCCGTTTATCATGGTAATTGAAAGTATACCTTTTGTTGATTCTTCACCAGGTTTTGTCCCGTCTTGATCTTTCGGTTCTTCGGTTGTGCCATCACCCGGCTTTGTTCCGTCTTGATCTTTCGGTTCTTCGGTTGTGCCATCACCCGGCTTTGTTCCGTCCTGATCTTTTGGTTCTTCGGTTGTGCCATCACCCGGCTTTGTTCCGTCTTGATCTTTCGGTTCTTCGGTTGTGCCATCATCTGGCTTTGTCCCGTCTTGATCTTTTGGTTCTTCGGTTGTGCCATCATCTGGCTTTGTTCCGTCCTGATCTTTTGGTTCTTCGGTTGTGCCATCATCTGGCTTTGTTTCACCTTCAGCAATTTGTAAATCTTTTAGTGAGATAGAAATCACTGATTTGTAATCACTTTTAATCGATTTTGAATGATAATCTTGCTGGAAATTTCGTCCACCTATGATATATATGGTATCCTCAATCGTTACAGCACTTGAACCTACTCTAGCTTCAGGTAAATTGATCGAGCTTCTTTTCACAGAATTCGTTTTAGCATCATAAAACTGTGTATATGGTGATAATAGACTGGCTCTGTCATCATACTGACCTCCAGCCATGAACAATTTTCCCTGATATGTTGTAAATGCAGCCCCTAGTTGATAAAACTTTAACTGTGATTTTGTTTGTACCCATTGATTTGTTTCAATGTTGTATTCATATACTTGGGAATTTTTGTGATTACTAACTGTTCTTTCTCCACCTGTAGCATAAATTTTGTTGTCAACGACTTCTGACATAGACATACCAGTAAATTGCTGAGGAAACATTTTTAATTGTAGCCATTTATCTGTTTTTGTATCATAACTATAAAAATTATGTTCTTGATGAGGACTTTTATTCGTTGCAAGAATATAAATCTTATCATTTACAACACTTGCACTTATGTCACCTTTTGTCACAGCATAGTATGGTATATTAATCGGTGTTTCTGCCCATGTATCTAATTCTGCATCATAAATATCAATCGTATTTGTGCTATCTTGATATGCTCCTCCAATGACATATACTTTTTTACCTATCGCCACTGCCGTACTATCTGTTCTTTCTCTAGGCATGTCAGCTTTTGAGATCCACTCATTTTTGTGAGGATCGTACATGTAGGTATTTTTATTACTATATGCCTTTTCACTACTTCCCCCAAAAACAAAAATCTTCCCATTTACTACTGCGGAACTAGAATGAAGTCTCTCTTCCGGTAAGTCTGCTCGCTTCGTCCACCCATTTGTCTCAGCAGCATGAGCTTTTAACGGATGAATTGTGACCATCATAAAAATAGTCAAAAGCACTAAAAATAAACTTTTTTTCATCGTTTCTTTCCTCCATATCTTAAATATCCCTCCTTTTATCGACATATTTGTAATAAAATTTAATTTTTATCATTGTACACCAGAACAAATATCCTCAATTTGCACCTGTTATTTATCCTCACACATACATCACCGGCGTCGATATTTTAATAATCTTCCCACCTCGACGATAAAACCTAGGGACGCGGCGGCTTAAAGTGGCAACAACCTCGTAGTTGATCGTATTGAGCATTTCGGCGATTTCGTCGACAGAAATTTCTCCGCCCTTTTGACGGCCGTAAATAACGACTTCCTCGCCTTGCTTTGCTTTCATTTCTCCTAAACTGATCATGGTCATATCCATTGTGACTCTGCCAGCAATCGGCATTCGTTTTCCGCGGAAAAGCATAAATCCTCGATTTGATAAGGCTCGTGAGTACCCATCTGCATAACCAATTGGTATGGTTGCTATAACTTCATCAGGTTTTGCTACATAGGTTGCCCCATAACTGACGGTTCTTGGCTTTGTCACCATTTCTTTCACGAACGCAATCCTTGCTTTTAAACTGAGAGCGGGCTCTAGCTTAACAGCGTCTAAACTCTCAATGTATTGCGAGGGGTACAGTCCATATAGCCCGATGCCGAGCCGAATCATATCTGCACTAAATTCAGGAAACGCGATGGCAGCTGCTGTATTGTTCATATGTACCGTGGGCAATGTAATGCCTTGTTTTTTTAAGAAACGAAGAAAATCAATAAAAATGCTGTGCTGAAGCAGTGTGAAATCAGGGTCAGGCTCATCCGCAGTGGAAAAATGCGTAAATATTCCATCCCATCTCAGGTTTTCACTCTCTTCAAGCGCCCTCACCACCTCTAACAGCTCTTCCTTTGTCCGTACACCTAATCGTCCCATCCCCGTATCGACATTGACATGAATCCCAAGCCGGGGCAGACTTTCTTCTTCCGCTAAAATCTCATTTGCTTGAACAATCCAGTCTTCCCGAAGGCCGGAGAGATCAATTTTCCAGGTTGCAGCCCTTTTCACACAGTCGAGCGGGGTAAATCCAAGGACGAGAATCGGTGCTTCAATTTTTGCTCTCCGCAATACAATGCCTTCTTCCAAGCTGGCAACTGCAAGCTCTGTCGCACCGCTTTCTAATGCCTGCCGCGCAACCTCCACGGAACCGTGCCCATAAGCATTCGCCTTCACGACAGCCATGATCTTACTTTTCTTTGGAATATGCGCTTGAATGGCTTCGATATTTCTTTTAATCGCGTCAAGATTGACCTCGATCCAGACTTCCCTGCAAAGCTTTTGCATGTATGTTTCCTCCTCATCACATGAGTCATTTCGATATCAATGTTCGTTTTCGTGTCTAGTCTATCTTTATTCATTTTTGAGAAAAACATTCAACCGCAATGACTGAACCAGCCTTGTCTTGATTGACATAAAAAAAGAAACCACCTCAAATGGTGATTTCTTCTTTATGAACAGTCATTTCATTAATCCGCAGATTTCATCATTGAATCAATTTCATGATAAATCTCCTCCAGATTTTCTCGTTCAATCAAATATTCTGCGGTGCTCTTACTAACAGGCACATCAAATGTCAGAAAGGTGAGCGTGATCGTTGATGATTCCTGATCATTCATAGTTAATCTCAATTCAAGTGTCGAGATCTCTTCATTATTATCACTCTCAACAGATTGTTCAACCGGCACACCATCTTCTAACATGTCAACTTGTTTCAACTCTTTTAAGGAAAGCTCAGTAACATCAAACCTGAATTTTCGAGATGAGCCGCCAGGTTGATGTGTAATAAACCGCATGACCTTTCGTACATCATCAATCGCAAAGCCTTTATCCACATTTTGCGAAAAGATGTATGTTGAAGCCTGAAATCCGTCTTCTTGAAAAAGCATCATCATCTTATCTAATAATATGTTTGGCTCATTCTTTTCTTTTTGTCTTTGTAATCTACCAGCTATGAATAAAATGACCATTCCCCCGATGATGCTCAGAGCCGTCCCCAACCCATTCCCTACATCTCCGAAAACAGTAAAGCCTAAAATAGCAACAATATAAGCGATTACAATACCTATGATGAATACCACACCAAGCTCCTCCTGTCATGAATCTTCATTGTTATATTGGTTTAGCCATAGTATAGCATCTGGATTTTGATTGAAAAAAAATCTACTATAGACTAAACAGATACTACATTCATTTCACTTTTTAAATAGAAAGGATTTTTATGATGAACCTCTACACGACAGACGAAATCATTGATGCTCTTTATAAAGCATGGTCTTCTCAATCTAGTTCAAAATGGAGTAAAGACAACCCGGCAAACGGACAATGTGGCGTCACTTCTTTAGTCGTACATGATCTTTTAGGCGGAAAAATAAACAAAACCGCATTACCCAACGGATGGCACTTTTACAACGTAGTGAATGGAACAAGAATCGACTTTACTTCTTCACAATTCTCTGAGGAAATCGTTTATATGGATGTACCTTCAAATCGAGAAGAAGCATTTCAAGATACGAATGAGGATCAGTATCGTTATTTAAAAGAACGAGTCGTAGAATATTTAAACATTTCATATTCATGAAAACAGACCATAAGAGGTCTGTTTTCATTGCAGTTTGATAAAGTGTTTAAAAGATAGGTAGTAAGAACTCACACACGCCTTCTTCTTCTCTATATCGCTCTATAATAGGTGCCTGACGCATGTTCAATTGATTGTTTTGGATCATTTGAGGAAATTGTCTCCAAAATAAATTCACTTTTTCGGTTGTATGTGTCACTGTAAACACAGCATACGTTCCCCCTTCAAAATGACCAGTCTGAACCATTTGGTCATTTGAGAAATCTCTATTTGTCATAAGCATGAGGTCGTATCTGCATTTTTCTGATGGAATTTTTCCAGGATCATCTTGAGGAACACCATATATACCATATTCCTTTAATTCATCATTTAATTGATGTTGCTTGATCCATTTCTTAAATCTCTTCATCATCTCAAGATTCTCTTTGCTGCCATATGATCCTATATTTCTCATATACACCATTTTCATATTCGTTATCATTTCAATTTTGTAATTCATGATTTCCCTCCAACTCGTATTGGAAGACTGGCCAATCATTCCTTACAAACAACGGTAACATCCTTTAAAATAGAATGCAGTAGGATATTAAAAATAATGTAATGTGCGATCTAGATCATACATGTTCTCTGTCATTTTTAAAATAAAAAAGAACGGACTTTAGCCGCTCGCTCGTTATTGATTTTCTTTTGAAGATTTAGCATTGAGAAAGACGACAATCAAATAGATGATTGTTCCGAAAAACAAACCATTTAACAAACTGATAAACAACATCTTACAAACCAGGCCAATATAATAAGACGCTGGCGTTCCTGGAAACACAGCCATGTTAAACAAGCTAATCATAAAGGTTAAAGCAAAAAACATAATAAAAATCCTTCTAATATAATGTTGATTTTAACATTGTCATTTTTACTTCCTCCTCAATATCTTTTCTATGGAAAAAATATTCTTTATTCATAGCATAATAAAAAGCCCTTAAGGGGCTTTTTATTTAAGCAGTGTAACCGATACTTGCAGTATGACCTCTCCTAGCTTCATCATGACTTGCTGTCACTTCAGATGTAAAATAACCAACAATACTAATAACGCTGATCATCACGAATACAACTGATAACGTTTTAAATTTCATACTGACAGTCCCCCCGCTTCACTTGAGTTTGGAAATAAAGAATTTTCTCATAAAAAAGCATCGCATTGTCTTTATCTCCCATTTCATTATAATATTTTGCAGCATCTTTTGCTAAATCTTCTAGATCAGGATACATTGACTTTATTTCTAGCAATTCCATTATTTTTTCCAACTGCTCAAAATTGTTGTCAACGTATAGTGATCTTAAAAATTTGAATATCAATAACAGCACATGGTCTTTCAGTTTTTCAGATAGTTCTATACCGTTATTTAAAGCATATATACCTAAATCCTGTTCTTTCTTTTTGAAGTAGGCTTTTGACAACATAATAAGCGGGTCTAAGATTCTATTTAAATGTTCGTATCCCTGTTCTCTAAATGCTCGAATTGAGTCATTAAAGTGAATTATTGCTTGGGCTATTTCTTTGTTATGAAAATAACTCAACCCTAAATTATAGAGTGCTGATCCTTTTAATCGTTTTGTTGAGTTGTCGGCGGCTTTTTCTAGTGCGTGTTGAAAATGGGGTATTGCTTTTTCGGGGCAGCCCATATCTATGTAGTTTAATCCAATCACAAAAGAACATTGTATTTCTCTTACTGTGTATGTATCTTTTTCTCGATAACATTCTATCGCCTGTGCGATATGGTGCATGGACATGTGGGTTTGTTTCATGTGGTAATAGATTTCAGCCATCTTGTAATTGAACTCGGCCCGTTCAATATCGTCACTGACAAGAGACAGCTTTTTTTCTGCCCGTTTATAGAAGGTAATCGCATTTAGGTATTCATAGTTTTCAAATTCATACATGCCGTAGAAAAAATTGAAGTAATACTCGAGCAATCCTGTTAATTTCTCTTGGTCCCTTTTGATCTTCATTGCGAGTTCCTTGAAGTTAGCCCGCTCTTTCCCATTTTCTAAAGGATTCAAGTAATCAAGCATTAATTTATGTCTGAACTCCATGAGTGAGAAATACAATAATAAATCTTGATTTTCTTCCATATGATCAAGCATTGATTTGATTTCCTCTTTATATGCTTCGGCGTCCGGTACGTGAAATCTTTGAATATGATAATACCATTCATTGATTTTCAAACCGACGTGAGAAGAAAGCACTTTCTCCATCAGCCCTTACCCCTTCCTCTATTTTCCCTATAATGACATATATTATCATTGTATGAACCATTCGACACCGAAAAGAAACCGCAAAAAAGCCCTATAAAGGGCCATGCGAATGATAAGATAAAAAGACTTCTATTCATAAATAAGCACCCAGTATTCTGCCCCAGGTTCTCCTTCTTCTACAACAGCCTTCCAGCCTCTTTTTTGATAAAAAGATAAAGCTTTGTGATTTTCGGAGACACATTTGAGGGTGACCGGTGTTCCCAAAACTTTTATCGCTTGTTTGAGCAGCAGATCTCCAGCCCCTTGGCCCGCAGCTTCTGGATGTACAAACAAGAGGTGAATAAATCGATCGGGTACATATAGAGAAATGAATCCGAGGATTTTATTGTTCTCCTCAGCTAAGAAAATTTGCTCTTCCTGCGTATCTTGATCAAAATCTTGCAGATTGAGTTCTTCTGGATTGAGCCAGTGAAAGCTTTGGCGCCGGGATTCTAAATAGATTTGTCTTAATTCTGGATAATCTTCTATGCTTGCTTCTCTAATCACCATCGCAACATCCCCTGTGTTTTTTATTTGAATGTTAATTCGCCTCTAAAACGCGTTTTGCCTGTATTATGCCTGCCAGTAACAATTGATCACTGAACTGCGAATCATTGACAGCACGTGCAAGAGCAATTGTACCAATCATGCTGCTTACTAGTGCGTAACTCGTAGAGAGATCTATGTTTCCAGCATCAGCTATAAACTCCATAAATCGTTTCAATTCATCGGTATAAGCATTCCGTACCTCTTGCGATAATTGAGCAATTTCTCCTGCCAGCGCAGGCAGTATACAGCCGACCTCCGTCTGATCACGGTGAACCGAACTTAAATAGAATTCAATGATCGTCTGAATTCGAGGCTGGTCTGCTTTCTTGTCTGCAACACTTTGCAGCAGCTTGATCGTATCAGTGATAGCAAAATGAAAAGTCTCTATCACCAACTGATCCTTGTTCTTAAAGTGAGCATAAAACCCTCCATGAGTTAGGCCTGCTCCTTTCATAATGAATGGCAAACTGATATTACGAACGCCATTTGTTCGAAATGCTCGTGCAGCACTTGCAATGATCTGCTCTCTCACTTTTGACTTATGACCTTTCGGATAAGGCATCCCTCTACCTAACCTCCTTCTTATCAAAATATTATATTCATCATATTATCTTGTGTCAATTGACTGAAATCCATCTTTCCTCTCTCAGATGGGATTGACTTCATTAAAATATGATGACTATAATATATTATGATCATCATATTTTAAAGTTGGAGGTGCAAGAAATGATTCATTTAGACACAGTAGATACATTAGTAATTGGATCAGGTCCGGGAGGCTATGTGGCGGCATTACGTTCAGCTCATCTCGGCATGAAGACAGCAATTGTAGAGCGTGATCAGTTAGGTGGAGTATGCACCCATGTAGGCTGTATCCCTTCTAAGGCGCTAATAGCAGAAGCAGAGCGGTTCAAGCTCCGCACTCAATGGGGTGGTTTTCAATCAGGCGGCTCTTTCAAGGAAGCTCAAGCGTTCAAAAAAGCGGTTGTGGACAAACAAGCGGGAGGCGTACAATTTTTGTTAAAGTCAGCGGGAGTTACCATACTGGAAGGCGATGCAAGCTTGATCGATCAGCATACAGCGGTCATTCAACATGCAGAAAAAGGTGAAAAGCAAATCAACTTCAAACACCTTATACTAGCAACCGGCTCCCGTCCAATTGAAATTAAATCACTCCCTTTCGGCGGTCGTATATTGTCTTCCACTGAAGCTCTATCCCTTCCCGAGATCCCTAAAAGCCTTGTTGTAGTTGGGGGTGGTTATATTGGGGTTGAATTAGGACAGATGTTTGCTAGGTTTGGAACAAATGTCACCATCTTGGAAGGCGGCAATCATGTATTACCTGGCTTTGAAAGTGAACTTGTCTCGCCTGTCGTTCGTCAATTGAAAGAAGATAAAATCACACTGATTACAGGAGCAAACGTCACAGATGCCGAGCAGCATATGAGCGGAATTGACCTTCATTATGAGAAACAGAAAGAAAGCTACACGGTGAAAGCGGAATATGCACTGATTACTGTCGGAAGAAAACCGAATACAGATGGAACATTAGGTCTTGATTCTATCGGGTTGTCTATTCCTTCTCACGGACGAATTGAAATTGATGAACAATGCAAAACATCCATCCCGCACATATATGCGATTGGTGATATCACAGAGGGGCCTGCTTTGGCTCATAAAGCTTCCTATGAAGCAAAAGTTGCAGCAGAAGCAATCGCTGGTAAACCTTCGATGATAGACTATAAAGCGATCCCACTTGTTGTTTTTTCCAGCCCAGAATTGACGAGTGTTGGACTAAGCGAAACGGATTGCAAGCAAAAATCCATTCCGACTGTCATTGGGAAAGCAATGTTCTCCATTAATGGCCGAGCGCTTGCATTAAAAGAACCAGAAGGTTTTGTGAAGATTGTAGCCCATGCTGAATCTGGTCTTATTCTAGGGGCACAAATCGTAGGGACTGAAGCATCTACTCTTATATCAGAACTAGCTCTCTCTATTGAAGTTGGCGCTACAGCAGAAGATTTAGCAATGACGATTCATCCTCACCCAACATTAGGTGAAATGATCATGGAAGCTGCAGAAATGGCCACCCGTAAAGTTGAAAAATATCTTGCACGATAAATGGTTCAAGTGCAGCTTCTAAAAAAATAATCGCCATAGCCTATTTATTTAGGAATAGGCTATGGCGATTTCAATTTATCTTTAATTGGATCCCACTTCGCGTTTTTTACCGAGATTCATGGATAACTGAACGCCAATCATCAGCATGACGATGACAAGCATTGCCACAATGGAAGCATAAAAATGTCCGCTTAGATCGAAAACCAAGCCAATGAAAAACGGACCGAATCCACCCACGATGTACCCGCCCATTTGCGACATCGCTGACCAGGTTCCGGCTTCCTCTGGAGTATTCGTCTCCATAATCGGGAGCATAAGCGCTAAAGGAAATAATCCACCTGCACCCATCCCTAGGAAAATGACGGCTGGCAAGATCGGCATTGGCAGAAGAAGAAAGATAAGACCAATGAGTTCAGACAGACTGCATAAGATGAGAAATAATTTCGGTTTTCCTAATCGAGTAACGACCGCTGGAACGAGTAGTGCCACCGGAATCTGAATGAGTGTAAATATGGTCAAGAGCATGGCAGCATATTGCGGACTGTTTCCAAAGCTAAGAGCAATCGGTGAAATCCATGCCGTCAAAGAATAAAACATACTGGACATAAAGCCAAAGAACAAGGTGAATTGAATCGCCTTTTTGTTTCTCAGCGGCAATTTTAACGGTAAGGTTACATGATCACTTTGCTCATTTTTGCGAACTAAACCGACCCATAGAATAAGGGCAATCACCCCTAGAATCGCCCAGCAGGACAAAGCTAACGTAAGGTGATGCTGACTGCGTAGATAAATCGGAATGGTGAAGCCGGAAGCGAGCGCTGCACCTATTGTCATCGAAATTGAATACACACTAACAATACCAGGATTTCTCGGGAAATATTTTTTAATAAAACTAGACAATAAAGGACCCGCAAAGCTAATCCCTACCCCTCCTGCAAACGCAGTCATGAGCAGGATAGCAACCGATTGGCTTGTACCACGCAGTGCGGTGGCAATCGTGATAAGAAGAATTGAGAAAAACAGCGTTCTTTCTAAACCAAAACGCCGACTGAGTATCGTCGCAACAGGAGCAAATACCCCCATACAAAGGACAGGCAAAGTGGTCAAAAGACTTGCTGTCAGTGCGTTTACACCAAGCTCTGATTGAATCATGCTCATCATGGAAGCCACGGACGTAATGATTGGACGTAAGTTTAATGCTGCTAAAAATAAAGCGGCTAAATAATATATTTTTTTCATCAATACCCTTCTTTCATCTCGTTAAGGTTACTTTGAGTATAAAACTGCTGCATCCATTGATCAATACAATAAATCGTATTATGATGATAGGAAAAGGCTATCATTTATGAAAGGAGGACAAATGGATACCCGGCATATTACCTATTTTATGGCTGTATATCATCATTTACATTTTACAAAGGCCGCTGAGCAGCTAGGCATATCACAGCCGACACTTAGCCAGCAAATTCGACTGCTTGAAGCAGAAGTTGGAATGCCGCTCTTTGATCGAATCGGTAAAAAAGTCGTGGCTACCGAAGCTGGTTCGCTGCTTTATCAATATGGCTTGAAAATGCTTCAAGCTGAAAGAGATGCAAAAAATGCGATGAAAGAACTATTATCGGAAAAACGAGGAACCGTTCGTCTCGCAGTCCTCCCCTCCGATCTTGATTTTCAGCTGGTGCCACTTTTTGTAGAATTTAAAACACTTTACCCCGAAACCAATTTGAAGGCATATTCAAATATCTTCGTGCGTGAAGAAGTCCTTTCGCATAAAGTGGATCTCGGCATCGGGCTGCGAGGGCCTGCAGATAAGCGTCTCGTTCAAATTCCACTTGGAAGTGAGCCGTACGAATTATTTGTTCATTCAGAAAGTGATTTGGCCCAAAAGAGTGAAGTGACATTGGAAGAGCTGACTCAGCATGCGTTGGTCATGTATCCGAAGGGATATCTAGGAAGGGATTTAGTAGATAACGTATGTAAAGAACAGGGTGTTGAACTAGACACTGCCATGGAGGTTGGATCCGCATTTTCGCTATTGCAGCTGGTTGAAGCCGGGATCGGTGCAACCATTCAGCCAAGAGGATTACTAAAACAACATTCGACGTGGTCTAATATTGTTTCGATTCCTATTGCTGAGCCAGCACCTGTCCGGCACTTGGAATTAATTTATTATGCAGATCGATTTGTCAGCAAAGCACAACAGCAGCTATCTGAATGGCTGATAGACTTTTTCAAATCAAGAACAAACTAAAAAGTGAGGTTAACACATGAAGAATGCAAACAGCATATTTACAAGAACAAACCGGGTTGTTATTCGCCAATTTGACAGGCAGGATATTGAAGCATTTTATCAATACCGAGCAAATTCCTCTATTGCAAAATTTCAATCCTGGGAAAACTACACGTACGAAGATGCTGAATCATTTGTTCAACATCAAATGACACAAAAACCTAATCAACCGGGGACGTGGTTTCAATACGCTATTGCCTTATCTGAATCCAATCAGCTGATAGGAGATTGCGCCATTCATACACTTGACAGTGAGCCGAGAATTGTTGAAATAGGTTTTACACTCGCGCCTGAATACCAAGGAATAGGCTATATTCATGAAGCTCTAAGTGCAATTTTCGAATATATTTTTATGACACTAAACAAACATAAAATCATTGCCTTTACAGATGTGCGCAACGAAAAATCCATTCGAGTGCTGGAACGTTTAGAAATGAGACGCGAAGGACATTTGCTGCAAAATTATATGTCGAAGGGACATTGGGTCGATGAATATCAATATGCCATGCTTCAATCTGAGTGGGCCGCCAAGCACCATTAAACATTTATTTCCTATTCAAAATCCCTAAATAAGTGCTCCACGGGCCCACATCGGTTCGATATCGTTCCGCCATGACTCGAACAATCTGGGACATATGTGTGAAGTCATGGACAACCCACGCAGAAAGTAATTCGCTCACTTTCACGACTCCAAACTCCGGGTGAACGCCCTTTTTTTCTAAATCAAGGCCTGAATGTGTCATACGCTGAATGTATGCCACATTCTCCATCCGCATATGATGAAACTCAGATAATGCTTGTTCTATCTGTCTTTCAGATTGGTTCAAATGAGAGTAGCGGTCAAACGCAGGAAATGGTGTATTCTCTCCATCAGCTAGAATCACATTTAATCGAGGAATCCAGTTGAATTTCTCTGCTTCAATCAAATGTTCAATGACTTCAACTGGATTCCACGTCCCCTCTCCTTCACGGCTGTGAAGCCAATCCTTCGATAAACCCGACAAAAGACTTTCTAACGTGTGAGGAGTTCGACTCAACATATCCAAAGCTTCATTTAAATTAAAATTCATGTGGTTGCTCCTTTATCAGTTTTTCTTTATTTTAATGGATTTTGGATAAATTGTAACTTATAGCTCAAGACAGATAAAGGTGCTTATACCTTTTATTTTCTTGGACTATGGATCATTTGATCGATCAACTCAAACATTTTTTTCATGAATTAGATTAAAAAAAAGCCCTTTTCAGAGGCTTTTCTTGGATTCGTTCTGATTGATTAGCTCTCGTTTGCCAACATGTACGCTGCAGCTTCATGCATATCTTTCAATCCTGATCTCTGTGCGTACTCGGCCACAGTGATCGCACTTGTAGTCAGAAGTTCTATTATATGTTCATCCATTCCCTGCCAAGTTCTCCCGCCTGCTTTTTCATACGCATGGATAAGTTTTGTTAACCCTTCTTTCCCAAAGAGAAGTTGATGCGACAAAAAGTCTGCAGATACATCACCAACCCCCACTTCAGACCAATCAATCACCCCCGTCACACAATGATTTTCATCAATCAGAATGTGACCAGGATGCAAATCTCCATGCTTCACTCCCGCGAAAGGCGGCCATAAAGAATCTTTAGCTAGCCATTCTTGCCAGCGCTCCCATAAACCGCTGTTAATGGTGTATTGCGATTTGACACGTTCCATTCGCTGTTTCATTGATCCTCTTAATTCATGAGCACTGAGCATCTCCACACCGATCGTTTTAAAAGGCTGTTGATCTAAAGAATGTACATTCGCTAAAACTCTTCCTAAGGATTCATAATAAACTTGCGGTACATTCGTTGAGTCAAAACTCCACACATACGATTGCTTCTCCACATCAATACTAGCCGCCGGTACCCCCTCTAATTGTTTATAAGCAATCAGACTTTCTGTAAAGATTGACCACTGAGGGATCTGAAATTGAACCTTCTTACTAATATGATCTAATGTCTTTTTTTCTTGTAAGGTATGTTTCATTGATTCAGGTCTGCGAGGCACTCTTAATATCCATTTAACACCATTTGAATCTTCAACATGTGCGACACGGAAATCAACACCTGATTCATTTATTTTGATGGTATTCTCTGAAATTTCTAATCCGTGATGATTGGCTAACTGCTTTAATTCTAGTCTATTCATATCCATTCCTCCAATTGCTCATTTAGTCATGATCAATAGGCATCAAGAAAATCATCACAAAAAACCACTTTATGTGGTCAAAGTAAACAAAGCTAGACTTATGCCTTTCTTTGTATTATAAAAACATACAAAAAAGACAGAACAATTATCTGCCTGTCTTCTAGTGAAATTGCATACTTTCCCGCTGAAGATCATTAAAAATGTGCAGACTCCTCCGTTTGATAAAAACAGAGCCTTTGAACATATGAAATTACTGATTGTTCAAAGTTTGCTGACGTAATCTTCCTGCGTGCATCATCTTAAACCATCCTCCTCTTTGTCATATAAAGTTACTATACTTTATTTAATTGCAATTTCTAACGACACCAGAAACCAGGAAATATATAACATATAAAAATGATCAAATTCAATGCAATTGGATAATTTGTCATATTATTTATATGTTACAATATAATTACATCTTGTTACAAAGTAACATATTTTTGGTTTAAATGTTATTATATGGTCATTGATTATTTTGACTTATGCCAAAATAATCAATAAGAGTAGTTATAGAGTATTAGAAATACTTTAACAACTACATTATAACTATGAAATAGGGAGGGGTCATTAGAATTTTTCAATTCACAGAAATTTTTATTTTCTTACTATGAAATCAATCTTATTTAAATTGACTTTTCTCAAACCTAATACAAATATACATGTGAAAAATTGTTGTTTCATTGCTAAAGAAAATTGATAAAATAAAAAGTTCATATCTCCAAATTCTTACAATTATCAATATGAAATTTAATTTTAAGTACCTTGCTGAAATTAAAAGCGACATGTTTATTTGACAATATAGGTAGAGAATAATTCCAAAAAATTCAACTGGAGGATTTTTCATGAAGTTAAAAAAATTAGTATTATCTACTACAGCTACGTCAGCTTTATTATTTACTACTCTTGGATTCGGGAACATTGTCTCAGCAAAAGAAAAAGTCTCTACCAAAGATCATATTCTTCATTTCATTTTAGAAAAGAATCCTGGTCTTAAAAAAGAAGAATTAATGAAAGATATAAATAATATTGTTATTAATGAAAAAAAATCAGAAATGGAAATATTAGAGCAAATACAAAGTGAACTAAAATCACAGGAGGAAAATATAAATAAAGGAGAAGTCACAACTTTAGGGAATAATAAAGGTACCAAAATAATAGGAAATAGTAAAAAAGGAAATATCTATTATACAAATGCAGACACATGGGGTCTTAATCATGGACATGTAGGAATGTACTACAAAAAGACCCATATTGTGGAGTCAGTTCCAAAACTCGGTGTTCGTTCAATTTCAGCTAAAAAACGAAAAGTAGAAAAAGGGGCAGTGGTTAAATCAGTTAAAGTAGCAACAAAGAAAAAAAATGCTGCAGTCAACTGGGGAAAAGGACGTATTAAGAAAGATGGTTATTCATATAATTTTGCTACAAATCGAACAACCGGTCATTATGGAAGTAAAAATTGTTCAAAGTTAATTTGGTCTGCCTTTAAATTGAAAGCAAAGATTGATATAGACAAAAATGGAGGACTAGGAGTCTATCCTCGAGATGTTCGGGATTCAGGGTACACAAAGTTGGTGAGAAAAGTTAAATAAACTAAACTCCCTTTAGAGAATATTCATTCTCTCTAAAGGGAGTAAATTTTTTTAAGAATATTCTTTTCATTATACAAGCCCTAATGAGAAAGGTTGTTTTGAAAATGAGACCCAAGAAAAAAATAATTATTAGCATCATCATTGGTTTTGTTTTGTTTTCATCCTATTTTCTACTAAAAAATTTATTCATTAAAGAAAATACTACATCTGTATCAGAAAATGAGTTCAAACCTTCATTTCTAAATGACAAATTAGCTACCATTTATCTTTCAGCATCAATTGATTATCAGCGTGAAGGAAGCTACACAATATATATTAATAAAAAAGGTGAATTAACTATCTCAAAAGGTGACGCAATCGAATTAGGTTCTATTGCTCAAGGTGATCAAATGTTACTGAAAGAAAACCCTTCAGAAATAAATATTCTTGGAAAAAAAACTTCTCACTTTAAGTTCAAAAATAAAGTACATACTGGTTATGGACAAGCTAATGGATATTTAAAGAATAAAGAAATATTTTATACATTAAACAACCAAGGTTTTGGAGAGAAGGACTATAAAAGTTTAATTAGATGGGGCAACAGTCAAAACTTTCACGAGCAAATTTTAAATGGATACTTTGTTAGTACAGGTAACGACGAAGATAAAATTTACGTGATCAATCAAGATATGGATACTGATCAATCTACTTTTCATGAATTAAATTTAGAGCACAAACCGACTCTTCAAAATGGGGGTCATGTTAAGCCCATCAATGAAGACTGGGAAGTTTATTCAAATATTATCATTAAGGACAAATTAGCTTATTTTATCCTCTATCACACTCCTGAAGATTCTAAGGATGTGTCTTTTAAAGTAGCAGTATTTGATATAGAAAAGAAAAAATTAAGGGGAGCATACTTACTTGGTAGCTATAAAAGTGAAGATCAACTAATTCCACCAAATGAAAAGCACTTCTATATAAAAGACGATATTTTATATCACTTAACTGCAAATTCTAAGATTTATACATTTAACACAAAAACGATGAAACCAGAAGGATCCTTTTCCTTAGAGCAAAAAGAGGGACGGGAAGTTAAGTTTGTCTATTTTAATTCTGATCATATCTACTTATTAAACCAAAAAAAGTCGGGAGAATATGAAATCTCTTCTCATTCATACCAAAAGGGAAAAAGATTGAATTCTTTAAAGATAAAAGGTCTCGACAAAATCTTGGATAATAATCATGTATCTGAATATGACTTTTTGATGTTAGAACAAAATAGAAATGATATTCTCAAAATATTTAATAGGTGATTCTAAAGGGAGAATTGGTATGACTCATTTAGAATTCGTATTCGGCTTGCTTCCAGTAAGTATGATCATCGCTTCTTTTATCGTCACATTGTTAGTACAAAAGGTTTATTTCATGCCAGTTGTGAGCTTTATCATTTTGCTCATCCTGACATTTACACTTTTTAATGTCTCCTTCTTAGGGTGGTCAGTTGTTTACACTTTAGGCTCATTCATTGCTTCATATATAGCATTATTCATCATGAAAACTTTAAATAAAAAGAGGTCTTAAACTACATTTTAAAAGCCCATTTCAAGGGCTTTTATTCTTTCACTATCGTATGAATGTCTTCTCCCAAAAAAGCGGTATTAGGCTCACCACTATTTTCTAGAAACTCGGCAATCTCTTGCAACTCTTTATTGATACGGTCATTCCTTGGCATTTCTGGATTTAACAAAAGGATTGAGTGAACAGTAGTGGCTGCTTCGTACAAGACATTTTGATCTTTTATCTGTTTGATGCATTTTTTCATACGATCGAAAAACCATTCAATCTCTTCAATGTCTTCCATTGGATAATGTGCCATTTTAAAGAGGTTCTGCTGACAAAGGTCTCCTCTCTCAAATATGAGTTCAAGTTCTTCTCTACTTATATATAATTCAGAAGATTCCTCATCAATCTCTACAACCTCGATCATCGCATCTTCAGCTGTATATAACTGCTCAATAAAATCTTCGAAAGTATCCGCCAGTTTAAAATCGACTCCCATCTCTAAATCAAAATAGTGAATAGACGGGTGTTCTTTCGTTTCTCGATAATCCATTGCGATCCATGTATCTTCTTCTCCGCTGATGAAAACAAGTCCCTGAGGCAGCTCCAATTCATCACTTAACTGAGGGCTAGTCATAATTCCATCACCTATGGCAATTCCTCTTAGATGATCAAATTGAACATGATCATCTGCCCAAGAATTCGGATTTTCGGTTGGAAAAGCATTACGAACTGTAAAACCACCGTTCCATTCTAAAACGAGCTTTTTATATGTATCAGGTAAAGTGACACCAAGTCTCGCCTCTGCTTCACGAATTTTTTTCTCATCTATCTTTTCTAAAGTGAAAGGACTTTCTTCTTCTTTCTCCCAAAATGGCTTCAAAGTGGATGCCTCCCTATATCTATTGAGGTTAGTATAACATTGACCAACTGATCATTTACCATTTTAAAACCTCAAATTACAAACCTGTTCAATCCTTTGCTCCAATAAAGAATTTATCAGTAAATATAAAAAAGATCTGACTGAAGTGCCAGCTAAGTACAAGGCACTTAAAGTGCTCAATGCCAGCATCCTCAGGTTATTCCTTCTGGACAAAATATTCACGTTCGATTTGTTTATCTATATCATACGATGATCCACGTAGAAAAAGATCCTCTTTTTCTCGGTTTGTTTACCAATAGAGACAAAAAAACCTTGAAAGGCATTAGCCAATCAAGGTTCATTTTGTTACTTCATTTTCACTGCTTCTTTCATTTCCTCTATTATTTTATTAAACCACTGTAAAGGGTTTAATGAGATCGCCGGAAAGTAGATTTCTGCATTGTTTTCGATAAAGCTTTCTTTTTCCTGTATTGTTAAAGTACTATTCAAAAAATCCTGACAATCCTTTATAGTAGACACCAGACATTCTTTGCTTGCTTCATGAATAAACTCATCCATCGCTTCTTCTGGTGAATCGATATCTTGATGAAATGTGCCACCTAAAAAATCTTCTAACTCTTCTAAATATCTGTAACTCTCATTCATTTTATCATCCTTCTTTCTATTTAACAGGGTATCCTGTTAAAATAAAACCGCCATTCTCATCTTTTTTCAATATAATTTTCGCATTTGTAACATTCTCGACTACTTCTGAATTTCTCGAAACACTTTTGCCAATTACCTCTCCATCACCCTTATATTTTAATTGTAAAGTAGGTCTACTGTTGGGGTCAGATAACCACTTTTGTATTTTATCAACACTCTTAGGATCACCCAAAACTGAATCAGCAACTTTTTCTGCAGTCATTCTATCATTAAAAGTAGAAGAACCCGTAATTTTAGGATTACTTTTCAATCTTTCTAATAGTTCTTTATCTGTTTTCCCAACGTGTCTTTCTATTAAGTGCCCACCTCTGGATTCATGTGTAGCTAATCCATTACCTGGAGATAAAGAATTTTTCTCACCTTTCTTAATTCCCATTTTCCCATGAAACCCTTTCGCCCCAAATGGCAAAAGCATTCCCAGCGCCGCATTCATACTCGCTTCCTGCTGTTCTTTTGAGATCTTGTTTCCAAACATATCTCGGCCTGTGATCGCTTCGCTGAAGCCGTTGGTGGCGGTGAGGCCATATAAACCTTTTTGAGATGTTTTCAGGGC